>NZ_LT896588.1:1862427-2152522 GCF_900186615.1 Parabacteroides bouchesdurhonensis
ATATTTGTTAAAGATTCATCGCTGATAGATAGGCATGCGTTCCATTAGGCAGTTGGCGGGGTAACGGCCCACCAAACCGACGATGGATAGGGGTTCTGAGAGGAAGGTCCCCCACATTGGTACTGAGACACGGACCAAACTCCTACGGGAGGCAGCAGTGAGGAATATTGGTCAATGGGCGAGAGCCTGAACCAGCCAAGTCGCGTGAAGGATGAAGGTTCTATGGATTGTAAACTTCTTTTATAGGGGAATAAAGTGCGGGACGTGTCCTGTTTTGTATGTACCCTACGAATAAGCATCGGCTAACTCCGTGCCAGCAGCCGCGGTAATACGGAGGATGCGAGCGTTATCCGGATTTATTGGGTTTAAAGGGTGCGTAGGTGGATAGATAAGTCAGCGGTGAAAGTTTGTGGCTCAACCATAAAATTGCCGTTGAAACTGTTTATCTTGAGTATGTTTGAGGTATGCGGAATGCGTGGTGTAGCGGTGAAATGCATAGATATCACGCAGAACTCCGATTGCGAAGGCAGCATACTAAACCATCACTGACACTGAAGCACGAAAGCGTGGGTATCAAACAGGATTAGATACCCTGGTAGTCCACGCAGTAAACGATGATTACTAGGAGTTTGCGATATACAGTAAGCTCTACAGCGAAAGCGTTAAGTAATCCACCTGGGGAGTACGCCGGCAACGGTGAAACTCAAAGGAATTGACGGGGGCCCGCACAAGCGGAGGAACATGTGGTTTAATTCGATGATACGCGAGGAACCTTACCCGGGTTTGAACGCATTTGGACCGGAGTGGAAACATTCTTTCTAGCAATAGCCATTTGCGAGGTGCTGCATGGTTGTCGTCAGCTCGTGCCGTGAGGTGTCGGCTTAAGTGCCATAACGAGCGCAACCCTAATCACTAGTTACTAACACATCAAGGTGAGGACTCTAGTGAGACTGCCAGCGTAAGCTGTGAGGAAGGTTGGGATGACGTCAAATCAGCACGGCCCTTACATCCGGGGCGACACACGTGTTACAATGGCGTGGACAAAGAGCAGCCACCTGGCGACAGGGCGCTAATCTCCAAACCACGTCTCAGTTCGGATCGGAGTCTGCAACTCGACTCCGTGAAGCTGGATTCGCTAGTAATCGCGCATCAGCCATGGCGCGGTGAATACGTTCCCGGGCCTTGTACACACCGCCCGTCAAGCCATGGGAGCCGGGGGTACCTGAAGTCCGTAACCGCAAGGATCGGCCTAGGGTAAAACTGGTGACTGGGGCTAAGTCGTAACAAGGTAGCCGTACCGGAAGGTGCGGCTGGAACACCTCCTTTCTGGAGCACAGAATTACCGAGTATAGTAACGAAGGTATTAACTTCCTTACTTGTGCTGCTTTAGTTGTAATGTATTTATATATGATCTTAAAACTGGACAACCCAGTAGAGAAAACAGAAGCTTCGACGCGGTATCCCCGCGGAAAGAAAGTTTCAGGAAGAAAAAGATAAGCCAGTCCTATAGCTCAGTTGGTTAGAGCGCTACACTGATAATGTAGAGGTCGGCAGTTCAACTCTGCCTGGGACTACACTCCGGGAGAAGTAGTAAAAGTAGTCAGGAAGTTAAAGTAGATAAGTCTACTAACTACTAACTACCAACTACTATCTACCAAACCAAGAGGGGGGATTAGCTCAGCTGGCTAGAGCATCTGCCTTGCACGCAGAGGGTCAACGGTTCGAATCCGTTATTCTCCACACTAAATAATGGATCAATGAGGCAATAGGCCAATATGCCAATGAAAAGAAATTGGCAAATTAGCATATTGAATAATTATCACATTATTAAGAAGATCTTTGACATGATGGACAGAATCAATAAAGTAAAGAAGTAGAGCGAACTTACAGAGATATCATCCCGACACGACAGCTAGTAATAGCTTGCAAGTGTCACCGGAAAGAAAGTAAGTAAGGGCAGACGGTGGATGCCTAGGCTCTCGGAGGCGATGAAGGACGTGATAAGCTGCGAAAAGCTTGGGGAAGGTGCAAATAACCATTGATCCCAAGATATCCGAATGGGGCAACCCGGCAGGTTGAAGGCCTGTCATCCCTTAATGGGAGGCAAACGTGGGGAACTGAAACATCTAAGTACCCATAGGAGGAGAAAACAAAAGTGATTCCGCAAGTAGTGGCGAGCGAACGCGGAACAGCCCAAACCGTTATTGTTTAGGCAATAGCGGGGTTGTAGGACCACGATATAGCAAGAACTTAATCAAGTGGAATGTTTTGGAAAGAACAGCGAAATACGGTGATAGCCCGGTACACGACTGGTTAACGAAGCTTAGTGGTATCCTGAGTAGCGCGGGGCACGAGAAATCCTGTGTGAAACAGCGGGGCCCATCCCGTAAGGCTAAATACTCCCGAGAGACCGATAGTGAACCAGTACCGTGAGGGAAAGGTGAAAAGAACCTCGAACAGAGGAGTGAAATAGACCCTGAACCCGTCTGCCTACAAGCGGTCGGAGCAACTTAAGTTGTGACGGCGTGCCTTTTGCATAATGAACCTACGAGTTACTTTCTCCGGCAAGGTTAAGTTCTTCAGGAACGTAGCCGAAGCGAAAGCGAGTCTTAACAGGGCGATTTAGTCGGAGTGAGTAGACGCGAAACCAAGTGATCTACCCTTGTCCAGGATGAAGGTTAGGTAACACTAACTGGAGGTCCGAATGGTTATACGTTGAAAAGTGTTCCAATGAGGTGAGGGTAGGGGTGAAAGGCTAATCAAACTTGGAGATAGCTCGTACTCCCCGAAATGCATTTAGGTGCAGCCTGTGAACTATATAGCATGAGGTAGAGCGACTGATTGGATGCGAGGGCTTCACCGCCTATCAAGTCCAGATAAACTCCGAATGCGTGCTATAGTTATTCATGGAGTGAGGGCGCGGGTGCTAAGGTCCGTGTCCGAGAGGAGAAGAATCCAGACCACCAGCTAAGGTCCCGAAATAACAATTAAGTTGAACTAACGAAGTCAGACTGCAAAGACAGCTAGGATGTTGGCTTGGAAGCAGCCATTCATTTAAAGAGTGCGTAACAGCTCACTAGTCGAGGGGTTTGGCGTGGATAATAATCGGGCATAAATTGTTTACCGAAGCTGTGGATTTCGAAAGAAATGGTAGGGGAGCATTCTAACGGCGCAGAAGATAAGGGATAACCCTTGTTGGAGCTTTTAGAAAAGCAAATGTAGGTATAAGTAACGATAAAGGAGGTGAGAAACCTCCTCGCCGAAAGACTAAGGTTTCCTGATCAACGTTAATCGGATCAGGGTAAGTCGGGCCCTAAGGTTAAGCCGAACGGCGATACCGATGGAAGAATGGTTTAATATTCCCATACTACTTTATGGAGTGATGTGGAGACGGAGAAGTGACAGTCCTGCCGGCAGACGGAATAGCCGGTTAAAGGGTGTAGACGTAGATCGAGGTAGGCAAATCCGCCTTGAGAGTCGAACCTGACAGTATGCAGCGTGCTTGCACAAAGCAATATGGATGTAAACAGGCTCCCAAGAAAATCCGCTAAACATAATTCATAAAGTACCCGTACCGTAAACGGACACACGTAGTTGGGTTGAAAATACTGAGGCGCTCGAGTGATTCACGGTTAAGGAACTAGGCAAAATGGTCCTGTAACTTCGGGATAAAGGACGCCATTCCAGAGATGGAATGGCCGCAGAGAATAGGCCCAGGCGACTGTTTAACAAAAACACATGGCTATGCAAAATGGAAACATGCAGTATATAGCCTGACACCTGCCCGGTGCTGGAAGGTTAAGAGGAGAGCTCAGGAGCAATCCGAAGGTTTGAATTGAAGCCCCAGTAAACGGCGGCCGTAACTATAACGGTCCTAAGGTAGCGAAATTCCTTGTCGGGTAAGTTCCGACCTGCACGAATGGTGTAACGATCTGGGCACTGTCTCAACCGTGAGCTCGGTGAAATTGTAGTATCGGTGAAGATGCCGATTACCCGCGATGGGACGAAAAGACCCCGTGAACCTTTACTATAGCTTTACATTGAGTTTGGGCAATGGATGTGTAGGATAGGCCGGAGACAAAGAAACGGGTACGCCAGTATTCGTGGAGTCATCGTTGAAATACGGCCCTTCTATTGTTTGAGTTCTAACCCGCAGGAGTGGGGACACTGTATGGTGGGTAGTTTGACTGGGGTGGTCGCCTCCAAAAGTGTAACGGAGGCTTCTAAAGGTACCCTCAGACCGATTGGTAACCGGTCGTAGAGTGTAATGGCATAAGGGTGCTTGACTGAGAGACCGACAAGTCGATCAGGTAGGAAACTAGAGCATAGTGATCCGGTGGTTCCGTATGGAAGGGCCATCGCTCAAAGGATAAAAGGTACTCCGGGGATAACAGGCTGATCATTCCCAAGAGCTCATATCGACGGAATGGTTTGGCACCTCGATGTCGGCTCGTCACATCCTGGGGCTGGAGAAGGTCCCAAGGGTTGGGCTGTTCGCCCATTAAAGTGGCACGCGAGCTGGGTTCAGAACGTCGTGAGACAGTTCGGTCTCTATCTATCGTGGGCGCAGGATATTTGAGGGGTTCTGACACTAGTACGAGAGGACCGTGTTGGACAGACCACTGGTTTACCGGTTGTACCGCCAGGTGCACTGCCGGGTATCTAAGTCTGGATTGGATAAGTGCTGAAAGCATCTAAGTACGAAGCCAGCCTCAAGATGAGATATCCCTGAAGGGTCGTTGTAGACTACGACGTAGATAGGCTACAGGTGTAAGTGCAGTAATGTGTGAGCCGAGTAGTACTAATCGCCCGAGACTTTCAGAAGGGAAAGTGGGATGATAGTTTTGTAGGAAAGGAGTTTTACTGAAAAGACTTTATTGATAGTCCAGAGTGTTTAAGAAATAAAAGATATTAAGGTGGTTATAGCACGAGGGATCCACCTCTTCCCATACCGAACAGAGAAGTTAAGCCTCGTCACGCCGATGGTACTGCGTAAAAGTGGAAGAGTAGGTAGCCGCCGTTTTTAAGGAATCAATCGAAAGGTTGGTTCCTTTTTTTGGTTTGTATAATATAATAATGTTACGTTTTTGGCGTTTTAATTAACTCAGGATTGATTGTAAAAGCAGAGTTAGTATGGGCAGCATTTATGATTCTCGTCAGAGATTTAAGCTTATCTTTATTTTTGCGGCTATTTTGATAGCTATTGCTTCTGTGGTAGTATCAGATATGTTGATAAAGAATTTAGCTCAGGAAGAACGTCAAAAAATTGAAGTGTGGGCGGAGGCTACTCGTGTTGTAACAAGTGAAAACCCAAGTCTTAACATGACACTTATCTTACGGATTATTCAAGGAAACACTTCTATTCCCGTTATCCTTTGTAATGACAGAGATAGTGTAATAGCGAATAAGAATATAGATCTTCCCGAAAAAGATGTAGATGCTTTTTTAAAAAAGAAAGTGAATGAGTTTAAAAGCAAGAACCAACCTATACCGGTTGATCTGGAAAACGGCTCATATCAATATCTTTATTATGACGACTCCATCATATTAAAACGTCTACTTATATATCCCTATGCCCAGCTTTCTGTTGTGTTTGTATTTATCCTGATTGCTTTTCTTGCATTGGCAAGTACGAAACGTGCGGAACAAAATAAAGTTTGGGTAGGTCTTTCTAAAGAAACGGCACATCAGCTAGGAACCCCTATTTCTTCTTTAATAGCTTGGGTGGAATATCTTCGGACGAAAGATATTGATCCGTCCTTGCTTAATGAAATGGAAAAAGACGTGAAACGGTTGGAAACTATTGCTGAACGTTTCTCTAAAATAGGTTCTAATCCAGACCCCGTTCCTGTGGATATAAATAATTCTATTCGTTCCGCATTGAGCTATATGGAAACCCGTATATCCTCCAAAGTAAAAATATACACGCATCTCTTGGATAAACCTCTGCTAGTTTTAATGAATGATTCCCTTTTTGCTTGGGTAATCGAAAATCTGATCAAGAATGCCGTTGATGCGATGGAAGGACATGGCGAAATTACTTTTCAAGTAGAAGAAAAAGATAAAGGCGTCCGTATTGATATTGCGGATACAGGAAAAGGTATCCCTAAATCTAAATTTAAAACAGTATTCAATCCCGGCTATACAACAAAGAAAAGAGGATGGGGATTAGGATTGTCTTTAGTGAAACGAATCATAGAATCTTACCATGGAGGAAAGATATTTGTGAAGAGTTCCGAGTTAGGAAAAGGCACTACATTCCGCATAGAACTTCGGAAGTATAAAGGCTAAATTGGGTTATAGTAAAAAATAACAATAAAGGTATTGCATTTGTGTTTAGTTTTTTCGTACCTTTGCAAGGTTTTTACACTAAAAGGCTTTGGGAAAGTTTAATTTATATAATGTAGATTTGAAGAATCTCACTCCAGGGGTACATGAATTTGATTACTTGTTGGAGAATAAGTTTTTTGTGGACATTGATGGAGATCAGGTTCAGAAGGGGAAAGTAAAAGTCCATCTGACAGTAAAAAGATCATCAATGATGTTTGAAATGAACTTCCAGATAGAGGGAGTTGTAATGGTTCCATGTGATCGTTGTTTAGATGATATGGAATTACCGATAGATACTCATAATCGTTTGGTTGTGAAATTCGGTAAAGAGTATGCTGAAGAAAGTGATGAAGTGGTAGTGATACCAGAGGAAGAAGGCTCTATTAATTTGGCTTGGTTCCTCTATGAATTTATTGCATTAGCAATACCAATGAAGCATGTACATGCTCCGGGTAAATGTAATAAGACAATGTCTTCCAAACTAAAGAAGCATACGGCAAGAAGTGCAAGTGAATCAGACAGCGAGTTAGACGATGACGTAGTTGACGACGATATCGTGATTGAAGACGAAGGAGGAATGGAAGCCTCCGATCCTCGTTGGGAAGCACTGAAAGGCTTAATAGAAAATGATAACAATTAAATAAATAAAAACATGGCACATCCTAAAAGAAGACAAGGTAAGACAAGAACAGCCAAGAGAAGAACTCATGACAAGGCTGTAGCTCCAACAATGGCTATCTGCCCTAATTGTGGCGCATGGCACATCTATCACACAGTTTGCGGCGAATGCGGCTATTATAGAGGTAAGTTAGCTATCGAAAAAGAAGCTGCCGTATAAGTTTGTCAAGCTTAGTAGGTTTGGTGAACTAAAGAAATAGCCCTAAAAATATTTTTAGGGCTTTTTTTTAATCAAAAGATGAGTTGTCTTTGTTTATGTTTGAAAATATGGATAAAATTAATGCAGTTATAACAGGTGTTGGTGGATTCGTTCCGGAGGACGTATTGACTAATGAGGATATTTCAAAGTTGGTTGATACCACCGATGAATGGATTATGACACGTGTGGGTATTAAAGAACGCCGTATATTGAAAGGGGAAGGGGTAGGCACTTCTTACATGGGTATACGTGCTGTGAAGCAATTGCTCGAAAAAACGAAAGTGAACCCTGACGAAATTGAAGTGATTTTGACCGCTACAACCACCTCTGATCATCATTTTCCTACTACCTCTTCTATTATAGCTTATCACACAGGCTGCAAGAATGCAATGACATTCGACTTGCAGGGTGCGTGTGCCGGATTTTTGTATGCTTTGGAAACAGGAGCTAACTATATTCGCTCCGGCCGTTATACAAAAGTAGTAGTAGTGGCAGGAGACAAGATGACCGCTATTACAGACTATCAGGATCGTTCTACCTGTCCCCTGTTTGGCGATGCCTGTGGCGCAGTATTGCTTGAACCTACAACGGAAGAAGTAGGAGTGATGGATACAATCTTGCGTACGGACGGCGTAGGCTATTCACATCTGATTATGAAATCCGGCGGTTCCGCTTATCCTCCTTCTCACGAGACTGTAGATAATCGGGAACATTTTGTTTTTCAGGACGGGAAATATGTTTTTAAGTATGCCGTTTCGTATATGGCCGATGTGGCTGCCGAGATTGCTGAACGAAATCACCTGACACATGATGACATAGCTTGGATCGTACCCCATCAGGCTAACTTGCGTATTATTGATGCTACGGCAAAACGCTTGGGTGTGGATATGGAAAAAGTTATGATCAATATTCAAAAATATGGAAATACCAGTGCCGGAACAATTCCTATTTGCCTTTGGGAATGGGAAGACAAGCTAAAGAAAGGAGATAATTTGATTCTTGCTGCTTTTGGTGCCGGCTTTACATGGGGAGCAATTTATCTTAAATGGGGATATGATGGAAAGAAAGCATAAATCCGGATTTGTAAATATTGTTGGTAATCCTAATGTCGGTAAATCTACCCTGATGAACCGGTTGGTGGGAGAACGTATATCTATTATTACGTCGAAGGCGCAAACTACGCGTCATCGTATTATGGGTATAGTGAATACCGACGATATGCAAATAGTGTATTCAGATACCCCCGGAGTTCTGCATCCTAATTACAAGTTGCAGGAATCTATGCTTAATTTCTCCGAATCGGCTTTAGGCGATGCCGATGTATTGTTATATGTAACAGACGTTATCGAAAAGATTGACAAGAACGAAGAGTTTCTCCATCGAGTACAGAGCGTAGAATGCCCGGTACTGTTACTGATTAATAAGATAGACCAGACTAACCAGGCCGATCTCGAAAAATTAGTTGCTCAATGGAAGGAACTGCTTCCGAAAGCGGAGATTATACCAATCTCAGCGCTTTCAAACTTTAATATAGATTATGTGAAGCAAAGGGTGGAAGACTTGATGCCCGAGTCTCCTCCTTATTTTGAGAAAGATGCACTAACTGATAAACCGGCGCGCTTCTTTGTAACGGAAATTATTCGCGAGAAGATACTCCTTTACTATCAGAAAGAAGTGCCTTACTCGGTTGAAGTCATAGTTGAGCTGTTTAAAGAAGAAGCAGAGATGATTCATATCAAGGCACTTATTGTGGTGGAACGCGACTCTCAGAAAGGAATCATCATAGGACATAGAGGGCAAGCATTAAAAAAGGTCGGCGCGATGGCCCGCAAGGATATAGAACGCTTCTTCGGCAAGAAAGTCTTTTTGGAAATGTTTGTCAAAGTAGAAAAAGATTGGCGTAACCGGGATAATTTATTGAAGAATTTCGGTTATCAACTAGATTAAGAAAAAATCTGATTATGGGAAATATTGTAGCAATAGTTGGTAGGCCCAACGTAGGTAAATCCACCTTGTTTAATCGTTTGATTGGCACCAGACAAGCCATTGTTAACGAAGAAGCAGGCACAACCCGCGACCGTCAGTACGGTAAAGTGGAGTGGACAGGTAAAGAATTTTCTCTTATTGATACCGGTGGATGGGTAGTTAATTCGGACGATGTTTTTGAAGAAGAGATAAACAAGCAAGTACAAATAGCTATTGAAGAAGCTGACGTTATCTTGTTTGTGGTAGATGTGTTGAATGGCATTACCGACTTGGACATAGAAGTAGCCGGTATCCTTCGCCGCTCTAAGAAACCAATAATTATCGTATCTAATAAAGCAGACACCTTTGAGATGCATGCTGCCGCTGCCGAGTTTTACTCTTTCGGATTGGGAGATCCTTTCTGTATTTCGGCCATTAACGGTTCCGGAACAGGTGACTTGCTGGATAAGATTGTGGAAACATTACCCCAGGAGAAGCCCGAGGAATTAGAAGAAGAACTACCCCGTATTGCTATTATTGGCCGTCCAAACGCAGGTAAATCGTCATTGATTAATGCTTTTATTGGAGAAGACCGCCATATTGTGACTGAAATAGCCGGCACTACGCGCGATTCCATATATACAAAATACAATAAGTTTGGTTTGAACTTTTATTTGGTAGACACGGCCGGTATTCGTAAAAAAGGCAAAGTGAATGAAGATTTGGAATATTATTCCGTAATCCGTTCCATTCGTGCTATTGAGAATTCGGATGTCTGCGTTTTGATGTTGGATGCTACGCGCGGTATCGAAAGTCAGGATTTGAATATCTTCTCCTTAGTGCAGAAAAATAAAAAAGGCTTGGTTGTCTGTGTAAATAAATGGGATTTGATAGAAGACAAAAGTCAAGCTGTTATTAAGTCTTACACGAATGCGATACGCGAACGTCTCGCTCCATTTACCGACTTTCCTATCCTGTTTATTTCGGCACTTACCAAGCAACGAATTCTAAAGGTATTGGAAACTGCAAAAGAAGTATATGAGAATCGTAACCGACGCGTTCCTACAGCTAAGCTGAACGAGGTGATGTTGCCTATTATCGAGAACTATCCGCCTCCCGCATGGAAGGGAAAATATATTAAGATTAAATATATTACGCAATTGCCAGCCGGAAGTATACCTTCATTTGTGTTCTTTTGTAATCTTCCCCAGTGGATAAAGGAACCGTATAAACGCTTCCTTGAAAATAAAATCCGTGACAATTGGGAGTTTACAGGTACACCGATCAATATATTTGTCCGGGAGAAATAATAAAACGATATAATATAGAAAAGGCTCATTCATCTGTCAACAGAGAATGAGCCTTTTTTTATTGAGGATAAAATATTCAACAGTGTTGCCTGATGTTAATTTGATAGGTGATTAAAGGCTGTATGGTGAAAATATGTGTACAATAGTTAATGCGATATTGATGATTTGAGTTCATGTTTCAAAGGATATATCTTTTGAATATAGAAGTCCCGTCTTAACATTTCAAAGGTCAGCTCTTTTGAAGTGTTAAGACGGGACTTTTAAGTTCAAAAGTCAGCTCTTTTAAATACCGGATTTACCATTGTTAATTGGGAAGGTTATGGGGTGATTGGACGGAACTGGAGGATGGGAGGCTATAACGATGGATGAACTTCCCGGAGGTGAGGGCACTGGCACGACCTTTCTTGCGATCGCAAAAATACTCGGGAGAAGCCATATTAAATTAAAATAACGATCATTCCTTTGCCGGCAAATACTTACCAAACCCTTCCGAATACTCTATACGGTAATTCGTGCTTGTAGAATCGGAACAAATGAGATAATATTCTATTTCCGGGGCTAATTCTTTTAGTTTGCGAGCCCCTTCAGAACCAAGTACCATACATGCGGTGGCATATGCGTCGGCTACCATGCCTTCGGGGGCGATTACGGTTGCTCCTAATACATCCCGTTGCACGGGACAACCTTCACGTGGGTCGACGGTGTGAGCATATTTCTTTCCGTCCTTTATATAAAAGTTGCGGTAGTTGCCCGAAGTTGCCAAAGCATGACGCCCGCATAAAGTAACGATCTCCTGTATATCTTGAGTTGCTCCGGAAGCATCGTCAATCGGTTTCGTTATACCGATACGCCAGCATTCGCCTTTGGGATTAACTCCTTTGGCCACAACTTCCCCTCCAAAGTCTATCATGAAATTCTGTATGCCTTTTTCTTCAAACATGCGGGCTATCATGTCACATACCGTACCGTCTGCCAAAGAAGAAGCATTCAATTGCAGGCGAGGGTCATTCTTCTTTATTTCTCCGTCTACCAGATGTATTTTCTGATAACCTACAAAAGCCTTAACACTGTCTATATGTCCGGGGGTAACACTGTCTTTCTTGCTAAATCCGAATCCCCAAAGGTTTATTATCGGGGCGGAAGTAATGTCATAAGCTCCGTCGGTCTGCTCCGATACATGTTTCGCTGTATTAAAGAGCTTGGCAAACAACGTGTCTTTTACCGACAAATCTTCATTACGGTTTATCCGGGAGATTACAGACGTGGAATCGAACGCATTAAACAGATGATAGAAATGTTGAAACTCTGCATTGATCTCGTTTGTTAGCGGTCGCTTATACTCATACTTTACAACGTAGGGAGTATGGAGTTGACCTGTTAGCGTATAGTACTGTTGTTTTTGCTGACAGGATGAAAATAGCATGCATGCGCTAAGAAAGACCAATATAGCAGTAGTCTGTTTCATTTTCTTTAGAACTCGGAAGTGAAATGGAATTTAATGTCCGGAAAGTCTTGTTGAGCCATCATCAGTACATACCCCGAGTCTGCCAGATAAACGTCGCGACCTTCTTTGTCTGTAGCCATATACTGCGCCTTGCGTTTCTTGAAGTTCTCTAATGCAGTGGCATTATCACTCTCTATCCAACAAGCCTTGTATAAACTGATAGGTTCCCATTTACATTGGGCGCCATATTCGTGCAGCAAACGGTACTGGATTACTTCAAATTGTAACTGGCCAACTGTTCCTATAATCTTGCGTCCGTTAAACTGGTTGGTAAATAGCTGGGCAACACCTTCGTCCATTAGCTGCTCAATACCCTTGTTAAGCTGTTTAGCCTTCATCGGGTCTGCATTTTCAATGTATTTGAACATTTCGGGAGAGAAGCTTGGCAAACCTTTGAAGTGGAGTTCTTCACCGGAAGTCAATGTGTCTCCGATTTTAAAGTTACCGGTATCGGGCAACCCTATGATATCGCCGGCATAAGCTTCGTCTACCACTTCTTTCTTCTGGGCCATAAATGCTGTGGGACTACTGAAACGCATTTGCTTACCGAAACGTACGTGTTTATAATTCGCATTCCGTTCAAAACGTCCGGAGCATATCTTTACGAAAGCAATACAACTGCGGTGGTTCGGGTCCATATTGGCATGTATCTTAAATATGAAACCCGAAAAGTTATCTTCTTCAGGATCAACGGTCCTTTCAATGGCCTGTACCGGTCGGGGAGACGGGGCTATTTTGATGAAGCAATCTAGCAGTTCCTTTACTCCAAAGTTGTTCAAAGCAGAACCAAAGAATACCGGAGCGATATCACCTTTCAGATAAGTTTCGACATCGAATTCGGGATATACACCTTCTATCAGTTCAATATCCTGGCGAAGCTTTTCTGCCTGGTGAGGATCAATATAGTTCTCCAATTCAGGATTGTTGATGTCTTTGAATTCTACATTTTCAGTTACATACTGTTTGCTTGGGGTATACAGGTTTAGATTTTGTTCATAGATATTATATACTCCCTTGAAACGCTGTCCCATGTCGATAGGCCAGCTTAACGGCCGTACATTTATATGCAGCTCTTCTTCTATTTCATCCAACAAATCGAACGGGTCTTTACCATCACGGTCCATTTTGTTTACGAAGACAATCACAGGTGTTTTACGCATACGGCACACTTCCATCAGTTTACGTGTTTGTGCTTCTACACCTTTTGCAATGTCGATAACGATGATAACGCTGTCTACGGCCGTTAACGTACGGAAAGTATCTTCTGCAAAATCCTGGTGACCGGGAGTGTCTAATATATTAATCTTATGATCGGCATAATCAAAAGCCATTACAGAGGTTGCAACAGAGATACCACGTTGTTTTTCTATTTCCATCCAGTCGGACGTTGCAGTCTTTTTAATCTTATTGGATTTAACAGCTCCGGCCACATGGATAGCTCCTCCGAATAACAATAGTTTTTCGGTTAATGTAGTTTTACCCGCATCCGGATGGCTGATGATGGCAAATGTTCTTCTTCTCTTGATCTCTTCGGAATATTGACTCATTGTTATGTATTAATACGTTTTGTTATTTGATTTATAAAGGAAGTAATTGTTTCAAACAAACCTGCAGGCTTTCTTCCCAATGCGGGATAATCAGCCCGTATGTCTTTTTGATTTTACTTTTGTTTAACACGCTGTAATGCGGACGAGAAGCCCGTGTCGGGTAATCTTTTGTCTCTATTGGAACTACTTTGTTGTTTCTTCCTGCCAATTGTACTATTTTTACTGTAAAATCGTACCAACTGCATACTCCTTCGTCCGAAAAATGGTAAATACCGGGATGATAGGCGCCATCTTCTCCCTGCTCAATAATTTGAAGGATAGCAGCAGCCAGATCTCCGGCATAAGTAGGAGTTCCTACCTGGTCGAATATGAAACGTAGCTCATTCGGGTTTTCGCTTAAACGTAATACTGTTTTTACAAAATTACTTCCGAATTCGGAATATAGCCAAGCTGTCCGGATAATTACTGCATCCGGACATGCTTTTAATAATGCTGTTTCTCCTTCCAGCTTCGTCTTTCCGTATATAGACACGGGGCAGGTGGGGGCTGTCTCCACATAAGGACAATAGTTTGTACCATCAAATACATAGTCTGTTGATACATGGATAATTCTTGCTCCCTCTATCCCGGCGGCTTCACCCAGATAACGGACGGCATCCCGGTTGATACGGGTACATAATTCAATATTATCTTCTGCTTTGTCAACAGCAGTATAAGCGGCACAGTTTACAATGTAGTCTATGGCATTGTTTTGTACGTATGACCGGACCGCTTCTTTGTCACAAATGTCTAATTGGTCTACATCTGTAAAAAGGAAATTAAACCGGGGATGTTTTCCGGATAATAAACGAATGGAATTACCCAATTGACCGTTTGCTCCGGTTATTAAAACTGTCTTCATAAGATACTATTATTCATCTAATTTCAGTTCTCCATTCATATCTTCACGATATTTTTCAGCAAGCAACGCTAAAAAAGAACTGATCTGTTTAATACCTTCCATTGTTTCCTTGCTGATCTCTTTTCCTTGCATTTTAAGGAGTAGATATCCATATACGGCCGCAAAGCATGTTTCTATTTCCGGCAATTCTTCTCCTCCTGATTTAGCGCGTAATTGTACTATATAAGGAAGCGTCTTATAGTAAGCTGCGCCGTATATCATTTCTTTTGGTGATTTGAGCAATTGCAGATGGAGATCGGTTAAAGCAATAATCACATTTTTATTTAATTGAATGTGGCCTTTTTCCTTTACACCTTCACTTTGCATCATGTCGATAAGTTCTTCGTACCATTGTTCGATCTCTTTCAGAACTTCTTCCGGTTGATTATATCGGGTTATCACCGTACGTCGGATAGAATCCATGTCAAACTTATTGGCACGTATCAAATCTTCCACTTGCCACATGTATAGCAAATACTCAGCTATGTTCTCCTTCCTTTTTTGTTTAGCTATAATCATGGTTGCAAAGATAAGGTATATTTGGATAACGCTTGATAAAAATAGGTATCTTGTTTTTTTAAAAGATGTTCCCTTTTCTCAAATCATCGGGATGTTTTTTAGAAATCATCGGGATGATTTGAGAAAAAGATCGGGATGATTTTATCTGTGAGTACCGAACAGATTCCCATTACAGATATCCGGACACAACAGGAGAAGCCTCTTTTTAAGTTTTTACTTTTTTTTATCGATACAATGAATGTATCTTTGCGAACAAAATAAGAGAAAAGTTCTAGCTCAGAATGTTCGGAATAATAATAAAAGGTATAATAATAGGGGTGCTGGTATCGTCTCCAATGGGACCGATCGGTATACTTTGCATACAAAGAACACTTAGCAAGGGACGTTGGCATGGATTTGTAACCGGCTTAGGAGCGGCGCTGTCTGATGTAATATATGCTGCTCTCACGTGCCTGGGAATGGGGGTTGTAGTGAATTTTGTGGAGGCTAATCAAGCACCTTTGCAAATAATAGGTAGTATCGTGTTGGGGATTTTTGGCTATTATATATATCAGACTAATCCGGCAAGGGGATTAAAGAAGCGAAAAGAGAAAAAATTGTCATACACTCAGGATTTTATTACAGCTTTTTTACTTACTTTTAGCAACGTTCTAATCGTTCTGTTATATATAGGTTTATTTGCCCGTTTCGGATTTGTTTTACCGGAATTCTCCGTGTGGATGTTGGCCGGTGGAATTGTATGTATCGGAATAGGTGCTATACTTTGGTGGTTTAGCATAACTTATATAGTAGCAAAATTAAGAAAATGGTTCAATGTGAGAGGTGTATGGATGATGAATAGAATAGTAGGTTCTATTATTATCGTATTATCAATAATAGGTGTATTGTCCGTATTGCTGACTTCCTATTTTCATTTGCCGTTAATCCAAATCTATATTTAAAATGAGAAATCTAAAAGTTCCCTGCTTGGAAATATTAGGAAATTTGCCTCTTTCTTCTATTGGCGATATGATGGAACAATATGCTCAACGCGAGTATATTGAAGTTGTTAACTGGAAGAAAGGGTATAGCTATAAGCCGATTGTCGCTTTTGACATAGCCCGCACCAAAACACATCTGTATATTCGTTATTTTGTGAAAGGCAACAGTCTTAAAGCGACTTATAGCACTAATAACTCACCTGTTCACCGGGATAGTTGTGTTGAATTTTTTATGCAGAAAGAGGGAGATTCAAAATATATGAATTTTGAATTCAACTGCATAGGCACTTGCGATGCCGCTTTACGTGAATCCCGTGAAAATAAAGAATCTCTTACCCCTCAAGAATACGCTTCTATTAAGACATATCCATCATTACCCCGTGAACCTTTTGACGAAAAGACGGGAGTGCATTCCTGGGAATTGACAGTAGTTATTCCATTCACCTTGATGGGGTTGGACCCGGATAATTTGCCCGAAAAGATTAAGGGTAATTTCTATAAATGCGCAGACGATACGGAGTTCCCTCATTTTATTAGTTGGAGTCCTATTGATTTACCTAATCCCGATTTCCATTGTCCGCAATTTTTTGGAGAAATATTCTTGTAAAAGACTGTTCTTTCACCTGCACTGAAAGAATAATAAGAACCACTTTGATAAGTACGTGGAAAAAGTGTCGTTTTTGAGATAAAAAGGCTTTTGTATTAGAAAAAAATATTACCTTTGCCCCGATTTTTGAGAGATGACAACATAAAGTCTAACTTACTAATTAAAACAAACTTAGTATTAACAATTAAAGAATGGAAAATTTAAAAAACATCCAGCCCATTGATGATTTCAATTGGGAAGCTCTTGAAAAGGGCGAAACTTACGGTGAAGTAAGCAAGGACGATCTTGTAAAAACGTATGACGAAACCCTGAACACTGTAAAAGATAAAGAAGTGGTTATGGGTACTGTTACTGCAATGAACAAACGCGAAGTTGTAGTAAACATCGGCTTTAAATCAGACGGTGTCGTTCCGATGTCAGAATTCCGTTATAACCCGGAATTGAAAGTTGGCGACGAAGTAGAAGTCTATATCGAAAGCCAGGAAGATAAAAAAGGACAATTAATCCTTTCTCACAAAAAAGCACGTGCTACACGTTCTTGGGATCGTGTTAACGAAGCTCTTGAAAAAGACGAAATTATCAAAGGTTATATTAAGTGTCGTACGAAGGGCGGTATGATTGTTGATGTATTCGGTATTGAAGCATTCTTGCCGGGTTCTCAAATCGATGTTAAGCCTATCCGCGATTACGATGTATTTGTAGGTAAGACAATGGAATTCAAGATTGTTAAGATCAATCAGGAATTCAAGAATGTTGTTGTATCCCACAAAGCTCTTATTGAAGCAGAACTTGAACAACAGAAGAAAGATATCATCTCTAAATTGGAAAAAGGCCAGGTATTGGAAGGTACGGTTAAGAACATCACTTCTTACGGTGTATTTATCGACTTGGGCGGCGTAGATGGTTTGATCCACATTACAGATTTGTCTTGGGGTCGCGTTTCTCATCCGGAAGAAATCGTTCAGCTGGATCAGAAGATCAATGTTGTTATCTTGGACTTCGATGATGAAAAGAAACGTATTGCTTTAGGCTTGAAACAATTAACTCCTCATCCTTGGGATGCTTTGGATCCGGACTTGAAAGTGGGTGACAAGGTTAAAGGTAAAGTTGTTGTTATGGCTGACTACGGTGCATTTATTGAAATTGCTCCGGGCGTAGAAGGTTTGATCCACGTATCAGAAATGTCTTGGACTCAGCATTTGCGTTCTGCTCAGGACTTCATGAAAGTAGGTGATGAAATCGAAGCTGTTATTTTGACTCTGGACCGTGACGAACGTAAGATGTCTTTAGGTATCAAACAGCTGAAAGCTGATCCATGGGAAAATATTGAAGAACGTTTCCCTGTAGGTTCTCGCCACATGGCTAAGGTTCGTAACTTTACTAACTTCGGTGTATTTGTAGAAATCGAAGAGGGTGTTGATGGTTTGATCCACATCTCTGACCTATCTTGGACTAAGAAGATCAAACATCCGTCTGAGTTTACTCAGATTGGTGCGGAAATCGAGGTTCAGGTTCTGGAAATCGATAAGGAAAACCGTCGTTTAAGTTTAGGCCACAAACAGTTGGAAGAAAATCCATGGGATGTATTTGAAACAATCTTTACTGTAGGTTCTATCCACGAAGGTACAATCATTGAAGTATTGGATAAGGGTGCTGTTATTTCTTTGCCTTATGGCGTAGAAGGTTTCGCAACGCCGAAACATTTGGTAAAAGAAGATGGTTCTCAAGCTGCTGTAGATGAAAAGTTGCAGTTCAAGGTAATTGAATTCAACAAAGAAGCTAAGCGTATTATCCTTTCTCACAGCCGCATCTTTGAAGATGAACAAAAAGGTGCAAAGAAGGAAACTGCAGAAAAGAAATCTTCTGCAAAGCGCAGTAGCAAGAAAGAAGATGATTCAGCAATGGTAACCAGCTCGGTTGAAAAAACTACACTGGGCGATATTGAAGAACTTGCTGCATTAAAAGAAAAATTAGCTGGTAAATAAGTTTATTTTTCTATATAAATACGAAAGGGCATGTCATTAGTTGACATGCCCTTTTTTTATTAGCCAATAGTTTCTTTTAATTCATGTTCTTGTTCTTTTTCACCATAGTAATTGCAACTTTCTTCAATATGTAACAAGTGATTTATTTTATGTCTCTTGTTTAAGTCGGTAAAATAGGTTTCTATTACTTTGTACAGGTCAAATCCATCTGTAGAGCCGGCTGCCAGATTTAAGTTTTCAACCAACACTTCCACGGCCTTATGAATATCACTTTTTTTTATCAGGTGAAATTCATTGTTATGAACTAAAGGTTTACTTTCCATAGCATTTGTATTTTTATTGATTCTTTTTTTAATAACCAATCATCCTCTTAATATGTTTAGATAGTTCGTGCCGGATATTTTGTTAGGATTTGCAATTAAGAGAGACTGTTTTTCAAAAAATGTCAAAAATAAGGTCTATTTTTCTTCAATATTATACCAAAATTCTAATATCGAAAGTCGATTAAAAATGATGTTATATTTTTACATAACAAATGGGGTAAATTATAAAGAAGATAATTTTGATTCATGAACACAATCATGATATATTCTTTGGATAACGATTTTAAGATTTACGAAAACTACTATCAAATACCAATAGCTTCCTATCCTTCTTATATAGGATTCGGTATGATTGTGTTTTGTGTGAAAGGAAAAGCGAAAATTAATATACATGGTTATGAACATACGATTGAGCAAAATGAAATAATTTTTATTTTCCCGGGTCAACTAGTGATGGTATCGGAAACGACGTCTGACTTTCGAATGAATTCTTTTGAAATATCTCAACCTCTTTTTGATGACATATTAGGTGGAATTGGAATTATTTCGCCACAATTTTTCTTTTATATGCAAAGCCACTATCATTATTTTTTGGACGAAAATGAACTTAGCTCTTTTAGAAATTATTTTTCTTTTCTTTGCCGCAGGATAAAAGATATTCACTGTTTATACCGTAGGGAATATATTCTTCACTGCCTGAGAATTCTGTATCTGGATATTTATAATGAGTATAAAAAAGATCCCTTAGTGGATAATTTTGACTTTAGTGTAAGGAAAAAACAGATTGTTCATCAATTTTTTCATCTGATAATAAAGTATTTTAAGGACTATAGAGAAGTTGGGTTTTATGCAAACCAATTATGTATAACTCCTAAATATCTGTCAACCGTAGTAAAAGAAATAACGGGTAAATCAGCAAAAGATTGGATATTGGAATATACGATTTCTGAGATTAAGAGTCTTTTGAGAGACTCTACTCTAAATATACAAGAGATAGTTTCGAAGACCAATTTTTCAAATCAATCAGCTTTAGGACGATTTTTCAGAAAACATACCGGGATGTCTCCATCCCAATATAGAAAAGATAAGTTGGATAAAATGAATTAACTATTAAAAATAACAAACAATGAATAAGAGTCAATTGGTTAATGAGTTGTCGGAAAGAACAGGAAGAAATCAGCGAGAACTTAGAAGCATTGTAGAAGAAATGATGAACATCATTGCCGAAGGAATTAAAAAGGGTGAAAGAGTAAGCTTACAGAATTTTGGAACATTTAAACCGCGTTTGCAAACAAGCCGCCTGGCACGTAATCCCAGAACAGGAGATACCGTTATGTTAATACCTAGGACAATAATTTGTTTTAAATGTTCTCCCTGCCTGTTAGATACTCTAAATGAAAAGGAACAGGACATGCATAATTGAAAGATGGTGGTATATATAAGTATGCTTATTAAGAGAGAAGCCTCCGGTGTTCATTTTTGAATTGCCGGAGGCTTAATGATTATTCTCTTTTTATTTTCAGAATTTATTCAGTTCCTTTCTTGCTTCAATAACCATTTCTGTCGGATCTTGCTGGGTAGAAGCTAAACCTTCGGGTGTGAATTTAGAAACAAGTTTATTGAGTTTGTCCAGTTTACTTTTATTATTCTTCGCTGTTAATTCTTTACGGAGTATACGAATCTTTTCATAGTCCTGGATGCCTTCGATAAGGCACTCCATCCGGATGCTGCTACGTTCCGGATATACAATATAGCAATCACCGGCTGCCCATGTACGGAAACGGGAATCACGTAACGGATCGGCGGTCCAACTGTTATATGCCCAACGCAAATAACCGTCGTAGTTTCCGGCCATAGTGTGCCAACCTATCCATGTAGCTTCGGCAGGCGCAGAGAACGTGAATACATTTGGGAAAGCTTCGCTACAGCAAGTATAAACTGTACTGATTTTTCCGGCCTTTTCTCGTTTTGTTTTTATGTCTGCCGGGAAATTATGTCCGTAACCTAAACAATAATCATATAAATCAGGCTCTATTTCCTGATGATAATTTCCTGCTAATGAAATTTTATATTCAGGATCAGCACTCCGAATTACCTTAATAGCTTCTTGCATGGCTTCCATACCTCGCTCGTCCATAGCAATAGTGGTTTTTTCAAACCAGCCTTTTTGACGTAGATGACGGGCAAAGTCTTTTAAAAAGCTACCCCAATAGTCTTTGTATGCGGCATCTCCGGGTTTAGCTTCAACAAATTTTATCCGATTGGTTGCCTGATCGAAATAATCGAAAGAAAGGGCCCACGGGATCATTGTGTAACAGTTGATTTGTTGATCTATGCCAATTTCATTCATCATATATTCTACCCATTTATCAAATACGGTATAATCGAAAGTCCAGCTCCCGTCTATGTTTTTCATGCGAAAGACCATACTGTCAAAGTGATCTTCTGTTTGTCCCGCCCAGGGCTTATACATAATACTTGTTGTAATAATTTTTTGTCCGGCATTAGCCAACATTTTCATAATAGGGCGCATGGCATCAAAATGTTCTTTGCTCCATAAAGGGAGGTCATAATAACGGGCTACAGCATATGGGTTTTGCCATAAATCCAGGTGAAATGCCCATTCCTTAGGTGTTGGCAATGTATGGTTTAATACATTGATTTGAATTTGTAAGTTCGTAGGAGTTATATCTTTACCTGATATGGTTAGTATTCCTTTGTACTTTCCTGCTTTACTATTTTGAGGCACCCAAATGTTTACCCATATAGGTTGTGTGGTCCGGGCTGTTATGTCACGAACTTTTACGATATCCAGAACATCGGCAACAATGGACGAGTCCCATTCTGCTTTATTTTCACGATTTCCACATCCTCCTTGACGGTCTTTATTTAGTTCATCTGTCATGATATAACGAACGAAGTTTGTGGAAATGGCTGATGCCGGAATTACAGAAGAACCATTTACTAGGTCGCTAACTGTTAACGTAACATCTTTAATGTCCGATTTTGTCCATAAAACGGCCTGAGCATTAACTCTTTCCCCTTTCCAGGCATTTGTTTGCCAACGGGACGTCTTTGTAACTTCCGGAATGCTTAATTTCGGATATCTTGTATAGATTGTTCCCCAGCTGAGTTGGGGTGTTGCAGGAAGTTTGTCCCAAACAGCTTCACTGTCATGTGGCTTGGTGTCTGCTAACTCTGCATAGTCATTTGTTGATGGGAAATGATTGGTTTGAGCCGATATGAAACAGTTAAACATCATAATGGCACAAAGAATGAATGTGTTTTTCATGTGTCTGAATTTTTGTTATGTAATTCTCTTATAATGGCAAACTAATAGTTTTCCGTTGTCGTCGTGCAAGTGCATTCCATTTCCTTCGCAATAACGGAACATACTGCAATCCGCACATTCGCCTTGCTTGGCCCACTTGCGATCCCGGTAAGGTTGAAATTTGTTGTTCCATACATCAATGAAATTATCTTTATAGATACTTCCCTGATGGTAATTAGCCCGGATACTGGGGCAACCGGAAATAGCTCCGTCTGCTAATACCGAAGCTGTATTGATTCCTGCATTACACTGGAATAACTGATCTCTCACTTCTGCTTCATAGTTCCCAAGGAAACCTTCGCAGCCGTAGCTGGTATGTATTTTCCCTTCTTTCCGGCAATAACGTATAAAGTTAAGTACCCATGTGTATTGTTCATTACTTAATTGTAATTCAGGAACATTGGCAGCTCTTCCGACCGGGAAGATCGTAAAGATACGCCAATTTTTCACACCCATATCTATAAGGAAGTCTTTAAATAATTTAAGGTCTTTAAAATTTTGCTGATTTACACAAGTAACTACATCCCAGACTATTTCTTTTTCCTCTGTTAGCATACAAATCGCATTTAGCGCATTCTCGAAGCTTTTGGGGTGACGGCGAAGCCAGTTATGCGCATTCTCGAAGCCATCAAGGCTTATGGTTATTGAATGCAGACCGGCAGCAAGGAGGGAATCCAGCCTTTCTCTTGTAAGGAGTAATCCGTTAGTAACGATACCCCAGGGAAAACCACGATGGTATAGTTCCCGGCCGCATTCTTCAATGTCTTTACGGACTAATGCTTCTCCGCCGGTAAAAACGACCATGACTTTGTTTGGCTCAACATAAGGCGTAATATCTTCTATTACTTTTAGAAAGTCATTTACAGGCATATCGGGTTGTTGTGCTGATACATGACAGTCACTTCCGCAATGACGGCAAGCTACATTGCAACGAAGCGTACACTCCCAAAAGAGTGTACGCAATTCATGTATCTTTGTGCGGTTTCGTTTTAAACTTCTAAACAATTCCAGCGCTATACGTTTTCGAAATCCGGGGCGTTTGTCCATTCTTGTATCTATTTATAAGCTTTGTCTTTCAGTACAAAGTTAACTTCTTTTTTTCCTTTCCCTATCAACATGCCCTTTCCTTCAGATAATGGAATGTCGGCAAAATTGACGGTAGCGGAGCTTTCATAATAAGCCTCCCAATTCCACCAGCCTCGATATAAAGAAGCTTGAATAGTATGTTCGGTAGCCGTTGCTTTGTCGTAAGTAAAGCTGTAATTACCACTATGGTCGGTGATGGCGGGATAAGAATAAGGGTTGTTTGCGTCATTAAAAGTATATGACGGCAACGTATTAATTAATATTCCTGCTAAAGGATAACCGTCTTTATCGGTTACTCTCCCGTAAATAGTATATAAAACGTAGGGAGACGTATGCGGATCCACATACTTTTTGAGAGTTATTTGTATTTCCTTATCTACGCTTCCCTGAAACCAACGATGGCCATTTCTATAATCTTCCCGATTGAGTGCCAGTATCGTTGTGTCGTTTGCAAAAAAGCCTCCATTGGCTTCTCCATCGGTATCGGAAATAATAAACTTGTATTTGCTTACGGGAAAATCGGCCTTTTCAAACAGGAATGCTCCTTGCTGATCACTATAAAGCGTATCGGCTTTGATCCATTCTTCACTGGAGTCCGGCGTTCTAACCAGTATCCGGACATTTGGTACGGGGTGGTTTTGTTCGTCTGTTACTTTTCCTTTAATACTGAAACTTGCATAAGGTGTTCCATATTCGGCAGGGACAGGATCGTTTTGATCGGAACAAGCGATTCCAAATAAAGCAAGAAGTGCAACCAGTACAGAATTGCAAAGTTTTAGCAAGATACGATATGGAGCATTCATACATCTCTCCTTTGTTTTAATTTTACCCTTTATCCCAAAAGTTAAAAACGAAACCGGCGTATTATTGGCTTTTTCCGGTTGTGTGTGTTGGAAATTATTCATACTTCCTCCTCTCATTATAATTAGTATATAATGATAAATACAAAAGTAGGCTAAATACTGCATACTTTTATTCTTTTTTTCTGATATTTTTATCCGTTAAAATCCGTAACTTGCGCCCTCAATTATCCATACGTAGCATTTATATGAGAGATTTCATCCGTATTTTGAGGCGTTTTGTGCCTCCATACAAAAAGTTTATGATATTGAACATTGTGTTCAATATTCTATCAGCGATATTAAATCTGTTCTCTTTTGCATTAATTATTCCGATTCTCCAGATACTTTTTAAGATAAATGAAGCTACCTATACCTATATGGAATGGACGTTTCATCCATTGTCTCTCGAATCATGGAAAGCTATGCCCGAGATTTTAAAGAATAATTTCTTTTGGTTTGTAACGGACGTCATTGAGACGCATGGAGGCTCGTTTGCATTAATTGTAATGGGGCTTTTCCTTGTTATAATGACCTTCTTTAAAGTTGCTACCATGTATATGGCATTCTTTACGATGATTCCTATACGAACAGGAGTTGTGCGCGACATACGTAACCAGATAAACAAAAAGATCACCCAATTGCCTCTTGGTTTCTTCTCGGAAGAACGTAAAGGAGATATTATAGCCCGAGTATCCGGTGATGTAAATGAAATAGAGGCCTCTATTATGAGTTCATTGGATATGTTGTTTAAGAATCCTATTCTTATCCTTATCTATCTGGCTGGTATGATTATGATAAGTTGGCAGCTTACATTATTTGTATTGATCCTTCTACCTCTTGCCGGTTATGTAATGGGACAGGTTGGAAAGAAATTGAAACGTAAATCGTTGGAAGGTCAGCAACAATGGGGATTGCTTATGAGTCAAATTGAAGAAACACTTGGAGGTTTACGTATTATAAAGGCATTTAATGCCGAAAAGAAGATTCAGATACGGTTTGAGAAGAATAACGAAATCTTTCGTAACACCACCAACCGTATCTATCGACGCCAACAAATGGCGCATCCGATGAGTGAATTTTTAGGAACAGCTACCATTGCAATTGTATTATGGTATGGCGGTACATTAATATTAAGTTCAAACAGTCCGATTGATGCACCTACTTTTATCTATTACCTGGTGATATTTTACAGCATTATTAATCCGGCAAAAGACTTAAGTAAATCTGTTTATTCCATCCAGAAAGGTTTGGCTTCTATGGAGCGTGTGGATAAGATTTTAAAAGCCGAAACCAACATCCATGACCCAAAGAATCCCCAACCTATCCGGTTGACAAAATCTATTTCATACAACGACGTATGGTTTAAATACCAGAATGAATGGATATTGAAAGGCATTAACCTGAACATCCCTAAAGGTAAGACTATTGCTTTAGTTGGCCAGTCAGGGTCCGGCAAAAGTACTTTAGTGGATTTGTTGCCCCGTTTCTACGATGTAAACAAAGGTAGTATTACAATAGACGATGTGGATATCCGTGATGCCAGACTATATGATTTGCGTGGACTGATGGGCAATGTAAACCAGGAGGCTATCTTGTTTAACGATACTTTCTTCAATAATATCTCATTTGGTGTTGATAATGCAACGCAGGAGCAAGTGGAAGAAGCCGCCAGGATTGCCAATGCCCACGATTTTATTATAGCCAGCGAAGAAGGATATAATACCAATATAGGTGACCGTGGCGGTAAATTGTCCGGCGGACAGCGCCAGCGTGTCAGCATTGCGCGGGCTATCTTGAAAAACCCTCCTATCCTTATCCTGGATGAGGCTACCTCAGCATTGGATACCGAATCGGAACGGTTGGTGCAGGATGCTTTAGAAAACCTGATGAAGAACCGTACTACTATCGTTATAGCCCACCGTCTTTCTACCATCCGCAATGCCGATGAAATATGTGTGATGCACGAAGGCGAAATAGTGGAGAGAGGCCGCCATGAAGAACTTCTTGCTTTGAATGGCTACTACAAACGTTTATGCGACATGCAAAGTTTCTAATTTAATACGTAATACACATGAAAACAAACTGCATTTCTTTGCTTTTTATCCTCCTGCTGGTGGCTTGCGATAAGATGCCGGAAACGAATAAGAAATCTTCGTTATCGTATCATTTCGATCAGCCTGCACGAATGTGGGAAGAGACCTTCCCCCTTGGTAACGGTCGTTTGGGAATGATGCCGGATGGTGGAATGGACAAGGAAAATCTTGTCTTGAATGAGATATCTATGTGGTCCGGCAGCAAACAAGACACCGATAATCCGAAGGCATACGGGGCTTTGGCTACTATCCGGAAGCTCATTTTTGAAGGACGGAATGACGAGGCTCAGGACTTAATGTACAATACTTTTGTTTGTAAAGGATTAGGCAGTAACTATGGAGACGGCTCCAATGCCCCTTATGGCAGTTATCAGCTGGTAGGTAATTTATATTTGAATTACACTTACCCAAATGCAGAATCCGTTTCTTCCTATAAAAGAGAGCTGAACTTAAATGAAGCCATCGCCACCGTCTCGTTTCAAAAGGGAGGGGTGAATTATTTACGTGAAGCTTTCACCTCCTTCTCGGATGGTATTGGAGTGATTCACCTGGTGGCTGATGCCGATAAAGCTTTGAATTTCTCTTTCGGAATGACTCGCCCGGAACACTATACGGTTACGACGGAAGGTAACGATCTGGTAATGCGCGGTCAGTTGCCGGATGGCGTAGACACTGTTGTGATGCAGGGAACTTGCTACGAATCACGAGCAAGAGTAGTTCTCCCCAAAGGCGGACGGATTATCGCAGGAGATTCCACCGTCGCCGTGCAAAGTGCGTCTGAGGCCATTATTCTGGTTAGTATGGCTACGGATTACTTTAATAAAGATACTTATCAGGCTCAGGTACGTTCTTTATTGGAAAAGGCCGGAAGCAAAGACTATCTTACGTTAAAGAAAGAACACATAGCTGCCTACCGCAGCCTGTTTGGACGTGCAGAACTGGATTTGGGAAGCTCGGGGAATGAGGCGTTACCAATGGATAAACGCTTACAAGCTTTCGCTGCCGATAGCAGTAAAGCGAAAGATCCCGCGTTGGCCGCTCTTTATTTCCAGTTCGGGCGTTATTTGTTGATCTCTTCCACCCGTCCGGGGCTTTTGCCTCCAAACCTTCAAGGGCTTTGGTCGCAAAGTGTTAATACACCATGGAATGGAGATTACCATCTGAATGTCAATTTCCAGATGAACCATTGGCCGGCAGAGGTAACCAACTTGTCTGAACTGCATCTTCCGTTGATAGAGTGGACAAAACAACAAGTAGCCAGCGGCGAACGTACGGCACAGGCCTTCTATAATGCACGTGGCTGGGTGACCCATATACTGGGTAACCTTTGGGAGTTCACCGCGCCGGGCGAACATCCGCAGTGGGGGGCTACTAACACTTCGGCTGCCTGGTTGTGCGAACACCTCTATACCCATTACCTGTATAATAAGGATATTGATTACCTGCGTGAAGTCTATCCGGTGATGAAGGGGGCTTCGCTATTCTTCGTTGACATGCTGGTACAAGACCCTCGAACCAAGTATCTGGTAACGGTTCCGACAACTTCACCTGAAAATACATTCAAGCTGCCTAACGGAAATGAAGTAAGCGTATGTGCCGGTTCTACTATGGATAACCAGATACTGCGCGAATTATTCACAAACACGATAGAGGCTGCCTCGATATTGGGCGTAGACGAAGACTTTGCCCAGATACTTGCCGAGAAACGTTCGCGACTGATGCCTACGACGATAGGTAAGGACGGGCGCATCATGGAATGGCTTGAGCCATACGAAGAAGCGGATGTGCACCATCGCCACGTCTCTCATTTGTTCGGTCTCTATCCGGGTAATGAAATCTCTCCGGAAGAAACACCGGAACTGGCTGCCGCCGCCAGAAAGACCCTCGAGATGAGGGGCGACGGAAGTACCGGCTGGTCGATGGCCTGGAAGATTAACTTCTGGGCTCGCTTACGTGATGGCGAACATGCCTACAAGCTATTGGCGGCTTTGCTGCATCCGTGTGAAACGGATAAGGTGAACTATGCCGGAGGCGGAGGCAGTTATCCTAATCTGTTCTGTGCTCACCCGCCGTTCCAGATAGATGGCAACTTTGGTGGCTGTGCCGGTATTGCAGAGATGCTTGTGCAGAGCCAGAGCGGTTACATCGAGCTGTTGCCCGCTATTCCTTCCGCATGGAAGAGAGGTAGCTTCAAGGGCTTGAAAGTGCGTGGCGGCGGTGAAGTATCGGCTAAGTGGGCCGACGGACAGTTGTCGGAAGCCACTCTGAAAGCTGTAATTGCCGGTACATTCCGCATCAAGCTTCCGTCTGAATCGGCCAACCTGACCGTGCAGATGAATCAGAAGAAGGTGTCGCTCCCTGTTGTGGACGGTGTGTTGACTGTTGAGTTGCAGGAAGGAGACAGCCTGCTGCTCCAGTTCTAGTAAAGCGGCAGACGATATACGAAACCTACGGCAAGGCGTGCGGTATTCTCCGGGGAGATGCCGGGCGCCTTTGCTCTTTCCGTCAGGCTGTAGGCGCGTCCGGTACCAATCAGGAAGAGGTGAAGGTTGTCGTCGGCCATCGGATAATATTCCACTCCTCCCTGATAGCCCCAGGCTGTGCGGTACTTCCCCTTCTCAAACACTTCGTTGGCTTTGTAAACGGAGGCTGTTTCGTACATTCCTTTCACAAACAGGTTCCATTTGGGATGGAGGCGGTACTGGGCTTCTGCCACCAGCGACAGGTAACTGCAATTCTCTGCTCTCACCGGGAGCGCATCCTCTTCTTCGGGAGGCATTAGTTCGGTAATCAGCCCCAGCGGATCGAGTGCTCCGCGTGAATACATTACGTCGAAATAGGCATAGAGCGGACCTGTCTCCAGGCTCTGCCCTGCAAAGATGCTATACATATATTTACCTCCGGCCTGTTGGGCGGCCGATACGGAATAGCGCAGGCCGACGAGTTCGTCCAGATAGCTGCTGTTCCAGTTCAGGGTGTAGAACAGGGGGACTTTGGATTTCTTGATGCCTTGGGGCAGGCTTCCGTAGTCGTCTTCCATAGAGCCTGCGCGGCTGTTGACTATCTGTAGGCGTATTTCCTGCGACGGGCTGGCGGCGTAACCCAGGCTGAGGCCGGTGAAGTAGCAGGGCTGGTATTCGTTCATGTCGCTATATTCGTAGATAAGCAGCGGATTCTCATCGTACTCATATCCTCCGTAAAGTATTTCCTGCTTACCGGCCAGCAGGGTGAACTTCGGGGACAGGCGGTAGCCTATAAAGGCGTATTCGATGGATTCGCTCAGGTTTTCGAGCGGCTGGTTTTCGTATCCGGCGTTTAGCTTCTGGCGATACCAATAGAATAGGCGGTTGCTCACTTCTCCGTTTATATCTACTTTGATGTCTTTCATGCGAAAGGCGGCTTCATCCAGTTTGCCCGAAAGAAAGTCGGCATTAAATCCGGCGTGCATTTCCAGATCGAAATTGAACGTTTTGTTTCGCTTGCGGTTCCCCGTAGCATGTTCGAAAAGGGAGACTGCGGACGAGTCTCTTTCCGGCAGGGGAGATTGCGCTGTTGCGGGAATGCCGCCTGTGCATAGCAGGAGGGCCGACAGATAGAGGGCTGCTGGTCGTTTCATTTGTCTGTACCTTGTTTTCGTATTTGCGCGGCAAAGGTACAAAAAGTATCCGCTTTTCGGTAACGTCTATACCGTGTACGCGGTACGAACATTACCGTTATAACAGTAAGAGCTTTGCGCCTATAGGCGCAATCCCTTTGCGGCGTACACCTCAAGAGCGTTGCGGTTATAGGCGCAAGAGTATTGCGCTTGGCGGCGCTGTGCGGGGAAGGCGTTAATGGTTCGCCTCTTTTTCAGTTTTGTCCATGTGTTTCATTACTTTAGCCTCCAGATAGAAGATAAGTTCTTCGGCAATGTTGGTGCAGTGGTCGCCAAAGCGTTCCATCTTGCGGATGATGCCGGCCATATACAGTCCGGCCAGCGCGCTTTCGGGATGCTTCTCTATATAATGTGCGATGATAGCGGTAGAACTGTGGTTGATCTCGTCTATCAGGTTGTCTTTAATGAAGATGCGTGATGCGATTTCGGAACTCTCTTTATCGAAGGCTTCCTGTGCCAGGGAGATCATGCTGAGCAGCTCTTCGAGCATTTCTTCCACGTGTGTTTCTTTAATAAGCTGCGGGTCGATGGGCTCTTTGTCCGGCAGGTTGCAGGTAAAGCGGGCTATGCTTTCGGCAAAGTCGCCCAGACGTTCCAGGTTCGTGTTTATCTTATACATGGCCAGCACGAAGCGCAGGTCTATGGCTACGGGAGCGTACAGGGCGATGATGTCTTCGCAGTCGCTGTCTATCTTCAGCTCGAAGGCATTTACGCGGCGTTCGCGGTTGATTACTTTATAGGCCAGTTCTTTGTCTCCGGTCAGCATGGCTTCTCCTGCATTGTATATCTGCTGATGCACGAGCGACCACATTTCGCTTACGCTGTTCTTTAACGTTGCTATTTCTTGTTCTATAACTTTCATGTTTGTGGAATTATTAGTAGTTAGTAGTTAGTAGATAGTAGTTATCACTCGCTTTGCTCGTTAGTAGTTAAGTAGGCAAGTAGTTAGTAGTTAGTAGTGGGGTATGCTATTTCTACTTGACTACTTAACTACTTTAACTACTTAACTACTTGCTTTTCTCCTATCCGAAGCGGCCGGTGATGTAGTTCTGTGTACTTTCTTTCTCCGGATTGGTGAATATCTTGCGCGTATTGTCGTACTCGATAAGCTCACCCAGGTAGAAGTAGCCGGTCTTGTCGCTTACACGTGCAGCCTGCTGCATGTTGTGGGTTACTATTACGATGGTATATTGCATCTTCAATTCGTGTATCAGGTCTTCTATCTTGCCGGTTGATATAGGGTCCAGAGCCGAGGTAGGCTCGTCCATAAGAAGGATGGAAGGCGAGATGGCAAGCGCCCGTGCGATACATAACCGCTGCTGCTGTCCGCCGGAGAGGGCAAAGGCCGATTCGCGCAGCTTCTCTTTCACTTCGTCCCACAGGGCTACCTGCTTGATGGTCTTTACCACGGTTTCCTCAATGTACGACTCATCCTTGACGCCGTTTACCCGAAGCCCGTAAGCTACGTTTTCGTAGATGCTTTTAGGAAAGGGATTGGGCTTTTGGAATACCATGCCTACGTTTTTGCGCAGTTGGTCTACCTTCTCTCCTTTGTCGTAAATGTTTCGCCCGTCAATGCAGATGCTTCCGGTGAGGCGCGTGCCGGGGATAAGGTCGTTCATCCGGTTGAACAGGCGCAGGTAGGTGGACTTTCCGCATCCCGACGGACCGATGAAGGCTACGGACGTGTTGGCTTCTATCTGCATGGATATGTTTTTCAATGCGTGGAAGTCGCCGTAGTAAAAGTCTACGCTTTGAGTATCAATTTTTATCATATTTATAGTAGTTAGTAGATAGTAGTTAGTAGTTATCACTCGCTTTGCTCGTTAGTAGTTAAGTAGGCAAGTAGTTATCACTCGTTTCACTCGTTAGTAGTTGGTAGATAGTAGTTGGTAGGTAACAGCTCTGTCTACTATCTACCAACTACTATCTACTAACTACCAGCGAGCAAAGCGAGCAAAATAGTTTCGCAGCGCGTTGGCTAGTAAGTTAACCACCAGGATGATGGCGATAAGAACTAATGCTGTGCCGTAAGCTGTTCCCCGTGAAGCCTCTATGTCCGTTCCGCTGGTCGATATTACGTATAAGTGGTAAGGCAGGGCCATGCACTGGTCGAATATGCTTTTGGGCAGGTGAGGCAAGAAGTAGGCGGCTACCGTGAACAGGATAGGGGCTGTTTCGCCGGATACGCGTCCGATAGACAGGATTAATCCGGTGATGATATTGGGAAAGGCCATAGGGAGTACCACCCTGCGGATGGTTTGCAACTTGGTAGCTCCTAAGGCAAGGCTTCCGTGACGGAAGGAATCGTCGATGCTCTTCAATGCCTCTTCGGTGGTGCGGATGATGAGCGGCAGAGACATCAGCGCCAGCGTAAACGAGCCGGCTATGATGGAGTCGCCCCATCCCAGTGCATTTACAAACAATGCCATACCGAACAGTCCGAACACTACAGAGGGTACGCCGCTCAGATTGTTTGTCATGATGCGGACGAAGCGGATAACTTTTCCGTTCGTTGCATATTCGTTCATGTATATGCCGCTCATGATGCCGATAGGGAAGCTGATAAGACTGCTTCCTATTACGAGATAGAGCGTCCCTACGATAGCGGGAAAGATACCGCCGGAAGTCATGCCCTCTTCCGGTGCAGTTGTCAGGAACTCCCAACTGATTGCTTTCGCGCCTTTTATGATAATGAAACCCAGTATGACGAATAGTATGGCTACGACAGTGTAGCTCAGTAAGGTGAAAGTGCCAAAGGCTACTTTCTGAGAGGTCCGTTTCTTGCGGTCTACGTTTCCTAAATGCTGAATAGGTGTCATGTCTTTATCTTACATTTTACGTTTGGAGGATATATATTCTACCGAGAAGTTCAACACCAGCGTGATGATAAATAAAACAGCCCCCAGCAGGAAGAGTGCTTCATAATGTGCACCTCCGGCGGGCGCTTCTCCCAGTTCGGCAGCGATAGTGGCGGGTATGGTACGTACCGGCTCAAAGAAGGACGTGGGGATGATAGCGGCATTTCCCGTAACCATCAATACGGCCATTGTTTCGCCGATGGCGCGTCCTATACCCAGCACGATTGCCGATGTTATGCCTGATATGGAGTAGGGTATAATTACTTTATAAATCGTCTGCCACTGGGTAGCTCCCAATGCCAGGCTGGCTTCTTTCATTGCCTGCGGAGTGTTTCGCATAGCATCTTCGGCTACGGTGATGATTGTAGGCAGGGCCATGATGGCAAGGACTATACTGCCGGCAAAGGCTGTCTCGCCAACAGGCAGATTCATTACTTTCTGGATGAGCGGGACGATGACTACCAGCCCGAAGAATCCATAAACTACGGAAGGTATTCCGGCTAGCAATTCTATAATGGGCTTCAAGAGGCCGCGCGTTTTTATATTTGCAATCTCTGCCAGATAAATGGCTACTGCCAGCCCGAATGGCAGTGCTATAACAATAGCGCCTATACTAACCAGAAGTGTCCCCAACAGAAGGGGTACCAGCCCGAAAATAGGAGCCGGCGTAGAAGTGGGATACCATTCTGTGCCGCAAAAGAAGTCGGCCGGAGTTATTTTGTCTCCGGAGATAATGTTCCCCTGAAAGTCCTTTGCCAGGTATTGTTGGGGAAAGAAAGCGATGATTCCGGGTTCTTTGGTTACGAGTTCGCTTATTTTGTCGGGGACGTATTGAAATTCGTCTCCCAATTCTTCTTCTGTGTAATAGTTGGTAAGGTCGGAAAAGCGGAATACGAGAATATCTTCGTCCGGACCGCCTAATTCTTCCCAATTGGTTATCTCCGCATCGAATATGTCCATGATCTTTTCCGGAGACAGGTGTTTTACCGGATTCTCTTTGTTGAGAGCAAGCACATAGCCTTCTTCTACGGCAGGACTGTTGAATAATCCTCCGGCTTCCTTAAATAAAAAGATGATGATTAACAGGATAGCAAGACTACTTACACTACCGCTTATCAGTAAACCTCCTTCTACTAGCTTTTCTATAAACTTTCTCACGTTCTTACTTAGATTAGTCTGCGGCAAAGGAACGATAAGAGTGTTAAGACGGTGTTAAACCGATTTGAAAGATATGTTTCAGGAGTATTACATTCGGGTTACGGGTAAAAAGAAATTGGAGCAACAGCTTAAAAAGTAAGCGTTGCTCCAATTCCCGAATATGAAATAGTTATTTCTTATTTATTGTATTTGCTCCAATCTACGTTGTGCATATCACCGCTTGCTGCTAATTCTTCATGGAAAGCGAAACAGCATTTCAGGTTCTGTGGAGTGTGTCCTTTAATGCCCATTGCCAGATATTCTTCCAACAGTGGCTTATAGTCTGGATGAACACAATTCTCAATAATGCAGCGGGCACGCTGAACAGGCGATTTGCCGCGTAAGTCGGCAACTCCGTATTCTGTAATGATAATCTTAACGGAATGTTCGCTGTGGTCTAAATGAGATACCATTGGAACGAATGCACTGATCTTTCCTTCTTTTGCAGTGGATGGGGTTGTGAAAATAGATAGCATTGCCGAACGGGTAAAATCTCCCGAACCGCCAATACCATTCATCATCTTGGTCCCTAACACGTGGGTAGAATTGATATTACCAAAAATGTCAGCTTCCAAAGCTGTATTAATAGCAATCAAACCTAAACGACGGGCTACTTCCGGATTGTTTGATATTTCTTGCGGGCGAAGCAATATTTTGTCTTTGAAGAAATCGAGGTTGCCGTAAATCTCACGAATGACTTCGTTACTAACGGATAAAGAGCAACCGCTGGCGAAATTAACGCGTCCTTGCTTCATTAAAGAAATAACGGCATCTTGAATAACTTCCGTATATACATTAAATGCAGGGATTTCTTTGTTTTCACCCATACAACCTAATACGGCGTTAGCTACATTTCCTACTCCACTCTGTAATGGAACAAATTCTTTCGGTAAACGACCTGCACGTATTTCGCTAACAAGGAAATCTGCCACGTTTTTACCGATAGCCAATGTTACATCGTCCAGTGGAGCAAAAGGTTTACCTTCGTTAGGTTCATCTGTTTTAACGATACCTACAATCTTTGCCGGGTCAACCTTTACACAATCGTTACCGATACGGTCCGAAGGAGTATAAATAGGTATTTCACGACGGTAAGGGGGATCTGCCGGCTCATAAATGTCGTGCATTCCGCGTATTTCTTTCGGATGGCGGCTGTTCAACTCAATGATGATACGGTCTGCCATACGGCAGATAGTAGGTAAAATACCTACACCGGAAGTAGGAACAATCTCTCCGTCTTCTGTAACATCGGCAGCCTCAACGATGGCTACATCAATCTTACCTAAGAATCCGTAACGTAAATCTTGGGCCAATTCAGACAAATGCATGTCAAAATACTGAGCCTGGTGAGCATTAAGAGCCGCACGCAAATCTTTGTTTGATTGGTAAGGGGTACGGAATTTAATTGCATTTGCGCGAGCCAGTTCTCCATCGAGTTTGTCACCTGTAGAGGCTCCGGTAAACATTCCGATTTGAAACGGATTGCCTTTCGCATGTTCTTCTTCCGCTTTTTTAGCAATAGCTCCCGGAACGGCTTTCGGACAACCCGCAGGAGTAAAACCGCTAAAGCCTACGTTATCATTATGATGAACGAATGCTGCAGCTTCTTCAGCAGTGATAAATTTTAAAGCCATGTTAAATTAGTTTTTATTTTTTGTAGTAAATTTTGTTGTTCAATAATCGGGCGCAAACTTACATATAAAATACGATGTATTTAATATTTACGGTTAAGAATCTCCGTATAAATGATGGCTTTTCTTAGTTCAGCCATTTCATTGAATGTTTCGGGCATAAATCCGCTTTCTTCTTCTTCCGCTAATATACGCTCTGAGATAGGATTCTTTGTAACTGATGTCGATACCTTTTCTCCGGATAGGAAAGGTGATGAAGATTTAGGAGTAGAAACCCGGGTTTGTTGTGTATATGTTTTTTCTTTCTTTTGTTCCTTTTGTTTGATTACAACTCTAGGTTGCTTAGGCTTTTCTTCTTGAACTTCCTGCAAAATATCCCAAAATCCTTTATCTGTAGCAGGCTTGTTATTCGAGGGAGTGCCGTTGCCTGGTTGTCCAAGGATTTGTTTGGATTGTTTTTTCTTTTTACCGGAACCCAGTAAACCACTAACACCGGCAATGATTAAAAAAACAATATACAACCAATCATTCAGGTTATCCATAACTTTGATTATTTTTGTACTCCAAAAGTATGAAGAATTATTGAAATGTGAAACAACCGATAGGGATAAAAGTAAATAAGGGTAACTTCGCAGCCACCCTTATTCAATTTAACCAAAACCTTAACTATGAAAAAATTTACGTTTTTCAATTGCAAATGTAAACCAGGTATTTGGAAAAAACAAGCATTTGAATGATTATTTTTAAAGAAAATGAATATTTAAATTTTATTTAGTAATTAAGATGGTTAAACAAGAAGATGGCGCGGACTTAAAATCTGTAGCCATGAAAGAAGAAAAGAGACTGTTTATTGAAACTTATGGTTGCCAGATGAATGTGGCAGACAGTGAAGTTGTGGCGTCTATTATGCAAATGGATGGTTATGCTCTGACGGAAAATATAGAGGATGCAGATGCCATTTTTGTAAATACTTGCTCTGTACGCGATAATGCCGAACAGAGGGTTTATGGACGTCTTCAGTATTTTCAGTCACTCAAACGAAAGAAAAAATCTCTTATTGTAGGTGTTCTTGGTTGTATGGCTGAACGCGTAAAAGAGGATTTATTGAATGTCCACCATGTGGATTTAGTGGTTGGACCGGATTCGTATATGGACTTGCCTAATCTGGTGGGAGCTGTAGAACATGGTGAAAAGGCAATAAATGTTGAATTGTCAACGCAGGAGACTTATAAAGATGTAATTCCTTTGAAATTGGGAGGAGGAGTACATATTTCGGGTTTTGTTTCTATAATGCGTGGTTGTAATAACTTTTGTTCTTATTGTATAGTACCTTATACTCGTGGACGTGAAAGAAGCCGGGACGTGGAGAGTATCTTGAATGAGATAGATGACATGAGGAAAAAAGGCTTTAAGGAGGTGGTCTTATTGGGACAAAATGTAAATTCTTATCGGTTTGAAAAGGATGGTGAGGAGATTACATTTCCGGTCTTGTTAGAGCGTGTTGCACTGGCTGCTCCGGAAATGCGTATTCGTTTTGTAACTTCCCATCCGAAGGATATGAGTGACGATACACTCCGGGTAATTGCCGAACATGATAATATATGTAAATATATCCATTTGCCTGCCCAGTCAGGCAGTTCCCGCATGTTGAATGTAATGAACCGTAAATATACCCGCGAATGGTATCTGAATAGAATTGCCGCGATCCGTAGGATTGTGCCGGATTGTGCTATTTCTACCGATCTGTTCTGTGGCTTTCATTCCGAAACGGAAGAAGACTATCAAGATACATTATCTTTAATGCGTGAGGTTGGTTATGATAGTGCATTTCTGTTTAAATATTCCGAACGTCCGGGAACGTATGCCGCAAAGCATCTTGCGGATGATATTCCTGAAAACGAAAAAGTTCGTCGTTTGCAAGGAATGATTGATTTGCAAAATAAATTATCGGAAGAAAGTAACCAGCGTGATATCGGCAAAGTATTTGAGGTTTTGATTGAAGGCTTTTCTAAGCGCTCGCGAGAACAACTTTTCGGCCGTACAAGCCAAAACAAAGTGGTAATCTTTGATAAAAAGAATTATCGTGTCGGACAGTTTATTAAAGTAAAAGTGACGGGAGCTTCATCCGCTACGTTATTTGGAGAACCTGTAGAGGAATGATTGCGTATTGTTCAAATCATCGGGATCTTTTTTCAAAATCATCGAGATGATTTTGAAAATGCATTAGGATGTTAAAGAAATTCAATGTGCAGGTTTATTCGTAATTTATTTGTTCTTTTGCAAAAAAATTGGGGGATGTGTTGTCTTTACATATCTCCCCAATTTATTTAACTCAAATAAGAACGCGTCTGATGGCTGAAAATAAAAAAGTTAGTACTATATCTTTCTTTAATTCTCGTCTTACTTCTGTAGTCAGTATCGCATTGGTACTTTTCTTGTTGGGATTGATTTTTTTAATGGGTTTATTGGGTAATAAGCTGTCGGTTTACGTAAAGGAAAATATTTCATTCTCAATCATATTGAAAGATAGCCAGAAAGAAGCGGATATAAAACGCATGCAGAAAAGTCTGGATGCGTTACCTTTTATTAAATCAACAGAATATATATCGAAGGAACAAGCTGCAAAGGAACTGGAAGAAGAATTAGGAGAGAATCCGGAAACCTTTTTGGGTTTTAATCCGTTGCAGGCTTCTATAGAGGTGAAATTACATTCAGACTATGCGAATCCGGACAGCCTCAAGCTGATAGAAAGAAAAATAAAGACCTATACATCTGTATCCGACTTGCTTTACCGTAAAGATATGATGGAAATGGTACATAATAATATAAAGCGGGTAGGTGTTATTTTGTTAGTGCTAGCCGTGATTTTGATGTCTATTTCATTTGTCCTTATAAGTAATACGATCCGTTTATTGATTTACTCTAAACGTTTTTTGATTCATACAATGAAGCTGGTTGGCGCGACATCCGGTTTTATTCGTCGTCCTTTTATAAAATATAATGTTGTTAGTGGCATTTTAGCTTCTATATTAGCAATATTAATGTTAACTGGTGCGTTATATTATTTACAAAGAGAGTTAAGTGGTTTTATTCAGATATTGGATATACGATCATTGTTATTTGTTTATGCGATTGTATTGATACTAGGCGTTTTATTGTCTATTATAGCTACCATATTTGCCGTGAATAAATATCTGAGAATGGGTGTTGATAAGTTGTATTATATTTAACTAAACATAGAAAGATGGCTAAAAGAGATTTTGCTTTCGGAAAAGAGAATTTTATATTGATTGGTGTTGCAATCGTTTTTATTGTTGTAGGATTTATGTTGATGAGCGGAGGTAAATCCGTAGATGGAGTGTCTTTTAATCCTGAAATATTCAGTACTCGCCGTATTGTGGTTGCTCCGGTAATTACGGTGTTGGGATTTATGATTATGATTTTGGGAATCCTGAGAAAGAGTAAAAGTAAAGAAGTCGGAGAATGAGTTGGTTTGAGGCGTTGATCTTAGGCATAGTTCAGGGACTTACCGAATTCTTGCCGGTTAGTAGTAGTGGCCATCTGGCAATTGGAAGTGCTTTGTTTGGAGTGAGTGGTGAAGAAAATCTCACATTTGCTGTGGCCGTACATGCTGCTACCGTATTAAGTACAATTGTAGTGTTGTGGAGCGAAGTCTCTTTTTTGTTTAAAGCTTTTTTTAGTTTTAAATGGAATGAGGGGACAAAGATTGTTTGTAAGATATTGTTATCTATGATTCCGGTTGGAATCGTAGGAGTCTTTTTTAAGGATTATGTTGAAGCGATTTTTGGTAGTGGGCTGTTGGTTGTTGGCTGTATGTTGTTAGTTACAGCAGCATTACTGGCATTTTCATATTATGCTAAACCGCGTCAGAAAGAAGAGATTTCTTTTAAAGATGCGTTTATTATCGGTATTGCGCAGGCTTGTGCCGTATTACCTGGTTTATCCCGTTCCGGCTCAACGATTGCTACAGGACTTTTATTAGGGGATAAGAAGGAACAAGTGGCTAAGTTTTCTTTCCTTATGGTAATTATACCGATTTTAGGTGAAGCCTTTTTGGACTTGATGAAAGGAGGTTTTTCTCCTGAAGAATCTGGTATTTCTGCTATCGCTTTAATTACAGGTTTCTTGGCCGCTTTTGTTTCGGGTACGATTGCTTGCAAATGGATGATTAATTTGGTGAAGAAAGGAAAGTTGATCTATTTTGCATACTATTGTGTTATAGCTGGGGTATTTACAATAATATATTCACTTGTTTAATGGATTTTATTGCAGGGGAAGTTCTTTATTTTAATAAACCACTAACGTGGACCTCTTTCGATTTAGTAAATAAGTTTCGCTATAAATTATCGCGTAAGCTGAAAGTGAAAAAGATAAAGGTGGGGCATGCCGGTACATTAGATCCCTTGGCGACAGGGGTCATGATTGTATGTACGGGAAGGGCCACCAAACGGATTGATGAGTTACAATATCAGACGAAAGAATATGTTGCTACCCTTAAACTGGGGGAAACAACGCCTTCTTTTGATCTGGAGAAAGAAATAGACGGAATTTATCCGACTGAACATATTACAAAAGAAATGGTGGAAAAGGTTTTGCAATCGTTTGTTGGGACAATACAACAAATTCCACCGGTCTTTTCCGCTTGTAAAGTGGAAGGAAAACGGGCTTACGAATTGGCCCGAAAAGGAGAGGATGTTGAGTTGAAAGCAAAGACATTGGTAATAGACGAAATGGAATTGCTTGAATATGATCTTCCTGTAATAAAGATTCGTGTGGTATGTAGTAAAGGAACTTATATACGTGCACTTGCCCGTGATATAGGTGTTGCATTACATTCAGGTGCACATTTGATCGCTTTGGAACGAACCAGGATTGGTAATGTAACTTTGGATATGTGTATGTCTCCGGAGGATATCGACGATTTTCTGGAGAAGAATGTAATGGAGGAAATAAAAGAAAATAAATAGAGTAGCATTATGAAGCTGTCGAAATTCAAATTTAATTTGCCGTCGGAACAAATCGCGTTGCATCCGACAAAGAACAGAGATGAATCAAGATTGATGGTCATTGATAGAAAGACCGGAAAAATTGAGCATCGTACGTTCAAGGATATCATGGAGTACTTTGGTGAAAAAGATGTGTTTATCTTTAATAATACGAAAGTCTTTCCGGCTCGTTTATATGGAAATAAAGAAAAAACAGGAGCTCGTATTGAAGTATTCTTGTTACGTGAATTGAATGAAGAATTGCGTTTGTGGGATGTTTTGGTTGATCCGGCCCGTAAGATACGTATTGGTAATAAGTTATATTTTGGTGAAGACGATTCTATGGTCGCAGAAGTTATTGATAATACAACTTCACGCGGACGTACACTTCGTTTTTTGTATGACGGCAACCATGATGAATTTAAAAAGGCACTTTATGCTTTGGGGGAAACGCCATTGCCTAAGTATATTGATCGTGAAGTAGAGTCCGAAGATGAAAATCGTTATCAGAATATTTTTGCAACGGAAGAAGGTGCAGTTGTAGCTCCGGCTGCGGGCTTGCATTTTAGTCGTGAATTGATGAAGCGTCTGGAAATAAAAGATTGCCGTTTTGCCTTTCTGACATTACATTCCGGTTTAGGTAATTTTCGCGAGATAGATGTAGAAGACCTTACTAAGCATAAAATGGATTCTGAACAGATGGTTGTGAATGCGGATGTAGTCAAAACCGTTAATATAGCAAAAGATGCAGGACGTCAGATTTGTGCCGTAGGAACATCTGTTATGCGTGCAATTGAAACAGCAGTAAGTACCGATGGACATTTGAAGGAATTTGAAGGTTGGACAAATAAATTTATTTTCCCACCTTACGACTTTAGTGTTGCTACCAGTATGGTGACGAATTTCCATATGCCATTGTCTACATTACTGATGATGGCCGCTTCTTTTGGTGGTTACGAGTTAATAATGGATGCTTATGAAGTGGCATTGAAAGAACAATATCGTTTTGGTGCCTATGGTGATGCGATGTTAATTCTGTAAAAAAGAAGAAATGGCTGTAGCTTACCTTAGTTTAGGTACAAATATTGGTAATAAGCGAAGACATTTGATAACAGCCGCTGCGTTGTTAGCTGAAAGGGTGGGAGATATTCTTGCCCTTTCTGATATGTATGAGACGGAACCGTGGGGGTTTGAATCCGAAAATACGTTTCTGAATGCTGCGGCGGAATTACAGACTACCTGTTCTCCGTTGGAATTGTTGGATGCGACCCGCTTAATTGAAATAGAGATGGGGCGCATTGAAAAAAGTAATGGAGCATATCACGATCGCATTATAGATATTGATATATTAATGTATGATGATTTAGTAATGCAGACACCCCGTCTTACGATTCCACATCCGTTGATGCATAAGCGCCCGTTTGTAATGACACCATTGATGGAGATTGCACCGGATGTGGTTCATCCGGTCTTCCATAAAACAATAGCCGAACTTGCCGGTTTATAAAGAAAGAATATTTACCCGTTAATTAAGAAGTATGAGCGTAGATAAGATATTGACAGATGGTATTGTTTTTAAGAAAGCGAAACAAGAAGCTTTTAAAGGCGAAAAAAAAATTAAGTTTTCTGATTTCCTGAAAGGAACACATGGCTCTGATTCTGCCAAGAAGAAGGCGGAATATAAATATAAGAAAGCTTTAAAAAACCAACGAAAGAAGAAAGGATGATATAAATAATTCAGCAATGCCGAAACAAATGCTTATATATTTATTGTTCTAACGATATATATAATGTTTAATGAAAATAAGTATGAAAAAAATTGCTGTTTTATTATGCTCATGTTTCTTGCTGGCAGTGACTGCTTGCGGAAACAATACCAAGACAAATAAGGATAAAGAGGAAATAAAGAAGACGGAAGCTGTTGTGGATATACACAACGCTGAAAATTCGTTGGATGTGGATGGCGTATATAAAGGAACTTTCCCTGCTGCTGACGGACCGGGTATTGAAATAACCTTGACATTGAATAAAGATAAAACTTTCACAATGCATTCTGTGTATATTGATCGTAAAGACGGTGTATTTGATGATAAGGGGACTTATACGATAGATAAAAATTTACTTACGCTTAAAATAGAAGGCGACGCCGATCAATACTATAGAATAGGAGAGTCTAAACTACTTCGTTTGGATAGTGAAAAACAAGAAATTACCGGTGCTTTAGTAGATCATTATTATCTTACCAAAGAATAATTTTAATAATAAGGGGCAAAGTTTTTTGCTTTTGCAAGTTTTATATATCTTTGTACCCGAATTGACGTGGATAGATTTGTATTGCTTGCAACCACAAGAAAAAATGCTAAAAAACAAACTTCTTTTCTAAGCCGTTCGGCAAACAGACTTCCCCAATCGTCAATTCATTACTGAATAAACACATAATTAATCATTTAAGTAATGAGTTATTTATTTACCTCCGAGTCGGTGTCTGAAGGACACCCCGATAAAGTAGCCGATCAAATTTCGGATGCTTTGCTGGATGAGTTTTTGGCTTATGACAAAAATTCTAAAGTTGCTTGCGAAACCCTTGTTACAACTGGGCAGGTTGTCTTGGCTGGAGAAGTTAAATCAACTGCATATGTAGATGTGCAGGAAGTAGCGCGTAGCGTAATTGAAAAGATTGGTTACACAAAAAGTGAATACCAGTTTGAGGCCAAATCATGCGGTGTGTTTTCTGCTATTCACGAACAGAGTGGCGATATTAACCGTGGTGTAGAACGTGAAGACCCTTATAATCAGGGAGCGGGAGATCAAGGTATGATGTTCGGCTATGCTACAAATGAAACTGAAAATTATATGCCTCTTGCATTAGACCTTTCCCACAGTCTATTATGGGAATTGGCATCTATTCGTAAGAATGAACCGGATCTGATGCCCTATCTTCGTCCGGATGCTAAAAGTCAGGTTACGATAGAATATGACGATAACGGCAAGCCGTTACGTATTGATACGGTCGTTGTTTCTACACAACATGATGAATTTGTAGCTCCCAAAGGTATTACGCAGGAAGAAGCTGATGCTGCTATGCAGAAAAAAATAGCTACAGACGTAAAGAATATTCTTATTCCGCGCGTAAAGGCTCAATACCCGGATCATGTTCAGGCATTGTTCAATGATAAAATCATTTATCATGTTAATCCCACTGGAAAGTTTGTTATAGGTGGTCCTCATGGTGATACGGGCTTAACCGGGCGTAAGATTATCGTTGATACGTATGGAGGCAAAGGGGCTCATGGCGGTGGAGCTTTCTCAGGCAAAGACCCTTCGAAAGTTGACCGTTCAGCTGCTTATGCAGCTCGCCATATTGCAAAGAATATGGTTGCAGCCGGCGTAGCAGACGAAATGCTGGTACAGGTTTCGTACGCTATTGGTGTTGCAAAGCCTATGAATATTTTTGTAAATACATTTGGCCGTGCCAATGTGAAAATGACAGATGGTGAGATTGCTGCAAAAGTATGGGATTTGTTTGATATGCGTCCAAAAGCAATTGAAGAACGTTTGAAGTTACGTAACCCGATTTACTTTGAAACAGCTTCTTACGGACATATGGGGCGTAAGCCGGAGATGGTAACAAAGACTTTCTCTTCCCGCTACAACCCGAAACCTACTATTTGTGATGTTGAGCTTTTTACATGGGAAAAACTGGATTATGTAGATAAAGTAAAAGAAGCTTTCGGCTTGAAATAAAACTTTTGTTTCATAATAGATAGAAAAACTGTTATCGTAATAACTACGATAGCGGTTTTTTTTTGAGACATTAGATAAATAAGAGGATTGTAAAAATAATGTATGACTATATTTTATACCTTTGGCGTCAAGTATTTACTTAATTCTAAACAATATGCAGAGAATAACTAATTTTCTTTTGCTTGTCGTTGTTATACTGTTAACCGGCGCTTGCAAGGAGACCTCTTCGTTTAAATACGAGTCTGTGCCCAATGATCCGATGAAGGCTCGTATTTATACATTGGATAATGGTTTAAAAGTGTATCTTACGGTTAATAAAGAAACACCTCGCATTCAGACTTATATTGCTGTTCGCGTAGGAGGAAAGAACGATCCAGCCGAGACTACCGGCCTGGCGCACTATTTTGAACACCTGATGTTCAAGGGAACTAAACAGTTTGGTACACAAAATTATGAGCAGGAAGAACCTATGCTCGACCAGATAGAACAACTATTTGAAGTGTACCGTAAAACAACCGACGAGGCTGAGCGGAAAGCTATCTACCACCAAATAGACAGTATTTCATACGAAGCATCCAAAATTTCCATCCCGAATGAATATGATAAACTGATGGCTGCTATCGGCGCAGCAGGAACAAACGCATATACCGGTTTTGACGAGACCGTATATACGGAAGACATTCCATCCAACCAGATAGAAAACTGGGCGAAGATTCAGTCCGATCGTTTTGAAAACACCGTAATCCGCGGTTTCCATACTGAACTGGAAACGGTATATGAAGAAAAGAACATGTCTCTTACCAGTGATGGACAGAAAGTTGAAGAAAGCGTCTTAAATGCTCTTTTCCCCGATCACCCTTATGGTACACAAACTGTTTTGGGAACTCAGGAAAACCTGAAAAACCCATCTATTACCAATATCAAGAAGTATCATGCTATTTGGTATGTCCCTAACAATATGGCTATTTGTATGTCCGGTGATTTCGATCCGGATCAGGTAATCGCGACTATCAATACATATTTCGGTCATCTGAAACCGAATCCGGACCTGCCTAAACCGCCGGTAACCCGCGAGTCTCCTATTGAAGCTCCGGTTGTTAAAGAAGTATTGGGGCAAGATGCGGAAAATGTAACTTTAGGCTGGCGTTTCCCGGGTGCAACTTCTCCTGAACAGGATTTGTTAAACCTGACCGGTCAGATTCTATATAACGGAAAAGCCGGTTTACTGGATATTGACCTGGTTCAACAACAGAAAGTATTGAATTGCTATGCCGGAACATACGGTATGGCAGACTATAACGCGTTCGTTATAGGCGGACGCCCGAAACAGGGACAGACCTTGGATGAAGTGAAAGACCTCTTTCTGGCAGAAATAGACCAGCTGAAAAAGGGAAACTTTGATGAAGGATTGCTGGAAGCATCTATCAATAATTATAAATTGGAACAAATGCACAATATGGACCAAAACGAGGGTCGTGCAGATATGCTTGTATCTTCTTTCATCAACGGAGTAGACTGGAAAGATGAAGTCGGCCAGTTAGACCGCATGAGTAAAGTAACCAAACAGCAAATCGTTGATTTTGTCAATAAGTATTTCGGCGACAATTACGCTCTTGTTTACAAAAGACAAGGTAAAGACCCGAACGAAAAGAAAATAGACAAACCGCAAATCACTCCTATTGTGATGAATCGTGACAGTTCAAGTGCTTTCTTAAAAGAAATTCAGGCAACCAAGGTTACACCGATAGAGCCTGTATTCCTGGATTATGATAAGGATTTGCAAAAACTGACCGCCCAATCCAATATCCCGGTTCTGTATAAAGAAAATACATCCAACGATTTATTCTCTTTGATGTATGTATTTGACATGGGTAATAATAACGACAAAGCGATGGCTACCGCGTTTGAATACATGAAATATCTGGGAACTTCAAAGAAAAGCCTGAAAGAAATTAACGAAGAATTTTACCGGTTAGCTTGTGATTTCAATGTATTTCCGGGTTCAGACCGTACCTATGTTGTGCTGGAAGGTTTAAAAGAAAATATGCCGAAAGCAATGGTGTTGTTTGAAGAAATCCTGGCCGATGCCCAGGTTAACAAAGAAGCCTATGCCAATTTGGCCGGCGACATCTTGAAGAAACGTGCGGATGCCAAGTTAAATCAGGGACAAAACTTCGGACAACTCATCCAGTATGCTGTTTGGGGGCCAAAGTCTCCGGCAAAAAATGTATTGTCTACAGCCGAATTGCAACAAATGAATCCGCAAGAACTGGTTGACCGTATCCGCCGGATTAATTCTTATCAACATAGCATATTATACTATGGCCCAGAAAAACCGGAAGCCCTGTTGGATATCATTAAGAAATACCATAATGTTCCCGCAACGTTGAATCCGGTTCCGGAAGCTATCGAGTTTATCCAACCGGTAACACAAGAGAATAAAGTGCTGCTTGCCCAGTACGATGCCAAACAGATTTACTACTCTGCCGTGTCTAATCGGGGAGAGAAATTTGATCCGACAATCCAACCTACATTGAATATGCTCAATGAATATTTCAGTGGCGGTATGAATGCAGTCGTCTTTCAGGAATTGCGTGAATCCCGTGGTCTGGCTTACACTGCCGGAGCATACCTGATCTCGCCATCCAAGCTGAAATACCCGTATATATACCGTACTTTTATTGCCACGCAGAATGATAAGATGATTGATGCCATGAAAGCGTTTGATGAAATCATCAACAATATGCCGGAATCGGAAAAAGCATTCAGCTTGGCTAAAGAGTCTATTATTACTCGCTTGCGTACGGAACGTATCACAAAATCAGATGTTCTGTGGTCTTATCTGCGCTCCAGGGATTTAGGCCTGACTACCGACAGCCGTAAAGCATTGTTTGAACAAGTCCAGACAATGACGCTGCAGGATATCAAGGCATTCCAGGAAAAATGGGTGAAAGGGCGTAAGTACACCTATTGTATATTAGGCGATGAAAAAGACCTGGATTTAAAATCCCTGGCTACTTATGGACCTATACAAAAATTATCACAGGAAGAATTGTTTGGATATTAATCCCGATTCTCCGAAATAGAAAGAGGCTGCATGCTACTTTGAAGTAGAGTGCAGCCTTTTCTTTTTAGATACAACAAACGTCAATCAATCTTCATTCAAAAACGTACCGGAAAAGAACCAGTTTTCCTTAATATCTGTTAATCCGGAGAAAGATTTCTGTTTTCGTTTTAAAAGAGCTGACTTTTGCATTTAAAAGTCCCGTCTTAACATTTCAAAAGTCAGCTCTTTTGAAGTGTTAAGACGGGACTTCTGTGTTCAAAAGATAGCTCTTTTGAAAACCTTTTTCCGGACTGTTAATATATACGGATCATCGAGGCCTTTTTTGAAATCATCGGGATGATTTTGGAAAAAGATCCCGATGATTTATAAATCACTTTCCGGTTACGTGAATAAGATAAAAGGATAAAATAAAGAAATTTTAGGGAGTGGATTTTCTTCGTATATATAACGTACGCGCGTACATTTATTTATTAGGAAAATAGAAAAGTCGTGTCATCTTCCAAAGCATTCGTTTTCGTTAGTCATTTCTAATGTCTTATGGAAAGCGAAAGCCTTTGATAAATAAGTTTTTTAATGAACACTATTATTAATATTAAATGAGAAAAGTATGAACAAAAGATTTTCTACTCTTTTGGCTACCGCTCTGGTGGCCAGTGGAATGTCCGCTTTTGCACAGCAACCTGATGGTGAGCTGATCTATAGCACTTTTAATAAAGTGAAAGATGGCGAACGCATGCAGTTGGCTAGTGCACAAGGCGGTAAACCAAGTGCAACTAGCAAAATTTTTGTAGTTGGCGCAGATAAAGGTCACCAGGTATTAAAACCTTTTGATTTGGTAGGACGCGGAGACGGTGATCTTGCACAATCTAAAATTGACTCTACCAGCTATGCCGGTTTGGATTCAACATTATGGACCGTAACCGTTAAACTGTCTGGAACAAGCCGTTCTTATTCGTTTACAAACTCTAAGGGAGCTAAACTTACTGTTCCTACAGTAACTAATGCTAAGTCTGTTAACGGCGGTAAAGAAGGCGGTAAAATTGCAGGCGACGACTTGACTCTTGTTAGTAGAGGTATAAGCGAATGGAACTATAGCGATGACAAACAATGTCTTTATGCCTTCAATAATGACTCTGTATTCTATTTGGGAACATCAAACGACAAAGTAGAACTTTATTCTGTAAAAGGAGACTCGGAAGATGCTATTTCAGGAGGAAATTTATTTGTAGCACGTTATCCTCAGGCTTCTTTAACATTGGATGCAAAGAGCTTTAACCAGATGTTGGCAAAGAGCCATGGTAAGTTGTTCTTCCATCAGTCTGACGTAAAGGGTGCTCCTGTAACAAATAATGCAGGCGATAATATCCTTACAGCTAAGACATGGAAAGCTTATCAGGCTAACGTAGCAAGCGAAAACGTAGAAGACTCAATCCCTGCAAATGGACAAAAGTCATGGGGAAAAGGCGGTAAAGGTTTGGGTATGTTGTTCCCTCACTTAGCGAATCCGGATCAAGCCGATTCATTATTGGTACTTTGGTCTACAGGCGATAACAAAGCATTGGTTGTTGATACGGCTTATCTTGCCGGTACAGTTTCCAAGGATACTAATATGGTGATAGGTAATAACAAAATAATTATGCCGGCCTGGAAGTTAGGTTTGGCTGATAATAAACAAATCACAGAAAAAGGAAAAGTAAATCGTCCTATTGGTTCTGTAGCTTTTGTTGTAAAGATTAATGTGGCTACCGACTCTATCAGCATCCGTCCGTATAACTTGCCTAAGTATAAGGAAGCAGATCACGCATTCTCAGATAGTTTGATAACAAACTTCACAATGCAAGAAGGTGCAACCAAGATGGTTGCAGGAGACTTTACAGTTCCTACTCCAGCTTTGAGAAAGTTGGGTAATCCTGCTTCTTCAGGCGTGGTTCTTGTTAAGGTTGGTAGCGAAGTTGTTAAGACTGTAGTAGATTAAGAAGAACAGAAAAATTAAATAAATAATCTAATTAATATCCGTGTGGATCGGGGAGTGGGGTAGAGACCACTCCTTCCCCAAGTACCCTGTGATAGGCGAACAAGCGGATAGAATATTAATACTAAAGTAATAAAATTAAAAGTTCTAGCTGCCTGTACTTCCGTGAGGAAGGAAAGCGGTAAAAAATTAGAGGCTGTCTCTATAATAGAGTTCAGCCTCTTTTTTTATTGTCTTTTTAAAAGATGTTTTATCCTTCTTCTTGCTGCATTTCCACTTCTTTTACTTTGCGGAATAAATCGGAAGCGAAAATAAAATCATTTAAGGCTTTGTTATTGGAGGTAATAACTTGTTCTTTTGTTCCTTGCCATTCTTTTATACCTTCTTTAATGAAGATAATGTTTTCTCCGATGTTCATCACAGAGTTCATATCATGCGTGTTAATAACGGTAGTCATGTTGTATTCTACTGTAATGTCATGGATCAGGTCGTCAATAATTAAGGATGTTTTGGGGTCTAATCCCGAATTAGGCTCATCGCAGAACAGATATTTCGGATTCAATGCGATAGCACGGGCAATGGCGGCACGTTTCATCATACCCCCACTGATCTCGGAAGGATATAAATGTCCTGCATCGGACAGGTTTACACGATCCAAACAGAATTGAGCGCGTTTCTCGCGTTCTTTGAATGTATCATTGGAAAACATATTTAACGGAAACATGACGTTTTCCAAAACAGTCATACTGTCGAATAAAGCCGAACCTTGAAACAGCATACCCATCTCACGACGGAGCATGTTCAGGTCATGTTTATTCATCGTCAGAAGATTGCGTCCGTCATATAATATCTCTCCCTGGTCCGGTTTTATCAATCCAATGATATTTTTAATAAGGACGGTTTTCCCCGAACCGCTTCGACCAATAATCAGGTTTGTTTTCCCGTCTTCAAAAACGGTACTGATGTCATGGAGAACAGTACGTCCGTCAAACGATTTTGTTATATTTTTTACTTCTATCATCCTATGTAAGCATTATATGTGTTAATACTACGTCGGCAAGTAGAATCATGATACTGCTCATTACCACTGCATTTGTACTGGCTTTACCCACTTCTAAAGCTCCGCCTTTTACGTAATAGCCGAAATAGGCGGCAATAGAAGAAATAATAAAGGCGTAAACAACCGACTTAATAATGGAATACCATATGTAGAATTCATTAAAATAGAATTGTAACCCATACTCAAAAGACGCCGGTGTCATTCCTGTTCCTGTAGAATAACTGGCGGCTATACCTCCTAAAATACCCGTGAACATACTGAATATAACTAATACAGGGATAAAGATCATCAACCCGATCATTTTGGGTAATATCAGGAAGTTTGCCGAATTTACTCCCATAATTTCCATAGCGTCAATTTGTTCCGTTACCCGCATTGTCCCTATTTCGGAAGCAATATTACTTCCTACCTTACCTGCCAGAATTAAACACATGATGGAAGAAGAGAACTCCAACAGGATAATTTCACGTGTTGTATATCCGATTGTGAACTTTGGGATTAGTGGCGAACTGATATTCAAAGATATCTGGATGGCAATAACTGTACCGATGAAAACTGAAATAATAATTACAATCCAAAGAGAGTCTACTCCTAATTTATATATTTCTTTAATAAGTTGCTTGAAAAACATACTCCATCTGTCTGGTATACTAATGCTTTTCATCATCAGCAGGGTGTATTCACCCATTCTGTGTAATGCTTTGTTCATTATCCGATTATAATTCAGTTACAGTCTGCAAATATAACTCAAATATGTCAACAAGTGTTCACCTTACGTAAAATATCGCGTTCCTTCATTTATAGCAGCTTGTATAGGATAACACAATACGAAGCTATTCGACTGAAAGTATTTATTTAGATATCCGGGGATGCGAGACATGGCAGGTGTATATGAAATACCCTCTTTCCGGCTAAGTATAATCCATAAGTTATCATCTGTTTTTATATCTCTGAAAACAATCAGAAAGTCATCCCATTCATTGAATGTGATGTATGATGTTTCTCCGGGGATCTTTTTTAAAAGCTTTTTAACGACAGCCAAACTTCCTTCCGAACCATAGAAAACGATTTTGGCACCGGTGTTTTGTATGATGTTGGATACGCGGTTTATTGTGGAAATAAAGCCTACTTCTTTCTCTGCTGATTCGGGGATAAGTACTATATGTCTTTTGACTGTGGAAAGAGGTTGTGCCGGTTTATAAATAAATATATTTACACTGCTTTTATGCAAAACGCCTTCTAGTATATGTCCCAGGAATGCTGTCGGAATATCCTTTTCTTTATGCAAACCCATAACCATGTCGGTTATTTCCCTTTCTTTTATTACGCTTGTAATTGCATTGGCTATGCTTAAATCATAACGAAGCAGGCTTTTTATGAATGTGTCTGTTGCAGCAGCCGTGCTAACAGCTTTCTGTAATATCTGTTGGGATATTTTTACTGTATTATCATCTGTATTATTATTGTCAATTACTTTCAGGGCATATAACCCGTTCGTGTTATTCTTTGATTTTATGGCCAGACTTAAATTTACAAGTTCTTCTACTGTTTCTTCGTTGCTCACCGGGATGAGTATATGTTCATTCTGATTTTCTTTTTTCTTGTCACCGTCGGTGGTTTCTTTTATTGCCAGGTTGTGAGCTCCTTTCTGAGCAGAGAATGAGGCTATGGTGCATGTGACTAATATCATTAAAATAGTCCCGTTTAGCACACTCTCGTTTAACAGTCGAATTGGCGCACCGTCCGGATCTGTGCCTAATATGACATTGTACCCAATCATTACGGCGGCAAGGGTTGCTGCTGCTTGTGCATTACTTAGTCCGAAAATGACACTTCTCTGGTCAACAGACAGACGAAATGTTTTTTGTGTCAACCAGGCTGCCGCGTATTTAGCAGCTGTGGCAACAATTATCATTATAACTCCGACTTTTATAGTTTCAAAGCTGGTGAAAAAAGCCCGGTAATCAATTAGCATCCCCACTCCGAGAAGGAAGAATGGGATAAAAATAGCATTACCTACAAATTCGATACGGTTCATTAATGGTGAAGTCTGAGGAATAAGCCTGTTTAAGGCTAAACCTGCTAGAAAGGAGCCTATAATTGCTTCCATTCCTGCAAGCTGGGCTAGGAAAGCTCCGAAAAAAACCATTGATAATACAAATATGTATTGTGAAATGTTATCGTGAACTCTTTTGAAGAAGAAACGTCCAATAAACGGAAATACCAACAATACGAATAATGCAAATATGATAACGGAAATGCTTAACCGTATCCAGAACGTCTGGTCGGCGTTGCCGGTAGCTATGCCAACTATGATAGTTAGTACCAGCAATGCCAACGTGTCGGTTATCATTGTTCCTCCAACAGTGATGCTGACGGCGTTATTCTTGCTGATACCTAATTTGCTGATGATGGGATAAGCTATTAGTGTGTGTGATGCAAACATACTGGCCAGCAATATGGATGTTAATGTGCTGAAATTTAATATCCATATACTAACAACGGTTCCTAATATCATAGGAATAATAAATGTGTAAAGCCCGAAAACCAGGCTACGTCCGCTGTTCTTTTTAAAATCGCTCATGTCTATCTCCAGACCGGCAAGGAACATGATATAAAGTAATCCGGCTGTTCCTGAAAGGATGATGCTGCTATCTCTTAATACAAGATTAAAACCGTTAGGCCCAATAATCGCGCCGGCAATAATCAATCCCAATAAGTGAGGTACTTTAAGCTTATTAAGCAAAAGAGGTGCGGCCAGTATTATTAAAAGTATTAGCAGGAACTTTAATACAGGATCAGTTAATGGCAAAGAGAAGTCTATCGTGGAAAGTAATATCATAATCCGTTTGATTTAGCAATTAATAGAGATACAAATCTAAAAATAACTCTTGTACAAAACTAATTATTTATGTTTCTTTGCATCAAATCTTTAATTATGTCAGAAGAAGAACAAATGATACTCCGCACGGAGGATCTGGTTAAGAAATATAGAACTCGTACAGTTGTTAATCATGTTTCTATCAATGTGAAACAGGGAGAAATTGTGGGTTTGTTAGGTCCTAACGGAGCTGGTAAAACAACCACTTTCTATATGACTGTAGGATTGGTAACGCCAAATGAAGGGAAGATTTTCCTGAATGATATGGAAATTACAAAATATCCTGTTTATAAACGTGCGCGTAACGGTATAGGATATTTGGCACAGGAAGCATCTATTTTCCGAAAGATGACGGTAGAAGATAATATCCGCGCAGTCTTGGAAATGACAGATACAACGAAAGAGTATCAAAAGGAAAAACTGGAAAGCCTTATTGCCGAATTTGGTTTGACTAAGGTTCGGCGGAATTTGGGAGACCAGTTGTCGGGAGGGGAGCGTCGTCGTGCAGAAATTGCTCGTTGCTTGGCTATTAACCCGAAGTTTATTATGTTGGATGAACCGTTTGCAGGGGTAGACCCTATTGCTGTGCAAGATATACAAACGATTGTAGCTAAATTAAAACATAAGAATATCGGTATTTTGATTACCGACCACAATGTATATGAAACGCTGAGTATTTGTGATCGTGCTTATTTGTTGTTTGAAGGGAAAGTCTTGTTTCAGGGTACTGCTGAGCAATTGGCGGAAAATGAAATTGTACGGGAAAAATATTTAGGAAAAGATTTCGTGCTCCGAAAGAAAGATTTATAACGGATGTTTATTCTTTTGTCATTTCATCCCGAAGATGTTTATTCAATGCGATAAATGCGAAAAGAGTGAGTAATGATGCGCATGCGAATGGCATTAAGTGGGCGTTAGTTATATTGCCTGACATAAATTCATTTTCTTTCCATTGACCGTTTGACATGACGATAACAGCTGTTGCATTATTCACAAAGTGTGCAAATACAGGTATCCAGATACATTTACTCCAGTAAAGCAGATAACCGAAATAAGCCCCTAGCAACAAGCGGGGGATGAAGCCGAAGAATTGTAGATGGAATGCGCTAAAAATAAAAGCTGTACCCCATATTATGATATGATAATTTGCTGTCCACTTACCCATAATTTTTTGTATGGTTCCACGAAAAAGAAATTCTTCTGTAATAGCAGCCGTTATGGCAATAACAAGTAAATTGGAGAGTAATACAAATATGCCATTTCCGGATAACAGATATTCAGTTATTTGTTCGGCAGCATCTTCCTGTGTACGCATCCAATTTTCTATAGGGGCTAAAAATGTAGGTAATTCTATTTGTTTATTTAATACTCCTGTCAGGCTGATGGTTGGTGAAAACAGGAACATACTTATGAATACATAAAATAATATCTTATTATTCGGTATTTTACGTATGGAGAGATAACTTAATGGATTGTTGCTGCAAGTCCATGCTATTGCCAAAGCGGGGAATAAAAACATGAATATAGACGAAATAAATTGTATCGACCGTAGCATCTCCGGATATTGTGCCATATTGGAACTTAGCGCATCTGTGCCATAAATGAAAAACAGCATACCTGTGCCTGTAAGAGTAGCTAATAACCCTCCAGCCAGCATAAATACTAATAGTATGAATATCTGAAAAATTGCTGGTTTGTCTGTATATATACCTTTAAGCTTCATATTTTCGGACATAAAAAAACTTCTGCCCAAAGATAGACAGAAGTTTTTATTTTTTTAGGAAGTAAATAGATTACATTCTTGGTCTTGCTTCTTTGACTACCATTTGACGACCTTCGAATTCTGCTTCATTCAGTTCGTCAATAGCTTTCTTAGCTGCATCATCATCCGGCATTTCAACGAAAGCGAAGCCTTTGGATTTGCCAGTTTCACGGTCTTTGATAATCTTTACAGAGTCAACAACTCCGTATTCTTCCATTACTTGTTTCAAATCATCTTCCCGAACACGATAATTCAGGTTTCCAATGTAAATGTTCATAAAAATAGAAATTAAAAAATAAAATTGTTACTAAAATGAAAGTGTGTAAACCGGAATTTCGTAACAGTGAGAAATAATTCGACAGGTAAATGAAGAAATAAAAAACAATGTTATGTACGTTCTAAGGTAAATCCCTCTTTCACGCTACAAAGGAATATAAATATTTTATATAAACAACCATTTCAGGAAATAAAAAAATAAAACCGTACATTTTTATTTAATCTATCTGAAACAATTTAGGTTAACTACTTGCGAGATTAAAAGAATAAGTCTAATTTTGCACCCTAAAATTCGATTAATATATTAATTAAATAAATCATTTAGAATGAACATTTCGCTTAGCAACAATGGTACCTTAAGTGGTATCGTGAAATTAGAAATAGTGAAAGCCGACTATGCTGATCAGGTCGAAAAGAGCCTGCGTAATTTCCGTCAAAAAGCTAATATACCAGGATTCCGTAAAGGTATGGTCCCTATGAGTATGGTGAAGAAAATGTATGGCAAACACGTATTGATAGAGGAGGTGAATAAGCTTGTGTCAGAAAACCTGTTCAAATATATCCGTGAAAATAATGTGCCTGTTTTAGGTGAGCCGATGCCTAATATGACCGAACAACAACCGGTCGATTTTGACAAGCAAGAAGACTTTGAATTTTATTTTGATGTTGCTTTTGTTCCGGAAGTTAATGTTGAATTGAGCAAAAAAGATAAATTGCCTTATTATCAGGTAACTATTGATGATGATATGTTGAATAAGCAAGTGGAAGCTTATAGCTCTCACTTCGGATCTTATGATAAAGTAGATGAAGTTGAAGAAAAAGATTTGGTAAAGGGTATTGTTGTCGAACTTGAAAACGGAGCCCCTAAAGAAGGTGGTATCGTTGTGGAAGGTGTCGTGTTGATGCCTTCTTATATCAAGGATGAAGCTGAAAAAGCTAAATTTATAGGAGCAAAGGATAATTCGGTAATCGTGTTTAATCCCAATAAGGCATACGAAGGTGCGGATGCTGAAATCTCTTCTTTCTTGAAGATTGCTAAAGAAGAAGTTGAGAACCATACCGGTGATTTTAGTTTTGAAATTACGGAAATCACTCGCCATAAGGATGCTGAATTAAATCAGGAATTATTCGATAAAGTATTTGGAGAAGGTGTTGTAACAAGTGAAGAGGAATTTAAGAATAAGATTAAAGAAGCTCTGAGTGAACAGTTTGAACCTCAAAGCAATTATAAATTCTTGTTGGATGCTCGCGAATTATTATCGAAAAAGGCAGGAGATGTTGATGTAGATGATGCATTGTTAAAACGTTGGTTGCTGGTTGCTAATGAGAAAAACACTCCGGAATCAATTGAAAACGACTATCCTCATATTAAAGAGGATTTGAAGTATCATTTTATAAAAGAAAGCCTCATAAAGAAATTTGAACTAAAAGTTGAAAATACCGAAATTGAAGAATTTGCAAAACGAGTGGCTAAAGCTCAATTCGCTCAATATGGTATGCTTTCTGTTCCTGAAGATGTATTGGCGAACTATGCAAAGGATATGATAAAAAATAAAGAAACTTTGCAGAATATAGTAGACCGTGCTATGGAAGAAAAGCTGGCTGCATGTATAAAAGAACAGGTGAAACTGGAAATAAAAGAAGTTTCGGCTGATGAATTCAATAAACTGTTTGAATAGTATAAATCAGCGATTAACTGAAAAACAATTCTTTTTAAAGAAAAGGGATTTCTCTCAAAAAATATCTTAGCGGACAACAAATAAGTTGTATCTTTCAGAAATTTATTTATAACTTTGTTTTTCCGTTAAGCCGAAAGAGGGAAATCCCTTTTTTTCGTCTTTTCGGAAATAAATATAATAGAATGAATATGGAAGACTTTAGAAAATATGCTACAAAGCATTTAGGTATGAATGGTACGGCTCTTGATAGCTATATGAACATTACCAGTAGTTATATATCACCGACAATTATTGAAGAACGCCAGTTGAACGTTGCTCAAATGGACGTTTTTTCACGATTGATGATGGACCGTATTATATTTTTAGGAACGCAGGTAGACGATTATACAGCCAATGTTATTCAGGCACAGTTGTTGTATTTGGATTCAAGTGATCCAGGTAAGGATATTTCTATCTATATCAATTCACCAGGTGGCTCGGTATATGCGGGATACGGTATCTATGATACAATGCAGTTTATAAGTTCGGATGTTTCTACTATATGTACGGGAATAGCGGCATCCATGGCTTCTGTCTTATTGGTTGCCGGAACTAAAGGGAAACGTTTTGGGTTACAACATTCTCGTGTGATGATCCATCAACCGTTAGGTGGCGTACAGGGGCAGGCTTCTGATATTGAAATTACCGCTCGTGAAATATTGAAGGTAAAGAAAGAATTATATACAATCATTTCTCAACATTCGGGTAAATCTTATGAAGAGGTGGAGCGTGATAGTGATCGTGACTTTTGGATGACTGCGGCAGAAGCGAAAGAATATGGCATGATTGATGAAATTCTTACCCGCAAGTAATAAATCTGGAGACAAGGCATATCGCCTTGTCTTAAATTATTAATTTTAAATAAGGAATATGGCCAAAACAACAGGCGATAATTGTACATTTTGTGGACGCAATGCCCGTGATGTAAATATGTTGATAAATGGTATATCCGGGGCGATATGTGATGATTGCGCAAGACAAGCGTATGAAATTGTGAAAGAACAAACTGCTGCTGGTAAAACATCATTTGGATTGAATCAGCAAGACTTGCCTAAGCCGGAAGATATAAAGAACTTTTTGGATCAATATGTTATTGGTCAAGATGATGCTAAACGTTATCTCTCTGTATCGGTATATAATCATTATAAACGTTTGCTGCAAAAAGTCGATGCGGATGATGTTGAGATTGAAAAATCTAATATAATCATGGTGGGAGCAACGGGCACAGGTAAAACTTTACTGGCACGTACAATTGCCAAATTACTTCATGTGCCGTTTTCAATTGTTGATGCAACGGTTTTGACTGAAGCCGGATATGTGGGAGAGGATATTGAAAGTATCCTGACACGTCTTTTGCAAGCTGCAGATTATGATGTGGAAGCTGCACAACGAGGAATCGTTTTTATTGATGAAATTGATAAAATAGCCAGAAAGAGTGATAATCCTTCTATTACCCGTGATGTTAGTGGTGAAGGTGTGCAACAGGGTTTGCTGAAATTGTTAGAAGGTTCTATTGTAAATGTCCCTCCTCAGGGAGGACGTAAGCATCCGGAACAGAAAATGATTGCTGTAGATACAAAAAATATTTTGTTTATTTGCGGCGGAGCTTTTGATGGCATAGAAAAGAAAATAGCGCAACGGTTGAATACACGGGTCGTAGGGTATGCGGCGAGTAAAGAAGTTGCTTCAGTCGATAGAAATAATTTGCTGAAATACATAACTCCGGTAGATTTGAAATCATTCGGATTGATACCTGAGATCATCGGGCGTTTGCCAATCCTTACATATTTAAATCCGTTGGACCGAAATACGCTTCGTTGTATTCTTACTGAACCAAAAAATTCTATTGTAAAACAATATGTGAAATTGTTTGAAATGGATGATATAAAGCTTACCTTTGATGAGGAGGTATATGATTTTATAGTGGATAAAGCTATGGAATTTAAGCTTGGAGCCAGAGGGCTGCGCTCTATTGTTGAGGCCGTGATGATGGATGCGATGTATAGTATGCCTTCGGAAAATAAAAAGAAATTGCATGTGACATTGAAATATGCAAAAGAAAAATTTGAGAAATCGGATGTGAATCGTTTGCAGGTTGCATAAGTAAAAACGGTCTGTTTAAAATATTACAGGTATGGCTAAGAAGGATAATTTGACTGAAGAACTGAAAAAATATTTTGGCTTTGATACTTTTAAAGGGAATCAGAAAACAATCATTGAAAATGTGTTGGCGGGGAACGATACGTTTGTATTGATGCCTACTGGCGGTGGAAAATCTTTGTGTTACCAATTGCCTTCTCTATTAATGGACGGAACTGCTATTGTAATTTCCCCTTTGATTGCATTAATGAAAAATCAAGTGGATGCCATGCGTAATTTTAGTGAAGAAGATGGGGTAGCTCATTTCATTAATTCTTCATTAAATAAATCGGCAATTGACCAGGTAAAGGCTGATATTATGGCTGGACGTACAAAGTTGCTGTATGTCGCTCCGGAATCATTGACCAAAGAAGAAAATGTGGATTTTTTACGTCAGGTTAAGATTTCTTTTTATGCAGTAGACGAAGCGCATTGTATTTCAGAATGGGGACACGATTTTCGTCCTGAATACCGTAGAATTCGCCCTATTATAAATGAAATAGGAAAACGTCCGCTTATCGCTCTTACCGCAACGGCAACACCCAAAGTGCAACATGATATTCAGAAAAATCTGGGTATGATAGATGCTACGGTTTTTAAATCATCCTTCAATCGTCCTAATCTGTATTATGAAATTCGTCAGAAAAATACGAACATAGACCGCGATATTATCAAGTATATAAAGGCTAATGAAGGTAAATCCGGTATTGTATATTGTCTTAGCCGCAAGAAAGTAGAGGAGTTTGCCGATATTTTAAAGGCAAATGGTATTAAAGCCCTTCCTTATCATGCAGGAATGGATTCGGTACAACGTTCGGCTAATCAAGATGCCTTTTTGATGGAGCAAGTAGATGTTATTGTAGCAACTATAGCTTTCGGCATGGGAATAGATAAACCGGATGTACGTTATGTTATCCACTATGATATACCTAAAAGCCTTGAAGGATATTATCAAGAAACCGGTCGTGCCGGCCGTGATGGTGGAGAAGGGCAATGTATCGCTTTTTATGCGTATAAGGATTTGCAGAAATTGGAGAAGTTTATGCAAGGTAAGCCTGTTGCCGAGCAAGAGATTGGACGTCAATTATTGCTTGAAACAGCAGCTTATGCAGAAACTTCCGTATGCCGTAGAAAGGTTCTATTGCATTATTTCGGAGAAGAATATTTGGAAGATAATTGTGGAAGTTGTGATAATTGTTTGAATCCTAAGAAACAAGTGGAAGCAAAGGAACTGTTGAGTGCCGTATTGGAAGTAATAGGCACATTGAAGGAAAAATTTAAAGCAGAATATATAGTGAACATGCTGACTGGTAATGAAACCTCAGAAATCCAATCTTATAAACATAATGAATTGGAGGTTTTTGGTTCTGGTCAAGATGAAGATGAAAAAACATGGAGTGCAGTTATTCGTCAGGCATTGATTGCCGGGTATCTGATAAAAGATATTGAAAATTATGGTCTGCTGAAAATATCGGATAAAGGAAAAGACTTTATTAAGAAGCCTGTTTCTTTTAAGATTACAAAAGATAATGAGTTTGAGGAAGAAGAGGAAGAAGTTCCGGTACGTGGTGGTGCATCATGTGCTGTAGATCCGATTCTTTATTCAATGATGAAAGATTTACGAAAGAAACTGTCTAAACGTTTGGAAGTCCCTCCGTTCGTTATATTTCAAGATCCGTCACTGGAAGCAATGGCTACTACTTATCCTATTACTTTGGATGAATTACAGAACATTCCGGGAGTAGGTGCCGGTAAGGCCAAGCGTTATGGTAAGGAGTTTGTCGAGCTTATTAAAAAGCACGTTGAAGAAAATGAAATTGAAAGGCCTGAGGATTTGCGTGTTCGTACAGTTGCGAATAAATCTAAATTGAAAGTCTCAATTATTCAGCGTATTGATCGTAAGGTCGCATTAGATGAAATAGCTATGACCAATGGTTTGGAGTTCTCTGAATTGTTGGATGAAATTGAAGCTATCGTATATTCCGGAACACGTATCAATATTGATTATTTTCTGAATGATGTGATGGATGAAGATCATATTGAAGATATTTACGAATATTTTAAAGATTCGGAAACTGATGGTCTGGAAGATGCTATTGAGGAATTAGGCGGAGATTATACAGAGGAAGAGATTCGCCTGGTACGAATTAAATTTCTCTCGGAAATGGCGAATTAGTAAATTTTGATATGATGTCAGTGTTCTTTACGTTTTATAAAAAACACTAATTTAAAGGTATAGCATACTTTTCTTGCTTACTAACCGTTAGGTTAATGTTATTTTGTAAATGTAATTCATAGGTATGGAAAAAGTATTTTTGATGAAAAAGTTACTTGTATTATTTTTTGTGTTGGCTTGTTTTACAGGAAAAGCAGAGACGAAAACGGATTCTGTGGCGATGACTATAGCCGGCAAACAGATTCCTGTTTCAGAGTTTGTTTTTATTGCTGAGAAAAATAAGGAAGTTGATTTATCGGATAGTAAATCTTTAAAAGCCTATGTGGAATTGTTTAAGAATTTCAAGTTAAAGGTAGCCGAAGCAGAAGAATTGGGCTTGGATAAGACTGATGCTTTTAAAGAAGAATTGGAAGGATATCGTACTCAACTTATTTCGAGCTATTTGTCTGATAAGAAAGCAGAGGAAGCAGCTGCTCGCGAAGTCTATGATCGCGGAAGCGAGATGTTGGAATTAAGTCATATTTTATTTCGTTTGAAAGGCAAAGTCGTTTCTAAAGATACGATAGATGCTTATGAAAAGGCGATGAAAGTATATGACAGGATTAATAAAGGAGAAGATTTTGATGCTGTAGGTAAAGAAATTAACGGACAGGATAATGATAATGTACATTATGAATATGTTCGTTGCTTGCTTCCCTTACAAACATTAAAAGCTTTTGAATATGCAGCTTATGGCATGCGGACCGGAGAAGTTTCTAAACCGGTGCGTACGAATATGGGATTTCATTTAATAAAAATTCATAGTCGTAAACCTAATCCGGGGAAGATTCATGTTGCACATATTTTAATAGCATTCCCCAAAGATTCTACTATAAATGGGGAAGCTGATGCTTTGGCTCGGGCAGAAGAGGTTTATAAGAAAGCGAAGAATGGAGAAGACTTTGCCGAGTTGGCAAAACAATATTCGGATGATACGGCTTCTGCAAAAAAAGGAGGAGACCTACCTGTTATCGGTCCTGGCGAGATGATTGATCCTTTTGAAAAAGCGGCATATGCTTTGACTATTCCCGGACAAATATCGGAATTGGTGAAAACACGTTTTGGCTATCATATAATAAAACTTATAGATAAACCGGAAGTCCTTCCTTTTGATAAGGAGAAGAAAAAAATGATGCGTGTTATGGGACAAGGTGAACGTAACTTTGAATTGTTTAAGGCTTTCGATGATCGTATGAAAAAAGAATATGGTTATATTTTCTATCCCGAAGCATACGCAGAACTACAGGCTTTATGTAATGACTATTTTCCAACGGATCCGGCTTTTTATGAAAAGGCGAAAAATATGAACAAAACTTTATTCCATGTAAATAATAAAGATTTTCCGCAGAGTGAATTTGCCTATTATATACAACGTTGTCCGTATTCTACTAAAATATATGCCGGTGATTTCATGCAGGAAGTCTTTGATCTTTTTGTTCGTGATATTGTAACAACAGCAGAACGTGAAAATTTAACGATAAAGCATCCCGAGTTCCAACATCTAATGCAAGAATATAGAGATGGTATTTTGCTTTTTGAAATTAGTAACCGTGAAATTTGGAGTAAACCGGCAGAAGAACAAAAGACACTTGAAGCTGAATGGCTAAAGAAACTAAATCAAAAATACCCGGTCTCTATAAATTGGAAATTGATAAATAATATCAAGAAATAAAAGATAAATCTATGAAATATAGCTTCATTCTTATAGCATTTGTATCTTTGCTGTGTTCTTGTAACAGGACACAACAAATGGATGATGCTGATGTTTTGGTAAGAGTGAAAGATCGTATACTAAAACGTTCGGAAATCGTTAACTTGATTCCTAAGAACGCAACATCCGCAGATAGTTTACTTTTGGCAGAAAGCTATGTAAAGAAATGGGTTAAGGATGCTTTGGTTTATCAGGTAGCCTTACGTAATTTGGGGGATGAAAAAGCAGAAGTAGATAAGTTGGTTGAAGAATACAAAAATTCCTTAGTGCGTTATCGTTATTTGGAAAAATTGGTGAATGAACGTCTTTCTTCTGACATCCCGGAAAGTGATAAATTGAGTTATTACGAAGAAAACCAGAAAAAATTTGTTCTGGATAAGAGTCTTATTAAAGGATTATTTCTGAAAATTCCGGTAGATGCGCCAGGCATTTCAGACGTAAAGGGATGGTATAAATCCACATCTGAGGCTGCATTGGAAAAAATAGAAAAGTATAGTGTGCAGAATGCCACTATTTATGATTATTTCTATGATAAATGGGTCGCTTTTGATGAAGTAATGGATAATATACCGGTTCATGTTTCTGATCCGGCAGACTTCCTAAAGACAAATAAGTTTGTGGAAGTGGCTGATAGCAACTATTGCTATTTGTTGAATATTAAGGAATTCCTTCCGGTTGGAAGTGTATCTCCTTATGATTATGCGACACCTCAGATTACAGAAATGCTAATTAATCAGCGAAAGGTTGATTTTTTGAAAAAGTTTGAAGACGAATTATATAACGATGCTATCAGGGGAGGGGATGTTACATTCTATACTGATCCTGATAAATGATTATAAATATGGACATGATGAAAAAAATTTTAACGGTATTCTTTCTTGCCTGTTGTTCTTGTGTGGTAATGGCACAGGATAATGTGATTGATGAAGTTGTGTGGGTGGTAGGAGATGATGCGATTTTACGTTCGGATATAGAAGCCCAACGTTTGTATCTGCAACAAGAAGGACAACGTCTGGAGGGTGATCCCTATTGTGTGATTCCTGAGAATATGGCTATACAAAAATTGTATTTGAACCAGGCGAAGATAGATAGTATTGAGGTTAGTGAATCTCAAATTATTCAGCAGGTAGATCAATGGATGAACTTCGCTATCAATCAAATTGGTTCGAGGGAAAAACTGGAAGAATATTTTAATAAAAAGTTTTCCCAGATCAAGGAAGAGCGTAAGGAAATGGTGCGTGAACAGCAAATTGTAGACCAGATGAAACATCAATTGATTGGTGAAATTAAGTTGACGCCTTCCGAAGTACGTAAATATTATAATCAGTTGTCTAAAGACAGCTTGCCTTTTATACCGACTACGGTAGAAGTTCAGATTATTACTTTTGAGCCTAAGATTCCTTTTGAAGAAACAGATGCAATCAAAGCGCGCTTACGTGATTTTACGGAACAGATAACAAGTGGGAAAATGGAATTTTCTACTTTGGCTCGCTTATATTCGGAAGACCCTGAATCTGCAAAACGGGGTGGAGAGCTTGGTTTTATGGGCAAGACTCAATTACTGCCAGAGTTTGCCAACGTTGCATTTAATCTGAATGATCCTAAACGTGTTTCTCCGATTGTCCAAACGGAATATGGTTATCATATTATTCAATTGATTGAAAAACGTGGCGACCGTTTGAATTGCCGCCATATTTTATTAAGACCTAAGGTGGCTGATAAAGAATTAAATGATGCGATGATCCGTATGGATTCTCTTTATAATGATTTGAAGGCGGATAAGTTTACGTTTGATGAAGCTGCTACATGGTTATCTTACGATAAAGATACCCGGAATAATAAAGGTTTGATGGTAAACCAGAATTATGAAGGTAATCATGTAGGTACACCTAAATTTGAAATGCAGGAGCTTCCTCAAGAAGTTGGAAAAGTCGTTTATTCCATGAATGTTGGGGAGATATCCAAACCGTTCAAGATGATTACGGACAAACAGAAAGAAGTGGTAGCCATTGTAAAGTTGAAATCTCGTACAGAAGGGCATAAAGCAAACCTGTCTGATGATTATCAAGCATTGAAGGCTCTTGTGGAAGGAAGAAAACGGGCAGAACTATTAGATGACTGGATCCGGAAAAAGCAAAAGACAACCTATGTCCGTATTGCGGAAGGCTGGAGAAATTGTGATTTCAAATATCCTGGTTGGATTAAAGAATGAAATTAAGTAACAGATTTATTTTAATTGGTATATTTTCGATACTATCTTTTGTCTCAGGATTGTCGCAGACAAAGGATAGTATTGCTGTATCTCAGGATAGCGTTCCGCAAAAGATAACAAAGGTTTTTCTGGAACATGCCAATATTTTATCCTATGATAAGGACATAAATGTTGACGCCCAGGTACTGGTTGGTGATGTTTGTTTCCGGCATGACAGTTCTTATATGTATTGTGACAGTGCTTATTTCTATGAGCAGACTAATTCCCTGGAAGCATTCAGTAATGTCCGGATGGAACAGGGAGATACTCTTTTCGTATACGGAAACTATTTGTTCTATAACGGAAATACGCAAATCGCTTATCTGCGTGAGAATGTTCGTATGGAAAATGGACAAGTTACATTGTTTACCGACAGTTTAAACTATGAGCGTATTCCAGATATCGGATATTATTTTGAAGGTGGTATGATTGTCGATTCTTTGAACCAGTTATCATCTTTCTATGGACAATACTCTCCCGCTACAAAACTGGCTGTCTTTAATGATAGTGTACGGTTGGAAAATCCTCAGTTTACATTATATTCAGACACATTGCATTATGATACGGAGACAAAGATTGCTACAATTCTGGGGCCATCGGTTATAGTATCGGATAGTGGCACTATTTATTCGTCTCGTGGCTGGTATGATACGATGAGTAATACTTCATTGCTTTTAGACCGATCCCAAGTTGTATCGGGAGATAGAATATTAACCGGAGACTCTATTGCTTATGACAAGGAATCCGGTTTTGGCGAAGTCTTTGGTAATATGAGTTTGCAGGATACCGTTAAGAAAATTACACTGGAAGGCCAATATGGTTACTATAATGAAAAGACCGAATTTGCTTTTGCAACAGATAGCGCCCGCTTTTTGGAATATTCTCAAGCGGATACTCTTTATCTGCATGCTGATACTTTGAAAATGCAAACTGTAGATTCATTATATCGTGATATTAAGGCTTATTACGGTGTCCGTTTTTATCGTACGGATATGCAAGGGGTTTGCGATTCTATGCAATTCAATACGCGCGACTCTATATTATATATGTATACCGAGCCTATTTTGTGGAATGAGCAATATCAGATATATGGTGATACCATACTCGTCTATATGAACGACAGTACGATAGACCATGCACACGTGAAAGAATTTGCATTTGCCGTTCAATATGTGGATACATCATATTACAATCAGCTGAAAGGAAATGATTTGAAAGCCTATTTTGAAGGACAGGCCGTGCGTCAGATAGACGTTGCGGGAAATGCCGAATCTATCTTTTATCCGTTGGAAAATGATGGTGCTATGGTGGGAATGAATGAGACGAAGAGTGGATTCCTCACAATATGGGTAAAAGACAATAAACTGGAAAAGCTGAAAATATGGCCTACTCCTCAAGGAACGCTTACCCCAATCCCGGATTTGAAGCCGGAGCAGAAGACCTTGAAAGACTTCTATTGGTTTGACTATATCCGTCCAAAGAATAAAGATGATATTTATCAAGTTGTGAAAAGAAAAGTTAAGGATGCACCGAGGAGAAGCAATAAATTCGTACATTAGCAACATTAACATAGTAAAGTAATTAAGTATTATGGCACTTTTCTCATTTTATAATGTACGCAAACCGCGTCAATTCGAGCATAAGCCCATCTACTGGGATCCTCATAAAGAGGCAATGCAAGAGCGTGTGAGTAAAATCAAACATGAGATGGGAATGGAAGAACCTCTTGAAGAGTACAAACCTCAGATAAAAGGAACTTTTATAGAGGGCACGTCTCATTTAAAGAAGAGTCGTGATAAAGGTCAAGACTCCAGAAGCCTTAGATATAGAAATGCAAAATTATTGGTAGCATTAGCCGTCTTGGCGGCTTTGTTTTGGTATTTATTTTGGCAATGAGCGATATAATCCATTTATTACCCGACAGTATAGCAAATCAGATTGCGGCAGGCGAGGTTATCCAGCGTCCGGCTTCCGTAGTGAAGGAACTGGTGGAAAATGCGATAGATGCCGGAGCTAATAATATTCAAGTAAATATTAAAGATGCCGGTAAAACCCTGATACAAGTTGTTGACGACGGAAAAGGGATGTCGGAGACAGACGCCCGTATGGCATTTGAACGGCATGCGACCTCTAAGATATCTACAGCGGAAGATTTGTTTTCATTACACACCATGGGCTTCCGCGGCGAAGCCCTTGCGTCTATAGCGGCAGTTGCCCATATCGAATTGCGTACTCGTCTGAGAGGCTCAGAACTGGGAACCTGTATCACTATAGCCGGCTCGGATGTACAGGATGTAGAGCCGGATGCCTGTAATGAAGGAAGTATTTTCTCGGTAAAAAATCTCTTTTTTAATGTTCCTGCACGTCGTAAGTTTTTGAAATCGAATGAAACGGAGTTTCGTAATATAATTAATGAGTTTGAACGGATCGCTTTGGTGAATCCGCAAGTAGCTTTATCTCTCAACCATAATGAAACAGAGATATTCAACTTGCCCGTGTCCGGACTTCGGCAGCGTATAATAAATGTATATGGAAAGGCTTTAAACCAAAAGTTGCTTTCTTTGGATGCACAAAGTTCGTTGGCAACTATATCCGGTTTTGTGGGCCGTCCCGATTCTGCTAAAAAGCGGGGAGCTTTGCAGTTCTTTTTTGTGAATGGACGTTTTATGAAGCATCCTTATTTTCATAAAGCGATTATGCAGGCTTATGAACAGCTGATTCCTGCAGGGGAAATGCCCAATTACTTTATTTATTTCACATTAGATCCAGCTTCGATTGATGTGAACATCCATCCTACAAAGACAGAGATTAAGTTTGAGAATGAACAGCCCATCTGGCAAATACTGATGGCTGCAACTCGCGAGGCTTTGGCGAAGTCTAGTGCAATTCCTTCCATTGATTTTGATGTAGAAGACGCAATAGATATTCCTGTATATACTCCAACGAAAGAAACTCCTACATATAAAGCTCCTAATGTGCAGGTAAATTCCAACTATAATCCTTTTGAAACCTCGTCATCTTCTTATAAGAAGCCGGAGTTTGATTGGGCGCAGTTATATAAAGGCTTTGAGTCTGAGAGAGCTTCGGTGCAAACCGAGCCTCAGGTCTTTAATGATCTTCCTGCGAATGGAGCGGAAGAAATGTCTGCATCGGATACATTCTTTACCGAAGTGACAAATCCTTGTTACCAATACAAAGGACGGTATATTGTGACTTCTTTGAAGTCCGGTTTGGTTTTGATAGACCAGCATCGGGCTCATGTACGTATATTGTTTGATCAATATATGACGAATTTAAGTCAACAAAAAGGAGCTTCACAGCAGGTCCTTTTCCCCGAAATTATAGAATTTACTACATCAGAAGCTACCGTGTTGCCGTCATTGATGGACGACCTGCATGCTATAGGCTTTGATTTGAGCAATCTGGGCAGTGATAATTATGCGATAAACGGTCTTCCTTCCGGTTTGGAGAATGTTGACTCGTTGGCCCTTTTGAGAGATATTGTAAGTCAGGCATTGGAGATAGGATCAAACGTTCAGGAAGAAATTCGCAAGACGATTGCACTCTCTTTGGCAAAAGCCGCCGCTATCCGTTCGGGCAAAACGCTGTCTACGGAGGAAATGGATCATCTGATTGCCTCTTTATTCTCTTGCTCCGAATCGAATTTGACACCGGATGGCAAAACGATTATATCGGTACTGACAGACGATGAACTGGAGAAGCGTTTTAAATAAATTCGGTTATGAAAGGATGGATAATCTTGAGTGTGTTTTTATGTATTTCTTTTTTTTCTAAAGCAGAGGAAGGAAGAGAACGGATAGATCGCAAAGCTCTTGTTGATCGTCATCGTATAATTACCAATCAATTATCTACTAAAAGTCCCGCGCAGGTTGGGAATGGAGAATTTGCTTTCGGCGTGGATATAACCGGATTGCAGACGTTTGTTCCATTCAATACAATGGCGCAATGGAGCTGGCACAGTTTTCCGTTACCACAAGGACAGAAGGCAGAAGATTTTAAACCGACTCCCTGGCTAACACATGGAAGGCCTGTTTTATATGATTTGCCGGATACGAATAATCCTGAATTATCCGATTGGCTGGCTGCAAACCCCCACAGGTTTAATTTAGGACGAATAGGATTGACACTGCTTAAGTCGGATGGAACAATTGCTACTCCTGATGACTTGACAGGAGCACGTCAGGAAGTTGACCTGTGGAAAGGTATTATTACAAGCCGTTTTATATTGGATGGTGATTCTGTTATCGTTAAGACTGCCTGCCATCCTGTATTAGATGCCATAGGTGTTGCTATAGAAAGCCCACTTCTCAGGAAAGGGCAGATTGCCTTGTTCTTGGATTTTCCTTATCCGGATAAAGGGCAGATGACTGATTATGTAGGAACTTACGCGTTACCGGAGGCACACCAGTCTAAAGTTACAAAGTCTACAAATTCATTTGCTTCTATTGATCGCCGGATGGATGATACGCAATATAAAACGGCTTTGTCTTGGGCCACGCCTGCCCGTTTTGTCTCCATAGATTCTCTTCACCATTATGAATTGATACCTGAAAATACGGATCGTTTGGCCTTTACCTGTCTTTTCTCTCAATCGCCTGTAAATTCTTTACCGGATGCAGAAGAGGTGTTTTTGGAAAGTGCTAAAGGATGGGAAGCATTCTGGCAGTCGGGAGCGGCAATTGATTTGTCGGAAAGTACCGATCCCCGTTGGAATGAACTGGAACGCCGCATCGTTTTATCCCAATATTTAATGCGTGTTAACGAAGCCGGCTCTTTGCCTCCTCAGGAAAGCGGTTTGGTGAATAATGGCTGGTATGGACGCTTCCATTTCGAGATGATCTGGTGGCATGGTGTGCATTATGCCCTATGGAACAGGTGGCCGTTATGGGAGAAGAGCCTTGCTGTTTATAAGGAGTTCTTGCCTACTGCTTTCAAGAGAGCGGAACGGCAAGGATATAAAGGTGCTCGCTGGCCAAAGTGTACGGCCGACTTCGACCGCGAATGGCCTCATATCATCCATGCTACTCTTATCTGGCAACAGCCGCATCCTATCTATTTTGCCGAACTGGATTACCGCTTGCATCCAACTAAGGAGACGTTGGAGAAATGGAAAGATATTGTTTTTGCAACAGCCGACTTTATGGCAAACTATGCTTTTTATGATTCAACTAAAAATGCCTATGTGTTAGGGCCTCCCGTTTATATAGTATCGGAAAATACAGACCCGGGCAAAACAACGAATCCGGCTTTCGAGTTATCATACTGGCGTTTCGGCTTGCGAACGGCCGAAGAATGGGCCTCCCGTCTATCTCTTCCGGTTGATCGGAAATGGAAGGAAGTGCGGGAAAAACTGGCACCGCTTCCGGTTGAATATTCTGTGTATGTTACCTATGAAGGCATCGAAAATATGTGGACAAATTATACGTTCGAGCATCCGGCCTTGACTGGTGTATATGGCATGCTGCCGGGCGATGGAGTGGATAAAGAAACCTTTATACGTACATTGAATAAAGTTGCAAACTGTTGGAACTTTAACTGGACGTGGGGATGGGATTTCCCCATGCTGGCAATGGCGGCAGCTCGCAGTGGAATGCCTTATCAGGCTTTGAATTATCTGTTGCATCCTTCGCTGGGTTTCCAATTTGACGAGCATGGACTGGCAACCGGAGGTCCATTTCCATATTTCCCTTCTAACGGCGCCTTGCTGACGGCTATTGCCATGATGGCAGGAGGGTGGGATGGAGCAACCTCACCAACCCCGGGTTTCCCGAAGGATGGCAGTTGGGTAGTACGTGCCGAAGGTTTTATTCCAATGCCTTAATTATTTCTTTTCCTTCCCCTTACCTTCCAAAGTAACCTGTATTAGCAGTATATGCCGGAAAAAGGTGTGATTCTTCGTTTTATCAAATGTTCCATTTAGTTTCATGGGCTTGAAACTTTTGTTCCATCGGGATGAAACACTTGTTCCTTCAGCTTGAAACATTTGTTCCACCGGCATGAAACAAATGCGTTATCCGCATCCCTTTGACGCAGGGTGTCTGTTCACGTTTTCAGTTGACTATATTTTGTCTTATTAATAAAAGAGGTAGACTCGGTTTAAACTTATTAATAAAAAAGGTTGTCCTGCTTTCTTGTTTATTCATGAACGTATCATCATACTATTCTTATTCGTACGGATATCTTCGTTATAACCTCATTGAATTGTTAATTATATATAAATAGACAAACGCCTTGCCTTGTGGAACGGGAACAAATATGTAACTTTGCACCGTTTTTAGCGCAAATTATATGGAAAAAGTGCGGCAACTTGTTGATAGTCCGAATTTAAATATGTAACTTTGCAGCTCGAAATTTGAAAAAGAGATAATTAAATAATAACACATTCAAAGTTTAAAAAAGAAAAGAAATGCCTACAATTCAGCAATTAGTTAGAAAAGGAAGGGAAACTTTGGTGGTAAAGGGTAAATCACCCGCATTGGATGCATGTCCTCAAAGACGTGGCGTTTGCGTACGTGTTTACACAACAACACCGAAAAAACCTAACTCTGCAATGCGTAAAGTAGCGAGAGTTCGTTTGACAAATGGTAAAGAAGTAAACTCTTACATTCCGGGAGAAGGACACAACTTGCAGGAACACTCAATCGTGTTGGTGCGTGGTGGTCGTGTAAAAGACCTTCCTGGTGTACGTTACCATATTGTACGCGGAACCTTGGATACTGCTGGTGTAAACGGCCGTACACAACGTCGTTCTAAATACGGAGCTAAACGTCCGAAAGCCGGTGCAGCACCTGCAAAAGGTAAGAAGTAAAAAACCTTTTCAATCAGAGAATTAAAATTTAAGTATTAAAGCTGGTTTAGTTATTTGGATAGGCTAGGTTGAGTAAATGGTTCGGCGGAACCGTTGAAGACGATATGAAAGGCAACCAAAAACAAGATCGAAATTTTTGAAACAAAATGAGAAAAGCAAAACCAAAGAAAAGACAGATCCTGCCGGATCCTGTTTTCGGTGATGTAAAGGTTACGAGATTCGTTAACCATTTAATGTATGATGGCAAGAAAAATACTGCCTTCGAGATTTTCTATTCAGCGTTGGAAAACGTAAAGGCCAAACTGCCTAACGAAGAAAAGTCTGCTCTTGAAATTTGGAAAGCTGCGCTCGACAATATTACTCCTCAGGTAGAGGTTAAATCTCGCCGTGTCGGTGGAGCAACATTCCAAGTCCCTACTGAAATCCGCCCGGATCGTAAAGAATCAATTTCAATGAAGAATCTTATTATCTTCTCTCGTAAGAGAGGTGGTAAAACTATGGCTGATAAGTTGTCTGCAGAGATTGTAGATGCTTTCAATAACCAGGGTGGCGCATTCAAAAGAAAAGAAGATATGCACCGTATGGCTGAAGCTAACCGTGCGTTCGCTCACTTCAGATTTTAATTAGCAAATTAAGGAGAAATTAAATAAGATGGCAACAAAAGCTGACGAACAGTTAAAATATACCAGAAACATCGGTATCATGGCGCACATCGATGCGGGAAAGACTACGACTTCTGAGCGTATCCTTTTCTACACGGGTCTGACTCACAAGATTGGTGAAGTTCATGACGGTGCTGCTACTATGGACTGGATGGAGCAGGAACAGGAACGTGGTATTACAATTACCTCTGCTGCTACTACTACATTCTGGAATTATTATGATAATAAGTATAAAATTAACTTGATTGACACTCCGGGGCACGTGGACTTTACTGTTGAGGTAGAACGTTCATTGCGTATCTTGGATGGTGCCGTTGCGGCTTTCTGTGCTGTAGGTGGTGTAGAACCTCAGTCTGAAACTGTATGGCGTCAAGCTGATAAATATAATGTACCTAGAATCGGTTACGTTAATAAAATGGACCGTTCCGGCGCAAACTTCTTTGAAGTTGTTCGTCAGGTTAAAGATGTACTGGGTGCTAATCCTTGTCCGGTTCAGATTCCTATCGGAGCAGAAGAGAAATTCAAAGGTGTTGTTGACCTTGTGAAAATGAAAGCTATCTTCTGGCATGATGAAACGATGGGTGCTGAATATACAACAGAAGAAATTCCTGCCGACTTGTTGGCAGAAGCTGAAGAATGGAGAGATAAAATGCTTGAAGTTCTGGCTGAATGCGATGATGCTTTGATGGAAAAATATTTTGATGATCCTTCTACAATTACAGAAGATGAAATCAAAACAGCGATCCGTAAAGGTACATTGGCAATGCAGATCAACCCTATGATTTGCGGTTCTTCTTTTAAAAACAAAGGTGTTCAGACTTTGCTTGATGCCGTTTGTGCATATTTGCCTAGTCCTGCAGATACAGAAGCTATTGAAGGTACTGATCCTAGAGATCCGGAAAAGGTGATTACTCGCAAGCCGTTGTTCGAAGAACCGTTGACAGCTCTTGCGTTTAAGATCGCAACAGACCCGTATGTAGGTCGTTTGTGCTTCTTCCGTGTTTATTCAGGTTCTTTGTTGGCTGGTTCTTATGTTTACAACTCTCGTTCAGATAAGAAAGAACGTATTTCTCGTTTGTTCCAGATGCATTCAAACAAACAGAACCCGATGGAAGCTATCGGTTGTGGTGATATAGGTGCCGGTGTTGGATTTAAGGATATTCGTACAGGTGATACACTTTGTGACGAAGCTCATCCTATCACACTTGAATCTATGGAATTCCCGGAACCGGTTATCGGTATCGCAGTAGAGCCTAAAACTCAGAAAGACTTGGATAAGTTGGGTATGGGCTTGGCTAAATTGTCAGAAGAAGATCCTACATTCCGTGTTCAGACTAACGAAGAAACAGGCCAGACTGTAATTAGCGGTATGGGTGAGCTTCACTTGGATATCATCATCGACCGTCTGCGTCGTGAATTCAAGGTTGAATGTAATCAGGGTAAACCTCAGGTTACATATAAAGAAGCAATTACCAAATCTGTTGAACTTCGTGAAGTTTATAAGAAGCAGTCCGGTGGTCGTGGTAAGTTTGCGGATATTATTGTTCGTATCGAACCTGCCGACGAAAACTTTGACGGTACACTGCAGTTTATCGACGAAGTGAAGGGTGGTAACATTCCTAAGGAATTTATCCCGTCTGTTCAGAAAGGTTTTGAAAAGGCTATGAAGAACGGTATCTTGGCCGGTTATCCGTTGGATAAACTGAAAGTTACTTTGATCGATGGTTCTTTCCACCCGGTAGACTCTGACCAGTTGTCATTCGAAATATGTGCTATTCAGGCATTCAAGAGTGCTTCTGAAAAGGCAGGTCCTGCTTTGATGGAACCGATCATGCAGATGGAGGTTGTTACTCCGGAAGAAAGCATGGGTGATGTAATTGGTGACTTGAACAAACGTCGTGGCCAGGTGGAAGGTATGGAGTCTAGCCGTACAGGAGCCCGTATTGTAAAAGCAAAAGTTCCATTGGCTGAAACATTCGGTTATGTTACTGCTTTGCGTACAATAACTTCAGGCCGTGCGACTTCTTCAATGCAGTTCTCACACTACGCTCAGGTTTCTTCAGCTATTGCTAAGCAAGTATTGACTGAGGTTCAGGGACGTGCTGATTTGATCAAATAATTTAGAAACATATAATCAATATGAGTCAAAAGATCAGAATTAAATTAAAGTCTTATGATTATTCTCTGGTAGACAAGTCTGCAGAGAAAATCGTAAAGACTGTAAAGGCTACCGGTGCTGTAGTAAGCGGTCCTATACCTCTGCCTACTCACAAACGTATCTTTACTGTGAACCGCTCGACTTTCGTTAACAAAAAGTCTCGTGAGCAGTTCGAACTCTCTTCTTATAAGAGATTAATCGACATCTACAGCTCTACTGCAAAAACAGTTGATGCTTTGATGAAACTGGAATTACCCAGTGGTGTGGAAGTAGAAATTAAAGTGTAAGTTTATTAACAATTAGTGAAATGCCAGGATTATTAGGAAAAAAAATCGGAATGACATCCGTTTTCAGTGCCGAGGGAAAAAATCTTCCATGCACTGTTATCGAAGTAGGTCCTTGTGTAGTTACACAGATTAAGACTTTGGAAAATGATGGCTATGAAGCTGTTCAGTTGGGTTTCGAAGATAAAAAAGAGAAACACACAACTCAGCCGGAAATGGGCCACTTTAAAAAAGCAGGTGTAGCTCCCAAGAGATACTTGGCCGAGTTCAAGAATTTTGAAACTGAGTACAAGTTGGGTGATGTAATCACAGTAGACTTCTTGGAAGATGCAGGTTTCGTAGATGTAGTTGGTACATCTAAAGGTAAAGGTTTCCAAGGCGTTGTAAAACGTCACGGATTTGGTGGTGTAGGTCAGTCTACTCACGGTCAGCACAACCGTTTGCGTGCTCCGGGTAGTATTGGTGCTTGTTCTTATCCTGCAAAGGTATTTAAGGGCATGCGTATGGCAGGTCAGATGGGTAATGAACGTGTAACTGTTCAAAACCTGCAAGTGATCAAGGTAATGCCGGAACATAATCTTTTATTAGTAAAAGGATCTGTTCCAGGAGCAAAAGGTTCAATCTTATTAATTGAAAAGTAATGGAACTGAGCGTATTTAATATTAAAGGTGAAGATACCGGAAGAAAGGTAACTTTGAACGATGCGATCTTCGGCATTGAACCCAATGATCATGCTATCTACTTGGATGTAAAACAGTATTTGGCTAATCAACGTCAGGGAACACATAAGTCAAAAGAGAGAAGTGAGGTATCAGGTAGTACTCGTAAACTAATCCGTCAGAAAGGTGGTGGTGGTGCACGTCGCGGTGATATCAATTCTCCTGTATTAGTAGGTGGTGGCCGTGTATTTGGTCCTAAACCTCGTGATTACAGGTTCAAGCTGAATAAGAAAGTTAAATCATTGGCACGTAAGTCTGCATTGGCTTATAAAGCTAAGAATAATGCAATTGTTGTAGTTGAAGACTTCGCTATGGAAGCTCCTAAGACTAAAGAATTTATAACAATTGCTAAAAACCTGAAAGTGGCTGATAAAAAGTTACTTATGGTTTTACCGGAGAAAAATAATTTTGTATATTTGTCGGCTCGTAATTTAGAAAAGGCAAATGTTATAACAGCTTCTGAACTAAACACATACGGAGTTTTAAATGCTGCGAATGTTGTTATTACCGAAAGTTCTGTTGCTGCTATAGAAAAACTTTTTAACGCATAAGGAGTAAAATAATGGGAATTATTATTAAACCTATAGTAACAGAGAAGCAAACGGCGATTACAGAGAAAATGCCTAATCGCTATGGTTTTCGTGTTTCTCCTGATGCCAACAAGTTAGAGATCAAGAAAGCTGTAGAAGATATGTATAATGTAACTGTGGTTGATGTGAATACTATTAACTATTCAGGCAAGCAGAAAAGCCGTTATACAAAATCGGGTATTATCAATGGTAAGCAGACAGCTTTTAAGAAAGCAATCATAACGTTGAAAGAAGGAGAAACAATTGATTTCTTTAGTAATATCTAAAAAAAGAAATGGGAATACGTAAATTAAAGCCCACAACACCGGGGCAGAGACACAAAGTTATTGGTGCATTTGATAAAATCACTGCAAGTACACCAGAGAAGTCTCTTGTAACAGGTAAAAAGAGTACAGGTGGTCGTAATAACACTGGTAAGATGACAATGCGTTATCTTGGTGGCGGTCACAAACAAAAGTACAGATTTATCGATTTCAAGAGAAATAAAGATGGCATTCCTGCAACAGTAAAGTCTATTGAGTACGATCCAAATCGTACATCACGTATCGCTTTATTGTATTATGCTGACGGAGCAAAGAGCTATATCATTGCTCCTAACGGTTTGGAAGTTGGCCAGACAGTGGTTTCAGGTAGCGAAGCCGCTCCTGAAGTAGGTAATACTTTGCCGATGGCAAATATTCCCGTTGGTACAATTATTCACAATATTGAGCTTCGTCCTGGACAGGGTGCTAAGTTAGTACGTTCTGCAGGAACATTTGCTCAGCTGACTTCTAAAGAAGGTGCTTATGCAATCATTAAGATGCCTTCCGGTGAAACAAGAAAGATTCTTGCAGCTTGTAAAGCTACAATAGGTGCAGTAGGCAACTCAGACCATGGTCTTGAAAAATCAGGTAAAGCCGGTCGTTCTAGATGGTTAGGTCGTCGTCCTCGTAACCGTGGTGTTGTTATGAACCCGGTTGATCACCCAATGGGTGGTGGTGAAGGTCGTGCTTCCGGAGGTCATCCTAGATCTCGTAATGGCTTATATGCTAAGGGCTTGAAAACAAGAGCTCCTAAGAAGCATTCTTCAAAGTATATTATTGAAAGAAGAAAGAAATAATCTGATTAATTAAGTAAACTATGAGTCGTTCGCTAAAAAAAGGCCCGTATATTAATGTAAAGCTTGAGAAAAAGGTGCTGGCTATGAATGAGTCCGGCAAAAAAGCTGTAGTTAAGACATGGGCAAGAGCTTCAATGATTTCGCCTGATTTTGTAGGCCATACTATTGCAGTTCACAATGGAAATAAATTTATTCCTGTTTTTGTAACCGAAAATATGGTAGGTCACAAGTTAGGAGAATTTTCTCCTACACGTACTTTCCGTGGTCACGCCGGTAACAAGAAGAAATAATATCGGTAGTAACAGGAATTCAGGAATCTGAAAATAAAAAGAATCGAATAAAATGGGTGCTAGAAAAAGAATATCAGCTGAAGCAAGAAAAGAAGCCCAGAAGACCATGTATTTCGCGAAGTTGAATAACGTGCCTACCTCTCCTCGTAAGATGCGTTTGGTAGCCGATATGATTCGCGGTATGGAAGTATTCCGTGCACTTGGTGTTTTGAAGTTTTCTAATAAGGAAGCTGCAGCAAGAGTAGAAAAGTTGCTTCGTTCAGCAATCGCAAACTGGGAACAGAAGAATGAACGTAAAGCAGAAGCAGGAGAGTTGTGCGTATCTTCAATTAGCGTTGATTGCGCTACTACATTGAAGAGAATGCGTCCGGCTCCTCAAGGAAGAGGTTACAGAATTCGTAAACGTTCGAACCATGTAACATTGTTTGTAGATACACTTAGTAAAAAAGATAGTCAAAATTAATTTGTAGATGGGACAAAAAGTTAATCCGGTTAGTAATCGTTTGGGAATTATCCGTGGTTGGGATTCCAATTGGTATGGCGGCAAAAATTACGGAGATACTTTGTTAGAAGATAGCAAGATCCGTAAATATTTGAATGCCCGTCTTGCAAAAGCTAGTGTATCTCGTATCGTTATTGAACGTACGCTAAAGTTGATTACAATTACAGTTTGCACATCGCGTCCGGGCATTATCATCGGAAAAGGTGGTCAGGAAGTTGATAAATTGAAAGAAGAGTTGAAAAAGATTACCGATAAAGAAGTTCAGATCAACATCTTTGAGGTAAAAAGACCTGAATTAGACGCTGTTATTGTTGCAAATAATATTGCTCGTCAACTTGAAGGAAAAATTGCTTACCGTCGTGCTATTAAGATGGCTATCGCCTCTACCATGAGAATGGGTGCCGAAGGTATTAAAGTGCAAGTCTCTGGTCGTTTGAATGGTGCTGAAATGGCTCGTTCAGAAATGTATAAAGAAGGAAGAACTCCGTTGCACACATTCAGAGCTGATATAGATTATGCTTTGGCTGAAGCGTTGACAAAAGTGGGATTGATCGGTGTTAAGGTTTGGATTTGTCGTGGTGAAGTATATGGAAAGAGAGATCTTGCTCCTTCATTCACTACTTCTAAAGAGTCTGGCCGCAGAAATGAAAATACCGGTGGCAACAGAGATAAGAACTTCAAGAGAAAGAAAGCTAATCGTTAAACGTTAGAATTTAAGAAGAGATGTTACAACCGAAAAAGACAAAGTTCAGAAGACAGCAGAAAGGCCGTATGAAGGGTGAAGCTCAGCGCGGTAATCAGCTGGCTTTTGGTTCTTTTGGCATAAAATCGTTAGAAAATAAATGGATTACCGGTCGTCAGATCGAAGCTGCCCGTATTGCTGTAACTCGTTACATGCAACGTCAGGGTCAGGTTTGGGTTCGTATCTTCCCGGATAAGCCAATTACAAAGAAGCCTGCAGAGGTACGTATGGGTAAAGGTAAAGGTAATCCGGAAGGATTTGTTGCGCCTGTTACTCCTGGTCGTCTTATTTTTGAAATCGAAGGTGTTCCTTTTGATATCGCAAAAGAGGCTTTGCGCTTAGCTGCTCAGAAGCTTCCGGTAACAACGAAGTTTGTTGTGAGACGTGATTATGACATGCAAAATCAAAATGCGTAATTGTTATGAAGATTGCAGAAATTAGAGAATTAAGCACTAAAGAGTTGCTTGAAAGAGTAGATGCAGAAGTTGCAGCCTACGATCAAAAGGTGATAAACCATAGTATTTCTCCTATGGATAACCCTGCTCAGATTAAACAACAACGCAGGATGATCGCGCGCATGAAAACAGAATTGCGCCAGAGAGAACTTAACAACAAATAATTGAGCCTGATGGAAACTAGAAATTTAAGAAAAGAAAGAACGGGCGTGGTTACAAGCAATAAGATGGATAAAAGCATCACAGTTGCTATTAAATGGAAAGAAAAACACCCCATTTATGGTAAGTTCGTTAATAAAACGAAGAAATATCATGCTCACGATGAAAAGAATGAATGCAACATTGGCGATACCGTAAAGATTATGGAAACTCGTCCTTTGAGCAAAACAAAAAGATGGAGATTAGTTCAAATAATCGAAAGGGCTAAGTAACATGATACAACAAGAATCTAGATTAGTAGTAGCTGACAATAGTGGAGCAAAAGAAGCTTTGTGTATCCGCGTTTTAGGTGGAACAAGAAAGCGTTATGCCACTGTAGGTGATGTGATCGTAGTAGCAATTAAGAGCGTTATTCCTGCTTCTGATGTGAAGAAAGGAGCTGTTTCTAAAGCTATCATCGTTCGCACTAAAAAAGAAATCCGCCGTCCGGATGGTTCATACATCCGTTTTGATGATAATGCATGTGTATTGCTGAATGCCGGTGGAGATATTCGTGGAAGCCGTATCTTCGGTCCGGTTGCCAGAGAACTTCGTGCAACAAACATGAAAATTGTATCACTTGCACCTGAAGTGCTTTAATTTTGTAAAATTTAAAGTAATGAGTAAATTACATATCAAAAAAGGCGATATAGTATTTGTTAATACCGGTGAAGACAAAGGTAAGACTGGTCGTGTTTTACAGGTGCTTGTAAAAGACAGTCGTGCTATTGTTGAAGGTATTAATATGGTATCTAAGCATACCAAGCCTAATGCAAAGAATCCTCAGGGAGGAATCGAGAAGAAGGAAGCCCCTATTCATATTTCAAACCTTAATGTTGTTGATCCTAAATCAGGAAAACCGACACGTATTGGACGTAAATTGAATGAAGAAGGTGCTTTAGTGCGTTATTCAAAAAAATCAGGGGAGGAAATTAAGTAATGAGCAATACTGCCAGTCTTAAGAAAGAATATCAGGACAGAATTGTTCCTGCTTTGACGAAAGAATTCGGTTATAAATCAGTAATGCAGGTACCGGTGTTGAAAAAGATTGTTATCAATCAAGGGTTGGGTATGGCTGCTGCTGATAAGAAAATTATCGATATTGCAATCAGTGAATTGGGCACTATTACAGGCCAGAAAGCTGTTGCAACAATTTCAAAGAAAGATATTTCAAACTTTAAGTTACGTAAAAAAATGCCGATTGGTGTAATGGTTACATTGCGCCGCGAGCAGATGTATGAATTTTTGGAAAGACTTGTTCGTGTAGCCCTTCCTCGTATTCGTGACTTTAAAGGAATTGAAAGTAAGTTGGATGGAAGAGGTAATTATACACTCGGAATCCAGGAACAAATTATTTTCCCGGAAATAAATATCGATAATATTACTAAAATATTGGGAATGAATATTACCTTTGTGACCTCTGCGAAAACAGATGAAGAAGGTTATGCTCTTCTGAGAGAATTTGGATTGCCTTTTAAAAATGCAAAAAAAGACTAAGTAGTTATGGCAAAGGAATCAATGAAAGCCCGCGAGGTGAAAAGAGCAAAGCTTGTAGCTAAATATGCTGCTAAAAGAGCAGAATTAAAAGCTGCTGGAGACTATGAAGCTTTACAGGCTTTACCTAAAAATGCTTCTCCTGTACGTTTGCATAATCGTTGCAAAATAACAGGTCGTCCGAAAGGCTATGTACGCCAATTCGGCATTTCTCGTATTCAACTGCGCGAAATGGCATCTCATGGTTTGATACCAGGTGTAAAGAAAGCAAGTTGGTAAGCGTTTTTTTATTTAAATATTGTCCGGAAGTCCGGATCAATTTAATTTTATATATAATATGACAGATCCTATTGCAGATTATTTGACGAGATTGCGTAATGCAATTAAAGCGAAGCACAGAGTTGTTGAAGTGCCGGCGTCAAATTTAAAGAAAGAGATCACAAAGATTCTTTTCGACAAAGGCTACATTCTTAATTTTAAGTTTGTAGAAGATGGTCCTCAAGGCACAATTAAGATAGCCTTGAAGTATGACTTGGTAAACAAAGTGAATGCAATCAAGAAGCTTGAGAGAGTTTCTTCTCCAGGTTTGCGTAAGTACACTGGTTACAAAGACATGCCGAGAGTATTGAATGGTTTAGGTATTGCTGTTCTTTCTACTTCTAAGGGTGTGATGACAGACAAAGAAGCCCGCGATCTTAAGATCGGTGGTGAAGTATTATGTTATGTTTATTAATTAGGAGGAAGAAGAATGTCAAGAATAGGAAAATTACCAATTCATGTACCGGCCGGTGTTACAGTTACAATTAAGGATAATGTAGTAACAGTTAAAGGTCCTAAAGGTGAACTTGTTCAGGAAGTAAATCCTGATATTAATGTTACTTTGGAAGACGGAGTTCTTCATTTAACTAGACCGTCAGATGATAGAAATCATCGTGCATTACACGGTTTGTATCGTTCTTTGATTAATAACATGGTTATTGGGGTTTCTGAAGGATACAAAAAAGAACTGGAACTAGTAGGTGTTGGTTATCGTGTTACAAATACAGGTCAGTTACTTGATCTTTCTTTGGGTTATACACATAATATTTATATGTTATTACCGAAAGAAGTAAAGGTTGAAACAAAGTCTGAGAGAAATAAGAATCCTCTTATTATCCTTGAATCAGCTGACAAACAATTGATAGGTCAGATTTGTGCTAAGATTCGTTCATTCCGTATGCCGGAACCTTATAAAGGTAAAGGTATTAAGTTTGTGGGTGAAGAAATTCGCAGAAAGTCTGGTAAGTCAGCAGGTAAGTAATCTACGTAAACTGAAATTATCATGACAACGAAGGAAGAAAGAAGACAAAAAATAAAGAAAGGGGTACGTGGCAAGATTTCAGGTACAACTGAACGTCCACGCCTGACTGTGTTTAGAAGCAATAAGCAAATCTATGCACAGGTGATAGATGATATTACAGGCAAAACAATTGCAGCTGCTTCATCTTTAAAGATGGATGTGAAGGCTCCGAAAAGAGAAATCGCAGCAAAAGTAGGTGAGATGATTGCAAAGAGTGCACAGGAAGCTGGCATTCAAACAGTCGTTTTTGATCGTAATGGTTACCTGTATCACGGAAGAATTAAAGAATTAGCAGATGCTGCACGTAACGGCGGCCTTAAATTTTAATGAAGATGGCAGGAGTTAATAATAGAGTTAAATCGACCAACGACTTAGAGTTGAAGGACAGATTGGTTGCAATCAACCGCGTAACTAAAGTTACCAAAGGTGGACGTACTTTTAGTTTTGCTGCTATTGTTGTAGTAGGAAATGAAGATGGTATTGTTGGCTGGGGTTTAGGTAAAGCAGGTGAAGTGACGACAGCTATCGCTAAAGGTGTTGAAGCTGCTAAAAAGAACTTGATCAAGGTACCGGTTCATAAAGGTACTATCCCTCATGAACAATTGGCAAAATTTGGTGGTGCTCAGGTTTTGATTAAACCTGCATCTCATGGTACTGGTGTGAAAGCTGGTGGTGCTATGCGTGCTGTATTGGAAAGTGTTGGTGTTACTGACGTTTTGGCAAAGTCTAAAGGTTCTTCAAATCCTCATAATTTAGTAAAAGCAACAATCGCTGCTTTGAGTGAGTTAAGAAGTCCGTTTATGGTTGCTCAGAACAGAGGTGTTTCGGTAGAAAAAGTTTTTAGAGGTTAATTAGGGAGGATAATGGATTATGGCAACTATTAAAGTTAAGCAAGTAAAAAGTAGAATTAAATGCCCTAAAGACCAAAAGAGAACTCTTGATGCACTAGGTCTGACAAAGATGAATCGCGTAGTGGAACATGAAGCTACTCCGGCTATTCTGGGTATGGTTGAGAAAGTGAAACACTTGGTTTCAGTAGAAAAATAATAATTGATTGAAAAAATAAATTATACGATATGAATTTGTCAAATTTAAAACCTGCTGAAGGATCTACCAAGACTAGAAAAAGAATCGGCCGTGGTCCTGGTTCTGGATTAGGAGGAACTTCAACAAGAGGTCATAAAGGTGCGAAGTCAAGATCTGGTTATAAAAATAAGATCGGTTTTGAAGGAGGTCAGATGCCTATTCAAAGACGTTTGCCTAAATTTGGATTCAAGAATATTAATCGAGTAGAATATAAGGCTATTAATATTTCAACATTACAACAAATGGCTGAATCTCAGCAATTGACAAAGATTGGTGTTGAAGAATTAATTAATGCTGGTTTTATTTCTGCTTCTCAATTGGTTAAGATTCTGGGTAATGGTAATCTTACTGCAAAATTGGATGTTGAAGCACATGCTTTTTCTAAGAGTGCGGAAGCTGCAATTCAGGCAGTAGGTGGAACTGTTGTTAAACTCTAAGCTATGAGAGCAGTCGAAACAATAAAGAATATCTGGAAAATTGAGGATCTGAGAAATCGGATCCTCACCACTCTTTTACTGGTGGCCATATACCGTTTCGGAACGTATGTGGTGCTTCCGGGTATTGATCCAAAAGCGTTAACTGCTTTGCAAGAGCAGACGAAAGGCGGATTACTTGCACTGTTGGATATGTTTTCTGGTGGTGCATTCTCTAACGCGTCTATTTTTGCATTGGGAATTATGCCGTATATTTCTGCATCAATCGTTATGCAGTTGTTAGCCATAGCAGTTCCTTCTTTCCAAAAATTACAGAGAGAAGGTGAAAGTGGCCGTAGAAAAATTAATCAATGGACTCGCTATTTAACTGTTGCGATTCTTTTGTTCCAAGGTCCTACCTATTTAGTGAACTTAAGTGTACAGTTAAAGGCAGCTGGAGCTGCTTTGCCGGCGGGTATCTGGTTTACAATTTCTTCTACCGTAATTTTGGCTGCCGGAAGTATGTTTATCTTATGGCTAGGTGAAAGAATCACGGATAAAGGTGTAGGTAATGGTATTTCATTCATTATCTTAGTTGGTATTATAGCTCGTCTGCCACATTCATTGTTCCAGGAATTTATTTCAAGAACAAGTGAAAAAACTGGTGGTTTGGTTATGTTCTTATTTGAAATGTTGTTCCTTTTACTCGTTATTGCAGGTGCTATTTTATTAGTACAAGGTACTCGTAAAGTTCCTGTACAGTATGCAAAAAGAATAATTGGAAATAAACAATACGGTGGTGCAAGACAGTATATTCCATTAAAAGTTAATGCTGCAAATGTAATGCCTATCATTTTTGCTCAGGCAATCATGTTTATCCCTATTTCAATTGTAGGTTTTTCTCATACAGGCGAACGTAGTGGTTTTTGGGCTGCTTTTATGGATAATTCAGGGTTCTGGTACAACTTTGTATTTGCGGTATTGATTATATTGTTTACATATTTCTATACAGCTATTACAATTAATCCGACTCAGATGTCTGATGATCTAAAGAGAAATAATGGATTTATTCCTGGTGTCAAGCCTGGAAAACATACCAAGGATTATTTGGATACCATTATGGACCGTATAACTTTGCCAGGGGCATTTTTCTTAGCCTTAGTTGCTATTATGCCTGCTTTTGCAAGAATTGCCGGTGTAAGTATGGCGTTCTCCCAATTCTTTGGAGGAACTTCTCTGTTGATTCTGGTTGGTGTAGTGTTGGATACATTACAACAAGTTGAAAGTCATTTGTTAATGCGTCACTATGACGGTTTGTTAAAGTCAGGAAGAATTAAAGGTCGTACAGGCTCAGTTGCCGCTTATTAACTAGGATGATCTATTTAAAAACAGATGAAGAGATTGAGTTGATGCGTGAAGCAAATCAACTGGTGGGCAAAACTTTGGGCGAATTAGCCAAACATATAGCTCCAGGTGTTTCAACGCTTCAACTTGATAAAATTGCGGAAGAATTCATTAGAGATAATGGTGCAGTCCCGGCTTTTTTGGGATACGGAGGTTTCCCTAATTCAATTTGCGCTTCTTTAAATGAGCAAGTAGTCCATGGGATACCTTCATCTAAGACCATTTTGAAAGAAGGTGATGTCATCTCTGTAGATTGCGGTACAATTCTGAATGGATTTGTTGGAGATTCTGCTTATACTTTTTGTGTAGGTGAAGTCGATCCAGCGGTAAAGAGATTATTGAAAACAACAAAAGAGTCTCTATATCTTGGAATCCAGCATGCTCTTGAAGGAAAACGTTTGGGTGATGTAAGTAATGCCGTACAAACATATTGTGAATCCAAAGGATACTCTGTAGTAAGAGAATTGGTTGGACACGGTATAGGGCATAAGATGCACGAAGAACCGGAAGTGCCTAATTATGGAAGACCGGGATGTGGCCCTTTATTACGTAGTGGAATGTGTATTTGCATTGAACCTATGATTAATATGGGAAGCAAGAACGTCGTTTTTGAAAAAGATGGCTGGACTGTACGAACAAAGGATAGAAAATGTTCTGCTCATTTTGAGCATTGTATAGCGATTCGTCCGGAAGGTCCGCAAATTTTGTCTTCATTTAAGTTTTTAGAGGAAGTACTAGGAAATAACGCAATTTAATTTGATTTTATATGGCTAAACAGTCAGCAATAGAACAAGACGGAGTTATTGTAGAAGCGTTATCAAACGCTATGTTTCGTGTGGAATTGGAGAATGGACATGAAATTACTGCTCACATATCAGGAAAGATGCGTATGCATTATATAAAAATTCTTCCTGGTGATAAAGTAAGAGTGGAAATGTCTCCATATGACTTATCGAAAGGTAGAATTGCTTTTAGATACAAATAAAAATAATAAGATATGAAAGTAAGAGCATCTTTAAAGAAGCGTACTCCTGAATGCAAAATAGTAAGAAGAAAGGGACGCTTATACGTAATTAACAAGAAAAATCCGAAGTATAAACAACGTCAAGGATAATTTATTATTTTTGCAAAATAATTATTAGTAAGTAATATGGCTATAAGAATAGTTGGTGTAGACTTGCCACAAAATAAAAGAGGAGAGATTGCCTTGACTTATATCTATGGTATTGGTCGTAGTGCGGCAAACTCAATTTTAGCAAAAGCAGGAATTGATCGTGATATTAAGGTTAAAGACTGGACGGATGACCAGGCTGCAAAAGTGCGTGAAGTAATTGGCGCTGAATACAAGGTAGAAGGTGACCTTCGTTCGGAGGTTCAGCTGAATATTAAACGTCTGATGGATATCGGATGTTACAGAGGTGTTCGTCACCGTATTGGCTTGCCTTTAAGAGGACAGAGTACAAAAAACAATGCTCGTACTCGTAAGGGTAAGAAGAAAACTGTTGCAAATAAGAAAAAAGCTACTAAATAATAAGAGTTGATATGGCAAAAAAAACAGTCGCAGCAAAGAAGAGAGTCGTAAAGGTTGACGCTTACGGTCAAGCTCATATTCATTCTTCTTTTAATAATATTATTGTGTCTCTTGCCAACAGTGAAGGGCAAGTAATTAGTTGGTCTTCTGCAGGTAAGATGGGCTTTAGAAGCTCTAAGAAGAATACTCCTTATGCTGCTCAGATGGCAGCACAAGATTGTGCTAAGGTAGCTTATGATCTTGGTTTAAGAAAAGTAAAAGTATTCGTTAAAGGACCAGGAAACGGACGTGAATCTGCTATAAGAACGATTCATGGTGCAGGTATTGAAGTGACTGAAATTGTAGATGTTACTCCGCTACCTCATAACGGTTGTCGTCCTCCTAAAAAGAGAAGAGTATAATTAAATTATAGTTTCTTGAATATTGAATTTGAAATTGTGAATAGATTGCATATTGACCTTATCCTCTCTGTAATCGCGGCTGCACGGTTTCTGATTCATACAGAACATTAAAAATAATAAGAAAATGGCAAGATATACTGGACCAAAAACAAGAATTGCCCGTAAATTCGGAGAGGCTATATTCGGTGCAGATAAAGTTCTTTCTAAAAAGAATTATCCTCCGGGACAGCATGGAAACTCAAGAAAGAGAAAAACCTCTGAGTACGGCATTCAGCTTCGTGAGAAGCAAAAAGCTAAATACACTTATGGTGTGTTAGAGAAACAATTTAGAAATTTATTTGACAAAGCTCAGCGTTCAAAAGGTATTACCGGGGAAGTGCTACTTCAATTATTGGAAGCTCGTTTGGACAATGTAGTTTATCGTTTGGGTATTGCTTCTACAAGAGCTGCTGCCCGTCAGTTAGTTTCTCATCGTCATATAACAGTAGATGGAAAGGTTGTAAATATCCCTTCTTATGCTGTGAAACCTGGTCAGGTTATAGGAGTTAGAGAAAAATCTAAATCTTTGGAAGTTATTGCTGATGCGTTGTCTGGTTTCAACCATAGCAAGTATCCTTGGATAGAATGGGATCAGTCATCTTTGAGCGGAAAATTACTGCATCTGCCTGAAAGAGCTGATATTCCTGAAAATATTAAAGAGCAGTTGATCGTAGAATTGTATTCTAAATAATAATTGATTCCATGGCGATATTAGCATTTCAAAAACCCGATAAAGTATTAATGTTGGAAGCGGACAACTTCTTCGGAAAGTTTGAATTTCGTCCGTTGGAACCCGGCTATGGTATTACCATTGGTAATGCCTTGCGCCGTATTCTCCTGTCGTCTCTTGAAGGTTTTGCTATTACATCCATAAAAATTGACGGTGTTGATCATGAATTTGCAACAATACCGGGAGTTTTGGAGGATGTGACAAACATTATCTTGAATTTGAAACAAGTGCGTTTCAAACATATAGTAGACGATATTGAGAATGAAAAAGTAAGTATTACTGTTTCGGGTTCGGAAGTGTTCAAAGCTGGTGATATAGGTAAACAACTAACAGGTTTCGAGGTATTGAATCCTGACTTAATTATTTGCCATTTAGATCCGAATGCAAGTTTTCAAATTGAATTGACGATCAATAAAGGTCGTGGTTATGTTCCGGCAGATGAAAATAGAGATCCGAATGCAGACCTTCATGTTATTGCAATTGATTCTATTTATACTCCGATCCGCAATGTAAAATATTCAATTGAGAATTTCCGCGTTGAGCAGAAGACGGACTACGAAAAGTTGGTTCTTGAAATAGCCACAGATGGTTCCATTCATCCGAAAGAAGCATTGAAAGAAGCTGCTAAGATTCTGATTCATCATTTTATGTTGTTCTCAGATGAAAAGATTGCAATCGAGACAGTAGACACTGATGGAAATGAAGAATTTGATGAAGAAGTACTTCATATGCGCCAGTTGCTTAAGAGCAAATTGGCTGATATGGATCTTTCTGTTCGTGCATTGAATTGCTTAAAAGCCGCAGATGTTGAAACATTGGGTGAATTAGTGAAGTTCAACAAAAATGATTTGTTGAAGTTCCGTAACTTCGGTAAGAAGTCGCTCACTGAACTTGATGAACTGCTTGAAAGCTTGAACCTTTCATTCGGTATGGATATCACAAAATATAAATTAGATAAAGAGTAAGTAAAGCGATGAGACATAATAAAAAAATAAATCATTTAGGTCGTACGAACACTCACCGTGACGCAATGCTTTCAAATATGGCTTCTTCTTTGATTAAGCATAAGAGAATTTTTACAACAACAGCAAAAGCAAAAGCGTTACGTAAGTTTGTTGAACCTCTTATTACAAAGTCTAAAGACGATACAACTCATTCAAGGCGTATGGTATTTAGTACTTTACAAGATAAATATGCGGTAACTGAATTGTTTAAGGAAGTTGCACAGAAGATAGGTGATCGTCCAGGTGGTTATACCAGAATTATTAAAACAGGTAACCGGTTAGGAGATAATGCTGCAATGTGTTTTATTGAATTGGTTGATTATAACGAAAACATGTTGAAAGAAAATGTAGCTAAGAAAACTTCTAAAACAAGACGTTCTCGTAAGAAGGCAACTGCTGCAACTGAAGCTGCTCCTGTGGCTGAAGCTCCTGCAACAGAAGCTCCGGAAGCAACAAGCGAAGAAAAAGCTGCTGAATAAAAAAGATTATTCTTTTAATAATATAAAAAGCCGTTTCCTATACAAGGAAATGGCTTTTTTGTTTAGAATCGGGTGCATAGTTCGTTACAATAGAATATGAATGATTGGCTGCGTTAATTGGATTATAGATAAACCCGATGGACTTTTTCAACATTATCTATTCTCCGTTTGTTATATTTGCAAAGGACATGAAAGATAAAAGAACCATTAAATATATTTGTAAATATGGAAATTGTAAAAGTAATAGGTAGAGAAATTCTTGATTCCCGTGGTAATCCAACTGTAGAAGTAGATGTACATTTAGCTTCCGGCGCATTTGGTCGTGCAGCTGTTCCCTCCGGAGCTTCTACCGGTGAGAATGAAGCAATAGAATTACGTGATGGTGATAAGAAACGTTACGGAGGCAAAGGCGTGTTGAAAGCCGTAGAAAATGTTAATAATGTCATAGCTCCTGCTATTTTGGGCATGAGTGCATTGAATCAAAGAGAAATAGATTATAAGTTACTCGAATTGGACGGTACAAAAACAAAGTCTAATCTTGGAGCAAATGCAATGTTAGGCGTTTCGTTAGCGGTAGCTAAAGCTGCAGCAAACTATCTGGACTTACCTCTTTATCGTTATATAGGAGGAACAAACGCATACGTAATGCCTGTACCAATGATGAATATTATTAATGGAGGTTCACATTCTGATGCACCTATAGCCTTTCAGGAGTTTATGATTCGCCCTGTTGGCGCTAGCAGCTTCCGTGAAGGATTGCGTATGGGCGCCGAAGTTTTCCATGCTTTGAAGAAAGTACTCCACGATCGTGGCCTAAGTACAGCTGTAGGAGATGAAGGTGGATTTGCTCCGGCTCTGGAAGGAACAGAAGATGCCTTGAATTCTATTATGGCGGCTATTAAAGCTGCAGGCTATGAACCGGGTAAGGATGTTACTATTGCCATGGACTGTGCTGCTTCTGAGTTTTATAATGATGGTATATATGACTATACAAAGTTTGAAGGAGCTAAGGGAGCAAAACGTACTGCCCAGCAACAAGTGACATATTTAGCAGAGTTAGTAGGCAAATATCCGATTGATTCGATAGAAGACGGCATGGATGAAAACGATTGGGATGGTTGGCAGATGCTGACATCTACTCTGGGGGCAAAATGCCAGCTGGTAGGTGATGATTTGTTTGTAACCAACGTTGAGTTCTTGAAGAAAGGCATTGAGAATGGCTGTGCCAATTCAATATTGATTAAAGTAAATCAAATAGGTACTTTAACAGAAACGCTGGATGCCATTGAAATGGCACATCGGAATGGCTATACATCGGTAACTTCGCATCGTTCGGGTGAAACAGAGGACGCAACAATTGCAGACATTGCAGTTGCCACAAACTCAGGGCAGATAAAGACCGGCTCGTTGAGCCGTTCGGATCGTATGGCTAAGTACAACCAGTTGCTCCGCATAGAAGAAGAATTGGGTAGTCTGGCCGTTTATGGCTACAAGACTTATAAAAAGTGCAAGAATTGCTAATACTACCGTACTCGCTACATAATCACTTCGATTATGTAAACATATACACAAAAAGCCGGCTATAGAAAAGCCGGCTTTTTTCTTAGAGTGTGCTAACCTATTCCTTTTGCTTAAAGAGATACTTTATATCATCTTTTGTAATAGAGAAGTCTTGATTGCGATTTAATCTTTCCAGCACTAATGAACCTGCAGCTTTAGCACTTGTTTCATTGGGAAAAGACATCATTGTATCAATTGAAGGGATGGTAGGTTGGTAAATCAACACTTTCCTGTTCATCCTGATTTTATACCCCCAGCCATCCTCCAATTGAAATGTTTGCAACTCCAGTTGCCGTCTGTCCGGAGACCCCATTTCTCCGGAACGATAAAATAATAAACCAATAAGTACCAGTAGCAGTAACGAACATGATGCAATCATGCTCTTCCTGTCTTTAATAATCGTCATCATCATACTCATAAGGGTGAAGTTCCCAAATGTCATCAAAACATAAAGTACTGCTCTTGCCTGATACTATAAACCCTCTTTCTCCGGAGGAAAAAGAAGCTGTTGATGTACGAGCCGTGCCTTTGAACTTAGCAACATTTTCCCACAAGTCTGTTGCAGGGCTGTATTTCCAAGTATCACTGCGGACACTTCCGCTCTCACCGCAAGCTATATAAGCTGCGCCGTCGATAACGAAAGCCACTCCGTTGGTTCGTACAATATTGTAATCGTCATCATAATCATCATCGGAAGTATCGGAAATGTCGCGTAGTTGTGTCCACAAACCGGTAGAAGGATTATACTTCCAGAAATCATTTACATAATCGCCATTATTTAATCCGCAACATACATATGCTTCATCATTAATAACAAAGCTGGTGGCGCCGGTCCGTTTACTGCCTCCGATACTTATAATCTGTTCCCAAGCGTTGGTTGAAGGGTTGAATGAATAGAAATCCTTCAGGTAATTACCATCGTAACCACAACCGATATATCCTTTTCCCGCCACTCCGAATCCTACGGCTCCATAGCGGGCCGATCCCGGAAAATCGGCTTTCTGTTCCCACGTATTACCGGCAGGATTGTATTCCCAGAAATCTTTCAGGTAGTTCTCTTTGTCGTAGCCGGTCCCCAGATAACCTTTTTCATTGACCGTAAAGGCAACCGCGGTATGGCGGGCTGTTCCGGGAAAAGAAGCCAATTGCGTCCAGCTGTCCATTTCTATGTCATAAACCCATAAGTCGGATAAGCATTTCTTGTTGTCGTATCCGCAAACCAGATACCCTTTATTGCCGATCGTAAAGGAAGAAGCGGCATACCTGGCTAACCCGTCGAAGTCGGAAACGCGATACCACTTGCCTATTAAATCGTCGTCATCATCGCTTTTGCATGATGGTAGGACTGCCAGCAGCAGAAATAGCATGACTGCCAATAATCTTTTTTGTTTCATTCTATAGTGTATTACTGTTCTTTATGGATGCAAAAGAACATGACATTTACGGGCTGCACAACAAAAATCGACAGACGGCCCTTTTCTCTCGGTAAAAGGCTATAGATAAAAGGTTAGCCATTTCACAGAATGAAGCCGCCCGTTCACCGATTATTCTTGTATCCTTTTATGAGATGTCTGTCCTTTGCCGGCAATTAAGGCAAACTGCTGCCCATTCATAAACTGAACACACTATGTATAAATCTGCATGTAGCTTCTCGCTTTTATTCTTTTGCCTGTGCCTGTCGGCTTGTTATGACAGTAATAGCACGTATGGCAGTGGACTGGTAGAGTCTTCTTTCCGGAATGTGACAATGGATTCGTGTACGGTAAACATAACATCCGTGCTGATAGACTCTTTGGAGACATCCGGCAAGGGGCTGGCTTTGATCGGACAGTACCGGCATCCGTTATGGGGAACTGTCAGGGCTTCCGGCTATGTTGCTTATGAACGCCCGGCATACGATACGGAGGCGGAGGCAACGGTTGTATTAGATTCCTGTATGCTGTCACTCTCTTATAGCGGGAATTTCGTGGGAGATACAACACTGGTGCAACAGTTCAACGTATATAAGCTGGCCGATAAGATTATCTTGAATGATAACGGGTATCTGTACAACAACTCTTCGTTTCCGTATGATGCCGCTCCACTGGGTACCTGTTCCTTTAGACCTAAACCCCGTAGTGGAGAGAAGCTGGAGATCCGTTTGCCGGACGAATTGGGGCGGAACTTACTGGACCGCTTCCATAGCCGCGACGAGGCGGTGTCGGCAGACCGCTTCCCCGATTATTTCAAGGGCATTGTCGTTATGCCGGACGAAGCGGTCAGCCAGTCATTGCAGACTTTCAGCGTCTCCGACTCCTCTGCTATCATCGTGCTGTATTACCATGTATCCGAAGAGGTGAAGAGGGAGAAGACCCTGATATTCTCGCCCAATACCGAGACTCAGTTTAACCGCATAGAACACGACCGGACAGGCACTTTGATGGACGGATACCCCTTAAAGCAGGTGGAGATTCCTTCGCAGGCATTGGACGGGAGGGGGGTGCTGTTTGGCGGAATAGGCTGGTACACCCGTTTGGAGTTTCCTCATTTGAATAATATCATGCAGCATGGCGAGCAGGTGAATATAGAGAGTGCACTCTTAAAGATCTATCCGGAGCCGGGCATTTATTCCGACTTCAACCCGTTGCCGGACAGCATCTTCTTATACATTGCCGACGAGAACAATGTGGTAACCGATGCCGTAACCGACTATCTGGGCTCGGAGGTACAAAGCGGGGTGTTGGTAAGGGACTATGCTTTCGAGAGCAACACGTATTACTACTTCGACGTAACGGATTTCATGCAGGAAGAGCTGGGCACGATAGGCATGTACAAACATAACCTGCAACTGGTATTTAGCTCCGACGACTATACGGGAACTGTGCGCAACCTTACGTTTAGCGACCAGAGCGGGCGTTCGCCCATCGTTTTACAACTAACCTATAAGATTTATGAAAGCTATTAAATACGCCGTCGGCTTTGTGCTGATGGCAACGTCCCGCTTGATGGGACAGGGAGTTATGACCTCGTCGCCCTACTCCATGTTTGGTGTGGGCGAGATTGCCTCCGGGCTGTATGGTCAGAATGTGGCGATGGGAGGGGTGGCCTACGGCATGCGCGGGGCTTCGCTTATCAACAGTGATAATCCGGCAGGGCTGACGGGCTTGGACAGCTGTTCGCTGATGGCCGAAACGTCGCTCTTTCTGAGGAGTGAGCGTGCCCAATCCGGAGGAAGTTCCAACCACGCCGTGTCGGGCAACATGTCGGCCTTCTCGCTGGCCGGGCGCATCATTCCCCGTTGGTACGTGGCGGTGGGGATAATGCCTTACAGCTTCGTGGGTTACTACTTCAAAAGCTCCCAGCCGCTGGAAGGTTCTCTCGATACCGGTTACGACAGTGAGTTTGAGGGTAGCGGCGGGCTGTCTAAAGCCTGTCTGACCCATGCTTTCAGGCTTATGCGGCATTTGTCGATGGGCGTAAACCTGAACTATGTGTTCGGGAATATGGAGCAGTCCGAAACGCAAAGCTCCATGTCCGTCACCCAGACCCTTTACGGGCGGGCTTTTCTTGCCGACTTCGGCCTGCAATATTACCGGCAGGTGGGGCGTGAGGCGGCTTTGACGCTGGGGGCTGTGTACGGCTACCGCCGGAAGATCTCTTTGGAGAACTCGATAACGATTATAAACGATGATGCCAGTACGGAGGTGAAGAAAAAGACCGTCAGGCAGTCTCTTCCACAGTTTGCCGGTGCGGGTGGCGCGCTTCAATATAAAAAGATGACCTATGCACTGGATTATACGTTCCGTCAGTACGGTTCGTTATCGTCCGGCGACAGCCGCGTAAAGTTTAACGATGCCCACGAGCTTCGGGCCGGGGCTTGCCCGTAGTGCGGTGAATCTTTACATAGTCGCCGTACCCTTCCAGAAAGAGGATCTCTTCCCTTTGCAGTCGGATGATGCGGCTGCCTTCGCGCACAAAGACAGGTTGCTCTACCTGCTCCTTGTTCAACACCTCGTGTACGTCGGCCAGCGCCTTGTCCAGCTTCTCATTCAGCGCGCCCAGCTGATGGTCTATCGGACGCAGTTTGCCGTTCGGCGTACAGTCCGCAGCTTTCTCGTTGGCCGTGTAGGGGTAAAGAAGGCGTAACTTGCTCAGCGCACGCTCCAGCGACACGGTTGTTACGGGCTTCAGCAGATAATCTATGCTGCTAACCCGGAAGGCCTGCAAGGCGTATTCGTCGTATGCGGTGGTGAATACAACAGGGGCTTCTATTTCCACCTGCTCGAAAATCTTGAACGCCGATCTGTCCGCCAGGTGGATGTCCATAAAGATGATGTCGGGATGCGGATGGCTCCCAAACCAGGCCACGCTCTCCTCGATGCTTTCCAGTTCGGCAACCACCCGTATGTCTGCTACGGAGTTGCGGGCCAATACGGCTTTCAGGCTGCTGACGGCAGCGGTTTCGTCTTCTATAATGATGGCATTCATGGCAGTGGTGCGGGCGAATTAAGTAATGGAAGGCTTACCTTGAAGTATTCCTTCCGGTTGGAAATCTGTATGTCTTTGCCGGTGAGCATGCGGTAGCGTCCCCAAAGGTTTTTGAGCCCGATGCCGCTGCCGGAGCTTTCTTCGGCTTTCGGTTGTATCTTGTTGGATATCACGATCATGTTATCGGCCGTTGTATAGATGTCTATCTGCAGGGGATATTGCTTGCTTATCACGTTGTGCTTTACGGCATTCTCTATCAGCGGGAGGATGCTGAGAATGGGCAGGTACCATAGCAGCAAGAAGGGCGTGTCCACCTGCATGGAGAAGAACAGCTTGCCTTCATATCGTACGCCGAGCAGGTAGGTGTAGGCCTTCACGAACTGGAGCTCTTCGGCCAGCGTAACCAGTTCCTTTTTGTTGCTTTGCAGGATGTAGCGGAATACGTTGGAAAGCTCGTTCAGGTAAGTAATCGTCTTCTCCTTCTCCTCGCTTTGTATCAGGGAGCTCAGCCCGTTTAGAGAGTTAAAGAAGAAATGCGGGTTGATCTGCCCCATGAGGGCGTTGTAAGAGTTCTGGAGCTTCTCGGTCTTTAGCTTCTCGTATTCCAGCATCATCTGCTGCTTGCTGTTGAGCAACCGTACCAGCAATACCGACAGCATCACGGTGAGCAATACGAAGAGGTGCTCTGTCTCCAGCGGATGGGGGAAGGGGAAGCGGTTTCTTATGTCGAATAGGTTCACCATTATCATATCATTTACCGGAGGGTATAGCTTGAATACTCCGAATGCCGTCACAACGCTGGCTACTGCAACGAGCAGCATTGTCTTATATTCCTTTTTACGGAATATCCGGTCTCCCAGCTTGTATAATTGGTCGTTTACAATGAACAGCAGGAATGCGTATATGAAAAACCAGATGAGGGAGAAGTACAGGAAGTCGTTATTCTGTGGTGGAACAGGCATGGGAAAGTTGTCAGGCATATTGATGGCTTTAGCGTTATCGTTGTAATTCCGCATCAGCATGGAAAAGTTTACAAACAGGGTGATGAGTACGGATACTGTAAACCCTATGAGCAAATCGTTCTTTTTGGGGAGGTGCATAATCTGTTCGTTTATGCAGCCAAAGGTAGATAAAGTGCTTGTGCGGAAGAAAGAGAATCGATGAAACGGGCAAACGAATCGATGAATCAGCGGTTTTTCTTGTCTGTTCTATATTCCCGATATTATCGGTTGAAGGATAAATGGTTCGTTGTGGTTATTTTCTGTTTGCATTGGATATAAAAACAAAAAAGCCATTCCGGTAATCGGATGGCTTTTTTGTATGGCAATAGAACCAGAGAGGTATTAAACTCTCTTTTCTTTGATTCTTGCTTTCTTTCCGGTAAGAGCGCGCAGATAGTACAATTTAGCGCGACGTACTTTACCAACTTTGTTTACAGTGATGCTTTCGATAAACGGTGATTCGATAGGGAAAATTCTTTCTACACCAATGTTATCAGACATCTTACGAACAGTGAAACGTTTTTTGTCACCATGTCCTGAGATACGGATAACAACGCCTCTGTACTGCTGGATACGTTCTTTGTTACCTTCTTTAATACGGTAAGCTACTGTAATAGTGTCACCACTTTTGAATGAAGGATGCTCCTTCTTTGTAGCAAACGCTTCTTCTGCAATCTTAATTAAATCCATTGTTTATAGCTTTTTAATTGTAATTTAAAATGAAACGCAATATAACGGGCAACTTTTCCCGACAGAGATTACGCAAAGCGGATGCAAAGTAACGAAATAAATATTTATTGTGCAAGAAGGTGTGGCTTTATTTTTAATAAGACCGGAAGTCTCGTATAATAACGATCCCGATGATTTTGTGAAATGATCCCGATGATTTTATAAAGTCATCGGGATCATTCTATAAATTAACTATTGTCGCTTTAAATACTTTCTTTGTTATCTTATCAGTGGATTCTCGTATTTTTCTTACTTTTGGGGTGGTAAAAGGATTTGGAGAAGATGAAGAAAATATATTTTTGGGTATTGTGCTGTTTCTGTGTATGTTCTGGTTGGGCTCAGACGGAGCCTGCGTTAATGGCTAATGTAGATAAAGAAAAGATGAATCATTGGGTTGATTCGGTTTTTGATGCTATGAGTTATGACGAACGTATCGGCCAATTGTTTATGGTAATTGCTGAACCAAAGTCGGATATGCGGAATATGCAGAAACTGATGCGTTATGTCAATGAAATAAAAGTTGGTGGTGTTTTGTTTCATAAAGGAAATCCGGTTACACAGGCAGAAGTGACAAACCGTCTTCAAAAAGCCTCGCGCATACCTTTGTTTATTTCCTTGGATGGAGAGTGGGGGTTGTCTATGCGTTTAAGTAATACTACTCGTTTTCCGAAAAATATGATGCTGGGCGCTATTGAAGATAATACGCTGATAGAGGAATATGGCAAAGAAGTAGCCCGTCAGTGCCGGGAGATGGGCATCCATATTAATTTTGCACCTGATCTGGATGTAAATAGTAATGTGGATAACCCGGTAATAGGTCTTCGTTCTTTTGGAGAGAACCCGGATATGGTTGCCGATAAAGGAATTGCTTATGCCCGCGGACTTGAAAGTAAAGGCGTACTTTCTGTATCAAAGCATTTTCCGGGACATGGCGATACATCTGATGATTCACATAAGACATTACCCTCCGTATTCCATTCAATGGCGCGTTTGGATAGTGTGGAATTATTACCGTTTAAAAGATATATATATGATGGTTTCTCGGGAGTAATGACAGGGCATTTGTATATTCCGGCTATAGATAAAACACCAAACCGTCCGGCTTCTTTATCCCATGCTGTAGTAACAGATTTGTTGAAAGAAAAGATCGGATTTCAAGGTTTATGTTTTACCGATGCTTTGGCTATGAAAGGAGCAACAACAAAGAAAACGGATAATCCTTCTGTTATGGCACTTTTGGCCGGTAATGATGTGTTGTTGGCTCCTGCTGCTCCGATAAATGATTTTACAGCCGTGAAAGAAGCTATTAATGAAGGTATACTCTCCCTTGAAGAAATAGAAGCGAAATGTATCAAAATATTGCAGTATAAATATATAGCAGGTCTTAATCAATATCGACCGATAGATACGCAAGACTTGATGAAGCGTTTGAATTCTCCCCATGCTGCCTGGTTGGCTGCTAAACTGAATTCGGAGGCAATTACTGTTTTAAAAAATACGTCGGATATTCTTCCGTTGAAGCAATTGGGCAAGAAAAAAATAGCAGCATTAGCTATAGGGGATGATGCAGGAAATGAGTTCCAGACTATGCTGAATCGTTATGATTCGATTGCAAGCTTTAGTATAGGACGTAATACGTCGGCTGCTGCTATTCAAAAAGTTTATAATCAATTGAATAATTATGATATTATTATATGTAGCGTACATACGGTTCGGATTCCGGAGAGTTTGCCGTTGAGGCAGCTATCCGCTAAAAAAGAACTGGTATATGCTTTTTTTACATTGCCGTATTTCTGTAAGGATTATAAAAATTCTATCCAAAAGGCAAAAGCTTTAGTAATGGGGTATGAAAATACTCCTTTAGCTCAAGAATATGCAGCTCAGGTTATTTTTGGAGGTATAGGGGCAAAGGGTAAATTACCTGTTTCAATTCCAGGACTGTATTATTCAGGGACAGGTGTGTTTACAGAAAAGACCCGGCTTGGTTACCATGAGCCCGAAGAAGTTGGTGCAAATGCTGTACGTTTGGATGTGATAGAGTCTATCGTATCGGAAGGTCTGGAGGAAAAGGCTTTTCCCGGCTGCCAAGTCTTGGTTGCAAAGGATGGTATGATAATTTATGATAAGTCGTTTGGATATTATGATTTCGATAAAAGTCGGATAGTAACGGAAACTTCTGTTTATGATCTGGCATCTGCATCTAAAGCTTCCGGTACGTTATTGGCTGTCATGAAAGCGTATGATGAAAAAAAATTTACGCTAAATAATAAGATTGCGGATTTTGTTCCGGCGTTGAAAGGTTCTAATAAGCAAGATTTGTCGATAAAAGAATTACTATATCATCAATCCGGATTGATATCATCCATTAATTTTTATCTGAAAGCTATTGATAAAGACAGTTATACGGGGAGTTTGTATAGTAATGCTAAAAATGCGGTTCACCCCATTCGTTTTGATGCAAAGACATATGTAAGGAATGACTTCTCTTATCTTCCGGATTTGGTATCGGATAAAAAGAAGCCAGGCTTTACGACAGAAGTGGCTCGTAATTTTTATGTGAATGATTCTTTTAAAGATTCTATTATGCAATCTATTGTAGACTCACGTTTGGGAAAACGAGGAAAATATGTATATAGTTGTATCAATTTTATCCTTCTGAAGATGATGGTGGAAAATTTGATGGATAAACCGATGGACCGTTTGCTTCACGATGATTTTTATGCAGGTTTAGGCGCATGGCATGTTACTTATACGCCTTTAAAGATTATGGATACTCTGCAGATTGTTCCTACGGAGGATGACCGGTTTGTACGTCGTCAACTTCTGCGAGGTTATGTGCATGATGAGGCTGCTGCTTTTCAAGGAGGTGTTTCTGGAAATGCCGGACTTTTTTCAAATGCTAATGATTTGGCAAAAGTTCTTCAATTATTCCTTAATCAGGGCGTTTATGGTGGAGAACAATATTTATCTATGGAAACTTGTCGGTTATTTACCCAGAGCAAAAGTCCAACAAGTCGTAGAAGGTTAGGCTTTGATAAACCAGCAATAGGCAGTCCTCAGTCTTCTCCGTGTGCCCCACAAGCTCCTGCATCTGTATATGGACATACGGGGTTTACGGGTACTTGTTTTTGGGTTGATCCGGAAAATCAATTAATCTATATCTTTTTGAGTAATCGTGTAAACCCATCTCGTGCCAATAATAAATTAGGATCTTTAAATATTCGTCTTCGTATACAGGAAGCCATTTATAAAGCAATAAAATAATTAGTATATTTGTGAACTTTTATAGAACTATTATTTATTCATAAAACTAATGGAATATGTTGTTCGGACACGGTGATGATTTTTATAATTCACAGAATGAAATAAAGATAAATTTCAGTTCAAATGTTTGGCATGGAGCCAATTTGGATAAACTAAAAGAGCATTTGATTTTAGAGTTTGATAAATTAACTCGTTACCCGGAGCCGGATGCCGCTTCTTTAAAGCGATTACTTGCCCGTCGTCATGAGATAAAAGAAGATAATATTGTTGTAACGAATGGTTCTATTACTGCTTTTTATCTATTGGCTCAAGCTTGGCAGGGGGCAAAGTCTAAAATAGCAATACCGTCGTTTGCTGAATATGAAGATGCTTGTCGTTTACATGGACATGAAATAACATTCTTCTCTACTTCCGACGATCTTTCGGAATTATCATTGGATGGACAGGATTTTTGTTGGATTTGTAATCCGAATAATCCGGATGGCAAATTAATACATCGTACGGAGTTATTGACGCTGATTGCCGCTAATCGTCAGACAACATTTATTGTAGATCAGGCGTATGTCGCTTTTACAACGGAGGATATGCTAAAACCCAGTGATATACATAATCACGAAAATCTGATAATTGTACAATCTATATCGAAGGCATATAATGTTCCTGGGTTGCGTATTGGTTATTTGGTGGCTTCTCCGGCAATAATAAAGGAAATCAATAAATATATTATTCCTTGGTCTATCAATGCTATAGCAATAGAGGCTAGTAAATATATTTTAATTCATCCTGCACAGTTCACGTTACCTATCCGTAAATGGCAGCGAGAAACGGCAGAACTAATTTATCAACTAAGTAAATTGGATGGAGTGGAAGTGATACCTACGGCAACTACCTTTTTCTTATTGCGCCTAAAAAAAGGTACGGCTGCTGAGCTAAAAAAGTATTTATTGGATAATCATGGTATTTTAATACGTGATGCGTCGAATTTTCGAGGGCTGGATGAAACTTATATTCGTCTTTCTACACAAAAAAGCGATGAGAACCAATTATTGGTAAATGCAATGAGAGAGTGGTTGGATCAACAATAAATAAAAAAGGACGATTATCAAAATCGTCCTTTTTTATTTTGTTTTCTTGAAAGAGTGCTTACTCCACTTTTTTATTGATAACGATGTGTCCGATATAGCCCAAAAGAATTACTCCTAAACCTGCCAAAAGGATACCATTATTCATACCGCCAGTTAATGCCGGTACTGCCAAAATGATTACACCGATAAGGAGTACGATTACTCCAAGATTTTTGATAAACTCGTTCATGGTTATAGATGTTTTTAATTATTTCCTTTTCTACCGCAAATAAAGTAATAATAACCCGATTGCAAAAATATTTTGGAATAAAAATATCAATTCCTTTCAATTTAGCATATATATTTGTAGAATAATAAAAATTGCGTATGGTGCGAATTCTTTACATGATTTATTTGTGGCTGTTTTTTGTACCCATTTTTGTGGTACTTACGATCCTTACTGCATTGACGGTTATTATTGGTTGTTTATTGGGAGGAGAAAGGTTTTTCGCTTATTATCCCGGAATGATATGGTCTCGTTTAGCCTGTTATTTGGCTTTATGTCCGGTACATGTGAAAGGACGTGAAAATATAAATCGCAAAAAATCGTATGTATTTGTTGCCAATCATCAGGGAGCTTTTGATATATTCTTAATTTATGGATTTTTAGGTGTTCCTATCAAATGGGTGATGAAAGCTGGTATTGCTAAAATTCCATTTGTCGGAGCAGCTTGCCGGGCTGCCGGTTTTATTTTTGTAGATAATTCAACGCCTAAAGCAGCAGCGCGTAGTGTAGTGGAGGCTGAGCATTGTTTAAAAAATGGAGCGTCGGTGGTTGTGTTTCCCGAAGGCTCTCGTACTTATACCGGAAAAATGGTTCGTTTTAAGAAAGGGGCTTATCAAATGGCGGCAGATCAACACCTTCCAATTATCCCGATTACATTAAATGGTCCGTTTGATGTATTGCCTATCGGATCATTAAATCTGCGTAGGCATTGTATGGAAATGGTGATTCACCCTGCGATATCGACGGACGGTATGGATGTTTCCCATAAAGGATTGCAGGAAATGGCGAAGGTAACGCAGGAAATTATAGCTTCTTCTTTATGGGAAAAATACAAATAGGCGTATGGTTATTTCCATACTTTTAATATACCTCTTTTGGCTACACTAAAGCTGAAGCCAATACCTTTTCCAACCATCGTCCCTGTATCTGCAGCTACAGAACCGGTGAATGTCCATCCTGTTAAATGTGGATGTGTGTAGGAAATATCAACTAAACAAGACGTTCCGTCTTTCTTATTTCTGAATGGTTGATAGGATGTTCCCCAACCGTTCATAACCGTAAATAGGACTCTATAAGATACTTGTGTGGAGATGTCTCCTTCGGCTCCAATGTGCCAGTCTTTGATTCGGTTATTTGTAAAACCTAATTTTCCGTCGTTATATTCGGGTGAGACTATTAATGGTGATCCGATACCTCTGTTGAAATAAGAAAGTCCTGTCAAGTATTCTAAGTTGTTGTAATAATCATCATTACCCCCTCCAATTCCGGAATACTTATTGTGGTCAAAATCAATAAAATGCATTGGTCCTGTTTGATCGCGGGTCAGAACATATTCCGTAACGATCTTGCGTAGCCAGGGAAGTTTAGGCAAGTCGATTTGTATGCCATATAATCCATCTGTTCCATTATTGAAAATCATACCGGATTTATCGTTAAAATAATGTTGATGGTAAGCATGCAAAGCCCAATCTTTCTTAGTAAAACTTAGCTTGAAATCATAAGAGCCGTAGTGGCTGCCCAATACATTTACTTGATCGGATATAGTAGCATCGTCTCCTCCTTTGCTGCCACAAACAACGCGAATGAAATCTTTGAGAGAATGAGGTTGAACTCCTATTTTAGGATCGGTGGATGTGCCACCCCATTGTGCAAAATGTTGTACGCCGATAGTTGCTGATAGAGGAAAATTATTTCTGGTATCTTTTATTTGTATAAATATTGATTTATGATGCCACAATACGTTTTTGATGTATATTTGTTCTTTACCTGTATACATACCGGTGAAATCTTTGAGGTAATCTGTGTCAAAAGAACGTCCGACGGCAAAGTCTCCTTTTACTTGCATCCAACCTTTTGTGCCTGGAATAATCGTAAATTGCGGCATACTGATTTTTATTTCAGGAATGGGACGCGCATTGGCCGACTGTACCAGGTCTCCGGAGCTTAGATTTCTGTCCCATAAAGAATTATAATCTTCTTTACTACCTATCTTTAGCAACATACTTTTATATCCAATCTCGGCAAATGCTTGCTGTATAAAGATGTTTCGATTTCGAGGCATAGCGCCAATCAAATCAAGTCCTGCTTCCCAATAGAAACCTTTTCCGAATTTCTGATTGTGGAAGACTGCGGCATTCAAATATCCATTGTTAGCATCTAATGGTACTACTCCATACCGATTACTAACCATCCAAAACGGAGTATTGCTGCCACTTGCTGCAGACCCGAATACTTCGGCCTTGTAAGTCGTAGTATTTTGTATGTTGTTTTCGCTTTGGGCAAAAGCTGCGGTTGTGAAACAAGATAGGGCAAAACCTATAAAAATCAATCGCATTAATTTCATTGTATTATTTTTAATATTTTGCAAAGATACATATTTATAAATTCTCGTTGTCATGCCTTGTAAAAAAGAGTCTTAAGCTTTATAAAAATACAAAATAATAGTTGTATATTTGCTCTCAATGCTTGATTTACAAACAGATATGATATGAATAATAGATACGTTTTTGAGGAATTTGTTAAAGCTGAAAAGTATAGATTATCATTGGGTTTGGGCGATTTTGTATTAGAGCCGATGCCATTGGGGTGCGGTGAAAACGGAATTGTTTATAAGGCTCGGCTGAATGATGCGGAAGTTGCTTTAAAGTTTTTTCTTTTTGGAGAAAGGAATAGTAGGCAAGACTGTTTAGATAATTTTAAGAAAGAATTTTTTTCCGTATCTTTACTTGAAACACGCCGAAATATAGTTCAATATATAGACTATGATGTCTTGGAAGTAAAAGGAGAGCAAATACCTGTATTGGTAATGAAATTATACAAGGGCTCTTTAAAGGATTATTGTTCTTCCTTATCTCCCGAAGTTTTTGTGAAATTATTTCGTTTTCTTACAGATTCAGTGCAGTTCCTGCATAGTATGGGCTTATCTCATCGAAATATAAAACCTCAGAATATATTAGTAGACAATCATAATGAATTTGTATTGACGGATGTTGCAATCGGAAATCCTGAAAAAGCTATTAACGATGATATATATGCAATTGGAGAGGTTCTAAAATGGTATGCATTGGGTGACGTAAATGCAGATGTGCAAATAAGTAATGTTTTTCCCGGATTAAAGATGTATGATGAGGTGGTTGAGCGTTGTATGCTTCCGGATAATGAAAACCGTTTCCATACAATAGACGAAATTTTGGCTTATGTGGAAATGCAAAAGGAGCGTGATCCGAAAGAATTGATGCAAGAGTTTAGTTTGATTTGTCGAAAAAATTTTCCCAAAGAACTACCTGAATTTGTCCATTGTACTGATCATAAAAAAATGGCTAAACTTTTTTCTAATTTCACGCAAAAGATGGATTTTTTTGGTAATCATATTATCTATTTTACAGATGTGGAGCGCAAAGTTTTTTCTCCTCAAATAGGTAAAAATGGCTTTTATAAGTTGGATAATGCGACGGAAATTAAAATATTGGATATTTGGATACATTGTGATTATAGTATGCAAAATGATTATATTTTAATACATCATGCCAATACTTTGCCGGAGAAAGTGAATGGCAAAGACTCTTATAAATGGGCCATATATGATAAGAAGATGATTATAACCTGGACAGAAGCTATGAATGGCTATGCCGAAATAGATGGAGACATTATTGCTTTGGATAAAACTAAGATCGAATTTTTTAACAGAATTCCACGTGAAGGCTATATTTTTATTGCTTTAAATCAACTTCACAGTTTGACTTTTCCGGCAAATATAGGGACCCTGCGGGATTATTTTTTTCGTTTTAGTTTTAACTATGTAAACCGTAATATTCTTGAAGATATGAATAATCTGGCACGCCAACATTTAGCAGCAGTAAAAGGGTAAAGAAGGCGATTTTTGGTTATAATCCCTTCATCCAATCGAATACAGTACGGTAGACGTGGTTTCTTGATGATTTTTCCGAGAGAATTAAATCGTGCATTCCGTTTTGTATTGTATCTTGTGTAATATGAAACCCTAATCCTTTTCCGTATTTTTGAATATCTTGAACGTTTAAAACAATATCCGAAGTCATATATTCATTATGCCATTTCTTTGTTTCCGGAAATGATTTATTGGAAGACATTATTAATATCGGACAATCTAGCTCTATCCCTTTTTGGATCGTTTGTTGTGCTTCTTGGATGGCATGAATCCATCCGGCTTTTTTAGGATGTCCGAATATCATTTTCCAATTAGTGTCATATTCCCATTCTCCTTTGAATTGTTTTAACAAGCTGTAAGAATAGTTTGGGTTGCCATAGCCTTGTACTGTTAAATTGGGGAAAAGTTTTCCGATGAATGATACTGTTGGGATTATTATTCTCTCCATAAACCAGCCAAAGTTCCAGTCCAGAAACGGACTATTAAGAATTAGACCGTCTATTGGCATGTTTCCTTTTTTACTATTAAGATAATAAGGGGTAATGAGTCCACCTGTTGAATGAGCCATTAGCAAAATTTTATCATTTCCTTCTGCCTGTATTGTTGCGATAGCCGTGTCTATATCTGCAAAATATTCTTTCAGGCTTTTGCAAAAAAATGGGTTTTGGTTTGGGAGGATTGAGCGTCCGTACTTCCTTAAATCCATAGCGTAAAAATTATAGCCATGTGCATTGATGCTATCTCCCAATTGTTTCTGAAAAAAATAATCGTTGTAACCATGAATATACAGGATTGCTTGTTTTACATCGGGCAACTGAGGTTTTTTTACCAATGTGCAAACCACTTTTCCTTCGTAATCGTCGGGCATTTGGAATGTTCTACGGAGGTAATCGTCTCCTAATACATCAGGTGTATACTGCGCATGTAAACAAACACTTGTAAGTATTAACAGGTAAACGAAAAGTAAACGTCGTGCTATGCTTTTTCTCATTATATTTAAAGTTTCTCTTTTTTATATCAAACAACAAAGGACGATGAATGTTGCTAGTAAAGGTAGAGTTTTTTTTAGAATCTATATGATAATGAGCCTTATAAATACAAGCTGTTTTTCTTTGTTTATTGGCGCTTTTTATCAAATAGTAGAAATATAATAATCAAAATGTTTGTAAGTTAAGATATTCTGCATACCTTTGCACCGCAAAAAATATTAATTATTAAAACAGAGTTTTATGAACAATTACGAAACCGTTTTCATTTTGACTCCCGTTTTGTCTGACGCTCAGATGAAGGAAGCGGTAGAAAAATTCACAAACCTTCTAAAGGCAGAAGGTGCCGAAATTGTGAATGAAGAAAATTGGGGATTGCGCAAATTAGCTTATCCTATCGACAAGAAAACAACAGGCTTTTATCAGTTGGTTGAATTCAAAGCAAATCCTGAAACAATCGCTACTTTGGAAGTTAATTTCCGTCGTGACGAACGTGTGATTCGTTTTCTGACTTTCCGTCAGGATAAATATGCAGCAGAATATGCAGCTAAGAGAAGAAGTTTGAAATCATCTAAAGAAACAGTAAAGGAGAATTAATCATGGCAGCAACTCAATCAGAAATTAGATATTTGACTCCGCCTTCAGTAGACGTTAAGAAGAAGAAATATTGTCGTTTCAAAAAGAACGGTATTAAGTATATCGATTACAAAGATCCTGAATTTTTGAAGAAGTTCCTGAATGAACAAGGTAAAATTCTTCCACGTCGTATTACAGGTACTTCTTTGAAGTTTCAACGTCGTGTAGCTCAGGCTGTAAAGAGAGCTCGTCACTTGGCGTTGCTTCCTTATGTAACCGATTTAATGAAATAATAAAATAAGAGGAGACAGAATATGCAAGTTATTTTGAAAGAAGATGTAATCAATTTAGGTTACAAAGACGATATCGTAACAGTTAAAGACGGTTACGGACGTAACTTTCTAATCCCCACGGGTAAAGCAGTAATCGCTTCAGAATCTGCTAAGAAAGTATTGGCTGAAAATTTGAAGCAACGCGCTCATAAACTGGCTAAGATTAAGGAAGATGCTCAAGCTTTGGCTGCTAAACTGGAAGGTGTTTCATTAACCATCGGTGCTAAGACTAGTTCAACAGGTACTATTTTCGGTTCTGTTACTAATATTCAAGTTGCAGAGGCATTGGCAAAAGCAGGTTTTGAAGTAGAACGTAAGATTATCTACATCAAAGAAGCTGTTAAGGAAATAGGTAGCTATAAGGCCATTCTTAAACTTCACAAAGAGGTTTCTGTAGAAATCCCATTTGAAGTGGTTTCTGAATAATACAAGATTTATTATAGAAAAGAAGAGGATAGTTGTCAATAACTATCCTCTTTTTTATGCTTGTTGACAGCGAAAAGGACTAATATAGAGTTGATAGAAACTACATAAATTATCGTAAAAGGCTCCTATTAATCAGTAAAAAACATTACATTTGCTCCCAATTTGTAAGAAATATTTAAAGTGGGTCCAAGGTCGCTTCTATATATAAATCTATTAATTGCGTTATTCTTCTTTTTGCCCTCTGTCGATGCAAAAGAGAAGACGTTTACAGTTGTTATAGACGCTGGACATGGAGGAAAGGATCCGGGAGCTAGGGGTACGGTCATTAATGAAAAGGAAATAAACTTATCTGTAGCTCTGAAATTAGGACGTTTAATTGAAGATAAAAATGAAGACGTGCGTGTTATTTATACACGCAAAACAGACCGTTTTATTGAATTGGATGAGCGAGCTAATATTGCAAATCGAAATAAAGCTGATTTGTTTATATCTATACACACTAATTCTGTAAAACGCGGTAGCGCAGCAAAAGGTACGGAAACATATACCTTAGGACTTGCACGTAGTGATGAAAATTTGGCTGTTGCTATGCGTGAAAACTCAGCTATTCTTTTAGAAGATAATTATCTGCAAAAATATGAAGGATTTGATCCAAATTCGTCGGAGTCTTATATCATATTTGAATTCATGCAGAATAAACATATGGAACAAAGTATTAGTCTGGCTTCGGAGATTCAAAAATCGTTTGTGCTGGTAAAACGTGCAAATCGAGGAGTACGGCAGGCTGGTTTTTTGGTGCTTCGTAAAACAAGTATGCCTAGTGTTCTTATCGAGTTGGGATATATTTCCAATCAGGAAGAAGAACGTTTTCTGAAATCTGCTGATGGGCAAAGTAAATTGGCTCAGGCAATTTATATGGCTTTTAATCAATATAAGCGGGATTTTGATAGAAAAAGGGGGGCATTGTCTGGTAAGAACTTACCGACAACAGACGTTTCTTCTGCTAATCAATTGAATAAAAAATCAGATGGTAAGAAATTGTCTCAAAATCCTCCTCCAGGAAGTGAAGAAGATATTCGTCGTAAACATAATGAAGTTGCTCAGTCAAAGCAAACAACTTCAAGACAGCTAAAGTTACCCCAACAAACGGTGCAATCAACCTCTTCTAATCGTGTGAACACAGACACAAAGGGAAAGGTTATATATAAGATACAGATTCTTACTTCAGATAAGAAGCTGCCTGCAAATTCTAAACTGTTTAAAGGGTATAAGAATGTGAATTTTTATAAAGAAAAAGGACTCTATAAATATACTTATGGAGAGACAACTGATTTTGATAGCATACGGAAGATGCGCCGTGTGGTGGCAAAGGATTTTAAGGATGCCTTTATTGTCGCATTTAAGGATGGAGTCAAAGTCAAATATTGATGATTAAAAGGGATAAAAATTTTATAAATAGAAAAGATGAAAAGTACATTCACCAAAGAGGCAAAAATAGGTCTTGTTTCTATAGTAAGTCTGGCATTGTTGTATTTCGGAATTAATTATCTGAAAGGAATCAACTTGTTTCAACCGGTAAATCATTATTATGTATCTTTTAGTAATGTGAAAGATGTTACTGTATCAAGCCCGGTGTTTGTTGATGGTTTTAAAGTTGGTTTAGTTCGGGATATAAAATACGATTATGATACCACCGGAAAAATAACAGTTGAAATTAGCTTGGAGGAAGAAATGAAGATAAATAAGGGCAGTTATATTGTGATCTCGAAGAGTTTCTTGGGAGGTGCGGAATTGCATATTTATCTGAATACATATGTAAATGATTTCTTGAAGCCTGGTGCAACAATTGAAGGCCGTATGGGAGAAGATATGATGCAAGCGGTACAGGATAATATTCTTCCACAGGTTGAGCAAATGCTTCCGAAGATAGATTCTATTTTAATCGGGTTGCAGACCCTGGTGAATCATCCGGCTCTATCTCAGTCATTCGATCATGTAGAACGAGCAACTGCAAATTTGGAGATCTCAACACGCAAATTGAACTTGTTACTTGATAAAGACGTTCCTGTTATTGTAAATAATTTAAAAACTATGACGGATAACTTTTCACAGGTAAGTACGAATTTAAAAGATTTAGATTTGGCTTCTACTGTCAATACAATAAATGCGACTTTGAATAATCTTAAACTTACTACAGATAAGTTGAATTCGAATGATAATACATTGGGATTATTGCTTAATGATAAGGCATTATACGAGAATCTGAATGGAACAATGGGGAATGCTTCTAAATTGTTGTTGGATTTACGTGAAAATCCAAAGCGTTATGTGCATTTCTCTGTTTTTTAAAATTGCTTTGAAAATCATAGTTGAAAGATGTATTAATTTAGAATCATTCTAATTAATAAGAAATAAAAAGATTACTTTAAAAAATACTCTCTAAGGCCTTCAAATAAAAACATATAACAATATTTGAAGGCCTTATTCTGTCAAATATGAAGATAATTAGAAGGTTTTGAAAACATGCTATAATAAAGGCTTTTTTAAGTTGTTTTTGTGTAATGTTCATATTGTCAGATTGTTACAAGTAACTTGTTGAGGTTAAATAGGATATTAAACAATTAAAATAACCAAATAAAATAACACTTTTTTTTTCAGAATTAATTTCTAAACTTTGTAGTCATAAAGTATAAAAGTTATAGTTGGGAGATTTTATAAAAATGCAGATTGATTATCAGATATTGTGGAATAAATGCCTCGCCGTTATTAAAGATATTGTACCGGAGGCCGCTTTTAACACATGGTTTATGCCGATTGTTCCATTATCGTATGAGGATAATAAGTTTACTATCCAAGTGCCTAGTCAATTCTTTTATGAATACTTGGAAGAGAAATATGTAAATGTTCTAAAAGTGACATTGTATCGCGTATTTGGACAAGGAACAATTTTAAACTACCGTATAATGGTAGATAAAACAACTGGTGGTACTGTAGATTATCTTGCAGAGACAGGTTCTGCTCCTGTAAAAGCTTCCAAAGATATAAATAAAGCCCCCTCTCCATTTGTTCAAACAGCACCTCAAGATTTGGATCCGCATTTGAATCCGAAATATAGTTTTGATAACTATTTTGAGGGAACGAGTAATCGTTTGGTCCGTGCAGCGGGTGAGGCTATTGCGCAGAATCCGGGAAAAACGACTTATAACCCTTTATTTATTTTTGGTCCGTCGGGAGTAGGTAAAACTCATTTGTGCCATGCAATAGGCTCTCGTATCCGTGAGTTACACCCAGAAAAGAAGGTCCTGTATGTGTCTTCTCATCTTTTTCGTGTTCAGTTTACAGATGCTATTCGTAAAAATACAACGAATGATTTCTTAAACTTCTATCAAAATATAGATGTGCTTTTGTTGGATGATATACAAGAGTTAATAGGTATGGATAAGACACAGAATACGTTCTTCCATATTTTTAATCATTTGCATCAATTGGGGAAACAATTAATTTTGACATCAGATAAAGCTCCGGTAGATTTACAGGGAATGGAAGAGCGTCTGATTACCCGCCTAAAATGGGGCTTGACTGCAGAACTATTCCGTCCCGATTTGGATTTACGTAAGAAAATACTAAAGAATAAGATAAGTCATGATGGTATAGTTATTCCTGATGAGGTATTTAATTTTATAGCAAATAATGTTACTGAAAATGTTCGTGATTTGGAGGGAATTTTGGTTTCTTTAATGGCTAATGCCGTAATTAATAATAAGGAAATTGACCTGTCTTTGACTAAACGCGTGGTTAGTCAGGCTGTTCGTCTGGAGAAGAAACAATTGTCTGTTCAGTCTATCCAAGAAATTGTTTGTAAATATTTTAATTTAGAACAATCTGCCATTCAAACCAATTCCCGTAAACGAGAAATTGTGCAAGCTCGACAAATAACAATGTATTTAGCAAAAAAATATACGGATTGTTCATTTTCTCATATAGGAAAGATTGTAGGAAAGAAAGATCACGCAACTGTTTTACATGCATGCAAAGCAATAAAAGATCAAATGGAAACAAACAAATCTTTTTGTTCCTCTGTAGAGGAAATTGAAGTTTTGTTGAAGAATTAGATTTTATAAAATAGATAGAGAAAGGGTATGTTCATTTGGAACGTGCCCTTTTTTATTTAGGAAACTTGTATATAGGATAGCTTTTCTTTTTGGTAAAACATTGTACGGAAAAAGAAATGATAACTCATTGATAATGTATATGTATTTTCTTGTTTTGGTAAAACTTTTCAACATTATTACTTTTTGATGTTGAATAATTTGGACAATAAATAAAGTATTTATAAACTTGCATTCTCAAATAATAGAAAATATTGTGGACCATAAAACTTACACTTTCGATGAAGCGTTTAAAGCTTCACTAAATTACTTTACCGGTGATGAATTAGCCGCTAAAGTATGGGTTAATAAGTATGCCTTGAAGGATGCCTTTGGAAATATCTATGAACAATCACCAGAGGATATGCATCACCGGCTGGCTAGAGAAATTGCCCGTGTGGAAAAAAAGTATCCAAATCCGTTGTCGGAACAAGAACTTTTCGACCTGTTTGATCATTTCCGTTATATTGTTCCACAAGGAAGTCCAATGACGGGAATTGGCAATGATTATCAAATTGCCTCACTCTCTAACTGTTTCGTTATTGGATTAGATGGACAGGCTGATTCGTATGGTGCAATTATTCGTATTGATGAAGAACAGGTACAATTGATGAAACGTCGCGGTGGCGTAGGACACGATTTGTCTCACATTCGTCCTAAGGGATCTCCTGTGAAAAATTCAGCTCTTACTTCTACCGGGTTGGTACCTTTTATGGAACGATATTCCAATTCTACTCGAGAGGTAGCTCAAGATGGGCGTCGTGGAGCTTTGATGTTAAGTGTTTCTATAAAGCATCCGGATTCAGAATCATTTATTGATGCCAAAATGGTAGAGGGAAAAGTAACGGGTGCGAATGTTTCCGTAAAGATTGATGATGAATTTATGGATGCTGTGGTAAATGGGACTTCTTATAAACAACAATATCCAATAGACTCTTCAAATCCTACAACAGTAAAAGAAATAGATGCTGCTGCTTTATGGCAAAAGATTATCCATAATGCTTGGAAATCAGCAGAGCCAGGTGTTTTGTTCTGGGATACGATTTTAAGAGAATCAGTTCCTGATTCTTATGCGGATTTAGGATTCCGTACAGTGTCTACCAATCCTTGTGGTGAAATACCTTTATGCCCGTATGATAGTTGTCGCTTGCTGGCTATTAATTTATATTCATATGTAGTTAATCCGTTTACCAAAGAGGCTTATTTTGACTACGATTTGTTTAAGAAACATGTCGCTTTGGCGCAACGTATTATGGATGATATTATTGATTTGGAATCTGAAAAGATTGAAAAAATTTTAGATAAAATCGATGCGGATCCAGAATCAATGGAAGTGAGACAAACAGAGCGTCATTTATGGGAAAAGATACAGCGAAAAACTTTACTTGGTCGTCGTACGGGAGTTGGTATTACGGCCGAAGGTGATATGTTGGCGGCTCTTGGTTTACGTTATGGAACTGAGGAAGCGACGGAATGCGCTGAAAATGTGCAGAAAACATTAACGTTGGCTGCTTATTCTTCTTCTGTTGTTTTAGCAAAGGAACGTGGCGCTTTTGAAATTTATGATGCAAAGCGTGAAGAAAAGAACCCGTTTATAAATCGTTTACGTGATGCGGATCCTTCTTTGTATGAAGATATGGTAAAATACGGGCGTCGTAATGTTGCTTGTTTGACAATTGCTCCGACAGGTACAACTAGTTTAATGACGCAGACAACTTCTGGTATAGAACCTGTATTCTTACCGGTTTATAAACGTCGGCGAAAAGTAAATCCGAACGATTCGGAAGCACGAGTCGATTTTGTGGATGAAACGGGTGATGCATTTGAAGAATATATTGTATTTCACCATAAGTTTGTTACTTGGATGCAGGCAAACGGATATTCGGTAACTAAAAAATATACACAGGAAGAAGTCGATGAATTAGTTGCGAAATCTCCTTATTATAAAGCTACTTCTAATGATGTGGATTGGTTACAAAAAGTCCGTATGCAAGGACGTATTCAAAAATGGGTAGATCATTCTATTAGTGTAACAATCAATTTGCCGAATGAAGTATCAGAGGATTTGGTGAATAGCTTGTATGTTGAAGCTTGGAAATGTGGATGCAAGGGTTGTACGGTTTATCGTGATGGTTCTCGTGCCGGTGTTCTTTTGTCTACAGACGGCAAGAAGAAAAAAGATGATTGTAATTGTATGCAACCTCCGGTTATTGTTTCAACCCGTCCTCGAGAGTTGGAAGCAGATGTTGTGAAGTTTCAAAATAACCGTGAAAAATGGATTGCTTTTGTTGGTTTGTTAAATGGCCGTCCATATGAAATTTTCACAGGTCTTGCTGATGATGATGAAGGTATTATGTTACCTAAAAATGTATCTAAGGGTACTATTATCAAAAGTTATGATGAAGATGGCCAGAAGCATTACGACTTCCAGTTTAAGAATAAGCGTGGCTATAAAATGACGATTGAAGGTTTGGACGGTAAGTTTGATCCAGAATATTGGAATTATGCAAAGCTTATATCCGGTGTATTGCGTTATGGTATGCCTATTGATCAAGTTATTAAACTAGTTCAAGGAATGGAGCTAAACAATGAGTCAATTAATACCTGGAAAAATGGAGTAGAACGTGCTTTGAAGAAATACCTGCCTAATGGAACGGAGGCCAAAGGACAGAAATGCCCAAATTGTGGATTGGAAACTTTAATTTATCAGGAAGGTTGTTTGATCTGTACAAATTGTGGTGCATCAAAATGTGGATAAATATATATACATGAATAAATTAAAAAATGCAGAGATTATTCTCTGCATTTTTTATATCTTCGCATCTAAACTAAATTTGAAACACCATGAAAGTAACCTTTAATATTAACTTTCATACTATTTGGGGGCAAAAATTGTATATTGTAGGTTCCATTCCTGAATTAGGTTCTTGGGAGCCTGCTTTAGCAATAAATATGGATTATGTGGGGGATGGAAATTGGCAATTAAAATTAGATATTCCTTCTGATCTGAAATCGATAGAGTACCGATATTTCTTGAGAGCAGGTGATAAACAAGTATTTGAAGAATGGGAAAAAAATCATCAAATAATCTTTGAAGATTGCGCGGTTAAATATATACTTTATGATTATTGGCAGATAAAACCTGATAATTTAGCATTCTATACTTCTGCATTTACAAAAAGTCTGTTTGCGCATCCATGTAATACACATGAGAGAGTTGTGAGAAGCGGTCGTAAATTAGTAATTAAAATTTCAGCGCCCCGAATAGACAAAAATCAAAGTGTGGCAATTACTGGAAATCAGGATTGTTTGTCTAACTGGAATTCGGATAAAGCTCAGATTTTAAGTTGTGATACATTTCCTGAATGGTATATTGAGTTAGACGCAAATGAGATAAAATATCCACTGGAATATAAGTTTTTGGCTTGGGATAATGATAAAAAGCAGCCTTTATACTGGGAATCTGGTGAAAATCGCGTGTTGAATTTGCCGGAACAGGAAATAGGAGAGACCGTTACAATATCAGGTTTATATTTTCGTGATAATTTGGAACCTTGGCGTTGTGCAGGAACAGTTATTCCTGTTTTTTCTTTACGTTCCGAACAAAGTTTTGGCATTGGTGATTTGGGCGATTTACGTATGTTGGTTGATTGGGTAAGGAAAACTCATCAACGAATAATCCAAGTATTACCAATGAATGATACAACGATGACACATTCTTGGAAAGACTCATATCCTTATAGTGCTATTTCTATTTATGCATTGCATCCAATGTATATCTGCTTGCCTTTATTAGGAGCATTAAACGATCAGGAAAAAACTTCGTTTTTTATAGAAAAGCAAAAAGAACTGAATGCGAAAGATTCTGTAGACTATGAGAATGTTGTTAAATATAAAATAGAATATTGCCGTACTTATTTTGAACAAGAAAAGAATAATATTGTACATAATGATGATTTTATTGAGTTTGTTGCACAAAATGACTCATGGTTAATGCCTTATGCGGCCTATTGTTATTTCCGAGATTTATATGTTACTTCAGATTTTACGAAATGGGAACAGGATGCTGTTTATAATAAATCTCGAATAAAACGTCTTTGTGCTAAAGACAGTGAGGCTTATCCTGAGATAGTGTTCTTTTATTTCTTGCAGTATGTGTTACATATTCAATTTAAGGCTGTGTCTGATTATGCCCGTAAGAATGGTATTGTTCTAAAAGGAGATTTGCCTATTGGAGTGAATCGTACCAGTATAGAAGCATGGACAGAACCACAATACTTTAATATGAATGGGCAGGCTGGTGCTCCGCCTGATAATTTCTCTGTTATAGGTCAGAACTGGTCATTTCCAACCTATAATTGGGATGTTATGGAAAGAGACGATTTTTCTTGGTGGAAAAAACGTTTTCATAAATTAAGTGATTATTTCGATTGTTTCCGCATTGACCACATATTAGGCTTTTTTCGTATATGGGAAATCCCTTTGAACTACATACAGGGGTTATGTGGGCATTTTAATCCGGCTCTCCCTTTGACAAAGTATGAGATAGAACAATGTGGTCTCCATTTTAATGAAGCCCGATTTACTACTCCCCATATTAATGATAAATATCTTTCGGAATTATTTGGCGATATTGCAATGGTTGTGAAAGATTCATATTTAGCTCAATCTTCGTCTCATCATTTTGTGTTGAAACCTTTTTGCAATACGCAATACAAGATTGCTCAATTGTTTGACGGAAAGACGGATGAAGTCTCAATGCGTGTTAAAAATGGATTATTTGCTATTGCAAATGAAGTGTTATTTTTGGAGGATCCTTTAGAAAAAGGGAAATTTCATCCTCGCATCTCGGCCAACCAATCTCGAATTTATCAAGAATTGAGTGAAGAAGACCGTTATGCTTTTGATCAATTGTATTGGGATTTCTTTTATCGTCGTCATAATGATTATTGGAAAGATCAGGCTTTTAAACGTTTGACTCCATTGGTCAATTGTACCGATATGCTTGTTTGTGGTGAAGATTTAGGAATGATACCGGACTCTGTACCTGATGTCATGAACAAGCTTCAAATATTTAGTTTGGAGATAGAACGTATGCCAAAGTCTCCATATAGAGAATTTACGGATTTATCTAATTTACCATATCATTCTGTTTGTACAACATCTACACATGATATGTCTCCGCTTCGTAGTTGGTGGAAAGAGAATACAGAAAAAACGCAACATTACTATAATGGTGTATTGCAACGTATAGGAATAGCTCCAAACGATTTAACAGGTGAATTAGCTGCACAGATTATCGCTAATCATTTAGCATCTCCTTCTATGCTTGCTATTATTCCTTTGCAGGACTGGTTTGCAATAGATGACAAAATTAAGCGGAAAGACATTGAAGCGGAGCGAATAAATGTTCCGTCTAATTCTTCTCATTACTGGTGTTATAGGATGCATATTACCCTGGAAAAGCTTTTACAAGCGGACGAATTGAATCAAAAGATTATTTCTTTAATTTCAAAATCAGGAAGAAAATAGAATAAAATAAAAAAGCAGGTGTGTATAGTCAACATCTGCTTTTTCTATTTTATTAGAATTTATTTGGAGGAAATGTGCTCCGTCTTTTCTGTGGACATAGAACATGCTCCATTGAATCTAGCATTAGGTTCTATTTCCAAGGTTTGCGCAAATATATCTCCTTTTATTACGGCTGAACCTTTTAATATTAGCTTAGCGTTTACTCGTATAGACCCTTCTACTTTTCCTAATATTTCCGCATTTGCCGAAATAATATTTCCTGTAACATTACCTTTGGGACCTACTACTATTTTCCCATTGCAATTAACATCCCCTTCCACTTTTCCATCAAGGCGGAAGTCTGTTTCGGTAATAATATTACCTTTTACTGTCGTCCCCGCAGCCAAGGTATTGTGTAATCCACCTCCTGCAGCTTCCTCTTTTTGTTTCATACCAATCATATCTACTTAATTGCTTTATGCAAATATAGGTTATTTTTTGCAGAAGGACTCATTTTTATATACATTTACATATTAAAATATGCGATATGATATCACAAATAGAACTGAGAGAGCTGAAATTCTATGCTTATCATGGTGTTTCTCCTCAAGAGCTAAAAGTTGGGAATACATTTATTGTTGATCTTACGTTGACTGTTTCATTAGAGAATGCTATAGTAAGTGACAATTTGCATGATACTGTTAATTATGCAGAAGTGTACGCTGTTGTTAAAAAACAAATGTCTATACCTTCCAAATTATTAGAACATGTAGCCGGACGTATTATGACTGCTTTAAAAGATAGGTTCCCTCAGCTATTGGGGATCGATTTAAAGCTTTCAAAATTAAATCCTCCTTTTGGTGGTGATATATATAGTGCCTCTATTATTCTTAAAGAAACTTTTTAGCTGAGTGATGATTTTTAACTACCTTTGCACTTTGAAAGCACAAATAAGATAGATTATGGCATTTACCAACAATGTAATGATTGTTCGTCATGGATTACTGGCGAAATTAGTAAAACTTTGGAAAGAAAATCGTCTTTTAGATGAAATAGATCGTTTACCGATTGAGTTATCTCCACGTAAATCTAAAATAAGGGGACGTTGTTGTGTTCATAAAGAACGTGCTGTATGGAAATATAAGACACTTCCTTTATTGGGTTTCGATATGCAAGATGAAGTGGACGAACTGACTCCTCTTTCAGAATATGCTAAACGAGCTTTACTGCGTTCTGAAAATAGAAAAGAAAACATAATGTGTGTTGTGGATGAGGCTTGTTCTTCTTGTGTATCTGTGAATTATGAAATAACAAACCTTTGTCGGGGATGTGTTGCACGTAGCTGCTATATGAATTGCCCCAAAGATGCTATTCGCTTCAAAAAAAACGGACAAGCTGAAATAGATCATGAAGCTTGTATCAGTTGTGGTAAATGTCATCAGAGTTGCCCTTATCACGCAATTGTTTATATCCCTATTCCATGTGAAGAAGTATGTCCGGTAAAAGCTATTAGTAAAGATGAATATGGAGTAGAACATATTGATGAATCTAAATGTATTTATTGTGGTAAATGCGTAAATTCCTGTCCTTTTGGCGCTATATTTGAAATATCTCAGGTGTTTGATATATTGCAACGTTTACGCAATGAAGAAGAAATGGTTGCAATAGTAGCACCTTCTATTCTTGCACAATTTAGTGCTCCGGTGGAAAAAGTATATGGAGCTATAAAATCTTTAGGATTTTCAGAAGTTGTTGAAGTTGCTCAAGGTGCAATGGAAACAACTCGCCATGAAGCAGAGGAACTGAAAGAAAAGCTTAAAGAAGGACAACCTTTTATGACAACAAGTTGTTGTCCTTCATACGTACAATTGGCCGAGAAGCATATCCCGGATTTAAAGAGGTATATCTCTTCTACGGGTTCACCTATGTATTATACAGCACGTATTGTAAAGAAGAAATATCCGGATGCTAAAATTGTTTTCATTGGTCCGTGTGTTGCAAAGCGTAAAGAGGTGAAAATGGATCCTTGTGTAGATTTTACATTAACGTTTGAAGAAATTGGCTCTATATTAACTGGATTTGATATAAAGTTAGAAGAAGTTCAGCCATTTTCTATTTTGTTTAATTCTGTACGTGAAGCTCATGGTTTCGCGCAGAGTGGAGGTGTAATAAACGCAGTCAAAGTATATTTGAAAGATGAAAGTGTAAATGCAGTACAAGTTTCTAATTTGACAAAAAAGAATGTTGCTCTTTTGCGCGCCTATGCTAAGACAGGTAAAGCTCCTGCTCAATTTATAGAGGTGATGGCTTGTGAAGGAGGTTGTGTTACAGGGCCTTGTACACATGCTGATAAAACAGCTGGTCAAAAACAACTTATCAAAGAACTTACTAAATTCTAAACATTAATGATTGTAAAGAAAATTGTATTAATGGTCTCTGTTTTGATGGCTTATATGTTAACCTCATGTGGACCGAAAGAATTACCTGCTATGGGTGATTATTCTCTATGCGTGTTTGATAATACCCCGATATGTTTTAATCCAGATAAATATCCCGGAGCTTATGATCCCGGATTGGATAGCATCTATCATTTAGTGAATGGACGTATTATATTAAAGAAAATAACATTACCCGACTATAAACGAAATGTGGATGTGAATTTACGCGTTACTATTGCTTCTAATGGAGATCGTTGGGACAAGTCTGGTTCTTGTTTTGTATTACCAAAAGCTTCAGGGGTAAATTTGTTAAATGTGGCTCGTGGAGAAAAACAATTTCCTACTGTGGATAGTACAAAATTAGAACAAATGCTAGGTATAGTTCCGGGGAATGATTATTTGCCAACGGTAGAACTGATGCGTTTTATGACTCCATTTGGTGTTGGTTATTACAGTAATCCAGACAATAGCTTAACTAAACATCGTAAACCTGTATATATAGATCATTGGGAGGATAGTGTAAGTTGGGTTCAAAATATTACAGATCTTTATCCTTTGCTGGAAGGTGGGGCTTATGTGGGAGTTTTTATTGATAGTTGGACAGCGGAAGGATATATAGTAAATATGACGATAGAAATTAAAGAATCTGATATTATTAATGATGCCCTTCCGAATAAACATGTTGAGCCGCTTATAAATACTGTGTATTATGTTGGGCAAGCTTATCCGGATATTTTTGCTCGTAAAGATGTCTCAATGGATTTTTATATTCCTGAAAATGCGAAAGATGTCCGCCTAAAATATATTGTAACGGGACATGGAGGCCATTCAGGAGGGGATGAGTTTGTTCAGAAGCGAAATATTGTATCAATAGATGGGAAGCCTGTATTAGACTTTATTCCTTGGCGTACCGATTGTGCTTCTTTCCGTCGTTTTAATCCGGCTACAGGCGTATGGTTACAGAAACGATTGGCTTCCTATATTACAGATAAAGGATACGCTGAGAAAGAGGTGGAAGAACCGATAGGATCTTCAGATTTTTCTCGTTCAAATTGGTGTCCGGGGACAGATGTAATTCCGGAAGAAATTGAATTGACTGATATTCAGCCGGGCAGGCACTCATTTACAGTAAGTATCCCTGATGCACAAGAGATGAAAGGAGACGAATTGAATCATTGGTTGGTTTCCGCTTATCTTATTTGGGAAGAATAATAAAGAGTCGGTGCTTCAATCTCAATAAGAGACCGATATACTAACTTAATATATTTTTTATGGAAACTCTGTTACCTTTTGCTCTATTATGTTTTACTTCATTTTTTACACTTACAAATCCGTTAGGAACAATGCCTGTTTTCTTGACTATGACGAATGGATTAAGTGATCAAGAGCGTCGGGCTATTGTAAAACGGGCAACGATTATATCGTTTATTACCTTAATGATTTTCACTTTCTCCGGTCAGTTTCTGTTTAAGTTTTTTGGTATCTCGACGAATGGTTTTCGTATAGCTGGAGGATTTATTATTTTTAAAATTGGCTACGATATGCTACAGGCTCGTTATTCAAATGCCAAATTGAAGGAAGAAGAAGTTAAGACTTATGCCGATGATATTTCAATTACACCGTTGGCCATACCTATGCTTTGTGGACCAGGAGCAATAGCTAATGGTATTATGTTGATGGATGATGCAAATACATATACCCTAAAAGGCATTTTGATAGGCATTATAGCTATCGTTTATTTCATAACTTTTCTAATTCTTCGTGCTTCTACCCGTTTGGTAAAAATGCTGGGTGAAACTGGTAATAATGTGATGATGCGTCTTATGGGACTTATCCTGATGGTAATAGCAGTGGAATGTTTTGTTAGTGGCATTCGGCCTATATTGACTGATATATTAAAACAAGCACTTTCTTAATATAAATATTCCGATCATCAATTGGAGGTTTTTAGTCTACCAATTGATGATATGTTTTCTTCCCTTTTAGATAAAATTGTAAGATAAGGCTTTGTTGCATCAGTTCGGGGATCTTTTTCAAAATTGTTTTTTTGAGATTCTCTTTACGAATGGATAAATATGAGTTCTTTAGTGAGAAAAATTCCTTACGTGCATCATAAACAGCCTTTGCATTTTTAGGATGTCCACTGAGTAGAAATTTAGTTGCAGCAATATAGTCCAGCCAGAAGCGAACACGCATAACATGCCTTATTTTATCTTCTGGTAAGTTTTTATATAGCATTAATAGATTATTGCGAAAGTTGAGAAATGTTTTCTGAGGACTTTCCATATTAAGGGTTGCTCCACCTACATGATACACTATTGATTGAGGAATACATACTAGACGGTACCCTCGGCAACGGAGACGCCAGCACATATCTACTTCTTCCTGATGAGCGAAAAATTGAGCATCAAGTCCGCCGACGTCCTTATACGTTTGAGTACGAACAAACAGGCAAGCACCTGTCGCCCATAAAATATCTGTAGTTGTGTCATATTGCCCCTGATCTTTTTCGATTATGTGTAATACGCGTCCTCGGCAAAAAGGGTAACCGTAAATATCTAAATAACCTCCGGCAGCTCCAGCATATTCAAAATATTCTTTGTTGCGTTGAGATCGAATTTTAGGTTGAGCGCAAGCTATTGAATTATCAGAGTCTAAAACCGTAATAAGAGCATCAAGCCAACCCGAAGTCACTTCTACATCACTGTTTAACAGTACTGTGTATTCGCTATCAATATGATTCAAGGCTTGATTATATCCTTCTGCAAATCCATAATTCGTGGTAAAAGGAATAATACGAACAGTTGGGAATTTGTCTTTCAATATTTCCAAAGAGTTGTCTGTGGAGCCATTATCTGCTACTACAATTTCAGCTATTTCAGCCGGGGTATAGGTTATGACGGAGGGAAGGAATTCCTCCAATAGTTTAGCTCCGTTCCAGTTGAGGATGACAACGGATATTCTTTTTGTGGTATTGTCTTTCATTCTTTTTCTGTCGTGTTATTTGTTTCTGATTCTGTAGATGATTGAGGTTTTTTGTGTTTGTATTTCCAGCGTTTGTGAGTCCATAACCAATAAGCCGGATTACGAAGAATACATTTTTCCATCAGTCGTGCATATTGTTCTGTGATCCAATATTCTGGAGTTAATTGCGGAGTCTTAGTTATTAAAACCATGTCAACTGTGTAATATCCTCTCTTTACTCGTTTTGTATCTAAAAAAATAACAGGTAAATTGAACTTTTGAGAAATTCGTTCAGGACCAGTTAGCATTGGGGTATCATGGTTTAAGAAATTTGTCCAGTAATGCAAATTCGCTTCACTTGGGGTCTGGTCAGCAAGAAAAATAATTAATGCCCGGGCTGACTTCTGCTTTAGTTTTACAATGTCACGTACAGCTTCTCTCTTTTTTATACCTAAAGAACCGAATCTTGTTCGCAGTTTAATGAACAACTTGTCTACTGCGACATTATTAAGTGGACGGTATATCTGGTAAAGTTTTACATTGTCAAAAAAGGATGATGCCCCCGAGAACCATTCCCAATTGCCATAATGTCCCATTAATAAAACAAAGCCGGTATACCCTTCTTTCAATAGCTGATCGACTACTTCCGGATTTCTTACACATGCTCTGCGTTGTAATTCTTCCAATGGTATATCAGCCAGTTTAATTGTCTCAATTATGTAATCGGCAAAATGGTGATAAAAGTCTTTTTCTATTTGAAGTAATTCTTTTTCTGATTTTTCAGGGAAAGAGTTTCTTATGTTCTGGCGTACTACTTTCAGGCGATATTTTACCACTTTATATATGATTATATAGAGCAAGTCGGCCAATATGTAAAGTATGCACAGTGGAAAAATGGCAATAATCCTGACCAATACGTAGATAATGATGTATAACAAACTAGTTAACATGGTTATTTATTTTGTTTATCAGTTTCTTCTGGGAACTGGCAAGTTAATGCTGTTTTATTCTTATTCCAATCTCCCAGTCTAACTTTTGTTGTTTTATTTATTAAAAAAGGATTGTATGGTATTTCTACCTTAATGTAATTTTCAGTAAAACCGTGCATCATTCCTTCTTTTCGGGTATGCTCAAATAAAACGTTTGCATCATTTCCAATATGAGACTCGTAAAATGCTTGCAGTTTGCTTTCTGACATATCCAATAATTTCTGGCTTCGAGTGTGTTTTGTTTTTGGATCTACTACATACTCTATTTTTAAAGCTTGGGTACCAGGACGTTCTGAATAGCTGAATACATGCAATTGGGAAATATCCAAGCTTTCAATAAAAGTACGTGCCTCCTCAAAATATTCATCAGTTTCTCCCCGGGTACCTACAATGACATCTACACCAATAAAGGCATGCGGCATCAATTTCTTGATCTTTTCTATTTTATGACGGAAAAGAGCAGTGTCATATCGGCGACGCATTAACTTTAGTACAGCATCACTTCCACTTTGCAAAGGAATATGAAAATGTGGAGCAAAACGTTTGCTGGATGCAACAAAATCTATTACTTCATCAGTAATAAGGTTGGGCTCAATGGATGAGATACGATAGCGGGTAATACCTTCAACTTCGTCTAATGCTTGGATTAGGCTTATAAATGTTTCTCCTGTACTTTTCCCAAAGTCACCTATGTTAACTCCTGTCAATACAATTTCTTTTCCCCCTTTACTGGCAACTTCTTTGGCCTGCTCAATCATACTGGCGATTGTCCCGTTGCGACTGCGTCCACGAGCGAACGGTATTGTACAGTAGGAACAATAATAATCGCATCCATCTTGAACTTTTAGAAAGTGCCGGGTGCGGTCATCTGCTGAGCAAGATGGTGAGAATGTTCGTATATCTTTTGATTGGGAAGCAACAATTGTTCCTTCTTCTTTTTTCGCTATATTATCCAGATATTGAAGAATTTCCAATTTTTGCTCAGCTCCTAATACAAGGTCAACTCCTTCAATGTGGGCAACTTCTTCTGGTTTGAGTTGGGCATAACAACCGGTTACCACTATAAATGCTCCTGGATGTTGTTTGTTAATACGACGGATTGCCTGTCTGCACTTTTTGTCTGCCAATTCCGTTACTGAACAGGTGTTGACAACGCAAATGTCTGCTTTTTCACCGGCGCGCACTTTACGTACTCCTTGTTCTGCTAAAACTTTTCCAATAGTTGAAGTTTCTGCAAAATTAAGTTTACATCCTAATGTATAATAAGCAGCTTTTTTATTATTGAATATAGATTGATCTATCATGCTCTATTTTGTTGAGATGCAAAAGTACAAAATATTCCCGACATACTCCTTGTCGTGAAGGCTTTACCAATACGTCAGTTGAGTTTTTTTCATTTCTTACTTGCTTATAAGCCGTTTAGATATTTTCTGTCGTTAAAAATAAAATGAGAGCAAAGAAGAGGCTCTCTGATAAGATATAACTTATTTGTGTAAACTTCTTAATAACTTGCAGATAGTTTGTGTATTTCTCTAAGAGTCTGTATTTTTGCACAAATTTCACAGATGTGTGCTATGATAAAAGAAAATTTCATCAAAATCTACGAAGAGAGTTTTAAAGAAAACTGGGCTTTGCCTGCTCTTACCGATTACAGTAAGAACATTTGTTTTACATTTGGCGATGTGGCAACGGAAATTGCCAGAATACATATTCTATTTGAAGAATGCCAGATTCGTCGTGGAGATAAAATTGCATTAATTGGTAAAGACTGCGCACGTTGGTGTATTGTTTATATGGCAGCGGTTACTTATGGTGCCATTATTGTTCCTATTTTACAAGATTTTAATCCGAATGATGTACATCATATTATTAATCACTCTGAATCGATATTCCTTTTTGTAAGTGATCGTATTTGGGACTCTTTGGAAGAAGATAAGATAGAAGAAGTGAGAGGTGTATTTTCTTTATCCGATTTTCGCTGTCTGCATCAACGTGATGGTGAATCTATTCAGAAATTAATGAAAGGGATGGATGAGAAAATGGCGGAAAAATATCCGAAAGGTTTTACAAAAGAAAATATTAAATATGCAGAACTGGACAATGATAAGGTTGTTTTGCTGAATTATACGTCCGGTACTACTGGATTCAGTAAAGGTGTTATGTTGACCGGCAATAATTTAGCAGGTAATGTAATGTATGCGAAAACGCTGGATTTGTTGTTTCGTGGTGATCGGGAACTATGCTTTCTCCCGTTGGCACATGCTTATAGTTGTGCATTTAATTTTTTAGTGCCTATGGCTGTTGGCGCCCATGTTTATTTATTGGGAAAAGTTCCTTCTCCAAAAATTCTTTTGAAGGCATTTGAAGAGGTAAAGCCGAATCTTATTCTTACAGTTCCGTTGATATTAGAGAAGATTTATAAGAAAATGATTCTTCCTCAATTAAGTAAAACAACGATGAAACTAGCTCTTAATATCCCATTATTGGATAACCGTATTTACTCACAAATTCGTAAACATTTGGTGGATGCAATGGGTGGACGGTTTCGTGAAGTGATAGTTGGAGGTGCGGCTATGAATCAGGAAGTAACGGATTTTTTGTATAAGATTAAGTTTCCGTTTACAATAGGATATGGAATGACGGAATGCGGACCTCTTATCAGTTATGATCATAATGATGAATATATACCAGGATCGTGTGGACAGGTGTTAAAAGGAATTATGCAGGTTCGTATAGATTCAGAAGATCCATATAATAAAGTAGGAGAAATACAGGTCCGGGGTGAAAATGTGATGAAAGGTTATTATAAAAATGATGAGGCTACAAGTAGTGTATTTACAGAGGATGGTTGGTTGAAGACTGGTGATTTGGGTACAATAGACCACGATAATCGTATTTATATACGGGGACGTAGTAAAACAATGATACTGGGAGCTAGTGGGCAAAATATTTATCCGGAAGAAATTGAATCAAAACTGAATAATCTTCCATTTGTTATGGAGAGTATCGTTATTGAGAAAAATGGAAAACTGATAGGGTTGGTTTATCCTGATTATGACACGGTCGATAGTACTGGTGTGTCTCATGAAGATTTGCCGCTTATTATGGAACAAAATCGGATGGAGCTGAATAAGTTGCTGGCTCCTTACGAAGCTGTATCCGAATTACAGCTTTATCCAATGGAATTTGAAAAAACGCCGAAAAAAAGTATTAAGAGATACTTATATAGTAATTATTAAAAAGAGTAATTATTCCTTATTTTCAACCTTTTGCCTAAGCGGTCGAAAATATTTTAAAAAAAAGATACTTATGTTGTACAACATATATGATTAATACATACATTTGCATCGTTTTATAACAAGAAGATATTATAGACCGTTTAAATTTTAAGACAAAATGAAAAAGTTAGTTGCATTTGCTGCTGTTATTGCAGCTGTTTCATTCACATCTTGTGGAAACAAATCTGCTGAGTCTACAGAAGAATCTGCTGTTGCTGAAACTGAAACTGTAGAAACAGAAGCTCCTGTTGTAGAAGAAGAAGCTGTTGCAGTTGAAGAAGAATCTGCTCCTGCCGACTCTACTGCTACTGTTGAAGCTGCACCTGCTGAATAATTTCAGTAAACAGTAAAGAAAAGGATAGTCTGTATGCGTGAACATACAGACTTTTTTTTTGTTTATAAACCTTCTATAATGATTGAGTATGAAAATAAGCTTACTCCTTGTTGCTGTCGTTTTGTTCTCACACCAAGCATTTTCACAAGTTCCTGTTGATACTGTTTTATTCATACAAAATATTGAAGTACAAGGAAGGCGTTTTGCAAGTATTAATGGCAGTGAAATAAGAAGACTGCAAGTTGAAGATAATTTGAGTAGTGTAACCGGAACTACAGCAGATGCTTTTCGCCAAATTCCATCGTTGATTACAGATATTGAAGGAGGTGTAACCTTGCGTGGTTCCAATAAACCTGTCATGTTGATTGATGGGATTCCGTATGGCTTATTGGAAGAATACAGCGGAGATGCATTGCTCCAATTGCCAGCTCTGTTTTTTAATAAAATAACACTAGATCAATTTCCTCCTGTTAATGTTGTGCCTGATGGGGATGTAGGCGTGATAAATTTATCTTCTTCAAAATTGGGTGGAACAAAGGACTCCCCATTAACTCTGACTTTAGGTGCCGGATGGAATGAACGCTATAATGCAGGAGCTATAATAAGTCTGAATCCTAAAAATTTCCATGTTACGGCCAAATATAATTATCGTCGGGAGTATCGAGAACGTAGTTTTAGTAAATCAACTACTACTTCTAAAAATCGCACAGAAATGAACAATAATGCTGCTGCCCGTCCGGACGTACATTTAGCTGATTTAAATGTAGGGTATGATTTGTCTCCACATGATATATTTACAGTTCACGGATTATATCATCTCATGGATTATAGCCGTTACGGACGTATTAATAATCAAGTGTTTAATTTACAAGGTGAGCAAATGAAGTATGTGATTCGTAATCGTTATAACGATCAGCGGCAGGAGGCTTATGCTGCTGAAACCCACTGGAATCATATTTTTTTAGAATGCTGTTCACTCTATGCAGTGTTTAACTATAATAACTTTACGTATAACGAAGATAATGATTTTAAAAATGAAAATCCGGAAAACGGAAAGATCATAGCGGAAGATAATCAATTTTTCAATCAGGAAAAGCATAATTATTATTGGAGTACCGGTTATAGTCGGATGCTTGCTGATAATTGGTCATTAAAGGTTGGGTATACAGGAAGAATAAAAAAAGAAAATTATAAAACTGAGGCAAATAATATAGTAAACGGAAATTGGATATCTAATGAGCAGAAAACTTACAATTATCAATTCCATCGTTATATTAACTTGTTGTATGCTTCTCTGGATAAGGATTGGGGTATGTTTAATGCCGGAATGGGTGTTCAAGCTGAGTTTAATAAACAAGAAATGGATAGAGATAATAACTTCCGTTTTCATCTATATCCTCGTGCCCGTTTTGTATATCTGATGAATAAAAATAATAAGTTGGTTTTAAGTTATCAACAACGTGTAATACGCCCTACAGGGGCTAATTTGAGTTCTTTTATTGATAACAGTGATGTTACTCATGTGTTACAAGGTAATCCTGACTTGAAAGACGAATTTATTCATACTTTGGACTTCGGTTATCAATTTACATCTTCTTGTTTTCGTTTGTTTCCTTCTCTATATTACCGGAATCGGACAAACCGGATTATGGAAATAGCTTTTCAGGAAGGAGAAGAGACAATTTGGAGAAAAGAAAATATGGGCCATAGTCAAACAGTTGGTCTGGATCTGTCTGCAAATTGGAGCCCTTTCAGAATTTTATCAGCCGGACTGGCTGGTGATATATATCGTGATGAAATAGATGGTCGGTTCATAGGATATGAAAATGTGAAAAAATCGCTTGTCTGTTGGGATATAAAGGGTAACGTAAATGTAAATATAACCTCAACGACAGAATTGCAAATTGATGGCTTTTATGTTTCCGATCAACTTACTCCACAAGGAAAAGTAAAAAGTCATTATAGTATAAATGCTGGTTTATCTCAGTATTTAATGAACCGAAAATTTCGAGCAAACCTTAGTATTAACAATATATTTGATAGTTTGGAAGAAAAAACTATTATAGATATGGGAAGTTTACAAATGGTACAAAAACGAAACCGAGATGCTCGTGTTGCATGGTTGATCTTAACGTATTATATATGAGTATTGTTGATATCTGCTTTTGTAAATTAGTGATTATTCAATAATCCAGATAGCAAGATAACCGTATAAAAAAGAATCATCGGGATGATATTACAAAATCATCCCGATGATTCTTTTTTATACGGTCAAAATATTTAACCTTGCCATTTTCGATTTATTTTTGTCGGAATATTGAATTTATGTTATTCATACCTTTTTTGTAAAACAAGTTGTGTTAATGATATATAGATGTTAAATCATATATCTTTACGCTGAAAAATCAATGATTCGAATGAATATAACAAAAAAACTTTGGATATATCATGTAATGGCCATTGTAACTGTGGTTGTATGGGGAACGACATTTGTATCTACAAAAATATTACTTACTTATGGACTGTCTCCGATGGAGATTTTGTTATATCGTTTTTCATTGGCTTATATTGGAATATGGTTTTTTTCTCCTCGTGAAATTTTGTCTAGAAATTTTAAAGATGAACTATTGTTTGTTGCTGCCGGTTTATGTGGTGGCTCTTTGTATTTTGTTTCTGAAAATACAGCATTAGGAATTACTTTAGCATCAAATGTGTCATTGATTATATGTACGTCTCCTATTCTAACTGCATTCTTGTCTTTTCTTTTTTATAAAAAGGAAAAACTGCAAAGTAAGTTGGTCTGGGGTTCTTTAATGGCATTTGCAGGTGTTGCTCTTGTGGTTTTTAATGGTAGTTTTATCCTCAAAATAAATCCTATAGGAGATATGCTTACTGTAATTGCTGCTTTGATGTGGGCTTTTTACGGTTTTATACTGAAACGTTTGGATTCTCATTATCCGGTTTTGTTTATTACTCGTAAAGTTTTCTTTTATGGTATTCTAACGCTGCTTCCGATGTTTTGGTTTAAACCTATTAAAACTGAATGGATGGTATTGACTCAACCTGTAGTTTTCTTGAATTTGTTATTTTTAGGCTTAATAGCCTCTATGCTTTGTTATATAATGTGGAATACTACAGTTAAACAATTAGGAGTGATACGCGCAACTAATTATATTTATATAGTACCATTGGTTACATTATTAACATCGGCTATTGTAATAGATGAAACTATTACGATGATTGGATTATTAGGCTCTGTTCTTATTTTGAATGGTGTATATGTCGCAGAAAGAGGTGTGAATGCTTTTAAATTTTTATCGCGGTGAAAAGATAGGTTTGGAGGAACTAATGAAAGATTTTTTTCTTATGTAACATATGGATTGATTGGATATTAAAGGGTGTCACCAGTTTTTATATGAAAAATAACAGTCAAAATATTTGGAGTATATGTTTAAGAACACTACTTTTGTCCCCGCATTCAAGCGAGAGGGCATTAAATTTAAGTATTAGAAGGAAATGTTTTCCGGGTATCGGGTCACTGAGGTTAGAAGTATCTAAGCAATATGTCGGTTTGTGCGGTGGAAAACAGGTATAAAAACTTTCCACAAAATTTTGTTCATAAAATTTGCGTGAAAGAAAAAAGTCCTTACCTTTGCACTCGCTTTTCAAACGAAAGCAAACAACGTTCTTTGAAAAATTTACATACAACTAAAAAGTAGTACAAGTATTAAAAAATTAATACCGTCAATACTTACAATAAACAAGGTTATTCTGAGCAGAGATAAAAACAATTTAACAACGAAGAGTTTGATCCTGGCTCAGGATGAACGCTAGCGACAGGCTTAACACATGCAAGTCGAGGGGCAGCGAGGTGTAGCAATACACTGTCGGCGACCGGCGCACGGGTGAGTAACGCGTATGCAACTTACCTATCAGAGTAGGATAGCCCGGCGAAAGTCGGATTAATACTGCATAAAACAGGGGCTCCGCATGGAGATATTTGTTAAAGATTCATCGCTGATAGATAGGCATGCGTTCCATTAGGCAGTTGGCGGGGTAACGGCCCACCAAACCGACGATGGATAGGGGTTCTGAGAGGAAGGTCCCCCACATTGGTACTGAGACACGGACCAAACTCCTACGGGAGGCAGCAGTGAGGAATATTGGTCAATGGGCGAAAGCCTGAACCAGCCAAGTCGCGTGAAGGATGAAGGTTCTATGGATTGTAAACTTCTTTTATAGGGGAATAAAGTGCGGGACGTGTCCTGTTTTGTATGTACCCTACGAATAAGCATCGGCTAACTCCGTGCCAGCAGCCGCGGTAATACGGAGGATGCGAGCGTTATCCGGATTTATTGGGTTTAAAGGGTGCGTAGGTGGATAGATAAGTCAGCGGTGAAAGTTTGTGGCTCAACCATAAAATTGCCGTTGAAACTGTTTATCTTGAGTATGTTTGAGGTATGCGGAATGCGTGGTGTAGCGGTGAAATGCATAGATATCACGCAGAACTCCGATTGCGAAGGCAGCATACTAAACCATCACTGACACTGAAGCACGAAAGCGTGGGTATCAAACAGGATTAGATACCCTGGTAGTCCACGCAGTAAACGATGATTACTAGGAGTTTGCGATATACAGTAAGCTCTACAGCGAAAGCGTTAAGTAATCCACCTGGGGAGTACGCCGGCAACGGTGAAACTCAAAGGAATTGACGGGGGCCCGCACAAGCGGAGGAACATGTGGTTTAATTCGATGATACGCGAGGAACCTTACCCGGGTTTGAACGCATTTGGACCGGAGTGGAAACATTCTTTCTAGCAATAGCCATTTGCGAGGTGCTGCATGGTTGTCGTCAGCTCGTGCCGTGAGGTGTCGGCTTAAGTGCCATAACGAGCGCAACCCTAATCACTAGTTACTAACACATCAAGGTGAGGACTCTAGTGAGACTGCCAGCGTAAGCTGTGAGGAAGGTTGGGATGACGTCAAATCAGCACGGCCCTTACATCCGGGGCGACACACGTGTTACAATGGCGTGGACAAAGAGCAGCCACCTGGCGACAGGGCGCTAATCTCCAAACCACGTCTCAGTTCGGATCGGAGTCTGCAACTCGACTCCGTGAAGCTGGATTCGCTAGTAATCGCGCATCAGCCATGGCGCGGTGAATACGTTCCCGGGCCTTGTACACACCGCCCGTCAAGCCATGGGAGCCGGGGGTACCTGAAGTCCGTAACCGCAAGGATCGGCCTAGGGTAAAACTGGTGACTGGGGCTAAGTCGTAACAAGGTAGCCGTACCGGAAGGTGCGGCTGGAACACCTCCTTTCTGGAGCACAGAATTACCGAGTATAGTAACGAAGGTATTAACTTCCTTACTTGTGCTGCTTTAGTTGTAATGTATTTATATATGATCTTAAAACTGGACAACCCAGTAGAGAAAACAGAAGCTTCGACGCGGTATCCCCGCGGAAAGAAAGTTTCAGGAAGAAAAAGATAAGCCAGTCCTATAGCTCAGTTGGTTAGAGCGCTACACTGATAATGTAGAGGTCGGCAGTTCAACTCTGCCTGGGACTACACTCCGGGAGAAGTAGTAAAAGTAGTCAGGAAGTTAAAGTAGATAAGTCTACTAACTACTAACTACCAACTACTATCTACCAAACCAAGAGGGGGGATTAGCTCAGCTGGCTAGAGCATCTGCCTTGCACGCAGAGGGTCAACGGTTCGAATCCGTTATTCTCCACAACACTCAGTAATGAGAAAAGATCTTTGACATGATGGACAGAATCAATAAAGTAAAGAAGTAGAGCGAACTTACAGAGATATCATCCCGACACGNGGTAACCGGTCGTAGAGTGTAATGGCATAAGGGTGCTTGACTGAGAGACCGACAAGTCGATCAGGTAGGAAACTAGAGCATAGTGATCCGGTGGTTCCGTATGGAAGGGCCATCGCTCAAAGGATAAAAGGTACTCCGGGGATAACAGGCTGATCATTCCCAAGAGCTCATATCGACGGAATGGTTTGGCACCTCGATGTCGGCTCGTCACATCCTGGGGCTGGAGAAGGTCCCAAGGGTTGGGCTGTTCGCCCATTAAAGTGGCACGCGAGCTGGGTTCAGAACGTCGTGAGACAGTTCGGTCTCTATCTATCGTGGGCGCAGGATATTTGAGGGGTTCTGACACTAGTACGAGAGGACCGTGTTGGACAGACCACTGGTTTACCGGTTGTACCGCCAGGTGCACTGCCGGGTATCTAAGTCTGGATTGGATAAGTGCTGAAAGCATCTAAGTACGAAGCCAGCCTCAAGATGAGATATCCCTGAAGGGTCGTTGTAGACTACGACGTAGATAGGCTACAGGTGTAAGTGCAGTAATGTGTGAGCCGAGTAGTACTAATCGCCCGAGACTTTCAGAAGGGAAAGTGGGATGATAGTTTTGTAGGAAAGGAGTTTTACTGAAAAGACTTTATTGATAGTCCAGAGTGTTTAAGAAATAAAAGATATTAAGGTGGTTATAGCACGAGGGATCCACCTCTTCCCATACCGAACAGAGAAGTTAAGCCTCGTCACGCCGATGGTACTGCGTAAAAGTGGAAGAGTAGGTAGCCGCCGTTTTTAAGGCTGAGACAGAGATCAGCCGAAGAAAAGAAGGAATCAATCGAAAGGTTGGTTCCTTTTTTTATTTATGCGATAATAGGAAGAGATATCTTAAAAAGTAAGTTTTATAATCTCTCCATAACTCGGAATATTTTTGAAAGCATCTGTTATATCATATTCTCCTGCGTAAACTCTTGCACAGGTTAATACGCCTCCATGAGCAAAGACACATACACGCTCCAGTCCGCTCTCCTTTAGTTCTTCAATAAATGCAGATACGCGTATATATTGGTCTTTAAAAGATTCTCCGCTAGGAATACGGACGTTTAGCCAATCATTGAACCAGTTTTGTGAACGTGGATCAGTAGAAATGTCTTCCCATGATTTCATTTCCCATTCGCCAAAATTCAATTCTTTCACCCTCTCATCTCGTTCCGCATCCGGATAACCACAATAGTCTGCTAATTTAACACATCTACTAAGTGGACTACACCAAACCTTATCAAAGGAAATATTTTGCAGATTGTTTTTTACGATCTCCGCTTCTGTCTGGAAAGAAGAACGGAGTGGAACATCTGTTTGCCCATATGCATATCCTGCCGGAACATCAACAGAAGTATGTCTTATGAAATAAATCTCCATAGTAGATAGTTCTTTATATATTATATATAACAACGACTCCTAAATAAAAGCTCAATTCACAAAGTAAAAAAGTGGCCCCACAACAATCGCCTGTATAACCTTGTATTTTCTTGTTCATAAGAGAAGTGAGTAAGTACCAGGTAATGATTGGAAATATTGCCGCAAATAAATAAGTAGGAGCGGGTAGCCAGAAAAGAGGAAGCAGGCTGCATGTTATACATAATGCACATTCCGTTCCGGACATCCGGCTGTAAATTGTTTTATTTTTAGCTTCCTCTTCTTTTCTTGCATAAGGTAAGCGATTTATTATCATGCTGGAGACTCCTTTGGAATAAGGATCTCCTGCTAAAATAGCACATCCCGCCAGTTCAATAGGCAAGCTGGACAGTAATGCATAATACAATCCAAAGTAAAATATAAGTCCTATTACTCCATAGCTGCCAATAAATGAATCTTTCATGATTGCCAGGATACGTTCCCTGTTTGTCCCTCCTCCAAAACCATCAAAAAAATCGGCTAACCCATCTTCATGGAGACATCCTGTAATAAGAAGGCGGGAAACCATAGCCAGTAAAACGGCTATACTTGCAGAAAACAGTAAAGAACTGGCATATAGAACAAGTACGGATATTCCTGCCGTAAACCACCCGACCAATGCCCAGTAAGTTACTATGTTCTTGAAATACTGGGCCGGAACTTCTGCCAGTTTCCAAAAAGGCAGGCGGGTGAAAAATATGAATGCTGCTAAACCCCGTAACATACTAAAAATATTTGGTGATAGCTTCTTGTTCAAAAGTATGCATTTCGTTGATCATCCGGATAGCCGAGTCAACTATCGGGTAAGCACATACGGCACCTGTTCCTTCTCCAAGACGCAGACCAAGGTTCAGTAATGGGTTTGCTCCCAGAATATCCAGTACGCGTTTATGCCCGGCTTCATCCCCACAATGTCCGAATATACAGTATGGGAGTATTTCAGGATATAAACGAGAAGCAACCAATACGCAATTCGTCATTATAAATCCATCTATCAGGATAATCATTTTCAATTCGGCCGCACGTAACATTCCTCCTACGGCCATTACCATTTCATACCCTCCGAAGTAACGCATAATGTCTAAAGTACTGCCGTCTCCTCTGTAGTTGTCCAGAGAGGCTTTCAATACATTATACTTATGTTTTATGCCTTCCGAGTTAAGTCCGCTTCCGGCACCGACACAATCTATTAGCGGAATTTTGGTCAGGCAGGTCATCCACATACTGGATGCAGACGTATTACCTATTCCCATTTCACCGAAACTTATAATATTGCAGCCTTCTTTGTAACAATCAGTCACAACATCCGCTCCATATTGCAAGGCCAATTCCATCTCTTCCTGAGTCATTGCTGCTTCATGAAGGAAATTTCGCGTACCGTTTTTTCTGATTTTCTTATTAATAAGCTCAGGGATAGTTGGAAATTCAAAATCCACGCCACCGTCTACAATCTTTATTTCGAATCCGTGTTGCCGTGCCAGATAGCATATACCGGCTCCTCCATTCAGAAAATTATAGACCACTTGCCTAGTTACTTCTTTGGGAGATTGGCTTACTCCTTCATCTGCTATACCGTGGTCGGATGCGTAAATTACATTTATAGGATGTGAAAGAGTTGGATTTAAAGTCTGTTGAATAAGACCTATTTGAATGGCTAACTCTTCTAATCTACCCAATGAACCTTTGGGTTTAGTGAGGCTGTTTATTTTCTCTTCTAATGCAGGAGCAAGAGCATTGTCCGGTTTTTCAATATGGAATGTTATCATTGCTATATATACTTAGTTACTACTTTTAATTTTTACAGGTATACCGCTAACCATCATTACAACTTCATCGGCTTTAGATGCAATATACTGGTTTAACCAACCTTGTAAATCTGTAAATTTTCGTTGCAATTCATCTGCCGATACCTCTCCCATACCCAGTTCGTTTGTTACGAAGATAAAGTAGGCATTTTGCAGGATCAGCTTGTCAAATTCATTTTTGGCTTCGGTCAGAGAAAGTTCAACATCACTCTTATTATCGAAAAAGAAGTTAGTTCCCCATAATGTTACACAGTCTATTACAACGACTCTACCTTCCAGATTATGCTTGCTTAATTGCTTTTCCTCTTCTATATTGGTCCATTCCGGGCCTCGTTCGCGTTGGTGTCTTTCAACCCTTTTACGGTATTCATCATCCCATATCCTGGAAGTAGCAAGATATACCGGATTGCCTGATAAAGATAAAGCAAGCCGTTGCGCATATCCGCTTTTACCGGAGCGTTGTCCGCCAGTTACCAATATAATGTGTCTCATCCTATATAAATAATAAAATAATTGTAACGATAATACCTGTTATTAATTCCACATTGCTGTTTATCCGGATGGCCAGTAACATGTCTTCTGTCGTGAAAGAACGTTCATTTGTCCCAATATACGGCTTTTCCACAGGTTTGCCAAAGTAGTCATGAGTTCCTCCGAAACGACAATTCAGTATAGCGGCTAGAGCTGCTTCCGGATAACCGGAATTCGGACTGGCATGCATTGGCCCATATTGCCGTACAAAACTTCTTTTATCCCAATTGCCGGAAACGGCAAGCATTAAGCAGGCAGTTAAGCGTGCCGGTATATAATTAGCCACGTCATCCAGCTTTGCGGCAGCACATCCAAATTCCCGATAACGCTCGTTCTTGTATCCTATCATAGAATCCAGCGTATTCACCATCTTATAAGCCAGCATTCCAGGCAATCCTAAAATAGCAAACCAGAACATGGGAGCAATTACACCATCACTCAGATTTTCAGCTAATGTCTCTAATGCGGCAGCCCTTATCTCCTGTGGAGAAAGATTTGTTGTGTCGCGTCCAACAATACGGCTTACTTGCCTTCTGCCTTCTTCCGTACTTCTGTCAACAGCTTCAAATACGGCTTTTACTTCACGGATAAGAGTTTTTCCTGCCAGGCAATAAAAGACGCCAATACCGGTAAAGATAGTATAAATAGAGGAATCTATTCGATTTGCTAATTGAAGTATCGCTTCACAGACGTAGAAAGTTATTACAATAAGCGTGATGGAGAAAAGGCTTCCTTTCAGGAAACGGTTATTTCCTTTATTCAGTGATTTTTCACCTGTTGAAATAATCTTGCCAAAGACAATGACCGGATGAAACCATCCTTCCGGATCTCCCAATAAACGGTCTGCCAACCATCCACTGAGAAAAGGTATTGCTTTAGACGTATTAATCGCTTGAGTTATCCAATACATGTTCTTTTGTTATGGTGGTACAAACTTACATAAACATATCCGATCTTCAATTACTCTTACCGGAAAATTAAATTGTGCGTTAAAACTGTACAAGAATCCGGATGTTTTCTTACTTTAGCAACCTATTTGCTATTTACTTTAAATCTAAATAATATTATGAAGTACATCTATTGTCTTTTACTATTGGTTTTATCCTGTTTGAATGTGGATGCCAAGACAAAGAAAGCTGTTTATATAATTGTTGATGGAATTCCTGCAGATCAGATAGAACGTTTGCATACTCCGGCTATTTTCGATATTGCGTCACATGGTGCTTACAGTCGTGCTTATACAGGTGGAGAAGTAGGCGCATATTCTGAAACTCCTACTATTTCGGCAATAGGTTATACCAATTTGCTAACATCTACCTGGCTGAACAAGCATAACGTAGGAGGAAATGATAACCTGAAACCTAATTATAATTATTGGACTATCTTCCGGATAGCAAAAGAACAGGCCAAAGATTATAAAACGGCTGTTTATTCGAGTTGGACGGATAACCGGACAGTTTTGATAGGGGAGGGCAAACCTGAAACGAATCATCTTAAAATAGATTATGTTGCTGATGGTTACGAATTGGATACTACCCGCTTCCCACAAGAACCTAAAGATTTGCATATATATAAGATAGACGAATTAGTATCTGAAAAAGCCGCCAAAGGCATCCGTGAAGATGCTCCCGACTTGAGTTGGGTATATTTATGGTATACAGATGATGCCGGACATTTGGAAGGTAATGGCGCCTATTTTGATGACTATGTGTATAAAGCGGACAAACAGATCGCTCGTGTTTGGGAAGCAGTAAAGTACAGGGAAGCTAACTTTGACGAAGAATGGATGATTGTTGTTACTACTGATCATGGAAGGGAAGAGAACGGACATGGTCATGGAAAACAATCGGAAAGGGAACGTACCACCTGGATAGCAACTAATATTGCGGTCAATGAGCATTTCAATCCTCCGTATTTATCTATAACGGACATCGCTCCTTCTATTTGCCGTTTTATGGAGTTTGAAATCCCTCAAGCAATAAGATGGGAACAGGATGGTATGCCATTTACAGGCAAGGTTGATATTTATGATCTGCGTACTTTACCTTATGATAATACAGTGTTGCTTACGTGGAAATGCTATTCGGAAGAAGCTCCGGTAACAATTTACGCTGCTTCTACAAATACATTTAAAGAAGGTAAAGAGGACAAATGGATTAAAATTGCTACGGTTTCGTCCGGACAAAAAGAATATACGGTGGATTTATCCATGCTGCCGGCTTCCGGTTTTTATAAATTTGTATTGGTTACTCCTAATACTAATTTGAACCGCTGGGTAATAAAGTGATACTTTTCTTTGGAAGTTTTGTGAATTAATATATATCTTTGTATTATGCTTAGGATAGTAACACATATTGAACATCTGTTATTGGTACACGATTGTGTCATCGTGCCGAAGTTTGGAGGCTTTGTCCTTCAATCTATTCCTGCTAAGTATCAGGCAGAAGAGCACCTGTTTTATCCTTCCCGCAAAGAGATTGTTTTTAATACGACATTGCAACATAATGATGGTTTGCTTACGGAATCTTATATGCAGATATACGATGTGGATTATAAGAAAGCCTTTTATATGTTGGAGGAAGACATTACCGATTTAAAAGAAACTCTGCAAAAGCATAAAAACATATCACTAGGCAATATCGGCTCTTTTTCGGTAGAGGATGAAGGGCAGATCGTTTTTCATCCGTCAGATTCGACACTGTTCAGTGCTGCTTCATTTGGTTTATTTTCTTTCTGTTTTCCAACGCTTGATTCATGTATGCAAGAAAAAGAATTGTCTGTTACAAAACAGAAAGGGACAAAGGATACTTTGTATATTCCGGTTAACCGTAAACTGATTCGTGTGGTTGCTGCTTCCGCTGCAGCAGTTGCTCTGTTCCTGCTTGTTTCTACTCCTGTGAAAGATGTAAACCAGTCGGCCTATAGAGCTAGTTTCGTGCCCACCGAAATGGTTATTCATAGAACACTTGAAGCTCCCGCTCCTGCAAGTACTTCAATAGAAGTTACGAGCAATTTAAAGAAAGAAAATGATGCTAGCGTTCCTGTTTCTACCCCTTCTGTTACAAAGGAAGTAAAGAAACAACCGGCATTATCAGTTGCTCCTAAACCTAATAAAGCTGCCAGTACAGCAATAAAGAGCGAAGAAGGTAAAAAAATGTATCATATAATAATAGCCAGTTTTCCTTCGGAAAGCCAGGCTAACGAATACATTGCCGGTGTACGGAATGAATGTAAGGGTGTGAACAAAATTCTGCGTGATGGAAAGTATCGTATTTATGCTAATAAGTATGATAACCGTAAACAGGCTGAAAGTTATATGGACAACTTACGCAAAAATGATAAATTTAAAGATGCCTGGTTGTTTATCAGCCGTTGATTCCCAACCAAGCAATTTAGTATTCTACTCTTTATTACCTTCACCGGATTCTGATTTTCGTTTTTTTTTAAGTCGACCGGCTTTCCGCAAGGCTTGATCCAAAATATATTGTATTTGACCGTTAGTACTGCGGAACTCATCTGCAGCCCAGGCTTCTATAGCCTCCATCATTTCTGCATCTATACGCAGTATGAAGTTTTTGGTTGCATTCCCGTTTTCCTTTTTAGCCATATTGGATACTACTATTAATTATTGGTATAAAGTGCCTGTGTTTACTACTGGTTGTGCAGATTCGTCGGCACAAAGAACGACTAATAAATTACTTACCATAGCAGCTTTTCGCTCTTCATCCAATTCTACAACATCATCTTTCTTTAGTTTCTCCAAAGCCAGATGAACCATGCTGACAGCCCCTTCTACGATACGCTCCCGGGCGGCAATAATCGCATCAGCCTGTTGGCGGCGTAACATTACACTGGCAATTTCGGATGCGTATGCCAGGTAATTTATGCGTGCTTCTACAATCTCGATTCCTGCAATGTCCAACCGGCTGTTTAATTCTGTTTCCAGTCGTTTTGTTACCTCTCCGCTTTCATCGGAACGGAGTGTTACTTTGTCTGTTGTCTCGTTCGTATCGTAGGCATACATACCTGCTACCTGGCGAAGGGCGGCATCGCTCTGTATCTGGACAAACTCACGTATGCTTCCGGAAATATCAAAAGAGGCTTTGTAAGTGTCTTTGATTCTCCATACAACTACTGCTCCAATCATGACAGGATTTCCAACCTTATCGTTTACCTTAATCGGCTCGATATCCAGATTCAGAATACGCAAAGTTACTTTTGATTTCTGGAAAAAGGGATTTACCCAATAGAAACCATTTGTCAGCACTGTTCCCACATATCTACCAAAGAAGGTTAATACACGGGAATTATTCGGTTCGATAATCATAAATCCGCGAAGCATGATAATTGCACATATTCCGCAGAGTATACCGGCAACTTCACTCCATGATTGTGACAAAGACAATAGGAATATGGCTGATCCTGCTAAGATCAAAAGGAGGAAAAGTGCCATAAATCCAGACATCTTAATACCGTCGAAACTTTTTTCTTGTGTCTTCATGATGATTTATTTTGATATTATTTTGATATCACAAATCAAAGCATTATTATGAACTTATGCAAATAAATTATGAACTTTTTGTAGGCAGATATATAAAATATTCTATAGTTTTGTCTACTCAAAATTTAAGTGGTTGGAATTTCAATTAGATACTAATAATAAAGAGTTTCAGGATGCACTGCAACTGATTACCCATACGCGCCAGTCTGTTTTCCTGACAGGAAAGGCCGGAACAGGTAAATCTACATTCCTTAAATATATCTGCGCGCATACTAAAAAGAAATATGTTGTGTTAGCTCCTACTGGTATTGCTGCTATTAATGCCGGTGGTGTAACGTTGCATTCATTCTTCAAGTTGCCATTCCGTCCGATGCTGCCCGATGACCCGGACTTAAGTCTAAAAGGCGGGCGGATATTTGAGTTTTTTAAATACAGGAAAGAACATCGCAAAATTATATCCGAGGTTGAGCTGATAATTATTGATGAAATTTCAATGGTGAGAGCGGATATTATTGACTGCGTAGACAGAATATTGCGTGTTTTTTCAGGGAACATGCGTCTGCCGTTCGGAGGGAAACAACTTTTATTCGTAGGGGATGTGTTCCAATTGGAACCGGTTGTTCCTTCTGACCAGAAAGAAATACTGAGCCTGTTTTACGCCAGTCCTTTTTTCTTCTCAGCCCATGTTTTTAAATCTATCAACCTGGTGCCGATAGAACTTCAAAAAGTGTACCGCCAGACAGACCCTGTCTTTATCAATATATTGGATCGTATTCGTAATAATGCCGCCCGAAAGCAGGAGCTGGATACTCTGAATGCCCGTTATTTCCCTTCATTTGAACCGGAGAATGATGACATGTATATTACCCTGGCAACCCGCAGGGATCAGGTGGATTATATAAATGAAAAGAAACTGGCGGAGCTTCCCGGAGAGGAGTTTGTTTCGGAAGGAAAGATAGATGGCGACTTTCCCGAATCTTCTCTTCCTACGCAACTAAACTTGTCAATTAAGGAGCAGGCTCAAGTAATATTTATTGATAACGATCACGAACGCCGCTGGGTGAATGGCACGATAGGTATGATATCGGGCATTGACGAAAACGGTAACGTATATGTTTTACTTGAAAGCGGGGTGGAATACTTGGTAGAACCTACATCATGGCGCAACTACAAGTACAAATATAATGAGAAGGAAAAACGAATAGAGGAGGAGATTGTAGGTACGTTTGAACAACTTCCTATTCGTCTGGCCTGGGCTATTACCGTACATAAAAGCCAGGGATTGACCTTCTCGCGGGTAGTTGTAGATTTGACAGGAGGCGTATTTGCCGGCGGACAAACGTATGTTGCTTTGAGTAGATGCACATCTTTGGACGGGCTGGTATTGAAGAGTAAGATTTCGTCTAATGATATTTTTGTACGGAAGGAAATCGTCGAGTTCAGCCAGGTGTTTAACGACCGGCAATTAATAGAAAAGAGTTTGTGCGAGAGTGAAGCCGAGTTATTATATGCTAAGGCCGCCCATGGTTTTAACAATGGAAATATGAAAGAGTCCGTAGAGGCTTTCTCTGCGGCGATAAAGAAACGGAATGAATTGGATAATCCTTCCGTCCAGCGGCTGATACGTTTGAAACTACAACGTCTCGATTCACAGAAGGAACAGATAAAGGCTTTACGTGAAGATATACACGCGATGCGTGAAATCCAGAAAGAATATGCCCACGAATATTATCTGATGGGCAACGAATGTATAACGAAAGCCAAAGATGCCAATGCTGCAATACGTAACTTTGATAAAGCTTTGAAGCTGGATCCTTATTATGTGGATGCCTGGGTGCGAAAAGGGGTCACCCTTATGGACCAGGGGGAAGATTATGAAGCTCAGGTTTGTTTGAATAAAGCAGTGAAGTTGAACCCCGGTTCTTTTAAAGCCCGTTATAATAGGGGGAAATGTTTATTGCGTTTAAAATATTATGAAGAAGCTGTTTCCGATTTGTTGAAAGCTGTGGATTTGAAACCCAAACATGCTTATGCACACGATTATCTGGCCGAGTGTTATGCTGCTTTGGGAGATGAAGAAAGTGCACAGAATCATCGTGACATAGCCGATGAGTTAAGGGATAACTCTTAATATCCTGCTTCCCTTTTATCTCTATCCTTATATCTGTTTATGGTAAAAGAGCTTTGTAAATCTCTTGTTTACCGGGCTGGCTAAGCTTTTCTACCTTGCTGGCTAACCATTGTTACCTTGCTCGAAAAGCTTGCTTACCTGGGTGAAAAAGCTATTATGTGCAGTATCCGTAGCTAAAATGTGTGCACTTGGGGGATAAAATAAAATGAGGTTGCTCCTAATAAGAAGCAACCTCATTTATATGTATTTTGCTATTATCTATTAATTGAAGATATAGCGAACGCTGAACTGTACAGAAGAGGTAGATGCAAAACCCTGATAATTCATAAATGTTTCAGTCAACTTTTGGCTACCACTCATATTCATGTTATAGGTAACTTCACCAGACTTGCTAACATTCACTTTCAGAGGAGAGTTAGCATTGGTAGTTGTTTGCTTATACAATCCCCATTTGTTGTTCAATAAGTTCCCTAAGTTTTTGATGTCAACACCCACTTGAATTGTATTGCGTTTGCTACCCGTCTTTATATAGAAATCTTGCATGAACTTGAAGTCAAACTGATGATGCCAAGGCATGATAGCTCCGTTGCGGTCGGCATATTCGCCTTTGTGTTTGCTTAAATATTTATCTTGATTTACGTATGCCCAGAAATCGTTAGCTTGATCTTCTTTTGAATAAGTAACTTTTCCGGTTTTACTGTCAATTATATCGGCAAACTTCAATTCATCCTTAGAAGCAGGGATATACATCAAAGGATTAGCGCCACCGTCATTCAGCGGGTTGTTGCTGTATGTATAACCAAAGCGGGAATAAGAATAACCGCCGGCATAACCTATCTGGCTTCCTTCATAAATCAAAGATACGGCAGAAGCAAAGTTCTTTCCATATTCTTTGCGATAACCTACAGAAGCAATGATACGGCTTGGTGCTACATAGCTGGCATAACCTATTTCGTGAGCGTTGGAACCGTTTATACTGTTCGTATTTGTCTTCCATGCAGAAGTAACCTGGTCACCAATACCGTCGCTATATGATTTGGCATGCGAATATGTATAAGCGAATGACAAATCAAGACCAAAGTTGAAGCGTTTGCTCAATTGGCTTGTGATAGAATAGTAATAAGCTTTGCCGCCTCCGTTTTCTATTACATACGGAGTAACGCCGCGGCCTTCACCGTTAACAGCTGTGTAACCATTATTATAGTATAAACGCGTATCGTTCGGAGAAAGTTTTATTTCACTTGGGTCGTTCAAACCTGCGTTTGTTACGACAATAGGATTGATATCACGGTTGTAGATACCTTCTACTGTGAAACCAATATCACCCGGTAACTTGGCATCGAATGCCAAAGATGTTTTGAATGTAGATGGCATCTTCAGATCGTCTGTCATGATTGTAGGAGACTGAGGCGCAACTAATTCTTGAGGTTCAAATTTACCATTGTACATCTCATTCAAGATACCGTTCATATCCGCATGGAAATAAGGAGCATCTTCGGATTTGTAAGTAAACATCTGATATTGTCCTACATTGGAGTTACCAACGGCAGAAACGATCCATACGAATGGAATACGTCCGGTATAGAGTCCCATACCGCCGCGGAGAACGTATTTACGTTCTCCGGTTAAGTCCCAGTTGAAACCTACGCGCGGAGACATATTAATAGTTGTTTTAGGCATCTGATCCGTAGAGTAATGTTTGCCATGGAACAGTAAGCTTGCAAACTCTTTGTTGAAATTATCCTTTAGTGCCGGATAGATCGGCAATTCCAAACGCAAACCGGCTGTTAACTTAAAGTTTTCGGAGAAAGCCATTTCATCCTGATAGTAAAGAGAAAGCTGCTCATAGTTGAATGCAGCATTTTCTTGCTTCAAGCTGCTATTATTCGGATGTGTGATTGCAAAGGCTGCTGGCTTCTTGTTATTTGCGAAATCATCCCATGATGAGAATACGTAATAACCCGAACCTGCCGGCATGAATCCGTTTTCAGAATGGTCGAATTCAAATTGTACACCTCCCAACATGCTGTGAATGCCCGTTGAGTAGCTTAATTCATCTGTAGCAACGAATGTCTTTGTTCTACGAAGGTTGCCGTATGTGAACGGATCAGGACCGAATGAAGCGTATACATCTCCGTCTTTCAAGATATCTACAGTCGGGAAGAAACCTCCATCTGTTTCACGAGGTTCATCCTGATATGAATAGGTTAAACGTACCATGTTGTTCATTCTTCCGTCCATAAAACGAGAATTCAATTCGGTAGCCAAACTCATGAAATCACGGATCTGATAGTAACGTGAGTTCTCGTAAGTCATAGAATATTTAGACGTTCTTCCGCCGCTGTTACCATGTCCCGGATAAATATCGTTAACGCTCATAGGACTGGTAGAAGAGGAAGGAGCATTGGAATCTTTTGTGTGTGTCTTAGAGAAACGGAAGTTGATTTTATTATTATCGTTTATGTTCCAGTCCAAGCGGGCCATAATGCGATAAGAAGGAGTTTTTAAATCATATCCGGAATAACGTCCTGTGCTGTAACCGTATTTGTCGGCCATGTATTTGCTCATCATGTCCATATCACTTACGGTTGGACGGTTAATATTGTTTTCGCCCCAGTCTGCACTTTCGTTTTCACGAGGACGAGAGAGTGGGCCTGCTGTTACGTTGTCTTCATATTCACCGTTGACGAAATAGAACAATTTGTCTTTCAGAATAGCTCCTCCGATACTTGCACCGTATGTGTAATACTGTGCTTTTGAACGTTCCAATGTATAATCATCTACATGAACACCTTTCAAGCTCTGATTATTCAAATACGTATAAGCGGTAGCTTTGAAATCGTTACCACCCGAACGGGTAACAGCATTGATAGAACCTCCTGTAAATCCACTCTGGCGAACGTCATACGGAGTAACAGATACTGTAATTTGCTCTAAAGCATCGAGAGAAATAGGGGAACCGTTTGCCGGTAAATTCTGGCCGATACCGAATGCATTGTTGAATGCAGCACCGTCTACGGTAACGTAAGACTGGCGATAGTTACCGCCACCTACGGCAAAACCGTTTGTCGTTGTAGACGATTGCGGTGATAAGCGCATGATGTCGTTCATGCTGCGGCTGATGGTAGGAATAGCTTCAATACCTTCACGGTTGATGCTTGTAATAGCTCCAGCACGGTCACTTTTCATGTTACTGTTATTGGAGCCGATAACCACAACTTCTTCCAAAAGTTCGGAAGATTCTTTCAGGGAAACATTCAGTACATAATTATCTCCCAGGTTTAGTGCGATGTTTGTATAAGACATCGGTTGATATCCGATATAGGAAATATCAACTTTGTAAGGGCCGCCGGCACGCATATTCGGAAGGTTATAACGTCCGTCTACGTTTGTAACGGTTCCGTAGCGTGTACCTGAAGGCTCGTGAATTGCAACAATAGTTGCACCGATAACCGGTTCATCTTCATACACAACTTTTCCGCTGATACTGGCAGTCGTCACCTGAGCCACTGCAGGGATGGTGAACAAGAAACTCAATACCGTCAATAGGAACAGAGCTTGTAAATGTTTACGCATAATATGATTTGTTTAATTAATAAATCAGCCACAAAGTTAAGTTTTGTTTTTTAAATAGATGCTATATTCTTGTTTCTTTATTAATACAATTCTTTTAAAACTGTTGTTATTTATAGTTTTTTTATTGCATATAGCACTTGATTATGTAGACCTCGAGCTTTGGTTTTATTTATTTAACGCAGCCCGAATCTTTTTTAATTTTATCTTTGCAGCCATAAACAATAAAACAATTTATGAAACGCTTTTACCTTTATAATATAGTATGCTTATTTGTTGCATGCTTATTTGTTTTGGCATTTATTGCCTGTAAACCAACGCCTCCTTCTACCGATCGTTATGTGGTAGTTCTTTCTATGGATGGTTTCCGTTCGGATTATCCTGCCCGGGCTAATACGCCTACATTGGATTCATTGGCAAATGTGGGAATACGTTCAGCTTTCCGTCCTTGTTTTCCCAGCGTAACGTTTCCTAATCATTATTCTATGGCTACGGGACTGCATCCAGATCATCATGGCTTGGTGAATAATTTCTTTTATGATTCCGAATTAGATAGCATTTACCGGATGGGATGTCTTGATCACCGGTTTTACGGGGGAGAGCCTATTTGGAGGACAGCGGAAAAGCAAGGAGTTCATGCGGCCGCTTTTTATTGGGTCGGCAGTGAAGTTCTTGTAGACGGTAAGAATCTTTCAATCTCGAAGACATTTGATAAATCGGTTTCTTATACGGCCCGTGCGGATTCTGTTGTTTCCTGGCTGAAACTTCCGGAAGATATTCGTCCTCATTTAATTATGTGGTACATAGAAGAACCTGACGGAATAGGACATAAATGTACTCCGGATTCGTCTGCGACTTTGGCGAAAGTAGAAGAACTGGATGGAGTGTTGAATCATTTTTTTACGGAAGCACGTAAACTGGATATATTCGATAAGATAGATTTTCTTGTAGTTTCAGACCATGGTATGGCTACCTGCTATCCTGATAAATATGTAAACCTGATAGATTATCTGCCTATCGATAGTTTCGACTATGTGTTTGATGGAGTTCCTACATTGCTTTATCCTAAGAAAACATATTTGGACAGTGCTTATGCCATATTGAAACGCGTACCTCATATTACAGTTTGGAAAAAGAATGAGATTCCAGTTAAATATGTATATGGATCAAATCCTCGCATCGGAGATTTGGTTGTTGTGCCGGATATAGGGACATACTTGCATTTCAGGAAAGGTAAAATCACTCCTTATAAAACGGCTACTCATGGATTTGATAATTATACGCCTGAAATGGAGGCTATATTTTATGCAGCCGGTCCTTCATTTAAGAAACATACAGAGATTCCTGTTATGGCCAATGTAAATCTATATTTATTAATTGCACGCCTGTTGGGATTACAACCTGCTCCGAATGATGGTGATAGTGCCGTTGTTGAGCAGTTGCTTGTGAAATAAATAAAATCCAAAGCAAGGAAACATTATTCCCTTGCTTTAGATTGCACATACTTTACTTAGAAATAAAAGTTAGTTCCGGGGCAGAAAATTAGTTTACTGCTTGACGTGTCGATTTCGATTTTGTTTTCTCTTGCCAACCAACCGATTGCAGACCAAAGTTCTGCATCTGATAGGAATGTTCTTCTCTTCAACGTCTCAAAACTCCAGCGGTCGCCATCTGATAGTAGATTCCAGACGGCTCCTGCATTCAAACCGATAGATCCTTTTGTCATGATAATATTATGTTTTATGTTATGGTACGTGTAATAGTAGAACACAAATCAAGACTGAAATGATATATTTCAGGTGAATTTTTAGCGTGTTTTAAAAGATATCACCCAATTGTTAACCCTTGTTGCCTTTTATAGCTTCCGAGTAAAAGATTTTTGTGAATTTAACGTCAATGTAAATTCTTTGCCGAAATAACCCCCGCTTCCTTTATAAACGTTTTTTAGAAATATTAGTTTGAAAAAGATGGGTATAAATCATGGTGGTGTCGAATTAAACCTTACATTTGCGGCATATTGAGATTGATTTAAACTTGTATTTGAAGTTTTGCTCACAACTTTGATTTGTTAAGTACATCCATTCAATTATTTTTCTTTCATCCCTCAATTAACAATTAACTAAATAAGTTTTTATAAATGAATCTTTACATTTCAAATTTGAGTTACAACGTCACAGACGCTGACTTAAACGAGTTGTTTGCAGACTACGGAGAAATCCTTTCAGCAAAAGTTATCACAGATAGAGAAACCGGCCGTTCAAGAGGTTTTGGTTTCGTAGAATTGAAGGATGACGAAATGGCCAGGAAAGCAATCGAAGAATTAAACCAGGCTACTTATGATGAAAAAATAATTAATGTAACAGAAGCACGCCCTAGAGAAGATCGTGGCGGCAATCGCGGTGGTGGCTATGGTGGCAACCGTGGAGGCTACGGCGGTGGAAATCGTGGTGGTGGAAGAAGATATTAATTCAATTTATATCAAATAAAAAAGCGACTTATTACCAGGTCGCTTTTTTTATTTGATAACAATGATTCAAAGACCTATTTCCCGTTGGGATTTTAGGCTTTTACTCCATTCCTTCAAAAATAGATTCATCATAAACATTATGCTCATCTTTATGATGAGACGCATGCCATACTTGGGCAAAGAAAGGGTTTCCTTTCGCTATTTCATCGTAATTCCAAGGTAAAGGCAAGCATTCCGGACACCAATGTCCTCCCAGCAAAATTAAATTGGGTGAAGCCTTGAACCGATGGCCGAACTGACATTCCCACTCTAAAGGTGTAGAAAGGTCGCCTTTATTCATCGTTGTTGAAATACACTTGCCTCCACGAAACTCGGCTGCCTGTTTCATGTCTTCGATGTCCAGTACCTCTTTTGGCTTTGTTTCATCATATCCGTGATTCAGCAATACAGGTGATTCGGACGGACGTTGCTTGTCTACCTTGTCCCAGCCGGGAATAGCTTTCCATGCTTCGTATGACCCGAAATAGGCGGAAATACGATTTTTATTATTGGTTTTTATCCAGTTCAGAGTGCCCAATCCTTCTTTGGATGCGATTGTTTTCATCATTGTTTTAATAATGAATGCCGGCGTGATTTTAGACAGATGGAAATACCAGGGAACTTGTTTTGCCATCCACTGGAAATAATCATCGCATGATTGATTACTGCGGAAATGAAGATAATTTTCCAACAAATCGGAATCGGTGTACCATTGTCCGTGGAAGTTTCGCAAAGCAAACCAATTAGGTTCAAATATTTTTTCAGGAGCCGGACACGAGAGCGCCTTTAATAGTTTGCATTCAAATTCATAATTGGTAAGCCGGAAAGACGGGCCGCTGCTGATATTATAAAAACGGTTCCAGAATTGATCCGGTACATTTTCTTCACACACATTTGCCAGCAAACGTCCCGAATCCTCGGCTGTAGCCCACTCCAGCACACCGTCTATAGGTACATGAAACGTGATAGGATCGGAGCCTTTGTATAATAGTTCGGGGCAAAGGATACCCGTCTGACGGAGGCAAGCCCAATGCTTGATGCCCGATTCAACAAATATACGTTCCGCTATGGCTTTCGATACGGCGTAATGGTCGTATATGCTGGCGCAGATAGGATCGCCGGTTCGTCCCCAATGAATTGGGGCGTTTCGATGTCCTGTTTGTGCAACAGAACCAATATAAACGACTTTTATCCGGTCCGCATTTGGCTGAGCCTTCACTGCCCGGACAATATATTCGGCCGCAGTAACATTTACTTTCCGGGTTTGCTTCGGATAGTAATCCGCGGCGGGAGAAACCATTCCTCCTACGTGTAAAACATAATCCGCGCTGGTTACGCCATTGAGAATATCATCGTAATTAGTCAAATCTCCCCATACAATACGGATACCTTCTTTGTTTTCATACGCCGCCAGTTTTTGTTTGTTTATCTTGCTTGGCCGCGCTAATAGAGTAATGTTGAAACGGTCGGTTCTTTTGGACAGTTCTTCCAGTCCTGCTTTACCCATAGTGCCGGTAGCACCGGTAAGAAAGACAGTTTTTTTACTTTTCATAATAGCCGAATTAAGTCATTTTGTTCTACAAATATGATGAATCTTTTTCTTTTTGCCTATTGTATGATTGTAAAAGTATGGATATATTTATTGATGTCATCGGGAAGAACTAATCGGATCACGGCTGTGATTCATATAGATCACACGGGTGATCCGATCAGATCACAAACGTGATTTATATAGATCACAGCTGTGATCCAATTAATTTGTCGGGATGAAATGGCTAAATAGTTGCTGCCTGTTCATTAAATATCGGGATTTGGGGCAACTAATCGGGATAAGAATTGTTTTTTATAAAGAACTATTAAATTAAAAGATATGAGTTTTATTTGGTATATATTGATTGGGATTGTTGCCGGCTATCTGGCCGGTAAGATCATGCGTGGCGGTGGTTTCGGATTAGTAATAAACTTGCTTTTAGGAATAATCGGAGGAGTTGTAGGTGGCTGGGTATTCAGCATGTTTGGAATTTCAGCTATCGGATTGATAGGGAGCTTGATTACTGCTACGATTGGTGCTGTGATTGTGTTATGGCTTGCTTCTGTATTTAGCAAACCTCGTGGAGATTAAATCAAATTGATAAATATGAAAAGAGGATATTTCAATAAAGAAGTATCCTCTTTTTTTTGTAGTGCGTCCGGGGGTCGAACCCGAGTTTCCGCCGTGAGAGGGCGGCGTCCTAGACCACTAGACGAATGCACCGTTGTATAGTCTTGCATGTCGTTGAACGACGGGACAAAATTAGTGATAATTTTGATCTGTCAAATAATTGAATTGTTTTTTTTGCGGAATATTTTTGCGTTCTCTGTCATTTTGTAAACTAAAGATAGCAGTGTAGCACTAAAAGGCGTTAAAATTGGGAGTGATTTCATTTATTTTTCGTTGTTCTTCCTGTTTATTTATTCTACCTTTGCGACCTGTAATTGAACAGGATATATTGGACATTACTAAATAATACGTTTTATAAAATAACTAATATTATGGCAGAACTAAAAGAAAAACTTTTCTCAGAATTCGCTCCCGTATCTACTGAAGAGTGGATGGCGAAGATTACGGCCGACCTGAAAGGGGTACCGTTTGAGAAAAAACTCGTCTGGAAGACAGGCGAAGGATTTAATGTAAATCCTTTCTACCGTGCAGAAGACATCGAAGGCTTGAAGACTACAGAATCTCTTCCCGGTGAATTCCCTTATGTTCGCGGTACAAAGAAAGATAACGATTGGAAGGTACGCCAGAACATTGAAGTGACTTGTTTCAAGGGTGCGAATGAAAAAGCTCTTGACATTTTAAACAAGGGGATTACTTCACTCGGTTTCATCATCAAAGGTGATGAGGTAAATGCCGAAAATATTGCAACTCTACTGGATGGTATTTGTCCGGGCGCTGTTGAACTGAATTTCAATACATGCAATTGCAAAGCAGAGAAGTTGATTGGCATCTTGGTTGAGAACTACAAAGCTAAAGGTGTAGATTTAAGCAAATGTATTGGTTCTGTCAATTATGATCCGTTCAAGAAACCTTTAGTAAAGGGAAAAGAAAATGAAAACTGGGTGGAAGCTGCAGCTGCTGTGCTCAAAGCAGGTCAGGCTTTACCGGGTTATAAGGTGCTGGCAGTAAACGGATTTTATTTTAATAATGCCGGTGCTTACATCACTCAGGAACTGGGCTACTCATTGGCTTGGGGTAACGAATTGATGGCAAAACTGACAGAAGCCGGATTCAGTGCGGAAGAAGTTGGTAAAAAAATCAAATTCAACCTGGGTATCAGTTCTAATTACTTTATGGAAATTGCCAAGTTCCGTGCAGCACGTTGGTTGTGGGCTGAAATCGTTGCCGCTTACAATCCTGCATGCAAATGCGCCTGCAAGATGAATGTCCATGCACAGACTTCCGAATGGAACATGACTGTTTACGATGCTCACGTAAACCTGTTGCGTTCTCAAACAGAAGCCATGTCGGCTGCTTTGGCTGGCGTTGATTCCATCACGGTTCGTCCGTTCGATAAGACTTATCAGACTCCGGACGATTTCTCTGAACGTATCGCACGCAACCAGCAGTTGTTGCTGAAAGAAGAATGTCATCTGGACAAGGTGGTTGACCCATCAGCCGGTTCTTATTATGTAGAAGTGTTGACTAATTCTTTGGCAGAAGTTGCTTGGAATTTGTTCCTGGAAGTAGAAGATAAAGGTGGCTTTGGTGCAGAAGTAGCTAATGGAAATATCCAAAACGCAGTTAATACATCTAATGTAGCCCGTAAGAAAGCGGTTGCTACTCGTCGTGAAATCCTGCTGGGCTCTAACCAGTTCCCGAACTTTACGGAAGTGGCTGCCGGTAAGATTAAAGAAACAGCCTCTTGTTGTTGCGGTGGTGGCCATTCTTGTGGCGAAGCTACGGTTACTCCTCTTGATTTCTCTCGTGGGGCTTCCGAATTCGAAGCATTGCGTCTGGCAACAGAAAAGAGCGGTAAGACACCGAATGTATTTATGTTGACTATCGGTAACTTGTCTATGCGTATTGCACGTTCACAGTTCTCAAGCAACTTCTTTGCTTGTGCAGGATATAAGGTTATTGATAACTTAGGTTTCGAAACTGTAGAAGCTGGCGTTGAGGCAGCGATGAAGGCCGGTGCTCAAATCGTTGTTCTTTGTTCTAGTGATGACGAATATGCAGAGTATGCTCCTGCCGCTTATAAGGCTTTGGCCGGACGTGCAGAGTTTGTTGTAGCAGGTGCTCCAGCATGTATGGACGATCTGAAAGCTCAGGGTATTGATCAGTTTATCAATGTGAAGAGCAATGTGCTTGAAACATTAAAGGCATTCAATGCTAAATTAGGGATTAATTAATTGAAGTTAGCAGTTGGTCGATAGTATATTGGTTGAAGACTTTCTTCTGCTGTTTGCTACTAACTACCAGCTACAAACTACTAACTACATAAAAAATTATGAGACCAAATTTTAAGAATATAGATATAAAGAATGCCGGTTTTGCAGCCACCAATGCTGCCGAATGGGCAAAAGCCAACGGCATCGAAGCCAATTGGAAAACACCTGAGCATATCGAGGTGAAACCAGTATATACAAAAGAAGACCTGGAAGGTATGGAACATTTGCATTACGCATCCGGCCTGCCTCCTTATCTGCGTGGTCCGTATAGTGGTATGTACGCTATGCGTCCCTGGACAATCCGCCAGTATGCAGGTTTCTCTACAGCAGAAGAATCTAACGCATTCTACCGCCGTAACCTGGCTTCCGGCCAGAAAGGTTTGTCTGTTGCATTCGACCTTCCTACACACCGCGGATATGATGCCGACAACGAACGTGTTGTAGGTGATGTTGGTAAAGCCGGTGTATCTATTTGTTCATTGGAAAACATGAAGGTATTGTTCGATGGTATTCCTTTGAACAAGATGTCTGTTTCCATGACAATGAACGGTGCTGTTCTTCCGGTATTGGCATTCTACATCAACGCTGGTTTGGAGCAAGGAGCTAAGTTGGAAGAAATGGCCGGTACGATCCAGAATGATATCCTGAAAGAATTCATGGTGCGTAATACCTATATTTATCCGCCTGAATTCTCTATGAAGATTATTGCTGATATCTTCGAATATACTTCTCAGAAGATGCCTAAGTTCAACTCTATCTCTATCTCCGGTTACCACATGCAGGAAGCCGGTGCAACAGCAGATATTGAAATGGCTTATACCCTGTGCGACGGTATGGAATATCTTCGTGCCGGTGTGAACGCCGGTATCGATGTGGATGCTTTTGCTCCGCGTCTGTCATTCTTCTGGGCTATCGGTGTGAACCACTTCATGGAAATCGCCAAGATGCGTGCCGCACGTATGTTGTGGGCGAAGATCGTGAAGAGCTTTGGTGCCAAGAATCCGAAATCTCTTGCTTTGCGTACTCACTGCCAGACTTCAGGATGGTCGTTGACAGAACAAGACCCGTTCAACAACGTAGGCCGTACTTGTATCGAGGCTATGGCTGCTGCACTGGGACATACCCAGTCTTTGCATACCAACGCTTTGGACGAAGCTATCGCATTGCCTACCGATTTCTCTGCACGTATCGCACGTAATACACAGATTTATATTCAGGAAGAAACAAAGATCTGTAAGGAAATCGACCCGTGGGCTGGTTCTTATTATGTAGAATCTTTGACAAACGAACTGGTACACAAAGGTTGGGCGTTGATTCAGGAAATAGAAAGCATGGGTGGTATGGCTAAGGCTATTGAAACAGGCCTTCCGAAGATGCGTATCGAAGAAGCAGCCGCACGTACACAGGCTCGTATCGACTCAGGTGTTCAGACAATCGTTGGTGTTAACAAATACCGTCTGCCGAAAGAAGATCCGATCGATATCCTTGAAATTGATAATACTGCCGTTCGTAACGAACAGATTGCTGCCTTGAAGGTTTTGCGTGAAAACCGCGACGAAGCTGCTGTTCAAAAAGCATTGGCTGATATTACCGAATGTGTGAGAACAAAGAAAGGCAACTTACTGGAGTTGGCTGTTAAAGCAGCCGGCTTGCGTGCATCACTGGGAGAAATCTCCGATGCTTGCGAAGTGGTTGTAGGTCGTTATAAAGCAATTATCAGAACTATATCAGGCGTGTATTCATCAGAAACAAAGAAAGATGCAGACTTCCAGAAAGCATGTGAGCTGACTGCCGAGTTTGCCAAGAAAGAAGGTCGCCAGCCACGTATCATGATCGCTAAGATGGGTCAGGACGGACACGACCGTGGTGCTAAAGTTGTAGCTACAGGTTATGCAGACTGTGGTTTCGACGTAGACATGGGACCGTTGTTCCAGACTCCGGCCGAAGCTGCCCGCCAGGCTGTAGAAAACGACGTTCACGTAATGGGTGTTTCTTCATTGGCTGCCGGTCACAAGACGTTGGTTCCGCAGGTAATTGAAGAATTGAAGAAGTTAGGCCGTCCCGATATTATTGTGATTGCCGGCGGTGTTATTCCTGCACAGGATTATGACTTCCTGTACAAAGCAGGTGTTGCTGCTATCTTCGGTCCTGGAACTTCTGTAGCGAAAGCTGCTGTTCAGATTCTGGAGATACTGTTAGGTGAGTAAACCGTAACTTATCATACGTAAAAGAGGTATCCAAACGGATACCTCTTTTTTTATTGTAATTTTTGATATTCAAGAGGTTTTGAAATAAACTCTTTGTATCTTTGTTTGTTAGGAAACTATAAAGTCCTTTATATCGTTAGTGAGATAATAGGGTTGAGCATTAATAAAAAACGGAGGGATTATGATAACAAATTATTCGAGCAAGATAGACGATTCTGAATATAGTACATTCATGAGCATGATGAATGTAGGTATAAGTAAAAATCTGTTTGATGAACATTTTACTGTTATTTGGGCTAATGATTATTACTATGAGATGATCGGATATTCTAAGGAAGAATACGAGACTTTATATCATAATCATGTGGATGAATATTATAAAGAAGATTCTGAGTTACTGGCAGAAATATCCAGATATGTACTTGATGCTTTTGAACGTAAGGAATCTACCTATAAATTTGAATGTAAAATGCATATCAAAGGAGGAAAATATAGATGGATGTGGGTGGTTGGACGATTTACGGACGAAGAATATGGAGGCTGCCCGGTAATCTATACAGTATACACGGATATTACGCACCAGAAGGAAATGCAGGCACAATTAGAAGAACGTTCCAATCTGCTTCACGACGCATTGGAGGCTGCGGAATGCGCTAATCGTGCAAAATCGGATTTCCTTTCCCGAATGTCTCATGATATCCGTACGCCGATGAATGCTATTATTGGCATGACGGATATTGCTTCTTCCTATTTAAATAATCCTGAAAAGATAAAGGATTGCCTGAAAAAAATATCACTTTCCAGCCAATATCTGTTGGGCTTGATTAATGATGTGTTGGATATGTCTAAAATAGAAAGTGGTAAAATGTCCTTGAATAAAGATTGTATGTCGCTTCCGGATCTGTTGGAAAATGTCGTGACCATTATTCAACCAAGTATAAAAGCAAAGCATCAGCAGTTTTCTATTCGGTTGAAAAAGGTTAAACATGAACAATTTGTTAGTGATGCTTTGCGGCTACGCCAAGTTTTTATTAATATATTATCTAATGCTGTCAAATTTACCCCTGAGGGTGGAAGTTTGACGTTTGATATAGAAGAATCCGTTTCGGATCGACCGGGATTTGCCCTTTTCAAGTTTATTTTTACTGATACGGGAATTGGTATTAAGCCGGAATTCATAGATCATATTTTTGACGCATTTACGCGTGAGAAGGATAGCAGGGTGGATAAAGCCGAAGGAAGTGGATTAGGGTTGGCAATCTCAAAAAAGATTGTGGATATGCTTGAAGGGGATATCCAGATAATCAGTGAGGTGGGAAAAGGAACATCGTTCATTGTTACAATACCTTTACAAATAAGTGATACTGAGGAAGAACTATTGGAGGAAGTTTCTTTTCCAGGTTTAAAAATCATGGTGGTAGACGACGATGAGATTATGTGTGAATATATGGTTCAGATGCTAAAGAAGATCGAAATTCAGGCTGATTGGGCAAGTGATAGTGGGGAAGCTATCACCAGGATAAAAGATAACTTTTTGTCTGGTAAAGGATATGATGCTGTCATTTTAGATTGGCAGATGCCGGGTATGGATGGTATAGCAATGGCACGTCTTATCCGGAAATATACAAGAAACGATTTGCCTGTTATTGTCATATCTGCTTATGACTGGTCGGATATTGAAGATGATGCGAAGCTGGCAGGAGTAAATGGCTTTTTGTCGAAACCTGTTTTTATGTCTACGCTTTGCCGTGGGATAAAAAAGTACGTGCTTAAACAATCTTTATTTGTAAGTGAACAGACAAAGCGTTACGATTTTACAGGGAAACGTTTTTTATTGGCAGAGGATAATGAGTTGAATAGAGAGATTGCGATTGAAATACTATCTTCTATCGGCGCTACTATTGATTATGCATGTGACGGGGCAGAAGCTGTAAAGAAATTTGAACAATCTCCTGAGTATTATTATGATTTAATTTTAATGGATATCCAGATGCCTGTAATGAACGGATATGCTGCAGCGAGAAAAATCAGGGAATTATCTCGTAAAGATTCTTCTACCATACCTATTTTAGCTATGACAGCAGATGCTTTTTCGGAAGACATTAAGGCTGCGAAAGATGCAGGAATGAATAGCCATTTGGCAAAGCCGTTGGATATAGCGACTATGAATCGTGAAATAAATAAGTTCTTGAATCAGAGTACGTGAAATTTATTTTTATTTAAATTTGCCGCTTGATATAAACTAATTGAATCAGAAAAGAGAGATTCTTGTTTGTGAAAATCTTTTTTATGGTGCTAATAAAATAACAAGGAAATGGGTATTGTTATAGGTATTGATGTTGGCGGAAGTACTACCAAAATCGTTGGTGTAGAAGAAAAGAAGATAAAAAGCCCGATGTTTGTAAAAGCAACAGATCCGGTCACGTCTCTTTTTGGTGCATTAGGTAAATATATATATGATAATGATATTTCTCTTTCGAATATAGAGAAAGTGATTCTTACCGGAGTAGGAAGTGCTTATATCGACCAGTCTTTATATGGCTTGCCTACAGCTAAAGCGGATGAGTTTATTGCTAACGGCTTAGGTGCGCAATATTTATCGGGATTGCATAATTTGCTTGTCGTTAGTATGGGAACGGGAACTTCCCTCGTTAAAGTGACAGATGATAACGTAGAGCACATAGGCGGATTAGGAATAGGTGGCGGTACTATTTTAGGATTATCCAAACTACTTTTAAAGACGCAGGACTTTCAGCAGATAGTCAGCCTAGCCGAACATGGTTCTCTTTCCAATATCGACTTGCAAATCAAGGATATTACCCGTTATCCCTTGCCGGGTCTTCCATTGGATGTAACTGCTTCTATATTTGGGAAAGCTGGCGCTAATGCTCCGGCCGAAGATGTCGCTTTAGGCATTATACACATGGTTCTGCAAACTATTGGGCAATGTACGGTTTTTGCCTCCTTAAACAGTAACATTAAAGATTTTGTATTAATCGGTAATCTGACTCGGCTACCTCAATGCGCCGATATTTTTTCAGGGTTGGAGAAGATGTGTAATGTACGTTTCCTGATACCGGAGTATGCCGAGTATCGTACAGCTATAGGAGCTGCGCTAGCCTATATTCATAAAAAGATTTACAAAGAAGTTGTTTGAAATAAAACTTTACTTATCTTTGCAACAAAGCTTTGTTTCCGATTTGTATCCACAAGGAGGAATTAAAAGGGAACCGGGTGAAAATCCCGGACAGTCCCGCTGCTGTAAGCTTCATAATCGGTTGGACAAATACAACTGCCACTGTTCACAAGAGTGAATGGGAAGGCGTCCAGACCGGAAGTAAGTCAGAAGACCTGCAAAGCCTGTATATTTCGACGGCCTCGAGGAAAGACCGGAAGAAAAGAACAAAAGAGCCGTTTGGCATCTATCTATTCTTTTATCCATCTATCTTTTACAGGCACGTTGTACAAGCGTTTTTAATTATTTTGCCATAATAATTAGGAAAAGAGGCACGGGTCTGTATAACGGGATGAGCTCCGTTTACGGTTCGTGCTTTTCTTCTTGTTTGGCTCCATTGAACTCTCGTAGAAGAATATTTGTTTATTAGCTGAAAAGTCTGTTTATTTGTGATACTCAAATTAAATAAAAAGAAAATGAAAAAGATTGCGACTCTCTTCGTTATAGCATTGTTTGCGTTAATTGTCTGTCCGGCAAAAGCGCAGGTAAAGTTCGGTATAAAAGGAGGAGTAAATATAACCTCTGTTCGTTTTAGTAGAGATATTGTAAAGTCGGATAATGTAACCGGCTTTCAAGTAGGGCCGATGATTGAAGCAACGATGCCCTTGTTTGGCGTGGGTATAGATGCCGCTCTTCTGTATTCACAGAAAGGTATGGATGCTTCCAATCAAATCGGATCGGAGAATATTAAAACCGACTATATAGATATTCCCGTTAACTTAAAATGGAAATTTGGTTTGCCGATTATAAAAGCCTATCTGGCAGCTGGTCCTTACGTTGGGTTTCGAGTAGGCGGAGATAAGTTTTGGGATATTCCCGGTGAGATAAGTGGACAAATGAAAGCTAAGAATTTTAACGCCGGTTTGAATTTCGGTGTTGGCGCTGAGCTTATCAAGCATCTGCAAGTCGGTTTTAACTATGGATTGGGATTAACGGATGATTTTACCTCCTCAAAAGTCGATTTGAGCGCTAAAAATAGAGGTTGGTCTATAACAGCGGCTATTTTATTTTAAATAGGAATTAAACAAGATAAGGAAAGGCCGGGCTGTTAAAGTCCGGCCTTTTTTGTTACTTTTGACAGCGTAAATGAAAGTATAGAAAGTATAGATGAAGTACGCAGACGTAATACTCCCATTGCCACTGGAGAATAGTTATACATATAGTATTCCTATGGATATGGAAAAGGCTCTGACGCCTGGTTGCCGGGTGATCGTGCATTTCGGAAAGAAACGTTACTATACGGCTATTGTGATGAGTATACATGAACGAAAACCTGATCCTTCTTTTGAGACAAAGGAAATTTATGCCGTACTGGATGCTGCTGTTCCTGTTCTCCGTCGTCCGCAACTACGTTTCTGGCAATGGATTGCATCATATTACCTGTGTAAGCTAGGTGATGTATATAAGGCGGCTTTGCCTTTCGGTTTAAAGCTGGAGAGTGAAACGGCCGTCTCCCGTATAGACGACTTCGAAGCTGAAGAACGGTTGCGTCCTGCTGAACAATCTGTGTTAGATGCTTTTCAAAACGCGTCAAAACTGACTGTCTCCGAGTTGGAAAAGAAGACCGGTCTGCGTAATGTCGTGCCTATTGTAACCTCGCTGATGTCGAAAGGAGCTGTTGAAGTGAGCGAAGAGATGAAACGAGGCTATGTCCCCAAGACTCAAACCTATATCCGACTGACCGAAGCATACCATAACGAAGAAAAGTTACACGAAGCCTTCGACATGTTAAAGCGGGCCAAAAAGCAAGAACTTCTTCTCATCAGCTACCTTGATTTGAGTCGTGCACTGAATCCTATGTTATCTCGGGAGCTGTCGAAGAAAGAGCTTCTGGAGCATGCCGGGAATACGCCAAATGTATTGGATAGCTTGTTGAAGCGCGGTATCCTTGAAGCTTATGAAAAAGAAGTAGGCCGTTTACAGATGCAAATCTGCCGTTTACAGCCTCTTTTACCGCTCAGTTCCGCGCAAGAGAAAGCTTATAATGAAATACACGATACATTTAAGACCCACGATGTCTGCCTTCTTCATGGTGTTACTTCCAGTGGAAAGACAGAGATATACATCCATTTGATTGACGAAGTACTCAAGATGGGCCGGCAGGTGCTCTACTTGTTGCCGGAGATAGCTATCACGACACAAATTACCGAGAGGCTCGCTAAACAGTTTGGAGATCGCTTGTTGGTATACCATTCAAAGTTCTCCGATAACGAACGGGTGGAAGTATGGAACAAACTGCTTCATACCAATGAGCCGATGCTTATTCTGGGCGTTCGTTCTTCCCTTTTTTTGCCGTTTAAAGATCTGGGATTGATTATTGTTGATGAAGAACACGAGAACACCTACAAACAGCAAGATCCTGCGCCCCGCTATCATGCCCGCAATGCTGCCATCGTGCTGGCCGGCATGCACGGAGCTAAAACCCTGTTAGGTTCGGCAACGCCTTCTATTGACTCGTACTTCAACGCTACCATTGGCAAATATGGACTGGTGGAGCTTACTACACGCTATGGCGAATGTCTGATGCCCGAAATTATCTCTGTCGACATCAAGGAGCTAAAGCGGAAAAAGATAATGAAAGATACCCTGTTTTCCCCTTTGCTCGTAGAGAGAATGAATCAAGCTCTTTCTCAAGGCGAGCAGGTAATTTTATTCCAGAACCGTCGTGGCTTCGCTCCGATGGTGGAATGCAAGAGTTGCGGATGGATTCCTCGCTGTGTCAACTGTGACGTAAGCCTGACATATCACAAAGCTCATGGGCAGCTAGTCTGCCACTATTGTGGCTACTCTGTTTCCTTGCCTAAGCAATGTCCTGAGTGCAAAGAGGGTGAGATAAAAATGCTAGGTTTCGGCACGGAAAAGGTAGAAGAAGAGATCGCTTCGCTTTTCCCTGCAACAGTGAAGGCCGATCGATTGGACTTTGATACCGCCCGTACCCGTACGGCCTACGAACGTATTATTGCGGACTTTGAGAAAGGAAAAACACAGATACTAATAGGTACGCAGATGTTATCTAAAGGGTTGGATTTTGGCAACGTTAGTGTAGTGGGGATACTGAATGCCGACAGCCTGATGAATTTCCCCGATTTCCGGGCTCACGAGCGGGCATTCCAACTAATGATACAAGTTAGCGGTCGTGCCGGCAGACGAGACAAGCGAGGTACTGTCATTCTTCAGACTTCACAGCCCGAACATCCTCTTATCCGTATGGTACAGCAATTTGCCTATAAAGAAATGGTAAGCCTGCAACTGAGCGAACGCAGTATGTTTCATTATCCGCCTTACTACCGGTTGATTGTGTTGATACTTCGCAGTCGTAATGAAGTTGCCTTACGGGAAATGTCTATTTTATATGCCGGAAAGCTGCGCCTGCGTTTAGGGGATCGCGTGCTCGGACCGGTAACCCCGCCTGTGACCCGCGTGCAAACGCTCCATATAAAGAAGATTGTATTGAAAATAGAGACTGCCGCTGCTATAGCTCCCGTGCGCGAGATATTGGAACATATTTATGCCGAAATGCAGGAACAACCAGCCTTCAGACAATTGTTAGTGCATTATGATGTAGATCCGGCCTAGAAGATAAAAGGTATAGTTAATGACAAGATTAAATAATAAAACATGGAATCAACAACAGAATATAAGATACTTTTTGTATGTCTCGGTAATATTTGTAGATCACCATCGGCTGAGGCAGTTATGAAGAAGCTTGTGAAAGACGTTGGATTGCAAGATCGTTTTGAAATCGACTCAGCCGGGCTGATAGGCTATCACGAAGGAGAGCCTGCCGATTCACGTATGCGTGCTCACGCTTCGCGACGGGGATACTCGTTGGATTCTATTTCGCGTCCTGTGCGGATGAGCGATTTCTATCATTTCGACTTGATTATCGGTATGGACGACAGCAATATTGACAAGCTGAAACAAATGGCTCCCGATCTGGAGTCGGAGGCAAAAGTCCGTCGTATGACGGACTTTTGCTGCAATAAGCTTTACGATTATGTGCCCGATCCTTATTATAGTGGAGCTGAAGGATTCGAACTTGTTCTAGACTTATTGGAGGATGCCTGTGCAGGTTTGCTTGCATCCCTTGTGCCTCCTTGCTCGTGATCTGTATTCTCCCTGATTCTCTTGTTTACAAAGCCGCCATATTCGTTCGATGATTTCGCAGAGCACCAGCGAGATCATCGAACTTAATATGACGGTTTGATTTGAACTAATAAGGATTACCTAAATGGTATGATAAAGAACGTCTATCCTGTTTTAATCTAGTGGACAGATACAGGAAAAAACTCGCCAAATTTCGGAAAAGTGTATGTGTAATGAGTGTTCTTATCCGACAATAGTGGTGAACGTCTCAGTTTTTCCCGGAGAAAAGACGGCGGTATTCAGAGGGGGTAAGTCCGGTTTCTTCCTTAAAAAGACGGTTGAAAGTACGCAGCGATGGGAAGCCGGAACAAAGTGCAGTGTCTTCTATCGAGTAAGTACTGTGAGGAGCAGTAAGTAATTGGCGTGCATGTTGCAGTCTTCGGGCGGTGATGTAGCCTTGTATGGTTTGTCCCGTTTGTTTATTAATGGCAGCAGCAAGATATTTCTCGTTAGTATAAAGAGAGTGTGTGAGTTCTTTCCGTCCGAAGGCAGGGTTGAGGTAAGGCTGTTGTTGCTCCATTATTTGTTCTATTTCATTGAATAGCCTGACTTCGGAAGAGGTGGGAACTTGCGTTGCATGAGGAGTGGCGAGAGGCCGGAGGGGCTCTTGAAGGGATGTGTTTTGATTGCCAAGTTCGCGATGTACCATCTCATAGGTATAATGATGGTTTATATAACGGATGGTCATGCCGATGTAGAACAGGGTGAAAATGACAGTGAGCACTTCGTCGAACATCCGGGTAGGATGAAAGCAGATACTTACTGCTACTATGCCAATGGTGAGGGCTGCAAAGAAGCCTCGAGTGGCCCAGCGTATTTCCAGCCGTTTCATGTTGCCGAACGTTTGCCGTACCTGATGGATATAAATGTATCTTTCGCGCATGAACAGTCGCGTGTAAATCGCCAGTTGTATGAGATAAACAAAACAATAGGCCGTGCGTATCAATAGTGGCGGACTATCTGCGTTTTTTACCCATTCGCCAAAAGTATATACTTGGGGATTGTCCCATATAAACCGCGATGCGCTATAAAACACGATGAATATAATAGAGGGCGTAGCATGGCGCAAAATGTTACGGCGCGTGACAAATTCTTCACGAAACAACAGGATGAGCAAGAATGTGAATAGTAATGCTTGCGAGGAGGCTATCAGCATTACGGGAAAGGAAAAAAGGTCTACTATCCCATGCCGCCCTTTGCCGGCGATGAACATTATTGCATTGCCTATACCTACCGACAGCGAGGCGAATGCGAGCGCATAACAGGCATTGCGGTATTTATGGTCTCGGGCCTGACGCAACTGGCGTAATCCGAATAGCAAAGCTGCTATCAGAAGATAAGCCAGTGTGCTGAGGCAGTAGATCAAAAAAAGAGAGCTGTTAGTTTGAGGCATATTTGTGTGTAATGATGCGGATTATTTCTTCAAATCCGGGTAACTGATTCGCGTATGGTACATAATCTTGAGTTTTTCAACAAACACATCTTTGATTGTTTCCACATCTTTATAGGTCAACGGTGTGTTTTTCAGTAATCCGTCGGCAATCTGTCCGTCTATTATTTTGTCCACCAACTCCCGGATACCTTCTTCTGTGTGTTCTTTAAGACTGCGTGAAGCTGCTTCCACGGAATCCGCCATCATCAGTACGGCTGTTTCTTTTGTAAAAGGATTCGGACCGGGGTAGGTGAAGAGCTCATCGTTCACTTCTTTGTCTGGGAACCGGTTCTTAAAAGAGTTGTAGAAGTACTTTGCTTTTCCGCGTCCATGATGGGTGCGTATAAAGTTGATGATCGCCTTGGGCAGTCCTGCCTTTTCGGCAATGCGTACACCATCGGTTACATGGTTGATGATGATTTGTGCGCTTTCGTCAAAGGCCAGTTTGTCGTGTGGATTTACGCTGTTTTGGTTTTCGGTGAAGAACACTGGGTTCGCCATCTTCCCAATATCATGATACATAGCTCCGGTACGCACCAACTGGGTGTTTGCTCCAATTGCAGCGGCGGCTTCGGAGGCAAGAATAGAGACTTGCAGGGAGTGCTGGAACGTACCCGGGCATGTCTCGCTAAGTTTCTTTAAAATAGGATTGTTGATGTTGGACAGTTCCACCAGCGTAATGCTCGATACGTAGCCGAAAGTCTTTTCAAGCATGTAAACAAGTACGTAGGTAAACATCAGCAGGATAAAATTAATGCCGAAATACAGCATCATCATCCAGTTAATTTTCTTGAAGTCTGCTTCCTGATAGAGTGTCAGACTGATATATACAATCGTGTAGGATAAGAAGATAAAAACGGCGCAGCGGATCAGTTGTGAACGTTGCGACAGTTCTTTCAGACTGAATGTTACCACCATGCCGGCGATAATTTGCAGCAGTAAGAATTCATGGGGGAAAGGCGCCATCAACGAGCACATCAACACGGTGACAATGTGTGTAAACAATGCTGTACGCGAGTCGAAGAAGGTTCGCACCACGATTGGAATGATGGCATACGGCAGGATGTACACGTTGAACAGCCCATAGGTAACGCATAACTCCGTGAGTATGCTTGCGGTGAATATACACGACAGCAGGAAGAAGGTGTTCTTCCGGTTGTTAAATATTTTCGGGCGGAATGACCACAGGTACATCCAGAAGCAGAACATGATGCCGAACACAAGTACGAACTGCCCGCCCAGAATGATACTCTGGCGTTGTGACCCTCCTGATTTTATCTCATGCACGATCTTTAGCGAGCGAAGGACATTATAGGTATGGTGGTCTACTATCTCGCCACGGTCTACAATGCGTTCTCCAGCCTGTACCATCCCATTGGAGATGGCTACGCTCTGGAGTATGTCGGTACGGACTTTCTCGGAAGTAGATTGGTCGTAGGTGACGTTCTCACGGAGGTAGTTGTTTATATCGCACGACTGCAGAATGGCCTTGTCCAGATATGCCGGACAATTATTGATGATATATTCATAAGCCGTCTTTACCGTGAAGAACTCGCTGACGTAGCGTGGCGTGGCAATGTTGTTTTCAAGCAGATTGACGCGCTGATGGTCTTCTTTCTTAAGATCATCCAGTTCTTGTGTCGTAACAATGCCATTGTTGTATAAGTAGACCAGACTCTTCTCAATGTACTGCATGTAGGCCGGCGATACCTTGCCTTGTAGCGTGGAGTTGTAGTTGGATCGCAGCTTAGCTATCTCCGACGTTTCCACTTCCTTGTCTTGCCGGTAGTAAGGCTCGAACTTCTTGAGGATGCTGTCTTTTTCAGCCTTTACTTCCTCATCGGTCTTGTAGATAGGGAAATCTCCCGGTGCTGTGAGCAAGCCGTAGCGCCAAGGCTTTCCTTCATAGAACTGATAACGGAACTTCCCTTCCCGCGGGAAAAAATAGGCTATAAGTAACGCCGCGACGATAAAGTATATGGCGGATGGTATGCTGTAATTCTTTAGTTTCATACGTAATAGATGTTTGAAGGCGAAATGTACGTAATAATTTTGAATTATGTACCATTAATAATGAAGTAGGAGGAATCCATTTGTAATTCATAATTAGCAATTCATATTTCTTTCCTATCTTTGCCGCGTTATTAAATAATGGTAAAGTTATGATACAAAGAAAAGTTAGAGTGCGTTTCGCACCAAGTCCTACGGGGGCACTGCATATTGGAGGTGTTCGTACTGCTTTATATAATTATTTGTTTGCAAAACAGAATGGCGGAGACTTGATTCTCCGTATTGAAGATACAGATTCACAACGCTTCGTACCCGGAGCGGAAGATTACATCATTGAGGCTTTAACATGGCTGGGCATCAAGTTTGACGAAGGCGTGGGGTTCGGCGGAAACTACGGACCGTACCGTCAGAGCGAACGCCGACCTATCTACAAGCAGTATGTAGATCAACTGTTGAATGATGGCCTGGCCTATATCGCCTTCGATACACCCCAGGATCTGGAAGCCAAGCGTGCCGCGATACCGAACTTCCAGTACGATGCTTCCACCCGCATGCAGATGCGTAACTCCCTTACGCTTGCCCCGGAGGAAACAAAGGGATTGATCGATGCGGGACAGCAATACGTAGTACGCATCAAGATCGAACCGAACGAAGATATCCACGTAAACGACGTAATCCGTGGCGAAGTAGTGATAAACTCCTCCGTACTGGACGACAAGGTGCTGTATAAGTCGGCCGACGAGCTGCCTACTTACCATCTGGCCAACATTGTAGACGACCACCTGATGGAGGTTACACACGTGATCCGCGGTGAAGAATGGCTTCCAAGCGCACCCCTGCACGTGTTGCTGTACCGCTATCTGGGATGGGCAGACACCATGCCCCGCTTTGCCCACCTCTCCCTGCTCTTGAAGCCCGAGGGCAACGGCAAACTGAGCAAGCGCGATGGCGACCGGCTGGGCTTCCCCGTCTTTCCGCTGGAATGGCACGACCCCAAGACCGGAGATGTATCTTCGGGATACCGTGAAAGCGGCTACCTGCCCGAAGCCGTAGTAAACTTCCTGGCCCTGCTGGGATGGAATCCGGGCAACGATCAGGAAGTTATGAGCATGGACGAGCTGATCAGCTCCTTCAACCTGGCGCACTGTAGCCGCAGCGGGGCCAAGTTTGACTACGAGAAGGGCAAGTGGTTCAACCATCAGTATATCCAGAAAAAAGACAACAAAGAAGTAGCCGCCCTCTTCATGCCCTATCTCGAAGAACACGGCGTAAAGGCCGATCCCGCCTATGTAGAGAAAGTAGTGGCCATGATGAAAGACCGTGTGAACTTCGTGAAAGAACTGTGGGACGTTTGCTCCTTCTTCTTCGTAGCCCCTGTGGAATACGATGAGAAGACCCGCAAGAAACGCTGGAAGGAAGACTCGGCCGCACAGCTTGCCGAACTGATAGAAGTACTCCGCACACGTGAGCCCTTCGACATAGAAGGAACGGAAGAAGAAGTAAAAGCATGGATCGAGAGCAAAGGCTATCACCTGGGCAATATCATGAATGCCACCCGTCTGGCCCTGGTGGGCGAAGGCAAAGGGCCGCATATCTTCGATATAACCGAAGCCCTGGGCAAGGACGAATCCATCCGCCGCATCCAACGGGCAATCGAGACGCTTAAATAACAGTCATTAAACCCCCATAGGCTCTATGTATAGCATACTGATACACTTCTACGGCTTCATCATCGCGCTGATCTCCCCCTTTCACAAAAAGGCCCGGATGATGCGCCTGGGGCAGTGGAAGACCAACTCCATACTGAGGAGTAAAATAGACCGCGACGCCAAGTACATCTGGTTTCACGCCTCTTCACTGGGCGAGTTTGAACAAGGCCGTCCGATGATGGAAAAGATTAAGGACCTCTACCCCGGGTACAAGATACTGCTTACCTTCTTCTCGCCCTCGGGCTATGAAGTGCGCAAGAACTACAAAGGGGCCGACGTAATCTGCTACCTGCCCTTCGATACCCCCTACCGGGTGAAGAAGTTCATGAACCTGGCCAACCCGGCAATAGCCGTCTTCATCAAGTACGAGTTCTGGGGCAACTATCTGAAAGAGCTGAAACGCCGTAACATCCCCGTCTACATCATCTCCGCCATCTTCCGCCCGGAGCAGCTGTTCTTCCAATGGTACGGCAAGCCCTACCGCAAGATGCTGAACTGCTTCAACCACCTGTACGTGCAAGACGAACGCTCGCGCAAGCTGCTGGAAGAATACGGCATCACGAACGTAACCGTAACCGGCGATACCCGTTTCGACCGCGTGCAGGACGTGCGTGCCCAGGCCCGTGAGATCCCTTTGGTGGAGAAGTTCGTTGCCAACCACACGGGCGGTGATCAAGTCACCCTTATAGCCGGCAGCTCCTGGCCGCAGGACGAAGAGATACTGATTCCCTACTTCAACGAGCATCCCGGGATGAAGCTCATAATCGCCCCGCACGAGATACACCGCGAGCATCTGATGTATATCGAATCGCTGCTGAGGCGTCCCTCCGTCCGTTTGTCGGAGGCTCACGAAGACGATCTGACCGATAAGCAGTGCCTCATAGTAGACAGCTTCGGACTCCTTTCGTCCATCTACCGGTATGGCGATATAGCCTACATCGGCGGAGGCTTTGGCGCCGGGATACACAACACGCTGGAAGCCGCCGTATATGGCGTACCGGTGCTGTTCGGCCCCCGATACCATAAATTCAAGGAGGCAAAAGACCTGATTGCCGTTGGCGGCGGTTTCTCCCTCTCCGATGCGAAAGCGTTCCGGGCAAAGATGGACGAATTGCTTGCCAACCGCGAGGCATTGGAGGCATCCGGCAAAGCATCCGGCAGTTTTGTAAAGAATAACGTAGGCGCTACTGACAAGGTACTCAATGAGCTAACATTGTAGCAGTAAAGCGCACAAAATAATGCGGACAAGCGCAGAGCACCGCAGACGGAGTTGGTTTGAAAGAACGAACAATGTCTGCGACGCTCTGCGCTTGTCTTTGTTATATGCGTGCCACAGCCTAATGGTGAGAGCATCCCCTCGTACGGTGTAAGAGCTTCCCTCCGTACTAGGTGGGAGAATCCCCTTAGCTATGGGGAAATAATCCCCTTACCTATCGGGATTCATTCACTCCGTACGGGGGAGACGCGTTCCCTCGTGTTGGCGGGCTCTTTCGGCAGTAGCGAAGGTTGGTCAGTCCTCATCGGCAAACATAGGGTCCCACGCCGGAAGGCGGACGGGTTGCTGCTTGAGTACCTCCTTCACCTTGTCGGTGATGTATTTCTTTTCTACTACCAGGCGGAACATGTACTCGTTGAACCACTGGTCGGTCATGATGAGGTGTCCGTTATTGGCGCCCGGCCCCCAGCTGTTCTCCACCATCCACTTCCTGGGCCGGCCGTTGGCGTCCAGGTCTACCGCCATCAAGGTCATGGCATGCGATGAGCCGCTCGAGAAGGTTTGTATGCGTTGCTTCTTGTCCATGCCGAAAGTAGTTCCCATCAGCGAACCGTAGTCGTAATAGTCTACATCCAGCAGTCCGCGCTGGCGGTCGAGGAACTTGCCAACGTCGCACGAGAAGTACATCATGGTGCTGTCTTTGATGGAGGCTATCGCCATCTGCTTGATGTCTTCGATGGGGAGGTTTACGTACGTCCAGTTCTTGCCGTCGTAGGCGTGGCGGTCGTAGTCTATCTCGTACAGCTTGTAGAACTCGCGGCTCGGGTCGTTCATCAGCATGACGTAGTTGCTTTTCAGGTCTTGCCCGATGTATTCACGGTAGAAAGACTGCGGCGTGTACTCTTTGGTTTCTACCGGATTACCGTCCGCATCCTTGCGCGTCCATACGAACGAGGCGGGGGGCTCGCCCAGGTTGAGTACGAGCATGCGGTAGACGGTGCCCAGCATTTCGGTCTTCTTCTTCTCAAGCGCCTCCGGGGTTGCGCCTTTTGTGGCGGAGAGTTCACGCAGTTGCAGCCCGAACTCTTTCAGCTTTAGCCCGATCAGGTTGCTCATGCTCCGGGTGTTTTCGCTGCTGTTGGTCTCTACCATTACTTCGGAGGGGACAACGCCGTATTTGGTCAATATGTCGGATATGCCGGTGAATTGTCCGCCGTCGCCGATGGGGTTCTTGAAGAGCCATTCCACCATCTTGTCGTCCATCGCTTTCTGGCGCGTGTCGATGATGCCTTGCAGGAAGAGGTTGGCCTTTTCGAGCTGATCCCAGAAGAAGGAGTAGTTCTGCGAGAACTGGAAGTCGCCCATGCCGAACTTGTCGATGGCTTGCGAGCGGAACACGTTCAGTCCGGTGAATAGCCAGCAGCGTCCGGACGACTTCTGGTTGGTGATGCCCCGGCTGTCTATCTTGTTGGAGAAGTAGGTGTCGAAGTGGTTCTTGCTTTCGCCGTTCACCGCCAGCTTGTTGATGTCGTTGTTGCCGATGGCGTTGCGTATTGCCCGGTCGGCGGGTGTCCCTTGATAGGCTTGCTTGATTTGTTGCAGCATCTGAGGGGTGATGCCTCCCTTGCTTTGCTGCCCGTTGGCCGGCAGTGCGAGGCTCAGGGCCAGGACTGCCATCCATAGGTTGTTTTGTTTCATGATCTATTGTATGTTATGTATGTTACTGAATGCGTTACTGTCTTCTGCCATGCTTATTTCCTGGCCAGAAACTTCCGGCTCAGCCATCTTCTTACCGGCTCGTCGTACAACTTCAAGCAGAGATAAGCTACGATGATGCTGCCGATATAGACACATGCTACCACCTGCCAGGTCTGCCCCAGCGTGAAGAGCTGCTTGTCTATCAGCCAGGCGTAGAACAGGTACATGAAGGGGTAGTGTATGATATAGAGCGGGTAGGAGATGTCGCCCAGGAACTTGCATATCCGGGTGGAGCTTTTGTCGGTAGTGCTTCCCGATGCCCCCAGCCAGATAAGGAGGGGGAATACGATGATGATGCAGAACGATTCGTAGAGGCCGTTTATGCAGATGAGGTCTGTCCCTTCCAGATAGGGTACTGAAAACAGTCCCAGCAGTACCGCCGAGCATATCCAGAAAGCGCCTCTCACCCTCAGGGGCTTGAAGTTGCGCGACATGAGCAGTCCCATGGAGAAGGGGAAGAGCATCCGTACCAACCCGCCCAGGAGGTTCACGCTGTCCAGTGTCCAGCCCACGCCGAAGTTGCCGTATCCGGAGACATTAAAGGTGGTGAACACAAACAGTGCCACGCCCATGCCGCAGATGAACAGGGTCAGCAGCTTGTTGGACAGACGGCGGATAAACAGGGCATAAAGGATATTGCCGATGTACTCGAAGAAGAGCGACCAGCTGGGGCCGTTCAACGGGAACATCTCGCCATTCCCTCTTACCTCGTATCCTGCTCCCGGCAGGGCGGGGATGAAGAACAGCGCGCACAGTACGGACAGCATGATCATGGAAGTGGAGACGTGCGCCCCGTCCCATTGTACGCGTCCCTGGATGCAGAAGCTGATAACTCCCAGAACGATGCCCATCACCACCATCGGGTGGAGGCGGATCAGGCGGCGCTTGAAGAAGTCTTTCATCGTCAGCGTCTTTTTCCAACGGTCGTCGTAAGCGTAGCCGATCACGAAACCGGACAGGATGAAGAAGAAGTCCACCGCCAGATAACCGTGGTTGATGCCTTTGATGATAGGGCTGCCTCCGGCAAAAGCGTAGCCTTCGAATACGTGATACCATACGACCAGAAGGGCGGCGACCCCTCTTAATCCGTCAAGAAGGTCGTAGTGGGGTTTAGAGTCTGCAAATGTGGCAGAAGAGTGTGTTAGCATGGTAGAGATATGATTTAGATTATTACTGTGTGACTTCGTGGGAATCCCAAACCAACCCGTCTTGCCGGATATGCCATACCGTTCCGTCGGGAGTCGGTGCGGTTATCTCGTATAGGGATGGTGTGGTGTGCAATGTCAGTTGTCGGGCTTGTTCGAGTGAACAGAGTTCCTCCGGCTTTAGCTCCGTAAGGGTGGAGGCGTAGCTGCCAAAGGTTGCTGCATACTCGTTCTGCCGGTAGTACAGGTTGCGGAGTAGCCATTTGGTTTCTTCCGCCGGGTTCTTTACAAACGGCGTTTCGCCTGTGCCTGCAACTTTGTCGGACAGTTGTACGTATCCCCAGTATTCGGGCAGATGGATACTAACGATGCCCATAGGGGCCCATACCCAGTAGTTCTCGCCCTTTCCGGTCTTGACGTATTTCCCGTCTTTTACCTCCGGCGACCATTGTACGCGCATAAAGTTCATGCGGAGTACGTCGCCGGCTGCGAACTTATCTTTGCCTCGTGTCATCTGGCGGATGGAGCTCCACGGAAAGAATATCTCTATGCTCCACGACTTGTCGGTGTCTTTCGGATTGTTGAGCGTGCCGTCTATATGGACAGCCGATTTCATTCCGGCTGTTTCCCAATTACTCAGCGTTTGCGCTCCGTCCCGATAGGGTTTGGTGAGGAACAAGTCCCATACCGTACCGAGGGCGTTCACTTCGTATTCCAGATAGTTGTGCGTGTTATTATCCGGGTCTATAAACAGTTCGAAAGCATTGTCCAGATAGATAATGGAGTCGTGCTTGGTGATGGTAGCCCATACATGCGGCTCTTCCAGAATGGCACCAACATACAGCCCTTGATCGTCGTAGGCAATCTTTACTTGTGTTTGCAATTCCGGTGCGGGGCGGCTGCCTCCTTCTATATCGGTGAAGTCGGAAACTACCGGAATAGCGCCCCATTCTTCGTCGGTTAGCCTGCCGTCTATGTGGATGGGGGCAGGTGCTTTGTAGCAGACATACGTTGGGGGATTATAGTCCGGTACTTGTTTGTAATCTATCGCTTTGTCTTTAGAGACAGGCTGACTGCATGAAGCAAGCAAAAGCAGCGCGGTCCACAGGTTGTTTTTAATCATGCTATTCGGTTTTAAAGTTTGAAAGCTATTTAGACCAGACCAATCCGTCTTGCCGGATGTGCCATATCGTTCCGTCGGGAGCCGGTGCGGTTATCTCGTATAGGGATGGTGTGGTGTGCAATGTCAGTTGTCGGGCTTGTTCGAGTGAACAGAGTTCCTCCGGCTTTAGCTCCGTAAGGGTGGAGGCGTAGCTGCCAAAGGTAGCTGCATACTCGTTCTGCCGGTAGTACAGGTTGCGGAGTAGCCATTTGGTTTCTTCCGCCGGGTTCTTTACAAACGGCGTTTCGCCTGTACCTGCTACCTTGTCGGACAGTTGTACGTATCCCCAGTATTCAGGCATGTGGATATTGATGACGCCTGTAGGTGCCCATACCCAGTTGTATTCGCGTATATTGTCTTCTCCTCGGATGGGTACTTTTACGTATTTTCCATCTTGTGCCTGGGTGGTCCATTCCACTCGCGAGAAGTTGACGCGTATCTGTTCGCCGGGTTGTGGCTTTTCCTTGCCTCGCATCGTCTGGTAGATCGTGCTCCACGGAAAGAATATCTCTATGCTCCACGACTTGTCGGTGTCTTTCGGATTGTTGAGTGTGCCATCTACATAGACGGCCGATTTCATTCCGGCCAGTTCCCAATTATCCAGTACTTGCGGATTATCGCGGTATGGCTTTGTGAGAAATAAGTCCCATACCGTGCCTAGGGCGTTCACTTCGTATTCCAGATAGTTGTGCGTGTCGTTGGACGGGTTGAGGAATATCTCGAAGTCGTTATCATGGAATATCACAGCGTCGTGCTTAGTGATGGTAGCCCATACATGCGGCTCTTCCATCAATACGGCAAAGTACATGCCTTGGTCGTCGTAGGCCATTTTGGCGCGTGTCTGCAAGAAGGGCTTGGGTTGTTTGTCTCCTTCGATATCTACAAAGTCGTCAGTCCAGGGTATGGCGTCCCATTCTCCATCGGACAATTTACCGTCTATGTGGATAGGGGCAGGCGTTTTGTAGCATACATATGTAGGAGGATCGAAAGGGGGTTGAGGCGTATAGGTGATATCTTTCCCTTTCTCCTGTGGCGCTTGTGCACAAGAAAGTAATATTAGGGCGGTAACTGAGACAGTTAAAACAGTTTTCTTCATTTGTTGTTTGATTTAGTTTGATAGATAATATCAGTTAATGTGGCGAATTGTACTCCTTCCTGCAGTCCGTGCCGTTTCCATTCGTCTGTCAGCTCTTTGCGGATTTCGATGCTTTTTAGCCTTTGGTTGATCCAGTTGTCGGAATAACCAAGCCGTTTATAATCCATTAATGCCTGGTTTATGGATAATTCCGGGTCTTGTATCTGGTCAAGTCTCTCTTTGGCGACCTGAGCCATCCATAGTTTGAAAGGTTCGGCTTTGGGAGAGGGGACGGATTGGATGAGGCGGAATAATTGTTCGGTTGTGGCTACATCGGTTTTATACAATTTTCCATCTGATGCCGGTAATTTCAGTTGTCCGATATCTTCGGACAACTGACTCCCTTCTTTTTTTAGCTTCCTTTTCAAGTCATCCCAATACTTTCTGGGACGTTCACTTTCTGTTAATACTGCAATAACGTCAATCACCGAGAAATACCATTCCTCTGTTTGATCGTCCCATACTGCGCGAACTTTCTTCTCTTCAAAGATTTTGATTGCATTTGTTTGTGTCATATTATATATAGTTAAAAGGTTTGATTAGAATTACTCGTATTGTCTGATTTCTGTATAATATCCATAGCTGCATCCAGCCATGTGTCTATATCTTGTGGATAGTGCTGGGAGGTGTATTCTTTATCTCGTTTATGACCTAGACGTACCACCACAGCGTTTCTTTCAGGAATAACAAATACGTATTGTCCCAGGATACCTCGCATGTATGGGATCTGTATTCCGTCATGGTTGAGGCTCCAGAACTGGAAGCCGTAGCTTTTGTTAGGCTCGTCTGTATCGTTATATAATAAAGAGGAGTCGGGGGTTATTGCTTCTTCAAGGTATGATGCGGAAATAAGTTGCTGTCCGTTCCAGCTTCCTTTGTTTAACAGAAGCTGACCGAAGCGGGCAAAATCCCGCGCGTTGCTGTTGAAGCAGCAGTAGGCTTTTTCGATGCCGTCTTTCCTGTCCATACTCCATAGAGCATCTTCTTCGGCATGCATGGGAGTCCATAGTTTGCGTGAGACGTACGATGAGAGAGGTTCACCGGTTGCCTTCTCTAGAATGAAGGCTAGTAATTGGGTTACTCCGCTTTGGTAGTTGAAGCGCTTTCCGGGTTCTTCTATCTCTTTCATTCCAAAAGCGATCTCTTGCAGGTTGTTGCTGTAATATAGCTTTGTGGTGGGTGAGAAGGGAGAGGAGTAGGCTTCCTGGAAATCTATCCCGGCGCTCATGGTTAGAAGATGACGCAGGGTAAGCTGCTTGCCGTTGAACCCTTCAAATCCGGGGATAAAGTCGCTGACCGGCTGGTCTACGCTTTTTATAAAACCATCGTCTATGGCGCAACCTGTTGCTAGCGATACGATGCTTTTAGCCATGGAGAATGAGTTGCTGTGCGAGTTTGGGGAGTAGTCTTCCCAATATTGCTCGAATAACAGGGAGTCGTTCTGTATGATGACGAAGGCGACAGTTCCCAGTTCTTCGAATGCAGGTATGTATTTCGCTGGAATAGATTGGGTGTTGTACTTCTCTGATATTTTCCAGGGTTCAGGAGCTCCGGCTTTTACGATCCTGTTCTCGAAGATAGGGTATTGGTCTATCTTCGGGAGCAGGTGGACGAGTGCGCGACGCAGATAATAGTTGGAGGGCAGTGCCAGGTAGCCTCCAATGCAGCATATAACCAATAGTATTGCCCATCCGGTCTTTTTCATCTACTTATCGCCCTCTTCTTTATACCAGGATGAATACATGTGGTAATTCTTCGCTATCTTTTGGTTGATCTCCTTCGCTTGCTCGGGGTCTACTTTCTTTACGAACTTGGCGGGAACACCGGCATAGATACTGCCCGGTTCTACAATTGTTTTGCTCAACACAACAGAGCCAGCGGCAACGATAGCTCCTTCGCCTATTACAGCATGGTCAAGTACAACCGATCCCATGCCGATCAGTGCCCCGTTGCATATCTTTGCTCCATGAATAGTAACGTTATGTCCTACGGATACGTCGTCGCCAATCTCTATAGTAGACTTTTCGTATAACGTATGCAGTACGGAACCGTCCTGAATGTTTACACCGTTGCCTATGCGGATGGAGTTTACATCACCACGCAGTATAGTCCCGAACCAGATACTGCAACCTTCGCCAATTTCTACGTCGCCAATGATTGTGGCGTTATCTGCTAAAAATGTGTCTTTGCCTATTTTGGGGGTAAAGCCACGTACGGATTTAATTAATGCCATTTAGATTTCTGTTGTTTTATTCTTTAACCATTCTTTTTCTGCCTCGTTTAAATAGGGGCTTAACTTATCGTACACCATTTGGTGGTATTTATTCAACCAGGCACGTTCGCGGACGGAGAGCATGGGGACAAGTATCGGACGGGTATCGATGGGGCAAAGTGTGAGCGTGTCGAATCTCAGGAACTTGCCGAATTCTGTTTCACTGTCTTCATGGACACAAATCATATTCTCGATGCGTATTCCGTATTCGTCGGCACGGTATATACCGGGTTCATCGCTTATTACCATACCCGGTTTCAGTGGAACAGGATTTTCTTCCATCCGGATGCTTTGCGGACCTTCGTGTACGTTCAGGCAATGCCCAATGCCGTGCCCCGTACCATGCAAATAGTTCAGTCCTGAATCCCACAATGCTTTGCGTGCCAGAATGTCCAGTTGTGAACCTCGTGTTCCGGCGGGGAACTTGGATTTAGCCAGGCTGATTGTACCTTTCAGAACACGGGTATAATCTTTCTTCATGGCTTCTGTCAGTTCGCCCAGTGCAATTGTTCTTGTGATGTCTGTTGTACCGTCCAGATATTGGGCGCCGGAGTCAATTAACAAGAGACCTTGAGGTTTCAGCTCCGCATCCGTCTCCGGCGTGGCTTCATAATGTACGATGGCGCCGTGGGCGGCATATCCGCAAATGGTGGCGAAACTATCCATTATGTACTGTGATTGTTCTGCACGGAGAGAGGTCAGTTTCTCTGCGGCGCTTATTTCGGTAACCTTGTGGCCTGCTTCTATTTCTTTTTCCAACCACATGAAGAAACGAACTAAAGCTACGCCGTCTTTTTCCATTGCGTTGCGAAAGCCTTTCAGTTCGGTTTCGTTCTTGATGCTCTTCAAATGGTTGGCGGGGGATATGCCTTCGATGATGGTGCATCCGGAGGGGATAGCGTTAAACAAGGCTACGTTGGTCTTGTTCATATCTACGAATATGCGGCTATTCTCCGTAATACGGGAAAGGTAAGGTTGTATTTTGCTATAGTCAGCCAATATGACGCCTTCCTTTTTCAGCTGCTCTGCGGCTTCGGCGGTCAGCTTCCGGGGATCGATAAATAATACATTCTCTTTGTCGGATACATAGGCATAACTGATTACTACCGGGTTGTATTCTACATCTGTACCACGAATGTTGAATGTCCATGCTATCTCATCAAGTGCCGCCAGAATGATACCTTCTGCACCATTTGCATGCAAGCAGTCGCATATTTCGTCCAGTTTCTCATGAACAGATTTACCGCTTAGTTCTACCGGCATTTCAAATAAAGGATTGGTTGGAATAGCCGGACGGTTTTTCCATATCTCGTTTATTAGATCTGCCGAAGTATCCAGTTTTATTTCTTTTCTTTTGAGTTTGTTTTCCAATGTACAGGCATCGGAGGCGCTATAGGTTTGTCCGTCCAGTCCGACAGTTTGTCCGCTATGTAGTTCGTGCGACAGAAAGTCGGGGATAGAAAGTGTCTCCGGTAAAGCCATTTTATAAAGCTCTATACCTGTGTTTTCAAGTTGTTTGGCAGCTTGCAAGAAATAACGCGAGTCTGTCCATAATCCTGCTTTGTCAGCTGTGATCACCACTGTTCCAGCCGAACCGTCGAAACCGGATATCCATTCGCGGGATTTCCAGCGGCTTGCCGGGTATTCGCTTAGGTGCGGGTCTGAACTGGGGATGATATAGGCATCCATCTTATGTTGCTTCATTGCTTCCCGTAAGGCTGCAATGCGTTCGGGTATATTCGTTTTCATTGTATTGTGTATTTTGTCAACATTACTATTTGCAAAGTTAATCAAAATAATAATCAAAAGAAAACGGATTATTGACTTCCTGAGAGCCTGTTGTTGATTAAACGCTTCAATATTGCAGGATACGTATTCCCTTCGGATGTCCCGGCTCCTTCCATATAAACGCTGTTCGTAATTGAATCACCAAAGCAGACTATCTTTTTTATTTTGGAGAAGTCGTAGCATGCGAGCAGATGACAATAAATATAGTATGCCAGTAATTCATTCCCTTTCTTTGTAAAATGAACGCCGTCGGCAGCATTGCTGTTGGTTATATTCCGGATTATGTCATCGGTGTTGTGCTGTGGGATATTCAGGCATTGTAAAAAATTCAGCAAGTCTACAAAAGGGAGGTTCTTTTCTTTACTGATTTGCTTCATTACATCTCTTCCTAACTCAAGTTTCTGGGAAGGTGGAAGATCAAATTTGGTGGAATCGTGCCGTTGGTATAAATAAACGACATCTGCAGTAGGGGGACTTACCAAAACAACTTGAATTTGATGTTTGAGAAGAGTATCAGCTAATGTTTCTATGTTTCTATGGAATGTTTCTATCGGGACGATCTTTTGTGTGTTTAATAAATCGTTTGTTCCGACCAGTATAATAACTAAGTCCGGTTGTTCGTCTATTACATCTTTTTGGATGCGGGATAATAATTGAGCAGAAGTATTTCCCGGTATTCCGCGATTAATAACTTCCGTGTGATTCTGTCCGAAAAGGCTAGACGGTATAATTTGTAATAATATTAGTAGAATATAGATCGTATGCTTCATAATGTAGTTTTGTAGAATGATCCCGATGATTTTATAAAATCATCGGGATCATTTTGAAAAAAGATCGGGATGATTTGGAAAAAGCTGCCATCCTTGTGTGAGTTGGAACGGCAGCTTTTTGTTATATCAGAAAAAGAAACGTTTGCTTAGGGCCAATGGGTCTCCAAGCCTTGTGAACGTATCCATTTTTGAAAATCTTCCAATAAATCTTTACGTTCTCTGACTGCGCGTGGCGGTATTTTCTTTTCTTTTGAATATGCGATAAGCATACCAACAGCTTCCCCTATACTCCATTCCACAGGATGTTCCCTGTAACAGCCGTTTGTTATATGTGTTGTGCCGATATTTTTATTTGCAGGCAACAGGTTGTTCATCCGCTGAGGTAACAATGCTCCTAAAGGGATTTGATATGGCAAAGATGCGAAATCAATATAATTATCACCTTCATTACTAGGATGTAAATCTATATGATAGTAGCCGATACCAATACTATCATAGAAATCTGCAGCTTTTTTTCCTGCTTCTTCCCCGGCTACCAACTTTCGGTTCTCTGCACCCACGTGCTCTTCAAGGATTGTAAATTCTGATTTAATACGCCTGGCTTCCCGAATATACGGATATTTAGCCATTCCGTCTTCTGTTCCCATAACACTGCCTCTTAATCGCAGCCCAGCCCATCCTGTTCCTCCATCCGGACGTGGAGCTTCCGTTTGAAGCCAATAGAAGAAGCTCTTGTTCATTTCTTTTGCTGCATTTACATGCTTGTCAAATTCTTCTTCCGAAACGTCTATTAAATTCCCCATCATATAGTCCTGCTGTGGCCAGTTTACAAGAGTTATATCGCCATTGTATGTGCCGGACATAAAGTTATGACGATTGATGATTTTTCTATAGTTCCATAAATTAAGTGCATTTTCTGTTCTATTTCCCTCTGGATGAAAACCCAATGTTTTAGGTACTAATGTTCTAGGGTCGGAATAAGATAAACTTAATAATTTCCCGGACCAGGCAGGTGTTAGTTTTGGTACGAATGAACTCCAATAATCATAATTTTTGGGACGGTCTATCACTAAGTTTGCTCCCGGAATGTAGTCCATGGCAAAACATACGGTAAAGGCTTGATTGTTTCCCGGTCTTGCTTTGTCCGGGGCATGGAGTTCATTTGTCTGGGATTTTGATTCAGTTCCTGTAACGTATTCGGTACCTGTTAGTGGCAGTAAATCTCCACATTCGGTCGCATCAACAAAATAAGGAGCTTTCAATGTCAATGAACGATCTTGCTTTTTGTTATATACTTGGACTGCTTTTACGTCATCTCCGGTTACATCTGCTTTTTTTACTTTATATTCAAGGAGAATGAGAAGCTGGCCGTTGCTGATATATGGAGCTAACATTTCAGTTAAAACTACAACCGTAACATATGGCTCATGGCAAATTCGGGATACAGAACCGTCTCCCGGATTCAGAAATTCTCTGGTTTTGGCTTCGTCTGTTAACGGATAATTCTGTTTATAATAATTTCGTATTCTATTCCTATAGCTACGATAAGAAGACGGAGCGCCATGGGTTTCTATCCAAGGGTGTTCATCGGGGGGGACGCCTTGCTGGGACGCTTGTCCACCTATCCAATCTGTTTCTTCAGTCATAATTACATTAAGTCCGTTTCTGCATGCGGCAAGAGCGGTAGCACACCCTCCCATGCCACCTCCTAAAATAATAATGTCTGCATCTAATTCATTACAACTGGTTTTACCAGATTGGGGGAGGCGGTCTTTTTTCGTACTAGCGGAAGCTGAGTAGGGAAAAAGCAGTTTACTACCTCCGGCAACGGCTGCATAAGCCAGGAAATTGCGTCTTTTCATGTTTGATAATTTAAGAAAAATGAATATTCGTGGTTTATATAATATAGAATTTTACAAATATAGTATTTTTTTTGAAAAGTATTTCGTTTTGACTGTAAATTTATACTAGGGGTGTTTTTATTATATGGTTGATGGTTTAAAACTATATTCAAAAGGAATAGAAATACATCCGAATGTTACTATATTTGCATGTATAATAAAGTGTGAATTAAAAAATAATGTTATGAAGCATGTATTCTGTTCTTTAATTATTGCAATGCTTTTGTTTGGTTTGAGCAGTTGTTCTTCTTATTATTATTCAATATTGAGTTCAAATGACAGTATTGGAACAAGAAATAATCTGGGTGATTTCGTACAAGAAACAGATACTGTAAGTATTTCTTATTCTTTTAATGGAGAAGATGCTCCGATATCCATTACTATATATAATAAATTGAACGAGCCTTTATTTATAGATTGGACACGTTCTGCATTAATCGTGGATGATGTTGCAAATGTTTATTACGATGGTCCTATGTCTGTTGAAGGAATGACCGAATCTGTTTTTTTGGATAATACTTCGTGGGGGTCTTTTTCTGGTGCAATTTCATTGCCTAAAGGAGTGAGTTTTATTCCTCCTGGATCGAGAATTGAAGAGTCTCCTTTGAAATTGGCTAATTTCCCATATGATAAGATATCGAATGAAGAATATTTAAAAGAAGATGTGCCGGTTCGTAATGGAACTGTATCGGTACGGACAAAAGAATTTACGGAGGAAAATTCTCCATTGTATTTTAGAAGCTATCTTACTTTGTATACTGGAGACCATAACGGAAAACAGACAAAGTCTATGTTTTTTGAACGTAGTTTTTATGTGTCTAAGTTGATAAAAGCAGGAAATTTACCTCCAGTAGATTTTAGTGAACAACAACAGCAGGCAGGTGATTTTTTTTATATTCATAACGTGAAAGGAACTAAAGCCGGCCTTATTATAGGTAGTGTCGCTGTTGCGGTAGGCTGCGTTAGTATCGGAATTGCATTAGGAACAGAAGGTGAAGACCTGGATATTGGTTTTTAATAGGTATGATAAAGGAGCTTTTTTCTTTAAAAACTGTTTGTCTGAATGAGGCAGAAGATGCTGTGGTAATTCTGGATCAAACATTGTTGCCTGAAAAGGAAGAATATGTTCTGTTGACGGCAGAACAGGAAATCTGGGATGCTATTTATAAATTAAAAGTAAGAGGAGCTCCTGCGATTGGAATTGCTGCGGCTTATGGTCTTTATATTTGTAGCCGGAGGATTGTGGCGAATTCTTTTGATCCTTTTTATTTGGAATTTTGTAGGATAAAGACGTATCTTTCGGGGGCACGGCCTACTGCAGTGAATTTGATGGCGGCCTTAAATAGAATGGATAAAAAGGTTTTGCTGAATAAAGAAAAGAGTATTGATGAAATTAAACTGATATTATTACAAGAAGCATATGCTATTCGGGATGAAGACGCTAGGGCTTGTCGACAAATAGGTGAGAATTGTCTGTCTTTTTTTAAACCCGGGATGGGGATATTAACACACTGTAATGCCGGACATTTGGCTGTTTCTGAATATGGGACGGCGTTGGCTCCGATCTATTTGGGGCAGGAGCGAGGTTATAATTTTAAGGTATTTGCGGATGAAACACGTCCGCTGTTACAAGGTGCTCGTTTAACGGCTTATGAATTACAACGTGCGGGTGTTGATGTTACTCTTATTTGTGATAATATGGTTGCTTCGGTAATGCAAAAAGGTTGGATACAAGCTGTGGTTGTGGGATGTGATCGTATTGCTGCGAATGGAGATGTCGCTAATAAAATAGGAACGTTGGGTGTTGCTGTTTTAGCTCATTATTATGGTATTCCATTTTATGTATTGGGCCCTACATCTACAATAGATAAACACTGTCCCGATGGTAATTCGATTGTTATAGAAGAGCGAGACCCGGAGGAGGTTACAACAATGTGGTATGGTAGACGGATGGCGCCTGAAAATATAAAAGTTTATAATCCTGCGTTTGATATTACCCCTCGTAAATTGATAACAGCTACAATAACCGAAAAAGGAATTTATTAGAAAAATATTTCAACGAAAGTTTTGATAATAACGAAACTATCAGTAATTTTGCTGCCCGATTTGTGGATAGACTAATAAACAATATAATACATTAAATTATGATCGTAGTTCCATTGAAAGAAGGCGAAAACATTGAAAAAGCGCTGAAGAAGTTTAAAAGAAAATTTGAGAAAACAGGTGTGGTGAAAGAGTTAAGAAGCCGTCAGGCTTTTGAAAAGCCTTCTGTTTCTAAGAGAAAGCAAACTATGCGTGCAATTTATGTTCAGCATTTGCAACAAGTAGAAGAATAAATATATCTAACAGGGCTTGTTTTATTGAATTCTTATTCCTATTTTCGTTGCATAAAAGTTGATGCAACGTGGACATTCTGATTGATGACTTTTTAAATTATCTTCGCTATGAAAGGAATTATTCCGATTATACAGTGAAGGCGTATTCAAAAGATTTAAACCAATTTGAAGAATATGTAAAGTCGTGTCAAGAAGGGGTGTTTGTTCCTGATATTATTGATGCGGATATAGTGAGAGATTGGATCGTCTGTTTATTGGACGAAAAAATATCCCCAGTGTCGGTAAATCGGAAATTAAGTTCTTTGAAATCTTTTTTTAAGTTTCTCATGAAACAGAAAATTGTCTCTGTGAATCCGCTCCGGTTGATTGTTGGACCAAAGACAAAAAAGCCATTGCCTTATTTTGTAAAAGAAGGGGATATGGAAGCTTTGTTGGATGGAGATGGGTTTGATGAGGATTTTGAAGGTGTAAGGGATCATTTGGTGATTGAAATGCTTTACGATACCGGATTGCGTCGTTCGGAATTGATCGGGATAAAAGATGCTGATGTGGATTTTGATGCGTCGTTGTTGAAAGTGACGGGAAAGCGTAATAAACAGCGTTTGATTCCTTTTGCGGAAGGTTTAAAAGACTTGATGCTTGCATACACGGAAGTTCGAAATCGTGAAGTTGGCGCGCAAAGCGAGTGGTTCTTTGTAAGAAAGAATGGACAACAGTTATCTGCCGGTATGGTTTATAATATTGTAAAAAAGAAACTGTCGGATATTCCAACATTGGCAAAACGTAGTCCGCACGTATTGAGACATTCATTTGCAACAAGTATGTTGAACAATGGGGCAGAGTTAAATGCTGTGAAAGAATTGCTCGGACATAGCAGCTTGGCTTCAACCAGTGTTTATACACATACGACTTTTGAGGAATTAAAAAAAGTGTATCATGCTCATCCCAGAGCTAAAAAAGGAGGTAATTATGGAAATTAGAATTCGAGCTATCCATTTTGATGCTACCAGTCAGTTGGAAACATTTATTCAAAAAAAGGTTTCTAAATTAGACCAGTATTTTGACGGTATTCTATCAGCAGAAGTTACTTTGAAAGTAGTTAAACCGGAAACTGCCCAGAATAAGCAGGCGGGAATTCTGTTAAATATTAAGAATGGCGATTGTTTCGCAGAGAAGGTTGCCGATTCTTTTGAGGCTGCTATAGATGACTGTGTTGAGGCTTTAGAAAAGCAGTTGGTTAAATTCAAAGAAAAAATAAGAGCCAAATAAAAAAAAACGGTAGATAAATTTGGTATATAAGAAATAATATCTAAATTTGCAGCCGTTTCGCCATGATGACGAAACGGCTTCTTTTAGAAGTTTATAATGCCTCTTTAGCTCAGTTGGCCAGAGCACGTGATTTGTAATCTCGGGGTCGTTGGTTCGAATCCGACAAGAGGCTCAATTAATGTATTGAAAGGGCAGTTACCAGAGTGGCCAAATGGGGCTGACTGTAACTCAGCTGGCTTTCGCCTTCGGTGGTTCGAATCCATCACTGCCCACATATATATTAATGACAGGCGGAAGTAGCTCAGTCGATAGAGCATTAGCCTTCCAAGCTGAGGGTCGCGGGTTTGAATCCCGTCTTCCGCTCTATTTGCCTAAATAGCTCAGCGGTAGAGCACTTCCTTGGTAAGGAAGAGGTCCCGAGTTCAAGTCTCGGTTTAGGCTCGCTTGTATTTTTTTTAGAACATGATCATTAATTAAATAAAGAACAATTAAGTTATGGCAAAAGAGAAATTTGACAGATCGAAACCACATGTGAACATTGGTACGATTGGTCACGTAGACCACGGTAAAACAACTTTGACAGCTGCAATTACTACAGTATTGGCAAAGAAAGGTCTTTCAGAATTGCGTTCATTCGATTCAATCGACAATGCTCCTGAAGAAAAAGAAAGAGGTATTACTATTAACACTTCTCACGTAGAGTATTCGACTGCAAATCGTCACTATGCTCACGTAGACTGTCCGGGTCACGCCGACTACGTAAAGAACATGGTAACTGGTGCTGCTCAGATGGACGGTGCTATCATCGTAGTTGCTGCTACTGATGGTCCTATGCCTCAGACTCGTGAACACATTTTGTTGGCTCGTCAGGTAAACGTTCCTAGATTGGTTGTTTTCATGAACAAATGTGACATGGTAGACGATGAAGAAATGTTGGAATTGGTTGAAATGGAAATGAGAGAACTTCTTTCTTTCTATGATTTCGACGGCGATAACACTCCTATCATTCGTGGTTCTGCTTTGGGTGCATTGAACGGTGATGCAAAATGGGAAGAAAAAGTAATGGAACTGATGGATGCGGTAGATACTTGGATTCCGCTGCCTCCGCGTGAAGTTGACAAACCTTTTTTGATGCCGGTTGAAGACGTGTTCTCTATCACAGGTCGTGGTACAGTTGCTACTGGTCGTATTGAAACAGGTATCGTAAAAGTTGGTGAAGAAGTTCAGATCATTGGTCTGGGTGCTGACGGAAAGAAATCTGTTGTTACAGGTGTTGAAATGTTCCGTAAATTGTTGGATCAAGGTGAAGCTGGTGACAACGTAGGTCTGTTGCTTCGTGGTATCGACAAGAACGAAATCAAACGTGGTATGGTAATTTGTCACCCGGGTCAGGTTAAAGAACACTCTAAGTTCAAAGCTGAGGTTTATATCCTGAAAAAAGAAGAAGGTGGTCGTCATACTCCATTCCATAACAAATATCGTCCTCAGTTCTATATCCGTACATTGGACGTAACTGGTGAAATTACTCTTCCTGAAGGAACTGAAATGGTTATGCCTGGTGATAACGTAACAATTGAAGTTGAACTGATTTATCCGGTAGCTTGTAATGTTGGTCTTCGTTTCGCTATTCGTGAAGGTGGACGTACTGTAGGTGCTGGTCAGATCACAGAATTAGAAAACTAATTCAAATTAAACATAGAGTTTTAGCCAGTCTGTAAAAAGACTGGCTATTTTACGGAAGTAGCTCAGTTGGTAGAGCACTGGTCTCCAAAACCAGGTGTCGGGAGTTCGAGCCTCTCCTTCCGTGCTAAAAATCTATAGATTCGATGAAAAAGATAATTACTTATATTAAGGAATCTTATAACGAACTTGTTTATAAAGTTTCTTGGCCTACAAGAACAGAGCTTTCCAATAGTGCTGTGGTTGTTATGTTTGCTTCCCTTATAATCGCGGCAGTAATCTTTGTTGTAGACTTAGGCTTCGAAAGCGTAATGCGTTTCTTCTACGAGAAAATCTTTTAATCAGTTTTAGATATGTCTGATATCCAAAAGAAATTTTATGTTCTGCGTGCCATTAGTGGTAAGGAGAATAAAGTCAGAGAATATCTCGAGGCTGAACTGAAGAATACGGATCTGGGTGAATATGTCAATCAGGTTCTTATTCCTACGGAGAAGACTTTTACGGTGCGTAACGGTAAGAAAGTAATGAAAGAGAGAGCTTACTTACCGGGATATGTGTTGGTAGAGGCTGCATTGGTTGGTGAAGTCGCTCATCGATTGAGAAACATTCCCAATGTTATTGGATTTTTAGGAGGATCAGATAATCCTGTTCCATTGCGTCCTGCTGAAGTGAGTCGTATTTTAGGTACGGTTGATGAATTACAGGAACAACAGGAAGACTTGGATATCCAGTTTTATGTTGGAGAAAATGTGAAAATCACTTTTGGACCGTTTAACGGTTTTACTGGTGTGATCGAAGAAGTCAATGCCGAGAAAAAGAAACTTAAAGTGATGGTTAAAGTCTTCGGACGGAAAACCCCGCTTGAGCTGGGCTATATGCAAGTTGAGAAAGAATAGTACTCTTGTTACGAAAAGTACTTGACTTTCTGTTTTTGATGTTATATATCTAAATTTTAGAAAAATGGCTAAAGAAGTTGCTGGACAAATCAAATTGCAGATTAAAGGAGGAGCAGCAAACCCTTCTCCCCCAGTAGGACCTGCTTTAGGTTCTAAGGGTATTAATATTATGGAGTTTTGCAAGCAATTTAATGCCAAGACCCAAGACAAGGCTGGTAAAGTATTACCTGTGGTAATCACTTACTATGTTGATAAGTCTTTCGACTTTATTGTTAAAACCCCTCCTGTTGCTATTCAATTATTGGAAGCTGCTAAATTAAAGAGTGGTTCTGCTGAGCCAAATCGTAAGAAAGTTGCAGAAGTTTCTTGGGATCAGGTAAAAACTATCGCAGAAGACAAGTTAGTCGATTTAAACTGCTTTACTGTTGAGTCTGCCATGAAAATGGTTGCAGGAACAGCCAGAAGTATGGGTATCACTGTTAAAGGGACATTCCCGGGTAATAATTAATAAACTTCAATTGAGATGAGTAAACTTACAAAAAATCAAAAGTTGGCTTTGGGCAAAATTGAAGCTGGGAAAGCATATACATTGAAGGAAGCTTCAGCTTTAGTAAAAGAAATTACTACTACTAAATTTGATGCTTCTGTGGATGTTGATGTTCGTTTAGGTGTTGACCCCCGTAAAGCCAATCAAATGGTAAGAGGCGTCGTTTCGTTGCCTCACGGAACAGGTAAGCAAGTTAGGGTTCTCGCATTATGTACACCTGACAAGGAAGCTGAAGCAACTGCTGCTGGAGCTGACTATGTTGGCTTGGATGAGTATATCGATAAAATTAAAGGTGGTTGGACCGATATTGACGTTATCATTACTATGCCTTCTATCATGGGTAAGATCGGTGCTTTAGGTCGTGTATTAGGCCCTCGTGGTTTGATGCCTAATCCTAAGAGCGGTACGGTTACTAATGAAATTGGCAATGCGGTGAAGGAGGTTAAGCAAGGTAAGATCGACTTTAAAGTAGACAAATCCGGTATCGTTCATACATCAATCGGAAAGGTATCTTTCAATGCCGATCAGATTCGTGATAACGCGAAGGAATTTATTTCAACTCTTCTGAAGTTGAAACCGTCTGCAGCTAAAGGTGCATATATAAAGAGCATTTATCTTTCAAGTACAATGAGTGCGGGTATTAAAATTGACCCCAAATCAGTTGAAGAAATCTAAAAAAATAATTAGACAATGAGAAAGGAAGATAAAGGTGCTATAATAGAACAGCTTACTGCAACTGTTAAAGAATATCCTAATTTCTATTTGACTGATATCGAAGCATTGGATGCTGAGAAAACCAGTAAATTGAGAAGAGAATGTTTTAAACAGGAAGTAAAGCTTGTAGTAGTAAAGAATAGCTTGCTTAAAAAAGCGTTGGAAAATGTTGATGGTGATTTTTCATCGTTACATGATGCAATGAAGGGCAATACAGCTGTGATGTTTTCACAGGTGGCTAATGCTCCTGCTCGCCTGATCAAAGATTTTACTAAGGATACTAAGGGTGAAGGTAAACCCCAGTTGAAAGCTGCCTATGTACAGGAAAGCTTCTATATTGGTGCTGAAAACTTAGAAGCTTTGGTAACTATAAAGAGCAAAAATGAACTTATCGCAGATGTTATTGCTTTGTTGGAATCTCCAGCGAAAAACGTTATTTCTGCTCTACAGTCATCAGGACAAACTATCCATGGTCTGTTGAAGACTTTGGAAGAAAGATAATTTATCAATTTATTTATTACAGATTATAATCATTTAAATCATACAAAAAATGGCAGATTTGAAAGCTTTTGCAGAACAATTAGTAAACCTGACCGTAAAAGAAGTTAGCGAATTGGCTACAATCCTTAAAGAAGAATATGGTATTGAACCTGCTGCTGCAGCTGTTGCTGTTGCTGGTCCTGCTGCTGGTGGTGCTGCTGCCGCTGCAGAAGAAAAAACTTCTTTCGATGTAGTATTGAAAGCAGCTGGTGCTAATAAATTAGCTATCGTTAAGTTAGTAAAAGAATTAACTGGTCTGGGCTTGAAAGAAGCTAAAGATTTAGTTGATGGCGCTCCTAGCAACCTTAAGGAAGGTCTTGCTAAAGCAGATGCTGAAGCATTAAAGAAAAGCTTAGAAGAAGCTGGAGCTGAAGTTGAGCTTAAATAGTATTTATAGCCTGGTAATCAGGTGAGTTGGTTAAGAGTCTCCGACTTCGAGGACTCTTAACCTTTTTGTGTCTATATTTTCAATAAGTTCAATAAATTCCCTATTAGATGTCTTCAACAGCTGAAAACCAAAGAGTTAATTTTGCTTCGATAAAGAATCAATTTCCGTATCCTGACTTTCTCGAAGTTCAATTGAAGTCATTTCAAGACTTTCTTCAACTTGACACACCTCCTGAAAAAAGAAAGAAGGAGGGGTTGTATAAGGTATTTGCGGAAAATTTTCCAATTGCAGATACGCGTAACAACTTCGTGTTGGAGTTCTTAGATTACTATATAGATCCGCCCCGTTATACTATTGACGAATGTATTGCGCGCGGATTAACCTATAGTGTGCCTTTAAAAGCGAAGTTAAAATTATATTGTACGGATCCTGATCATGAAGATTTTGATACGGTGATACAGGACGTATATTTAGGCCCGATTCCGTATATGACGGAAAGAGGTACTTTTGTGATAAATGGTGCTGAGCGTGTTGTTGTATCCCAATTACACCGTTCTCCTGGCGTGTTTTTTGGACAAAGCATACATGCTAATGGAACAAAACTATATTCAGCACGTATTATTCCGTTTAAAGGTTCATGGATCGAATTTGCAACAGACATTAATAATGTGATGTATGCATATATTGATCGTAAAAAGAAATTGCCTGTAACTACCCTTTTAAGAGCTATTGGTTTTGAAAGTGATAGAGATATTCTTGAAATTTTTAATCTTGCTGAAGAAGTAAAAGTTTCCAAAACTAATTTGAAGAAACTGATTGGTCGTAAATTGGCTGCTCGTGTTTTGAAGACTTGGGTGGAGGATTTCGTGGATGAAGATACTGGAGAGGTTGTTTCTATTGAACGTAATGATGTTATCATAGATCGTGAATCGGTTCTTGATAGCGATAGTATTGAAGCTATTCTTGAATCTGGAACTCAAAATGTCTTGTTACATCGAGAGGATCAGAATTTGTCGGATTATGCTATCATATATAACACACTTCAGAAAGACCCGAGTAATTCAGAAAAAGAGGCTGTTTTATATATTTACCGTCAGTTGAGAAACGCGGAGCCTGCCGATGAAGCAAGTGCACGTGAAGTAATCACAAATTTGTTCTTCTCGGAAAAACGTTATGATCTGGGTGAAGTAGGGCGTTATAGAATAAATAAAAAGTTAGGCCTTTCTACAAGTGAAGATGTTAAGGTTTTAACGAAGGAAGATATCATTGAGATCATTAAATATCTGATTGAGTTGATTAACTCAAAAGCTATTGTTGATGATATTGACCACCTAAGCAATCGCCGTGTACGTACAGTTGGTGAACAGCTTTATAATCAATTTGGGATAGGGCTTGCCCGTATGTCCCGCACGGTACGTGAACGTATGAATGTTCGCGATAATGAGGTATTTACCCCGATAGATTTGATTAATGCTAAGACTATTTCTTCTGTTGTTAATTCATTCTTCGGAACAAATGCTTTATCTCAGTTTATGGACCAGACAAATCCATTGGCGGAGATTACGCATAAACGCCGTTTGTCAGCTTTAGGGCCGGGTGGTTTGTCTAGAGAGCGCGCCGGATTTGAAGTCCGTGACGTTCACTATACTCACTATGGTCGCCTTTGTCCAATTGAAACACCGGAAGGTCCGAATATCGGTTTGATATCTTCTTTATGTGTGTATGCAAAAATAAATGATTTGGGCTTTATTGCAACTCCATATCGTAAGGTTGTTGATGGTAAAGTTGATTTTTCAGAAGAAGGTTTGCAATATTACACAGCTGAAGAAGAGGAGGAAATGACAATTGCTCAGGGGAATGCACCTTTGAACGATGAAGGTGTTTTTATCCGTGATAAAGTAAAAGCCAGATTTGAAGCAGATTTCCCTGTTGTTACCCCTTCTGAAGTAGATTTGATGGACGTTGCTCCGCAGCAGATCGCTTCTATTGCAGCTTCATTGATTCCTTTCCTTGAACATGATGATGCTAACCGTGCGTTGATGGGATCTAACATGATGCGTCAGGCTGTTCCTTTGTTGCGTACAGATGCGCCGATTGTTGGTACAGGAATTGAAGCCCAGGTGGCAAGAGATTCACGTACTCAGATTATGGCAGAACGTGACGGGGAGGTAGTATTTGTTGATGCTACTTGTATTAAAATTAAATATGATCGTACGGAGGACGAAGAATTTGTAAGCTTCGAAGATTCGATCAAAACATATGTTATTCCGAAATGGCGTAAAACAAATCAAAGTACAACTGTTGATTTACGACCGATTTGTTCTCGTGGGCAACGTGTAAAAGCCGGTGATATTTTGACAGAAGGTTATTCTACCCAGAATGGAGAACTTGCTTTGGGACGTAATGTCAAGGTTGCATATATGCCATGGAAGGGATATAATTATGAGGATGCTATTGTATTGAACGAACGTATGGTTCGTGAAGACTTCTTTACTTCGGTTCATGTAGATGAGTATATACTTGAAGTGCGTGAAACTAAACGTGGTATGGAAGAATTAACATCAGATATACCTAATGTAAGCGAAGAAGCGACAAAAGATTTGGATGAAAGAGGTATTGTCCGTATTGGCGCTCGCATAGAACCCGGTGATATTTTGATTGGTAAGATTACTCCAAAGGGTGAGTCTGATCCTTCTCCGGAAGAAAAGTTACTACGTGCTATATTTGGTGATAAGGCTGGGGATGTAAAAGATGCTTCATTAAAAGCTACTCCCTCTTTACGTGGGGTCGTTATTGATACAGCTTTGTTCTCAAAGGCCGTAAAGAAACGTAAATCGAGATTAACTGATAAGGCTATTCTTCCGAAATTGGACGAAGAGTACGAGCAGAAAATGGCTGATTTGAAGAATCTGCTTGTTGACAAATTATTGGTTTTGACAAGTGGCAAAACTTCTCAAGGTGTTAAAGATTACACGAATACGGAAGTTATTGCAAAAGGCTCAAAATTCTCTCGTAAGTCTTTGGAAGAGTTAGATTATAATGCTGTTCAAGTAAGTAAATGGACAGTTGACGCAGACAAAAATGAGTTAATTAAGCAGGTTATTCTTAATTATCTGAAGAAATATAAGGAATTAGATGCTGAACTGAGACGTAGGAAATTTGATCTTACTATCGGTGACGAATTACCTACAGGTATTGTTCAGATGGCTAAAGTTTATATTGCGAAGAAACGTAAAATTCAAGTAGGGGATAAGATGGCCGGTCGTCATGGTAACAAAGGTATTGTTTCCAAGATTGTTCGTCAGGAAGATATGCCGTTCCTTGAAGATGGAACTCCAGTTGATATCTGTTTGAATCCTCTGGGTGTACCTTCTCGTATGAACCTGGGACAGATATTTGAAGCTGTATTAGGTTGGGCTGGTCGTTCTTTGGATGTTAAGTTCGCAACTCCAATTTTTGATGGTGCCACTTTAGACGATTTGAATAAATGGACAGACAAAGCTGAACTTCCTCGCTATGGTAAGACTTATTTGTATGATGGCGGAACGGGAGAACGTTTTGACCAGACTGCAACGGTAGGTGTTACATACTTTTTGAAGTTGGGACACATGGTTGACGATAAGATGCACGCACGTTCTATCGGTCCGTATTCTTTGATTACTCAACAACCGTTAGGTGGTAAAGCTCAGTTTGGTGGTCAGCGTTTCGGTGAAATGGAAGTTTGGGCACTGGAAGCATTCGGTGCTGCTCACATTCTTCAGGAAATACTTACAATTAAGTCTGATGACGTCATTGGACGTTCTAAAGCTTATGAAGCAATCGTTAAGGGTGATCCTATGCCTCAGCCGGGTATCCCTGAATCTTTGAATGTATTGTTACATGAGTTGAGAGGTCTTGGTTTAAGTTTTACTTTGGATTAATTCAACAACAATAAGAGTAGATGAGTTTCATCTCATCTACTTTATCTATTGATAACTCTTTATAAATAAAAAATATGGCCTTTAGAAAAGAAAACAAGATAAAGAGTAACTTTTCAAAAATAACCATCGGTCTGGCATCTCCTGAAGAGATTCTTGAAAACTCCAGTGGTGAGGTTTTAAAACCTGAAACGATTAACTATCGTACATACAAGCCAGAACGTGACGGTTTATTCTGTGAGCGAATCTTTGGTCCTATTAAGGATTATGAGTGTCATTGCGGAAAATACAAACGTATTCGTTATAAAGGTATAGTTTGTGATCGTTGTGGTGTGGAAGTTACAGAAAAGAAAGTTCGTCGTGAACGTATGGGACACATTCATTTGGTAGTTCCTGTAGCTCATATCTGGTACTTCCGTTCTTTGCCTAATAAAATCGGTTATTTGTTGGGCTTGCCTACAAAGAAATTAGATTCTATTATTTATTATGAACGCTATGTAGTTATTCAACCGGGATGTGTTGATACTGTTGCTGAATTGGATTTATTGTCAGAAGAAGAATATTTACAGATTCTGGATAATCTGCCAAAAGAAAATCAGTTGCTGGAAGATACTGATCCTAACAAATTCATAGCTAAAATAGGAGCTGAAGCTGTATATGATTTGTTAGCTCGTTTGGACCTTGATTCGTTATCTTATGAATTACGTCACCGCGCAAGTACAGATGGTTCACAACAACGTAAAAACGAAGCTTTAAAACGTTTGCAAGTTGTTGAATCTTTTCGTGCTTCGAAAGGACGTAATAAACCGGAATGGATGATCATGAAGGTGATTCCGGTTATTCCTCCGGAACTACGTCCTTTAGTACCATTGGACGGTGGTCGTTTTGCAACATCTGACTTGAATGATCTGTATCGTCGTGTTATTATCCGTAATAATCGTCTGAAACGATTAATTGACATTAAGGCTCCGGAAGTAATCTTGCGTAATGAAAAGCGTATGCTTCAGGAAGCAGTGGACTCTCTGTTCGATAACTCTCGTAAGTCGAGTGCTGTTAAGACGGATGCTAATCGTCCGCTGAAATCTTTATCAGATAGTTTGAAGGGTAAACAAGGACGTTTCCGTCAGAATTTGCTGGGTAAACGTGTTGACTATTCGGCACGTTCGGTTATTGTTGTTGGTCCGGAGTTAAAAATGCACGAATGCGGTTTGCCGAAGGGTATGGCTGCCGAATTATATAAACCTTTTGTTATTCGTAAATTGATCGAACGTGGTATCGTTAAAACGGTGAAATCTGCTAAAAAGATTGTAGACCGTAAGGAACCTGTTGTTTGGGATATTTTGGAATATGTAATGAAAGGTCATCCTGTATTATTGAACCGTGCGCCAACATTGCACCGTTTAGGTATTCAGGCATTTCAACCGAAACTGATTGAAGGTAAGGCTATCCAGTTGCATCCATTGGCATGTACGGCATTTAATGCCGACTTTGACGGTGACCAGATGGCTGTTCATTTACCTTTAGGCAATGAAGCTGTTTTGGAAGCGCAAATGTTAATGCTTGCTTCTCATAACATTTTGAACCCGGCAAATGGTGCTCCTATTACTGTACCTTCTCAGGATATGGTGCTTGGTTTGTATTATATAACAAAAATGCGTCGGGGTACTCTTGGTGAAGGATTGGTGTTTTATGGAGCAGAAGAAGCGACAATTGCATATAATGAGAAGAAAGTGGATATTCACGCTCCGATCAAAGTTTATGTTGAAGATATCGATGAGGAAGGCAATATTATCAGGAAAATGACGGAGACTTCTGTTGGTCGTTTGATGGTTAATGAGTTTGTTCCTGCTGAAGTTGGATATATAAATGAAGTACTTGGCAAAAAAGCACTTCGTGACATTATCGGTAAGGTTATTAAAGTTTGTGGTGTTGCCCGTACAGCCCAATTCTTGGATGATATTAAAAATCTGGGATACTACATGGCCTTCAAAGGTGGTCTGTCGTTTAACCTTGCAGACGTTCTTATTCCACCGGAAAAAGATGCCTTGGTGAAAGAAGGTTATGATGAGGTAGAGCAAATTCTGGCTAACTATAACATGGGTTTCATTACCAATAATGAACGTTACAATCAGATTATTGACACGTGGACACATGTTAACAGTAAGTTGTCAAATATTTTGATGAAACAGCTTACTAATGACAATGATGGTTTCAACTCTATCTATATGATGATGGATTCTGGAGCCCGTGGTTCTAAAGAACAGATTCGTCAGTTGTCCGGTATGCGTGGTTTGATGGCAAAACCGCAAAAGAGCGGTGCAGAAGGTGGCCAGATTATTGAAAACCCGATTCTTTCAAACTTTAAAGAAGGTCTGTCTGTATTGGAATACTTTATTTCTACTCACGGTGCTCGTAAAGGTTTGGCCGATACTGCATTGAAGACTGCAGATGCTGGATACTTGACTCGTCGTCTGGTTGATGTTTCACATGATGTAATTGTGAACGAAGAAGACTGCGGTACATTGCGTGGTTTGATTTGCACGGAGTTAAAAAATAACGAAGAAGTAATTGCTTCTTTGTATGAAAGAATACTTGGACGTGTATCTGTTCATGATATTATTCATCCGATTACCGGAGAAATTATTGTTCGTTCCGGAGAAGAAATTCGTGAAGATGCAGCTCAAAAGATTCAGGATTCTCCAATCGAGAGTGTTGAAATCCGTTCTGTATTGACATGTGAATCAAAGAAGGGCGTATGTGCGAAGTGTTACGGACGTAATTTAGCCACTGGCCGAATGGTTCAGAAAGGTGAAGTTGTTGGCGTAATTGCTGCACAGTCAATTGGTGAACCGGGTACACAGTTGACACTGCGTACATTCCACGTCGGTGGTATTGCATCTAATATTGCAACAGAAAATAGTATCACATCAAAATATGATGGTATACTTGAAATAGATGAACTTCGAGCTGTAGAAGCTGAAGAAAATGGAAAGAAACATAAAGTTGTAGTAAGCCGTTTGGCTGAAATGCGTATTGTAGATCCGAATACGAAAATTGTATTGCTTACGCATAATATACCTTATGGTTCAAAATTATTCTTTGACAATGGCGCTACGGTTAAAAAGGGTGATGTAATTATTGAATGGGATCCGTTCAATGCTGTTATCGTATCTGAAGTTTCGGGTAAGATTGAATTTGAAAGTTTGGTAGAAAACATTACTTACAAAGTAGAAAGTGATGAAACTACAGGCTTGAAAGAAAAGATTATTATCGAGTCTAAAGATAAGACGAAGGCTCCGGCTGCTCATATTGTAGATGAAAATGGAAATTATTTGAAAAACTATTCATTGCCGTTAGGCGCACACGTTGTTAAAGAAAACGGAGATGCGGTTAAGGCTGGTGAAGTTTTGGTTAAAATTCCTCGTGCGGTTGGTAAAGCCGGTGATATCACTGGTGGTCTTCCTCGTGTTACCGAATTGTTTGAAGCCCGTAATCCGTCTAATCCTGCTGTTGTTTCTGAAATAGATGGTGAAGTAGGATTTGGCAAAATCAAACGTGGTAATCGTGAAATTACAGTCACTTCTAAACTTGGCGAAGTTAAGAAATACATGGTTCCTCTGTCAAAACAACTATTAGTTCAGGAAAACGATTATATTCGTGCAGGTATGCCATTATCCGATGGAGCTATTACTCCTTCTGATATCCTTGCTATTAAAGGACCGACTGCCGTTCAGGAATATATTGTGAATGAAGTTCAGGATGTTTACCGTTTGCAGGGTGTAAAAATCAATGACAAACACTTTGAGGTCATTGTGCGTCAAATGATGCGTAAGGTAGAAGTGGTTGATCCGGGAGATACTCGTTTCTTGGAACAGCAGGTTGTTGATAAGTTGGAGGTAATGGATGAAAACGATCGTATCTGGGGCAAGAAAGTTGTTACGGAGCCAGGAGATTCTCAAACATTACAAGCCGGTCAGATTGTAACAGCTCGCAAGTTGAGAGATGAGAATAGTATGTTGAAACGTCGTGACCTTAAACTGGTTGAAGTACGTGATGCTATTCCTGCTACGGCTAACCAAATACTTCAAGGTATTACGCGTGCTGCATTACAAACTAACAGTTTTATGTCTGCTGCCTCTTTCCAGGAAACAACTAAAGTTCTGAATGAAGCTGCAATCAATGGAAAGGTAGACCGTTTGGAAGGTTTGAAGGAGAACGTTATCTGTGGACATTTGATTCCGGCAGGAACAGGACAGAGAGAGTTTGACAAACTGATTGTTGGTGCTAAAGATGAATTTGAACGGATTTTCGCCAATCGTAAAAATGTGGTAGATTTTAATACCATGGATAGAGAAGGTGAAGAATAAAACGTTTAAAAACTATAAAGAAAAGCCGTCGAAGTAATTCAGACGGCTTTTTTTGTTTTTCTAATTTGCTTAATAAAGAGAGATCATTTACATTTGTAGCTGTAGCCTTGGATAATTGAAACATAAAACATAAAAATAATATCATGAAAAAAATTCTCTTCTGTTTAATGGCTGTATTGCTATCCATGAACTATTTATTCGCAAAAGACGCTGGCGCTAAATTAAATGTAATGTCTTATAATATCCGGTATGATAATCCGGAAGATAAGGACAATCAGTGGAAATATCGTAGAGATTTTGCTGCTGACTTGATTAAATTCCATGATGTAGATGTATTTGGGGCTCAGGAAGTATTAAATAATCAATTGAATGATTTACTTGCTCGTTTACCGGAATACGCTTATGTAGGCGTAGGCCGTGAAGATGGTAAGACAAAAGGAGAATATGCTCCTATCTTTTATCGCAAGGATCGATTTCTTGCAGAGAAAAGCGGTAATTTCTGGTTAGCAGAAGATATGAACGCTATAGGGAAAAAAGGTTGGGATGCTGCTTGCGAACGTGTTGCTACCTGGGCTATCTTGAAAGATAAAAATACAGGAAAAAAAATCTTTTTCTTGAATACTCATTTAGATCATATGGGAAAAGTGGCTCGTCATGAAGGTGCATCTCTCGTGTTGGAGCAAGCCCGAAAATTATCCGGTAATTTGCCAATTATTGTAACCGGAGACTTTAACGCGCTACCTTCAGATGAACCTATTCAGGTTTTAACTAATTCGAGTGATCCCCGTCATCTGATACATTCCCGTACAATTGCTGAATTTATTTATGGACCGGAATGGACTTTCCACGACTTTGGAAAGATTCCTTATGACAAACGTAAATGGATTGATTATATCTTTATAAAAGGTGATATTAAAGTATTACGTCATGGAGTGCTAACGGAAACGATGAATCAAGTATATCCCTCAGATCATTGTCCGGTAATAAGTACTCTGGTTATTCAATAAATGAATTATGGATAGAGCGATGGATGTATTAAAAGAACTAACTCCACTTTCGGACGAAGATTGCTTTTTGGTAATGCAACGGCCGAAACATGGATTTAATTACCCTTTGCATATACATCCGGAGTTTGAACTTAATTATTTGGAGAATGCCTCTGGTGCTATTCGGATAGTAGATGATTCCATAGAAGAAATGGACGATTTGGATTTGGTGCTGATTGCAGGTAATACAAAGCATGCATATTCTACTCATAAATGTTTGTGCAATAATATTTTTGAGATAACGATCCAATTTCACCATTCATTATTTGATAGTTTGATAAATAAACGCCATTTTCAGACAATGAAAAATATGTTTGCGAAGGCTTCACAAGGATTAGTATTTAGTAAGGATATGATTATTCGTATTCAGCCGGAGTTGAAAAATTTGTCAAATGATGAAAAGCCTGATTCGTTTCATAATCTATTAAGATTAATAGAGATATTAAAGATACTTTCATTAGATAATAAGGCACGTCCTTTAAATGCCGCGAATAAGATCAGTAATTATAAAAGTAATGATAGCGATCGGCTTGGATGTTTAATGCTTTATTTGCACGAAAATTATCAACAACAAATTTTACTATCGGATGCTGCTTCGTTAATAAATATGAGTGAGGCTTCACTAAATCGTTTTCTTAAAAAATGGACAGGTAAAACATTTGTTGATAACCTGAATGACATTCGTATAGCAGAAGCCGTTTGCCGTTTAATTGATACAAGCGATTCAATATCTGAAATATGCTATAAATGTGGTTTTAATAATCTTTCAAATTTTAATAGGCTGTTTAAAAATCGCAAAGGAAATACTCCTACAGAGTATCGGGAGAAGTATGCCCGCACCCGTTTCAGGATTTAAAACAGGAATTTATACTATTTTACATTGATTTATGTCAAGAGTTGACAAAATAATATTATTTATTGTAGGAATAGTATTTGGATGGTTTTGTTAAACCCGTTAACTTTGCAGAATTCAAGTGAAAGAGATTAGCATTTAAATCATAGCCTTAACCTAAACGCCAAAACCTGTTTTGTAAACACAAAAGGTATTTTTACATTGGTCTAAAGAATTGAGAATTAAAAACACAACAAGGAAAGGGCTACCTGTGAAGGGCGCCCTTTTCGCTTTTAGATTTCCATATACATCTGTTGAATTGAATGTAATACAGTTCGCAACGTAGTATTACCGTAATTTATATAATAGGTTTCTATAGATATAATTATAAATCGTATCTTTGTATTAGATATAAATCATTAAATAGAGGTAAATAAATATGGAAAACAACAAACCTGCCAACGAAATACAAGTCGAGTTGTCCGAAGATATGGCTCAAGGGACATATGCTAATTTAGCAATTATATCACATTCGTCTTCTGAATTTATTTTGGATTTTATTCGTGTTGTACCGGGAGCTCCGAAAGCTCAGGTAAAAAGTCGTGTGATTTTAACACCGGACAATGCAAAGCGTCTATTATTTGCATTGCAAGATAATCTGGCAAAATTTGAAGAACAACAAAAAGGAAATAAAACAGCTCAATTTGAAGATTTTATTCCTCCTGTCGGAGGTGTTAAGGGGGAAGCATAACCTGTTAATATTTAAAGCTGTTATAAGAGTAACGCTGGAAAATAAGAATTTCTTATTTTCCAGCGTTACCTGTTTAATAATGTATTGCCAAATAATTATTGCAGTTAATTTACAACCCCATCAATATCTTTTTCAGTGCGGTTTGTGCTGATATTTCACGATTGGCAGCTTCCGGAATGACGATACTTTGAGGACTTTCAATCACATCATCGGTTACAATCATGTTTCGGCGCACAGGTAAACAATGCATAAAGTAAGCATTGTTGGTTAGTGCCATTTTTTCCGTGTCAACTGTCCAACTACGGTCTTTATTGATAACCTGTCCATAATTGGGATCACTGTATGCTGCCCAGTTCTTTGCATATATGAAATCCGCACCTTCAAAAGCTTTTTTCTGATCGTATTCAACACTGGCATTGCCTACAAACTTCGGGTCCAGTTCGTAACCTTCCGGATGTGTGATGACAAATTCATAATCTGTAGCATTCATCCATTCTGCAAAGCTGTTAGGTACGGCCTGTGGAAGTGATTTGGGGTGCGGTGCCCATGTCATAACGACTTTCGGACGGGCTGTCTTTTTGTATTCTTCAATAGTTATCAGATCGGCAAAACTTTGCAACGGATGACGCGTTGCCGCTTCCATGCTGAATACGGGACGACCGGAGTGCTGAACAAACTGGTTCAATATCTTTTCATTATAATCGTCTTCTTTACTTTCAAAACGGGCGAACGAACGTACTCCGATTATATCACAGTAACATCCCATTACCGGAATGGCTTCCAGCAGATGCTCAGGCTTGTCACCATCCATAATCACACCACGTTCGGTTTCCAATTTCCAGGCTCCCTGGTTCACATCGAGTACCATTGTATTCATTCCCAGGTTCATCGCGGCTTTTTGAGTGCTTAATCGGGTACGCAGACTGGAATTGAAGAATATCATCAGCAGGGTTTTGTTTTTACCTAACTCGGTAAATTGATAACGGTCTTTCTTGATCTCGAAAGCTTCATTAAGCGCCTGTCTCAGGTCGCCTAAGTCTTGTACACAGGTGAAGTTTCTCATATTTTTAATTCTTCATTGTTTTTGGATATGACAAAGATAGGAAATATATTGAAAGATACCGTAGAAGACTGTCTTATGTATTCCCTCGCATTAGGGAACGCGTGTCACGTGGGCGGAGTAAATGAATCCTGCTAGCTAGCGGGAAAAAATCCCCCTAGCTAAGGGGATTCGCTCGCACCGACGGGGGAATGCTTTCAGCCTTAGGCTGTGGTATGTGTATAAAAAGGACAGGCGCAGGGCATAGCAGAGATTGTTTGTTCTTCTGAATCAATCTGTTTGCTGTGCTTTGCGCCTGTCCGCATTTTGAAGGCTTTCGCCGGTCTTTTGCCGGGTTGTGGACTTATTAACTGTTTAACCTGTCTACCGTTTTCACGCCTTTTACGGTTTTGATTTTCTTGGTGAGTGCGTTTAGTGATGTGGTATCGCGCACCATCACGGTGAAATTGCCTTGAAACAATCCGTCTACCGAATCGATATTAAGTGACCGCAGCGTTACGCCGTTTTCCTTGCCAATCACGGAGGTGATGTTGCTTACTATCGTAATGTCGTCCCTGCCTATAACGCGGAGGGTTACGGTATAGCCGTTGTCTCCTTTGCCGCTCCATTTAGCACGGATAATACGATAGCCGAAACGGCTGAACATTTCTTGTGCATTCGGGCAATCCATGCGATGTATTTTTATCCCCTGGGTGGACACGAAACCGAATACCTCGTCTCCATAAATCGGGTTACAACATTTGGCCAGTTTGTACTCAATGCCTGTCAGGTTTTTGTCTATTACCAGTACATCTTTGTTTGTGGCTATTTCTTCGGCTTCGGTGGTCGTGATGAAATCTTCGGCGCTGCGTACTTCCACGCGGTCGTTAATCTCTTTTTCCTTGCGTTCCATTTCCAGGTATTCGTCTATAACGCTGTTTGGATCAAGGCGTTCTTCGGATATCTCTATATAGAAGTCTGTAACGGTTTTGAAGCCTTTCTTCTTGATGTAACGCATCAGGATGGCTTCTTCCACTTCGATCTTACGGTTTTTGAAACGCCGTTGCAGCATCTCTTTGGCAAAATCGGCAGCTTTGGATGCCTCTTCACGTAATGCCTGCTTTATTTTAACGCGGGCTTTGGAGGTCACCACAAAGTTGAGCCAATCTCTTTTGGGCGATTGCGTGGGAGATGTAACGACGGATACACTGTCACCGTTGTTCAATACATATTTAATAGGAACGTTCTTTCCATTTACTTTGGCCGATACGCATTTGCTGCCCAATTTGGTGTGGATAGCAAAGGCAAAGTCCAGAACTGTGGCGCCTTTGGCCAGCTTGATAAGCTCGCCGGTAGGAGTGAATACATATATTTCATCCTTATAGAGGTCCATTCTGAATTCCTGCATCAAATCCAGCGGGTTGGTCCCTTTCGTTTCCAATGCGGCGCGTACGTTATTCAGAAATTCGTCTAATCCGGTTTCTGCTTTTACCCCTTTGTATTTCCAGTGTGCCGCTAGACCACGTTCGGCAATTTCATCCATGCGATGGGTTCGTATCTGTACTTCCACCCACTTGTTTTGCGGTCCCATAACTGTGATATGGAGGCTCTCGTAGCCGTTGGTTTTGGGGATGGAAATCCAGTCTTTCATACGGTTGGGATTGGGCTGATACATATCCGTCACGATGGAGTACACCTGCCAACATTCCGAACGTTCCTTTTCCAACGGCGTGTCAAGCACTATACGGATGGCAAACAGATCGTAGATACCTTCAAATTCGATCTTTTGCTTCTTTAATTTATTATTAATGGAATGGATGGATTTGGTGCGTCCTTTGATGTCGAACCTGAATCCGGCTTCCTGCAGCCTTTTCTTTATAGGCGCGATAAACTCGGCAATGTAGGCATCGCGTGAACGCTTGGTTTCATTTAGCTTTTGCTTGATGAAATCGTACTGTTTGCGGTCTGTATACTTTAATGAGAGGTCTTCCAGTTCGCTTTTTATCGTATATAGTCCCAGCCGGTGGGCCAGAGGCGCATAAAGGTAGGATGCTTCGGTAGCCAGACGGATGCGGTCGTCTTCCTGTAAATTCTTTCCCAGTCGCATCAGGCATAGACGGTCTGCAATCATAATGAGAATAACGCGTACGTCTTCCGCAAAAGAAAAGAGCAGATGATGGAAGTTCTCCGAATTCACGGCCGTATTACGGGCATAGAGTTCGGATGTTCTCAGCAGGCGTTTTATGATAAGAGTTACGTCCGCGTCGAATGTTTGTTCCACCTCTTCCATTGTGACCACTTTCTTCAAAACCGGGCGGTATAATAGCAAAGCAATAACGGAAGTGCGCTTCAAACCTATTTCGCAGGTTGCTATCAGAGCGGTGTCAATATTACGTAATAATCCATTAATGCCATTTTTGTCTCTTCCGTAGCAGTCTAATGCTACAACGCGTTTCATAAGTTCTTTCATCTTCCGTATATCCTCTTTTTGTAGAAAAGAATAGAGGTTACGAAGTAATAATTTATATTTAGAGAAGAACGTTTTCTTCTCTTCTTCTGTAAAGAATGATGTTGTGTCCATGTTTTGTTATTTTTACTGCCCAATGGCGGACAGGCCGTAAAACATGTTGTAAAAGTATCTTTTTTATCGAAATATCAGAACTATTCTAATGGTTATTTTATACATTTGCGATATTCATAGTCCGTAAAGACTTTGAAATGAAACAGATTATCAATATTAAAAATAATACTATGTTAAACGCGAAAGACTTTGAACTGTTAGCTGCCAAAGGGATCAATGAAAAGCAGATTGAAGAGCAGTTAGCTTGTTTCAAGAAAGGTTTTCCTTTTCTGGAAATCGCTGCTTCTGCTTCTGTTGAAAAAGGCATAATGGTAATTAAACAGGAAGATCAGGCTACTTATATGGAGGCTTGGGATGCTTATCTGGCAAAAAACAAGAAGATCGTAAAGTTTGTACCGGCTTCGGGTGCTGCCAGCCGTATGTTTAAAAACTTGTATGAGTTCCTTTCCGCCGGTTATAATGAACCGTCCAATTCATTTGAACAAAAATTCTTTGGTGAAATAAATAAATTCGCTTTCTATGATGCTCTGAATGCCGTCTGTCTGGCTAATGAAAAGAAAGACATTCCCGCTTTGATGAAGGAGGGGAAGTATAAAGCAATCGTATCCAACCTGCTGGAAAAACAAGGGTTGAACTACGGACAGTTACCCAAAGGTCTGTTGCTTTTCCATTCTTATCCGGGCAAAGTGCGTGCGGCTATGGAAGAACATCTGGCTGAAGGAGCTATGTATGCCAAAAATAATGCCGGTGAGGTGAATATTCATTTCACCGTGTCTCCGGAACACAAAGCCTTGTTTGAGAAGCTGGTTACGAACAAAAAGAGAGAATATGAAGAAAAGTTTTCTGTTAAATATGATGTCTCTTTCTCTGTCCAGAAACCGAATACCGATACGATAGCTGCCGACATGGATAATAATCCGTTTCGTGATAAGGATGGGAATTTACTATTCCGTCCGGGAGGACACGGCGCTTTGATAGAGAACCTGAATGACATAGACGCAGATGTGGTGTTTATAAAGAATATAGATAATGTAGTCCCCGACAGCTTTAAATGTTCTACAGTTATCTGGAAAAAGGTACTTGCCGGTGTACTGGTCACATTACAGGAAAAAATATATTACTATCTGCATCTGATAGAGACTGGCAAATATAGCCATCAGCAAGTGGAAGAAATGATTCATTTCCTGCAAGATGACCTATGTATTAAGAATCCGGAGATGAAGTTGCTGGAAGACGCCGAGCTGGTACTTTATATAAAGAGTAAGCTGTTGCGTCCGTTGCGCGTGTGCGGTATGGTGAAAAATGTAGGCGAACCGGGTGGCGGTCCGTTCCTTGCCAGGAATCCGGACGGAACGGTTTCTTTACAGGTGCTGGAAAGCTCACAGATTGATATGAACGATCCTGCAAAGAAAGCAATGTTTGAAAAAGGCACACACTTTAATCCTGTGGATCTGGTATGTGCTGTGAAGAATTACAAAGGGGAGAAATATAACTTGCCGGATTATGTAGATAAAAATACCGGATTTATATCCTATAAGAGTAAAGATGGCAGGGAATTGAAAGCTTTGGAACTTCCGGGTTTGTGGAATGGCGCGATGAGCGATTGGAATACCGTATTTGTGGAGGTGCCTATCGAAACATTTAATCCGGTAAAGACTGTTAACGATCTATTACGTCGGGAGCATCAGTAAGAAGAACTGAAAAGTCTATATAGGAGAAACGCAGATAATGCAAAACAGATAGATTATCGCGGACTTATTGGTTAATAATCAATAGAGTCGGCGATATTCCATATTTGTTGGTATTGTCTGCGTTTTTTAATGTGTTTTGATATGTTTTCTTTTTATCCTGCACTGAAAACCAACGTTGTAAAAAAAGTTATTAAATATATAAGTGCTATACTTTTCAAAATATAGATTTACCTTTGTGTTTAGTTTTATCAAAAAGATTGCGAATGAATAGTTTAAAAGGGAAAAACATGAAAATACGAAATTTGATAGGTCTTCTCTTTAGTGTATTCCTGTTCTCTTGTATACAAAGTGAAGCACCCAATGCAGAGGCGGATATCTTAACATGCACAGTACCGGATGATATACTAAAGGCAGAACCTGAAATAGAGAACGAGAGTGTTACGCTTATCGTTAAGAGTGATGCCGATATAACGAATCTGGCTCCTGTTTTTACCTTGACTCCGGGAGCAACCATCAATCCCGCGAGTGGAACCGCTTTCGATTTTACAACCCCACATACATATACAGTCACTTCCGAAGATAAAAACTGGACAAAGAATTACAATGTACGCTGTATTGTATCGGGCATTAGTACGGAATACCACTTTGAAACGGTGTCATTGGAACCTAAATATGAACGTTACCAGGTGTTTTATGATATTTCATCCAGTGGAGATGTTGTAAACTGGGGTAGTGCAAACAGTGTATATGTCCTGACAAATGTGGCAAACAAGATGACGGACTTCCCGACAAGTCAGGCTGACAACGGATATGAAGGTAAGTGTGCCAAGCTGGTTACCTGTAGTACCGGTAGTCTGGGTAGTTTGGTGGGGATGTATATTGCCGCCGGTAATTTGTTTATCGGAACGTTTGACTCTGGCAGTGCTTTGACGAATCCTTTGAAATCCACTCGTTTTGGTAAACCGTTTGAACATATTCCTACTTACTTAAGTGGGTATTATAAATACCAGCCCGGTAAAGAATATACATCCAAAGGACAAGTAGTTCCGGGAAAGACTGATCAAGGCGATATTTATGCTATTTTCTATGAAACGGATGATAACGTACGTTATTTGGATGGGACGAACGCATTGACAAGTCCGAACCTTATTTACGTAGCCCGTATTTCCGACTTGAAGCCTACGGATGAATGGACACATTTCTATATTCCTTTTGTTCCCCGTCCCGGAAAGTTCGTGGATAAAGAGAAACTGAAAAATGGCGGTTACCAGTTGGCTGTAGTATTCTCTTCCAGTATACGGGGAGATTATTTTGAAGGTGCTGTGGGTAGCACTTTATACGTAGATGAGGTGGAGGTAATTCATTCCGATAACGAATAAAAGACAGGAATAATGAAAAAGCATATATTTTTAATTTGTGTATTGGCGTTGTTTACTGTTTCAGCAATGGCACAGGTAGAGAGGAATATGGGGATTATCAAATCGTCTCTGATCGGATTGGAGTATGAAGTAAAGGCCGGATTTAATATTGGAGGAACTTCTCCTCTTCCACTGCCTCGTGAAATACGTTCTATTGATGGTTATAAACCTACGTTATGCGTGGCTATAGAAGGTGATGTAACCAAATGGTTTGGTGTAGAGAGGAAGTGGGGGATGACTTTAGGCTTTCGTGTTGAGAATAAAGGAATGGAGACGAAAGCAACAGTGAAGAATTACAGTATGGAGATTATAGGAAGCGGCGGAGAGAAACTGAAAGGAAACTGGACAGGAGGAGTGCAAACAAAGGTACGTAATGCCTATCTTTCTATCCCGGTGTTAGCTTCTTATAAACTCAGCAAACGTGTTAATATTTCGGCCGGACCATATGTTTCTTTTATGCCGAATGGAGATTTTTCCGGATATGTATATGATGGTTATTTGCGTGAAATAAATCCGACGGGGACGAAGGTAGAGTTTCAGGGCGATAATCGTGCTTCATATGATTTCTCCGATAACTTACGTACGTTTCAATGGGGCGTACAGGCTGGAGTATCCTGGCGAGCCTTTAATCACTTAAATGTGCATGCCGATCTCACCTGGGGCTTGAATGACATGTTTGAAAAAGACTTTGATACGATAACATTTGCTATGTATCCGATATATTTAAATGTTGGCTTTGGATATGCTTTCTGATATTTTCATAACTTTGGAACAAATACCATATAAATAAACATTATTAATATTATTATGAGTAACAGACGTGATTTTTTAAGAAAAGCATCCTTCTTTTCTACTGCCGGACTGCTGGCAGGCAAAGTAGGATCAGTGTATGCAGACACTACTTCAGCTCCTGCTCCTGTAGCCGCCGCGAAAAAGAGAATAGGTTTACAGATATACTCTTTGGGTAAAGAGTTATATGAAGACCTACCTAAACGTTTGAAGGAAGTGAAAAGTATGGGTTATACCGACCTGGAACTTGCCGGATATGATAAAGGAAAAATAGGAGGCGTAGACATGATGGAATTTAAGAAGATGGCAGAAGATGCCGGTCTTAAAATTATCAGTTCTCACGTAAATCCTCCGGTACGTCACTATACGAAAGAGAACAAGTCCCAAATTCTGGAGTATTGGAAGCCAACGGCGGAAGATCATGTTAAGCTAGGTTGTAAATATCTTATCCAGCCAATGATGCCGGAGTGTGGATCGTATGAAGATGCTGCCTTTATTTGTGATATATTCAATGAAGGTGGAGAGATTGTTAAAGCGACGGGACTGCCTTTTGGTTACCATAATCATAATATGGAATTTCAGCGTGTAGTTAAGGCATCGGAACAAAAGACTTCAAAAAATCCGGGTGATCAGATTTATGATCTTTTCCTTGCAAAGACAGATCCTTCACTGGTATTCTTTGAAATGGATGTGTACTGGACTGTAATGGGACAAAATGATCCTGTGGAGTATATGCAAAAGCATCCGAACCGTATAAAAGTGCTTCATATAAAAGACCGCGCCGTATTTGGACAGAGCGGTATGATGAACTTTGAAATGATCTTCAAGCAAATGTATGCTAATGGTATCCAGGATTATTTTGTGGAACTGGAACACATGCCTGACGGACGTACTCAGTTTGCCGGTGTTAAAGATTGTGCTGCTTATTTGCAAAAAGCTTCGTTTGTGAAGTAAAATAGAAAATAACCTATAGAAAAGGCCGCCTCAGGTCAGATTGAGGCGGCTTTCTTTTAATCAAGATAAAGATTGGGCAAAATCTTTAGTGGTTTGTTTGTTTATCCCCTCAATAATGGTCTGAATGTAAATGTTTTTAACTGATTATGAAAATGAAGAGAATAGTTAATTTATTAAATCTGAGAAGTAGTAAGTTTTTTGTATATGTGTTGATGTTGACCTTTGTATTACCACAGTTGGCTTCCGCTATTAAACCTTTTGCGAGAGATATGGTGCTGATTTATTCCGGTGGACAGCATCGGTCGTATGTATGGAATAAAGATAAACTGACTCCTTATGTATCTATGGAGGATGAAAAGGGAAATTTTCATTGGTTGTTTGATGGATTCTTATTTTTAGAGATTCATAATGGCAATGGTCGTGGGTTTGCTTCATATTATCAGAAACAAGCGGCACGTAAACTGGAATGGAAAAAATTACTTGACGATTATTTTACTCCGGGATTAAATATATGTGCATTGAATGATGCTATTGAAGCTGCCCGTAAAGAGAATCCGAAGAATTTTACAAAGAGAAAAATTGTATTGGGTATGCCTGAACCTATTCCTAATGTGGATTATTGGGGGGGCATAGATGGTAAGAGCCTCGATTTCTCAAAACAGGAAGATCGTTTGGCTGCATGTCAATGGTTTGTTGATTATGCGACAAAGAAGTTTGAAGAAGCAAAATTAGATAATCTGGAGCTGTCCGGATTCTATTGGATTGCCGAAGAAGCAACCAATAGCCGTGATCTGGCACGTAATGTTGGTGATTATGTTCGTTTGAAAGGATACAATTTCAATTGGATTCCTTATTTCAAGTCTGACGGATTTCAGGAATGGCGTAACTTAGGTTTTGATATAGCCTATTTGCAGCCTAATTATTTCTTTAATCAGGATGTGCCTTACGAACGTATGGATGAAACGAGTAAACTGGCTTTTGAAAACGGTATGTGTGTTGAGATGGAATTTGACGAACGTGCGATGAAAAGTAAAGGATTCGGATATCGTTTGAGCGATTATATAAAGGCGTTCGACCAATATGGTATCTTTGAGAATCTGCCTATCGCCTATTATCAAGGAGGAACAGCTTTCTATAACCTCTGCAATTCACCTGAAAAAGAAGATAATGATTTATACATGGAGTTAGCTCGTCGTATTGCAAACCGTCAGGAGAAGAAAGAATTAAAAGGCATGGAGCATATTAAAGAAATGATGAGGAAATGATCCTAAGAAAATGTGCTGCTCTATCTGCAGCAACGGATTGTAGAATCAATAGCCGATAGATAGAAAAACTGGTAAATAATCCTTAGCTTATTATGTAAATAAGCTAAGGATTATTACATTTGTAACGTCAGACAATACGAGTATTAAGATTAAATTCAAGTCTATGACAAAAGAAGAGCGAGAAAAGCTCATTGAACAAAAGGAAAATCTAAAGTTATTATTCGAATTCCATACAGGAAACAGGGTGATAAAAGGAGATCCGGAATTCGAGCAATATATCAACGATATTTTAGATATGATTGCAGAGATTGAAGAGAAACTAAAATCAGAGTAATAAACAAAGCCTTTCTCAAGAGGCGTAAAAAGCATATAAATATGGGAGATTTATCTAAATTTTTACCTACTCAAGACATGATGTCGGACTTTGAAAAGTTTAAGAACATGTCTCCTGAAGAACGAGTTGTATTTCAGGAAGAGCGTGCCCGAAAGGTCGACGCAATGTCTTCCGAAGAACGTACATCTTTTGTTAATGCTACCTACAAAGGATTAAAAACAATCAAAGATGAGTTACAAGATGTGAAGTTGGCTTTGGAATTGGGAGATGTCGCCAGTGCAATTTCTTTAAGCTATATAGCCAAGGTTTATTTCGGCAAAAGTAAAAACTGGCTTTATCAGCGTATAAATGGTAATATTGTAAATGGGAAACCTGCTCAATTCACAGAAGAAGAGAGGAAACGTTTTGTAGAAGCTTTGCGTGATTTGAGCCGGAGAATAAATGAAACTGCGCTTAAGTTTGCTTAGGCTCGGATTGTTTGTAGTTATTAAATGTGGAGCATATCGGACTCGAACCGATCACCTTTAGACTGCCAGTCTAACGCTCTAGCCAGATGAGCTAATGCCCCGTCAGGATATTTCATGGGTGCAAATATAGAGGTTTTCCTGATATATCCGTTATCTTTGTCCGATAAATTTAAGGTATAAAGAGAATGATTATTTATAATACGACTTTTCATATAGAGAAAGACGTTCACGATGAAGGTCTGGATTATCTAAAGAAACACTATATTCCACAGGTTATTGCCAGCGGCTTTTTACAATCTCCCGGTTTGCGTCGTGTGATGCAGACAGAGGAAGATGAAGGTTATAGCTATTCCGTCCAGTTCTGTGTGAAAAATGTGGAAACGCTGGATTATTGGCTTCAAACGGAAGGAACTGCTATCCATAAGGAACTTGTTGCCCGCTTCGGACATAAGATTGCCGGATTCAGTACCTTGCTTGAAGAAATAAATTGGGAGAAATGACGAAAGACCGTATCATATTAGGCATTGATCCCGGAACAATTGTTATGGGATATGGTGTGTTGAGAATAGAAGGCAACAAACCTAAGTTGGAAGCGATGGGCATTCTGCAATTGGATAAGTTTGAGAATCATTACTTGCGTTTACGTAAGATTTTTGAGCGCGTATTAGGACTTATCGACCAATATCATCCGGACGAACTGGCTATTGAAGCGCCTTTCTTCGGGAAGAATGTACAGAGTATGTTGAAGTTGGGACGCGCGCAAGGCGTCGCGATGGCTGCCGCTTTAGAGCGGGATATACCGATCTTTGAATATGCCCCGTTGAAAATAAAAATGTCTATCACAGGGAACGGAAATGCAGCAAAGGAACAAGTTGCAGGCATGTTACAACGCTTTTTGTCTATTCCGCAAGATGCCATGTTGCCTCAACTGGATGCTACGGATGGATTAGCTGCGGCTGTTTGCCATTATTTCCAGACGAATAATCCTGTACATGAGAAGAAATACACCGGTTGGAAAGATTTCATAGCGAAGAATCCCGGTAAAATACGATAAGAGAAAAAGGGGTAGAGCAAACGCTCTATCCCTTTCGTTTGTAAGATTTAGATACTATTCTTTGGCGTTATACAATGCCTTGTGCCATCATTGCCTTGGCAACCTTCATAAAGCCGGCAATATTGGCTCCTTTTACATAATTGACATATTGGCCTTCTTTACCATGAGCTACGCACTGGTGATGTATGTCGCTCATAATTTGGTGTAAGCGGGCATCTACCTCTGCCGCAGTCCATGAAATGTGCATGGCGTTTTGTGTCATTTCCAAACCGGAAGTTGCTACGCCTCCCGCGTTAACGGCTTTACCCGGAGCAAAGAGTTGCTTATGTTCGATAAATAAATCTACAGCTTCGGCAGTACAACCCATATTGGAAACTTCGGCAACACATAATGTCTTGTTCTCTATTAGTCTGCGTGCATCATCAGCATCCAGTTCATTTTGAGTGGCACATGGCAAGGCGATGTCTACTTTCTGTTCCCAAGGCTTCTTGCCGGGATAGAATGTTGATCCGGGAAATTCATCTGCGTATGGCGCAACAATGTCGTTTCCCGAGTTACGAAGTTCAAGCAAATAATCTATCTTCTCGCCGGAAATGCCTGCCGGATCATAAACATATCCGTCAGGACCGGAAATAGTAACTACTTTTGCTCCCAGCTCTGTCGCTTTGGTGGCAGCGCCCCAAGCCACGTTACCAAAGCCCGAAATCGCTACGGTTTTCCCCTTTATATCTATGCCGTGAGTTTCCAGCATCTGATGAACAAAGTATAATGCGCCGAAACCGGTAGCTTCGGGACGAAGAATAGAACCGCCGAATTCCATGCCTTTACCTGTAAACGTGCCTGTGTTCTCGCGGGCCAGTTTTTTATACATGCCGTACATATAACCCACTTCACGTCCGCCTACGCCTATATCACCGGCAGGAACATCGCGATCCGGACCTAAATTACGCCATAATTCCAGAATAAATGACTGGCAGAAACGCATAATCTCCGCATCGCTTTTGCCTCTCGGAGCAAAGTCCGAACCGCCTTTACCTCCGCCCATAGGCAAGGTTGTCAGCGCGTTTTTAAATGTTTGTTCGAATCCCAAGAATTTGAGGATAGACAGATTTACCGAAGGGTGAAAACGAATGCCTCCTTTATACGGTCCGATGGCGTTATTAAATTGTACGCGGTATCCGAGGTTTACTTGTACCTCTCCTTTATCATCTACCCAGGGAACACGGAACGTAAAAATTCGATCCGGCTCTACCAGGCGTTCGATAATTTTAGCTTTCTCGAACTCAGGATGCTGATTGTACACTTCTTCAATAGAAAGAAGGACTTCCTTCACTGCCTGTAAATACTCTTTTTCGCCCGGATGTTTTGCTTCCAGAGCCGATAAGATTACTTCTGTCTTCATAGTATCTGTGTCTTTTAAGATTACTTTCTGTTTGCAAATGTAGAGAATGTTACGGAATGACAATGCTTTTTCTTGACTTTTTGATAGTTTATAATATGTTTTGAAGCATATTCAAGGACGAATATAGATGCGTTACTGCCTTAAACGGTGTTACGGGCTGACATTTTATTAGTAAGAATGTGCCGGAGTAATATATGAAAGCCCTATTTTGTTCCACCGGCATGAAACACTTGTTCCGTCAGCATGAAACATTTGTTCCACCAGCATGAAACACTTGTTCCTTCGGCTTGAAACTTTTGTTCCATCGGGATGAAACTTTTGTTTCACCGGCATGGAACAAAATGGAACAATTTTGCCTTTTTTCGGCAGGCAGGCTATTTGACGCTGATATCTCGGATATGTTTGCGGATTTTTCTTTACTTTTGGCTGCATGTAACTCTATTAAATCAATTATGAGCGGTATTCCGGACTTTAAAGACCTTGTGTTCAGAGACACATCGTTCGCCAATCTGATGAATAAGCGTATATATAATGTATTGCTTATTGCTACCAAGTATGATGCCTTTATGTTGGAAGACGACGGGCGCGTGGATGAGCAGATATTTAATGAATATACTTCGTTGAGCTTGCGTTACCCTCCGCGTTTTACCCAGGTAACAACGGAGGCTGAGGCATTGGCCGAGTTGAAAGACCGTAACTTTGAACTGATTATCTGTATGCCTAATATGGATAACCGCGATATATTTGCGGCCGCCAAAGAAATTAAGATCCATTATCCCAATATTCCTATCGTTGTTCTTACTCCATTCTCAAAAGAAGTCTCCAAGCGTATGGCACAGGAAGACCTGAGCGCAATAGACTATGTGTTCAGCTGGTTGGGAAACTCGGAATTGCTTCTTGCCATTATCAAATTGATAGAGGATAAGATGAATGCTCCGGATGATACCGCGAGTGTAGGTGTGCAGATTATCATGTTGGTGGAAGACTCCGTTCGTTTCTATTCGTCCGCCTTGCCCCATTTATACAAATTCGTGCTTGAACAAAGCCAGATGTTTGCTAAAGAAGCATTAAACGGCCATCAGCGAACCTTGCGTATGCGCGGACGTCCGAAAATAAAACTAGCCCGTACGTATGAGGAAGCCGTACGTATTTTTAACCAGTATCAGGATAATATATTGGGTATTATATCGGATATGAGTTTTATGCACGATGGCGTAAAAGATCCTTATGCAGGCTATAAGTTCGGGCAATATGTGAGGAAGACTGGGCAGATAATACCTTTTGTGCTCGAATCGTCCGAGGCAAATAATTATGTATATGCTAAAGAATTAGGAGCTTCCTTTATAGATAAGAACTCGAAAAGTTATCCGCAGGATTTACGGAAGAAGATAATGGCACGCTTTGGGTTTGGTGACTTTGTGATTCTTAATCCGCAGACGAAAGAGGAGATTATGCGTATCACCGACTTGAAAGATTTGCAGAAAAAGGTCTTTCAGATACCCGACGATTCACTGGTTTATCACCTCTCCCGCAATCATTTCTCCCGCTTTTTCTATTCACGGGCCATGTTTCCGCCGGCCGAAGTGCTGAAACATGTCGATGTGAGTGATTATAAGGATATGGACGAAGCGCGTAAGCTGATATTTGATTTGATTGTACAATACCGCCGGATGAAGAATACCGGTGTGGTTGCAGTCTATCAGAAAGACCGCTTTGACGAATATAGCAACTTTGCCCGTATCGGTGACGGTTCGTTGGGAGGAAAGGGTAGAGGCCTTGCTTTCATCGGCGCTATGGTAAAGCGTTATCCGAAGCTGGGTAATGAGAACCTGAATGTGACGATTCCGAAAACGGTAGTTATCTGTACCGACATCTTTGATGAGTTTATGGAAACAAACGAACTTTATCCGGTTGCCTTAGGAGATGTTGACGACGATACTATTTTGAAATATTTTCTTCGTGCCAGCCTTCCGTCACGGTTGATTGAAGACCTGATGGCTTTCTTCGAGGTGGTGAAAAGCCCGGTTGCCGTCCGTTCGTCCAGTCTTTTGGAGGATTCGCATTACCAGCCTTTCGCCGGAATATATTCTACCTATATGGTTCCCAGGATAGAAGATAAATATGAAATGCTGCGTACGGTAAGCGATGCTGTTAAAGCGGTATATGCTTCGGTGTTTTACCGTGACAGCAAGGCTTATATGACGGCTACGTCTAACTTGATAGATCAGGAAAAGATGGCAATTGTCTTGCAGGAAGTGGTGGGTAATTGCTATAATGATCATTTCTATCCTACGCTTTCGGGCGTTGCACGCTCGTTGAATTTCTATCCAATCGGGAATGAGAAAGCGGAAGACGGTATAGCCAACATCGCATTGGGACTGGGCAAATACATTGTAGACGGCGGTATGACCCTGCGTTTCTCGCCACGCCATCCGCACAATATTTTGCAGATGAGTACAATGGATTTTGCTTTACGTGAAACACAGACCCGTTTTTACGCGCTCGATTTAAAGAACCTGGCGGAAAACTTTTCTGTAGATGACGCGTTCAACCTTTTGAAGTTGAACCTGAAAGACGCCGATGCCGATGGAGCTTTGAAATATATCGTTTCCACATACGACCCGTATGACCAGATTATTCGTGACGGATATTATCCCGGAGGACGTAAGATTATTTCTTTTGTCAATATCCTTCAGCATGATGTGTTTCCTCTGGCCGAAAATCTGGATAAGATTTTACATATCGGACAAGATGAGATGGGGCGTCCTATAGAAATAGAGTTTGCCGTGAATATTCATCCCGACGATAGCAGCAAGGCTACATTCTACCTTCTGCAAGTGCGTCCTATTGTGGACAATAAAGAGATTATGGATGAAGATCTTACTGTAGTGAAGAATGAAGATACGATACTTTCTTCGTCCAGTGTGTTAGGACATGGTATTGTGAATGATGTGCAAGACGTGATTTATGTAAAGACCGGTGCTTTCAACTCGTCTAACAATCAACTGATAGCTTATGATATAGAAAAGATGAACCGCCGGTTTACCGAACAGGAAAAGAGCTATGTGCTGGTAGGGCCCGGCCGCTGGGGAAGCAGCGATTCATGGTTGGGCATTCCGGTAAAATGGCCGCATATCAGCAATGCCCGGGTGATTGTGGAATGCGGTTTGGAAAACTATCGGATTGATCCGAGCCAGGGAACGCACTTTTTCCAGAATCTGACTTCGTTTGGCGTAGGCTATTTTACGGTCAATCCATTTAAAGGAGATGGCTGGTTTGATGAAGCATACCTGAATGCCCAGCCGGCTGTAGAAGAAACGGAATATCTCCGCCATGTTCATTTTGACAAGCCCGTCGTTATAAAGATGGATGGGAAAAAGAGTTTGGGAGTAGTGATGAAACCGGAATAATATATAAAAAGGGGAGGCAATGACCTCCCCTTTTTATGTGGGTTAAACTATTTCATCCATTCTTCCGCCTGGGCTAATGTTTCCGCTTTGCCAATATCAAGCAAGCGCAGGTTTTCGGCCGCGAATGCCTGTATGTTTGTTTTTGCACAGACCGACAAATAAAAGTTGATGATAGAGAATTTGCCAGTCCATTCTTCCATCCAGTCGAATATTTCGGGCGATAGAACATGGATGCCGCCGAATGCGTACTCGCTGTATTTATCCGGATTAAAGTCCGGATAATGAGATTTGACTTCTCCTGTCTCGCGATTGTGCCAACCGCAGAGATTGTTCTCTTTATTGAAAAGCAAATAACGGGATGTTTCCCGTTTGCTTACCAGCAGAGTTGCCAGCGGGTTTGCTTTCTGATGCTTTTCATATAGCTTGCGTAAGTCGATGTTCGATAATATATCTACGTTATGTACAAGAAACGGCTCTTTGCCACGCAGGAAAGGTGCTGCATGCTTGATTCCTCCGCCGGTGTCGAGCAGATAATCGCGCTCGTCGGAAATGTATATCTGTATCCCGAAGTTGTTGTTTGCTTTGAGGAAATCTATGATTTGTTCTCCAAAATGATGGATGTTGATTGCAATTTGGTAAAACCCGGCATCTTTCAGTTTAAGGATAACATGTTCCAGCATGGGTTTTCCTGCAATCGGAACGAGCGCCTTAGGCATCGTGTCTGTTATCGGTTTGAGTCTGGAACCCAAACCGGCTGCAAAAATCATTGCTTTCATAATGTTGCGTCAAAAATTTGTTCAATATTTTGTTCTCTGTGTACGAGATGTACTTTTACACCGTATTTGGAGCTGAGGTGCTCTGCCAGATGCTGGGCGGAATATACGGAGCGATGCTGGCCGCCTGTACATCCGAAGCAAACCATGAGGTTGGAAAATCCACGGTCGAGATAGCGTTTCACCGAAGCGTCTACCATAGTATATACATGTTGCAGGAAGTCGGTTATTTCTCCATCGTTTTCCAGAAAACTGATAACCGGTTCATCCAGTCCGGTGAAGTGGTTGTAGCGTTCATACTTTCCCGGATTGTTGATGGCGCGGCAGTCAAATACGAAACCTCCGCCATTGCCTGTAGGATCGTTTGGAATGCCTTTCTTGTAGGCAAAGCTGACTATTTTGACTTCCAGCATCCGCTTTTGTCTGTCGTCCGAGAATTGTTTTAACTCTGTCAATTCTCTTAATACGGAACTAAGATAGGGATATTCAGGGTAATTTTCCCGCAATAACTGGCGCAGGTTCTCGATGGCGAACGGTACGCTTTGGATAAAGTGGGGCTTCTTCTCAAAGTAACCTCTGAATCCGTATGCTCCCAGCACTTGTAAGGTACGGAAGAGTACGAAATGGCGTAGTTGACTAAGGAAATAGTTCTCGTCTACCGGGATATATTTACGTAAAGCCTGCATGTAATCGTTCAGCAGTTCCTTGCGTAAGTCTTCCGGATAGCGTGCCTTTGCCTGCCATAAGAAGGAGGCTACATCGTAATATACCGGACCTTTGCGTCCGCCCTGAAAATCAATGAACCAGGGTTCTCCATCCTTTATCATGACGTTACGCGACTGAAAATCGCGGTACATGAAAGTGTCTGATGTATTGTGGAGCAACACGTCGCTCATCTTCTGGAAATCGTCTTCCAGACGGTTTTCTTGAAATTCCATGCCGGTAGCTTTCAAGAAACAGTACTTGAAGTAATTCAAATCCCAGAGGATGGAACGTTTGTTGAATTCCGGTTGTGGATAGCAATAGGAGAAGTCGAACCCGTCTGTGCCTGCAAATTGGATGGAAGGCAGGAGGGTAATGGTTTTACGTAACAGGGTGCGTTCGCATTCGTCAAACACGCAGCTTTTACGGCCTTTTTCTATGGCATTGAATAATAATGTATCTCCAAGGTCTTCCTGCAGATAATAGCTTTTGTCGTCAGACCAGCAATAAACCTGCGGTACGGGCAGTCCTTTTTTACCAAAATGATCTGCCATGTAAAGGAAGGCCGCGTTTTCTTCGGGAGATGTTCCACTTACGCCTATCAGGTTTTTTATTCCGTTGAGACGGAAATAGCGGCGGTTTGAACCCGAGGAGGGAAGCTCGGTAATGTCTTCGGTCTCTTGCCCTGTGTATTTGTAATAAAGTCTTTTTAGTGCTTCTGTAACCATGTTTCTGTAATTATGGTACGAAGGTAATGCTTTAATTGAAGAAGAAGTGTTTAAAATTGGAAATTTATATTGGCGTGTGCGTACCGATAGGTATCTCCGCTTCCTCCGGTTAAAATAAAAAGGGACTGCCCGGCAATAAAAAGCCGGGCAGTCCCCTATATGATCATTAATCTTCAAAATACTACAGGATTCCCTGTGCCATCATGGCTTTTGCAACCTTCATGAAGCCACCTACGTTAGCGCCTTTTACGTAGTTTACATAGCCGTCTGTCTGCGTGCCGTACTTAACGCATTGTTCGTGGATGTCGTGCATAATCTGTTTCAGCTTGTCATCTACCTCTTCGCTGGTCCAGCTTAACTTCATTGCGTTTTGGGTCATTTCCAAACCTGATACCGATACACCGCCTGCATTGGCAGCTTTACCCGGAGCATACAGTATTTTTGCTTCAAGGAATGCGTCGATAGCTTCGGGGGTAGAAGGCATGTTTGCTCCTTCCGATACGGCGAAGCAACCGTTGGCCAACAGCGCTTTGGCATCGTCGCCATTCAACTCGTTTTGTGTTGCACTAGGCATGGCGATGTCGCATTTTTCGTTCCATGGACGAGCGCCTTGTACGTATTTGCAACCGTATTTCTCGGCATACTCACGGATACGTCCGCGATACAGGTTCTTCAATTCCATGATATAATCCAGCTTCTCACGGTCAATACCGTCCGGATCGTAGATATAGCCGTCGGAATCTGACATGGTAACTGGCTTGGCACCCAGCTCAATTAGTTTTTCCACTGTGTATTGAGCAACGTTGCCGGAACCGGAAACTGTAACTACTTTGCCTTTTATGTCGATATTGCGAGTCTTAAGCATTTCCAGCAAGAAATAAACATTTCCATAACCTGTTGCTTCCGGACGGATCAATGATCCTCCGAATTCGCGTCCTTTGCCTGTAAATGTACCTGTGTTTTCGTGTGCCAGCTTTTTGTACATACCGTACATATAAGCAACTTCACGTCCGCCTACGCCAATGTCACCGGCCGGAACGTCTGTGTCAGGGCCGATATGACGCCATAATTCAAGAACGAAAGCCTGGCAAAAACGCATGATTTCCGCGTTGGATTTACCTCTCGGGCTGAAATCCGAACCACCTTTACCGCCACCCATTGGCAATGTGGTCAATGAGTTTTTAAAAGTCTGTTCGAAAGCTAAGAATTTAAGGATAGACTGGTTTACGGAAGCGTGGAAGCGGATACCGCCTTTATACGGGCCAATGGCATTGTTGTGTTGGATACGGTAACCCATGTTTGTTTGGATCTGACCTTTATCATCCATCCATGTAACACGGAAAGAGAAAATGCGGTCGGGAATGCAAAGACGTTCTATCAGATTGCTTTTTTCAAACTCAGGGTGTTCATTGTACGCCTCTTCAATTGTTCCTAATACTTCGGAAACTGCTTGATGATATTCCGGTTCATTCGGAAATCTTCTTTTCAAGTTGTCTAAAACTTCACTTGCCTTCATAAGACTGATTTTATTTAGAATGTTATACCAAATTGTTATTCTGTAGCTGTTGCTTTGCAGCGCCACAAAGGTAAGTTAATTTTTGATGTATGCAAATAATTGAAAGAAAAAAAGCGTAAAAAATATCATTTAGCTAGATTAATCTTGGAATAACTACTAAATGTTATTCATCTCTACGCTTTACATTCTTATATATGGGAACAAACACAATGATAGCGGAGGCTACCAGCGTGAATATGACGTCGAAGTTAATTGTTTGGCTGTTTGCCAGTAGTATGTAGCATAAAATACCCCACAAAAGAGTAATGCAAACAATCTGACTATTTGTTATCTTTCTGCGTGCCATTGGTTACATTTGTTTAGTTGGAAGAAACCAGAGAACCGAAATAAATGACCAGCGCAAGGAATACCGCAACGATTACAAATAGGATGATGATTTGTTTTTCTAACGGGTACTTCCGGAGGAATGGAATATGACTGGCTAAACCGGCAACTTGTTCGATGGGTTCATCTTCGTCAATTTCTTCCTGAGAGGCATATCCGCCTTCTTCCATAATTTCGAGGGCACGCGGCAAGTCTTTTTCTAATATTTCCACACGCGCACCGCCTATATCGGCATATCCGGCCATGACCTGGCTGCTTATTTCGTTACGCAAATAACAGTCAATACCTTCTGCCCTTAAGAGAGACATTAGGGTTTGTGCTTCTGCAGGGAAAGCAAACCTTGCTATTTCAACCATTTTATCCATATCCGTAATCTTTTGTACAAAGAAAGTAATTAATAGCCGTTTTGCAAAATATGGATAAAGGTAAACGCGCTTAGTTTTCCAATATCGTTCTGGCTATTTCTGTCCCTTGGCGTATGCGGTCGGCCATACCGATGCCTCCTTTGATATTTCCGGCAAGTATCAGGCCGGAATAACGTGATTCCAGCATTTCAATTGTTTGAAAACGTTCGCCACTGTTAACTTCATACTGCGGAATGGCACGTGAATGACGGAATATACGTATGAGGTCCGGTTGGATATTATCAGGGAATTTCAGCATGTCATGGAATGCGCGGAGAATTATATCTTTCAGTTCTTCGTCCGTTTTATCCATTAATTCCGCACGCTTCACACCTCCTATGAAGAAAGAAAAGACAGCTCCCTTTTCCGGTGCACGTCCGTAAAAACAAGCGGAAGGATATAAGATACCCAGTACTTCTTTCTCTTCACATGACGGAACCAGGCCGCCAAATGCGTCAAAGCACAATTTTCCGGTATCACGGATTCCTACGCTGGCTTGGATAACCGGGGCATAATGGAGGCTGCTGATCTTATCCATTATTTCTTTTTCTATAAACGGGAGAAGTTCCGGCAAGGTATATGCTCCTGTTGTGGTAATGACTTGGTTGGCTTGAATGGTTTGTTCTCCTGCAGGAGTGGTAAAAGAAATAGTCCAGCCTTTATCTGCCGGCTCTATTTTCAGGTGATTTGTCGATAACGTAATGTTTTCTGTTCCGATCGTTTTAGCCATTGCATCTGTTAGGTTACTTAGTCCTCCTTCTGCGGAGAACACTTTCTTTGTTGCGAGTCGGTCTCGTTCTGTTTTGGGTTGTTTCGCTTTGGCTATAGAGCCTTTGATAAAACTGCCGTACTGCTGCTCCAGATTGTATAGTTTTGGCAAAGCATAGCGGGTGACCAGTTTCATTGGATCTCCGGCATAAACACCTGATAAGAATGGGTCTACCGCGTATTTAAGGAAAGATTCTCCCAAGCGGCGGCTGGCCAGTTCTCCAACCGATTCATCCGGGTTTGTTCCTTTGGCCCGAAACGGTTCTCCCAGTATGCGGAATTTGTCTCCGAGAGTGAACAGGGGAGTAGTTACCGCAGTGAGTAATCCCGACGGTAATGCATGGAACCGGTTTCCTTTCCAAATCAGGCGGCGTTTAGATTCTTCTCGAGCCGTCTCCAATGTGCAGGTGCCGGAAAGGGCGGAAAACAACTCCGCTACTTCCGGGTAAGATACTACTCCGGTATTAGGGCCGCTCTCGAAAGTGAAACCATCTTCGTGCAGTGTGTGTATCTGCCCTCCAATGCGGTTGCTCTTTTCCAGTACAGCTATGTTTTTTTTACCTTTTGCCAGATAAAAGGCTGTGGTAAGTCCGGTGAGCCCTGCTCCGATGATAACAATATCCTTTTGTAATATCTCCATGTTCATGATTGGTTATACCGGTTTAGAAAATGATTTGTTTGTTTTAAGCATCAGTTTGTCTAATGATGCAGCTATGTTGCGGACGAAAAGAGTTCCTTCCTGAGTTATCTCTATGTGGTTGGCATCATATTCGATGATGCCGTCATTCGCAAACTCGCTTAGTTTAGCTTCATTGTATGCAGTAGCCTGCTTTATAGTATCGACAGGCATTGATAAATGTTCGGATAACTCTTGCCAGTCGATACGGTAGTTGCACATTAATATTTCTATTACTTCGCGGGTTACTTGTTCTTCCACTGTTAATGTATATCCTTTGGCTACCGGTAATATACCGGCTTCTATCTTTTCGATATACTCCATGATATCTTTTGTGTTTTGAGTATAAGCCGTGCATAACTGGCTGATGCCCGTAACGCCGAAAGCATACACTTGCCCGGTAGTACGCCGTGTACAATATCCTTGGAAATTACGATGCAACTTCCCGTTTTGGAGTGCCGTATATAACTCGTCATCCTTGCGCACGAAATGATCTAACCCGATTGGCTCGTAACCGGCTTTGCACAAGATGTGACGTGCCGATTCATACATTTTACTTTTCTCGTCGGAAAGAGGTAACCCGGCTTTTTCCAATACCTGTTGACGAGGGAAGGCCCAGGGAACGTGAGCGTATGAGAACGTTACCAACCGGTCCGGTTTGATGGCGGCTGCCCGTATGATGGTTTCTGTAAAACTTTTCTCTGTTTGGTTAGGTAGTCCATAGAGAAAATCCATGTTGACCCGCGCACCGAATCCATGTAACATTTTTACCAATTCTTCTTCGTTCATGAGTGAGTATTGGCGGTTTACGGTGTCGAGTACTTTCCGGTTGAAATCCTGAATACCCAGACTAAAGCGGTTGAACCCAGCTTCCGATATTTCATTCCAATCTTTTTCCGACAACCATCCCGGATGACATTCCAGGGCTATCTCAGGATTCTCTATTGTTCTGAACTTATGTAGCAAACGTTCGTTTAACGCTTTGAGGTCAGACGCTGGAAGGATAGTCGGAGTACCTCCTCCATAATGTATCTGAGCGATTTTCCGCTGTGGATCGAGCATGCTTGTTACCATTTCTACCTCTTTGTGCAGAGCGGAAACATAGCGGTCTATTATGTCTTGTGTGGAAACAGGGTAGGAGTTACATCCGCAATAATGGCAAAGACGCCGGCAGAAGGGGATATGGAAGTAAAAGGATAGTTCCGCCGGTTTCTGGTGGTTCGATTCACGTATTATCTTTGTATATTCTTTATTGCAGAATCCTTCCTGAAAATAGTTAGCAGGCGGATAACTGGTATATCGGGGTACCGGTACGTTGTATTTATCCAGAAGTTCTTGTTTCATACCATCTCCTTGTCTTTTCTAAATACGATTAAAATATAAATGAGGGAGGTCAGGGCTATACTTGATTCAAAGAAAAAAAGTCCGTGATATCCCGTATGATCAGCGATCTTCCCGCTGAGTATTGCCATCAGCATACCGCTTAGGTGGGTGATAACTGTTTGTATGGTAAAATCTGTCCCTTCACGACCGGGACGTACACAATCCATTGCGGTGGTGTAGACTACGATAGTAGCCATTCCATAACTTCCCCAAAGAAGGAAAATGCCTCCGTAGAGCAGTGCCGTAGTAGGAGTGGCATAAGAAAGCCCCAGAAAGTAAAGTGTAGCCACTAAAACAAACAGGGCAAATAAGATTCGTGCTTGGAAGCGTCCGATACGCCGTACTATTATCCCTCCCGTAAACGAAGCAAGGAAACCGATGGACGTTCCGGCTACTCCACTCATTATTCCGATTTCCTTCATGCTGTATCCTAAATCTACTAAATAAGGTTTTAGCATTGCCAATGTTCCGATAAGTCCGGAATAGTATAGGAATAAAAAGCCTATTTGTTTCCATATCTTTCGTTGGGTAAAGAAATAAAACACATCTGCCTTTTTGGCTCTTTCATCAGGTTGTTTGGGTTGTATCTTAATCCCCTTATTGAACAACAACGGCAACAATGCGACAATAACGAACAGTGCCAGGCAAGGTAGCAGGTCATTCCATCCTATTTGTTTGAACAGCAGGAGTAACACGCCTCCTCCGATCATGGAACCTCCGAAACTTCCCATTGATTGCATACTGTTTGCCAAACTTTTATCTTTCCTGCTAAAAGAGAGTACGGCAAGTGCATCGGTGGCAATGTCTTGGGTGGCAGAGGCAATGAATGAGATGATAATAAGGGCGACGATTGCATAAAAATCGGTATGGAAATCGAGGAAGGCTACACCGAATATTAATGCGGCGTAAATCAATTCTGACGAAAAAATCCAGCGTTTGTAATCTCCTGTGGTCAGAGCATGACGGTCTATCATTGGTGACCAGAGGAATTTCAGAATCCATGGCAGTTTGATGAGTTGCAGCAATCCTATAGCGGAGAGCGAGAAGTTTTCCTGGCGCATCATTACCGGTATGACAGTAGAAAAAAAGCTCATTGGTATTGTCTGCGCGATATAGAGGCAGAAAAAAGTTGCGAGATTGTATGTCTTGTCTTTTTGTATCATCTATCTCTGTTTGTTTATTCTTTTGCCGATAATCCGGTGATTAAAAACTGACCTGAATGTCTGCTCCGATGGTAAACGGACGTCCTTTCTGTGCTAATCCTTTACCTCCGGTTTCAAAATAGAAAGCCGTATATTCCGTATTGGTTATATTTTTAGTCCAGATTGCAAAGGTAAGAAAATCTTTTGTTGCCGAAATTTTTCCATTTAGTTGACCGTAATAGGGTTGCGATACATTGTTATCTTCTTTCCAATATATGCGTCCCGTGCCAATGTAGTTGGTGCTTATGGTAAACCGGTCGATATGATTGCAGGGACGTGAGATGGTATAATCGGCTCCTACAGAAAATGTGTGGGCCGGAACCATTGGCAGAAAATTGCCCGCGTAACTTTTATTTCCATTTGTGTAAGTTTTGAATGTAGCCTGCGTAAAACCATAGTTTGCTTGCAACATGAAACCATTAAACAGATTCCCTTGCAGGCTTAGTTCTATTCCACGGCTCCGGCTGCGTCCGGCATTTTTTAGCATCGAACCTTTTCCTGAAGGAAGAGGCTGACTTATCTGCTGATTTTTCCAGTCTATCCAGAAGAAAGCGACTTCTGCTTGCAGGCGTTTGTCTAATAGGGGGTGTTTGGCTCCTATTTCATAATTCCAACTATTTTCGGGAAGGAACGAACGATCCTCGTCTCGCTCGAAAGAAGTGTTGAATCCCCCTGTCTTATAACCTTTAGCTACAGTGGCATATATCATTCCTGCGGAAGGGAACATATATTGCAGGGCTATTTTAGGTGTAATCTGACTGAAATTGAGCTTACTGTAAAACGCATCTACTTGTTCGCTCTGGCTTTGTGTATCTTTATGATAGATAAAATCGGTAGAGGCTCGCTCATAATCGTAACGAATACCTAACGTAAGGGAGAGCCCCCTTGTGAATAGATTATCTATAGAAGATTGGTGGTACAAGGCAATGCCGTATGTAGGTGTATCGTATATTTTGCGGGTGCTGTAATCTTTGGAAAGATAGTTTAATATTACAGTGTTATCTATTCCCTGCCAGAAGGCGAAAGCTCCGAATAACCAGTTATATTGTCCTTTTCCGGTAGATTTGATGTTGAATTCCTCGGATACCATCTTCTGCCTTTGGTCTTGTTTGGCAAAATAGACAGGTTGAGGAGAGAAGTCCTGATCTATTCCCTGGTGGTCGTTCAGATATTGGAAAGCCGTTTGACTGTTTATACTGTATTGTTCCGTGTGGTATTCCAATGTTATGCCTGTAGTGGAAATCAAACGTTTGTAATAACTGTAGTCGTTATAGTTTACACTGCCCGGTTTATAAGTCGCTGAATCGCAAACAGCATAAGGATAACCGCCTTGATCGGAGTAATCGAGGTTACTTATCAATTGCATGGTGAGCTGGGGTTGTAATTCCCATTCCAAACGCATGCGACCGGAACCGGAGTTTTGCCTGTCGGCTTTATTTCCTGTATACATATTGATAAAATAGCCTCCCGCATGATTGTAGTTACCGGATAGTGCATAGCCCAGCTTTTTGTTAATGCGTCCGTAGTGAGAGGCGGATGCATCAATATTTGTATAATTACCTCCTGAAAAAACAATATTCGTTCCCTGATATTTTAAGGGAGATTTGGTATATACGTTTATAATGCCACCCATTGTGTTACGTCCGTATAATGTTCCTTGCGGACCGCGAAGCACTTCAATACGGTCGATTTCTGTAAAATCAAAGTCGAAGGCGGACTTCTCAAAGTAAGGAATACCGTCTACGTAAAGCCCGACAGAAGGAGCATTAATTTTCGATCCGATACCTCGTATGTAAACCGGGGACGTTAATTTTGATCCGTAATCAGGCATGAACAAATTGGGAATAGCGGCGCTGAAATCTTTTATATTGGTAATGTTCCGGTTTCGGATAGCTGTTCCGCTGATAGATGTGGCGGCTATCGGTGCAACCCGCAGGTCTCTTCCCTGTTTAAACGATTGTATGACTACTTCATTCAAATCCACTTGCTGGAGCTTTAGGGTATCATTTTCTACATCTACCCCTAATACCGTTTGTGACAGAATAAGCAGCATAGGAACATAATATAATAGTTTCATGTATGAATAAATTGCGTTGTTATTAGTAGCCGCAAATGATAATTTATCAAAATGCTACAGCTATTTCTCCACCTATCTGAAAAGGTTTGCCTTTCTGAATAAAAGACTTATTGAATGACTCAAAATAAAATGCCTGATAATCCGTATTGGTTATGTTGCGGCTCCATACATTCATACTAACAATGCCTTTACGAACACCGGTCTTGGCATTTAGTATACCATAGAACGGCTGGTGGATATCATTCTTTTCAGTCCAGAATATCTTTCCAGCTCCGGTAAATTGAGCGGAAGCGGAAAACTGATCGATAAACTTATTCCTGAACAATTTTATATATTGTATTCCGGCACTTACCGTATGACGTGGCGTGTAAGGGATAAAATTGTTTTTTAAGTCGGTTTTGCTTCCGTCTTTTTCTGCATACATGTAATCCCGGAATGTGGCGCGGGTGAAACCATAATTTACGTCGGCAGTCAGACCGTTGACGATCCGGCTGCGAAGACTTAATTCTACTCCGTAACTATTTGCTTTTCCTCCGTTGGTGATCATACGTCCACTTCCATTCTCAGCAAAAGTTGTCAGTTGTATGTCGCGGATATCCATATAGAATAATGTCAGTTCTGCATTCAATCTGTTTTTAATTAGTTCGCTACGGATTCCTGCTTCATAATTCCAGCTATGTTCCGGTTTATAAGATGCTACATCAGAAACAGCCGGAGGTTCCGGATTGTTGATTATTCCACTCATCGAAGGTGGCATTAGTTTTTTTAACTCTTCTTTCAGGTCATACTGGGCTTGTACCTGTACCAAATCACCAAACATTTGAACATTGTAACCGCCGGTTTTATATCCTTTGGCAACCGACATATATGTGAATGTTCGAGGCGTGCATTGATAGCGCAAGGATATTTTAGGAAGTACTTGCAGAAAGTTTTGTGTTTCTTCACCCAATAAACGGGAGTCCATGAGAAAATCCTGATCAATTGTAGGCATGCTGGGGTGCATACTTGGCATAAAAACATTCATCGTCATACCTTCGACGGATGAATCGTATTCCATCTTTGCCTTTTCATAGTCTAAACGTATTCCGGCAGTAACAGAGAATCCGGGAGTGAACAAATTATTGTATGTAGATTGATGGAAAGCGGCAAATCCGTAGGTTGGTGTGTCGAACGTTCCGGGAAAATAGATTTGGTTGTTGTCTCCCTTTACTGTTAGTTTGGGCATTTTTATTTCGTCAAATGCTTTTTGCAGTATTCCTTCTATTCCGTCTTCTTTGAAGATTACAGGACCATCCGTTTTCAGACTGTTATAAAAACCGTATCCTCCAAAACTCCATTGATAGTTACTTTGGCTATTCGATTTGATTGCTACTTCTTCACTCCATGCATATTGTTTTTGCTTTTGGTTAAGGGTAAAAACCGACAGTTCTGTGTAGTCCTGATCCATTTTCATGTCATCTTTCAGATATTGGTAAGCAGTAGTGGAGGAAAGAATAAAACGTTCGGTTTTCCACTGCAGATAAAGACTGTTATTTAATGTGCGTCGCCAATAGGAACTGGGATCATTGATACGAATAGGCTGTACCGCTCCGGTTTCTTTATCATACTGACCATATGGAAAAGCCCCTTGATTTACATAGTCGTAATTAAATGTATACTGGGCGGTTAATTGGTCGGTAATCCGCCAGTCCAGTTTGAAACGTCCACCGGCTGATTCTTCTTTGTCAGCTTTTGTATGATTATATTCATTCATGAAAAAGCCATTGTTCCTATCGTAATATCCTCCGATTGAAATACCGATACGGTTGCCTATATTCGTATAATGGGACGCTTTTGCCTTGAAAGCTCCATGATTCCCTCCTGATACTAAAAGCTTTGTTCCCTTGTGGTCAAATGGTGAGAGTGTATAGATATTTACAATACCTCCCATTGCATTACGACCGTATAAAGTTCCTTGAGGACCTCGTAAAACTTCAATGCGTTGGATATCGTTTAGTTCAAAATCGAAAGCGCTCTTATCCAGATATGGAACATTATCTACATACAGTCCGATAGACTGTCCGCTGCTTCGTGCGCCAATTCCCCGGATGTAAATTGCAGAAGTCATTTTTGATCCATAATCCGGCATGTATAGATTGGGAACGAATGCACTGATATCTTTCAGTGCATCAATCTGCCACGCGGATATTGCTTGCGGAGAAAGAATAGATACCGATCCCGGTAATGTACGCAGATCATTTGTTTCTTTGGTGGAAGAGGTAACGATGATTTCATCGATATTGTATGTTTTGATAGTATCATTGTTTAAGGATGTGTTAACCTTTTCAGTCCTAACTGTTTGAGTACTGATACAAATTGTCGTCAAAAGGATATACAGATAACGTTGTTTCATCGTATTAACATATTCTGTTTGTTTTTTACGATTGCAAAGAAACGTGAAAGATTACAGAAAATCAATCACTACATGTAGTGATTTTAAAGTCCTATTTCATCTCCGGAGATGAAACCGTTCATGATGGCATAAAAGGTGAGACCGGATATCGTTTTGATACCTAGTTTGGCTGTGATATTTTTTCGGTGGGAGAGGACTGTGTTGAGACTTATATTGAGTTTGTCGGCAATCTCTTTATTGGTGATTCCTTTTACGATTAATTGCAAGACTTCTATTTCCCGGCTGGAGAGTTCTTTATTGTTTTCATTGGAAAAACTGCCGCTACTATCATTGCTAAAGAACTGTCCCAGTTGTTCAATGATGGTTTCTTGTGAAGCGGTGGTTATAATATGATTGGATGGTGAAGATTCTTCATTATTGTTACGGCTTTCGATAAGTATCATCGTTTTGTTTTTTCTCGGAAGAAAAAAGTCTGTGTTTAAAACCATTGTTTCCGCATTCGTGAAATAATAATCGAACGTATCGTTTCCGCTATTTGACAACTCTTCAAATGCAGGGAAATAGCTGATCTCTACCGGAGCGAAATAATCGGTCAGTATACTTTGCAAACCAATACATTGTAATGTATCGGATAATATAATCGCTATTTGTTTGTTGTGGTGCATCCGATGGGCTTACATACATAATTTCTCCATGGCTGAAACCATCGGAGTCAAGATTCGGTAACGAATCCGATTATGTTGTTTAATATCTTTTTGCAGGCTGCTGATAGCGAAGATAACGGCATAACATAAATTCTCATTATAATCGCCCGACAAATGTTTGACCATGATACTTTTTAAATCAGCCAGTAAAGCTTCAATCGGATCGTCTAATCGTTGTTCTGAGTTGAGATGCAGTGCATCTTCCCGTCCTTCGGCAGAAAATACTTGCAGCTTTTCACTTAAAGAACGGCAGTATGGAAACCATACTTGCTCATCTTTTTCAATACGAGCTGTAAACTCATTTTTGAAAGAAGAAAAGAATTTACCTATCAAATTAAGAGAATTGTTACCTGGCGTACTCATGGCTATAAACGAACCAAGATGTCTTTCAATGTTCGGAATCTGGTAACGTTGGTAATATTGGTTCGTTTTAGTCAGATAATCAATGATCTGCGATGTATGGAAGGTTTGTAATTTCTTTTCCGGAAAGTACTCTTCGTTAAGAAACGTATTGATAACGGTAAGCAAGAAATCGGTATCCAATTTGTATTCGTCACAAACAGTTTTAACTGATTTGTCACCCAATCCAAGGCGGATACCAAAACGGTTAATAACAGGAATAAGTGAGGGGTGTTCTTCCACCACCTCACTTAACTGCATATTTGAATATACTAAAGGCATACTTATTAAGCTTCTTCCCATTGTTCACGCAGTAATTTAACTGCTGCGGGGAGTACAACGTTGCGGTCACCTTGACATCCGCATTCAAAGCTGACGTATTTGTTGTAGCCAATCATCTTGAGGCCTTTGAATCCGTTTACATAGTTATCTGCTTCACCATCTTCACCCGGCATACTGCGGCGTTTACGGCTGGCAACATGTACGTGTTGCAAATATTCACCTCCGCTGATAAAAGCTCCCATATCAGACGTTTCTTCTGCAGTCATATGCCAGAAATCGCCCATACAACGAACTCCCGGGTTATTGATGTCACGACATATAGATGCAGCATCAGCTACCTGGCGCAGATAGAAACATTCTTTCCGGTTCAATGGCTCAAAAATAACAGTAGTGCCATGTTGAGCAGCAAAAGTTCCCATTTCGTTGAATTGCTCACAAAGGAAGTCTCTTGTTTCCATTGTATGAGGCAAAACAGGAACTTGTCCGTTGAATGCCGGAACAATGATAACTCCGGTAGAGCCTAATTCTCCGGCAGCAGCAATGATTTCCTTCATTGTGTCCATACATTGTTTGCGGATGGCGGGATCAGTAGAAAGTATGAAACCGTCAAAGCCTGCACAAATAGCACTGACTTTGATATTGCGTCCGTTTAATGCCTGCTTGAATTCGTCTACTCTTCCGGATAATCCTTTTCCACTTAGTTCTATCCCTACAATGCCTAGCTTTTCCATATAGTCCAGCTTTTCATTCAGGCTATCGCCGGGAGGAGTCCATTCTTGAAAAGAAAGTTTCAGTTCCGCTTTTGGATTATAGTTTGAATCGCATGCACTTTTTTCACCGGCTAAAGTAGCCGATTGCTGCCCTGGTTTGGAGGAACAGGCTGCAATAGTCGTACCTCCAATTGCTAACGCGGCTCCAGACAATGTAGTCCGTAAAAAGTTTCTTCTGTTTAATGTCATATTCTTAATCTTATTTATCCAAAGGTTTACCAGGAACCGGCACAACGAAACCGCTCATGTCCATTTTGCCTAAGTTCAGGTCTTTCGGTGTATAATCAAGTGGAGAAGCTGTCATGGCATCCCATGTTACTTCTGCACCAGTGTAAGCAGATTCGCGTCCCATGATAGCGGCCATATTTGAGACTGCTGTTTCGGATGCTTGTTCTATCGGAGTATTCTTACGGATACAGTTAATCCAGTTAACATGTTCCAATGTATAAGGATCGTTTTGTTGGTAAATTTCTACAGCAACTTCTTCGCCATTTTCGTTTTTTTCTTTTCTGGTTTCCGGTTCGTATTTCCAGATAACGTTACCTGCAAGGTCTTTTATAACAGTTTCATTGTTTGCTGTAGACCATGAACCTTTTGTTCCCTGTATGAATTCACTGACGTTGTTTGCACAACCGTCTATCTGGCGAGACATACTGTGCAAGTGGATACCGTTTTCCATTGTAAAGTCAATGCTGAAATTATCAAATTGATCACCTGTGATACGACGTTGACGAGAACCGAAACCTACGGCTTTTACAGGTTTTAATCCACTGAACCATGTAAATACATCTATATTATGTACATGCTGTTCTACGATATGATCGCCGGAAAGCCATTTCCAGTTTACCCAGTCTTTGATCATATATTCGCAATCGCTCCAACCTGGTTGACGGTCGCGGTACCAAAGCATATTTTGGTTCCAGTATACACAACCTCCGGTGATTTCACCGATCATACCTTCCATGATCTTTTTGTAAGATTCAACATAGTTGCGTTGATGATGACGTTGTGTACCTGTTACTACGCGCAAATTTTTCGCAGCGGCTTGTTTGGCTGTTGCCATGATCGTACGATAGCCTGCAGGGTCTACGCAAATAGGTTTTTCCAGGAATGCGTGTTTGTTTTTCTCTACGGCATATTGGAAATGTACCGGACGGAAGACTGGGGGAGTTGCTACAATCACTACGTCTACGCCACTATCAATGACTTGCTTATAAGCGTCTAATCCAACGAAACGTTTGTCTGCCGGAATATCTATATTTTTTTCTTTTTTCAGTTTGTCTGCTAAACCGTCCACGCGATCCTGAAAAGTATCACCCAAGGCAACGATTGTTACCCCGTTAGCAGCATTCAGGAAGTTGAATGTTGCGCCCGAACCACGTCCGCCGCAGCCTATAACACCTGCCTTAATCTCTTTTCCGTCACTTGCTAAATCGGGTAATTCCGGAATATAATATGTTCCTGGTTTTTTTAACGGTTTAAGGGCATTCGCCTTTTTCCCTCCATCGCAAGACGTTAATACGCTAGCTGCACTACCTGTTCCTATAGCTCCTAAAGCACCTGCCATGGCGGAGCTTTTCAAGAAAGATCTTCTACTGATACTGTTTTCTTTTTTCATGATATTCTATATAAGTCTTTTTATTGTTTAAAATGTCTATTTTGCACCTATTGATGCATCCGGCTCGCAGACTACACGGAAACCGATGCCTCGAATATCGGAATACCACCAGATACTTTTTGGTTGTTGTGGGTCTGTTTTCAACCATGCGTCGTGTTTTGTATAGTCACGTGCTGCACAACGAACATCGGCGGCATCTGAAGTATAGTTACCTCCACGTACTACCCATTCGGTACCTTCGGTTACTAACGGATCTTTTACATTGTTACCGCTTTTTGCATAAGCATCTGCTTTATATTTATCGGCACAATATTCCATTACATTACCTAACATATTCTTTAGCCCAAAAGGATTGGGTAATACATTGTCCGGTTCTTGCGTTCTGTTCTGGCTGTTATTACCGTAAATAACGAATGAACTGATACTGTCTGTTTTTGCATCAAAGAACTTACGCCAAAAACCTTGATTGGAGAAATCTTTTGGATTACCGGCAAAGAAATAAGGTGTCTGTGTTCCTCCACGTGCGGCATATTCCCATTCAGCTTCAGTTGGCAGACGATATTTCTTACCTGTTTTTTTAGATAACCATTGGCAAAATGTTTCAGCGGCATAATGTGTCATTGTGATAGCCGGGCGATCACCGCCGCCCCAACCCTGATCCGGAAAACCGAATGGCGGTGTAGGACCAGAGATAGCATCTACGTTCGAGTTACTATTGTTAGCATAAACAGTTTCCGGAGGAGTACGCCCTTCACTCATTGTATTACCATAGAATGCCCAATATTGATCCCAGGTTACTTCTACTTCTGCCATAAAGAAAGGACTTACGGTAACATTTCTTACCGGAGCTTCATCTGCTTTATGGAACGGTTCTTTATCTGTGCTACCCATTTCAAATGTACCGCCGGGAATAGCAATCATCTTAAAGGAAGCCTGAGTTCCGGGTATTTGTTCTATATAATCATTGAATGATGTAATCTTAACTGTGTCGGTAAAGAGAGTTTTCGGATCGGCTGATGAGTTTGTTATTCCGGGAATACCTGTCATCTTTGAGTGATTATAATTAGGATTATAATGACCTGCATCCAAATGGCAACTGATACATTGCAGGTTCAGTTTCTTTTCGTTTTCATCATAATAAAGGTGAGCTGTTATTCCATCATTGGAAATACCTTCGGGAAATAGGTTCTGATGGCATTCTTTACATGATTCGTTCGGGATGTATTTTACGGCATTTTCCAATTCCGATTTGCTATCCCAATTAAAGTCTGCGCTGTCTTTGGTTAAATAAGACCAAACATCTTTAATACCTAATTGGGCTTTGGCGGAATAATGTTTCCAAGTATTATTTTGTGGGGGGAGATGGCAGGCCACACAATGAGTCTTAACTCCGCTTCTGTTATTTACATGTTTTGATAATTTCCAACTGGCTTCTACATGCGGATGCACGTGGCATATCATACATGATTCGTCTGTTGAGAAATAAACTGATGTTTTATAGGTGGCAATAACAATGCCTGCTCCCAAGAGTGCTCCTATCAGAAGAATGAAAGTTTTTCCCCTAAAAAAACTTTTCTTTTTCTCGGATGAATAACGATTCGCAAATCTGTTGTCCGTCATTTTGTTTTTTATGGTATTCTAGTTAGTCTTATAATTAGATTTAAAATCGGCAATAAATGTAGCATATTCATTCTATAAAATAAAAAAGTGCTTACTTTATTTAACGAATTATGTCTTGAATTAGACTTTTTTTGTACCAAAATAGGGAGAAGTATTAGAATGCTTTATAAAGAGGAAGAATAGATAATAAAATATTTTACAATTACCTTTTAGCACGGAAGGAGAGGCTCGAACTCCCGACACCTGGTTTTGGAGACCAGTGCTCTACCAACTGAGCTACTTCCGTATCGCGTCGTTGCGGGTGCAAAAGTAGTTTATTATTTTTAATGTGCAAGAAATGATGTGAAGTTTAAAGTGATTATTTCGATTTACTCGCTTTTTACTACCTCTGCCGGGTTACTGTTAGCTGCTTTCAACACTTGCCCTAACACGGTAAGCAAAACTAAAGTGATTACTCCTGTGATAGCCCCTGCCAGTAACCATAAAGGAATGCTTATTCGGTAAGCATATCCTTGCAGCCATTTGTTCATTGCAAGATAAGCTAGTGGGAGAGCAAAGGCTCCGGCAATCAGTACTTGTATAATGTATTCCTTGAAAAACATGCGAATGATATCATGGGAATCGGCCCCCATTACTTTATGTATGGCTACTTCCTTACGTCTTCGTTTGGTGGCTGCCGAAGCAACTGCATATATCCCAAACAGTGAAATCAGTAAACAGACTGTTGCCAAAATAAAAAAGATTTTTAAACCAATCTGTTCCGATGTGTTTAATCTGTTAAGTATTCCTTTGATGATTATTGAGAAGTACAAGAACGAACGAAAAACGGATAAGGTTTTCAATATGATAAATCTTTCTTGTATATGCACCAATCTGAAAGAGGTAGCTAGATTATGCAGTATAGAACGGAATTTAACCTATCACCTTGCACGTCATACTTATGCAACCCAAACGTGTATCTCTCAAGGAGTTCCGATAGAAACGCTCTCCAAGCTCATGGGACACTGTTCTATTCAAACGACACAGTTATATGCCAAAATCACCAATCAGAAAGTAAACGAGGACATGAAAAAACTATTTACCAAAGTAAACGGTAAATACCAAGTCCTTGAAAGTAATATTACTTCGGACATAGCACACAAGAAATTTTCTCAATGGCTGAAAGTAAAGAAGATATTTCCCGAAAAGAAATAATATACAGGTTAAAGAAGATAGGCAAAACCTATCTTCTTTTTAATTCATTCCTGCCACCTTGATTAGTTGCATTATCTCCGACAATGTGCCTTTAGGCTTGATTGTACCGTTCAGGAAACCGCCCAATTCCTCACTAAGTGTCTGACTGTCATAAACCGTAGTAATCGAACCACTGAAAGAAAAATCCTTTTTCCCCTCTTCATTCAATAGTTGTTGCGAAGTATCAACAAATTTATCAGCCATTTCACGCCTTTTAAAAACAAGGTTTGTCAGTTGTTTTTCCTTGTAATAAATAGTCAGTACGGCAACCGTATTTTCATTTTCGCTTAAATCTTCAAGATTTGGGAAACATTGTTGTGAGTTCCGAAGCCGGTGTACCGATCTTTCTTAAAGATTTGGGTTCTCTGAAATACGGGAATCTGGAACGAAAAGGCGTGTTGGGCTATACAGACCGTCAGAGAAACTATTCGGAAAGTTTGGAAGGAATCGTACTTTTACTCAAACACGAAAACCCTTCGCTTGTGCTGGATGGAGTGCATGAGGCGATAGATGAACTGAATAACGGAGGTTTGCCGGAAGGAGTACGTATTCATGCATTTCTGGATCGTACCAGTTTGGTAAATACGACCTTGAATACCGTTTCTCAGACATTGTTGACGGGAATGGCGCTGGTCGTTCTGGTTCTTATCCTTTTTCTGGGCAACTGGCGAGGTGCGTTGTTGGTTTCTGTCACAATTCCACTTGCGTTGTTAATAGCCTTTATATTAATGCATCTGACAGACATTCCCGCCAATCTGCTTTCTTTGGGAGCAATCGATTTCGGAATTATTGTAGATGGGGCGATTGTCATGCTGGAGACAGTTCTGAAAAAACGCGAAGATCATCCGGAAGAGTATATGGAAGAGAAAAGTATTGCCGCTCGTGTGAAAGAGGTCGGGCGTCCCATTCTGTTTTCCACATTTGTTATCATTACTGCCTATCTTCCGCTATTTGCTTTTGAACGCGTGGAACGTAAGCTCTTCACACCGATGGCATTCACTATGAGTTATGCCATGCTTGGTGCATTGCTGGTGGCTTTGCTGTTGATTCCCGGAATAGCTTACGCTATTTACCGGAAACCTCGCAAGATTTACAAAAATCGCTGGCTGGAGAAGTTACGGGATAAATATATGTCAGTACTTGCTAAGTTATTGAAGAAACCGCGTTGGGCAGTTGTTGCTGCTTCCGTCATTTTATTGTCTGGTGTTGCATTAAGTATCGCAGTCGGAAAAGATTTTCTTCCGGAATTGGATGAAGGATCTATTTGGCTGCAAGTGAATCTTCCCCCCGGTATTTCGGTGGAGAAGGCCAGAGCTTTGTCTGATACGTTGCGTGTACATACTATGAAATATCCGGAAGTAACGTACATCATGGTACAAGCCGGACGTAACGATGATGGAACGGATCCTTTTACTCCTTCGCACTTTGAAGTGTCTGTTGGCATAAGGCCTTACAGTGAATGGCCAAAAGGTAAGAAAAAGAGAGACCTCATTAACGAACTGGCAACCGAGTATGCAACGTTGCCTGGCTTTAGTGTAGGGCTCAGCCAGCCAATGATAGATGGAGTGATGGACAAGATTGCTGGTGCGCATAGTGAACTGGTGGTGAAAGTATACGGAAATGATTTCCGTGAAACACGCCGGATCGCAGAAGATATTGTTAAGACTTTGGGTTCCGTGCCGGGTGTGGTAGATTTGGATATTGACCAAGAACCTCCTTTGCCCCAGTTACAAATCATTATGAACCGGGGTGCTATAGCCCGTTATGGATTGAATGTGTCGGAAGTTTCCGATCTGATAGAAGTTGCAATTGGCGGAAAAGCTGTAGCCCAACTTTATCAAAGTGGCCGGCAGTATGATATTACCTGTAAATATAAGGAAGATGCTCGCAATACGCCTGAAAAGATTGCCGGACTGATGCTTACTTCTTCTACCGGGGCGAAGATTCCACTTTCACAAGTAGCCGATATCAGGTTAAGTATTGGAGAAAGTATGATCACACGTGAAATGAACAGAAGACACTTGACCGTGAAGTTGAATCTTCGTGGACGAGACCTTTCCTCTTTTCTGAAAGATGCACAGAAGGCTATTGATGAAAAGGTGAACTATGACAAAAGTCTGTATACTGTTAAATGGGGCGGAGCATTCGAAAACCAACATCGGGAGTATTCTCGGTTGGCAATTATTGTTCCTCTGACTTTGATGTGCATGTTCATTCTGTTGTATATTACTTTCGGGAAATTCCGTCAGGCAGGTCTGGTGCTTTCCATCGTACCTCTGGCACTGTTCGGGGGAATGCTGGCACTGAATCTGCGAGGTATGACTCTGAATGTATCTTCAGCCGTGGGATTCATCGCCATGTTCGGACTTTCTATACAGAACGGCATCATTATGGTTTCACAGATAAACGAACTGCGCAGGAAAGGTGCGAATCTGTTCAATGCCGTGTCGGAAGGCGCCCGGCAGCGTTTTCGTCCTATACTGATGACATCTGCCACTACGATTATCGGTCTGCTTCCGGCTTCGGTGGCAATTGGTATCGGCAGTGATGTACAGCGCCCTTTGGCTACGGTGATTGTTTATGGCCTGATATTTTCGACTCTGATGTCGATGTTTATCTTGCCCGTGTTTTATTATCTGGTAGAAAACAAAATAATGAATAACAATGGCAAACATGATAACAAATAACATCCGCATATTCTTGCTGTCGGTTATGTTGACCGTAACCGTAACTGGACTTCGGGCACAAACAGGTGGACTATCCGGTGACGGACAGAAAATGACTTTTGATCTTTATCTGAACCGGGTAGGAAAACAGAATCTGGAATATTTGGCAAACCGGTTAAACGTAAGTGTCGCTGAAGCTGAAATCATAGCTGCGAAAGTCTTACCAGATCCATCGCTTGACTTTGAGGGGAGCAAGGATACATATACACTTGGACTTTCTTATTCTTTGGAATTGGGAAAACGTTATGCTCGGGTTAAGCTGGCACGTAGCCAAGCTGAATTGGAAAAGTTGGTTCTCGAACAGAATTTTCAAGACTTGCGTGCTCAGGCTGCCGAATTATTTCTTGATGCTATCTTACAACGCGAATTGTTGAATGTGAAGGAAAATTCTTATCAATATATGGTTCGACTGAGCCAATCGGATAGTCTTCGCTACGTTTCGGGGGAAATAACCAAAAACGACGCACGGCAGTCTTGGCTGGAAGCGGTGGGCTTGCTGAATGAGGTATATGATCAGGAAGCGGTTTATTATTCCTCATTGGTGGAACTGAATAAATACATGGGAGCGAATGCAGACATACTGAATATCCCTTTAGGAAACTGGGATAGCTTGGAGAGGGATTTTACACTTGCTTTGCTGCTGGAACTGGGACAAACAAACCGGGTAGAATTGTTGGCTGCATCGAAAAACATAGGGGTTAATTCACGGGCATACAAACTGACACGTGCCGAGCGTCGTCCGGATATCGGCATGTCACTTTCCTATGAGAGGGACTGGAACGGTTTTCTGCCACAGGCTCGTTATGCTATTGTCGGAGTCTCAGTTCCGTTATCTTTCTCCGCGATCAACAAAGGTGCGGTTAAGTCTGCAAAATACAGAATAGATCAGGCAGCCATCATGCAGAAGAATGTCGAATTGCAAATACAAGCGGAGGTCACTCAGGCTTGGTTCGTTTTTGAAGCGGAAAAGAAAAAGGTTACGCAGTACAAGTCTGGCGTGTTGGAAGAATCACAGAAAGTGCTGGATGGCATGGTCTATAAATACAAGCGTGGGGAAGCTACTATTTTGGATGTCCTTATAGCTCAACGATCTTATAATGAAGTTCAGCAGAACTATTTGGAGACGATGAAGGGATATATGTCCGCTTTGGTTACACTTGAAAGGTCATGTGGAATATGGGATATTCATTTTTAGTAGATAAATGAACGTCTTTTATACGGTTTTAATCTATGTGTTTGCCTGTAAGAAAATGAATTACTTATTTTAATCTGCAAAATAAGAGTTTGTGATGTGAAAAAAAAGAAAGGAACAGACAGTCTCATTCAATACTGAAAAAACGTTTGAATATTTTCGGGGTTAACGAAGTGGTACACGAGAATCGCAAGCACCCAATTGTTATGTTCATTAAGACTGTCTTATTGTATATTGACACAGCTGATAAAAATTGGTATATTAAGCGTTTTGTAAAATGGCTGTAATGGTATTTTGTATAAATTGCTGCTCGTAATATGAAAATGCAATTTGAATGTTTATTTTAAAGCTTGTGTGTTTAGTATAAATTAATATAAAAGTGTTGATTTTCTATGTGTTTCAAGCTTTAGGGCATGGCCTGCTAAAATTTTATATTACATTTTGTATTGATGTGTACTCTTGAATATTGTGGATATTATAAATATCTTTTATTATCATGATTTATATTTTGATATTTATAGGGATGTTTATTTGAAATAGTTGGTAATTTGAAAATAATATTTATCTTTGTGCTGTCTTAAAAAATAAAAAATATATTTATAAATGAATATTAATTTTAAGACATAAAACCAATACTTTAATTATGATTATTCCCGTTCCATTAAGGATTTGGGCCTTAACTGTGAGACGGAAAAGAGAGAGCATCGTATGGTGCTCTCTTTTATTTTGATATTCTTGTTAAATCTGTTGAAGTAACAGTTTTGTTTGTTGAATATCCTTACATTTGTAATATTTAATGTTGGATTAGTATGAACGAAAGCGTACTTGAGAAATTGAAGATATTGGTTGAATCTGCAAAGTATGACGTTTCCTGTGCTTCCAGCGGAACCTCCCGTTCCCATAAGAAGGGAAATATAGGAAGTGCTGCTGGTTGGGGAATTTGTCACTCTTTTGCGGAAGATGGACGCTGTATATCTCTTTTGAAGATTATGCTGACGAATTATTGCATATACGATTGTGCTTATTGCATCAATCGCCGGAGCAATGATATACAAAGGGCCACTCTTTCTGTGACGGAACTGGTTAATCTTACCATTGAATTTTATCGTCGGAATTATATAGAAGGACTTTTTCTTAGCTCTGGTGTGGTTCGTAATCCCGATTATACGATGGAGAGACTTGTAAGAGTAATAAAAGACCTTCGTTTGGTATATCGTTTTAACGGATATATCCACATGAAAAGTATTCCTGGAGCAAGTCCGGAATTGGTAAATGAAGCCGGACTCTATGCAGATCGTCTTAGCGTGAATATTGAAATTCCAAATGAGAAAAGCCTTCAGATGCTTGCGCCGGAAAAAAACTTTCAAAGTGTTTTTACTCCAATGCGCTATATTCAGCAGGGAGTACTTCAAAGTGCAGAAGAACGGAAACGTTTCCGCTCTGCTCCCCGTTTTGCTCCGGCTGGGCAAAGTACACAAATGATTGTTGGTGCGACAGCTGACACAGATAAGGATATATTACATCTTTCTTCGGCTTTATACCAACGTCCCACAATGAAGCGGGTTTATTATTCTGGTTTTATCCCTGTTAATTCATATGATAATCGGTTACCAGCGTTGAAACAACCTCCACTAGTCCGCGAAAACCGTTTGTACCAGGCTGATTGGTTGTTGCGTTTCTATCAGTTTAAAGTCGATGAGATTGTGAATGATGCTTATCCTGATTTGGATTTGGAAATAGACCCTAAACTCTCATGGGCGTTACGTCATCCGGAAGCTTTTCCGGTTGACATAAATCGGGCGGATTATGAGATGTTACTTCGTGTGCCGGGAATAGGAGTGAAGTCTGCTAAAATTATAATTGTTTCCCGTCGTTATTCAAATCTGGGAGCTGAGCAGTTAAAGAAAATAGGTGTAGTGATGAAAAAAGCACAATATTTTATTACCTGTCGTGAATTACCGATGCAGACGATACATGAAGTGAGTCCGGATGCCGTGCGTCGCTTATTTATAAAGAAAACGGGACGTAATGTAGACGAACGTCAATTAGTGTTACAATTCGAGGATTGACAACATGATTATTTTTATCTATGATAAAACCTTTGAAGGTCTGTTGACTGCTGTTTTTGATGCCTATGTGCGTCATTCATTTCCTGATGTACTTTTGGCAAAAGACGAACCTCTTCCCTTGTTTTATGATGAAGTAGTCACTATTTATACAGATGATACAAAAGCCGATCGCGTATGGAAAGGACTTCGGAAGAAAATATCAGAAATGTCTCTTTCTATTTTGACTGTTTCTTGGCTGTCCGAGCTTCCCGAAGTTGATATGCTTTTGTTCCGGTATATACGGAAAGCGATAGATGCACCTAATACTATAGAGTTCAATTTAGGTGATCCGGATGTGCTATCCGTTTCTAAAATCTGGAAAAAAGTCAGCAATGAGCGCCTTCATATAATACAATTCCTCCGTTTCCAGAAAGCTGCAGACGGAACTTTCTTTGCCGCAGTAGAACCATTATATAATGTTCTTCCTCTTGTGATTCCTTATCTACAGGACCGTTTTGCCGATCAGAAATGGTTGTTTTATGACTTAAAACGTGAGTATGGTTATTATTACGATTTGAAAGAAGTCTCAGAAGTCCGTTTTGAAGAAAAACAAGCCCATCTTTTGTCTGGTTTACTTAGTGAGGATTTGATGGATGAAAACGAGAAGTTATTTCAGCGGCTTTGGAAAGAATATTTTAAGACTATCGCTATTAAAGAGCGTGTCAATCCGAGATTGCACCGTCAGAACATGCCTGCTCGCTTTTGGAAGTATATGACCGAGAAACAATAGCTTATAATTTGTATTTTTGGCTCGTCCGGGGCAACTTAATGATTTTTCTTTTGTTCAATATAATATAGAGACATTTAAGTTTTAGTCTGCGAATGAGTCTATGGGCGAGAAGAAAAGAAAAAAGATATGGCGTTTTTGGGGAATAATACTTTTATTGGTTGCCGGGCTTTTTGTGTTAAACTTTTTTTTGACGAAACGTTTGGAAAAGTTTCTGAAAGAAGAATTGGCTGTGCGTACTTCCGATGCTACGGATGGCTTTTATCGCCTTTCGTTTCAAAATCTCTCAATTAGTTTCTTTAAAGGTGAACTGAAAATAGAAGGTATCCGTTTATATCCGGATTCTGTGGCGTTTTGCTACCGGAAGGAGAAAGACAGTCTTCCTTCCATTTATGTGGATGCTCAGATTGGGATGATTGATTTTAAAGGGGTAGACTTGACATGGCGGAGAAATTTTAGACGCTTGAATTTCAAATCTTTCGAGATTAAAAAGCCTGACATTAAAGTGTTTGGCCCAGATGATTCGTCCATAGCGGAAAAAAAATTAGGACAAGTGGAGTCAAAAACCTCATATGAAGTTATTTCCCCTTATATAGATGTATTAAGTGTACAAGCTTTGAATCTGGAGAATGCTAGTGTTTCTTATGAAACTATAGATTCTCAGCCGCCTATTTCGTATGCGTTGAAGAATGTTAGTTTTCATGCTTATGGTTTTCGTTTGGATAAAAACTCATCGGAGAGTGGTAAACTGCTTTATTGTGATAACTTTGATTTTGTTGCCAATCATCCTCAGACTCTCTTGAAGGCCAATGATTTTATGTTAGAAACAGATCGTATCGTGCTTAACACAAAAGATTCGGTTATTTGTATTTCCAATATAGAAATGAAGCCCTTAAATAGCCTGCAGAGGGAAGATGGAAGGCTTCCTCATAGCTCTTTGAATGCGTTTGTGAAAGCTGTTGAAGTACGAGGTGTCGCTTTCCACCGTAAAGATGCTTTAAACTATTTGACTGCCAATTCATTCCAAATTGTATCTCCTGATATAAATATTTATAATTTTGCGAATAAAGGCAAAAGGACAGAGCAAAAGTATATTCCTTTAAATGCGGATTCAATAGTTCATTCTTTGTCTTTGTATGAAATTATCTCTCCGGTTTTACATAGTGTCTCTATCCGCACAATTGGTATCAGTGAGGCGAAAGCACGATACTCTTATGCTCTGAAAGATTCTGTAGAAGTTTATAAGTTGGCAAATTTTAATTTCCGGGCAAACGATTTTCTTATTGATTCTTTATCGGAATTAAAACATGGCTTTTGGTATCCGGGTAGCTTTTCTTTTGAAGCAAGTGGCATTGAAGGCTTGATGACGGCCCGGAATTATCATGTTAATATCGAAAAAATGGCATTTTGTTCGGAGACGGAGAGTTTAAAAATAGAGCAGATGTTTTTACGTCCATTGTCTAGTAATACTCCATCAGCTTACAATATTCGTGTATCGTTGAAGGCTCTTATGGTGGATCATATTATTAAGGATAGTACTATGCTCAGATTGAGAACTATTGATGTTGACAGTCCGGTTATAGATCTTTTGCTTTCACACTCGGCCCGCCAAACAAAACCTGTTTCATTTAAGAGAAGTGACTTGTATAAATCATTGGGAAATATCGCCGAAAAAATAGTTTTGGAGCGTTTTAATGTTTCAGATGCGACACTAAATTATGCTTTTCGGGGAAGGGGAGACTCCTTGCATCATCAAAGACTAAACACAGCCAATCTAATAGTCAAAGGATTACTTGTTGATAATCGTAAATGTACTTTTAAATTAGATGACATCCGTTTTTCTACAAATAACCTGTCGTTCCCGTTGGATAATGGTTATTATACATTGCATATTGGTGATATAAACTTGGCGGATTCAGCCTTGAACATGGAGCATTTACATTTGGCTGCTTTGTATCCTAAAATGAAATTTGCCTATTTGCAACCGCATCATAAAGACTGGTTTGATGTGAAAATAGACAGTGTTTCACTATTGGGTATCAATTTTTCTCGCTATTTTGAAGATAATATATTGCGAATAAAAGATGTGCAGGTGAAAAATGCTGTATTGCAAAATTTCAAGAATCAAAAAATTGCCGTTCCACGTCATGTCATTCCAATGATTTATTCCGGTTTGCAGAAAGCTCCTGTAAATTTAGATATACAAAAAGTGGAAGTGAAAAATTTATCTGTTGTTTATGAAGAATTAGCAAAGAAAGGAACTGTTCCCGGAAAGTTGTTTTTTACGGATATGAATGGAGTGTTTTCGGGCTTCACTAATATCATTTCCAAACCGGATCAATATATCCGTCTCGATGCAAATGGTAAATTAATGGGAAGAGGCTATTTTACAGCTACCTGGTTGCTACCGGTTGATTCATTGAACGACCGTTTTTTGCTAAATGCGCATATGACAAACTTCGACCTTACGGCATTGAATGAATTAATAGAACCTTTGGCTTTCGCTGAGATTAAGAGTGGTTATTTGAATGAGATGACTTTTAGTACAGAAGCGACAAGCAAAGGCGCTACTATAGACATGATATTCTTATATACGGATTTACGAGCCGCACTGTTGAAAGAAAAAAACGGAGAACTGGTAGATAAAAGGTTTCTTTCAGACCTTGTTAACTTAGTATTGAAGCATGACAATCCGGATAAAAAGAAAAGAAAACATAACAAACCAAGACTTGCAAATGTTTCAATAATAAGGGATCCATATCATTCTACGTTTAATTACTTGTGGCAAATTTTACGACCGGCTTTAATGGAATCGGTTGGTGTTCCTTTGTTACATGACAACAAGAAATCTGCGAAAGAGAAATTGTCGGAAGTAGAAGATGAGGATGTGATGTAGATAAATTTTGAACTAATAAATTAATGAAATATGGAATACGAAATTACTCATTATCCGGAGAAGAAGCGCTTTGAAATAAAGTTAGAAGGAGTTACCGCATTTGTACAATACCGTTTGAGGGATGGAAAACTGGATATTATCCATACCATTGTTCCTCCGCTTATTGAAGGACGTGGTGTTGCTGCTGCATTAGTAAAGTACGCATACGATTATGCCTTGGCGAATGGGATGAAACCACAGGCTACTTGTTCTTATGCTGTGACCTGGTTGCATCGCCATCCTGATTATGTGCAGTAGTAACATTTAATCTTTGATGTTTATTCCTAACATCCTTGCCAGTTCCAAGGCCTGTATTGATGTAACGGTGGCTCCCCGTAGCTCGCTGCTATTTAGTGCTGTTACGTGAATACCGGGGATTTCGGAATCTGAAAAATCTATTCCTTTTAAAGATGTCCTGTAAAATTCGGCTTCCATAAGATTGCAATTCCCAAAGGCTACATGGTTTAACTGGCAATTTTCCATACTTGCTCCTCTCAACTTACAATGTGTAAGATTAACATTTGTCAGTTTGCTTGTTGTAAAGTTAGAATATTCTCCAAGGCATCCCTGAAAGAGAGTATGATTAAATATACATTCTGAGAAATTTGTTCCGGTTAATTTACAATCGATAAACTCGATACGGTGAAATCCGCATCCGTTCAGGTTTATATTCGATAAGTCACAGTTATGAAATATAACATCACTGAATTGGGATTTATTTATTTTACATTCAATAAAGCTACAATTCGTGAAAATGCAAGATTGGATAGAAAGATTGTTTTTCGACAAAGACTCAATTTTCTGAGACTTGAATTCATATTCAATCAAATCTTCTTCGTTTTTTGCTAATGCAGTGTAAATGTCAACTTCGTTATGAAGCTTTTTAGCAATACGTGGCTGTGTTAGTTTCATGTTCCTGATTATATTTGATGGAATAACGACAAACAAAAAGAGGACGTATCTTTCGATATATCCTCTTGTGTAGTCGGGATGAGAAGACTCGAACTTCCGACCTCCACGTCCCGAACGTGGCGCGCTAGCCAACTGTGCTACATCCCGTTTTTGTTTACGGCTGCAAAGGTATAAATAAAATTGAACATGCAAGAATTTTCCCTGTTTTTTTCTTTGAAAATACCCTTTCTTACTCCTGCATTTCTCCGTGATATTTCAGAAATAGCACTTTTTTGTGAAAATGTTTGGAGTATAATAGATAATGTTTACCTTTGCACCCGTCAAATCAAAAGGTGCCATAGCTCAGTTGGTAGAGCAAAGGACTGAAAATCCTTGTGTCCCCGGTTCGATTCCTGGTGGCACCACTTTTAAAAGACTTCAAATTTGGTAAATCCCTGAAATGTTTAATTTTCAGGGCTTTTCTTTTTCTCCTAATCCGCATATTTTTGGCAAAATAACGCACTTCCGTAGTGCTAAATCGTGGACAATTTTAGTCTTGAAATAAATGTCCACGAATTATACTCTTTTTTTTATTCAAGGATGGACAGCTAACGACATAAACATACTTGATTATCTGGATTTTACATTTTTTTTGGCATCTAAAATACTTGGTCATTCTTCCACCCGAATGACACAACATTATGCAAAGGTTATGAATTAGAGTATTTTGAAATATATGAAAGAAGTAGATTTAAAATTAGGATTAATATAATATTTTCATTATTTGTTCCCTTTTGTGTATTTTTGATTCCTTTCGGAAGAAATTTGAATTTCTCTCGGAAGGAATTCAAATTTCTTCCGAAAGGGTGCTTTTTGTGCTCGGATAAGAAACAGTAAAAAGAATAGCTATTAAAATAAGTTCTTTGACATATTGGTTCAGGGTAGGAATATACTGTGATTTTGGAGGAAATTACGCAAATTCATATTAGCTGTCTTTCATGGCTGTTCGCAATTTATTAATATCTCCTTTTGCTAGATAGGGTATGCATTACCGTATTTTACAAATAGGCCAATTCCACCATTTCAATGCCTGTAATTGCTTTATTACATCCGGATCAAAGCGTTTTCGTATTTCTTTGGCAGGAGTACCGCCAACAATCGTATACGGGGGGATGTCTTTTGTCACAACGGAGCGGGCTGCAATAATTGCTCCATCCCCAATATGTACTCCGGACATAATAACAGCTTCATATCCAATCCAAACATCATTGCCTATGATAATATCGCCTTTGTTATCCCATGCAGTAACTACATCTGCTTTATCTAATTTCCATTCTTCGTAAAACAAGGGGAATGTATAAGTTGATAAGGACTTTAGAGTGTGGTTGGCACAATTGAATAGGAATTTTGTACCGCAGGCAATAGAACAAAATTTTCCTATTATTAATCTTTCCTGATGGATAGGATAGTGATAGAGTACATTGTTTTTTTCAAACAACAAAGGATCGGATATAAAGTCATTGTAAATTGTGTAATCACCAATCTTTATTAGCGGATCTTTCACAATGGAATTCAAATATACCGTTTGTTTATCTCCTGTGCGGGGATATATTTTCGTCATCATAACTTTCTGATTTTTAATAATGTTTTCTTTTTAAATATACTATAGACTGTATGGCTAACAGAATAACAAATAGATATTCTGCTGTCAGGTAAACGGCTAAAGAAGCTTTTGTACAGTAGCTTAGCCAATAGAGGTAAATCAAATAAATCACTGTTGTCGTAAGCTGAAAGGCAAATGTGATTTTCGTTTTCCCTGTTCCGCCGACGGCATTAAGATATACATAACCGGGTAAAGCAAAGGTGTAGTTAAGTAACATTACAACAAATGGTATAAAAGTGAACTGCATCAATTGCTTATTATCTGTGTATAAACCTATAATCCATTGGTTACTCAATAGGGCAACTCCTACTAACGGAATCCCTACTGCATATCCCAGTTTTACAATCTTCCGGCAGATTGTAAAGATGTCTTTTCCTTCTCCGGCTCCAATGGCATTACTAACCAATGATCCGGTAGTGAGTGAAAAGGAATTTGCTATAACAAAAAACATTGTGGAAACGCTTCTGGTAATATTGGATATTGCTAATTCTGTTTTACCTAAATGTTCAATTGCTACAAAAAATAGAAACCATGGGGCTACGCTGATAAAAGCATGAAGCATGCTCCATATTGACAACTTTAATACTTTTGCTAGTAATTGTCCGTTATAGACAGGTTTTAATCCGTATTTGAATTTATCTGTTTTTATCCACATATAGACACAAAGTATAGTAAAGGAACTCACTTCTGCCAATGATGAAGCGATTGCAGCTCCGGAAATACCTGAATTCAAGATGAATATTAAGACATAGTTGAATGGGATATTGACCAATACTGCTACAATAGCTGCCCATGACAATGCTTTAGTATTTGTTATTCCCACGAAAAAAGAACGGATTGCCAAAAATGGAAATGAAAATAATAATCCGAAACTACGCCAGTTTAAATAATGAATAACGGCTTGGTAGATTTCCGGTGAAGCTATTAAACGTTTTAAAATTAGTGGAGAAAACAGGTATATCGATAGACAAAGAACGATTGCCATCCCTGACAAAAAGAATAAACCTTGAAAAAAAGTTTTACCCGTTTCTTTGTATTTTTGCTCTCCGTTTCTCCTGGCTATCATTACTTGTAATCCGATACTAAAGCCGAAACCAAGCATGTAGATTGCCAAATAGTAGATTCCGGCAATAGCGGATGCTCCCAACTCTATTTCTCCAACATGACCTAGAAAGATGGCATCAGTAATATTGATTAATTGTTCCATCAGAATGCTCATCATCACCGGAAAGTTGATGAGCCAGATTTGCTTGTATGTATAATTCATTGCTCAACTTTAAATAACACGGTATGGCACTCTGTATCCCGACAGTCTGCCATCCTGTAAATTCATAAATAAAAGGTTATAAAATCTCTGTGGCAAATAAATCATTATTTGTCAAATAGCTGAATAGCTTTATTGGGTAATGCTATTCGTTGAGCGTAGCTATATACAGAGTTTCATAAGAAGTGAATATTTTTTGCATGTTGATTATGATGCAAAAATATAAAAATAATACAATTAAAATAAATATCACGGAATATTGGTGAATTTTTTTTATTCCGCAACATCGGACAAGTCATATGCTTATTTCTATCATATATTTGCGCAATGAAATATAAAAACAAATTATGCAAGAGAAGAAAACAACCCGGGAAGAATACCAGAAGTGTGTAAATGCTGTAGTGGATTATATTAACCTTCATTTAGGGGAAGAGATTGATTTGAAATCACTGGCCAAGATTTCTCATTTTTCTCCTTTCTATTTCCACCGCATCATGAGGGCCTTTTTAGGAGAGCCAATCGGTATGTTTATTGTTCGGACACGAACCGAAGCTGCTGCCCGTTTGCTGCGCTATTCTGATATTCCAATTGCCGATATAGCCTATCGTATCGGATATTCTTCATCCTCTTCATTATCGAAAATTTTCAAACAGTTTTATGGTATTTCGCCTTTAGAATATCGAAACAATAAAAATTTTGTAATTATGAAACCAGCTATTATCAGACCGGATTTGGAACTGAAAAGTGAGATAAAGAATATTCCTGCGCGGAATGTGATTTATATTCGTCTATTAGGCGATTACAAGCTCAATGACTATGGAGGTACTTGGTGCCGTTTGTGCCAGTTTATTAAAGAACAAAATCTGCCGATGGGTGAATTGTCTCCACTTTGTATTTACCACGACGATCCGAAAGTAACTCCTGTGGACAAGTTGCGTACGGATGTATGCATGGTATTGCCTGTAACGGCTGTTCCTAAAGGAGATATCGGATTCAAGCAACTTCCGGCCGGACGTTACGCCATTTTTGTCTATCAAGGCTCGTATGACAATCTGCAAGCGGTATATGATACGATATACGGAAAGTATTTACCCGAAATGGAATGTACTATTCGTGATGAAGCCAGTGCGGAACGTTATCTGAATGATCCTTGCACTACTGCACCGGAGGATTTGCTGACGGAAATTTACATTCCGATAGAATAGATAAAAGGAATGCATGGTAAGTGACCTGTTTAGATTCCTTTCGGAAGAAATTCTATTTTCTTCCGAGAGGGATTTATTTTTCTCCCGGATGTAATTCTGATTATTGTTTGCTCTTAGGGGAGACGAATGCCGTATAAACCTGTAGAATGGCGGCGATCGTTAAGCAAAGAATCCATTCTGTCCGGTCTTTAAACATGAAACCGGAAGCGAATACCATTAAGATACCGGAGATAACATTGAAACGGTGCAAGCGGCGACTCCGAAAATCCATTTCTTTAACAGAGATAGTGAGATAGCATACCGTATAACCGGCAGCTCCTATTGCAAACAGGTAAGGAGCAGCTATCCAGTGAATAAAATATAATATAGCTCCGGCAAGGATAAGCAGACCGGAGATGTTAAACAGGAACGTTCTTACTTTTTGATTCATTACTTATTTTTGATAATATAGACATCTTCATCCGGTTTCTTCATAAAATACTCTTCACGGGCAAATCGTTCCAAGCCTTCTTTATCAGTGTGAAGGTCATTTAGTTTTTTGGTATTTATTTCAATTTCTTCCTTGTAATGCTTTATTTCTTTTTCCAAACTGCGTATTTTCTCGTCATATATATAGCGTTGATATAAACTACTGTCACCTGTCGTAAAAGTAAGCGCCAGGAACACAATGGTAACCAACCAATAAATGTTGATCCATGAAAGATACTTGTTGTAAAAGTCTTTTATGCGTGACATGGAATATAGTTTTATGCAAAGGTAAATGAATTATTTTGTTTATCTTTGTCTTATCAATAAAAAAGCAGCAAATGGATAATTATATTGTATCGGCAAGAAAATATCGTCCTTCTACATTTCGCAATGTGGTGGGGCAGAAGGCTCTTACCATTACATTGAAAAATGCAATACAAAGTAACAAGCTGGCACATGCTTACCTGTTTTGCGGTCCGCGAGGTGTGGGAAAGACTTCGTGCGCACGTATCTTTGCTAAAACCATTAACTGCTTGAATCCTACGCCGGAAGGAGAAGCTTGTAACGAGTGCGAGTCTTGTAAGGCTTTTCTCGAACAGCGTTCTTATAATATACATGAGTTGGATGCTGCATCCAATAATTCGGTAGATGATATTCGTGCTCTGATTGACCAGGTGCGTATTCCGCCTCCTATCGGTAAGTATAAAGTATTTATTATTGATGAGGTACACATGTTGAGTTCGGCGGCTTTTAATGCATTTCTTAAAACGCTGGAAGAGCCTCCTCATCATGCGCTTTTTATTCTGGCTACAACAGAGAAACACAAAGTATTGCCTACGATCTTGTCGCGTTGCCAGATATATGACTTTTCCCGTATCTCTATTAAGGATATGGTGGAACATCTGGAGTATGTTGCTTCATGTGAAGGAGTGACAGCCGAACCCGAAGCACTGAATGTGGTTGCACAAAAAGCCGATGGAGGCATGCGTGATGCATTATCCATTTTTGATCAGGTTGTCAGCTTCACAAATGGAAACATTACTTATCAGGCTGTAATAGATAATCTGAATGTACTGGATTATGAATATTATTTTCGTTTAACTGATGCTGTTTTGTCCGGCAATGTGCGTTCCGCCATGTTGATATTGAATGAGATATTGAATAAAGGCTTCGACGGGCAGAATATTATAACAGGTCTGGCCGGACATTTTCGTGACTTATTGGTGTGTAAGGATGAGGCTACGTTAGTCTTGTTTGAAGTAGGAGCATCTATACGCGAGCGTTATAAGGAGATGGCAAAACGGTGTCCGGATACATTACTGTTCAAGGCTATAGAACTGGCTAATACTTGTGATTTGAATTATCGTGCCAGCCGTAATAAGCGGTTGTTGTTAGAATTGACGCTGATCCAGTTATGTCAGCTAAACAAACCGCAGCAAGCGGACGATAGTAAAAAAAAAGGATTGATTGAACCGATTGCTCAGGATAATCAACCCTCTGTTTCTCAATCTGTTTCTGTTCCGGCTTCAAATGGTGTCTCTGTAGCGTCTGCTCCGCAGCCGGTTTCCTCGCAGCCACAGGTTGTAACAACACATATGCCTTCTTCTATTTCTGTTCCACCGCCTCCAGCTACAGCTCCAACGCGCAGATCTTCACGCCCGCCTATTGGAACGTCTTTGAAGGAGATAGGTGTTGAAAAACCTAAGGAAGAGGCTGTGCAACAGACCGCAACTGTGGTAGATGAACAGACCAATTCGTTTACAAATGAAGAACTGGTTCAGTATTGGGATGCATTTTCTAATACAATCGACAAAAAGGTTTATCTCAAAAATACAATGATAAATTGCAAACCTGTATTGCAGGAAAATTATTATTTTGAGGTGGCTGTGCACAATCCTGGCCAACAAGAAGAGCTGATTAACGCAGCTATAGATATTCTATCTTACCTTCGCTCAAGTTTAAAGAATACGCGTATCCAGATGCGTGTACGAATAATTGAAACGAATGAAAAACGCTTGGCTTATACTTCGACTGAAAAATATGAACATCTGTTAGAAATTAATCCGAATTTGTCAAAACTAAAGGAGGAATTTGATTTAAGGCTTGATTAATAGATTTTCATTGAAGGTATATAAAAAGATAAAGGCCCGCAGAGTTCGCGTTACGAATCAGCGGGCCTTTTATATTTTATCTTAGGACTATTTTTTAAAGTTCCCTTAGCCAGATGTTACGGAAACTAATTGGTTCGCTTGGATCACCATGACTTTGCAGGATGATTGGGCCGGCTCCGTGTTCAACCACTCTGGGGAATCCGATATATTCTGTTGTTCCTAGTATTGTGGTGTTATTTTGTAAAACAATGCCATTTTGGATAACAGTTACACGTGGTGGTACGCGATAAGTACCGTCTTCTTTAAAAACAGGTGCTGAATAAATAATGTCATACACATTCCATTCACCCGGTTTACGCATAGCATTTGCTAACGGTGGTGTCTGCTTGTAGACACTGCCGGTCTGCCCGTTTACATAGGTTTCGTTATTGTAACAATCCAGTATCTGGATTTCGTACATACCTTGCAGGAATACACCACTGTTTCCGCGTGCCTGATTGCTGCCGGAGATGTTTTGGGGGATGCACCATTCGATATGTAGCTGGAAGTTATCAAACTTTTGTTTTGTGCGAATATCTCCCGCTTCCTTATTTACAGTGAAAATACCGTTATTTACATTCCATTTTGCAGGACCGCCATTGGCACTTTCCCAGGCAGAAAGATCTTTTCCGTCAAATAAAACGATAGCATCAGACGGGGCAGAGTTTGTGCTTATGTCTCCTGGTGTTACTACTTTAGGTTGCGGAGTCCAGTATTCAGACATGCCGGGAGTCATTTTTTCTGGTTGAGGATACTGTTTTTGTGCATTCATGCTCACAAAGGCCGTGCATGCCAAAGCAAGCAATGCGGCTTTCATTGTAAAGTTTCTTTTGTTCATGGTCTAAAATATTATCTAGGTTTACTAATATTATTGCTACAAACTTACTATTTTTTCAGAATAAAAAGTTGTTGCTTGTCTTGTTTTTTTCTAACAGTTGTGACTGAAAAGACGTTTTTCCGCCAGTTCTTCATATTTTGTACCCGGACGTCCATAATTGCAATACGGATAAATGCTAATGCCTCCTCGTGGGGTGAATATTCCTGTTACTTCTATGTATTTGGGATTCATCAGGCGGATCAGGTCCTTCATGATGATATTAACACAGTCTTCATGAAAAGCGCCGTGATTGCGGAAACTGAATAGATACAATTTTAAACTTTTGCTTTCTACCATTTTTACATCAGGTATGTAATCTATATGAATCGTTGCAAAATCCGGCTGTCCGGTGATTGGGCAGAGACTTGTAAATTCGGGACAGTTGAATCGTACCCAATAATCATTATCCTGATGCTTGTTGGTAAATGCTTCCAGCACTTCGGGGGCATAATCCTGTTTATATACGGTGCTGCTGCCAAGCAGGTGCAGTTCGTTTTCTCCTTTTCTGGTGTCCATTATATTATTGTTTTTTGTTTTTCTTTCTGTTCAGGTATTTTTCTAGACCTTCACGGCGGAGTTTGCAGGACGGACAATGTCCGCAGCCATCTGCCGGAACGCCGTTGTAGCAGGTTAGTGTTTGTGTGCGAACCAAATCAAATACGCCAAGTTCGTCTGACAGTTCCCATACATCACTTTTATCTCGTTTCATCAATGGCGTATGAATAACGAACTGTTCGTCCATAGCCAGATTCAAAGTAACATTGAGTGAACGGATAAAAGTATCCCGGCAATCCGGATAACCGCTGAAATCAGCCTCGGATACTCCGGTTACCAGATTAAAAATCCCTTTGCTCCTTGCCATGATGGCAGCGAAGGTGAGAAATACCATGTTGCGTCCCGGTACAAAGGTGTTGGGATAACTGTCTGCCGGCTTTTCCTGATCCATGACAATTGACGTGTCGGTAAGTGAGTTAGGAGCTAACTGGCTTATAAGCGATACATCCAATAAATGGAAAGGAACATTGGCCTCGTCGGCAATCTTGCGTGCAATATCAATCTCTAAGGAATGTTTTTGTCCGTATGTAAAACAAACGGCTTCTACTTTTGTAAAATGCTTTTTTGCCCAAAAAAGGCAGGTGGTGGAATCTTGTCCCCCTGAAAAGCATACCATAGCGGCTTCTTGATGTTTCATATCTTTCTTGTTTTTAATACGTGGTTAAGCAAGCACACGGAAGGAAATTCTCTCCTTCACTGCAAATGTACATGATTATTTTTATACATTTGTTATCTTTGCAAAAAACGACTTATTTATGAATAGTTTCCAACTGAATCACCACGAATTAATAAGAGGAGTGAATTGTACTTTTCGCCGTTACCTGTATCAGCAAATAGATTGGAATGATCGTTTGATTGGTATATTTGGCCAGCGGGGGATAGGAAAAACTACCTTGTTGCTGCAACGTATTAAGTCTGCTTTTGATAATTCAAACAGCGCTTTATACCTTAGTCTCGATCATTTGTGGTTCCAACGTAATACGCTATTGGATACGGTAAAGGAGTTTTGTGCTGATGGCGGTACGCATTTATTTCTGGATAATGTACATGCTTATCCGGAATGGATGGTTGAAGTTGGCCAGTTGTTTGATCGGAATCCTTCGCTCCATATCCTATTTACGGCATCCAGCTTTCAATCGATGGAGTTGGTAAAGGAAGAGATAAAGAGGGGTATAAAGTGTTATCACATGAACACGATGTCTTTCCGGGAGTTTCTTGCTTATGAAAGCATTTTGGATGTGCCGCCTGTATCGTTGGATGATTTGTTGGCTAACTATGCGGAATTTGTGAAAAAGATTAATGCCCAGTTCAATGTAGTTCCGGCTTTCCGTAATTATCTGGAACATGGATGTTATCCGTTTTATTGGCAAGATCCGGAAACATTCTTTTTCCGTTTAGCCGATGTGGTGCGCGAAACGTTGGACGTGGATATGCCTTTCCTCAGAACTCTTTATCCGGCGGGTGTGAGTAAAATAAAGAGGTTATTGATGTCTATTGTTGGGCGTGTGCCGACACGAATGATGCCTGCTGATATGTTGAAGGAACTGGATATGCACTATAAACAGGCAAAAGAATATATAAGTTGCCTTAAAGACTCGGAAATCATACGTTACCCTAATTATACGGCAAAAGTGATGCCCGTCCGTCAAAAAACTTTTATCGGGAATACAAATCTGCTGGTTGCCTTATTTGGAGATAAAGATAACCGTAGGAATATGGGAGAAACGTTCTTCCATGATCAAATTTCCAGTGTAGCTACTTTGGAGGTGCAAGAGAATGACGACATTATAGTGAATGACAAATACACCTTTATGGTAGGCGATCCGTTACGCGATTATGAACGTATAAAATATATGGAAAACCATTTTGCCGCTGTTTATGGTTTGCCGAAATGTTCATATAACCGGATTCCTATCTGGGCATTTGGATTTTGTTATTGATTTAAATCCCTGATAACGCGGGCAGGAGAGCCTACAGCCATACTGTCATTGGGAATATCTTTACTAACCACGGCACCGGCTCCTATAATGCATCGGTTTCCAATGGTTACTCCGGGGCAGATAATGGCACCGCCTCCAATCCAACAATCGTCTCCTATGGTGATAGGTTCTCCGTGTTCCACTCCTGTAGCACGCTTTTTATAGTCTATCGGATGCATAGGTGCGTAAATCTGTACATTGGGGCCTATCAAGACATTTTTTCCAATCGTAATTTTTGCTGTGTCCAGAATGGTGCAGTTATAATTAATAAAACTGTTTTCCCCGCCATAGATATTAAAACCGAAATCGCAGTTAAACGGGGGCTGTATAACGAGTGTTTCATCTGCATTAGGGCATAGTTGGTGTAATAGTTCTTTGCCTTCGAAGCAATTGATGTAGTGTAGGTTATTATACTGCTTTGCCAGTTTGAGAGTACGTTGGTGAATAGCAACTAACTCTGTATCGAACGGGCTGTATTCTTCTCCGGACATCATTTTTTCTCGTTCGCTTTTCATAAGATAATTTCATTATATATTGCGTGGTAAAAGTAATAAAATAGAGTTTAACTGTTATATTTGTGCCGAACTATTAATATGATGACATGATGGATATATTAGAAAGCATGAAAAATAGAAAGAGTATCCGCAAATATACAACGCAAGATATTCCGAAGCCTTTGCTGAATGAATTGTTGGAAGTTGCAACTCGTGCATCCAATACGGGAAATATGCAATTATATAGTGTTATAGTAACACGGGATAAGGCGAACAAGGAGAAATTGGCTCCTGCCCATTTTAACCAGCCAATGATAACTACAGCACCTGTTGTCCTTACCTTTTGTGCCGATGCTAATCGCTTCGTGAAATGGGCGGAACAAAGAAAGGCAGAGGCTGGTTTTGATAATTTGCAGACATTTATTGCATCCACAATTGATGCGATGTTGTTTGCTCAAAGTTTTTGTGACGCAGCTGAAGCAAAAGGATTAGGTATTTGTTATCTGGGTACAACAGCCTACAATGCCGATCAAATTATTAAAACTCTTTCACTTCCTCGTTTGGTTGTTCCTATTGTTACGGTAACAGTTGGTTATCCGGCAGAACCATTGCCGGGGCAAGTGGAACGTTTGCCTTTAGCAGCCGTTGTCCATCAAGAAAAATATGAAGATTATACACCAGCTTCCATTGATGCTTTTTATAAAGATAAAGAAGAACTGGAAGTTAATAAACAGTTTGTAAAAGAAAATAATAAAGAAACTTTAGCTCAAGTTTTTACAGATGTACGTTATACAAAGAAAAACAATGAGTATTTCTCTGATGTATTAATGAAGGTCTTGAAAGAGCAAGGCTTTATTAAAGATTAATCATCACCGGTTATTAGTTGCACATTGTAGTGCATAAAGAGTCCGCTTTCAATGACCCCAGTGATGGCTTTGATAGCGGATTCTAGATATCCGTGAATCTCATCGAACCACACGTCTAATATAAGATTGCCGTTTTCGGTGATAACGGGACCATCTTTCTTCTGTGCTATTCGCAAATTAAATTCCTTTACCGGAAATTGTTTCAGGGATTGTTCTACATGTGTAAGTGCTTCCGGAAATATCTCTATGGGAACCGGAAAATGAGTTCCTAATTTCTTAACCATCTTGGATGGATCGGCAATAATATATGTCGAGGGAGAAGAGGCTATTAATAGTTTCTCGCGGAACATAGCACCTCCGCGGCCTTTTATTAGATTATAATCCTGGTCTACTTCATCGGCACCATCAAAAGTCCAGTCCGGTTTGTGTGCTAATAACGTTGTTTGGGGAATATTTAACTGTATGCAAGCCATGCTTATCTCACGGGAAGAGGGAATAATTAGGATATTTAGACTTTCATCCTTAATTCGTTTGGCTATCTGTTTCAGTGCCAGATAGACTGTGGAGCCTGAACCGGCTCCAACCACATTTCCGTCACTCACCATAGATGCAATCTTGTCCGCAATCTTTAACTTTCTGTCTTTGTTTATGATATTGTTGCCCCATTCAAAGGATTCTAAAAAACTATCTTCCCATTTCATGTCCATTCCATATTATATATGTATAAAACAAATAGTAATAACTTAAAGTTTTGAGAAGAGTATTCGTGAATTTTTTTTACTTTTGGCGAGTCTTAATTAAAAAATTATAGAAAGATGGGAAAAAACATATTATCACGATTCTTGCTTATTGGTTTTTTGTTTGCTGGAGTTTCATGTTCAAATGACGATGTTCCTAATGATCCGGAAAGTACTGTTTCTCTAAATATGCTTGATGAAGGACATGGAAAGACATGGCTGGGGGAATCTGATGTATATATAAACGATGCGAATAATTTTTATGCTTATTCTTGCTTGATTGCAGATGTAGGTGAAGCAGGCGGAGTAGGGGTAACGATGCCTCCGAAACTGGAAAATCTTGTTCACGAAGTTGCTGTAACCCCGGGACATATTTATCAAGTATTCGATAACGAGGCTGTACGTGAGTTTCCTTCGGGAGCTCGGGCTGTGGCAGTTGGCGCTGAATATTATCGCTTTTTTGTTGTTTCTCCTATTTTGGTAGATGATAAATCTACCGGTGCTATTGTTAAGTATGTCTTAGTTTCCCCGGATACGAAAGAATTGCCTGAATATGGACACGTAATTGGTAAAGTAAATTATGTTGGTGAACAAGCCTCGATGGAATTGCCGGAAGGTGCTGAGTGTTTTTGGTATGGTGGTATTCCTGAAGTGTTTGATGTATCGACAGATGATGGAATCCTGAAAATGACTTTAGCTAAAACACCAACGGAGTATAATGGTGTACAGGGCAATTATAATGTGTACGTGCGTCTTGATGATGTTTATACAAGCGTTGTTGTTCAGGTAAAATAACGTGTTGTTGAAATAAAATAGGCAGGTTTCTAAAAAACTTTATTGTTATATCCTGCATTGCCAACAGGAGAACCCGGCAATGGAGAATAGAAATTGTTTATATCTACCTGAGCTTCGGAAACGGAATTGAACTGCTTGTCGTTTTCCTGTGTTACAATGGCATCATTCATTTTTCTTATATATTTTCCGGGAGTATCATTTTGCAGAGAACAGGCAATGTAAACATTATTATTTAATATCACTTGCGTATTGTAGTATTTGCCGTTTGCCTGAACTGCAAAAGAAAAACAATTAGCTATCGTATTATTTGAAATATGAATGGTGGCGGCGTCTGTTAAACCATATATTCCCATGCCGCTGGATTGGCCATTAACAAATAAATTATTACAAACAATATGTGAAGCATTGTTTTCATTAGAACCGTGGAATTGGAAAATTTCTCCATATCCGTCGTGTACATAGTTGTCATGTACATATGTGTTTGTCGTATTTCCTCCAATAAGAAGTCCCATGCACTGCCCAAACTGCTTTTCTGTTCCGAAATTAGCAATTTCATTGTTATATATCTCTAGTTGGTCAATAGATGATGTTTGTATGCCTTCATATCCCTGGTTGTGCATTTCATTATTATAGATTTTTACATTCTTCCACATAATAGGTCTTACATAAGTATGGGAAGGATTGGTTGGATGTGCTCCGGCATTATATCCTTTTCCATTCTCGTCCCAACCCCAATAAATAGAAGAATGGCCTATGTACATTGCTTCACCTTTTGTATTTGATATACTTATATCGTGGATAAATAAGTTCTCCAATTGGGAATTAGGATACCATGTTGTAGGATCGTCTTTTACAGGATCCGTTTTTGCAGTTATACCGACGCCTCCGTTTGTGATGATTAGGTTTTTTACTTCTGCATTGTCCGTGAAAGGCCTTAGATTTATTCCAAAATAAGCCGATTGCGCATTCCATTGCTGGCTTCCTTCCACTTTAAAATTGGAAGAATTATCTTCACTTCCAAGAGTTATATAATGACAATCTATTAGCTGAATAGCACTTGAATAAGCACCGTTTCTCCAACTTGGATCTCCTATTGTCAGTTTTTCTCCCGGGTAATTGGTTATACGGATCGGATTTTGAGCATCTCCGTTTAATCCGACAATTCTTACACTCAAGAAGTTCCCTCTTAAAAAAATAATATCTCCGGGCTTTATATCTTTCGTCTGGGGGAGATTCATATCTAACCTTCCCCTTGAATCAGGATATATTTGATGCGTATTTGTAAGGTTAACCTCTATGTCTTCATTCTTAACCTCGATATTATAGACCTGATTCCTTTTTAGTTCAGGGATGGTCTTACTAATAGTAACAGGAATATTTTTATTGTGACCATACATAACAGCCGTAACAGGTGTATCGCTTTCGTAAAGGTTGGTTATGCCGGAAGTGAAGCCTGATATGGGGGATGTGAAATATATCGTAAGGTCTTGTTTGTTGTCGGATGAAAGGATTTTTTCTTCTTTAAACAGTCTTGTGTCTAAGGATACCTCTTTTATTTCTATACTGTCAATTTGAATATCCGCGTTTGAACGAATGTCAATATTGATTTGCGATACACTATGAAAAAGTTTGACAGTATTGTTTGTATTCATCGGGTTGGCAATAGTCTCTCCGGAGTAAAAATCTATTGCTTCCCATGGATCATTGTTGTTTTCAGTGCGTAGATTGAGGAATGATGTTCTGCTTGTTTTCCCTTCTTCCAAAGTAAGAAGAGACTCCGGCAGATCGAAATTAGCAAGAAAATATAGTTGGGACATTGCCGGCACTTTTACAGCGATATGATTGTCGCTGTCTATTGTTAGGTTGCGTATTTCTTTGTAAAATGTGTCGTTAACAAATACATAGCAGTTTACATGTTCCAGTTTTGCCTCCGTCTCTAGATTTTCAGTCTCTAATCGAAGTGATACATTAATGTCTTCCTTGCTATAAGAATTATCCGGTGTATCCTTCAAACAGGAACATAAAAAAATCATTATAAATATGGGGAGGCATAATTTCTTCATTTACTTATATTCTATCCAGTACAGTTTCTATCAGATTAAGTATGGAACCTTTATATTCTGTATTCATGTTTTTATTGACACGGCCGGCAATAATACAACAAACAGTCATTGCCCTGTGTCCCATTAATGCCGATAAACCGGCGAGAGACGAACTTTCCATTTCAAAGTTTGTAATCCGGCTGCCGTTATAATCGAATGCTTCTATTTTCCGGTTCAATTCAGGGTCGGTGAGCGGAAGGCGCAGCTCCCGGCCTTGCGGACCATAGAATCCATTGGCGGCAATTGTTACTCCACGAATAATATCATCGCGTGTGATTTGCTCTATTAACGAATGGTCGGCTGAAACAACATAAGGAAACAGACCGGTTAATTTCCAATCCAATTGTTTTATTAATTCTTCTTCATATTCCTTGTCTCTTACTTTACCGGAATTGGCATAAAAATAGAGTACGCCATCGAATCCTATTGACTTTTCTGCGGCAACATAAGTTCCAACCGGAGTAAAAGGTTGGAGTCCGCCGGACGTTCCTACACGTACAAGCGTTAATTGGCGGAATTGGGGTTTGACTGTGCGCGTTGCAAAGTCTATGTTGGCAAGTGCATCCAGTTCATTTAATACAATATCGATATTATCTGTTCCGATACCATGCGAAACGACAGTGATTCGTTTTCCTTTGTAGGTTCCGGTTATAGTATGAAATTCCCGGCTCGATACTTCACATTCTTTACTGTCGAAATAGGATGCAACCGTTGTTACACGTGACGGGTCGCCAACCAATACTATGCGGTCTGCAAGCTGTTCCGGTTTCAGATGCAGATGGAAAGCACTTCCATCTGCATTGATAACCAATTCTGATTCGGGAATTATTCTCATTCTCTTAGTCTTTTAAAGGTTTTGAAGGAGCATTGCTTGGTTTGGCAATTGCTTCACGCATAGAAGTATCGGCTTCTATGTTCTTCATTTTATAATAATCCATCACCCCTAAATTTCCGGTGCGGAAGGCATCAGCCATTGCTTTAGGAACTTCTGCTTCTGCTTCAATCACTTTCGCACGGGCTTCTTGAGCTTTGGCTTTCATTTCCTGTTCCAGAGCTACAGCCATCGCACGACGTTCTTCTGCTTTAGCCTGAGCAATGTTTTTGTCTGCCTGTGCCTGATCCATTTGCAGATAAGCGCCGATGTTCTTTCCTATATCAATATCGGCAATATCAATGGACAAGATTTCAAAAGCAGTTCCCGCATCCAGTCCTTTGCGTAGTACGAGCTTGGAGATTGAATCCGGGTTTTCCAATACAGTCTTATGACTGTCTGATGAACCGATAGACGATACAATGCCTTCTCCAACACGGGCAAGGATTGTTTCTTCGCCTGCTCCACCAACAAGTTGTTTGATATTGGCACGTACAGTGACGCGGGCTTTTGCTATCAGCTGGATGCCGTCTTTGGCCACTGCAGTAACCGGCGGAGTGTCAATTACTTTGGGATTTACAGACATCTGCACTGCTTCAAATACATCTCGTCCTGCCAAGTCGATAGCTGTTGCCATCTGGAAGGGCAAGTCGATGTTTGCCTTAGAGGCGGAAACAAGTGCGTGAACCACTTTTTCTACATGTCCGCCGGCCAGATAATGTGCTTCCAGTTCATCGCGGGTCAATGTCTTAAGACCGGCTTTGTGGGCTTCAATCATGGCTCGTGTAATGATATAAGGAGGCACGTTTCTTATTCTCATCAAAAACAATTGAATAAGCGAAATGTTTACGCCCGATACTTTGGCCGAAATCCATAACAGAAACGGCACATAATAGAAAAAGATTACCAGCAGCAGCACCGCAGCACCTAGCAGGATAAGAGGCAAAAAGGTCATTTCCATGTGTGTGTAATTTTAAAATGAGTATTTGTTTATTCGTTTTTTAATCTCACTATAATATTATAACTGTCTATGCGCACTACAATAACCGGAGTATTCTCATCTATGAGTTCCTCCTGGGCCTTTGCTTCAACGGTTATTCCTTTAATCCGGGCTTTGCCGATGGGAGCTAAGCGAGACAGCGTAATACCTTCGTCTCCGGGCTGAATACCCAGATCGCGACTTGATGTCAATTTGGAATCTATATCTGTTTTCAATGCTATCCGGTTAAAAGATTTAGCCCTTAACAGCCAGATAAATATAAGTCCGAAAACGATGGCGGATGATGCCAAAGTGATATGGCCTATCATCGCTCCTGCCGTATATGCGTAGATAATTCCCCCGGCTGCGAAAATAAATCCTCCTATGCCTGCCAGTGTAATGCCGGGCAAAAGAAATATTTCCAGCAGAATGAGCACAATGGCTACAATCATAAGGAATGCAATGATAGCAATCTCCAATATCATAATAGTAATTAATTATCTGTTCTTTTTCAGAAATGTCATTTCCGCATTGCGAGCTTTCTTTTCCAGTTCGGAAGGCTGGGAGAGTAACTCGTCCAATTGTTCTTCTGCCTGTAAAATAACAGGTTTTAATTGATCCCGCTTGGCATTATTGCCATTGTTCCAGGATGTACGCAGATTATTTATCTTGTTTTCCAGTTCTTTTATTTGCTTATTAAGTGCTATTACCTTTGTATAATAGTTCTTTGCTTCGGGGCTTTTTATTTCGTCCAGCGTATAATAAACCGTGTTGTTGTTTATTACAAATTCAAAGTCTTTTTTGATTTCTTCCACTCCATAAGGTATTTCTTTATGCGCTAATTGTATCAAGCTCGCATAATTGCTGTCCGGTTTCCACGAATCTTTGATGGAAGATAACATCCCACGGGAACGTTTCAATTCTATGTCGTCGCTATCTACACGTGTGCGGTTATCGTTTGGAATGAACAGATAGACACATACTTTGCTTTCCGGCTGATAACGGTCGGAAACAAACCAGCCTAACCCTTTCACTTCATCTATTACCATCATGTAGTCGTTGAAGGGCGAATTATAAGGCATGCCCAGTTGTTCCGGTGCCAAATAATTATCGGAATTCATATTATAGCGGGTAACAAACAGATCGTATCCGCCCAATGAACCGTTTCCTTTGGAGGCATAATAAATGGTTACTCCATCAGGAAGGACAAATGGATAGTTGTCATCGTCATTGCTGTTTACATTCATTGGTAATTGTTTCTCGTCACCCCAATTATCCATTATGTATGATTGGTTGAACAGGCAGTAGCGGTCGCCATCGGTAGGATGGGCATAATATACTTTATCTCCTTTCTGGTTCATATATACAGTGGATTGCACAGGTATATCCGTTTCGAAAAACTCTTCAAAAGGCATTAGCTTTCCGCTTTCTTCACTTAATATGTATGCAGAAAGAAAAGCGTCTTTGTCTACAACCATACTGTCTATCACTTGTACGTTTTCCACCTTTTCCATCATTCGGAGAGCTTTGTCTGCCAGTTCCTGACGGGCTTCGTATATTTCTACCGGCTGTTTTTTCTTTGACAGCAAACTGATATATTCTTCATACATTTCGGAGGCTTCTTCAAAACGGTATGTCTGGTAATATACTTCTGCCAGGTAGCGATATGCTTCCTGAACTTTTCGTTTGACGGCCACTTTCAAATGCTTCTCCGCACCGTCCAGATCGCCGGTTTCAAAGCAGCAAACGCCGTACCAGTGATTGTATGACGAGTTACTGGGTGCTTGTTTTACTAACTTTTCAAATGCGGGCTTTGCTTCGGCATAATTCCCTTCATTGTATAATTTCTTTGCCTGATCCAGACTTTGTGCTTGCAGTCCGCTGCATAGCAATGCTATTGCTATAGTATAAAATATTTTTTTTGATAACGGTTTCATTTATTTTGTGCCTTCTTATGTCTTCAACAAAGATAATGTGTTTGCAGATATATCAAAAGTAATCGGTGAAAAACTTCTTATGTAAAGCGTAAGAAGTTGAATCTGTTCGTATTTGAATGCAGGAACGGTTATTCGGTTGAGCCGGAAAAGTATTGTTTTGGTCGTGACATATTAATTCATTAGTCCTGTTCTTTTATGTAAAAGATCCCGCATTTTTATTCTTTTGACCTAGGGCAAAATCAATTTTGAGCCTGGTCAAAATCAATTACGACTTAGGTCAAAATTAATTTCTAGCCAGGTCAAAAGAATAAATATTGCTATACTTTTTGCTAAATCTTCCTGAATTTAAAGATAGAGACAGGTATGAATTGAGGTAAAATCGGTGCAGATATGCGGATATTGGGCTTCAATGATTATTTTTGCAATCTATTCAATTGGGTATGGCAAAATTGACAGAAGAGGAGAAATTGTTCCGTAAGGTGGAAGAAAAGGTGAAGAAGGCTATTTTTGATTATGGTCTGATTCAAGATGGCGACCGCATATTAATAGGACTCTCAGGAGGAAAGGACTCGTTGGCTTTGGTGGATTTATTGGGGCGACGTTCCAGGATATTCCGCCCGAAGTTTGAAGTGGTGGTGGCACATATCGTTATGACGAATATACCCTATTGTTCGGATATGGAATATTTGAGAAGCTGCGCCGAAGAATACGGGCTGCCGTTTATTGTACATGAAACCAGTTTTGATGCTTCTACCGATACCCGTAAATCGCCTTGCTTTTTGTGCTCGTGGACGCGCAGAAAGGCTTTGTTCGATATAGCTAAAGCAAATGGTTGCAATAAGATTGCGCTGGGACATCATCAGGATGATATTCTGGAAACGCTATTAATGAATATGGTTCATCAAGGAGCTTTCGGTACAATGCCGCCTCGCTTGAAGATGGATAAGTTCGATATGGAGGTTATCCGTCCGATGTGTTTGGTAGAAGAAAAAGAGCTGATGCGGATTGCTGCCTGGAAAGGATATAAGAAACAGGTGAAAAACTGTCCTTATGAATCCGGCTCAAGCCGTTCGGAAATGAAAGAAGTGCTTGCCCGTCTGGAAGCTATCAATCCGGAGGCTCGTTATAGTTTATGGGGCAGTATGACGAATATTCAGGATGGTTACTTACCGCGCAAGGTCTGAATATGGGCTAATATCTCGGCTTCCCGGTCGGGATGAAACCAGCTTATTTCTTCGTCACGTTTAAACCATGTCATTTGTTTGCGGGCATATACGCGTGAATTTCGTTTGATTTTTTCTACAGCGAAATCCAATGTCCATTCTCCATCCAGGTATTTAAATAATTCCTTGTAACCAACTGTGTTTAAAGAGTTCAGGTGTTTGTATGGATATACCCGGCGGGCTTCTTCCAGCAATCCGTCGTTCATCATCTGGTCTACCCTGCGGTTGATGCGGTCGTACAGTTCTTCACGCTCGCAGGTAAGTCCTATCTGTATGATGCGGAACGGGCGTTCTTTCCGGCTATTGGTGCGGAATGATGAATAGGGTTTTCCGGTCATGCGGCAAATCTCTACGGCATGGATGACGCGTTTGTAGTTGTTGCGGTCTACTTCTTCGTAGTGAACAGGGTCACAGTCTTTAAGCTCTTTTAGAATGGGAGCAAGTCCTTCGCGTTCATATTGAGCATATATAGCGTTGCGGATTTCGGGGGTAACGGTCGGGATATCGTCTATCCCTTTACATACGGCATCTATGTACATCATACTGCCGCCGGTCATAATTACTGTGGAAGTTGCCTGGAATAATGAAGGAAGCAGCGATATGACATCTTCTTCAAAACTGCTGGCGCTATAGTAATCGGTAAGTGCTAATGTGCCAACCATGTAATGCTTTACACGTGCTATCTGTTCGGCTGTAGGAGCTGCGGTACCAATTGGCAGGTCGCGGTAAAGCTGGCGTGAATCGGCCGAAATAATGGGCGATTGGAAATGTTCGGCTATACGCAGGCTGAGTTCCGTTTTTCCAACACCGGTCGGTCCTAATAATATAACTAAAGTGTTCATAGGTGGATGTCTTGATAAAATAGTACTTTTTAGCATGCCGGCGGGCAGGGCCGTGTCAAAGATAAGTATATTTTGACGTGGAAAGAATTGCCTGTCGGATATAATGTCATATTTTTGCATTTTGTTAAGCTAAAGATAAAAAATAATATGCAGGGTTTTTATGCGATTTTGTTATTGCTTGTTTCTAATATATTCATGACCTGTGCGTGGTACGGACATTTGAAGATGAAACAACAGTTCAGCTGGTTTGAACATTTGCCGCTTATCGGCGTTATTCTATTTAGTTGGATAATTGCTTTTTTTGAGTATTGTTGCCAGGTGCCGGCCAACCGTATCGGTTTCCGTGATAACGGCGGGCCGTTTAACCTGATTCAACTGAAAGTAATACAGGAAGTAATTACCCTGGTGGTGTTTGTTGCTTTCAGTACGATTGCTTTTAAAGGAGAATCATTTAAATGGAATCATGCGCTTGCATTCTTGTTTTTGGTCGCTGCCGTTTATTTGGTCTTTAAAAAGTAGAGAATATTTATCTATAAACTGTGTTATTCCATGAAGCGAATCGTTATTATAGGTGCTACTTCCGGAATAGGAAATGAAGTTGCGAAAATTTATTTGGAACAAGGTTGCCGCGTTGGTGCTGCCGGACGGAGACAGAAAGAGCTGGAAGAACTAAAGGCGTTGTTCCCCGGTCAGGTGGAAATACAACCTTTGGATGTGACAGAGAGTGATGCTCCGGAAAAACTGCAACTCCTGATCGACAAGTTGGGCGGAATGGATTTGTTTCTGTTGAGCTCGGGTGTAGGAAGTCAGAATCTGCAACTTGATCCTGCTATCGAGTTGAAAACAGCGAGTACGAATGTGGATGGTTTTATCCGGATGGTAACTGCTGCGTTTGACTATTTTAAGAAGCAGGGGGGCGGACATTTGGCCGTTATCAGTTCCATTGCCGGGACGAAGGGGCTTGGTTCTGCTCCGGCGTACTCGGCAACCAAGCGTTTTCAGAATACATATATTGAAGCGCTGGAACAGTTGTCATATATGGAGAAATTGAATATTTGCTTTACTGATATCCGTCCGGGTTTTGTGGCTACGGCTTTGTTGAAAGATGATACATATCCAATGCTGATGATGCCTGCTGATGTGGCTCGCTATATTGTGAAGGCGCTTAAAAAGAAACAACATGTTGTAACGATTGATATTTGCTATGCAGTGTTGGTGTTTTTCTGGCGGATGATTCCCCGTTGGCTCTGGAGAAGGCTTCCTATAAAAACAAAGCATCAGCAATAACAAAAGGAATAGTTATTGCTGATGCTTTATATGAATATGTGAATTTGCTATTAGAACCGTTCGTCGTCGTACGGATTATCCATTGGACCGTCTCCCAATCCTTCAAAACCTTCTTTGTCCAGTTCGTCAATATCGAATTCTGAATCTCCGTAGAAATCTTCACCAACTTCGGTATTTCCATTTTTGGGATCGAATTCATCAAAAGAAATAAACTGGGGCGGAGGTGTTCCGATAGCCTTGTCGCAGATTGGTTTATCTAAGTCTTTACCCGGAACTATTTCACGTAACTCCATGAAGAATGCACGTTCTGTCATATAATCGAAAACGAAGAGTAACTTTTGACGTTCATCTTCCAGGAGTTCTTCCAGTGGTGTTTCTTCCATGATATAACTATCAACTTCAGAAGAAGTATCCATTTCCACTAATGTAATTTCGGTTTTCTTACTCCAGTCATCTTCACAAATAAAAAAAGAACACATTTGGTCTTTTGTATAACCTACGGAGTCCAGAATTACATTATGTAAATCCAAGAAGGTGGCTTCGGAATCAATAGTGATTTCACGCTTGAAGTCATCTGCTTCGTCTGATAGGATTAGAAATCTAAACAACATAATTTTATTTGTTTTTTTGTTGCTTCAAAAGTAGTAAAAATATCTATTTCTCCTTATAAATGACATAAAAATTAAACGGCCTCCTTTATCCTTTTATAAAGAAGAGGAGGTCGTTTTTCGTTTTATATCTTTTTATGCTTTATTCGTCGATAGAGCCTCTTACAATTCCACGACTGGAAGACTTGATGAAATTCAATATCAGGTCTCTTTCTATACAAGGCTCGTATTCTGTTTCAATAGCTTTCAGGGCTTCGGTATTATTCAGACCGCGAGTGTACAGTGTACGGTAAATATCCTGGATAAGGAATACTTGTTGATTTGTAAATCCACGGCGTCGCAAGCCTACGATATTGATGCCGCAGTAAACAATCGGATCACGGCCGATCAGTGTATAAGGAGGTATATCTTTACCTATACGTGAACCTCCCTGAACCATGACATGTTTTGAGATTCTACTGAACTGATGCACCAGGCATCCGCCACTGACAGTTGCAAAATCGTCAATCTCTACTTCTCCTGCTACCTGGGTTGCATTACCAACGATGATATTATCCTTTAGTACACAATCGTGCGCTATATGAGAATAAGCCATGATAAGACAGTTGTCGCCAATGATAGTGCGCCCTTTTGAAGCTGTACCTCGGTTTACTGTTACACATTCGCGCAGCGTAGTATTATTTCCGATTTCAGCGGTTGTAATCTCACCTTTAAATTTTAGGTCTTGAGGGATACCGGCAACAACTGCTCCCGGAAATATATTGCAATTAGTGCCTATTCTTGCTCCATTTAAAATAACTGCATGGGAATAAACGTGACAATTGTCTCCAATAATAACGTCTTTCTCAATGATAGCAAACGGATCAATCGTTACATTTTCTCCGATCTTGGCTTCGGGATGGACAACTGCTAAAGAAGATATATTCATTTTCTGTTTTATTATTTGTTTTTGACAATCTGTGCCATAAATTCGGCTTCGCTCACTAATTTATCACCTACAAATACATATCCTTTCATGGTAGATATGCCTCGGCGGATAGGAGCTAATAATTCTAACCGGAGAATTAAAGTATCACCTGGTACAACTTTTTGACGGAACTTTACGCCATCTATTTTCATGAAATAGGTAGAGTAGCGTTCCGGTTCGTCTACGGAGTTAAGTACGAGCAATCCTCCGGTTTGCGCCATTGCTTCTACTTGTAATACGCCAGGCATTACGGGTTCTTGCGGGAAGTGCCCTTGGAAGAAAGGTTCGTTCGTTGTGATATTCTTTACTCCGACAATGTAGTCACCTCCGATTTCTATAATTTTGTCAACCAATAAGAACGGATAACGGTGAGGCAATAGTTCACGAATACGATTAACGTCCATAACCGGAGCTGTATTCGGATCATAGATAGGAGCTTGCACTTCATTCATCTTAATGTCCTTGCGGATCATGCGTGCCAGCTGATTGTTAATTTTATGTCCCGGACGAGTGGCTATGATACGGCCTCGTATTGGCTTGCTTATCAAAGCCATGTCTCCAATCACATCAATAAGTTTATGACGTGCCGGCTCGTTATTGAATACTAATGGTTTATTGTTGATATATCCAAGATCGTGTACATCTTTATGTGGAAGATTCATCATGTCTGCCAACTTATCCAAAGATTCCTGAGGAATTTTCTGGTCATAGATAACAATTGCATTATCTAAATCGCCACCTTTAATGAGATTGTGCTGAAGTAGTGTTTCTACTTCACGAACAAATACGAATGTACGAGATGCCGCCAATTCTGTAGGGAACTCACTTAAGTCGTTTAATGTGGCAAATTGATTGGATAATACAGGAGAATCAAAAGAAATTAATACATTCACACTGAATTTATCATCCGGAAGAATAACCAATGAAGAACCGGTTTCTTCGTCTTTTACTTCTATCTTGTGCTTTACGATATAATAATCTTTTGGTGCGTTCTGTTCTGTTAGACCAACCTTTTGTATTTCTTCAGAATAAAAACGGGAACTTCCGTCCAAAATAGGAAATTCGGGAGAGTTTACTTCAATCAGACAGTTGTCGATGCCAAAGGCATAAAGGGCTGCCATTGCATGCTCTACCGTGCTTACTTGAACACCGTTTTTGGAGAGAACAGTGCCACGCTGTGTATTGACTACATTCTCAGCAAGAGCATCTATTACAGGTTGATCTTCCAGATCGACACGTTTAATTTTGTATCCGTGATTTTCGGGAGCCGGATTAAATGTAATCTGTATATCTAGTCCCGTGTGCAGTCCTTTTCCCTGTAAAGAGAAACTTGCCGCAAGCGTTTTCTGTCTATGCATAGAATTATGTTATTTATTAATTTCTTTCTTTAGTTGTTCTATTTCACGTTGTAGTTGCCCGATTGTGCGATATACTTCTGGCAGGCGATTGAATATAGCGCTTGAACGCATAAATGCTTTTGCATTGATAGCAGGTGCTCCCAATACTGTTGTGGCCTCTTTTATGTCGCTGATAACACCGGCCTGCGCACCGAATACAACGTTGTCGGCAATATGTATATGCCCGGCCAAACCTACCTGTCCGCCGAACATACAGTGTTTACCTATTTTTACAGAGCCTGCGATACCAACTTGCGAAGCCATTACCGTATTGTCTCCCACTTCCACATTGTGAGCAATCTGAACCAGATTATCAAGCTTGACTCCACTGTGGATAATTGTAGAATCCATTACAGCACGGTCTATTGTTGTGTTAGCTCCGATTTCTACATTATCTTCTATAATCACGTTTCCCAGTTGAGGAATCTTTTTATAACATTCACCTTCCGGTGCGAATCCAAATCCGTCCGAGCCGATGACAGAACCTGCGTGCAGAATACAGTTATTGCCGATTATACAATCGTGATAAATAGTAATATGCGGATAAAGAATAGAGTTATCTCCAATTGTTACATTATCTCCAATGTAAGCGTAAGGATAAACTTGACAGTTTTTGCCGAGTTTCACATTCTCACCGATATAAGCAAAGTTCCCTATGTAGCATCCTTCTCCAACGGTTGCAGTAGTTGCAATAAACGCGGAAGAATCTATGCCGGCCTTTGGTTTTTTTGATTGTTCAACCATATTCAGTAACATGGCTAATGCAGCGTATGCATTAGGTACTTTTACCAAGGTGGCTTTTATCGGCTCGGCAGGAGAAAAATCATTGTTTACCAAAACAATACTGGCTTCTGTATTATAAATATGATGCTCATACTTAGGATTAGCCAGAAATGTTAATGTACCTGGTTTGCCTTCTTCTATCTTAGAAAAGTTGCTGACTTTCACTTCCGGATTTCCTTCGATTGTTCCACCAAGAAAGCCTGCAATTTGTTGGGCTGAAAACTCCATTATTTATCGATTATTATAGTATCTCTGTTGATATGCCGTACTTTTACAGCACGACAGTTTGCAAAAATGGTGAAAATTATTTGGATAGCCTATGCTTTGCACGGAATAATTCCATTATCATACAAATAACCTGCCATTTCTTTTTGTACAGCTTGTGCAGCTTCACGTGCAGCGGATGCAAAACGTTCTGTTGTATCTGCATATATAATTGCGCGGGATGAATTAACCAGCAAGCCGCATTGATCGTTCATTCCATATTGTGCTACTTCTGCCAAGCTACCACCTTGAGCTCCTACGCCCGGAACGAGTAAGAAATGGTTTGGCACGTGTTTGCGAATATCGAGAAACATTTTTCCTTGTGTAGCACCTACAACATACATCATTTGTTCGTCATTAGCCCATTCTTGCGATTTTTTTAATACCTTCTCGAACAAACGTTCTCCGTTAGCATCTTTTGTCAGTTGGAAATCATGCGAACCTTTGTTTGAGGTTAGGGCTAATAATATTACCCATGCTTCCGGATAAATAAGGAAAGGTTTTACGCTATCTTCTCCCATATACGGAGCGACTGTTACAGCATCTACTTTGATGTGATCGAAGAAAGAGCGGGCATACATTTCGGATGTATTTCCTATATCTCCGCGTTTAGCATCTGCAATAATGAATTGGTCCGGATAATTCTTTTTTAAATAAGAAACTGTCTTTTCGAATGCCATCATGCCCTTAACTCCCAAACTTTCATAGAATGCAAGATTGGGTTTATAGGCTACACAATAGTCGGCGGTAGCATCAATAATTGCTTTATTAAATGCAAAGATCGGGTCTTCCTCCGAAAGCAAATGCTGAGGTATCTTTTTTATGTCAGTATCAAGTCCGACACAAAGGAAAGATTGTTTTTTCTTGATGTTCTCGAATAATTGTTGCTTGTTCATCTGTTTAGTTACGTCTTTTTAATAGTATATTATAGCTCGGACTCTTTCAGTCGTTCTGCATTTTCAGCAACAATCAGTTGGTCAATACAACCTTGTATGTCTCCATCCATAAAGGCTGAAAGATTATAAATAGTGTAATTAATACGATGATCGGTGATACGTCCTTGCGGATAGTTGTAAGTCCGTATCTTTGCCGAACGGTCACCTGTTGAAACCATCGTCTTACGTTTACTTGCTATATCATCCAGATATTTCTGGTGTTCTTTATCGTAAATAAAGGAACGCAAACGGGTAAGAGCACGTTCTTTATTTTTCGGTTGGTCACGGGTTTCCGTACATTCAATCAATATTTCTTCACTTTCACCCGTATTTGGATTTTTCCAGACATATCTCAGTCGTACACCCGATTCAACCTTATTTACATTCTGTCCTCCGGCTCCTCCGGAACGGAAAGTATCCCATTTGATCTCTCCTTCGTTTATTTCAACATCAAACTCATCCGCCTCAGGAAGCACAGCAACCGTAGCTGCCGATGTGTGAACGCGACCTTGCGTTTCCGTAGCAGGAACGCGCTGTACACGATGTACGCCGGATTCATATTTTAAGGTGCCATAGACTTTCTCGCCGGAAACCGTAAAAATGATTTCTTTAAATCCTCCGGAAGAACCTTCGCTTAAGCTGGACACAGCTATTTTCCATCCTTTGGTTTCGCAGTATTTTACATACATACGATACAAATCTCCGGCAAATAAAGCAGCTTCGTCACCTCCTGTACCTCCACGTATTTCAACAATCGCATTTTTGTCATCTTGTGGATCGGTAGGAACCAGAAGTAACTTTATTTCTTCTTCTATCTCAGGAATGCGAGTGTTACAATTATCCAACTCTTCACGAGCCATTTCTCTCATTTCTGCATCTTGCTCGTTATCTAAAATATCACGAGCTTCTTTAATGCCGTTTAATGTCCGGATATATTCTTCACGGGTTTGTACTATCTTTTCTAAATCCCGGTATTCTTTATTTAATTTAACAAACCGTTTCATGTCGGCAATCACTGCCGGATCGGTAATTAGAGTACCGACTTCTTCAAAACGGCTTACTAATCCGTCTAATTTATCTAATAAACTGCTCTCAGCCATTCAATCTTATTAATAAGTAAAGCGACCTTTTTCGCTTTCAATAATCAACTCATTCTTTTCCGCTTCTTCTACAAAGCCAACGATCTGTGCATCTATGCCAAAACTTTTGGAAACATTAATTACTTCGTCGGCATATTCCGGTGAAATATAAATTTCCATACGATGACCCATGTTGAATACTTTATACATTTCACTCCAATCCGTACCGCTTTGTTCCTGAATAATACGGAACAGTGGAGGAATTGGGAATAAATTGTTTTTGACAACACGTTTGTTTTCTACAAAATGCATTACTTTCGTTTGTGCTCCACCTGAACAGTGAACCATTCCATGTATTTGCGGACGTAATTTATCCAGTATTATTTTAATAACAGGTGCATAAGTACGGGTGGGAGAGAGCACTAACTTGCCGGCGTCAATGCCTAATTCGGCTATTGGGTCGGTTAGCTTTAAGCCTCCGGAATAGACTAATTCTTCAGGTACAGCCGCGTCATAACTTTCCGGGTATTTTGTTGCCAGATATTTGGCAAACACGTCATGACGTGCGGAAGTAAGCCCGTTACTGCCTGTTCCTCCGTTGTATTCTTTTTCGTATGTCGCTTTACCTGATGAAGCCAAGCCCACAATAACGTCGCCACCCTTAATATTTTTGTTGTCAACAACATCTGTGCGTTTCATACGACAAGTTACTGTACTGTCAACAATAATCGTACGAACCAAATCACCAACATCGGCCGTTTCGCCTCCTGTAGCATAACAACCTACACCCAGTTCGCGTAGTTCAGCCAGTAACTCGTCTGTTCCGTTGATAATAGCAGAAATAACTTCTCCGGGAATCAGTAATTTGTTACGTCCGATAGTGGATGAAACAAGAATATTATCTACGGCTCCTACACAAAGCAAGTCGTCTATGTTCATAATTAATGCGTCCTGTGCGATACCCTTCCATACTGAAAGATCACCTGTTTCTTTCCAGTACATATAAGCTAATGACGATTTTGTTCCGGCTCCATCTGCATGCATTATATTGCAATATTCCGGATCTCCGCCCAGAATGTCCGGGATAATCTTACTGAAAGCTTTTGGGAAAATTCCCTTGTCAATGTTCTTTATTGCGTTATGAACATCTTCTTTTGAAGCGGATACTCCGCGTAAATTATAACGTTGGTCACTCATTGTAATGCTAGTTTGAACTGCAAATATAGTGTAAACCTGATGCAGAGCCAAGTTTACTTGAATTCTGCAGAGGTGAAGCTGGTATTCGCGATATTTGTGTTTGCAAAGGTAATACTTTTTTATGTTACTTATCTAAGTTTTAGGACATCTCCTTCTTCAGGCACATAATCTTTTGGCTTTTTATTTAATTTATATAAGCTCTTTATCTGTATGCCGAATTTCTGCGCAATACTATGCATTGACTCTCCAATTTGTACAACATAGTCGTAATGAGGTTTATCTGCTTTCTTCTTTTTCTTTTCCAGATAAACGATATCTCCTTTTTGTAATGGAAAATCTTCGGGAACTTCGTTATATTTTTTCAATTCCTTTACGGAAAATCCCAGACTGGCGGCAATTTGTTCAAAACTATCGTTATCTGTTGCGTAGACGTAGAGCAAACCATGTGTGCGATAAACAGTGCGTTTTGTTGCGACGATTGCCGGCTTTTTGCCTGATGATTTTGTTTTTTGTGTTTTACCGGAATCAAAGCGGTATAATTCGTAGTCTTCTATGACTTTAATGAGTTTGTTGGCATAAGCCCTGTCGGTGGCATAACCGCATTTCTGTAAACCTCTGGCCCAACCTTTATAGTCTTTTATATTTAGTTTAAAAAGCGAGGCATAGCGCGGACGTTCTGCCAGAAAGCGGGAATGATCCGTATAAGAGTCTTCTACTTTTTTGTATTTACGGAAACATTCACCTCGTAAATCGTCATCATGATATACGCGTCCTCCTCGCCAGTCGGAGTGGCATTTTATGCCGAAATGATTGTTGGAACGGCGTGCCAGATCGCTTTGCCCTGCACCTGATTCAAGTAAGCCCTGGGCTAATGTAATACTTGCCGGAATCCGGTATTTTCGTTGTTGTTCAACGGCTAGTCCACTATATTCGCGGATATATTTTTGATAAGAAGCTAGTTTTCGTTGTCCACTGGCAACAGAAACACTTACTATAAACAATAGTGTAACAAGTCCGCAGAACCGTATGCGTAATTTCATGGTTGATTGTACTCTATGAATAATTATTTTCGCAAAGATAAATACAAGGAACCAAATTTGCCTCATATTTCTTAAAATAAACGTATCTTTATATCATTGTTTAATAGACCTCGGTTTGCTTTATGGAAGATATGAATACATTTATTGCCCAACAACGTATGGTCTCTTCACTATCGGATGAGACGGTTAATCAATTATTGGATGAAATGGAAGAAATATCTTTCCGAAAGAATGAATTTGCTTTTTATGAAGGTGACCGGGAGTTATACGTCTGGTTTGTAAAATGCGGACTTGTCCGGAGTTTTGTGGGAAGAGAAGGAAAAGATGTGACTCTTTGGTTTGCATCAGACGGAGAGATGATCAACTTTGTTTATCGTGAAATAGCGGCATATAATGTTGAAATGGTGGAAGATTCGGTGTTATTGCGTATTCCTGTAACTAAAATGAACTCTCTTTTAGATCAATCTCTTGAACTTTCTAACTGGGGAAGACGTTTGTTGGATTATTATTTATGTGAATATGAAAACTATTTTATCAATGACAGTTGGAGTGATGCACGTGAACAATATGAGACATTGCTCCGTACGCGTCCTGAATTATTCCAAAGAGTACCGTTAAAACACATCGCCTCTTTTCTCCAGATTACACCTCAGTCATTAAGCCGTATTCGTTCAGGAATTAAATAAAAAGCGAATTTACCATAGGGTAATTTTTATTTAATAGGCTTCTTCTACTTTTGCCCCCCGAATGTAACAAAAGAAGAAGAGATATGAGTACGGATAAAGCTTTGCGTCGTCAGAACAGAGAAGAGTTGTTGTTAACGGGTAATATTCCTCATTTATTTGTCAAATATGCTTTACCTGGTGTGGCAGGTTTGCTGTTTCTTGGACTGCAATCGGTTGTAGACGGCATTGTATTAGGACATTTTGTAGGAGCTAATGCTTTAGCAAGTGTAAATCTGATTCTTCCTTGCTATAGTTTGATCACGGCTATTGCGATTGTTATAGGTGTAGGTTGTCAAACGATTGTGAGTATCAGTCTGGGACGATCAAATCGTCAGGAGGCAAACGATGCTGTTGCTTCTCTGTTTTATTTTTTGATAGGATTTTCGGTTTTGATAAGTCTTTTGATTTATTTGTTTGCCGAACCAATAACCGTTTTTCTTGGAGCAAATGCGGTTTTATTGAATGGCTCGGTTGGATATATAAGAACATTGGTTCCGTTTTTTCCGATATTATGTGCGATGTTTTTTGGCGATTATATTCTTAAAGCAATGGGGAAACCTGTTTATGCCACAACAATAATGGGAGCAACGGTGCTGATTAATATTTTGCTCGACCTGCTGTTTGTCGGTATTTGGAATTGGGGAGTTGAAGGAGCCGGATTGGCTACCGGATTTGCTTTTAGCGTAGGTGCTTTTTGTAATGTTCCTTCTTTGTTCAGCCGGAAGCAGATTGTTTCCGTACAATGTGGACGTTTTAGAAGTAGTCTTGTTTGGAGTGCTTTCTATAACGGTTCATCGGAAGGCATGTCTGAATTGGCAGTGGCTATTACTGTCTTTCTTTTTAATATTACAATGATGCGGTATTTGGGAGAAGATGGAGTTGCAGCTTTTACTGTAATTAATTATGTGTCATTTATTGCCACTACTTTATATTTGGGCGTTTCAGACGGTATTATTCCTGTTATCGGATACAATTTCGGTGCAGGATGTGAAAGTCGTATCCAGGCTATTTTGAAATTGGCAGCCCAGACAAATATGCTTATCGGAAGTGTCTTATTTATTGCTTTATTTGGGTTTGGTGAGCAAATTATATCGCTTTTCTTTAAAGAAAGAAACAGTGCTGCTTTTGATATTGCTTTAGAAGGTGTTGTCATTTATTCTTTCGCATTCTTAATAAACGGATTGAATATTTTGGCTTCCAGTTATTTTACGGCAATAGGAAATGCGAAAGTTTCTATCATTATTTCAATGCTGAGAGGATTGGTGTTTGTCGTTTTTGGTATTTTGGTTTATCCTCGGATTTGGGGCATACAAAGTATTTGGTTTAATGTTCCCGTAGCTGAGATATGTACCTTATTTATTTCCGGTTATTTGGTCTGGAAATCTTTTAAGAAAGAAGTCAATGTTCGGGTAATATAAATTAGCGGCTTTTTAGTTCCATCCGAGAGAAATTTTATTTTCTTCCGAAAGGAATTGGAATTTCTCTCGAAAGGAACTAATTTTACCCTTGGTGGAAATTTTTATATTTGTCGGGTTAATAAATGAAATATAATGAAAGAAATAATACTACAAACGAAGATAACGGAGTTTGCCGCCGATGAACTTCCAGAAGATTTTCGTAAATTGGCAGATACAGCTTTAAGAGCTGCTAAAACGGCTTATGATCGTTATTCTCATTTCCAGGTAGGCGCCGCGGTATTGTTGGCAAATGGAGACGTAATTTGTGGCAGTAATCAAGAAAATGCCGCTTATCCTTCCGGCCTTTGTGCCGAACGTGTTGCCTTGTTCTATGCGGGTGCTAAATATCCGGATACACCGGTCTGTGCATTGGCTATTGCGGCTATATCGGACGGTCGACAAGTGAAAAATATAACTCCTTGCGGTGCTTGCCGTCAAGTGTTATTGGAAGTAGAAAATAGATATAATCATCCGGTAAAAGTGCTTCTTTGTAATGCTGATTGTATTTTGCAGATAGAGAATGCAAAATCATTGCTGCCATTGTGCTTTGATGGCGGAGAATTACCCGGTGCATCACATTCCTAAATGCATGGTAAAGTCGTTTTTCTTTTTTAAAGCACAATGAATCCGGATATGTAAATTAAAGAGAGGTTGTATTAGTTCAAGGAAAGGTAACCAACCTGTTATAGGTTTTTGTTGTAAAAGTTTGGCAGATTTATGTAATACGATTGCTTTGGTGGTAAAAAGTCCCAAATAAAGTAATATGCTCCATACGGAAATCAACCAATTACCAGAAATGCCGAATGCAATAGATGCAATAACAACCAAGACAAATAGAAAAAAACTGATAGTTTCCAGTTGATAAAAGAAAAGTTGTCCTCCGCGATAATATTGATAAGTAGCAGCACGGGATGTTTTCGTTTCCTTCCAATTCTTGACTTGTTCGATTTTTCCCATTTCGATTATACTGTCTGCCGAATATTCAACTTGAACATTTTTTGCTGTAGCTACTTGGTTAATGAACAAATCATCATCGTTAGCTCGAAAACTAAAAGACTTATAATAATCTTTGTGTTGGAAGAATAGTTTTTTTGAATATGATAAATTACAACCGTTTCCGGTATAAGGATGATTAGCTAAAGCTGCAGAAATATATTGTAGTCCGTTTCGCAGATTATCATAGGCGATAAATTTCTGCATGAAACCTTTGTAGTTGCCATAAGCACAGAATCCGAGTATAATTTCGGTTCCAGGTTGATATTTTTGTGTCATACAGCGAATCCATTGATCACTTAGTGGATGACAATTAGCTTCTGTAAATAATAATATTTCATGTTTAGCCGCTTTAATACCAAGAGTGAGTGCTAACTTTTTGCGGCTCATATATCTGTCATCATGTGGAATATAAGTATGGTAAAGATGCTCGTTCTTATTTTTGTATAACTTTAGTATGTCCTCTGTTTCATCAGAGGAACCATCATTTACCACAATTACTTCGTAATGCGGATAATCTTGTGAAAGTAGGGATGGAAGACATTTTTTCAAATTTTCGGCTGCATTCTTTGCATAAACAATTATAGATACCGGTTGCAATTCACTTTGTGTTGGAGAATTCGTTTTTTCAGCGGCATAAAGTGGACGAGTGTATACTACCAAGTAATATAGTAATTGTATGATAAACAGCAGAAATGTTACTCCGGCAAGACAGAGCTCTACTGTGTTGAATACAAGCAGTTTTTCCATCCCTTGAATACGGCTTTATAATTGATCTGAGTAATATGCTTTCGGCAACTGGCGACAATTATATTGTGATGCCATAACTTCTCCATATGCACCGGCTGAACGCAAAGCAATCAAGTCTCCACGATGTGTTTTGTTCAATTCAACGTCTTTGCCAAATACATCGGACGATTCGCAAATTGGACCAACTACGTCATAGATTTCTATCTCTTCATCGCTGGAGATGTTCTCCATACGATGGTGAGCATCATACATCGCCGGGCGGATCAGTTCTGTAAAGCCTGCATCCAGAATAGCGAATTTCTTTATTTCTCCTTCTTTTACATATAGAACTTTGGAGATAAGCGTTCCGCATTGGGCTACGATAGAGCGTCCTGGTTCAAAGTGTACTTGCTGTCCCGGACGTACTTGAAGTAGCTTGTTGAATACGGCAAAATAATTGTCGAATGCCGGAATAGGCAAGTGGTTAGGATGGTAATAATCAATGCCTAAACCTCCGCCAAAATTTATATTTTGTATTTTGATATTTCTTGCTTCAAGCTCATCTTGTATTTCATTTACACGAATAGCCAGATTACGGAATGCTGACATGTCTGTAATTTGTGAACCAATATGTGAATGAATGCCGGTCAGTTTTACGTTTTTTAATGTGCAGATTTCGTCTAGAACTTTACCGAGTAAACTAAGGTTGATTCCAAACTTGTTTTCTTTCATTCCGGTTGTGATTTTGGCATGTGTATGTGCATCTACTTCTGGATTGATACGGAGTGCGATAGAGGCAACTTTGTTTTTTGCTGCTGCCAACTCATTGATGATTTGAAGTTCAACGGCAGATTCTACATTGAAGCATAGTATGTTATTATCCAGTCCCAGATTAATTTCCCAATCAGCTTTTCCAACTCCGGCATATACAATTTTGTCAGCAGGGAAACCGGCATTTAACGCTGCTTGTATTTCACCGCCACTTACACAATCTGCTCCCAGTCCAAAACTGGAAATGACAGAAAGAATTCGTGGGTTGGCATTTGCTTTTACAGCGTAATGGACATGATAACCATATTTGTTAGCCTCGGTTGTTACCATTTTAAGAGTCTCTTTTAATAACTCTATATCATAAAAATAGAAAGGCGTTTGTAACGCTTTGAATTTTTCTACAGGAAATGTTCCTTTGAGCATATGTGTAAAAAATTATATAATGAAGATAAACAAGGGCAGTCTGTAAAGGCTGCCCTTGTTTTATTTATTTGTTGTTAAATAGATGGTCGCTTAATGCTTGCAGCGCTTTTTTCTTATCGCTTGCTTTAACAAGAAGAGATACATTATAGTTGCTTCCTCCATATGAAATCATACGAACCGGAACGTCTTTCATGGCTTGTACAATGCGGGCTTCGAAACCTACATTATCCCATTCCAAATCGCCTACAACACATACAATAACCATGTCTTCGTCTACGGAAACTGTTCCATATTTCTTTAGATCATCTACAATTTCCTCCAGATGCTTACGATTATCAATAGTTACGGAAACACCTACTTCTGAGGTTGTTACCATATCTATCGGAGTTTGGTAATTTTCGAAGATTTCAAATACTTTACGTAAAAATCCTGTTGCCAATAACATGCGTCCACTTTTGATTTTGATGGCCGTGATATTATCTTTAGCCGCAACAGCTTTGATTTTTCCTTTTTCTGTAGAATTGGAAATCAAAGTTCCCGGAGCGTCAGGTTGCATTGTGTTTAGCAAACGAACCGGAATGTTGTTTAATTTGGCTGGTAAAATGCAAGTTGGATGTAATATCTTTGCTCCAAAGTATGCAAGTTCAGCAGCTTCTTCAAAATGCAGGTGACGAACGGGAGAAGTACTGTCTACAATACGAGGGTCATTATTATGCATGCCATCGATGTCTGTCCAAATCTGTATTTCTTCAGCATTGATAGCCGCTCCGATAAGAGATGCACTATAGTCGCTTCCTCCACGTTGTAAATTATCTATTTCGCCATAAGCATTACGGCAAATGTAACCCTGTGTGATGAAAAGTTCAGCATCCTTATGTTGATCCAGTTGTTTCAGAAGTTTGTCTTTAATATAAGCAGGATCCGGCTCCGCGTTCTTGTCTGTGCGCATGTATTCTAATGCCGGAAGCAGAACGGATTTAACGCCTTGCTCATTTAAATATAAATTCATCATTCCTGTGGAGATAAGCTCTCCTTGCGCAAGAACCACTTTTTCTTCAAATAGAGTAAAAAGATCTTTTGTGAAAGTTCTGATATAATCAAAATGAGACTTTACCAGTTCTTTGGCCTTTTGTTTGTATTCTTCAGTGTTATAGAGTTCTTCAATGTGGCCATTATATTTCTGAGCCAACTTGTTGATGACCTCGTTTGCACCGTCAGGATTTTTTTTATACAAATAGTCTGAAATTTCGACCAGCGCGTTGGTTGTACCCGACATGGCAGACAATACTACGATATTACGCTCGCCCGTAATCAGTTTTGCTACATCTTTTATTCTCTGTGCTGACCCCACAGAAGTACCGCCAAACTTTAAAACTTTCATTTTCTTTTTACTATATTAAATTATTCATCTTATCTGTCAAAAACGGGATTTACCCGGAATAAATGTTCTCAAAAATTATGCCATTGTATTTAAATACGTTGCAAAGGTATATAAAAAATTATTCTCCAACATCACTTAGACAGGCATTCTCGCATTTTACTATACGTGCCGGATAATTGTGTACCAGCGTATAGTTGTGGGTTGTCATAATTACTGCTGTTCCTTTCTGGCAAATATCATGCAATAACTGTACGATTTGTCCGCTGGTTTCCGGGTCTAGGTTTCCGGTTGGCTCGTCAGCAAGAATTAATTTAGGCTCATTTAGCAAAGCTCGTGCAATAACGATACGTTGCTGTTCTCCTCCCGATAATTCATGTGGCATTTTGTATCCTTTATCCTGCATACCAACTTGTGCTAGCACTTCTGCAATACGGGCATTGATTTCGTTTTTCTTTTTCCATCCGGTTGCTCTCAGAACAAATTCCAGATTTTTCAAAACCGAACGGTCGGTAAGCAATTGGAAATCCTGAAAAACAATGCCCAATTTCCGACGGAGATAAGGAATGTCTTTTCGCTTCATCTTACAGAGATTGTATTCCATTAGCCAGGCTTCTCCTCGTACGATCGGAATTTCACAATACAGTGATTTTAACAGGCTGCTTTTGCCGGAACCGACTTTCCCGATAACATACACAAATTCTCCGTTATGCAGTGTAAAAGATGCGTCATGAAGTATTACATTTTCTTCACGGCATATTTCTACATCTTCCAGTTTGAGCAAAGTTTCTTCCATATAATAAATTATCCTTTGTGCCTTTTCTTTAGCTCGCGGGCAAGGTCTTCCAAACGAATTCCTTTGCTGGTGAGTAATACGATTAAGTGATAAACAAGGTCTGAAGCTTCATAAATGAAACCTTCTTCTGTACCGTTTGTTGCTTCAATAACTGTTTCTACAGCTTCTTCACCAACCTTCTGTGCCATGCGGTTTACGCCTTTTTGGAATAAAGACGTAGTGTATGATCCTTCCGGCATTTCCTGACGACGTCTTTCTATGAAATTCTGAAGATATTTCAGGAACATGATATCTTCTATATTCTTTTCTCCGAAACAAGTATCTGCCCCTGTATGGCAAACCGGACCAGCCGGAATTGCTTTGATTAACAGTGTGTCATTGTCGCAATCAGCCATCATGCTGACTACTTGTAGAGTATTACCGCTCGTCTCACCTTTCATCCATAAACGATTCTTCGTGCGGCTAAAAAATGTAACCTTTCCTGTTGCTTTTGTTTCTTCATAAGCTTCTTGGTTCATAAATCCTAGCATTAACACTTTGTTTGTGTCGTTATCCTGAACAATAGCAGGGATCAGGCCACCCATTTTTTCGAAGTCTAGTTTCATTTTATCTTAATATTTATATTCTTACATTGATTCCTTCGTTAAATAGATATTGTTTTAATTCGCTAATACCTATTTCTCCAAAGTGGAATACACTTGCAGCCAATGCCGCGTCTGCTTTCCCAGATGTGAATGTGTCACGGAAATGTTCTTTTTTACCGGCTCCTCCCGATGCAATTACCGGAATATGTAACGAATCGGCTAAAGTGGCGAGGGCTTCGTTTGCATAACCATCTTTCACTCCATCATGTGTCATGCTTGTGAAGAGAATTTCTCCGGCACCACGACTTTCTGCTTCTGCTGCCCATTCAAATAGAAATTTGTCAGTCGGAATGCGTCCTCCATTCAGGTAGCAAAGCCAATTTTTATTTTCATAATTTGCATCAATGGCTACAACGCAAACCTGACTACCGAAATTCTTTGCAATATCTTCAATTAATTGAGGATTTTTTAAAGCAGCAGAGTTGATAGAAACCTTGTCGGCTCCGGCACTTAGAAGGCGGTCAACGTCTTTCATTTCGTTAATGCCTCCGCCTACAGTGAAAGGTATACTGATATTGGCTGCTACCTTTTTTACCAGTTCTGTGAAGGTTTTTCGCCCTTCATGAGAAGCGGTAATGTCTAGGTATACCAATTCGTCAGCTCCTTCGTTGCTGTACTGAGCTCCCAGTTCTACAGGGTCTCCGGCATCGCGGAAGTTTACAAAATTGATTCCTTTTACAGTTTTTCCGTCTTTAATATCCAGACACGGTACTATTCTTTTTGCAAGCATATATTGTTTCGATAATTTATGTAAATCTGAGCAGGTCTTTTAGTTGAATTTTACCTTCGTATATGGCTTTCCCGAAGATAACAGCCGGTATTCCTGCCTCTGATAATTTTTCGATGTCTTCAACTGAACTGACACCACCGCTGGCTATGATATATATAAAAGGAATTGCTTCTCGTATTTCTTTATATAGTTCAATAGCCGGTCCTTGCAGCATGCCATCCCTGCTGATGTCCGTACAGATTACTTTTGTGATGCCTTTATCATAATAATCACTGATAAACGGGATCAATTCTTTATCTGTTGTTTCTTCCCATCCATTGATGGCTATTTTTTTCTCTTTAGCATCTGCTCCCAGAATGATTTTCTCGCAACCGAATTTTTTTATCCAGGAAGTAAATATCTCTGGATTTTTTACGGCGATACTTCCACCTGTAATCATTTGCGCACCACTTTCAAATGCGATTTCCAAATCGTCTTCCTGTTTTAGTCCGCCTCCAAAGTCAATAATGAGTGACGTACGGCTGGCAATTCTTTCTAATATCCGGAAGTTTATAATGCGTCCTTCGCGTGCACCATCCAGATCAACAACATGAAGGCGACGTATTCCGTGATCCTCAAACATTTTTGCTACTTCCAGCGGATCTTCGTTATATATTTTTTTTGTGCCGTAATCACCTTGGGTAAGACGCACGCACTTGCCATCAATTATATCGATAGCAGGAATAAGTTCTATCATAATTTATTATTACAGTTTTAGAAAGTTACTTAATATAATTTCTCCAACCGAACCGCTTTTTTCCGGATGAAACTGGGTTGCATAATAATTATCTTTGTGTAACGCTGCACTGAATGGGATAATATAGTTGGTAGTTGCAGCCGTATAGTCGTTTATTGGTGCATAATAACTATGCACGAAGTAAACAAATTTATTTTCCAGTTCTTTGCAAAATAACTTACTCTTAACATTCGTAAGCGTATTCCATCCCATATGAGGCACTTTATCTTCATGCTTTTGAGGAATAAAGAGCTTTACACATGTATCAAATATACCTAAACAATCTACATTGCCTTCTTCTGAATGACTACACATAAGTTGCATTCCCAAACAAATACCTAATACGGGCTGTTTTAGACTACAAATAAGATTATCAAGTTTATGCTCTTTTAGGTATTCCATTGTAGTGAATGCTTCACCCACTCCCGGAAAGATCACTTTATCTGCTTTACAAAGGATTTCCGGATCAGCCGTAATAACGGGAGTAACGCCTAACCGCTTTAATGCGTAATCTACAGAGTAGATATTTCCGGCATTATATTTAATAATGGCAACGTCCATTGTTGTTACGCTTTTATATTGAGATGCAAAAGTAACAAATTATCATTACATATTACTGAACAGTTGATGAAAAGTTGCAAAAGAGGTGGAAATTGTAATAAACTGCCCGTCTTTTTTGGGTTTATAAGGGTTGAAACTATATATTACGGAATGTATAAAAACGTTCTTTTTAACTTCTTGCATTTCAGTATTGATACGGAAAAAGTATATAAAATATTTTGTCAGGCTATTGTACGTATCAAAATAATGTTTACCTTTGCACCGCAATCAAGAGAGATTGAGGTATTATGAAACATAACATGGTGCGTTAGTTCAGTTGGTTAGAATACATGCCTGTCACGCATGGGGTCACGGGTTCGAGTCCCGTACGCACCGCACAATAATTGTTTCTGATATTTCTTTTATAATGGTGCGTTAGTTCAGTTGGTTAGAATACATGCCTGTCACGCATGGGGTCACGGGTTCGAGTCCCGTACGCACCGCGAAAGCAAATAGTAAATTAAAGCAAAGCTCTGAAATTCAAGGATTTCAGAGCTTTTTCTTTTTCTCCACTTTGGCAAAAATAGCGGTTTAAAGCAGTTCTCACGTGGCTTATTCGTGGGACTTTTTGAAAGCTGTTTTTGCTCCCACGAATTGACGCATTTGTCTTTGATTGTCAGTGTTTTGCGTAGCTGGTTTTTGAGCGTAACAAACTAATTTTGTACCACTTAAAAATCAAAGAATTATGGGAGCAGTGAAAAGAAACACATTAAGCGTATTGTTCATCATCAAGAAATCAAAACTTCTGAAAAACGGTGAAGCTCCTGTTTGTATGCGCATCACCGTAAACAAGCGAGTAGCCGAAGTTATGATTAAACGGAGTATTCCTGTAGACTTATGGAATCAGAAAAAGGAATGTTCCAAAGGAAAAGACCGTGTAGCCA
>NZ_LT896588.1:2154094-2534536 GCF_900186615.1 Parabacteroides bouchesdurhonensis
TGGAATCAGAAAAAGGAATGTTCCAAAGGAAAAGACCGTGTAGCCACCGAACTAAACCACTATATCAATACGGTTCGTGCCAAAGTATTGCAGATACACCGTAAACTGGAAATAGACAACAAATCGATAACAGCCGATATAATAAAGGATTGTTTCTACGGACGGGATAAGGTACAGCGCAGCTTGCTGGAAGTGTATGCAGAGCATAACGAAAAATGTCGTGCCCTGATTGGCAAAGAATATACGGAAAGCACAGTTACCAAGTTTGATACTTCCATAAACCGCCTGAAAGAATATATTCGCAGTAATTACCACCGTGATGATATAATGTTGGCAGAACTGGATGGACAGTTTATCCGTGACTTTGATTTTTGGCTGAAAACGGACAAGCATTGCCAAAATAACTCCGCATTGAAACATTTGAAGAACTTGAAAAAGGTTATCCGCATTGCTTTAGCTAACGATTGGATAAAGAAAGACCCGTTTTACGGCATCCACTTCAAGCAGGATGAAGTAAATGTAGAGTTTCTTTCACGTGAAGAACTGGATATTCTGATGAACAAAGAATTTACTATCAAACGATTGGAGCAGGTAAGAGATGTTTTTGTCTTTTGTTGTTTTACCGCGCTCGCTTTCGTGGATGTGCAGCAATTAAGCCGTGAACACCTGATAAAAGACAATAACGGTGCTTTGTGGATACGCAAGGCACGACAGAAAACTAATCAGATGTGTAATGTTCCCGTCTTATCTATTCCTCAAAGGATATTGAGAAAATATGAAGATAATGCAGAGTGCATAAAAAAAGGAGTACTTTTGCCTGTAATCAGTAATCAGCGCATGAATGCCTATCTAAAGGAAATCGCTGATTTATGCGGCATTACCAAACGCTTAACTACACATGTGGCACGCCATACTGCGGCTACCATCGTTTTCCTTGCCAATGATGTATCAATGGAAAATGTATCTAAGATTTTGGGACATTCCAATATAAGAATGACACAGCATTATGCAAAGGTTTTAGATAGCTCCATTATGCGTGATATGGTGAATGTGGAGAAGAATTTTAAATAGAAAAAGAATTATGCTTGCTTTATTCTTTGACGATACATAGTTAGTCCTTTTATCTTTAAGAATGCTTGTTCATTGTTTTGAACGTCCGCCCTGATTCGCTTTATTCTTTTATTATATGATTGTGGTATTTTAAGTTTATTGTTTTGACATATTACACCAGTAACTATTGGATTTTTTGTTTTATAAAAAGTTTTAGAATGACTAATTTTATATCCTGAAGTAGTTATAATAGATAATATTTCAGGGATTTTTTTATGGAAATCTATAGAAGAAGACATTGTTATATCATCAACAAATATTGAAAATTTAATATTATTCTCTTTTGCTAATGCCTGTATTCTATCGCCAACAGGCTTGAATACCAAATTAGCTATTAATGTTGATGTTGGAACACCTTGTGGAACTTGATAATTATGTGTAGTAAGTTTAGTTAAAGTTCTTGCAATTTCAGGGGTGCATCCTAATTTTAAAAACATATAAAACACCATTTTATGATTAATGGAAGGAAAAAATGATTTCAAGTCTGTAGTAAATACATATTTATTACCTTGATGATATTTAGCGTTAAGAATATTATCCTTCTTAGGAATACCTCCAAAAAAATAATTAGGAAGAGTTGTTTTTGAAAGTAAATAGTTATACAATCTTTTTTGTATAACTTTCAAATCTTTATTAGTGGAGTTAATTGTGCGTTTTTTTATTGTTCCATCAGAATTATATAAAGGTTCATTGGTGTCTTTATTTAATTTAGGCTTTTCCCATGTAGAGTAATATTTATCTATATTCTCTATAATGGAATCCAATTGTTGACGAGAAACTTTTAGTATATATAGCAAATGCTTTTCGGTTGTAATCATCCTACTAAAATGTATAAAAGAAATTAGAGAGCCGATAGAATATCAAAAACGGTTTTCAAAAAACTGTATATTTTTGAAATAACTGGAATTACCTTAAACAAACTTTTAAAAAGTAGATATAAGGTGCTTCCACATTTTTGAATAGACTTTAATAGTTGAGAAAACTCATCTATTTTTTTTGTCATTCTTCCTATCTTCGAAGAGCAATGGGAGGTTTTTATTTTTCCTCCTTTTGAAGGTATAACCTTTTTCATGATATATAATATTAAATGATTATATGGCAATATCGCCATGTCCTCAATCAATATTACTAATAACCAATAATACTATATACATTACCTTCTTTTGCTCTCTATTTTCATGTCCTAACAGACGTAGAGACGATTTACAAGTGGGGAATCCCTATATAGAATGCCAACAAACTATAAATGGATAAACCACTATCTCTGATGTTTATCATTAATATAGATGAACACAGATGCTCGTCCCATAAAACCATATTGGTGTGATAAATCACTTTAATTTTGTAGTACTATTGGTTAAATTGTACCTTCTTCTACATTCTTTCAAAGAACGAATACTTTGCAAAAGTATAGAATAAAATAGTATTACCAAAGAAAAATGCTATGTAATTTTCCCAAGCTGAATAAAACATTAACAAAGGTAAGCTCCGTATTCCGTCCGTTCAAGTCCAAGCCCTACGGGTTTAACTAAAAATCTCCACACCTGCGCTACGCTCCGGGTTGTATTTTTAGTTAAAGACTTGCACAGACGAAATACTACACTAATAAAGTTAATGTTCTTAGTCAGTTTCGGAAAAAAATGTGTGTTTTTAAGAATGGTAGGCTATTCCTGCCGTTCTTTATTATAATAGGTCTGCAAAAGCCTTTCTATATCACTTTGACGGTAGATTATTTTGCCTTTTATCTGAATGTAAGGGATAACGCCCGTATCTCTCCATTCTTGCAGCGTGCGGATGCTTACTTTCAGATATTTGGATGCTTCCCGGTTGCTTAGAAACTTTTCACCGTTCAAATGCTGTCTGTTTTTCTTTGCCAGTTGGCTGATACCGTCTAATATTTTATCCATAGACTGAAAGAAGTCCCTAATTATTTCACTGTTGCCGTTTATCAGTTCCATATTGTTATATCGTTCTATTGATTTATAATTCGTTTGAATGATTGACAGACATACATCTGTCAGTTACGCAGATACTCGCCATAGTAAAATATGGAAATACTATCTTTTACCGTATCATAGCCGATATAAAGCCGTTTAAAGGCTTCAACGATGAAGTAACGGTTATCTTCTTTCTGTATCTCGTAAACGGCTGGTTTCGCCTGTCCGTTATCAGATACATGGAGCATCGAAAGGAAATACTTTTTCTTGCTTTGGTATATCATCACCGTAGGATGAAGGTTTAAACTTTCCCAAATTCCGACAATGGCAGACAATTTGAATGACTGGTTTACTTCCGTATTATTTTCTTCTTTCTTTTCCATAGGACAATCTTTATTTATTGTTTGATTGATAATTCGTTATCTTGTTTTCCGTACATTCTACAATCAGTCTTTCAATATCGGCAGATTTATAGTATAGTTTGTTACCAATTTGGGAGTAGCCCAGTTTACCGCTATCCCGGTAGTTCTGCAAACTTCGGATGCTGATACCGAGCAGGGCACACACTTCACGACCTGACAGCCATTCATCCGGCTGGCGGGTATTCTCTTTGCAAATCCGTTCCACCTGACTGGCGAAGCCGGAAAACCGACCGCACACCTGTTTAAAAGTCTGTTCCTCAATAGTTATGATATTCATACGTTCTTCTCTTTTGGTTCGTTGAATATTCCTTTTTGCATTTCTTCCCGGTAGAGAGCCGAAAGAACATCATTGTGTGTATTCAAATGTTCTTCCAGTACGTTATCAATGAAATTTCCGATACTTACCTGTTTGCCTGTAATCACCCCTATAATCTGCATGATACGTTTCTGTATCTCTCCGCTTATGTACACGCTTTGACGGTTGCAGATTGTTCGCTTTTGGAGATACACCGCTTTGTAGTTCTCCTGTTTTTGCTGTAATGACTGTTTTACTTCTTCCATACTTTCAATTTTTAAAGGTTTATAAATAAGTTGATTGATTTCTGATACTGATTGAAAGAAAGCCAGCCAGTTTTATAGCTATATAATTTTATCTTTAAATAGCTTTCAATCATAGTTTAAAGCCATTTCCAAAGATTGTTCGGCTGTCTTATATATTGCTTTCATTCAATCAATTTCAGGCAAAGAAAGGGGTAAAAACAGACGCTTTAAAAAATAGGGTTACTTTGACCGTTTGTGTCGTTATTTGGCGTAGTGGGCTATATTTCAAAGACAATTTGCTGTCTGTAATTTTGTAAACGATAAACAGACAGAAGAAGAAGCCGAACCGCTTGCTTTGGCAATCCGACGAAAGGAGGATTTTTATGTTCATTAGAACATAGCAAGTTGTGTTTTGAGGTCCGCTATTCGCTTTTTGCACCTCAAAACCTTGCCACCTGATAAGGTGGTTTGGTTTACTCCGAAGTCGTAAACCTTGTAAAAATTATGATTATGGAACAGAAAAAGAAGTATCAACACAATGGAGGGCGCAAGCCTAAACTTGACCCACGAACACACCGCTATTCGTTCAATTTGGACGATGTAGAAAACGCCAAATTCCTGTCATTCTTTGATAGGTCAGGCTACACTATCAAAGCGCATTTTATTAAGAATTGCATTTTCGGTAAGTCATTTAAGGTTACGGTCAGGGATAAAAGTAAGGTTGATTATTACATTCAGCTAACACAGTTCTATTCACAATTCAGAAGTATAGGGCAGAATTATAATCAGGTAGTGAAAGAACTTCATTCCAATTTTTCAGAGAAGAAAGCACTTGCTTTACTTTACAGACTGGAACAATGTACTTTGGAATTGATAAAGACTAATGAAATGATAGTACTTTTAAGCAGACGGTTTGAACAGTCTTACCAAAGAGAGGGGACAATATCGGCAGAGGAATAAAAACGGCTTGCCAAAAAAGAAAAATCCCGAAGTTGCCACGTGTACAACTTCGGGATAGTTTCTTTCTTATTTGTCCGTTCCGTGTTCTTTTTCAAACTTTCGGAGCGTACCTACATCAAACCTTTCCTTTATGAACTCTCGCACATCAGAAGCCCGATAATAGGCTTTTCCGCTAATCATCATAAAGGATAGTATTTTTTTGCTTCGTAATCTCTGCAATGTTCGGGTACTTACTTTGAACAACAGGCATAAGTCCTGATTATCCAAAAGTTTATCGCCCGGCATTACTTCGGGATTGGTTTGCAAACTCTTCACGTCTTTTCCTACTTCTTCCAGTTTATCAAGTAGTTTTTGCATCCAGTCTTTGAACTCGTAATTATCTACATACATATTTGCTTCATTTTTCAAGTTATACATAAATGATTACCAATCGATTGATGAAGCAAAGTTCTGAAAATGGAAGCAAAGAAATTACAGGGTAGTATATGCTACCTCGTATAAATTTATGCTAAACACCTGATTATCTATACCCTTTATTTTCGTGTTCTTTGCGGATAAGGTTTGCCAGTTCATTAAGGAACTCTGTTAGTTTGGCTGGCTTTCGCTTGATGACATCCATGTACTTTTGATGATAATCACCTAATTTAATGTTAAAGAGCCATTCAAAGGCTTTTCCTAAGTCCGTCAGGTGAACAGGTTTTTCATTTTGATATATTATACGTTTTGACAGGAATAAGCCGCTGACTATTTCCATGATGTTGATAAGGCTTGTTTTGTCTGCTAAATGGAGAGGGGAAAGGGATAGTTTATTTGCGTGTTGCTCGAATTGTTCGGGGTATTTGATATGCAAATTCACTATGCGTACTTCTGTTTTGATTAGTTCTATTGCTTCATCAATCAAATGCAAATAGGGTATTTTTTTCTTGCTCAAACCGCACACGATACGATTTAAGCCGATGTAAGCCGAAAGAAAAATAACGTAATAAAACGCTGTAATCCTGTTCGTTGATACTAAAATCGGCTAAATGGGTAGCCAGTTCTTCAATAGCTTCTGTAAATTCGGATGCAGAAACTTTACGCTGTGAGTATTCCGATAATAATCGGAAGAATCTCTGTTCCAACAAATTATTCATTATGGGAATTATAGAAAGAAGTCCTACCAACGTGGTAGAACTTCCTTTTTTAATAAGTTATTTATTTACAAACTGAAAATCATATTCATTATATCTGTTACCAATATTAGGATATTTTTTTAAAAGCAGTTGTATATTAGAAACATCTTCCGTTGATAGATTTACATCTACCGCTTTTGCATTTTCTTCTAAATACTTAATCCGTTTAGTTCCCGGAATAGGAATTATATTTTCACTTTGTGCCAATATCCAAGCTAAGGCAAGTTGGGCTGGGGTTATTCCTTTGCTTTCTGCTATTTCTGCAATTTCAATAGCCAGTTTTTGATTATTTTCCCAATATTTACCGTTATAACGTGGCAAATGCTTGCGGAAATCATGTTCTTCCAACGCATTTACGTTGATAGTATTTGTTACTAAACCTCTGCCTAACGGTGAAAATGGAACTAAAGTTACACCTAATTCTTTTGTTAATGGCAGAATCTCTTTTTCGACATCATGTGTTAATAAAGAATATTCACTTTCAACCGCAGATATAGGATGAACATTACAAGCTCTTTTCAGTGATTCGGAAGAACATTCGCTTAGTCCCAAATAGCGTACTTTACCCTCTTTTACTAACTCTGCCATAGCTTCAACTGTTTCTTCGATTGGTATTGTGGGGTCAATCCGATGCGCATAATACAAGTCTATAGTTTCGATATTTAATCTTTTCAGGCTGTTCTCTACAGCTTGTTTTACATATCTTGGAGAAGCATCCACATAACTATCACCACCAACGAACACGCTACCTTGACTATTGCGTAAGCGAAAACCAAATTTTGTTGCAATGAAAATCTGATTTCTTTTTTCTGCTAATACTTTGGATAGCAATTCTTCATTAGCACCATTTCCATACACATCCGCAGTATCCCAAAAATTAATGCCAAGTTCTAAAGCATGATGCAATGTCTTAATGCTTTCTTTTTCGTCGGCTACTCCATACGCAGCACTCATTCCCATACAACCCAATCCGATAGCGGATAGGTTTACTTCTGTTTTGCCTAATTTTCTGTACTTCATTATTTATATTTTTTAGTCGGTACAAAATTAGGTAATGGAAATATGGCTGGTTAACACTATTCAAAGCATCATTTGCACAAATCAAATAATTGTTGTTCTCTAATTTCGCTTGGCGATTTTCCTGTGTGCTTACGATAGAATTTACTGAAATAGGCCATATTTTCAAATCCCAAGCTATAAGCAATTTCTGAAATAGAAAAATTACTATGTAATAAATACTGGGTACATTCTTTGATTATTCTTTCCGCAATCATTGTAGAGGTAGTTTTTCCAGTAGTATCTTTTACCACTTTATTTAAATGATTAACGTGTATAGACAAACGGTTTGCATAATCGGCAGGAGTGCGCAAACTTAATACTGAATGTGGATAATCAACAGGAAATTGTCTATCCAATAATTCTATAAATAATTCGGTAATACGTTGCGAAGCATTCGGATGTGATTCATATTTATTAGACTCCTGCATTTTTAAAGCTGTATGTATCAACAAATGAAGATAACAACGTAAAACATCATGTTTGTTTGCATAGTCTGACTGGTTTTCTTCCTGCATTTGTGTGTATATATCCATGACTTTGGCAACTTGTGCGTCATTCAAGAAGAAAACCTTATCTCCAGTAACTTTGAATAATGGTGTATTAGCCAAAGAGCCATTCTTTTCTTCTGACTGAACAAACTGCTCATTGAATATGCAGAACATACCTTTCTGTTCTTCACTAATTGATTCCCAAGCATAAGGGACTAAAGGATTAGAAAATAACATAGCAGGACGATTTACTAAAATCCATTTATCTGCATAATATAGTTTTCCCACACCAATAATCAATGTGACTTTATAAAAATCTCTATAACTGAATTGTACTGTCCCAAAATTACATTGTCGGGAAAGAACATTGAAATATGGGTTCTCCTTAGAGTAGGTTGTACCCAGTTGAGGGTCACAACGCTGGATTCTTTTATAGAACTGTGGAATACTTTCGGACATAATATTCAATATTGTATCGTTAGAGTCCTATAATATTTTTAATTTTTTGTATATTCTCAATGGTTAGATTATCATTATTACATTTAGGACATAATATTGCTTCTGTTTCAAAAAAGAATTCATAATCATCCCGTTTTAGAAAGTACTTATTTTTACAGATAGGACAGGTAAATCGTATTTTCTTATTGAATAATATGAAAATAGAATCTTTTTTTGTGCGAAGATAACTCTCTGTAAATAAGGAAAAACCTATTGTTCTTCTTAGCCTTTTTACAATGCTTAAGTTTTGATTATCGGTGTCTTTTAATATTGAGAATATCAACTTGTCAATAATATCTACTGCATATATAAGTATATATGGGACTACCCAATAATACTGTTTGTAATATAGAGCAAAATCTTCTTCTTGAGAAAAAACAAAATTAAAATTTTGTGGTTCTGTTCGATAATTCTTATCTTTAGTAACAATATGTAAAGCATGATTAGAAATCCCATTAATCCCATATTCGCATAATTTGTTATAACGTAAATCGTGAACAAAATCAGCGTCAAATAAAGGATTTGTTAGGCAATCTACTGCATTCTTAATAACATCCACTTTGTTTATATTTTTACTACTTGGGTCATACGTTTCCACAGTATCTGAATGAAAAAATCTATATATAAAATCAGAACGATTATATAGTAACTGTTCTAATATTAGTAATTCATCTGTAAAGGGTTTACGAATTAATGCATAGGCAACTGTTATTTTTCCTCTTTTTGCACAATATAAAGATTCAAAAACAAAATTGATAAAATCCGACGTTATAGAAAGTATTATATGTTTAGTCAAGATTAATTCTAAATCTTTGTTTTTATTATTCCATGTAAGCCAGTCGATTGCATGAATTTTATTCTTATTCAGTTCGTCCATTCCAGTCTCGCTTCCATCTAAAATTGACTCTGTATGATATAAGTCCTGATAATTTTTTTCTTTATATATTTCCGTTAATTGGTCATATATTACAGCACAAATATCTTGAATTCTATGATAGCATTTAGGCAAGAAAATTTGCTCGTTGGGAGTAATTGCTAATACTGGGGCTGTTTTTTCAGGTTTCATAGGCTATAGATGTTTATAGACAAAGATACAAATAATGAAATGGCATACAATATTCATCTAAAACTATTTTTCTGAAAATAATGATGTCTTTGCATTTTTGTTGTATCTTTGCCCTAACTCAAACAACCACCGCAACACCAAGCAATCTAAAGAATTGCACACGTGGGGTTATTAGTGGGAGAAAGAATTAAGAGCTTGCTAAGATATTGAGTACTTGAAGAATAAAACTAAGGTTCATCTTCCGTACGCACCGCAAAAGCAAATAGCAGATTAAAGCAAAGCTCTGAAGTTCAAAGATTTCAGGGCTTTTTTATTTTATTGAAGTAAATGAAAAGAATAGAGGCTGTCTCTTGAAAAACAGCCTCTGATTTTTTAGTCTATCTGAAAAAGATGTCGTAGTCGGAATCTATTTGATAATTGACAACACCCCATTCTATTAACCATTTGATATTTCGTCCGGCATTTGGAAGATTATCAGGTTCTACGTTTCCTCTGAAAGGTAAATTAGCACAACACATTATCTTGATACCGTTATCTTGTGCCCATTTAATAGTTCTCCCGTTAATCTCATCAACTCCGGCAAAAAGGAAATAATAGTCTTTTGTCTTTTCTCCATATTCTTTGAAGAAGTCATTGGTTTCACGCATAAGCATGGTGATAAGCGGCCCTTTTCCTCTGAAATATTCGCCATGTCCGATAAAATAAGATGAATTAAGGAAGCCGGTGTCTTTTAATATTCGTTCTAGCTCCTGGTAGAACTCCAATGATGGTTTATCTAATTTAATGTCAATCATTAGTTCTTTGAGCTTTCCTTTAGCATGGTTGCAATACTCTTCCATGGAAACGGGAGCTTTTATTCCTTCTTTTAATGGACGAAGTGCCTGAATTTCTTCCCATGTCATATCTGCACCTCTTCCTTTTGAATCATAATCGCGTTCGAATGATCGGTTATGGTAAAGAAATAATTTCCCATCTTTACTTTGGCGTACGTCAATCTCGGCTCCAACATATCCTCTTTCAATCGCTTCATCTAGAGCAGCAATGCTGTTCTCTAAGTTTTTCCCTCTATCCACAACTCCTCCTCTATGGGCGATCAAATAAAACTGGGGTTGAATATGTACATTTTCCTTTGGAGCCTCATTGGCATCAATAGGATGAGAGGCCTGAACGTATCCGAAGTTCAGAATACAACTTAATGCTATTAAACAAAAGTTTTTCATGACGTTTATGAATTATATATGTTAGTTAATTAATTAAATAATTACTGTTTTGAACCAGTATACCACTACTTTTGTCTATTTCCTCTTGAGGCAATGGGAAAAAATAATGTTTAGGTCGGATAAACTTCTTGCGTCCCACATCGGTTACATGTGAAGATACCGGATCTCCATAAAGCTTGGGTAGATCTACCCAGTTTATTTTATCCCATCTGACCAAATCAAAATGCCTTCTGTTCTCACCTGCTAATTCCAATCGACGTTCTTTCATTAGCTCCTCTTTTCCCGCATTTTGCAATGGGGGCAAACCTACACGTGCACGGACTGCATTTATTTCCACATCACCAGCACCGGGACCGGATTGTCGTATCTTTGCTTCTGCTACTAGTAAATAAACATCTGCACTTCTCATTAAAGGTATTAACAGATCAAAATTTAGTCTACCGTCGGCAGTAAAGGTAGTATATTTATTGAAATGGTAACCTGTTTCAGATTTATCAGCTTCATAATCTATCAAATTATTTCCTACTTGTATTTTATCTCCTTCTGCCCACATGGTCATTTCTCTTCTGGGGTCATTTCCAAATGCCTGATAGAGTCCGGGGAGCGGATGAAAGAAATTCCAACCTCCCAGATTTCGAGGTGAAAAATAATAAATGGTAGATGTATTACGCCAAGTACTGGAGGACGCTACATACAGTAGCATTTCCGAAGTGGCTGTTGTTGTTTGCCTAAAATTGCTTTGATAATCTGCGGCTAATTTGTACAAGTCATTATTGATCACTTTTGCCCCAGCTTCGATTGCATTAGTTAATTTGCCTTCTTTTCCTTCGTAGGAAGCCCAATGCATATACAATTGGGTTAAGTAAGCGTAGGCAGTACCTTTGGTTATTCGACCCGCAGTGGATGTGTTATCTAAGTTCTCCGCAGCCAGGAGTAAATCATGTTCAATCTGAGACAATACCTCTTCCACTGTGGCTTTCGGTTTGTTATAGTTCGTGTTACGCACATCGTCTTCTAATATAAGGGGTATTTCCCCATAAGGTAAATATAACCACCAATAAGCAAAAGCTCTGAAAAAATAAGCCTCACCAATACTACGTTTTTTTATAGCATCAGTGATATTGGTCATCGAAGGAACATTTATTAAAAGGTTGTTTGCACGAGAAATCATTTCATATTTCCATTTCCAACCAGCTTTCAACATATTATTCCCGGCATCTAAAGTAAATGTTTCAAGAGCTTCATCCTCACTGTGATCTCCGGCACGGAACATATCATCAGAACATACATCCCATGTATAATCTCCGTGAGCTACAAAATCTTCTATAATAAGAATACCATATAATCCGGTAACAGCATCTACTACAGCTTCTTCATTTTTAAAGAAATTTTTTTCGGTATATATTCCCTTAATGTCAACAGATAAAAAATCATTACAGGAGATAAAAATCAATATACCGATTAATTCGATGATATATAATTTGTAATTTTTCATAATGTACTATTTTGATAGGGTTAAAAGTTCAAATTCAATCCAAAAGTAAACTTTCTGCTTTGGGGATATTGTGCATAATCCACACCCTTCTGTTTATTACCGTCGGTATATCCTATTTCAGGGGAATATCCCGAATAAGAAGTAATTGTGAATAAATTTTCTGCACTAACAAAGAGACGGAGATTATTGATAGATATCTTCTTTAACAGATTATTAGGAATAGTATATCCTAAAGTTATATTTTTCAGTTTAACAAAATCTCCACTTTCAATGAAGAGATCAGACGTTCGATGGTTCTGATTTGTCCTCAAAGTAGTCATCCTGGGTATAGAATTACTGGTACCTTCACCATGCCAACGGTTTAAAGTTTCGCTGTACATGTTGTATGAGAAACTGGGGTCAAGACCTTGCATTCTATCTGCATTATATAGGTCTGCACCAAAACTTCCAATGAAATTCATTGATAAATCGAATCCTTTATATCCGAATTGTGTTTGTAAGCCTAAAATAACATTTGGATTCGGATCTCCTATATAAGTTCGGTCTTTCTCGTCAATGATACCATCATTATTGATGTCAATAAAGCGGACATCTCCTGGGGAGATAGAACTTTTTCTCGGATCATTCTTTATATTAGGATCATTTTGAATTTCTGCGGCATTCTGGTAAAGTCCGTCAGTTTTCCATCCATAAAAAGATGCGATAGGTTTTCCTTCATAACTTCTGGATATTTCCTGCTCCTGACGTCCGTATGTGATAGACCCAATGTAATTGTTGTCACCATACAATTTCAAAATCTTATTTTTGACAAAAGAAGCATTAAAATTAATGTTGTAATTGAATCCTGATGACAGATTTTGACGGTATCCCAATTCAATTTCCCAACCTCTATTTCTCATTTCTCCAATATTACTATCTGGAATTGTGGCACGTCCGATTGTTCCTACAACCACAGTTGGTACAAGCATATCCACGGTCTTTTTATCAAACCATGTTATGGATGCTGTCAATTTCTGATCAAAAAAAGCACCGTCAATACCGATATTTGTCATTCCTGTTTTTTCCCAGGTAATATTCGTGTTTGCTAAACTGGTTATTCTGGCTCCTCCAACTTTATCCGTTCCAAAAGTATATTTATTTCCATAATCGATGTTTTTCTTCATTACGGTGAGGTATTGAAGATCGGCAACTTCCTGATTACCTAGTAATCCCCAACCACCAACTACTTTCAGGTTATCGATCCAGGAAATATTTTTCATGAAGTTTTCTTCAGATAGTCTCCATCCTAATGATACGGCTGGGAAATATCCCCAACGTTTACCTTCCGGAAATTTAGATGAACCGTCAGCACGGAAAGTTGCTGTTAGCAAATAACGGTTATTGTAAGAATAGAATACGCGGCCGAAATAGGAAGCTAGAGCTGTTTCAGTATAATAATTTCCATTGATAGAACCCATAGTTGAGCCATTATCGAAAACTAACTGGTTGTCATCTTCGTCTGCAAAAGTTTTCATAGTTGCACTATAATACTGACCTTTACTTTTCTGAGCAGAGAATCCGGCTGTTGCATTAATACTATGCATATTATTGATGTCTTTTTTATAAGCCAGATAGGCTTCTCCTAAAAAAGAATAACGTTCTTGATGTTCTTGAGTTAATTCGGCATCATTTCTTTTACGCATTTGTTCGCTTACCATCGGATAAAAAGTCTTCGTTGAATAAATACTACCGTCAAATGCAGCATTTCCTTTCAGATAAAGATCTTCAATGATTTTATAATCAAGCGTAATTGAAGTAAGCAAACCATGATTATTCCGTTGATGCCTTTCCGTTTCTAATTCGTATACAGGGTTATTAATGTCTCCCAATTCATTGTTTTCTACTGCTGAACCCCAAGTGCCATCTTCATTGAGGCATGGTATGGCAGGATTGAAGCGAAGAGCTTGCCATACGACCCCCGAATATACGGATTGAGTACTTGGATTATACCAGCGGCGATAAGTATATTGCAAACTCTGACCGATCCTTAATCTGCTGTTAATCTGATGATCTGAATTTAATCGTAAGGAAACACGTTCGAACTCCGAATTAATGATAATGCCATCTTCTTTGTAATAACCGATGCTTGACATATAATTAGACTTATCATTTCCTCCTGACATACGTAGGTCGACATTGGCTACCTTTCCTTGATTAAAAAGCTCATCTTGCCAATCTGTTCGTTGTGTTTCATAATAAGGATTATTCCAAAAAGAATTTACTGCAATTCCATCATTCAGGTAACGTTCTTTCTTTAGCATAACTAACTCAGGAGCAGTAAGTACATCTAATGTTTTGCTTATGTTTGAAATACCATAGAATGCATTCACGTCTATGTTTGTTTTAACATTTTTCTTTCCTCTTTTAGTTGTAATAATGACAACTCCATTAGCTGCTCTTGTACCGTAGATTGCTGATGATGAGGCATCTTTTAAGACTTCTATCGTCTCAATGTCATTAGGATTTACATCAGAAATCTTTCCTGAAGGAACTCCGTCAATAACAACAAGCGGATTGGAAGCACTCATGCTACCTGTACCACGAACACGAATAACCGGCTCAGCTCCGGGAGAACCTCCATCTGAAACAATATCTACACCCGCTGCTTTTCCTTGCAAAGCATTCGACAAATTGGCAACAGGTAAATCCTTTAAATTATCTCCTTTAATATTAGCAATAGAACCTGTGATATCTCTCTTCTGTTGTACACCGTATCCAACTACTACCACTTCATCCAGATTTTGGGTGTTTTCGCGTAAAACAATGGAAAGGGTACGTTGGTTTCCTACTTTTATTTCTGTAGATATATAACCTATATAAGATATAATCAGCACTGCATTATCAGGCACTAGTAAGGAAAACTTTCCATCAATATCAGTAATTGTTCCGATAGAACTATTACCCTTTATAGAGACGTTTGCCCCTATAATGGATTCTCCTGACTCATTAAGAATAGTTCCTTTAATTTCATGAGAATTCTGTTGAGAGACTGAAGCTTTTTCCTTATTCAATATGATATATTTATCATTTACGGAATAAATCAAATCAGTACCTTCTAGTATTTTATGCAAAATTGTTTGAACTGGCTCAGATTCAGCCTTTATAGATACAAGACGCTGATTATCTACTTCATAGTTGCTATAAATAAAAAGCAAGTTGGTTTGCCTTTCAATGAGATCAAATACATTCTTAAGAGTCGCATTATTAATATCCAATGTTACTTCTTCTTTTTTTAATAGTTCAGAAGACTGGGCTGCATTTATTTCCGGTAAAAAACAAATACATCCGATGCATAATAATGCAAGTTTACATAATGTGTTTCTAATGGTATTCATACATACTAGTTTTTAATTAATGGTTGTACACGTAATAACTATAGATTTTTTATTTGTGGCTTTTCAATTTATTCTAGATTCACTTATTCATAGGCATATGGTTTATTTGATGATTACTTGGTTTTTGATTATTTGGTATTTAAAATTTATAATATTAGACAATGCATTCAATATATCTTCTAAAGACTCATTTTGAATGAATTTTGCTGTTATATTATGTCTGGTGATATTTGTATTTGATTTATCATAACTGATCTGTACTCCATATTGGATTTCAATACGGCGTAAGACATCACTTATAGGGGTTTTGTCAAAAATTAATATTCCTTCTTTCCATGAAGTATATCTGGATGCATTTACTTCATTTACAATAAAACCATTTATCTGAGGATTATACACGGATTGGTGATTAGGTGACATTATAATAGATTGAGAATTAGGGGTGTCAAGTGTTGAAAGACGTACGGAGCCTTCCGTCAGAATAACCTGAACCGAATTATCCTGAGAATAAGCAGAAACTGAAAATTCTGTCCCGAGTGCTTCAATTTCTATCAGAGATGTCTTTACTCTAAAAGGTTTTTCTTTATTGGAGGCAACTTTAAAATACCCTTCTCCTATGAGATAAATAATACGATTTTTATCAATAAACTTTTTCGGTGCTATTAAGACGGAACCCGAATTTAAATAAACCCGTGTATCGTCTTCTAAGACAACTTCACGCCTTTCACCCATTGGAGCAACATATTCTGTGTATGATATAATTGACTCCTGAACAATAGTTCTATTATTAAAAGAAAGGTATGTGAAAAATGAGGCTAAGACTGGTAACAACAAAATACCAGCTATTTTCAAAATAGAATAGTTCTTTTGAGTAGCTTTCCTTTTTGCGGAAAACAATTCTTCATAAAGTGAAATCCTGGCTAATAATTGCTTTAAAGAATTTTCTACTTCTTTTTCCGATACATTCACTTGAAGATTGTTCCACAGATCTTTTAAATCCTGCTGTTCCATAAATTGTCATTTATAAGTAATACAATAAAGAGAATGGATACACGTAAATAAGAATCCAAAAAAGCATATGGTTCTTTAAAGGAAGAAAAACAGATAGTTTTTTTCTATGACTTTGCGTAGAAATTTCAAAGAAGAAGAGATGTGTTTTTCTACTGTTCGTTTGGATATGCCTAATTTTTTAGCAATTTCTGCATTCATAAGTCCTTCTTCTCTGCTTAGCCGAAATACTTTTTGTTGTTGGGAAGGCATATCATTAACAGCACCTTCTATTATAGCAAGTAAATCTTTGAAATAAAAATATTCTTCTACTTCTGTATGTGCCGTGTTAAAGACTTGGATAGTATGGTCTATATATCGTTGTTCAACTTCTTTCTTCTTAAAATAATTCAGAACAATATTTTTTGCAATAGTAAACATGTAGGAGTCAAAAGATAAATCTAAATTTAGGTTTTCACGGTTTATCCATAACCTCATAAAAACATCTTGCGTTATTTCTTCAGTCAATTGTTTATCTTTTAAAAATTGAAAGATAAAAGAAAATATTTTGGGATAATATAAACGGAATAATTGAGAAAAGGCGAGTTTATTACCTTTCTTTATTTGCTCAATTATATGACTTATATTATTCGGCATAGGATAAATAGTCAATATTTTATTGGAGTGTATTTGACAAATATTGCAAAAAATATTCATTAATATACAAATAACAACTGTTTAATTAATATCAAGCAATCTGTATCGTCTTTACAATGAAATATAGAAAGTCACACGGTATAAAGTTTTCTATACCGTGTTTTGACAAAGTCAATTGTTTCGGTTCATTCCTATTCTGGCAGAAACAGCATTTCTTCTGGAATAATTGTTTCATTCATATTCCGGCTTGCTATTCCTACTTCAAGTTCTTCTCCCATATAACTTTCAAAATAAAGTACTTTTAACTCATGAAAACCTGCTTCCAGAGCCACCTTTCCCGAAATATACCGGGCAGAATGCGATCCATCATTATCTACAATTACATTTCCGTCAATTAACAATTTGGACCCGTCATCCGAGTAAGTATAAAAACGATACACACCTCTTTCAGGTATTTTGATCCAGGTATGAAACTCATATCCGAAATGATCTTTTACAGCGGCTTCCTTTATGGTAAAGTTAGGGAATGATCCTCTTTTTACCTCTGTTTTAGAATCTAAATCGGTGGTAGATTTGTATTCCCCTTCGTAATAAATATAACGGACGCCTTGTTGGGGTTGCTTTATGTTTTTAGCGGCTAAATACTTCAGATTTTCCTCATCTAAAGAGGAAATACCGGAAGGATAATAATAAGAAAGCTCTTTTCCTTTTGCCGTACGTATCCATGTATCAAACTTTTGTTGGCCTTCATATAATTCAATAATTCTTCCCCCTCTTTCCAGTTTACCCCGTGCATCTGCCCCTGTAGTTCTTCCAAACCCTAATGCTATGCCATAATTAATTCCTATATAATCGTTATCGTGGTCATGTCCTGTAAAAACACCCATTATATCTCCCATATCAACCATTGAACTGAATAGGGCTGAATTTATATTGGGAGAGGATATTACTTCTTCGTTGTGACCAATTGTCGTATTCTGTCCTATAATGTTATGGTATTCCGGAATCGGAATATGAAAAAATGCCAGCGAAGGTAAAGGCTTATTTCCATTACTCTTGGTATATTGTTCGCTTTGCTTACGATACCATTCAATCTGATTATACTTGATCCGGTCATACTCTCCATATTTTCGGGTATTTTCCGGATAATCATGAGAGTCTAGGCAATAAAGCAGAGCTGCTAAATCAGACTTAGAGCCTTGTACTTCAATTACAAAATTTCCACATCCATGAATATCTTCAGGGCCTTTATTCCCTACAAAATAAGGAGATTGGTTAAGCCAATTATAAATAGTTTCTCTAGTGTACCCTTGTTCGGCGTCATGATTTCCCATAGTTACGGCAAAAGGAATCTCCTCTTCTTCAAAGATTTTAATAATCGCTTGCCATCCTTTTTCTGCCGGACGACTAGTGACAACATCTCCTGTGATAATAGCAAGATTAGGCTTTTCTGTTTGCAAAACATGTTTTATAGTGGCCGTTGTATGAGCACAATTTTGCGAATGAGGATTCCAATGCAAATCTGTAAATTGAACAATTTTGAATTTGCCATTCTCCTCAAATTTCAAAGGAATCTTTGTCTGGGCAGTTACCAAGCCGGCAAATAAACCTGATGCAATGATAACAAATGATAGTAGTTTTTTCATGATTTGATATGTGATTAATCTTAAAACAGATTTCTACTTATAGAATATACAAACTTAATGACCTGTTACACTTACCAAATTGATGGATATTTAGTGTTTATTCACACTTGTATTGAAAAAGTAGTGGAAATGTCTTAAAAGGTATCGGTGATATCACGAAGAAAAGGAAATTAAAGAAGAAGAGGAACAGATAAATGCCTGCGTATAAAGAGAAATTTGAATCGGTATTTGTGTGAAGGTTTGAAGAAAAAGAGCTATATTTGCACCGCTTTTGAAAACGAGATAGATAATTCCTAAATAAATCAGATTAAGAAATGACAAAGAGTGCATTACAAATCGCAAGAGCAGCTTACCAGCCAAAGGTACCTGCTGCATTGAAAGGTGCTGTTAAAGCCGTAGACGGCGAGTATACTCAATCAGTAGCCGATCAGGACGAAATCAAGAAATTGTTCCCTAACACTTACGGTATGCCTATCGTTACTTTCGAGAAAAGTAATGAAAAGAAGGCTATGCCTGCAATGAATGTAGGTGTTATTCTTTCTGGAGGCCAAGCTCCTGGAGGTCACAATGTGATCGCTGGTTTGTTCGATGGTATTAAGGCTCATAATACAGCTTCTCGCTTGTATGGATTTATTCTAGGCCCAGGCGGTTTGATAGATCACAAATATATGGAACTAACATCCGGTATTATTGACGAATACCGTAATACGGGTGGTTTCGATATGATCGGTTCCGGTCGTACAAAGCTGGAAACTAAAGAACAGTTTGATAAGGGACTTGAAATATTGAAGGAACTTGATATTAAGGCTTTGGTTATTATTGGCGGTGACGACTCAAATACAAATGCTTGTGTTTTAGCAGAATATTATAAAGCTATTAACGCCGGCGTACAGGTTATAGGTTGTCCGAAAACTATTGACGGTGACTTAAAGAATGCCCAGATTGAAACTTCTTTTGGTTTCGATACGGCTTGTAAAGTTTATTCAGAAGTTATCGGTAACATTCAGCGTGACTGTAACTCTGCCCAGAAGTACTGGCATTTCATTAAATTGATGGGACGTTCGGCATCTCATATCGCTTTGGAGTGTGCTTTGCAAACTCAGCCGAATATCTGTATTATATCAGAAGAAGTTGAAGCAAAAAATATGTCATTGGATGACATCGTTACATATATTGCAGGTATCGTTGCAAAGCGTGCCGATGAAGGCAATAACTTCGGTACTGTATTGATCCCCGAAGGTTTGATTGAATTTGTCCCTGCAATGAAACGTTTGATTGCTGAGTTAAATGACTTCTTGGCTAAAAATGACGCAGAGTTCAAGATGATTAAAAAGAGCGAACAACGTGCTTATATCATTAGCAAGTTAACGAAAGACAATGCTGACCTATACGCATCTCTTCCTGAAGGCGTTGCCCGTCAGTTATCTTTAGATCGTGACCCGCACGGAAATGTTCAGGTTTCTTTGATTGAAACAGAAAAGCTGCTTTCTGAAATGGTTGCTAAGAAATTGGCAGAATGGAAGGCTGCAGGTAAGTATGTAGGTAAGTTTGCTGCTCAACACCACTTCTTTGGTTATGAAGGACGTTGTGCTGCTCCGTCTAATTATGATGCAGATTATTGCTATTCATTAGGATACACTGCTTCTTGCCTGATAGCTTCTGGTAAAACTGGCTATATGTCATCCGTTCGCAATACTACTGCTCCTGCTGATAAATGGATTGCCGGCGGTATTCCTGTAACAATGATGATGAATATGGAGCGTCGTCATGGCGAAATGAAACCAGTTATCCAGAAAGCTTTAGTAAAGTTGGATGGCGCGCCATTTAAGAAATTTGCTGCAAACCGTGACGAGTGGGCTATGACTACAAGTTATGTTTATCCGGGTCCTATCCAGTATTTCGGTCCTACCGAAGTATGCGATGAACCTACTAAGACTTTGCAGTTGGAACAGGCTAAATAAGAACCTTTAAATACTGTTTATATTGTCGGAGAGCAACAAGGATACCCTTGTTGCTCTCTTTTTTTGTAGTGTTGTCTTGACGTTAAACAGCATGTTTATTAATAAAAAAGTTACCATCATCTAGCAAAAAATATCCGCACTTTTATTCTTTTGACCTGGCTCAAAATTGATTTTGCCCTAGCTCAAAATTAATTTCGAGCCAGGTCGTAATTGATTTCGACCTAGGTCAAAAGAATAAAGACTCAGGACTTTTTCCATAAATGGTGCTATGGTGAAGGATAATACGTAGGCACTCTTTGCCTAAAAATAAGTGGAGATACTGAACCGGGATTTGTTTTTTCTCCATTTGTTTTTAATATATGGACAAAGAAATTATCTTTGTATATAATAAGCTCATAGTCATCGTTCTTATATACATTTGTTTATTTAAATTAGATATCCATGAAAATTAGATTCATTCAGTTATTTATTTTGCTATTGTTTATTCCTCTAACCCTTTTTGCACAAGGTAGATTTTCCTTTGAGATTAAGGATGGACATTTTTACCGGGACGGTGCGGTTACGCCTGTTATCTCCGGAGAAATGCACTATCCCCGTATTCCTCATCAATATTGGCGTCACCGCTTGGAGATGATGAAGGCTATGGGATTGAATACTGTGGCTACTTATGTGTTTTGGAATTTACATGAAACTGAACCTGGAAAATGGGATTTTGAAGGAGACAAGAACCTTCGTGAATATATAAAAACCGCCGGCGATCTGGGAATGATGGTTATACTTCGTCCCGGTCCGTATGTATGTGCCGAATGGGAATTTGGAGGCTATCCGTGGTGGTTGCAGAATATTCCGAACATGGAAATCAGGCGGGATAACCCGGAGTTCTTGCAACGGACAAAACTATATATAGACCGTTTATATAAAGAAGTTGGCGACTTGCAGGTAACAAAGGGAGGCCCGATTATTATGGTACAGGCCGAGAATGAATTCGGTTCATATGTTGCACAACGCAAAGATATTCCTTTGGAAGAACACCGGCGGTATAATGCCAAGATACGTCAGCAGCTGGCTGATGCCGGATTTGACGCGCCTCTGTTTACTTCGGACGGGAGCTGGTTGTTTGAGGGTGGCTCAACGCCGGGCGCTTTGCCTACTGCAAACGGAGAAAGCAATATAGATAATTTGAAAAAGGTTGTAAATGAATATCATGGAGGGACAGGACCTTATATGGTAGCTGAGTTTTATCCGGGCTGGTTAATGCACTGGGCTGAACCGTTCCCCGACGTAAGCGCTTCAAGCGTTGCACGTCAGACAGAGATGTATTTACAGAATGATGTTTCATTTAATTTTTATATGGTTCATGGTGGAACTAACTTTGGTTTTACTTCCGGGGCAAACTATGATAAGAACCATGATATTCAGCCGGATATGACAAGCTATGATTATGATGCCCCTATCAGTGAGGCCGGTTGGGTTACTCCTAAATATGATTCGATCCGGAACGTTATTAAGAAATATGTAAAATATACAGTTCCGGAAGCTCCCGCTCCTAATCCTGTAATAGAGATTCCTTCTATTCGTTTAACGAAGGTTGCGGATGTGTTGGCTCTTGCTAAAGAGCAGAAACCTTTGGTGGCATCTAATCCGATGACTTTTGAGCAGTTGAATCAAGGATATGGTTATGTGCTGTATACGCATCATTTCAATCAACCGATCTCGGGAACTCTGGAGATTCCCGGTTTAAGAGATTATGCTACGGTTTATTTGAATGGTGAACGGGTTGGAGAATTGAATCGTTATTATAATAATTATTCAATGCCAATTGATATTCCGTTCAATACAACGCTGGAAGTTTTAGTAGAGAATTGGGGACGCATCAATTACGGGGAGGAGATTGTAAATAACACGAAAGGTATTATCAGTCCGGTAACTATCAATGGCCTGGAAATATCCGACTGGTCTATGTATAAGTTACCGATGGACCGCGAGCCGTCATTTGCAAAGCTAAGTAAAGATAAGGTTTATACTAACACGCCGGACAAAACCTCTTCTTTGTATGGCAAGCCTGTTTTCTATGAAGGAACTTTCAATTTGGATAAGACGGGAGATACATTTATAGATATGTCTGCCTGGGGGAAAGGTATCATCTTTATTAATGGAAAAAATATAGGTAGATATTGGCAGGTTGGTCCTCAGCAGACGTTGTATATTCCGGGTGTGTGGCTAAAGAAAGGGGAGAACCGTATTGTTATTTTTGAGCAGTTGAATGATGAAAGAAAGACGAATGTAAGAACTGTAAAAACTCCGGTTTTGACCCAGCTAAAGAGTGTGTCATCAACAGAGGTAAGAAATAAACTTATGGAAAAAGTAGAGAGTCCGTTTAGTGTGGACGAAACGATAAATAAGATAGAGCAAACTATCAAATCGAATGGAGCTTCCGTATTTGCCGTATTTGATCATGCGAAGAATGCGAAAGAGGCGGGAATGGAATTGTTGCCGATAAAGGTGGTCGTTTTCGGCTCTCCTGAAATAGGAACGAAGTTGATGCAAGAGAATCCTGCTATTTCTTTGGAGTTGCCATTACGGATTTCCGTTTGGGAAGCTGCTGACGGCAAAGTATGGGTTACCTATCCGAACTTAGATGAAATATCGAAGGAATATGGAATGGAAAACAATACTGTTGTCGGTAAAATGCAGGAAGGATTAGTGAACATTGTTAGGAATTCAACCGGCAAATAGAATGATAGAAAATCTTAGTGGAAATAGATATTACAAATTAAAAACGATTTATTATGTTCTCGGGAATAGTAGAAGAAACGGCACGCGTTGTGAATATAGAGCATGATTTGGATAATATTCATATCACAATGGAGTGTTCTTTTGTGGATGAATTGAAGATTGATCAGAGCGTGGCGCATAACGGAGTATGTCTGACGGTGGTTCGTAAGGAAGGAAATACTTTTACGACGACGGCTATGAGAGAGACTTTGGAACGTTCTAATCTAGGGCTTTTGAAGCCGGGTTCTTTGGTAAATCTGGAACGGAGCATGTTGATGAACGGACGTTTGGACGGCCATATAGTACAAGGTCATGTGGATCAAACGGCTGTTTGCACAAACGTGGAAGATGCAAGCGGCAGTTGGTATTATACCTTTGAGTATCCTTTTAATAAAGAAATGGCTCAACAGGGTTATTTGACAGTGGAGAAAGGTTCTGTATGTGTGAATGGTGTCAGTCTTACGGTATGCAATTCAAAAGAAAATAGTTTCCAGGTAGCCATTATACCTTATACACACGACAACACGAACTTTTGCCAGATAGAGAAAGGAACAGTCGTTAATTTAGAGTTTGATATTGTAGGTAAATATATCAGTAAGATGATGATGTTTAAATAACGGTTAATAATATCTGAAAAAGAAATGCTTTCCATCCGGGTTCTTTCCGGAGGAAAGCATTTTTTTTGTCGGGTGCTTAATAAGATGCTTTTAAGTAAATTTTCATTAACAAAAGGCACTCTTGGTATGTTTATTGTAATATGACTATGCGAAGAAAATAAACGAAATAGATAAGTATTATGGCCTATATCGATTATTACAACATTTTAGGGGTGAACAAGAACGCTTCTCAGGATGACATTAAAAAAGCCTATAAGAAGTTGGCACGTAAATATCATCCGGACTTAAACCCGAACGATCCTAATGCACATCGTAAGTTTCAAGAGATAAATGAGGCAAACGAAGTGCTTAGTGATCCGGAAAAGCGAAAGAAATATGACCAATACGGTGAGAATTGGAAGCATGCGGATGAATATGAATCTCAACGGCAGCAATATAGTAGGCAAGGTAATGGTTTTGCCGGGACTGGTGGTTTTACGAATGATGGAGGAACTTATTGGTCTTCATCAGGTGATGGAAGCGAGTTTTCGGATTTCTTTGAATCTATGTTCGGTTCTCGCCGTGGAGGAAGTAGTCGTTCTAATTATGGCTTCCGTGGTCAGGATTACACAACAGAGTTAAGTTTATCTTTGATGGATGCCGCAAAGACACATAAACAGGTGATTTCCGTGAATGGAAAGAATCTGAGGATTACTGTGCCTGCCGGGGTAGCCAATGGACAAACAATTAAGCTGAAAGGACAAGGCGGACCGGGTACAAATGGTGGGCCGGATGGTGATTTGTATATCACATTCGTGATTCCGGATGATAGTAGATTCAAACGGATTGGTGATGATTTGTATTTGACTGTTCCATTAGATCTTTATACCGCTATTTTAGGAGGCGAGCAAATTATTGATACTTTAGATAGCAAGGTGAAATTGAAAATAAAACCGGGTACGCAAAACAACAGTAAGGTCCGGCTGAAAGGTAAGGGATTTCCTGTTTATAAGAAGGACGGACAATGTGGTGATTTAATTGTTACGTATTCAATCGAGATACCGACTAATCTGACAGAAAAGCAGAAAGATTTATTTCGGGAAATACAGAGTCTAAATTAAAAAAACATGTGTATTATGCAAACAGATTTAGTTATTGTCAGCGAATATTGCCAGAAATGTCATATAGACCCTTCATTTATCGTAATGCTGGAAGAAGGAGGTTTGATAGACATTAACGTCATGGACGATGGAGAGAAGTATTTGTTATCTTCTCAATTACGTGACTTGGAACAGTACACACGTATGTATTACGATTTGTCTATTAATATTGAAGGAATTGAAGCTATTCATCATATGCTGGACCGGATGAGAAACTTGCAGGACGAAATCTCATTGTTGAGAACTCGACTTCGTTTGTATGAACCATTCGATTTTGATACAATAGAAAACTTATAGTAGCAAATTGTAGGAAAATAAGGGCTTATTACTGCTTAAATGAGATTTGTATATAGGCAAATTGTAAATATATTGCAGGTTTACTTGGAAGTTTGCTAAATTCTATATATCTTTGCACTCGCACGCAATCAGAAATGGCGGCGCTATATCGCGGAGTGGAGCAGTGGTAGCTCGTTGGGCTCATAACCCAAAGGTCGTAAGTTCGAGTCTTGCCTCCGCAACTGGAAAAGGATATCTCAAAGATATCCTTTTATTTTTTAGGGTTATTTATGTACAAAGGTCCTTTGTTTTTCCAGAATCCCGATTTATAATAGATATAAGTGATCGTAAGCCCTATGCAAAGGCTCGCTCCGATAGCCCACCAGATACCACTCCGTCCCCATATCGAACTGAACCAATAAGCAAGCGGAATCCGTATCAGCCACAGACAAGTGATGCTTACGGCCATAGGGAACACGGTAGTTCCGGCTCCCCGTAACGTTCCGTTATACACGTTCAATCCTCCATGCACGACAAAAAAGCCTCCCATAATGAGTAAGTATTCTTTGCCTATTGTAATAACCTCCGGATCATTGGTGAAGGCTAACATCATTTTATCTCCAAAGAAATAAATGGAGGTGAAGGTGATAAGGCTGAATATTATGTTGACAAACATGGCGAATCGTACGCCTTCACGTACTCTGTCCAGCCGTTTGGCTCCAATGTTCTGTCCGCAGAAGGCTGCTAATGCTCCGGATAATGTTAATATGGCTTGAGTGATGATGGTGTCAATCTTTCCAGCTGCACCATATGCTGTTAAAGTGTCAGTACCGAAATGGTTTACAATACCCAGTAGAGCGATAAGCCCCAGAGCTATGGCGCATTGCTGAATGCTGGTAGGCAAACCAATCTTTAAGCTTTCTTTAAATAATATGCCGTCGAATATTAAGTCTTGCTTCTTTATGGAAAGTAATGGATGTTGGTTGTTTACATAAATCAAGGCTGTGCACATGCCGATCCCTTGGGCAATGACGGTAGCCCGTGCTGCTCCTTCTATTCCCCAATCGAAACCGATGATAAAGAGTAAATCCAGTATTATATTTAGAAAAGCGGAAAGCAGGATAAATAACATGGGGCGAAAAGATTCTCCTACACCCCGTAATATAGAAATAATACTATTGAATGTGACGAATAAGAAAGTGCCTCCTATATAAATACGAAAATAGGCTACGGCTTGCGGTATGACTTCCTCTGGTGTATTAGTCAACCTGAATATTGGTTCTGCAAAAATAATTCCTGTGATAGATAGCAATATACCTGCTACAAGCATAAAGATGAAGAAGGATGAAAAGGCTCGCTGTACTTTATCAAATTGTTTGGCTCCGAAAAACTGGGATACAACAACAGACGTTCCACTACCCACTCCAATTACCAATGAGATAATAAAATAGTAGATGAAGAAAGAGGCAGATACGGCTGCTAATGCTTCTTTCCCAATAAATCGACCTACAATAATACTGTCTGTTATGTTATAAAGTTGTTGTAACAGGTTGCCTATTAGTAAGGGAAAAGAGAAACGTAGAATGACTTTCCATACTGAACCATGTGTCAGATCATTCTTGTTTTTCTCCATAAATTGTTCGTTCTCCATTATCTAGAGATCTTTGAGCAATATATTATCGTTGGCTTTTACCATGTCATCGCGAGTCTTGAGTAACGTTTCCCATTCTTTACTGAAAAGTTTGGATGTGTCGATCTTGAAATTCTCAGAGCCATATTCGTCCATTCTGGTAAGCAGATAGCTGACGGTTATTTTGTTTACATCAACAGCCGGTTGGTAATAAGCAACACGATCATCGTCTCCGTAATTTACTTCAATGATGATGTTCAATTCAGTAAGTAGATATAGAATCTGTGTAGTTAGTCGGATCGGAATACGGTATGCGTCCGATAACTCGTCGGCTGTATAGGGCTTTTCTCCATTTACGAAACGTTTCACAATAAGCGATGCTATTAATAAAGTGAGGAAGTCTTTGTAACGTCGGCTTATGTTTTTACTATCTCGTTCAAAGCTGAACTTCTTTACATTCTGTGAAGCATAGGACAGCTCTGCCCCAAATAGGCAAATCAACCATGATAATTGCAGCCATAATAATAATAAAGGCAGGGCTGCAAAGCTTCCATAAATAGCATTGTATTTACTGACCCAAATCTGTCCGCTAATGTAAATAAACTGGAAAAATTGGAAAGCGCAACCCGCGATGAATCCTGCAAGCAATCCGTTTACGAATCTTACCTTTGTATTGGGTAATGATACATATAAACCAGTGAAAGCAAGAGTTGTTATTATGTATGGCACTACGTTTAGCATTATTTCCATCAAAGGAGTGAAAAAGAAATATTGGCTGAGAAACGAATTTTGTAATGTCGATACGAAAATAGAAAGACCGCTGGATGTCATGATCAATACCGGCAAAATCAGGAATAATGCCAAGTAGTCTGATATTTTGCGGTACCAGGGACGTGATTTTTGTATCTGCCATATATCATTAAATGTGTCTTCAATGGAAGAGATCAGGTTGATGACCGTATAAAATAAGAGAATAAAACCAATTCCAATTATGACGCCCCCTTGTGCTTGTGCCAGATAACTGTCTACAAATTCGAATGCTTTATTCAGTTCTGCTTCATGACCTGGAAAGTAATCTATCAGTTCTTGACTGACAGCACCTTGGAAACCAAATCCCTTGGCAACGCCTAGCAATACTGCTAATAATGGAACGATGGATAAAAGGGTACTATAGGTAAGTGCGGATGCTTTTGTCTGTAAATTTTCATTCTTAAATCCACGAATGGCAAGGATGATCGTTTTAATGGTGTTGATATAAAGTTCTTTCAGGCCGCTTACTTCATTTTCGGTAATCCTCCAAATGTCGTAAGTAACAAAACGAATCGTGCGTGTCAAGAATGCTTGGATTCGTTCTCCGATTGGCTTTTTATCAGACTCTTTCATGAGTAAAGTATTAAAAATGCAGTCCGCCTGTAAGCCGGGTTCTGTACTTCTGCCAAAAACAAAAGTGCCTGCCATTTATCTTGTCTTACCGTCACCGGTAAGCTTTAGCGGTCTACCCCCTGGCATCGGACGAGCAATCCTACATGCGCCAGTATACATGACCTTACAACCCATAAGACGTACGGCATTCCATATTGCTATGGAATCCGGTAAGCTTTTACCTCACCTTTTCACCCTTACCGGCAAACCGGCGGTTATTTTCTGTTACGCTACTTTGCCCTTACGAACAACTTCCTGTTAAGAAGTATGGTGCTCTGCGTTGCCCGGACTTTCCTCACATCCGAAGATGAGCGACAGACCGGCAGACTGCAATTATGCAAAGATAGGTAATTTAGTTTATAGTTGTCTATAGTGCACCGATATTTCAGTGTGCCATTGTGTCTGTATCAGAGTTGTTGGGATAGATTCTATGATATTTGAACATTGAATTTACGTATGTATTCCTTCTGAACTTTCTGACGAACTTGCTGTTATAGTATTGAATACATGACCATTTGGCAGCTTTATGATTGTTAAAAAGGTACTTTGTAATGCACAGTACTGTTAAGTGCAGTTAAGTGCTTGAATAGTGTCGTTAAAAGTGATAAAAAAACAATAGGAAATGGAATATCTGCACGTTTTTTGAGTTTAATTTGTCACAAAGAAACTGTTAAATTTAAGTGTTTAATTAATTGATAGAAGTATGAAAAAAATGTGGAAGAATATGCTTGGCCTTGTTCTCGTAGCTGCAATTGGCTCGGGAGCTGCAATTGGAACGAGTGCTTACATGATGAAAAAAGAACAGCCCGTTTATGCTGCCGGAGTGGAGAACACGTTTAAGCAACCCCTTCGACTGGCAAATTACAACTCTGTTGCTGCCGAGAATACAGATTTTACACATGCTGCCGAAAGTGCAGTGCATGGCGTTGTCCATATTAAGTCTGTTGCTAATATGAAGGAGGCAAACGCCGGAGAGCAATATATTGATCCGTTTGAATTTTTCTTCGGAAATCGTGGATTTCAACGTCCGCAACCGCAACCTCGCGTAGGAACAGGGTCTGGAGTGATTATTTCAACAGATGGATATATTATTACCAATAATCATGTTATTGATGGTGCCGATGAATTGGAAGTAACGTTGAACGACAATAGAAAGTTTTCGGCAAAAGTTATAGGTGCTGATCCCACAACAGATATTGCTTTGTTGAAGATTGAAGCAAAAGATCTGCCGACTATTCCATTTGGAGATTCTGAAAAATTGAAAGTAGGAGAATGGGTTTTGGCTGTTGGTAATCCTTTTAACTTGACATCTACTGTAACGGCTGGTATTGTTAGTGCAAAAGGTCGTGGTATTTCTGGTGGAGGCGGAAGTAAAATTGAATCGTTTATTCAAACGGATGCTGCTGTAAACCCTGGTAATAGTGGAGGAGCATTGGTGAATACTAAAGGAGAATTGGTTGGTATTAACACTGCTATTTATTCGCAAACAGGAAACTTTGCAGGATATTCGTTTGCTGTGCCTATCAGTATTGCCAGCAAAGTGGCAAATGACTTGAAACAATATGGTACGGTTCAACGTGCAATTTTGGGTGTGCAAATTATAGATCCGCAGTATGTATCGGGTGATGATAAAGAAAAGGTAAAAGTGCTGGAAGGTGCTTATGTAGGAGGTTTTGCAGAACGTAGCTCGGCTAAAGAGGCTGGAATTGAAAAAGGTGATGTTATTATTGCTGTAAATGGTGCAAAAGTAAAATCAGCAAATGCTTTGCAAGAGCAGATCAGCAAATATCGTCCTGGTGATAAAGTGGAAATAAAGGTAGACCGCAATGGTACAACCAAAACATTTACGGTAGAACTTCGCAATGCACAGGGAAGTACACAAATATTGAAAGGTGGAGATAGTGCGGAAGTTCTTGGTGCGGCTTTCAGAGCTCTGACGGATAAACAAAAACAGCAATTGGGTGTAAGTTATGGCATTGAAGTAACTGGTGTAACTACTGGTAAATTGAAAGATGCCGGAATGAAGAAAGGCTTCATTATTATGGTTGCTAATAATCAAAAGATTACATCTCCTGAAGACTTGGAAAAACTTGTGGAAAACATACTTCAGGGACGTTCAGAAGATCAAGGATTGTTCATCAAAGGTTTCTATCCGAACGGACGCACTAAGTATTATGCTATAGATCTTGCCGAATAAAAGACAACGAATGAAAGTAGTCTTATAGGTGTGAAAAGATTGTTAAAGGTTTATAATTGGCTGGATGTGGGGTGCATTCAGCCAATTCTTTCAATAAAATATTATTATCTTTGCACCCCGTATTCTCAATTAAAACAATTGGATGAGACAATTAAAGATTACAAAGTCCATTACCAATCGCGAAAGCGCTTCGCTTGATAAGTATCTTCAAGAAATTGGTCGAGAGGATCTTATTACGGTTGAAGAAGAAGTAGAATTGGCACAGGCAATTAAAAGAGGAGACCGGAGGGCATTGGAAAAATTAACCAGAGCTAATCTGCGTTTCGTCGTTTCTGTAGCTAAACAATATCAGAACCAGGGATTGAGTTTGCCCGACCTTATTAATGAAGGCAATTTGGGATTGATTAAAGCTGCTGAAAAATTTGATGAAACCAGAGGTTTTAAGTTTATTTCTTATGCTGTTTGGTGGATTCGTCAGTCTATTCTGCAAGCTTTGGCAGAACAGTCAAGAATCGTACGTCTTCCTTTGAACCAGGTAGGCTCATTGAATAAAATCAGTAAAGCCTTCTCTAAGTTTGAACAGGAAAATGAACGAAGACCTTCTCCTGAAGAGTTGGCAGACGAATTGGATATTCCTGTTGATAAGATTTCCGATACCTTGAAAGTGTCCGGACGTCATATATCAGTGGATGCTCCGTTTGTAGAAGGCGAAGACAATAGCCTCTTGGACGTTCTTGTGAACGATGATGCTCCAATTGCTGACCGATCGTTGATGAACGAATCATTAGCTAAAGAAATTGATAGAGCTCTTGCTACATTGACCGAAAGAGAATGTGAAATTATCAAAATGTTTTTCGGTATTGGTTGTCAGGAAATGACATTGGAAGAGATTGGCGACAAATTTGGCCTCACAAGAGAGCGTGTCCGCCAGATCAAGGAAAAAGCAATTAGAAGATTAAGACAAGGAACGCGTAGCAAGCTCCTCAAATCCTATTTAGGTTAACCTCGGAAAAGTTGATTGAAGAGGTCGCTAAAGCTCCATATTCTGGGAAAAGGAATATGGAGTTTTTTTTATTCCTTTCGAGAGAAATTTTATTTTCTTCCGAAAGGAATTTTATTTTCTTCCGAATGTACTTATTTTTGCTGTTAAAAATAAATTATCTATTTTCGACGAAAACGGGCAATTAGTCCTGTCTTTGTTTCCTTAAAATAAATATGTTGAATTATGGATCGAAGAACGTTCTTGAAAAAATCGTGTGGTGGAATGGTGGTGTTGTCTTGTCCGGGATTGAATATGACGGAAAAGAACAAAAAGATACGCTTTGGATTGATTACAGATTTACATTTTGCCCGAAAAGAAAAGTGGGAAACTCGTTATTATGAGCAATCAAAGCAAAAGTTGCAAGATGCAATAACTGTGTTTAATGATGAAAAAGTCGATTTCTTAATTGAATTGGGAGATTTGAAAGATCAAGGAACTCCTCCGGATAAAGTACAAACATTATCTTTTTTGGATGAGATAGAGAATACATTGCAAACATTTAATGGCCCTGTATATCATGTACTTGGAAATCATGATATGGATAGTATTTCTAAGCAGGATTATTTAGCTCATACTCGGAACTGGAATGATACAAAAGGAAAAACTTATTATTCTTTTGTCAGAGATAAATTTAAATTTATTGTTTTGGATGGCAATTTTAATGAGGATAGTTCCGATTATAATTGTGGTAATTTTCAGTGGACAAAAGCAATGATTCCTGATGATCAAAAGATGTGGTTGCAAAAAGAATTGGAGAATAGTAAATATCCGGTTATTATTTTTGTTCATCAATTATTGGATGCTTTCTCTGGAATATCAAGAGATGTCTGTATTTTAAATGCTGATGAAATTGTCCAAATTTTAGAGCGAAGTAAAAATGTTATAGCTGTTTTTCAAGGACATCATCATTATGGGCATTATAGTTTTAAAGACGGAATTCATTATTTTACAATGAAAGGGATGATAGAAGGGAGTCTTCCGGAAAATAATAGTTTTGCCGTAGTAGAGATTGATGAAGATGCTAATATTTATCTTGATGGTTATTTTAAATGTGAAGATAAAATTATGAGAAAGTCTTAATTCTTTATTTTGTAACTTCCAGTATTTCAATGGTTCTTATTCTCAAGCTTCAAAAACCGTAAAAATAATAGTCAAAAGATTTGGAGTATATGTTTAAGAACACTACTTTTGTCCCCGCATTCAAGCGAGAGGGCATTAAATTTAAGTATTAGAAGGAAATGTTTTCCGGGTATCGGGTCACTGAGGTTAGAAGTATCTAAGCAATATGTCGGTTTGTGCGGTGGAAAACAGGTATAAAAACTTTCCACAAAATTTTGTTCATAAAATTTGCGTGAAAGAAAAAAGTCCTTACCTTTGCACTCGCTTTTCAAACGAAAGCAAACAACGTTCTTTGAAAAATTTACATACAACTAAAAAGTAGTACAAGTATTAAAAAATTAATACCGTCAATACTTACAATAAACAAGGTTATTCTGAGCAGAGATAAAAACAATTTAACAACGAAGAGTTTGATCCTGGCTCAGGATGAACGCTAGCGACAGGCTTAACACATGCAAGTCGAGGGGCAGCGAGGTGTAGCAATACACTGTCGGCGACCGGCGCACGGGTGAGTAACGCGTATGCAACTTACCTATCAGAGTAGGATAGCCCGGCGAAAGTCGGATTAATACTGCATAAAACAGGGGCTCCGCATGGAGATATTTGTTAAAGATTCATCGCTGATAGATAGGCATGCGTTCCATTAGGCAGTTGGCGGGGTAACGGCCCACCAAACCGACGATGGATAGGGGTTCTGAGAGGAAGGTCCCCCACATTGGTACTGAGACACGGACCAAACTCCTACGGGAGGCAGCAGTGAGGAATATTGGTCAATGGGCGAAAGCCTGAACCAGCCAAGTCGCGTGAAGGATGAAGGTTCTATGGATTGTAAACTTCTTTTATAGGGGAATAAAGTGCGGGACGTGTCCTGTTTTGTATGTACCCTACGAATAAGCATCGGCTAACTCCGTGCCAGCAGCCGCGGTAATACGGAGGATGCGAGCGTTATCCGGATTTATTGGGTTTAAAGGGTGCGTAGGTGGATAGATAAGTCAGCGGTGAAAGTTTGTGGCTCAACCATAAAATTGCCGTTGAAACTGTTTATCTTGAGTATGTTTGAGGTATGCGGAATGCGTGGTGTAGCGGTGAAATGCATAGATATCACGCAGAACTCCGATTGCGAAGGCAGCATACTAAACCATCACTGACACTGAAGCACGAAAGCGTGGGTATCAAACAGGATTAGATACCCTGGTAGTCCACGCAGTAAACGATGATTACTAGGAGTTTGCGATATACAGTAAGCTCTACAGCGAAAGCGTTAAGTAATCCACCTGGGGAGTACGCCGGCAACGGTGAAACTCAAAGGAATTGACGGGGGCCCGCACAAGCGGAGGAACATGTGGTTTAATTCGATGATACGCGAGGAACCTTACCCGGGTTTGAACGCATTTGGACCGGAGTGGAAACATTCTTTCTAGCAATAGCCATTTGCGAGGTGCTGCATGGTTGTCGTCAGCTCGTGCCGTGAGGTGTCGGCTTAAGTGCCATAACGAGCGCAACCCTAATCACTAGTTACTAACACATCAAGGTGAGGACTCTAGTGAGACTGCCAGCGTAAGCTGTGAGGAAGGTTGGGATGACGTCAAATCAGCACGGCCCTTACATCCGGGGCGACACACGTGTTACAATGGCGTGGACAAAGAGCAGCCACCTGGCGACAGGGCGCTAATCTCCAAACCACGTCTCAGTTCGGATCGGAGTCTGCAACTCGACTCCGTGAAGCTGGATTCGCTAGTAATCGCGCATCAGCCATGGCGCGGTGAATACGTTCCCGGGCCTTGTACACACCGCCCGTCAAGCCATGGGAGCCGGGGGTACCTGAAGTCCGTAACCGCAAGGATCGGCCTAGGGTAAAACTGGTGACTGGGGCTAAGTCGTAACAAGGTAGCCGTACCGGAAGGTGCGGCTGGAACACCTCCTTTCTGGAGCACAGAATTACCGAGTATAGTAACGAAGGTATTAACTTCCTTACTTGTGCTGCTTTAGTTGTAATGTATTTATATATGATCTTAAAACTGGACAACCCAGTAGAGAAAACAGAAGCTTCGACGCGGTATCCCCGCGGAAAGAAAGTTTCAGGAAGAAAAAGATAAGCCAGTCCTATAGCTCAGTTGGTTAGAGCGCTACACTGATAATGTAGAGGTCGGCAGTTCAACTCTGCCTGGGACTACACTCCGGGAGAAGTAGTAAAAGTAGTCAGGAAGTTAAAGTAGATAAGTCTACTAACTACTAACTACCAACTACTATCTACCAAACCAAGAGGGGGGATTAGCTCAGCTGGCTAGAGCATCTGCCTTGCACGCAGAGGGTCAACGGTTCGAATCCGTTATTCTCCACAACACTCAGTAATGAGAAAAGATCTTTGACATGATGGACAGAATCAATAAAGTAAAGAAGTAGAGCGAACTTACAGAGATATCATCCCGACACGNTACGAAGCCAGCCTCAAGATGAGATATCCCTGAAGGGTCGTTGTAGACTACGACGTAGATAGGCTACAGGTGTAAGTGCAGTAATGTGTGAGCCGAGTAGTACTAATCGCCCGAGACTTTCAGAAGGGAAAGTGGGATGATAGTTTTGTAGGAAAGGAGTTTTACTGAAAAGACTTTATTGATAGTCCAGAGTGTTTAAGAAATAAAAGATATTAAGGTGGTTATAGCACGAGGGATCCACCTCTTCCCATACCGAACAGAGAAGTTAAGCCTCGTCACGCCGATGGTACTGCGTAAAAGTGGAAGAGTAGGTAGCCGCCGTTTTTAAGGAATCAATCGAAAGGTTGGTTCCTTTTTTGGTTTGGTAATTATACTCTGTTTTAAGTTTATGAACAGAAATAGTTTACTGATGTTCTAAATTTATATTGTTGTTTTATTGAGTTTATTTGATTGAAGGGATCAAATAAATATTTATATTCGTCACATATATAATGACTTTATAAATGTATAATATATGGAAATAAGATGGTTGTTTCTTTTTTTTGTAGAGACTTGTCTGGTTGGTACTATTATGGCACAGGATAATCCGATATTATTGTTTCCAAACGGAGCTCCAGGCGAAACGGTCAAACTTATAGAGAAAGCTGATCGAGATGGAGGAAAAGTAGGTGGCGAAACAGTTCTTCGGCTTACAAATGTAAGTGAACCTACTATCACTGTTTATCATGCACCGGACGATGTTGCAACTGGTGCAGCAATATTGGTGTGTCCAGGCGGAGGATATAATATTTTAGCATATGATTTAGAAGGAGATGAAGCTTGTGAATGGCTTAATAATCTTGGCATTACGGCTGTTTTGCTTAAATATAGAATACCACGTCGTGAAGGGCTTCAAAAACATGAAGCTCCTCTACAAGATGCTCAACGAGCTTTGGGATATATTCGTGCGCATGCAGAGGAAATGGATATAGATCCATTGAGAATAGGTGTTATGGGATTTTCTGCAGGAGGGCATTTGGCTGCTATGTTATCCAATAGCCAGAAACGTACATATCCATTAGTTGATGCTGCGGATAAAGAAAGTTGTTGTCCTAACTTCTGCTTATTAGTTTATCCTGCTTATTTAGATGGTGAAAATTTCCAGTTGTCACCAGAATTAAAAATTTCTTCAGAAACACCACCTACAATGTTAATACAAGCAGAAGATGATAAATCCTATATTAATAGTAGCCTTTATTATTATTATGCTTTGAAAGAAATGGGTGTACCTGTTTGGATGCATTTATACAGTAAGGGGGGGCATGGTTATGGTCTACGTGATACAGGTGTTGCTATAAATGAGTGGCCGGATCGAGCAGAAGACTGGTTTCGAGAACTTGGTATAATAGAATAAAGAGCGAAAACAGCTTAGAAACAGGGAATATTTTATATCTTTGCAAACACAATTAGGGGCTGACCGGTTTTGACAGCGGGCAGAAGTGGTTTGTAAGCATGTAGTGCGTAGTTGGCTTGCACTTAAATCTCAGACAACAAACAATTAACTGGCGAAAATAATTACGCTCTCGCTGCTTAATCGAAGTATAGTAGATTAAAGCTTAATCCTTGTAAAAGTTACGAGGACGTGACATCACCCGGAAGCTGTGGCTTCGAAGCGTTCCGATCAGGTGGTGCAGCAATATCGGAGATAGTCTGAAATAAGCCTTGGGTTTCAGATGAAAATTTAGAGGATAAGAGTTGAGTGGGTGGCTTCGGTCTTGCTTAACTCCGACAATTAAAGGCGAAGATAAACATGTAGAAAGCAAATTAATTCCTCGTTTGGACGAGAGTTCGAGTCTCTCCAGCTCCACAAGAAAAGCATAAAGTACAACTTTATGCTTTTTTTATTGGGGCATATTATTATATGTTTCCGTTAATTGATGTGGCATAATGTCTGTTTGTTGTACTATAATATTGTCTCCTTGTTTTTTACAGATAAGATATTTGTGATATAATTCTCTTGTTTCCATGTTGAATACTAGGTTCGGGTTGAAATGTTTACCATTAATGCGGGTTTCAAAATGCAGATGTTCCGTTGTTGCTCTACCTGTACGACCTGTTAATGCAATAGGTGTTCCAGCCTTTACATAATCTCCTGATTTTACAAGATTTTTGGAATTATGACTATAAACCGTCTCCAGTCCATTATAATGACGGATAACTATTACGTTCCCATAAGCTGCAAAAGGTTTAGACATGCGTACTACTCCGTCAAATGCTGCTACAATTGTGTCATTTGCACGTGTTTTTATATCTGTACCTGAATGATGCTTACGACGTCCACCATAAGGAGATATTATTTTTCCATTGGGTAAAGGAAATGCATATTTTTCTTTAGGTATGAGAGTCAAATCTATAATCTCTGTATTATTATTTGCGAATAATGCGGAATCTTTTACACTGACATAGCTTTTTTCACGAAAAGTAAAGACATTTGATATTTTCCTTTTAGGTATATACATATCCTCTAATTTAATAGAATCAGCAAAAATAAAATTGAAATCAGTTGTTGGTAATGGGATATTTAGTGAAGGAAATTCAACTGTAGAGGTTACGAACTTAGATTTGTGATTTTTTTGAGTTTTAAAAGTGCTACAAGCTGATATAGTAATTAGTATAATGAATATAAGCCAATATAGTATTTTATTTGTCATGTGCATTTTATGATTTTGTCTGCAAAAATACTAAAAGGTTACGGTAGCTAGATGTGTAGGTCTGTTATTTATGATTTATTTCCTTTTAATGATAATACAACCTACAATTTATAAACGGAACTATATCGGTTTATAAATTGTAGGAATAAAATCTCTGAAAATTATAATTTATATTGATATAGGCTTAAATAAATATTAGTATAGAAACTCTTATTTAATGCCGTAAAACTCTTATGTATTTGTGTGTCTCTATCAGATGGAAAAAAGAGAACGGGCTATTCCCAATTCCAATCCTCGCAATTCTGCTAATCCACGTAAACGTCCGATACAGGAATATCCAGGATTTGTTTTCTTTTTTAAATCATCAATCATTTGGTGGCCATGATCTGGACGCATCGCAATACTACATTTCCTTCGCTGCTGAATAGTAAGCAATGTTTTCATGATATTGTACATATCTACATCGCCTTCCAAGTGATTGGCTTCATAGAAATTACCCTCCGGATCTCGTTGTGTGCTGCGGAAATGCACAAAGTTTATGCGGTTTGCATAACGTTCTAACATACCCGCTAAATCATTATCTCCCCGTACTCCGAACGACCCTGTACACAAACAAAGTCCGTTACTTTTATTCGGTACAGCTTCAATTAATCTACGGAAATCATTTTCTGTACTGAGTATTCTTGGCAGTCCAAAAATAGAATATGGAGGATCATCCGGATGAATAACTAAGCTAACATTTGTCTCATCTGCTACAGGTGCAATTTCTTGAAGGAAATAAATAAGATTGGATCGGAGCTTTTTTGCATCAATATATTTATATCGGGATAATGCTTCACGAAATTGTTCGATGGTAAAACTTTCTTCTGAACCAGGTAATCCTGCTATAATATTGCGAATTAGTAAATTGCGCTCATCTTCACTCATTGACTCATAGCGGGCACGCGCTTTTTTCTTTTCTTCATCTGTGTATTCTGACTCAGCTTCTGGACGTTTCAATATATATAAGTCGAAAGCCATAAAAGCGGCACGTTCAAAACGCAGAGCTTTGGAGCCGTCAGGTAGAGTATATGCCAGATCTGTACGTGTCCAGTCAAGTACAGGCATAAAATTATAGGTAACGATATCTATTCCACATGCTGCTAAATTGCGAATACTTTCTTTATAATTCTCTATATAACGTTGGAAATCTCCCGTTTGTGTTTTAATATGTTCATGTACAGGGACGCTTTCAACAACAGTCCAGCTTAAGCCTGCTTCTTCAATAAAAGCTTTCCTTTTTTTTATTTCTTCAACAGTCCATACTTCTCCGTTTGGAATATGATGAAGCGCATGAACTACTCCAACGGCGCCTGCCTGACGAATATCCTGTAAACTAACAAGATCATTTGGGCCGTACCAACGCCATGTTTGTTTGCATAAATACATAATATTGATTCTTTTAGTGGTTTATAATGATTCTTTATTTATATAGAAAAAGCATCGAAGCCGCCATCAACAATAGCTACTGTTCCTGTTACGAACTTTGAGGCTTCGCTGATTAGATATTGGATTGTTCCATATAGTTCATCGGGTGTGCCTAAACGGCGAAATGGGGTATGTGCAATAACAGATTCAGCGCGTGGAGTGTAAGATCCATCCGGATTTGTCATTAAAGCTCGGTTTTGTTCAGTTAAGAAAAATCCTGGAGCTATAGCATTTACGCGTAGTCCTTCTCCAAATTTGATGGCTAATTCACCTGCAAGATACTTGGTAAGGTTTGAAATCGCGGCTTTTGCCGCACCATATCCTACAACACGTGTTAAAGGACGTAAAGCTGATTCAGAAGAAAAGTTTACAATGGTACCTTCTTTCTGACTTGCCATTGTTTCAGCAAAGACTACAGTAGGGAGGACTGTCCCAAACAAATTTAAATCCACAACTTTTCTGAAAGCCTCTATGTCTAAATCAAAAATTGTTTTATCAGGTGCTATAGTTGCACCAGCCATATTTCCTCCTGCAGCATTAAGTAATGCATCAATACGTCCATATTTTGTAAGAATATCTTTTTTGTTTTGTTCAAGAACTTCTTTATCCAATACGTCAGTTAAGAAGAAAATCGCTTCTCCTCCTGTTTCTTTAATTTCAGTAACAATTTGTTTGCCCGATTCTATAGCCCGGTCAAGGATAACGATTTTAGCACCTTCTGTCGCTAAATGTTTTGCTATGCCTTTACCTAGAATACCTGCACCACCTGTGATGATTACAACTTTGTCTTTTACGCAAAATAAATTAGCCATGTTTTCTAGTTTAATGTGATTTTTCTATAATATTTTGTCTTTTGTGTGTGCGGACACATAAACATGTGCAAATGTAGAATATTTATTTATCAAACAAAAAAAATACGCAATAAAAGGCTATTTTATGCTTTAAATATAGTTATTATAGTATTTGATATTCTCTTTTATTAATATATCAATTGGCATGTAATTAATCCGGTTTACTTCTTCTTTTAATATTATATGACGGAATAAAGCACGTATACAGTTGAATCCTTGTACTTCGGGACGTTGAGCTATTAAATAAGAAATGTATCCGTTTTCTAGATAAATTGTGTTAGATTTAATTACGTCATAACCAATTAAAAAGAATTGTTTGAGCTTTTGTTTGAAATGTTGCGCGACTAAATGCGCTTTTGAATTAAAGATGATTCCTGCGTTGATGTCTTTATGTTTATCAAAAAAATTATCTAATATAGCTGTATTCTTGTTTGGATCATTTGCTTCTAGTAGCAGAGTATAAATATTCCCACCAAAGTCTTTTTCTAATAGATAATTGCGGAAACCTTCTTCGCGTTTTATTTCTTGCGTTACTTGTACATCTCCTTTATGTGTAAATCTGAAAATAACTATATTATCAGTTTTGTTGATTTGATCATATAATAACCGTCCGGCTATATATCCGGAATCAAATGAATTTATGCCATAGTAAGCAATACAATTCGTTTTATCAATGAAAGCGTCAATTAAAACATAAGGTGTTTTTTTTTGATCCAGCAGCTGAGTTAATCTCATAACACTACTATAAAAAGATGTTGCAATGACAACTCCTTGATAATCTGTCTGTTCAAGAATTGGTATTAGTTCATCAAAGCTCTGTTGGTTATATTGATCGAAATATAAGCGTTCTACTTCTACATTATAACTAAAAAGCTCTTGTCTGGCTTTATCAATGCCATTACATAATTCCGCCCAATATTCACCCTCCGCGAATAGAGGAATAAGAGCTATAAAGCGATAGCTCTTTTTTAGGGCAAGTGATCTTGCTATTAAATTAGGTTGATAGTCTATTTCTTTTAATACTTTGTTAACTTTCTTATAAGCCTCTTCCGATACTTTTCCTCGATTGTGTAATATACGGTCAACGGTTCCTGCGGAAACCCCAGACATTTTTGCAATATCTTTAATTCTATATGTATTACCCATGGTGAAAAATGTTATGCAACCCAATAATTATTATGAATTGCATATATTCTAGTTGTATTTAAACGTTCTCTGGGTTTTCTGCTATCACTATTGCATTAAGTTTACGAAAAGTGTAACAATACATCATGTAGATTAAAGGTGTGGCAAATAAAATACCGATACCAAATAATAATAGACCAATAATTGCAATACCAATCATTGTTAACATTAATATAAACAGTTGTCCTACTTGTCCTTCTGTTATTTTCCAGCTAAGTTTTATAGAGTCAATGATTCCGGCATCTTCCTCAACGATTAAAGCCTGAAAGAATTGTAGGCGTAGTGCTAAGTATATTCCTGGAATAATAAAAATGATACAACCTATTAATACTGTAATGCCTACGATAATACTTGCAATGAAATAAGTAAATAATTTACGAGCTTGCTGTCCGTATGCGGAAAATTGAGGTTCAATACCGTCTAATGTTTGGAATAAATTTTTAATATATCCTAATGAAAAAATCATCGAGATAATCATGCTGATGAGATTAACAACTATTTGTCCGGTTATAGATCCGCTTGCCGGTAATGCAAATATAGATAATGTAAATGAAATGATGAACATGCCGATCATCAATCCAACTAATACCCAAATCTGGGATTTGGTATATTTCCAAGAAGTATTGAATACTTCAGAAATTAAGAATTTAGCTTCCATGAGATATGATATTTATCTGTTTAAATGCAAATTTAAAATATTTTATTGAATAAACCAATTTTATCTTTTTGTATAGTGATTTAGACGAATATATTTTCGTTTAATCAAAATAGAATTTGTTTTGTCATCAAATATGAAATAAAATAGTTTTTTAGTATATAAAAGAATGTATAAACAAAGAAAGTACGATAAAAAGATTCTACATTTGTACGTTTTTTATAAAAAATAGTGTGAATGGAGTTACCAAGACCAAAAATGAACGCTTTTAGGGTGAATTGATTGTATATATTAAAATACGAATATGAATAAACGAATGCTGAAAATTACATTATTAGGGCAAATATCTTTATTTGCAGTAGGAATGTCTTTGTTTACTGCCTGTGGTAATAGTCAGGGTGGTATGAAATTAGGGGATAATGAATTTGCTGTTCTTTCAGTCAGTTCAACAACCAGTGACCAGTCAACGTCCTATCCTGCAACAATCAGAGGTACGCAGGATATTGAGGTTCGTCCCCAGGTTTCAGGTTTTATTGTGAAGTTATGTGTGGATGAAGGTGCAACAGTCCGTAAGGGGCAGGCTTTATTCCAGATCGATCCGACTCAGTATGCTGCTGCAGTAGGACAGGCAAAAGCCGCTGTTGAAATGGCAAAAGCAAATGTCAGTACTTTGACTTTGACCGAAAAGAACAAAAAGGCATTATTCGATCAAAAGATTATCAGTGATTTTGAATATCAGACAGCTGTCAACCAGCTTATGTCTGCCAAGGCGAGTTTAGCTCAGGCGGAAGCTTCATTGGTCAGTGCGAGCCAGAACCTGTCTTTCTGTACAGTGACAAGTCCGTCGAACGGAGTTGTCGGTACTTTCCCGTACCGTATCGGAAGTTTGGTGAGCCCTTCTGTAGCGCAGCCATTGACAACTGTGTCTGAAATTGGAGATGTTTATGTTTATTTCTCCATGACAGAAAAAGAATTGTTGCGCTTGACTAAAGCTGGAGGTACATTGAAAGAACAGCTGGAGAAGATGCCGGCTGTACAATTACAATTGTCCGACGGTTCATTATATCATACAGAAGGAAAGATCGATGCCGTAAGTGGTGTGATCGACCAGTCTACCGGTTCTGTCAGTATGCGTGCCATTTTCTCGAATGATAAAAATATTCTGAGAAGCGGTGGTACGGGTAATATCGTTTTCCCGTACACAATGGATAATATCATTATGATCCCTCAGTCTGCTACGGTAGAAATCCAGGACAAGAAGTTCGTTTTCGTCTTGCAGTCTGATAACACAGTGAAGAATACGGAAATCCGGGTTTCAAATCTGGATGATGGGAAAGATTATTTAGTTACGAATGGCTTGAAGTCCGGTGATAAGATCGTGATTGAAGGTGTACAAAAGCTGAAAGACGGTCAGGCAATCGAGCCGATTACTCCGGAACAGCAGAAAGCCAAGTACGATCAGGCTTTGAAAGACCAGCATGACGGTAATCTGAAGACCGCATTTAATTAATTACTCCCATTCGTTCGTTAAAAACAGAAAATATGAAATTAGATAGATTTATAAATCGCCCGGTGCTCTCTACGGTGATCTCCATCGTAATTGTAATCCTGGGTATCTTAGGCTTGTTGACCTTGCCTATTACCCAATATCCGGACATTGCACCTCCAACCGTGTCGGTGAGGGCCACTTATACGGGTGCCAATGCGCAGACCGTGTTGAATAGTGTGATCGCGCCTCTGGAGGACCAGATCAACGGTGTGGAGAATATGATGTATATGACTTCAAATGCATCAAACAACGGTTCTGCCGATATTTCCATTTACTTCAAACAGGGAACGAATCCGGATATGGCGGCTGTCAATGTCCAGAACCGTGTCTCTATGGCACAAGGTTTGCTGCCGGCCGAAGTAACCAAGATCGGTGTGACGACGCAGAAGCGCCAGAACTCCATGTTGATCGTATTTGCCGTGTATGATGCGGAAGACCGTTACGACCAGAAGTTCCTTGAAAACTACGCCAAGATCAACTTGATCCCGGAAGTGCAGCGTGTACCCGGTGTCGGTGATGCAAACGTGTTGGGTACCGACTATTCCATGCGTATCTGGTTGAAGCCGGATGTGATGGCCGAGTATCATTTGGTTCCGACGGATGTTTCGACTGTTTTGGCTGAACAGAACGTCGAGGCGGCTCCGGGATCTTTCGGTGAACAGGGAAACCAGACGTTCCAGTACACGATCCGTTACAAGGGACGTTTGCAGACAGCTGAAGAGTTTGAGAATATGGTGGTAAAAGCCCTTCCCGACGGCGAAGTGCTCCGCCTGAAAGATATCGCGGATATCGAGTTGGGACGTTTGACTTATAACTTCTCCAATAAAGTAAACGGTCATAATGCCGTAGCTTGTATCGTCTACCAGATGGCTGGTACGAATGCGACCGAGACTATCAATAATATCCAGGACCTGCTGGTGGAATCCGAGAAGACAATGCCGCCGGGAATGAAAGTCGAGGTGTCCATGAATGCCAACGACTTCTTGTACGCTTCTATCCATGAAGTAATCAAGACATTGCTGGAGGCCTTTATCCTGGTGTTTATCGTGGTGTATATTTTCTTGCAGGATTTACGCTCCACGTTGATTCCGGCTATTGCTATTCCGGTTGCCTTGATCGGTACATTCTTCTTGCTTTCAATGATCGGATTCAGTATCAACTTGCTGACCCTTTGTGCTATGGTGCTTGCCATTGCGATTGTGGTCGATGATGCGATTGTGGTCGTCGAGGGTGTCCATGCCAAACTGGACCAGGGATATAAGTCGGCTAAGCAAGCTTCTATCGACGCGATGAGCGAGTTGGGCGGTGCTATCGTTTCCATTACATTGGTCATGATGTCTGTGTTTATCCCCGTAAGTTTCATGGGCGGAACAGCCGGAACGTTCTATCGTCAGTTCGGTCTGACGATGGCGATCGCAATTGGTTTGTCAGCCTTGAACGCCTTGACTTTGAGTCCGGCGCTGTGTGCGATGTTCCTGAAGCCCCACGAAGAAGAGCATGAGAATAAGAAGACAACGTTTGTCACGCGTTTCCATAAATCGTTCAATGCGGCTTATGACTCGTTGCTGAAGGGATATAAGAAACGTGTCTTGTTCTTTATCCAGAAGAAATGGTTAGCGTTCGGGACGGTTATCGGTTCTATTGCCCTGTTGATCTTCTTCATGGAAGTTACGCCGACAGGTATGGTGCCGAATGAAGATACCGGTACGATCATGGGAGCTGTGACATTGCCGCCGGGAACATCAATGGAACGTACGCAGGAAATTATGCAGCGCGTCGATAGCCTGATCGCTTCTGATCCGGCTGTAAAATCACGTACTGCAATTACCGGTTTTAGTTTCATTGGCGGTCAAGGGCCTTCTTACGGTTCATTTATTATCAAGTTGAAAGACTGGGATGAACGTTCGATTATGCAAAGTTCGGATGTTGTTTACGGTAGTTTGTTCATGCGTGCCCAGAAGATTATAAAGGATGGTCAGGTGTTGTTCTTTACTCCGCCTATGATCCCGGGTTATTCAGCATCTAGTGATATCGAGTTGAACATGCAGGATAAGACAGGTGGTAGTTTGGAGAAATTCTTTGATGTGTCAAAAGATTATATGGCAGCATTGATCGCTCGTCCGGAGATTAAGTCTGCGCAGACGACTTTCAACCCCAACTTCCCGCAATACATGATCGATATCGATGCGGCAGCCTGTAAGAAGGTGGGTATCAGCCCGAGCGATATCCTGATGACGCTCCAAGGTTATTACGGAGGTTTGTATGCATCCAACTTTAACCGTTTTGGAAAGATGTACCGAGTAATGGTGCAGGCTGATCCTACTTTGAGAACGAATATGGAATCGTTGAAGAATATCAAAGTAAAAAATGGAGATAAGATGGCTCCGATTTCTCAGTTCATTACCATGACAAAGGTGTATGGTCCGGATATTATCAGCCGTTTTAATATGTATACTTCTCTGAAGGTGATGGTCGCTCCGGCCGACGGTTTTACCAGTGGCCAGGCGTTGAAAGCGATTGAAGAGGTGGCTGCAACTAACCTGCCTGCCGGTTTCGGTTACGAATTGGGAGGTATGGCGCGTGAAGAGGCTGAAACTAGCGGTAGCACGACAGGCTTGATCTTCCTGCTCTGTTTCGTATTCGTTTACTTGTTGTTGAGTGCCCAGTATGAAAGTTACATCCTGCCGTTGTCCGTATTGCTCTCCATTCCGTTCGGTTTAATGGGTAGCTTCCTGTTCGTGCAGGGATGGGCTGCTTTGGGTAATATTCCGGCTTTGAAGATGATTCTGGGTACGATGTCCAATAATATCTATATGCAGATTGCCTTGATCATGTTGGTGGGTCTGTTGGCGAAGAACGCGATCCTGATCGTAGAGTTCGCCCTCGAACGTCGCCGTATGGGTATGAGCATTACGTGGGCTGCCGTCTTGGGTGCCGCTGCCCGTTTGCGTCCTATCCTGATGACATCACTGGCTATGGTTGTCGGCTTGTTGCCTATGATGTTCGCATTCGGTGTTGGTGCTCATGGTAACCGTACGTTGGGTACTGCTGCTATCGGCGGTATGTTTATCGGTATGATTTGTCAGATATTCATTGTACCTACCCTATTCGTGGTATTCCAGTACTTGCAAGAGAAATTCAAACCGATTGAATGGGAGGACTTGGATAACAGCGACCTGAATACGGAAATAGAACAGTACGCAAAAACAAAATAAGAAATGACAATGAAGAATCAGATTATATATATGGTGTGTGCAACCGCTCTTTTGAGCAGTTGCCACATCTATAAAGCATACGACCGTCCGGATACGATTGAAACTTCCGGCATTTACCGTGATCCGGTGTCAGCTGTAGATACGTTGGTGACGGATACGGTTAATATGGGAAACCTGCCATGGCAGGATATTTTCCGTGATCCGAAATTGCAGGCATTAATTGAAGAAGGACTGGCAAACAATGTCGATATGCAAGCTGCCGTTCTCCGTGTGGAAGAAGCGAAGGCATTGTTGACTTCGGCCCGCTTATCATTCCTTCCTTCGCTTAATTTAGCTCCGCAGGGAAGTATCACGAAGATGGAAAATACCGGTTATAAACAGGCCTATACGTTGCCTGCTGCTGCAAGTTGGGAAGTCGATTTGTTCGGAAAGCTCTTGAACGCAAGTCGTGATCAGAAAGCTACTTATTTGCAGAGCCAATATGCACAGCAGGCCGTGCGTTCACAACTTATCGGAGGTATTGCTAATGCTTACTTTACCTTGTTGATGCTTGATCGTCAAGTGGAGATCACAACCGAGACTGTCGGTATCTATAAGGAAAATGTCCGCGTTATGGAAGCCATGAAGACGGCCGGTATGACGACGGAAGCTGCCGTTGTCCAGATGCGTGCTGTGTATCATCAGGTATCCGGTTCGTTGATCGAATTGCAGCGTCAGGTGCGTGAAGTAGAGAACTCCTTGTCCGTATTACTGGCAAAAGCCCCTCAGCGAATTGATCGCGGTACACTGGATGAACAGCAGATACCGGAAGAACTGATGGCCGGCGTTCCTTTGCAATTGCTGGAAAACCGTCCGGATGTGAAGATTGCAGAGATGGCGTTAGCCAGTGCTTATTATACGACTAACCGGGCTCGTGCCGCTTTTTATCCCGGATTGAATATTACGGCTACTGCCGGTTGGACGAATGGTTCCGGCGTATCGGTGGCTAATCCGGGGCAGTTCATGTTCCAGGCATTGGCTTCCCTTGCACAGCCTATCTTTAACAACGGTAAGCTGATTGCCAACTTGAAAGTGTCGAAAGCGGAAGAGAAGATTGCCCAGATGAATTATCAACAGGCAATCCTCGAAGCCGGTAAGGAAGTAAGTGACGCTCTTCATCTTTATGATGCGACTAACAGAAAGCTGTTCCAGGATAAGTCTCAGATTGAACAACTGGAAAAGGCTGTTACCTACACAAATGCTTTGTTCCAGTCCGGACAGTCCACTTATCTGGAAATCCTGTCTGCTCAACAGAGCCTTTTGAGTGCACAATTGACAGAAGTTTCCGACAACGTCCAGCGTATGCAAGCTGTTATTAACTTGTATAGTGCTGTCGGTGGTGGAAGAGAGTAATAACTTTTAAATTTGAATTATTATGATTAGTCCGCTAGCGTATGTAGATTCAAGTGCGAAATTAGGAGCGAACGTAACGGTTCATCCTTTTGCATACATCGATAAGAATGTTGAAATAGGTGATGATTGTGAGATCATGCCTTACGCCAGTATCATGAGCGGTACGCGCATAGGAAAACGGAATCGCATCTTTAATGGTGCCGTGATTGCTGCCGAACCACAGGATTTCAAGTATAAAGGAGACGATACGATTGTTGAAATAGGAGATGATAATGTGATCCGCGAGAATGTGGTGATCAACCGCGCAACGACTTCCGAGGGCAAAACGGTTATCGGTAACGGTAATTTCCTGCATGAAGGGGTTCATGTTTCCCACGATACACATGTTGGAAACTATAGCGTATTTGGCTATGGAAGTAAAATTTCCGGTAATTGCATGATTGAAGATTATGTTATTTTCGGTGGAAATGTGCTGGTTAGCCAAGGATGTCGCGTAGGAAAATGGTCAATGACACAAACCGGTTGTCGCTTCCGTAAAGATGTACCTCCTTATATTGTTGCCGCTCAGGAACCTACAGTCTATTACGGAGTTAATTCCGTAATCCTGTTACATGAAGGTATGAGTGATAAAGTGATCAAACATATTGGTCATGCTTACCGTATCATTTATCAAGGTAATACAAGTATTTTCGATGCTTTGCTGATGATCAAGGATCAGGTGCCAATGAGCGAAGAGATTCAACATATCATTGATTTTGTTAATGATTCGAAGCTCGGCATCATAAAATAATTTAGTTCTCGGATTGATTGTGAAAGGAGAGGAAAAAGTTATCAACTTTTTTCCCTCCTTTTCTGTTTGTTTAAAGCGGAAAATAAAATAGATATGGTATTCAATCAAGTAGATATTCATTATTTAATAGCTGCTATAACTGTTATAACTTCAGCTTTGATTTTTTATACAATTGGTGTATGGGGAGAAAGAATTCAGAAGAAGTTGAGGGCCTGGCATGTTATTTTCTTTATTGCCGGACTTTTTGCCGATACAATCGGAACCAGTTTTATGGAGCATATAGCAAATCTTACCCATTTACACGATAATATTCATACAATAACGGGTTTGATTGCTATTTTCTTAATGTTTATTCATGTTATATGGGCAATCTGGACCTATTTTAAAGGTTCAAAGAGAGCTAGAGCTCATTTTAATCGATTTAGTATTATTGTATGGTGTATTTGGCTGATACCTTATTTTATAGGTGTTTATTTAGGAATATCCTTACACAAATAAAAAAGAGGATAATTCTACCGGATTATCCTCTTTTAAAATATAATTAATGAGTTTGTTTGACTGATTATAATGCGCCAACCTCTTTTAAAGCGGCATTTGTTTTGTGAACAGCATCTGCACTTTTAGCAAACAGTTCTTTTTCTTCCGCTGTCAATTCCAGTTCAACGATTTTTTCGATACCGTTCTTACCAAGGATAACAGGAACACCGATACAAAGATCAGATTGTCCGTATTCTCCTTCCAAATATACAGAACAAGGAACCATCTTCTTTTGGTTATGGATGATAGATTCAACTACAAATGCTCCGGCTGCTCCCGGTGCATACCATGCGGAAGTACCTAACAACTTAGTTAATGTTGCGCCACCCACCATAGTAGAAGAGACAACTTCTTGAAGCTTTTCAGCACTCAGCAATTTGCTTACAGGTACACCTTTGTAAGTAGCCAGGCGAGCCAACGGAATCATAGTTGTATCACCGTGACCACCTATTACCATACCTTCAACTTCGTTTGCATTGCAACCTAAAGCCTGAGACAGGAAATATTTGAAACGAGAGCTATCCAGCGCACCGCCCATACCGATGATGCGGTTTTTCGGCAGACCCAAAGATTTCAATGACAGGTAAGTCATTGTATCCATAGGATTAGAGATAACTACCAAGATTGCGTTCGGAGAATATTTCAGAATGTTCTGAGCTACGCTCTTAACGATGCCAGCGTTGACACCTATCAGCTCTTCGCGAGTCATACCCGGTTTACGAGGAATACCTGAAGTGATAACAACAACGTCAGAGTTAGCTGTTTTTTCGTAGTCGTTTGTGCAACCTGTAACTGTGGTATCGAAACCAAGCAGCTGAGCAGTCTGCATCATATCCATTGCTTTACCTTCGGAAACACCTTCCTTAACGTCAAGCATTACAACTTCGTCTGCCACTTCATTGAAGGCAAGAACATTTGCACAAGTAGCACCTACATTACCGGCGCCAACAACTGTTACTTTAGACATAATAATAAGTTTTATATGTTTTACTTATAATAATACTTTCATCTTTTTTAGCGTGAGCAAAGTTACAACGTATTACGAAATAAAGAAATATTTCCGTATATATTTTCCGCCCTCCTTTATTAAATATCGCTAAAGTTCTGCTGTCCTTACTCTACATACAATACCAAGCCTTTCAGATATTCGCCTTCCGGATGATAAATGTTTACCGGATGGTCGGCCGGCTGCGTAAGTTGATGCAGGATGCGTACACTGCGCCCTGATTGGGCGGCGGCACTGAATACGGCTAAACGGAAGTTCTCTTTACTAACTACCTGAGAACAGGAGAATGTAAATAAGATTCCACCCGGTTTAATCTTCTCGAATGCAATAGCATTCAGTTTCCGATAACCTTGCAAGGCATTACGCAATACGTTTTTATGTTTGGCAAATGCGGGAGGATCAAGGATAATGAGGTCATAATTGCTGCCCATCTTTTCCAGATATTTAAAAGCATCTTCCGCATATGCTTCATGGCGAGGATCGCCGGGGAAGTTCAGTTCCACATTCTTTTTTGTCAGCGAGATGGCTTTGGCGGAGCTATCTACCGAATGCACTGCTTTTGCACCTCCGCGCATGGCATAGAAAGAGAAACCGCCGGTATAGCAAAACATATTCAACACCGAACGGTCTTTAGCATAATGCTCCAGTAAAGAGCGGTTCTCACGCTGGTCTACGAAGAAACCTGTCTTTTGTCCTTTCTGCCAATCAACACAGAATTGCAATCCGTTTTCGAGAGCGATGTCTTCTACTTCACCTCCGTATAAATAGCCGTCTTCACTATTCAAATTGGCTTTGAACGGGAGAGTGGCCTCCGATTTGTAATATATATTATGCAATGAATCTCCTAATATAGCCTTTAAGGCTTCCGCTATTTGATGGCGGGCGTAGTGCATCCCTACAGAATGCGCCTGCATAACAGCCGTATGCGCATACATATCTATAACCAGTCCTGGCAAATTATCACCTTCTCCATGAATCAGGCGGTATGTATTGTTGTTGTCTACCTCAGCCAGTTTCAATGACTTGCGAATTGAATAAGCAACACGAATGCGTTCCGTCCAGAAATCATTATCAATAACCACAGGCTTGAATGATAGTACACGTACGGCTATACTTCCTATTTGGTAATGCCCAATGGCCAGGAAACGTTGGTTTGTTCCGTATACTTCTACCAGATCGCCTTCTTCCGGTTTACCTTCGATAGACTGAATAGCACCGGAAAATACCCACGGATGAAAACGTAATAACGATTCCTCTTTTTTCGGTTTAAGAAAAACTTTACAATAATTCATTTATGCTTCATTCAATAAGTTATATATTTGGAGACAGGCCCAAGCGTCCAACGCCGCGTATTTCTTCTGCGAATCGGTTAGAACATCGGCATCCCAGTTGGTAAGACGTTGCCCTTTCGATATTTTTTTACTGAACAGGATCGCATATATCTTTTGAAGGCTGGCATCTTCAATGCCGAACTTTCCTACGAACTTCTGTAAATCAAGAAAGTTTGTCGGTTCTACGCTGGTACGCTTTCTCATAGCTGCAAAGTCGTCACGTAATGACAAACCAATTTTCATCGTATCTTCAGTGCGTAGAAAATACTCCAAAGGCTCCGGTATATCAATGCGGTTTAACCGGAACAGGAAGCAAGTATCTTCTGTTGATATTTGCATCAACGATATTTTATAATGTTGCCCTTTCTTAAAGCTGGGACGTGTTTCCGTATCGAATCCTACTTTCGGATATTTTAGCAGATATTCCACCGCTTTATTGGCTTCGGCCGCTGTGTCTATCACGTATATCCGGCCTTTAAATTCTTCTATAGGAAGGGCTGCAATGTCTTCTTTCTTTATCGTATGTGTATATTGTTGTATCATTCGTTGTTCATTTCTAAGTTCTCTTCATCTTCGTATCGCACGGTGTGAAGAGCTTTCAAAGCGTTTAATAATTGTTGTCCCCAATATTCGCGGAAATTTGTACGGCACAGGGCGATAGCCTCGCGCATTACCTCTTCATTTTCTTGTTTGAATAAAGAAATAAAATTACCGGTATCTTGATATACGTCTGCCAGGTTTTCAGAGATAAACGCAGCAATAGGGGCATCGCTGTATTGCATATCCGGATGGAAAGTTTCCAGATATGAATCTTTTTCACCTAATAAACCGGCCATCTGGTTACGAACAGACTCGTACATATCTTCTGTAACGGAAAATTCGAGTTCTACATCTTCATTCTGTTCAACCTCAGGTAATAAGGTCGCTTTCAGATACAACAAGGGTAGTAATTTTACGGATTTATCTACAAATTCATAAAGTCCGAATCGCCTGGTTGTTTCAATGAAACTGCAATACTCTAATGCAACAGTAACAAATTCCAGCGTGTTTCGTTCATATATAGGATTATTCTCTTTTTCTTTTCCCATGCCTGTTCTAGTTTCCTGCAATAATAATGTGCAAAAGTAGCAAATATTGTGATACGAGCGGTATTCCTTTTGTGAAAACAGGTTACGTCCTATTAATTTATAGATGTATAGTCTTGTTTAAGGAGTTATATAAAGCTTCTTTTAAACATCGCACTTGTTAGCTGTTTTGTCCTGTATATTTAATAGGCCGACATAGGTCGGTCTATAGAACCACATATGTCGGCTTATAGGTTGACGACTGTCGGCTTATGGAATGATACAGGTCGGCCTATTAATTATTGCGATGTTTTTTCTTACAATGTATGATGTACGGTGCTAAAAAGAGCTGATAAATACGCTGAAAGAAGCTATGCTTTGTGCTTCTGCCGCTTAAACTGGCTGTTTTATTGTGCGAGTTTTTTTAGACGTGGTTTGTGAAAAGATACTCGATAATTCTGTTTATATTTGCAAATTGTTAAGATGGGAGAGGATAGCCACTCTTCTCCCGGATGTTAAATGAAAAGCAATATATGGCAAAGAAAACAACTACGACGAAGCAAAGCAATAACGGAGAAAGTAAGCTTGGAGAGGTGAAAGCGTTCTTCCGGAATGAACGTACCCGTTTTATCACAGGTTTGGTTATTTCTATCGTTACGATTTATATAGGGCTGGCCCTTATCTCTTTTTTCTTTACAGGTGGTGCGGATCAGAGCAAAATAGAAAATATACCTTTGTCTGATTTGGTAACGAACCGGGGCTCTGTAGAAAACTGGACAGGAGCAAGGGGGGCTTATCTCGCGGATTTGCTGATGAACCGCTGGTTTGGAATCTCTTCTTTTATGATACTGTTCTTTCTGGGCTCAATAGGGGCTAAGCTGATGAACCTGAACCGTGTTTCTCTATTAAAACGCTTTTTGTTTTGTTCTGCCTGGTTGCTTTGGGGCTCTCTCTTTTTTGCTTTTGTCTTTATAAAGGGATATGAAGATACCTTTATCTATCTGGGAGGGCAGCATGGCTACTATCTTTCGGAGATGATGATTAATAATATAGGTATTCCGGGAACAATATTGTTATTGACCGGAATCTTTCTTATCATAGCTATTTTTACCAGTAAACGGACGATTCCTCTTTTACAAAGTTTTCTGTCCTTTAATTGGTTGAAAAAGCGCCTGAAGAAAAATAATTCGGAAGAAGATTCCGACGAATATGAACAGGAGCAAGATATTGCTTCCGTTTCCGATCAACCGGATGCTATGCCTGAAATGGATGAAGAGCTGTTTGATACGGAGAAAGAATTGGCTGATGCCGAATCTGAATTGGATGAGCAGAATAAAGAGGTCTATACGTCAACGGAAGACGATAATACTTTTGAGGTGACTGTTCCCTGTGACGAAGAATATGAGATCCCTCAAAAACAGGAAGCGGAATCCGGCGATGCCGATAATAATACGGATGATGATGCCGATAATACGGCCTTTACCATAGAAGTGGCTGCCGGGGATGATGAGGTGTATGATGGTTCTGCGCTGGGCGAATATGATCCGAAATTAGATTTATCCCACTATCGTTATCCCACTATCGATTTGTTGAAAAAGTATGATTTAGGAGATCAGCAGGTCGATATGGAAGAACAAACGGCCAACCAGAAACGTATCAAGCAGACGCTGGAGAGTTTTGGTATCAGTATTGCTTCCATTAAGGCAACGGTAGGACCAACTATTACTTTATATGAAGTGATCCCGGATACGGGTGTGCGTATATCAAAGATACGTAACCTGGAGGATGATATCGCTTTAAGCCTTTCTGCTTTGGGTATTCGTATTATCGCCCCAATGCCGGGTAAGGGAACTATAGGTATTGAAGTTCCGAATAAAGACCCGCAGATTGTTTCTATGCAATCTATTATCGCGTCCCGCAAGTTTCAGGAAAGTAAATATGATTTACCGGTAGCATTGGGCAAGACTATTACCAATGAAATATTTATGTTCGATCTGTGCAAAATGCCCCACTTGCTGGTTGCCGGTGCTACGGGACAGGGTAAATCCGTTGGATTGAATGCCGTTATAACATCACTCTTATATAAGAAACACCCTTCTGAATTGAAGTTTGTGATGGTAGACCCTAAAATGGTTGAATTTAGCATATATTCGGAAATTGAGCGTCATTATCTGGCAAAGTTGCCGGATGCCGATAAAGCTATTATTACAGACTTTACCAAGGTAATCCAGACACTGAACTCACTTTGTAAGGAGATGGATGATCGTTATGATTTATTGATGAAGGCACATACCCGTAATATAAAAGAATATAATGCTAAATTTATCAGTCGTCGTTTGAACCCTGAAAAGGGACATAAATTTATGCCTTATATCGTTGTTATTATCGACGAGTTCGGCGATTTGATAATGACGGCAGGTAAAGAGATAGAGCTGCCCATTGCACGTATTGCCCAAAAAGCGCGTGCTGTAGGTATCCACATGATTATTGCAACGCAACGTCCGTCTACAAATATTATTACGGGAACGATTAAGGCGAATTTCCCTGCCCGTGTAGCATTCCGGGTTTCATCCATGATTGACTCCCGTACTATTCTGGATTCTCCCGGTGCGAATCAATTGATAGGGCGTGGAGATTTATTGTTCTCGCAAGGAAATGATATGACACGTGTACAGTGCGCTTTTGTAGATACACCGGAGGTGGAACAGATTGCTTCTTTTATTGGAGAGCAACCCGGCTATCCTACGGCGTTCCTGTTGCCTGAATATGTGGGAGAGAGCGATGGTGAAAAAGTTCCGGGAGCTGTAGACCTGTCAGACCGTGATCCGTTGTTTGATGAAGCAGCCCGTTTGATTGTTATTCAACAGCAAGGATCTACTTCGCTTATACAGCGTAAGTTTGCTATCGGTTATAATCGTGCCGGACGCTTGATGGACCAATTGGAAGCGGCGGGTATTGTAGGCCCGTTTGAGGGAAGTAAGGCGCGTCAAGTACTGATTCAGGATGAATATAATTTGGAGCAGTTGTTGAATTCGTTAAAATAAAAGGATGGAATCGGAAAAGAAACAGAATGTAGTTCGCTTCTGTGTACGTGCTTATCTTGTATTACAGTTGCTTGCACTATTGATAATCGTGTTGGCTGTATTGTTTGGCAGTAGCTGCTATGCCCAGAATGTAAATGATATTTTGGGAAAAGCAACGGTTGCTTACGATAAGTCGAATGGTATAGAAGCAACCTTTTCAATCCATACCCGTTCTACACAGCAGGGGGTATCGGAAAGCTTTGAAGGCGTTATTAATATGAAAGGAGATAAGTTTACTTTGGTTACCCCTGGTATGCGTACTTGGTTTGACGGTAAAACACAATGGTCGTATGTTGAACGTAACGATGAAGTGAATGTAACTGTTCCGACAGGAGAGGAATTGCAGATGACGAATCCTGTTTTGCTGTTAAAGTCATATAAAAAAGGCTTTAATCCGGTTTATAAAGGTGAGAGTACGGCTGCAAACGGGAAATCGGCTTATGACATTGAACTGACCCCGAAAAAGAAAGGGGATATCCAGAATATATCGTTGCAAATAGAGAAGAATACCTGTTTGCCTGTCGGTATCGTGATGGAAACAAAAGGAGGTGTTACTACTTCAATACGTATCAGTAAGTTAAAGACGGATGTAAACCAACCGGATTCCTTTTTTGTTTTTAAAGAAGCGGATTTTCCGGATGCGGAAGTTATTGATCTCCGCTGATGTGTTTTCTTAATATCGATTAATAAATTATCAATATAATAAAGACTATGGACAACTCAACAATCGAAAAGGTTCGATGCCTGATTATCGGTTCAGGTCCGGCAGGTTATACGGCTGCGATTTATGCTTCGCGTGCCAATCTGAATCCGGTTCTTTATGAAGGTATACAGCCCGGAGGGCAGTTAACTACAACAACGGAAGTAGAGAATTTTCCGGGTTACCCTAATGGTATAACAGGCCCGGAATTGATGGAAGATTTGAAGAAACAAGCCGTCCGTTTCGGTGCAGATATCCGTATGGGTATAGCAACCGCCGCAGATCTTTCTGCCGCTCCTTATAAAATTACTATTGATGCGGAGAAAGAAATAGAAACAGAGGTTTTGATTATAGCAACCGGAGCAACGGCTAAATATCTGGGATTGCCCGATGAACATAAGTATGCAGGTATGGGTGTGTCTGCTTGTGCTACATGTGATGGATTCTTCTATCGGAAGAAGATCGTCGCTGTTGTAGGAGGGGGCGACACGGCATGCGAGGAAGCTGTTTATCTCTCCGGTTTAGCTAAGCAGGTCTATCTGATTGTGCGTAAACCTTATTTGCGCGCTTCAAAGGTGATGCAGGAACGTGTTTTAAATACCCCTAATATTATTGTATTGTTTGAACATAATACAGTTGGACTATTTGGCGAAAGCGGGGTAGAGGGCGCTCATCTGGTGAAACGTATGGGGCAGCCGGATGAAGAAAAGGTGGATATTGCTATCGACGGCTTTTTCCTGGCTATAGGTCATAAACCTAATTCTGATATATTTAAACAATGGTTGGATACGGATGAAACAGGCTATATAAAGACGATAGAAGGAACACCTCGTACGAATGTTCCGGGTGTATTTGCTGCCGGAGACGTAGCAGACCCTCTTTATCGGCAGGCTATTACCGCGGCGGGAAGTGGCTGTAAGGCTGCTATTGAAGCTGAACGGTATTTGTCTGAAACCGGAAAATAAGTATTGGATGCTACCTCAAATGACTGTTTGTTTTTGAGGTAGTGCTTTTTTTGTTTAACTAATATTATTCTATTTATTACCATGAGATTAAAAACTACCTTTATTGTGTTGCTTTGTGCTTTGATGGCATTACCGGCAGTAGCAAAGAACAAAACAAAAGTGATTGCCCATAGAGGGTATTGGAAAACGGAAGGTTCTGCCCAGAACTCGATTCGTTCGTTAGAATTAGCAGACCAGATTAAGGCTTACGGTTCTGAATTTGATGTTCACCTGACTGCCGACAATGTTCCTGTTGTTCACCATGATAATGACATTCAGGGTGTAAATATCCAGAAAGCTACCTATGACCAGATAAAGGATATGAAACTGCCTAACGGAGAAACATTGCCTACGTTGGAACAATATCTGGATAAAGCGAAGACTTTAAAGAATACAAAATTAATCTTTGAATTGAAAGTCCATGCTACACCGGAGCGTAATCGTGAGGCTGCACGTATGGTAGTTGATATGATTAATAATAAGAAATTAGCGAAGAAAACCGAATATATTACTTTTAGTCTGGATGCGGGAAAGGAACTTATTCGTGTTGCTCCAAAAGCGAAAGTGGCTTATTTGAATGGTGAATTATCGCCTAAGGAATTAAAAGATTTAGGTTTTAGTGGCTTGGATTATCATTATAATGTTTTTAAGAAACATCCTGAATGGATTCCGGAGGCTAAGAAACTGGGCTTGACTGTCAACGTCTGGACTGTGGACGAAGAAGGTTTGATGAAAGAACTGATTAATGACGAAGTAGATTTTATTACAACAGATGAACCTGTTGTTCTCCAAAAATTGCTAAATTCGCGCGCTAAGTAGAGAGTGTGCAAATGAAAAGATATTGTTGGTTATTGTTGTTGGTAATATGGGGACAAGGCGCGTTGGCGATAAAACTGCCTAAACATGAAATTCGTGCCATCTGGCTTACTACTGTATATGGATTGGATTGGCCTCATCGTCCGGCGGCAACTCCGGCAGGAATGAAAGCCCAGCAACAAGAACTTTGCGATATTTTGGATCGTTTGCAGGAAGCTAATTTTAATACTGTCTTTTTGCAAGTTCGTTTGCGTGGTGATGTCATTTACCGTTCTGCAATAGAACCGGCAAGTAAAGTTTTTTCAGGTAAACAAGGTGTAATGCCGGGCTATGATCCCTTGGCATTTGCTATAGAAGAATGTCACAAACGAGGTATGGAATGTCATGCCTGGTTTGTGACATTTCCGCTTGGAACCGATAAGAGTGTGAAAGAACAGGGAAAACTCTCCGTTGTAAAGCACTATCCTAAATTATGTAAACGGCATAATGGGGAATGGTATCTTGATCCTGGTGTCCCGGAAACAGCTGATTATATTTTGTCTCTGGTTAAGGAGATCGTGAATAATTATGATATTGATGGTATCCACTTTGACTATATACGCTACCCGGAACAGGCAAATCGTTTTCCTGATAAAAGTATTTATAAGAAATATGCGAAAAAGGAGGATTTGTCGGATTGGAGGCGTAACAATATCAACCGTATGGTAGTTCGTATCTACGATTGGATAAAACAGGCAAAGCCTTGGGTGCAGGTTAGTAGTTCTCCGCTGGGTAAGTATAACCGCATACCTCAAGTTCCTAACGCCGGATGGACAGCTTATGAGAGTGTGTTTCAAGATCCTAAGAAATGGTTGCAACAGGGTAAACAGGATATGATTGTGCCTATGATGTATTATTTGCATGATAACTTTTTCCCCTTTGTGGATAATTGGGTGGAAAACGGCAATGGTCGTTTGGTAGTCCCCGGTCTCGGTGCTTATCGCATGGAAAAGAATGAAGCGGACTGGGCAATAAATGATATAACGGATCAAATTGATTACAGTCGTTATTTTGGAGCTGCCGGTTGTGCATTCTTCCGTTGTGCCAACGTATTGAATAATACGAAAGGACTGTATGATGAATTGAAGAATACGTATTATAAATATCCAGCTCAATTGCCTCCGCTTACTTGGCTGAATGATTCTATTCCTGCTTCTCCGGACGAAATTTATGTTGAACGGATTGGTAATGAACTGAAACTGTCTTGGCAGAAGCCTGCTTCCGAAATACAAGACCTTACTTATACGGTTTATTATTCGTTGACGGATTCTATAGATATGGATGCGGCCAAATGTATTTTAATGACAGGTATACGGGATAATGAATTGTATTTACCTGTGAATCCGGGAGTAGAACGTGGATATACATTCTGTGTTTCTTCGTCTACTCGTTACCATATAGAAAGTGTGCCGTCAAAGGAAACATATTATTATCTTTCCGAATATCCTAAATAATATTAACGGTTTATTTAAAAAGTACTTGAATAAATAGGATAATTATGTCTAAAGAGTTAGACAGCCGGTGTCTTTGTTGAAAAAAGTGAAAGCAACCGGGTTCATTAACAAAGTTTATCGTTATAACATTGTATCTTTGCGAAAACATTCCGTAATGTGTAAGGTGGACTGAGAAGTCCACTTATTTTGAAATATTTTTTATACGGAATGCAGCGTTTTGTAAATTAATAACATCATAATATTGTACTGTCTCTGCAAAGGGCGTTCAAACACTGCTAAATGAAGGAACAGCAACTGATAGAAGGTTGTAGGAAGGGAAACAGGTTAGCTCAGAAAGAGTTGTATGATACGTATTCCCGTAAAATGATGGGAGTTTGTCTTCGCTATGTGAGCGACAGAGAAACAGCCCGCGACCTGCTGCAGGATGGCTTTGTGAAAGTATTTACCAGTGTGGATTCGTATAATGGATCCGGTTCCTTTGAAGGATGGATGCGAAAGATCTTTGTCAATTGTGCGTTGGAGTATTTACGTAAGTCGGACGTGCTACGTGAAGCAACCGATCTGGATAATACGGCGGAACTGATTCAACCGAATAATTCTGTTATCTCGGATTTATCGGCTGCCGAACTGATGGCATTGGTGCAGGATTTACCTGCGGGATTTCGTGCTGTATTCAATATGTTTGCAATAGAAGGATATTCGCATAAAGAGATCAGTGAAATGTTGAACATAACGGAAAGCACATCGCGTTCACAATTTACGCGTGCTAAACAGTTACTACAACGTAAAATTAATGAATTGTATTGAGGAATGAACGAAAAGGAAAGAGATATATTAGATGACTTGTTCCGCTCGAAACTGGAAGATTTTGAAGTGGATACGGTGCCGGGTGACTGGGAGGCTATTGCTGATCGGCTGCCGGGGAAAACTTCTATTCCTTTCCGTCGGACTATACGCTATTGGGCTGCGGCGGCAGTTATTTCATTGTTGATGGTAACCGGCGGTGTTTATATATTTAATAATAAACCGCTTGAAGCTCCTGTAGCGGCAGAGGTAAAGGAACAGATAAAGGTTGTAGAATCTCGTATTATTGAACAAAATAAGGCAATAGCCGAAGTACCGGAACTTTCCGCTACGCAAGTTGATAAGACTAAAAAGAAGGCGAATGTTGCTGTTGTCAGGCCTTTGCAAAAAACAGTATTAGCCGATGCTGTTACAGTGAGAGACATTGAGGCTGAATCGATGATAAAGGATGATGAGGCGGAAATTGCTCCGTTATCAATGGAAGAAAAGCGGAACGAAGTAGAAGAAGATATTTCTGCTTCTTTGCAACCGGAAACAACCTCCCGGAAACAAGTATTAGTAGCAGATGCTGCTCCTGTAAAGACAAAGAAGCAACCTGCTACACGTAAGTGGGGTATTGGTTTAGGAGGTGGTGGATTTTCTGTTGGCTCTGAAAGTTCTGTACCGCAATATATGTTGAAGAGTGCTTCGTTATCGGGAGATAAATTAATGTCATTGAATTCTCCGTTCTTTAATGAAGAGCTTCCCAAGACCGATGTACATCATAAAACACCTGTTTCTTTTGGAATAGGTGTGAGCCGTTATTTAAATAATCGCTTTTCGTTGCAGACAGGAATAAATTATTCGTATTTGTCTTCCGATTGGGTTACAAACGGTACGGCATATCATGGGAAAGTAAAGCAAAAATTACATTTTATTGGTATTCCGCTTTCTGTAGCTTATAAGATTGCGGAATGGAAACGCTTTCAGGTGTATGCCGCAGCCGGAGGTATGGCGGAAGTTAATGTGACAGGGAAGCAGGAAACAAAGTTCTTTATGGATGCTACTGAGGTTTCCCGTGATGTGGAACATGTACGTATGAAAGAATGGTTGTGGTCTGTAAATGCGCGTGCCGGCGTAAGTTACCCTATTATTCGATTTGTAAGTGCTTTTGCGGAAGTAGGAGCTGCTTATTATTTTGATAATGGCAGTGATATAGAAACGATTCATTCTGAAAAACCTTTCAATGTAAATTTGCAGTTTGGTTTTCGTCTGGGTTTCTAAATGAAAAGAAAATGAGTAATTAACTATATACAACTATTTAAAAACAGAAATTTAAAATGAAGAAACGTGGAATTTTAGGAATAGCAGCAGCGTCTGCTTTACTTTTGTTGACCTCTTGCTTGGGAGATTCAAATAACGAACAAACATTATCAGCTATACCAGGGGTTGTTTCTGTCTCTAAGGATTATAAGACTATCGTAGAAACAGCTGCTGGTGTAAATATCTATTCTCCTAATTTAGACCTTGCCGGCTATACATCCGGTGACTGCGTGCTGGCTTCCTTTACGATTAATTTTGATGATGCCCAGAATGCGAACGCAGCTACTAACGGATATTATTATGTAGCATTAAATGCAACGCCTGAAAAGGTTGATAAATGGTATGTTAATCCTACAATTGGAGATACAACAAAATTGATGGATAAAGAGCAGCCGGTGGCAAGCCCGATAGATACTCGTTATGGTGGTGCTTATTTAAAAGGAATCTTGTTCTTGTATTCTGACTTTTCATTTTTGAATAAACAAGAGACCCGATGGACTTTATCTTACGATGCGAATCAAGTACCTACTACCGAAAATGGAAAACAGATATACTCTATTTTCTTGAGAGCTTCTGTTATCACAGAAGGCTCTGCTCCAACTAAAAGTGAAGTTGTTGTAAATGCTTTTGAAGCAAAAACGATGATTGATCTGTTCAATAGTCAACAAAAATCTTTGGGTAACAAGGAGTATTATGTGACTATCAACTATGTTAAAGAGATTAACAAAGATGATCCCACGAAATTTACTTGGGCTTCAACAGATCCTACTTTGATGAAGTTTACAGTTCCTACAGATAATTAATAAGTAATTTTGATAGTTAACGGGATAAGCCCGGATACGGAAAACAAATCCGTATCCGGGTTTTTTTATGTGGATTGCTTTCATTTATTGGGAGATTCTTTTCGCATTTTAGGATGTTAACTACCCTTTTTTAATTATCTCCCTATTATTTACTACCTTTGCACGGCTAATTAAGGGGAAAAGATGAAGATGTGGAAATTATATTGTATGGCAATCTCGCTTATTCTATTGGCTTCCTGCATGGGAACGGATGAGGATAAGCAAAAGTTTGGTGCGCAAATAGGCGTTGTCCAGTTAGAGCCGGAGAAATGTATACATATAAGTGATGGTGAAGCCATTTATGCTACTGCCATGGATACTATGGACTTGAAGGCCGGCGATTGCTGCCTGCTCGATTATGTGAAAGACTGTAGCACAAAAGAAGTTGGTTATGGATATGCAAAATATCAGGCACAGATACTGAAATACGATCCAGTCCGTGTATTGGAACTTTCCCCGTCGCTGACGGATACTACACGCGTACTTGACAAAGAACGCATTCTTTCGTTTTCTTTGCTGCGTTGTGCTTATTTTAAAGGTCGGTTCTTCTTGTTTACAGAACTAAGCGATTATGTGGACGGCGAAACCAGCCTTTTCGATCTGAGTTATAATCCGAAGCAGGGCGCTGTTGTAGAAGCCGGTGATAACAGGGTTTATAATTTATATCTTCGCGCGTCCAAAGGAAATGTTGAGGAAGGTCAAAGAGGTTCAAGATATACTATACCTGTAGCGTTTGATCTGGAGCAGTTTGTGGAAGAGGCAAGCGCAATGGAAAAAAGCGCGGGCTTAGATACATTGAAGTTTAAGTTTAACTATCCGAGGAACTTTAATGTGGATACAACAGCATGTATATGGACTACGTCGGATTTATTTACGATGCCTATTTACTAATAATCTGATTGGAGAATAGGGAAATACCTTGTATTTTTATACTTTTGCTTTTTTAAATAAATAGATAAAGATGTACAAAGAGATATTTCAGTGGGTAATTGCCATCATCACTCAGCCTGCGAAGGCATGGGATCTGTTGACAAGGAAAGAAGAAAAAGGAGAAGAATTTCTTTCCCGATTTGTGTATCCGTTGATAGGGCTGGTAACTGTTGCCGCTTTTTTAGGTGTACTGTTTACCCGGAAAGAGTTTGATATAGAGCTGGCTTTGAAATCATCTATAAGAACGTTAGTTTCCTCTTTCGGAGGATTTTTCCTTGGTTCTTATTTCCTGAGCGAGATATGGCAAGGGATGTTTAAACGGGAAAAAGATTTGAAACTTTGCCAACGTTTTGTGGGATATTCTTCATCCCTGATGTTTACGTTGAATATTATATTGATGCTTTTACCGGAATTCTTTTTTCTCCGCATATTTATCCTTTATACTCTGTATATCGTTTGGGAAGGTGCAGGGCCTTATATGAAAGTGGAAGAGAATATCCGTTTGAAGTTTGTTTCTATAGCAACGGTTGTTATATTGGCTACACCGTTCCTTATAGAGTTTATTCTGGTTTTATTGATGCCGGGATTGAGTTTTTGATAAAGTATAGTCCAAAATGAAAGAAAAGATTAGTAATAATATACAGATAAAAAATAAACGGGCCACCTTCGATTATGAATTGCTCGATACTTTTACGGCCGGCATCGTGCTGACCGGTACGGAAATAAAATCTATCCGCCTGGGAAAAGCCAGTTTGGTAGATACCTTCTGTATTGTAGAAAAGGGGGAATTGTGGGTGAAGAATATGTATATTGCCGAATACTTTTATGGCACATATAATAATCATGTAGCCCGTCGTGACCGTAAACTCTTGCTGACGAAAAAAGAATTACGAAAAATCGATAGCGCTGTGCGTACTACCGGTTTTACTATAGTGCCTACTAAATTGTTTATTAATGAGAAAGGATTGGCAAAGCTGATTATAGCTATAGCCAAAGGAAAGAAAGAATATGACAAGCGTGATTCCATCAAAGAGCGAGACGACCGCCGGGAGATGGACAGAGCTTTTAAGCGATAATGAAAGAAATCCTTGCCTGAATCGCCCAAGACTTGTATCTGGATGTGTAAAGGGGATAGTTCTATTTATACTGGAAGTATAGAATATATATGAATAAAGAAACTTTTTTGAAGCTCCTTAACGAGCGTATATTAATATTGGACGGTGGCATGGGGACCATGGTCCAGGGTTTTAAGCTGAAAGAAGAAGATTACAGAGGCGAACGCTTTGCCGATTTTCCCGGACAACTGAAAGGTAATAACGATTTGCTTTGTATTACGCGTCCTGATGTGATACAGTCTATTCATCGCCAGTATATGGAAGCCGGTGCGGATATATTTGCTACCAATACGTTTAATGCCAATGCCATCTCGATGGAAGATTATGGCATGCAGGCCTACGTGCGTGAAATAAATCTGGCTGCCGGAAAGTTGGCTCGTGAAGTAGCGGATACGTTTATGGAAGAACACCCCGGTCGTATAATTTTTGTAGCCGGTTCTATAGGCCCGACGAATAAGACGGCCTCAATGAGCCCGGATGTGAGCGATCCTGCCTATCGTGCCGTTACTTATATGGATTTATATACTGCCTATAAGGAACAGGTGGAAGCGTTGGTTGATGGCGGGGTTGATATTATTCTTTTTGAGACTACTTTTGATACATTAAATGTAAAAGCCGGACTTGAAGCCGCCGAAACGGTATTAAAAGAGAAAGGAAAAGATTTGCCGATTATGCTTTCATTAACTTTATCGGCACAGGGTGGACGTACTTTTTCCGGTCAAACGCTGATGGCGTTCCTGGCTTCCGTACAGCATACTAATATCGTCAGTGTCGGTTTGAACTGCTCATTCGGGGCAGCGGATATGAAGCCGTACTTGGCCGAACTGGCTAAAAACGCGCCTTATTATATCAGTGCGTATCCCAATGCCGGACTGCCTAACAGTTTTGGGGCGTATGATGAGACGCCCGAAAAGATGGCCGTTCATGTTAAGCCGTTTATAGAGGAAGGTCTGGTGAATATATTAGGAGGATGTTGTGGTACAACGCCGGCCCATATTGCCAAATATCCGGAACTGGTGAAAGATGCGAAGCCGCATGTGCCTGTTGCTAAACCGGATTGCCTTTGGTTGTCCGGTTTGGAATTGTTGGAGATAAAGCCTGAGAATAATTTTATAAATGTAGGTGAACGTTGTAACGTTGCAGGTTCGCGAAAGTTCCTTCGCCTGATAAAAGAAGGCAATTATGAAGAAGCGCTGACAATTGCCCGTAAGCAGGTAGAAGACGGGGCGCAAGTGATAGATATCAATATGGATGACGGCATGTTGGATGCCGTTAAAGAAATGACTACTTTCCTGAATCTGGTAGCTTCAGAGCCTGATATAGCGCGTGTTCCGGTAATGATAGACTCTTCCAAATGGGAAGTGATCGAAAAAGGGCTGATGTGCGTGCAGGGGAAAAGCATTGTCAATTCTATCTCTTTGAAAGAAGGAGAAGACGTTTTTCTACAACATGCCGCCCGTATCAAGCAATTGGGAGCGGCAACGGTTGTGATGGCTTTTGATGAAAAAGGACAGGCCGATACCTTTGAACGTAAGATAGAAGTTTGTGAACGGGCTTATCGTCTGTTGCGGGAGAAAGTGGATTTTGATCCGAATGGAATTATTTTTGACCCGAATGTACTGGCTATCGCTACCGGAATGGAAGAGCATAACGGATACGGGCTGGACTTTATCCGTGCGGTGGAATGGATCAAGAAAAACCTGCCCGGAGCAAAAGTGAGCGGCGGAGTAAGCAATTTGTCATTCTCTTTCCGTGGAAATAATTACGTACGTGAAGCCATGCACGCCGTATTCCTGTACCATGCTATCCGTAAAGGCATGGATATGGGTATTGTGAATCCTGCCACTACAGTACTTTATGAAGATATAGAACCTTCTTTCCGTGCCTTGTTGGAGGACGTTATCCTGGCACGTCGTCCCGAAGCGGCGGAAGAATTGATAACGTATGCACAAAACCTGCATCAAGAAAACGATGGCGGAGAAATAGAAAAGCATGAAGCCTGGCGGGATATGTCATTGAATGAACGCTTGGAATATGCCTTGATAAAAGGTATTGGAGAACATCTGGAAGACGATTTACAGGAAGCTCTGAAACAATATCCCCGGGCAGTAGATGTTATAGACGGTCCGCTGATGAGCGGGATGAATAAGGTAGGCGTACTGTTTGGAGAAGGAAAAATGTTCTTGCCCCAGGTAGTTAAAACGGCCCGTACTATGAAGAAGGCGGTAGCAATCCTGCAACCAGCCATTGAAGCGGAGAAGTCTGCCGCAGGTTCGGCTAAGGCCGGTAAAGTAGTATTCGCTACTGTAAAGGGAGACGTACACGATATAGGTAAGAACATTGTATCTATCGTGTTGGCCTGCAATAACTATGAGGTGATAGATCTGGGCGTCATGGTGCCGGCGGAAGTGATTGTAAAGAAAGCGATAGAGGAGAAGCCCGACCTGGTTTGTCTCTCCGGTTTGATTACTCCTTCACTGGAAGAAATGGTGCATGTAACGGATGAAATGCAAAAAGCAGGGCTTACCATTCCTATTATGGTAGGTGGCGCGACTACCTCAAAACTGCATACGGCGTTAAAAATAGCTCCGCACTATAACTATCCGGTAATCCATGTATTGGATGCTTCCCAAAACCCGTTGATTGCCGCAAAGCTGTTGAATCCGAATACACGTGAGGCATATATTGCCGGATTGAATGACGAATATGAACGTTTGCGTTTGTCTATGGAACAGAAGAAAGAAGTCTTAGTTCCTTTGGATGAAGCGCGTGCGCATCCTGTAAAGATAGATTGGGCAAATTATAAACCTGTAGCGCCCAGAGATATGGGCGTTCATGTGATGCCTTATATCCCGTTGGAAGAGATTATTCCTTACATCCATTGGACGTTTTTCTTTAGTGTATGGAAGTTAGGCGGCCGTTTTGCGGAGATTACCCAGATTCACGGATGCGATGCTTGTCGTGCTTCGTGGTTGGCAAGTTTCCCGGAAGAAGACAGGGCAAAGGCGGGTGAAGCCATGAAACTATACAAAGATGCGGTTAAATTGCTGGATCGTCTGGTTGAGATAAAGGCCGAGTACTGCCGCGCTGTTTACGGCTTTTTCCCGGCTAATAGCGACGGAGACAATTTGATTGTGGGTGATGTAACGATCCCGATGTTGCGTCAACAGGTGAAAAAAGAGGAACATGTTTATAAATCACTGGCCGATTATGTGATACCCAAGTGCGAAGGCCGTACGGATTATGTAGGAGCGTTTGTTGTAACAGGTGGAGCCGGTGCCGATTATTTGAAAGATAAATATGAGGACGAAGGCGATATGTATAATGCCATGTTGTTACAAACCCTGACCGACCGTTTGGCGGAAGCTACGGCAGAATATCTCCATGAAAAAGTACGTAAGGAATATTGGGGTTACGCTCCGGATGAAGCGCTTTCTATCCCCGACTTATATAAAGTGAAGTATCAGGGGATTCGTCCGGCTATAGGTTATCCTTCTTTGCCGGATCAGTTACTGAACTATACCTTGGACGGCTTGCTGGATATGTCCCGTATTGGCGTTAGCCTGACGGAAAACGGAGCCATGTATCCAACCGCATCGGTAAGCGGAATTTATTTCGCCCATCCCGAATCCCAGTATTTCATGATAGGTTCTGTTGATGAGGTGCAGATGAAGGATTATGCCAAGCGGCGTAACCTTTCGGAGACAGAAGCAAAAAAGCTGTTGAATAAGAATATATCCTGACGGTGAGTGGAAAGATACAACTGAAATATATACGATGGTCTTTGCTGGCAATATGCCTGGTGGGTATATGGTGCGTAATGCGTTCACCTGCCGCCGGAGAAACCTATGCCCGGCGGATTTATCCGTATATTTCTGCTGTTTTATCCCGTTTCTCTTCTCTCTTTCCGTTCTCTGTAGGCGATTGCTTTATATATGGCAGTATCATCGGGTTAATCGCTTTTTTTGTTTATGCTTTGCTCAAAAGGCGTTCGTGGAGGATTACCGTTGGGCGAATAATCGAATATCTATTGTGGGTATATGTCTGGTTTTATCTGGCGTGGGGATTGAATTATTTCCGCGAAGACTTTTATAACCGCAACCGGATTCAGTATAAACCCTATGTCGCGGAAGATTTTAAATCCTTTCTGTCCGCTTATACCGATTCGTTGAATGCTTCCTATATCCCGTTTGAAATAATTGATACTGCGAAGGTGGCAACGGAAGTAAAGAAAGGCTACCGGCAAATCGTTTCCCGTTTCGGACTTGACATGCCTGCCGGCTACCTGTATCCAAAGACCATGCTGGTCACTCCCTTGATGAGCGGAGTAGGAGTGATGGGCTATATAGGGCCTTTCTTTAATGAGTTCAATCTGAACGGAGAGCTTCTTCCGGTCCAATATCCGTCGGTCTATGCCCATGAGATGGCCCATGTATTAGGTATTTCCAGTGAGGCGGAAGCCAATCTGTACAGTTATTTGGTATGTACGGCATCTTCTGCTCCGGAGATTCGCTTTTCCGGTTATTTTTCTCTCTTTCCTTATGTGTTGGGTAATGCTTATCAGTTACTTACGGAAGAAGAGTTTAATCAATGGGTTGAAACTGTTTCTCCTGAGGTCAAGTCTCTTTATAAACAAAAAGCGGCCTATTGGCAGTCTCGTTATAGTCCGTTGATCGGCGATATTCAAGATACCGTTTATAATTGGTTCTTGAAAGGCAATAATATACCTTCGGGTCGCCAGAATTACTCCGAAGTAGTTGCTTTGTTGATGGCGTATCTCTCCGATACAGCCGGTCAGGTTTCCATTGCCGGCAAGGGTAATGAATAAACTCTTGTGCTTCGGTATCCTCCTTTTGCCAGCTTACCTTCATGTATCAGTTGGTTCAAATCTTTCAGGGCGAGGTATTTGGAGCAACCGGTTAAGCCCCTGTAATCGCCGCAAGTAATATAATGATGTGATTTCAGGTAATCCATCAGTCTGCTGATCCGTTCGTCAAAAGAAAGGAGAGTGCCTCTACTTTCCGGGACACGTTCCAGATACATCGTTTTCAATTTGCTTTTCAGATATTTGCTGCAACGGAAATTGACGTTGCGGAAATGAATGGATTCACTTCGTATCTCTTTCTGATCCGCTACCGGACGTGCCGTGAGTGAAACGCTGAAAAAGCCTATTCCTTCCAGTTCAACATTATATCCTCTGTCCAATTGTTCGGCCATTACGTCGGCTATGACCTGCAACGCGCCTTTTATGTCGGCCGACGAAAGGCCGGAACGGCTCTCTATGTCGCGCATCAATTCTTTGATTCGTACTGTTCCGTAAGGCACTACACGCGGATGTAATGATTGTTTTGAGTTTTTTCCTGTCGGATCGGGATTCTTTGCCAGCTTATATCTTGCACACATATTCGCGTCTTTTTAAATGAAACATCGTGACTGTTTATTAATTTATTCCCGTATATTTATTTGTTTTTCAACTGTAGAACGCTTGTTCGACAGTTGTCGTTCGCTTATTCTTCAAGTGTCTTATAAGCGTTTGACAGATGTGGGATAAATAAAAATACGGCATCAAAGGTATAAATAATAAGGGAGAAATACTTTATAATATCCGGCTTTTTGCTTAACCGGAGCTAAAGGACTGGCTGTAAAGAGCTCCCGGCAGATTAAAAAACATCCCGTAAATTTTAAAAGAAGAAGGCGGAAAACGATCATTGTCTAATTCAAATAAAATCACTAACTTTGCGGCATTTTTAGAAGACAGATAAACATAACGCGATATGAGTAAGAAATTTGCCGAGTATTCAAAGTTTGACTTATCGAACGTAAACAAAGAGGTGTTGAAGAAATGGCAGGATGGAGACATCTTCCATAAAAGTCTTGAAACGCGAGAAGGGCATCCTTCATTTGTATTTTACGAAGGTCCTCCTTCTGCAAATGGTATGCCCGGTATTCACCATGTCATAGCGCGCTCCATTAAAGATATATTCTGTCGCTATAAAACGATGAAGGGCTTTCTGGTTAATAGAAAAGCCGGATGGGATACCCATGGCTTGCCTGTGGAACTGGGAGTGGAAAAAGCGTTGGGTATAACGAAGGAAGACATCGGCAAAAAGATTTCCGTTGCCGAATATAATGCCGCTTGCCGTAAGGATGTGATGAAGTTTACCAAAGAATGGGAAGACCTGACACAGAAAATGGGCTACTGGGTAGACATGGATAATCCTTATATCACTTACGATAATCGCTATATTGAAACTCTTTGGTATTTATTGAAAGAGTTATATAAGAAAGGCCTGTTGTATAAAGGATATACTATTCAGCCTTATTCTCCGGCCGCCGGAACAGGACTGAGTACGCACGAATTGAACCAGCCGGGTTGCTACCGTGATGTGAAGGATACCTCTTGTACGGCCCAATTCCGTATTCTTGATCCGAAACAGGAGATGTCCGAATTTGGAGAACCGTTCTTCCTTGCGTGGACAACTACCCCGTGGACATTGCCTTCAAATACAGCATTGTGTGTAGGCCCGAATATTACTTATGTAGCTGTTCAGACATTCAATCCATATACCGGAATGCCTATGACTGCCGTGCTGGCTAAGGATTTGCTGAATGTTTATTTCAGTCCGAAAGCGGCCGAACTGAACTTGTCCGATTATAAAATAGGAGATAAACTGGTTCCGTTCAGAGTGGTTGGCGAATGGAAAGGTACGGAACTGGAAGGCATGCATTATGAGCAGTTAATACCGTGGGTAAATCCGGGAGAGGGAGCATTCCGCGTAATTACAGGTGATTATGTAACTGTAGAAGATGGTACGGGTATCGTACATATTGCTCCTACCTTCGGTGCTGATGACGACCGCGTGGCAAAAGCCAGCGGCATACCGCCTTTGATGATGATCGATAAGGATGGAAACCAGCGTCCTATGGTGGATATGACCGGTAAGTTCTATTTGCTGGAAGACCTTGATCCGATGTTTGTCCAGAAGAATATGAATGCTTCCGATTATGATCCGTTCCAGGGTAAATTCGTGAAGAACGCGTTCGATCCTGCAAAGACAGATAAAGACGAAACACTGGATGTTGAAATCTGCATGATGCTGAAAGTACAGAACCGTGTGTTCCGTATCGAAAAGCATGTACATAATTATCCGCATTGCTGGCGTACGGATAAACCTGTATTGTATTATCCGTTGGATAGCTGGTTTATCAAGACTACCGCTTGTCGTGAGCGGATGATTGAATTGAATAATACAATCAACTGGAAGCCTCAGAGTACAGGTACGGGCCGTTTCGGTAAATGGTTGGAAAACCTGCAAGACTGGAACTTGAGCCGTAGCCGTTATTGGGGTACTCCGTTGCCTATCTGGCGTACGGAAGACGGTAGTGAAGAGAAGTGTATCGGTTCTGTTGTTGAGCTGTATGGCGAAATAGAAAAGTCTGTAAGCGCAGGCTTCATGGAATCGAATCCGTATAAAGATTTTGCTCCGGGTGAATATACGAAGGAGAATTATGAGAAAATAGATTTGCACCGTCCGTATGTAGACGAGATTATTTTGGTTTCTCCCAGTGGAAAGCCGATGAAGCGTGAGACAGACCTGATAGACGTTTGGTTTGACTCCGGCGCTATGCCTTATGCCCAGATACATTATCCGTTCGAGAATCAGAAGGCGCTGGATACTCGTGTTGTTTATCCGGCTGACTTTATTGCCGAAGGGGTAGACCAGACTCGCGGATGGTTCTTTACCTTGCATGCCTTGGCAACTATGATTTTTGACAGTGTTGCCTATAAGGCGGTTGTTTCCAACGGATTGGTTCTTGATAAAAACGGAAACAAGATGTCTAAACGTCTGGGTAATGCCGTTGACCCGTTTGCAACGATTGAGCAATATGGTTCTGACCCGTTGCGTTGGTATATGATTACCAATGCTTCTCCGTGGGATAATATCAAGTTTGATGTAGAGGGTATAGAAGAAGTTCGCCGTAAATTCTTCGGTACATTATATAATACCTATTCATTCTTTGCCCTTTATGCAAATGTGGATGGCTTTGATTATTCGGAACCGGATATTGAAATAAGCCGGCGTCCGGAAATTGACCGTTGGATACTGTCGTTGCTTAACTCATTGATAAAGGATGTGGACGGTTATCTGGAAGCATACGAGCCGACACGTGCCGGACGTGCGATTTCCGATTTCGTGAATGATAACCTTAGTAACTGGTATGTACGTCTGAACCGTCGCCGTTTCTGGGGTGGTGGAATGACTGCCGATAAACTGTCGGCTTACCAGACTTTATATACCTGCCTGGAGACAGTTGCCAAACTAATGGCTCCTATCGCTCCGTTCTATGCAGACCAGTTGTTCCTGGACTTGATTGCCGTAACAGGACGTGAAAACGTTGAGTCTGTTCATTTGTCCGATTTCCCGGTTGCAAATGAGAGTATGATCGACAAGAGCCTGGAAGAACGTATGCAGATGGCACAGGATGTATCTTCTATGGTATTGGCTTTGCGTCGTAAAGTAAATATCAAGGTACGCCAGCCGCTACAGACTATCATGGTCCCTGTTGTCGACGATCATCAGCAGGAAAGTATTGAAGCTGTAAAAGATTTGATACTGAATGAAGTGAATGTAAAGGAACTGAAATTTGTAGGGAGTACCGCCGGTATCCTTGTGAAGAAGATCAAACCAGACTTCAAGAAGCTGGGCCCGCGTTACGGAAAGATCATGAAGAGTTTGGCCGCTGCTATTCAAAGTATGTCTCAGGAAGAAATCAATGCTTTTGAAGCAGCCGGAACATATACGTTGAAAGTAGAAGGACAAGACGCTGTGGTGGAACGTGGCGATGTTGAAATTATCTCCGAAGATATTCCGGGTTGGCTGGTTGCCAACGAAGGCCGTTTAACTGTTGCCCTGGATATTACCGTAACAGAAAGTCTGCGTAAAGAAGGCTTGGCCCGCGAACTGGTAAACCGTATCCAGAATTTGCGTAAGAGCAACGGCTTCGATATTACGGATAAAGTGAACGTTACGATTCTGTCTACCGAAGAGATGGATACTGCTGTTAAGGAGTATAATACATATATAGCTAATCAGGTATTGGCTGTTTCCATCGAAATCGTAGATATTATCAGTGATGCTACTGTGCTGGACTTTGAAGATTTCAAGTTGTCCGTGAAAGTAGAGAAGGCTTGAATTTTTTTAGAAAAAGAGTGGCTAAATGTCGCATGTATATAATAAATATGTATATTTGGACTGTGTGACATTTGGGTCGCCTGATATAGTAGAGTGTGATTGTTGAACCTAAAAATTTTGAACCATGGCAGAAAAAACTAGATATTCGGATGCTGAACTGGAAGAGTTCCGCTCCATTATATTAGAAAAGCTGGACGTTGCCAAAAAGGATTATGAATTGTTGAGATCTGGCGTTACAAATTCGGATGGCAATGATGTGGCTGATACATCTCCTACTTTTAAGGTATTGGAGGAAGGCGCTGCAACATTATCAAAAGAGGAAGCGGGCCGTTTGGCACAACGTCAGATGAAATTTATTCAGAATCTGCAAGCCGCACTGATTCGTATAGAGAATAAGACATACGGTATATGTCGCGAAACAGGTAAGCTGATTCCTAAAGAGAGGCTACGCGCTGTGCCCCATGCTACTTTGAGTATTGAAGCTAAACAAGGAGGCGCTAAGTAGATGAAATATTCTAAAGGTTGGGGAGCAGTGTTAATAATAATACTGCTCCTTCTGCTTGACCAGTCCCTTAAAATATGGATTAAGACACACATGCAGTTGCATGAAAGTATAGAGATAACCCCGTGGTTCTATATATACTTTACCGAAAATCCGGGAATGGCCTTTGGTATAGAAGTTATTGGTAAATTGTTTTTGTCGGTCTTCCGTATAGTTGCGGTAGGCTTTATTGGATATTATCTGTATAAACTGGTAAAAGAGAACTATAAGTTCGGTTATATTGCCTGTATTGCTTTGGTATTTGCCGGGGCGGTGGGCAATATTATAGACTCTATTTTTTATGGAGTTTTCTTTGACCATAGTTTCGGACAAGTGGCGTCTTTTATGCCGGAAGGTGGAGGATATGCTTCGTGGTTGCATGGGAAAGTGGTTGATATGTTTTATTTTCCGTTAATACAAACCGTGCTGCCCGACTGGTTACCGATCTGGGGTGGAGAGGAGTTTATCTTTTTCCGTCCTATCTTTAATCTTGCGGATTCTTCCATTTGCGTAGGCGTTTTTCTATTATTCATTTTTTACCGGCATACATTATCAGCCAGCCTTTCAAAAAACGAAAAGGTGAATGCAAAATAGTTTACGTAGATATGGTGTCTTGCTATTGCTAACAACGGTGTTTGCTGCATGTAGTAAAGTTCCTGACGGTGTTCTCTCTGAAAAGAAAATGCAGCAGGTAGTCGTTGATATGCAATTGGCTGAGGCTATGATTGGTACGGATTATAAGAAATACCCGGACCAGGCCTCCAAAGAAGCACTGTATCAATCTGTTTTTCGTAAACATGGCATTTCTCAGGCATTATATGACAGTTCCTTAATCTGGTATGGTAAAAATCTGGATATTTATATGAAGGTCTACGACCGTGTTGTTAGAGATCTGAATAAACAGATTACCAACCTTGGTGATGTTCAGGCTGATGCCGCACCTTCTTCAACACGCGATTCTGTCGATATATGGCCACGACGTCCATTCATGACGTTAAGCCCGAAAGCTATCTTTAATGGCGTTGTTTTTGATATTCGTCCGGAGAAAGATTATTCCTCAGGAAGTATTTTCGTATTAGGAATGAATGTATGGGGAATAAACGGACAGATGAAAGAGTATCCGGAAATACGTTTAAGCGCTGTTCAGGGTGATACGATTCTGACGGTTAATAATAAGATCGTCCGGGATGGTTATTCGGAAACTATACTGGAAACATTGCCGACCCGTAAAGTGAAACGGGTTTATGGCTATATCCGCATGAATAGCACCGATTCTTGTTATTATAAAATCTATCTGGATAATATTTCGTTGATGAAATATAATTACGGGACGAAAGTACTGGAGATGAAGACAGATTCCATCAAGAAGTAATTTTTATGCGCCGGATAGCTTCTCATTATATTTATTGGGGGAAACCATATAAGATGCACTATCTGGAATTGGCGGATGATGGTTCTTTTGCCGGGATTTACCCTTTGTCGGAAGAGATTGCCGGGACGGAGTTCTATGATGGTATATTAGTGCCGGTTGCTTATGATGCCCGACAGGTCTGTTCGGATGTAATTTCAATTTCTTCCGAAAAGAATTTGAATCTTTCCCGAAAGGAATCTATTTTCTCTCTGCTGGACGCGCTCAACGTCTCTGTTCGTATAAAAGAAAATGTGCCTGTCCGATTAATTCTTTTGAGTGGTAACCCCATGACGGCGACGGAACTCTGCACAAATTACGGCTGTGGCAATAGCAACGTTGAGTGATTCTGTGGTCTGCCGTTCCGCCGGATAGTTAGGGATATATAACTTCTCGGTAACCAACTTTTCAATGGAAGGACGAATGCCGTTGCCTTCATTTCCCATGACAATAATTCCTGTTTTAGATAATTCTTTAGCATACATATCCGTTCCGTCCAGGAATGTCCCATATATTGGAGTGGAATTGTTGTTGTGCTCTTTCAGGAAATTATCCAGTTCCGTATAATGAACTTTTACATGAGACAATGCTCCCATTGTGGCCTGTATGACTTTCGGGCTAAATACATCAACGGTGTCTATGCTACAGACAATATGTTCGATACCGAACCAATCCGCCAGACGGATGATTGTACCTAGATTACCCGGGTCTTGTATGCCGTCTAAAGCAAGAATTAACTGGGTATCGGGGTTAATTTCCTTCATAGACCAGGCCGGACGTTTGAATATGGCCAGAACATCCTGAGGATTCTTTAAGAGACTGGCTTTGCGTATATCTTCGTCTTCGGCAACTAATAATTCTTTGGCGGGAATGTCGCCCTGCGTTGCCATCCATGACGGTTTTGCCAACAATAACTCGCAGTCAAAGGCGGGAAGCATGTCTGCAACGAGTTTGTTGCCTTCGGCAATGAAAGCATTGTATTCGTTTCTGAATTTCTTTAATTCCAGTGAATGTATATATTTTACTTTATTCTTACTTAGCATCTTTACTCTTTTTACAAAGCAAAAGTACGGGAAATAATTTAAATTCCAGTACATTTGCGACGTAATTGGTCGGACGATGAATAGAACCCATCTTATATTATTTTTTGTTTGTTTTGTGATGTTGCTAGCCTCTTGCAGCTCCACAAAATATGTGGGTGATGGAGAGTATTTATTAGATAAGGTTGAAATAATATCTGATAATAAGAGCCATAAATCCTCCGATTTGAAATCTTACCTTCGTCAGCAGCCAAACTTTAAGGTCTTTGGCCTTATGAAATGGCAGCTTTTTGTATATGACTGGTCCGGACGTAATGAGAAGAGATGGATAAATAAGCAGTTAAGGCGTATTGGCGAAGCTCCGGTTATTATGGATACTACTCTTGTAGATCAGTCTGCTGCCGAATTAGAGCGTTTCTATGTAAATAAGGGATATATCAATGCGGAGGTGACTGCTTCCATCGATACATCCAAAAGGAAAAAGGCTGTAGTGACGTATCATATCAAGGCAAATGAACCTTATCGGATTCGTAATTACACTATGAATCTGGAAGACACTAAAATAGATAGTATCGCCCGTCTGAAAGCTCCTCGGCGTTCCAAGTTGACTTCCGCATTCCGATCAGCGCCGGAAGGTTATGCATCTTTAATAAAAGAGAACGCATTGTTTGACCGTGATGAGTTGGATAAAGAGCGTCAACGTATTACGTCCTTGTTAAGACGTCGTGGGTATTATGCGTTTAACAGGGATAACCTGGCCTATGTTGCCGATAGTGCTTTTAATCAGAATATAGTTGATTTGGAGATGCTGCTTAAGCCTTACCGTCAGGTAAATTTAGATGGATCGGTGGTAGAAAGTCCCCATAAACAATATTACATTAAAGATGTAATGGTTGTAACCGATTATGACCCGATAGGAGCAGGCGAGGGGGAAGCTGCATTTAATCCGACCGATACGGTTCAAACGGGAGGCATCAATATCCTGTATGGTAAAAATGGCCGCTCCGTTCGTCCGTCTGTCTTGCGCAAGAGCGTGTACCTTTCTCCGGGACAACGATTTAATGAAAGAAATGTTGAGCAGACTTATTCATCCTTTGCCGCATTGCGGGCCTTGAAGAATGTAAATATACGTTTTACGGAAATAGAAGAACAGGATACGATGAAATTGAATTGTGTCATTCTTACTTCTCCTACAAAAACGCAGGGAGTCGGTGTTGAATTGGAAGGTACAAACTCTGCCGGTGATTTTGGCTTTGCATCCAGCTTGAATTATCAACATCGTAACCTGTTTAAAGGCTCGGAGCTTTTTTCTGCAAAGATAAGGGGGGCTTACGAGTCTTTGTCTGGCAATAAAGGTAGTGGTTTAGCCAGCTATTGGGAACTGGGGGGAGAAGCTTCCGTTTTGTTCCCTCGCTTTGTCTTCCCTTTCTTAAGTGAGAATTTCCGGCGTAAATTACGCGCTTCAACAGAACTGAAAGTGAGTTACAACAGGCAAACACGTCCTGAGTATGAGCGGGCAATCTTATCCGGAGGATGGAGTTATATCTGGCAAGATCGGACAAACTCGCAAGCCCGGCATGTCTTTAAACTGCTGGATATAGACTATGTATATCTTCCGAAGATAGATGCTGATTTTAAGAATAGTCTTCCCGCATCTACGGCATTGTATAATTATTCCGATCAGTTTATAGTGGGAGCCGGTTATTCATATTCCTTTAATAATTTTAATCCGCAGAACAGACAGCGGAATACGCATTCTTTACGTGCTTCATTTGAGATGGCAGGTAATTTGTTGAATGGATTGTCACGTGTCACGGGAGCAAAAAAAGATGCGGAAGGCCGTTATAAATTATTTGGTATAAATTATGCCCAATTTATAAAAGGTGATATAGATTTTGGGAAAGGTATCGTATTGGATAGCCGTAATAAGCTGGCGTTTCATGTAGGAGTGGGAGTGGCGTTCCCATATGGCAATGCCAAGATGCTGCCGTTTGAACGTCGTTATTTCTCCGGAGGAGCTAATAGTGTTCGAGGGTGGTCGGTGCGTGAACTTGGTCCGGGAAGTATGGAAATTACCGATACTACTTCATTTGCGCTGCAAGCGGGAGATATACGTTGGGACTTAAATCTGGAATATAGAACGAAACTGTTCTGGAAGTTTGAGATGGCGGCTTATGTGGATGCCGGAAATATATGGACTATACGTCCATACGAAGATCAGAAGGATGGTAACTTTGACTTCTCCCGTTTTTATAAAGAGATCGCTGTCTCTTATGGTTTAGGTTTACGTTTGGATTTCGACTTTTTCCTTCTTCGTTTTGATACAGGTATGAAAGCCTATAATCCGCAAGAACGTGGTTCGATGCGTTGGGCGATTACGCGGCCGAACTTTAAGGATAATTTTGCCTGGCACTTTGCCGTTGGATATCCGTTCTGATCCATTAATCTATTTATTGTATTTTCTATAACGCTGTTTCTAAAGTAGCTATATGGCATATATTGTTTGCCTTGTTGTAAAAACCAATTGGAATTTTTGCGTATTAAAATAATAATACTACCTTTGCAACCGCAAATAAGGCTGGTTCCGTAGCTCAGCTGGATAGAGCAACGCCCTTCTAAGGCGTGGGTCGAGCGTTCGAATCGCTCCGGAATCACTACTTGTAAAGAGCTGTAAATTAATTTACAGCTCTTTTTTATTATAGAACCTCTTCATTGGGATTATTTAAATAAATAATTCTTGTCGTTTTACCTCATTCAGATAAATTAGGTTGGTGAATATGTTGTATTTATTTGTACATACGATATTGAACTAATTAGATTATTGGGGTGTTTTATTGTCATTCCCTTAATTAATATGTATTTTTGAAAGAGGATTAGCATAAGTGTAAAATTATGAAGTTCAGGTGTTTTATATTTTTATTTATTTTTCTATTTATATGTTCCCCTTTTTTAATGGCAAATAAAGCTATTAATAATGATTCTCTGCATACTGTCGAATATATATCGGATATTTATATCAAAGAGCCTAAACGGGCTTTGAGTTTGTTGGATGAGGCTGAAACTGGAAATCTCATTCCTCTGAACCTGATAGATGAATTGCGTAGTAAGGCATATAGGAATATGTATATGAATAAACTGGCTTTTTTATATGCAAAGAAATCATTCTATCTCTCAGAAAGATCCGCAGCATTTATTGAAAATGACGATTGATTTGGCAGAGTTGTTAATTCTTCTGAGTGAAAATGATGAGAGTATGAGGTACGCTCTTAAAGGCTTGGCTTTAGCAAAAAAAGAAAAAGATAAAGGGGCTGAAAGCCGATTACTTTTTTGTATAGGAGAAAATAAGAGGATATTGTCTTTTAAAGATGAGGGATATGATTTTTTCGATCAGGCTATTGAGCTCTTGTCTGATACAGAGGATATACAAGAGATGAAGATGTTATCTTATTTTTATGGGAAAAAAATGGGGTATCTGATGAATGATGACCGGAATAAGGAAGCTTTGTTGATTGGTTTGAAACGAGAAAAGTTGATTGAGAAAATGAAAGCTTTACACAAAATACCTGATGGTTACATTGATTGGCAGCATGCATATTTATATGCTAAACTTGCTTATCTCTGTTATCTGGATAAAGATTATAAACGCGCAGGCGAATACTATCAACGCTACTTGTCGACGGACGCTTCTCGTACCCCTGATGGGAAATTCTTTTCAACACCATATTTGATGGCCTCTAAACAATACGGAAAAGTAATAGATAATTGCAATACTTTTAGGCCGGTTATGCAACAACAGGATACATTGAACTTTCAATATCTCAGCATACTTCAACAAGAAGCAGATGCTTATTGGGGTTTAAATGATTATAAAAAAGTAGCGGAATTACGAGGTGTTATTATAGATATCGCTAGAGGTATTAATGAAAAAAATAAACAAAATGCGGCCTTGGAACTTGATAAGATTTATGAGGTTACTCAAAAGAAAGAACTAATTGCCGAGCAAGATTTTCAATTGAAAATTAGAAATATATCACTTGCATTCTTGACGTGTATTGTTTTTTTATCATTGTTTATGTTGTGGAGAATGTGGCGCTATAACAGCCAAATCAATTATAAGAATAAGATGTTGGCTAAATTCATTAATGAAAAATTGAGCCATACGAAAATGAATAACGCAAAGTTATTTGATAATACTGATATAATGGATTCTGCACCATTTGTCCAGGAAGAAAAAATCTTTGTAGATACTGACCCTGTCTTGAAGGATGAAGAAGATTGTACAAATGAAGAAATAAAAGAAAACAAGAGACTTTTTGATGAATTGAATCGTACTATCATTAGAGATCGATTATATCTTTCTCCGGAATTATCCCGGGATGACTTAGTTCGAATTGTGCATTTGAATAATGCTCGTTTTGCCAGAATGATAAAAGAAAATACAGGGACCAATTTGAATGGGTACATAAACGATTTACGTATAGGTCACGCTATAGAATTACTGAAAAAATACCCTAATTACACGATACATGCCATAGCAGAAGAGGTTGGGTTTAATAGTACTCCAGTCTTATATAATCTTTTCAAGAAAAAGACAGGAATGACTCCTAATGAATTTAAGAAAACATTTGAGTAAGATATTCCAAGAACTTCTTACCCTCTCAAAATATATAATGGAGTATTATATCAGATAATCAATGGTTTAAAACAATACTTTATAGCTTCTCAACAAATAATTACAACTACGGCTAATTTTGAAACTGTTGTTTAATAAGAATTTTTTCTCTTTGCAGATGAAAAATAGTATTGTGTTTCTGCTTTCAGGCAAAGTTTTACCTTTCCAGTGCAGGAGGAAATTCATTTTAATTTTTATTAATCAATCAAATCACTCTCTATGAATATCGAAGATGTATTAAAAAAGGAAGTATGTAATGATGATCACATTCACTTGTATTATTGCGCGGTGAAAAAATGTTGGAAAGCTTATGAACAATCTGCAATCAATTTGTTAGAACTTATTCCTGATTTGAATATCCAAGATGAAATTTTTGAAGATCATCATATTCGTTTGCGTTGTGCTTTAATTACTAAGGAGCAGATAGAATGTTATAAATTATCTCATGCCCTGACTTTATTATCAGAAGAATACGTAGAGTTACAGCTGAATAAATCTTTAATGAAAGAGGCTCTTTATTAAATCTCACGATTACTGGAAAAATAGAATAAGATAATACAGAGACAATTTAGAGTCATAAAACGAAGAGCTATGCCAATTACGAAAAGAGGCATAGCTCTTGATAACATCGAGTCTATAAAATAAATTAAATATTTCTACAACGTCAGTCTATTTCCCAGCCTTTGCGCGTTTTCCTTGAAAGCAGTTTGTTGGCTTCTTCATTATTGGTAATAACTCGCGTTTGGGGATCATATTCTAATTTCTGTCCACCGCTCATTAACGATACGGCTCCCAGATTGAATGTTTCATTAACCTCTTTTGCATACTCAAAAGAACCGGGCCCTTTGCCTTTGCCTCTGCAACCATCAATCCATTTTTGCAGCCATCGTTCTGTTCCGTCTGCTAATGCGCTTCGGGGATGTTCTGCCATAGGATAGCCTTTTATGTTAGAATAATGTGATGCGTTTTCACCTAGTATTACCGGATCTTTTCGTAAGAAACCGGAAATGATGGTTCCTTTATCTCCTACAAACATCATTCCTTCGATAGGAAGATCATCTTCCTTATAGTCCAGAGGTATTTGTGGCTTCATTCCTCCGTCATACCATTGGAGAGTAATTTTTCCTGAACCGTTTTTATAAGGAACTTCAAAACGGTATGCGGCAGCCATCGGGTATGAATAATCATTAACTATTGGTGTGGGGACATTGTCTTCCAATCCGATTACGCGTGAAAACCGGGTACTTACGGATGTTGCGGAATCTAACTGCAATGCGTCAAATACCGGCCACAAACTGTAATATCCCATATCTGCTATAGCGCCTGCTCCAAATTCATACCAACCTCTAAAAGTGGCATTTGTATATTGAGGATGATAATCGCGCATTTCTGCCGGCCCTAACCAAAGGTCCCAATTGAATCCATCAGGGATTGCCGGTTTGTCAGAAGGAATAACAGGATATTGTGGCCATACCGGACGGTTTGTCCAGTTATGTATCTCCTTCAATTCTCCAATAGCACCTGCATCTATCCATTTTTTGATTTGATCCATATTCCCGTCGCCAAAAGCGTTATATGCCATCATATGGGTAGATAAAGTAGAGGCTTTTGCCGTGTCTACTACTTTCATTGCCTCTTTCATCTTATTTCCTAAAGGTTTATGCATAATAACATGTTTGCCTTTTTTTAAGCAATCTACCGCTTGATAAGCATGCAAGTGGTCGGGGGACATAATTTTTACGGCATCAATATCTTTCATCGTTGCCAATAATTCCCGGTAATCTTCAGCGGAAGCGATACTTCCTTTATATCCGGGTCTGTTTTTCCGATAGTAGACCTCTACTACTTCTTTCATTATGTTACGTCCGCCGGGAATTCCTTTTATATTTTCTTTCCAAGTGGGTTCTCCCATTAATTCACGTAAATCATCACGTAATCCATATTTACTCCAATGGATGTAATTATAACTTTCACGATTGGGATCGGCAACTCCGATAATTTCAACGGCCGGTGCTTTTAATAAGGAACGTAATTCACTAAGACCTTGTGTTCCACATCCGATATGCAACAGGCAAATCTTGTCACTGGGAGCAACCATCCCTTTTTTGTGGGCGGCAAATACATGGTTCGGAATAATACTAAAAGCGCTAATTGCCATTCCTGTAGAAAGAAATGTACGCCGGTTCATTTTTAAATGTTCTTCTTTACTCATCTTGTTATTCATAAAAGTATTAATAAAATAAGGTGTATTGATAATATGCTAATCTTCTTCTTCGATTCTTCCGATTTCAGGAAGAATGGCCCGGGCTTCGCGATCGTTCAGAGTGTCTACATCCTTTAGTTTACGCTGGATAGCCCGGGTTCTTGTCCCTAGAACTTCTTCTATTTGTCCGCTGGCTGTCTGTAAGTTTTTTTGTGCTTTTTCAAGCATGCCGCCCACTTTTTCAAATTCTTTTTTTATAGCACCTAATATTGTCCATACTTCACCGGAATGTTTTTGTATAGCGAGTGTACGGAATCCCATTTGGAGGCTGTTTAATATTGCGGCAAGTGTTGTAGGGCCTGTTACCGTAACCTTGTAATTCCTTTGCAGTTCTTCTAATAAAGCAGAACGGCGAACAACTTCCGCATATATTCCCTCGAAAGGGAGGAACATAATACCAAAATCTGTAGTAGCAGGAGGTGCTAGATATTTATCGGAAATATCTTTAGCCATTTTTTTTATAGTCGTTTCCAATAGTTTCCCTGCAATCTCAATAGCCTGAGTATCAGTACTGTCATAGGCATCAAGAAGTTGCTCATAAACATCTTTCGGAAATTTGGCGTCTATAGGTAGATAGACAAATTCGCGCTCGTTATCTTTTCCCGGCAGTTTTACCGCAAACTCAACAACCGCATCGGAACCTTTGCGTGTGTGTACATTGGCTTCATATTGCTCCGGAGCTAGCATTTGTTCTAGTAGCATACTCAATTGTATTTCTCCGATATTACCCCGGGTTTTTACATTACTGAGCACACGTTTTAAGCCACCTACATCTTGTGCCAGCGTTTGCATTTCGCCTAATCCTTTCTGGACACTCTCTAACTGCTTAGTCACTAAATGGAACGATTGGTTAATACGGTCGTTTAGGGTTTTTTGCAGTTTCTCTTCTACCGTGATACGAATTTCTTCCAACCGCTTTTCAGTATTGTCTACCAGCTGGCGTTGACGTTCGTCTAAAGCGGAGAACTTTTCCCGCTGTAAATTATTGAATGCGGCAATACCTCTTTCAAATGTTTCACGGAATTCATTCATCGACCGGGATAAATCTTCACGGTTATCCTTTGAGGCAAGACGGCTTTCTTCCCGGTTCAGCCGGAAATCTTCCCTGAAATTTTTTTCTATGCGGTCAAATGAATGTTGCATTTCATTAAGTAATTTTTCTAACTCTTTGTTATTCTCTCTTTGCTGTTTGGGGCGAAAGAGTATCTGAATAACAATAATAATTAGTATGCCGATAATTATAAACCAATCCATTTTAGTATAATTTTGGTATCAAAGATAAGAAAAAATAGTAATGAATTTCTGTAATTAAAATAAGTTAAATGCAGAAACATTTTCTCTTACGGCTTGTTTTTTATACGTAAAGCTGCTTATATTTGTAAGGCAGTTTTAGGAACGATCTTAAAACTAGATAAACATGGCAAAAGTAACATTAAAAGGAAATGAAGTCCATACAAACGGGACTTTACCAATAATAGGAGCAGAGGCTCCGGATTTTACAGGAGTAAAAAGTGATTTAACAGAATTATCGTTAAACGATCTTAAAGGAAAAAATGTAGTAATAAATGTTTTTCCAAGTTTGGATACATCCGTATGTGCTACTTCCGTAAGACGTTTTAATAAGGAAGCTGCTTCACTCCCGAATACTGTAGTTTTGGCAGTATCAAAAGATTTACCATTCGCACAAGGACGTTTTTGTACTACAGAAGGTATTGACAAAGTAATACCATTATCTGTTTTTCGTTGTTCTTGTTTTGAAGATAAATATGGAATGCTTCTGGTAGACGGTCCGCTTAAAGGCTTATTAGCTCGCGGTGTGATTGTTATTGATGAAGCAGGGAAGGTTATCTATACGGAATTGGTTCCGGAGATAACAACCGAACCGAATTATGCGGCTGCAATTGCAGCCTTGAAATAAAAGGATTTGATTATTGTTTTTCATTGGTTAAAGTTAAGGGTTAGTGTAGGAGACCGTCGGATGTGAATCCCGCGGTCTTCGTTTTTTTTAATAGAAACCGGAAAAAACTTTCCTTTGTGTGATTTGTTACAAGATAATAAGATTAAAAAGGAAAGAATATGAAACTAAAGTTACCATTTGCACTTCTTCTCTTGTGTGCTTCTTTTTTATTTGTCGGTTGCGGAAACGGTCAGTCAAAAAGCGGAGCAGTTCAGTCTGTTCATGCGGATGATGTCCCAATGGTTATAATGGATAATTTGACGAGTTCAGCCTATAAAGACTATAAAATAGAATCTATACAGAAGACCGAAAAGGAAGGTAAAACAATCTATACATTTACACTAAAACAAGATAATAATAAAGTGACTTTGTCTTTCGATGCCAAAGGACAAGCCGTAGAATAGAAGACATAGTTGCTTTTTGAAGTACGCCTTTTTATTTGAAATGAGACTTTTCCCAAGTATATACCTTAGGCGTTGTTTTTAGAAAAGGCGTCACTTTTTCCCGGTCGCTTTTATTTAAGTATAACGGGGTCGTATAAGTTTCAGTTAAAGTTAAATTATCAGGACTTAGCGTGTATTTTATCAGATTCATATCTAACAGAGCTATTGCGTTGCGGTAGGCTTCGTTATCTTTGTCCGCATCTTCCCGGATGAACCATTCGGGAGAAACGGGAGTCAATAAATCCTCAGTATCCAATGGTTGCCAGTCTGTTGTGTAAAATGCTATCCGGCTGTCGGATATAGGACCGTCTACGGTTGTTACAACGCATATAATATTCGTCTTATTCACCAGAGGGAGAAGTTTCATTTCAACGGTGCTGCGTTCGGTTGTTTGCAGTAGCAAATAGTCGGAAGTGAGCTTTTTCAGAGAAGAGACGCCATTCATTGTATTCTTTAGCTGAGCCTCTTTACCGGAATTGTATAAATCTATCAAATCTTTACGCCAAGCGCTTTCCAGTTGGGGAATGTACATATCGGGCATAGCGGCAAATAAGGCATCTATATCTTGTGCTTTTATTCCGGATATAAATGTGCAGAGTAATATGGAAAGTATTAATCGTTTCATAATTTATTTAATTCTATTTTGTTCCCAAATATAGGAATATCATTCCTAACAACACAAAGAATAGATCGATCGCTTTGTTCTTTAAGTTTTTTTCATGGAAAAAGATAGCTCCTGCGGCAAAGGTTACCAATACATTACTGCGGCGTATCATAGATACGATAGAGATCATGGAATCAGGATAACTAAGGGCATAAAAATAGACCCAGTCCGCAATACATAAAAATACGGATATGAATATGATATTCCATTTCCATACAAAAGGAGTGCTTTTTTTTCGCTGCGGATACCATAACAGGAACAATACGAATAGCATAATGATACATTGGTAGACATTGAACCATACTTGCACGGTCATAACATCCATCGAATGCATCAAATGTTTATCATACAGTCCGCTTAATGCGCCTGTAATAATAGAAAGTACAGTGAAGAATATCCATTTATTATGAGCAAAACGGATACCCTCTTTCTTTCCGGAAGATGACAACAGGTAAAAAGAAGCAATAGAAAATAATACGCCGATCCATTGGAACAGGTTCAATCGTTCGCCGAAAATAAGCATGGCGCCAACCAATGTAAGAACCGGTTGAGTAGCTTTAATAGGCCCTGTAATAGTTAATGGCAGATGTTTCAATGCGAAATATCCCGAAATCCAGGAAGACAGTACAATTATGGCTTTTATGAAAACGGCAATATGATCGGAAAGCGACGCTTTGGGTACATATACGGCAGTACCGTCCAGCACCGTAGTATAGAATGACAGAAAAATAAAAGGAACAAATAGAAGGCTGCTTATCAGTGTATTGAAAAATAATACGGGAATCACCGCATTTCCATTCAGAGATATCTTTTTGTTTACTTCATAACATCCTAAAAGGAATGCCGAAAGAAAAGCTAATGCTACCCACATATTAAATCTAACTGTTAAATAAATGCTCCGGATACGTTACGTCTACAAGGTATAAAGCTTGTCCCGGAACAGATGTGCCTGCATCGCACCGGTTTTTTGACTCTATTACTTTCCGGAATCCTTCTATTGATAATTTACCGCGTCCTACCTCCAATAAAGTTCCTACAATGGCACGTACCATATTACGTAAAAAACGGTCGGCCCGGATAGTAAATACCCAGACATCACTGTCTCCTTCTTTTTCCCAACCGGCCCGGTATATATGGCAAATATTTGTTTTTACGTCTGTATGTAATTTACTGAAACTGGTGAAATCAACATAATCGAATAAAACTTTACAGGCTTCGTTCATCTGTTCAAAATCCGGTTTGCCGGATATTCTGTAAACGAAATCGTAGTTAAAAGGATCTTTTTGGGTGGTGACATAATATTTGTAAGTCCGTGAAGTGGCGTCAAAGCGGGCATGCGCCTCAGGTATGACCGGAACAATTTGGTAGATGGCAATATCTTTAGGTAAAAGACGATTCATCTTTTTTGTCAGGAAAGCAAGGTCTTCTATCGTATCCTCCCAATCAAAGTGGGCAACCATCAGGCGCGCATGCACACCCGCATCCGTTCGTCCCGCACCAACTACCGAAACAGGTTTACGTAAAAGGGTGGATAAAGCCGTTTCAATAGATTGCTGCACCGTTGCGCCGTTAGGCTGTATTTGCCATCCGCAGAAATTCTTACCGTTATATCCTAAATAAATAAAATATCTTTTCACCAGTAGACCTTTTTACGTTGCAAAGGTAACAGAAATCTTTTCCAGGCATTGCCCATACGCTCAAAAAAGTGTAAATTTACACACTTATTTTACACCTCAAAACTATAAACATGTTCACAACATTGCTACAATCCTCTTATTTCGCTTTGTTTCTGATTATTGCACTCGGATTCATGTTGGGTAGAATACAGATCAAAGGCTTATCGTTAGACGTATCCGCAGTTATCTTTATTGCATTGCTATTTGGCCACTTTGGCGTTGTTATTCCTAAGGAGTTGGGTAATTTCGGTTTGGTATTGTTTATCTTTACAATTGGTATACAGGCGGGGCCCGGATTTTTCGATTCGTTCAAATCCAAAGGAAAGGTATTGATTGTACTTACATTGCTGATTGTAGGCTCTGCCTGCTTAACCGGTTTGATTCTTAAATATGTTGTAGGCATAGATACTCCGAGCCTTGTAGGATTGATAGCCGGTGCTCTTACCAGTACTCCCGGTCTGGCCGTCGCTATAGATTCTACGCAATCGTCATCGGCTTCCATAGCTTACGGTATTGCCTATCCGTTTGGGGTAATAGGGGTCATTCTTTTTATTAAACTGTTGCCGAAGCTATTGCGTAAAGATATGGACGCGGAAGCAAAAGCGCTGGAAGCCCGGAGAAAAAGCAAATACCCTCCGTTGTATCCGGCAACTTTCCTGATTACAAATGAGCATATTTTTGGAAAGAGCCTTGCGCAAACACAGCTTCGTTCTATGACCGGAGCTGTTGTGTCCCGTATCAAACACGATGGAAAGACGGTTATACCGACAGCTCAGACTATTTTGAACGAAGGCGATATGATCCGGGCTGTAGGGAATGATAAATCACTGGAACAACTGGAGATATTGTTGGGTGAACGTGTGCAGAATGATTTGCCGTTTGGCAGTACTCAGGAATTACAATCTTTGTTAGTTACGAATAAAGAGGTGATAGGGAAGAGTTTAGGATATCTGAACCTGCAAACTACTTTTAGCTGTACGGTAACCCGCGTCCGCAGAAGTGGCATTGATCTTTCGCCTGAACCCGATTTGATTTTGAAGTTCGGCGATAAATTAATGGTCGCGGGAGAAAAAGAAGATATTAAAGAACTGGGACAGGTTTTTGGCAATGATGAGAAACGTTTGTCGGATACGGACTTCTTCCCGATAGCAATGGGTATCGTATTAGGTGTGTTGTTCGGAAAGCTGAACCTGTCATTTTCCGATTCTTTCTCTTTTTCCCCGGGGTTAACCGGCGGTATTCTGATGGTCGCCTTAATTTTGAGCGCCATCGGTAAGACCGGGCCTATTATCTGGTCTATGTCCGGCTCTGCAAATAACCTGCTTCGCCAGTTAGGTTTATTGTTGTTTCTGGCGGAAGTCGGAACGTCCGCCGGCGTAAACCTGGTTTCTACTTTTCAGGAAAGCGGATGGACTTTGTTTGGCGTAGGCATTGCTATTACGGTAGTTCCTATGATTATAGCGGTGGTATTTGGCTATTTTGTTTTTAAGATTAATATTCTGGATCTGGTCGGTACTATTGCCGGAGGTATGACAAGTACTCCGGGACTGGCAGCGGCGGATTCAATGACGGATAGTACGGCGCCAAGTGTTGCATATGCAACGGTATATCCTATCGCTATGGTCTTTCTTATTCTCTTTATTCAATTTATCGCGAATTTGATAGTTTAGAGCCGTCAAAGAAACTTAAACCTCAAATATTATGAATGAAAATCCAGAAGCAGACCTTGCTTTTAATTTCCTGCAGAATACAGGAACCAATATATTTCTTACGGGTAAAGCAGGGACGGGAAAAACCACTTTTCTGAAAAAATTGAAGGAATTGTCTCCAAAGCGTATGATTGTGGTGGCGCCAACGGGTGTCGCTGCCATTAATGCCGGCGGAGTAACGATACATTCGTTTTTCCAGATACCTTTCGGGCCTTATATCCCTTCTTCGGGGGAAAAGAACAATCAGCAACAAGGCGGTATGCAGAATAAGTTCAGTAAGGATAAGATTAATATTATTCGTAGTATGGACTTACTGGTAATAGACGAGATCAGTATGGTACGTGCCGACCTACTGGATGCCGTAAGCGACGTGTTAAAGCGGTATAAAGACCGTAATAAGCCTTTCGGCGGTGTCCAGTTACTTCTTATCGGCGACATACAGCAACTTGCGCCGGTAGTAAAGGAAGAAGAATGGAACTTGCTGAAAGAACATTATGACTCGACTTTCTTTTTTAACAGTAAAGCGCTCCGTGAAAGCCATTATTTATGTATTGAACTAAAGCATGTATACCGCCAGGATGATCCTGTTTTTGTTTCCTTATTGAATAATATACGTGAGAATCATTTTGACGATAACACATTGGAACAGCTTAACCGGCGGTATATACCCGGTTTTCGTCCGAAGGAAGGGGATGGATATATTACTTTAACGACCCACAACTATCTGGCCCAGCAGATAAACAACCGCAAACTGGAGGAATTGCCGGGACACTTATATACCTTTGACGCGGAGATAAAAGATGATTTTCCAGCCTATTCATATCCTACGGATGAGAAATTGGAACTACGATGTGGCGCACAGGTCATGTTTGTGAAGAATGATTCTTCCGGAGAGAAAAGGTATTATAATGGCAAAATAGGAAAGATTGTCTTTATAAACAATAACAAAATACTTGTAACGGACGAGTTCGGGCATGAAATAAATGTCGAGAAAGAGACTTGGGAGAATGTAAAATATACGATTGACCCGGATACGCAGGAAATTACCGAAACCCTTTCGGGAACATTTAAGCAATACCCCTTAAAAACAGCTTGGGCTATCACGATTCATAAAAGCCAGGGACTTACTTTTGAACATGCCGTTATCGATGCTTCTTCCGCTTTCTCCCACGGACAGGTCTATGTAGCGTTGAGCCGTTGCAAAACGTTGCAGGGGTTGGTATTGAGCAAGCCTGTTACCCGGAATGCGATGATAAACGATTTGCGAATACAAGACTTTACTTCCGGCATATTAAATAACTGTCCGGGTCTTGAGGCGCTAAGGGAGGCACAACGCAGTTATTTTCTTGAATTGGCTGTGGAACTGTTTCAGTTCGGAAGTATTCAGTACCGGCTGCAATATGCGTCGCAGGCCGTTTATGCACATCTTCAACGCTTATATCCGGAGATGTGTAATCTGTATACTGCCACCCAGAATGATTTCCGTACGGAGGTGACGGAGGTTGGAGAGCGTTTCCGCCAGCAGCTGACACGTCTTATCGCTAGATGTCCCGATACTTATCAGGAAGATGCCGTTATACAGGAAAGGATACAAAAAGGATCGGACTACTTCATCCGTGAGATCGTAAAATTCTGGATGCCTTTATTTAAAAGCTCACGTATAGAAATAGAAAATAAGGAAGCGCGCAAAGCCGTAACACGGGCAATAAACAACCTGGCAGAAGAGATACAGGTAAAACTGCAAACGCTGAGGGCTTGCAGCGAAGGATTTTCCGTAGTTCGATATCTGTCCGCGAAGGCAAAAGCTACTTTGAACTGTCAGGATACCGTCTCTGCCCGGAAGAAATTTGAGAAGGCCTCTTCTTCTTCAAAAGGAAAGGAAACGACGATAGACACTACTTATATAAAGAATGCGGCATTGTATGAAGAACTAAAAAAATGGCGTGAGAAGAAAGCGGCAGAGAGAGATTTGCCGTTGTACACGGTTCTTCGGCAACGGGCGATGATTGGTATTACCAATATATTGCCGGCAGGCAATAAGGAACTTTTAGCTATTCCCGGTATCGGAAAGAAGATTGTTGAGGTGTACGGAAAAGAACTGCTGGAAATAGTGGCGCGATATAAATAGAAAGAAGCCGGATATTTTTATGTATCCGGCTTCTTCTTTATTATTGGAATTGAATTATGCCTGTTTGTAAGCGGCCAGTTCTTCCTGCGTGAAGTTGCTGACGAAAGAACAAATCTTGTCAACTTCGGCTTCACCGTAGTTTACGTACACTTCGGCCGAACGACGGAAACTTTCATCCTCGTTCGCATCCTGAAGCAACAGATAACCGAATACGCAGTGAGCGACAGCTTCTACCATGCGACGTGCGTGGAAGTCGATATATTCGTTGTCTTTAGTCTCCGTTACCATAGCCACCAGTTTTTCATACTTTCCGGTCATGGCTACCAGTTTGCTCTTTATGTTCTGTAATTCCGGCTTGTATTCAATAGCCTCGTATTCCTTGATCCGGTTCAGATAAGTGCCGGTGGTGACGTGGCGGATAGCAGCCACAACCTGTAATTGGGTTGTTCCCTCATAGATGTTGGTAATACGGGCATCGCGGTAAATACGTTCACAAGCGTAATCTTTCATGAAACCTGAACCTCCGTGAATCTGGATAGCGTCATACGCGTTCTGGTTGGCATATTCTGTGGTCATACCTTTTCCCATCGGGGTAAAGGCATCGGCCAGCTTGCTGTATCTTTTCTGTTCCTGACGTTCTTCCGGAGTCAGTTTACGTTCTCTGGAAATGTCGTCCAACGCTTTGTATATGTCAACAAAACGGGCTGTCTCATATAACATTGAACGTGAAGCGTCTGCCTTGGCGCGCATCAACGCTATCATTTCGTATACAGCCGGAAATTCGATAATAGCTTTGCCGAACTGTTTACGTTCTGTTGCATAAGCATACCCTTCGCGGTAAGCCGCTTCACTCAAACCTACGGCTTGCGCCATGATACCCAGGCGGGCGCCATTCATCAAAGCCATTACATATTTGATCAGACCCAATTTGCGGTCGCCGCAAAGTTCGGCTTTGGCATTCTTGAATACCAACTCACAAGTGGGCGATCCTTTGATACCCATCTTATTTTCGATACGGCGGACATTGACGCCTCCGTTGCGCTTGTCGTAAATGAACATAGACAAACCGCGACCGTCTTTCGTTCCCTCTTCCGAACGGGCAAGAACCAGATGAATGTCCGCATCGCCATTGGTGATGAAACGCTTTACACCGTTCAGGTACCAACAACCGTCCTGCTCGCTGTAAGTCGCTTTCAGCATTACGGATTGAAGGTCCGATCCGGCATCCGGTTCGGTTAAGTCCATCGACATGGTTTCACCGCCACATACGCGTGGAATGTAACGCTGATGCTGGTCTTCATTTCCGAACTCATATAATGTTTCGGCACAGTCCTGCAATCCCCACAAGTTTTCAAAACCCGCATCGGCACGCGATACCAGATCGGCTGCCATGATGTAAGGAACAATCGGGAAGTTCAGACCGTTATAACGGCGAGGCATTGCGATACCCATCAAACCGGCCTTGCGTACGGCATCCAGGTTTTCCTGAGTACCCTTTGCGTAGGTCACACGACCATTGGCAACCGTAGGTCCTTCATGGTCTACACTCTCTGCATTCGGAGCAATGATATCTCCACAGATTTCGCCCACTATTTCCAGCACTTTTTCGTAACTGTCCATCGCATCCTCAAAGTCCAGAGGAGCATAATCATACTTGTCCTTGTCGGCAAAGCCGCGTTCTTTCAGCTCTACAATCCGCTTCATCAGAGGATGATGCAGATGATGCTTCATGCTAGGATTATCGAGATAAAAATTAGCCATTGTTTTTAATTTTTTAGTAGTTAGTAGATGGTAGTTAGTGGTAGTGTTTCTGACGAGGCTTTTTGAATAAGATGAAAGCAATTTCTGAACAACAATCAGTTCACTGTATAGTGTTAGACTTTCGATTGCGTTTACATATCCGAGGTCTTTCGATAAGATAACATAATATCTACATTCGTTAATTGAACCTTCTGCGATGTTGTAAAAACGCAATTTATCATTTATTCCTTTCTTTCCGTAACCTTCGGCTATGTTGGCGGCAATAGAAACGGCAGCTCTGCGATATTGGGACGTCAGTCCGAAAAGCTCGTCTTTCGGATAAGCCTTTGTATATTTGTAAACATTCAGCACAAAAGAATGCGCTTTCTGCCAAACATTTAAATTTTCGAACCCTTTATTTTCTTCCATCTTCAAGCATCGCTTTTAACGACATTATTGTCTTTCTGTACTTATTTACAACATTACTTTTTGTGTGTCGTCGTCTTTTTCTACTAACTACCAACTACTTACTACTAACTACTCAAAACACGAATTTACTTCGTGTTTTGCTTATAATACTTAATCATCTTCGGGAGCACTTCTTCCACCGTGCCGTTGATAACATAGTCGGCGATGGTGTTGATAGGAGCGTTCTCGTCGTTGTTGATAGAGATGATGATACCTGCGTCCTGCATTCCTGCGATGTGCTGGATTTGTCCGGAGATACCACAAGCTATATAGAGTTTCGGACGGACAGTAAGGCCTGTTTGGCCGATCTGACGGTCGTGATCACAAAAGCCTGCATCCACGGCGGCGCGGCTGGCGCCCACTTCGGCATGAAGCTCTTTGGCCAGGTCGAACAGCAGGTTGAAGTTCTCTTTTGAACCTACGCCATACCCTCCGGCTACAACGATAGGAGCTCCTTTCAGGTTATGCTTGGCCTGTTCAACGTGACGGTCTATAACCTTCACAACATAGTCCGTAACCGGAACATATTTGGCTACGTCGTGTTTAACCACTTCGCCTTTATAACCGGCATCCAGTATTTCTTTCTTCATCACGCCTTCGCGAACGGTAGCCATTTGCGGACGATGTTCGGGGTTGATGATAGTAGCAACGATATTACCGCCGAAAGCCGGACGGATCTGATACAGTAAATTCTCGTATGTAATACCGGCTTTCTTATCTTCATGGTTACCTATTTCCAGGGAGGTGCAATCGGCGGTCAGACCGCTTGTCAGGGCCGATGAAACACGCGGGCCCAGGTCGCGGCCTATCACGGTTGCGCCCATCAGGCATATCTGCGGTTTTTCCTCCTTGAACAGATTGATCAGAACGGAAGAGTGGGGGAGTGATGTGTAAGGAAACAACCCCGGCGCGTCAAACACATGCAGTGTGTCCACGCCATAAGGCAACACCTGCTTTTCAATGCCATCCAATCCGTTACCGGCAACGACAGCTTCCAGCCGGCAACCTAACTGATTGGCTAATTTCCGACCTTTGGTCAGCAATTCGAGACTCACATCGGCAACAGTAGTGCCTTCAATCTCACAATATACGAATACGTTGTTCATAATTCTAAAAGTAGTTGGTAGTTGGTAGTTAGTAGTTAGTAGATGGTAGGCGACAAGCGGTATTTTTATCCGTCTTTCTCTACTAACTACTTTTCTCTCCCCTCCCTACCCAATCGTATGATTGGATAACAGTTCAACAATCATATCTTCAATATCTCTGTCCGAGCTGGTCAGCGTTTTGCTTTCTTTTGCCTGGAATACGATGTTCTGTATAGACTTCACTTTGGTAGGTGAGCCGGACAGGCCGCATTGAGCCAGATCGCCGTTTACATCTGCCACACTCCATTCCGGGATGTTCAGATACGGACGGGTTTCATATAGTTCGGGGTAAGCCGGTTGGTTAACGCCTTCCGGATGGCATGCCGGTGCCGGAGCTTTCTCCTGAGCGCCCAGCGCGCGTTTATATTTTTGTACCAACCGGGCATTGCGCGGACGGCAAGGCGCGGCCGAGCCGTTTACTGTGATAACGATAGGCAGCGGGCCTTCTACCGTCTCTACACCTCCGTCTATATGACGCTTTACGGTGATACGGCGTGCGGCTTCGTCTACGTTCAGGATTTCCTCTGCGTACGTAATCTGTGTCAATCCCAGTTTTTCGGCCACTTGCGGACCAACCTGTGCGGTGTCTCCGTCGATAGCCTGGCGGCCGCCGATGATGATGTCGTAATCTTTAATCTTTTTGATGGCAGTAGCCAGTGCGTAAGAGGTAGCCAGTGTGTCGGCGCCTGCAAAAGCACGGTCGGTTAACAAATAGCCGCCATCGGCTCCGCGGTAAAGACCCTCGCGGATGATCTCGGCAGCACGTCCCGGCCCCATGGTCAGCAACGTAACGGTAGCTCCCGGACAGGCATCTTTCAGGCGGAGGGCCTGTTCTAAAGCATTCAGGTCTTCCGGGTTGAAGATGGCGGGAAGCGCAGCGCGGTTTACCGTTCCGTCTTCTTTCATAGCATCTTTTCCCACATTGCGTGTATCCGGGACCTGTTTAGCTAGTACAATAATTTTTAAACTCATTTTATAGAAATATTAGATTTTCCAGAGGAAATATGTTAGTCTTTTTATCATTTATCTCGGACTGCAAAAATAATCAAACATTCTTTATCTCAAACTACTTTCCAGTTAAATATGCACACTTTGCCGGTTTTTGAGCATGGCGTTTCTTTCCCATATAAGGAATTTGGCAAATCATCGGGATGTTTTTTACAAATCATCGAGATGATTTTTTAATGGTAGATAGTAGATAGTAGTTGGTAGTTAGTAGGCGACAAGCGGTATTTTTATCCGTCTTACCCTACTAACTACTTGCCTACTTAACTACTAACGAGTGAAACGAGTGATAACTACTATCTACCTCCTCCTCCTTTCCCGATGTTTTTCAGGAAATCTTCCAGTACTACCCCTGTTTCCACTAACCCGAGCCGTTTACGCATGCGGCTGCGGGCTTTGTTTATGCCGGCGCGTGAGATACCCAGCGTAAGGGCTATCTCGTCATTGTTTTGTCCCAGTAGCAAAAGCATGGCTATCAGCTCGTCCGTGCGGGTAAGGTCGGGGCAATGTTGCCGCAGGGCGGGCAGATAGTCCGGATAAAGAGATTTGAAGCTCTGCCGGAAGTTTGCACCTCGTCGGGGCCCGACAAGTGCCGGCTCAGCTTCACATTCAGTTCGCCTATCTCCCAGCGGTGTGTCACTTCCTGTAGTTCCCGTTCGCGTTCGTCGAGGGTCTGCGTCAGTAACCTGTTGCGCCTGTCCAGTTCGCCCTGTGTATCCAACAGGGAAGTTATTCGTGAGAGGCGGGCTTCGCTGATTCTTCTTTGCAAGCGTTGCCGCTGCCGGAAATACATCCCTCCGGCAAGCAGCAGGATCGCCAGAAAAGCCGTAGAGGTCCACGCCAGTGTAAGTGTGCGCCCTTTCAGCGCCACTTCGGCAGACAACGCGCGGTTCTCCTGTTCTTTGCGTCCCGTTTCGTAACGCACGTTCGCCCCGATGGCAAAGTTTAGCTTCTCCTCCCGGTTCAGCGAGTCCGAAGCCGCCATATACGACGGATATAGCCGGGCTTCCCTTCACGCGCATAATAATCCAGCAGAATGCGGGCGTAAGCGGCATATTGTTCCTGCCAGTCCATACTTTCCAGTTCGTCCAGTGCCTGCTCCATCAGTACCGTGCCTTCGCGCAGCGATCCCGAAGCCGCCATCACCTGCCCGTAGAGGAAGCGTACAGGCACTTTGTCTACCCTCCGGGCGGCAGCGCTGTCGGCATACAGAGCGGCCGTCTCCCGCAATAATCCGGAGGAAACACTATCCGGCGAAGCATCCAACTGCAATTCCACCGCCGTGCGCCGGCAGATATAGGCTCGCGTCCGGTTACCCGTCGCGAGGGCAACCTCTTCCGCCTTCCGGTTATAAACAAAGGCCGAATCCCACAGGTGCAGTTCCGAGAATGCCAGCGAACGGAAACGGTACAGGTCGCTCAGCAGGAAACTGTCCGCCGCCAACGAACATTGCAGGGCTTCTCCGGTGGCCTCCAGTGATTTGTCATGCAGGCAGAGCGAACTGTATAACGCCGCCAGGTTGGCGTAGGCATATACCATCCCCTTCGTGGGCTTTCCTGTATTCCGCCGGCCCTGTTCTATGGCTTCGATAAACAGTTGCGCCGCCTTTTCGTATTCGCCGTTGCGGCGGTAGTAGTAACCCAGGAAACTCAATATATAAGGTGCGTCGTTGGTACGTCCCCCGTCGCGCAATGCCCGTACGGCCCGTTCCTGCATGCTGATCGCCGCTTGCGGGTTATGTCCCCAATAGTTGTAGACGCGCGCCATGGCATCGGCGGCAAAAAGTTCCTGTGTGCGGTCGGTGGGGCGGGGAGCGGCGGCAAAGGAATCCGCCAGCTTCAAAGCGCCTTTGCCATCGTTGGCAGTGCTGTGGTTCAGTGCCGACACAGCCGTCAGTATAGGTTGCATATAACGCGAAAGAAACGGGTGGGAGGATGTGCGCAGGCTGTCGAAAAAGGCCGTCAGCGTCTCCGGCTTTCGTCCGTCGTTGCCGGAGCGGAGCACCGCGAGGCAGAGGCCCGAGAGGGCTTCTTTCAGCGTGTCGCGGTTGCCTGTCAGTTGCAAGGGCAGGCTTTGCAGCACGTTGCGTCCGTATACGATAGCGGAATCATATTGCTTCATTTCATAGAGACAGGTAGCCGTCCGGGCGGCGTCTGTCAGGGTGGTTTCCGCTGTGCCTGCGGCTTCCTGTAATGCAGCGTTGCGCGGAGTGTTGTGATGGCAGCCTGCTGTGCAAACCATGAGCAGGCACAGCAGCAGGACGATAGGTTGTTTTTTCATACGCGAATAGTTTGTATGCGGGCAAATATAGCGGTTTTCCCGCTTCCGGAGGCATTTGTCCTACAAAATGTCCCACACCTTTTTCAGGCATCCGGCAGCGGATATAATACATTTGTTCCCGTTATATGAAACAAATACTGCTTGACTGTTGGTAAACCTGAAACCTTTTCTTTATCTTTGTCATGCGAGTGCGGCTAAAGCCTTGATATCCGGAGAGCCGGAAGCAAAGACAGGCGGCGGCGACACTCGCGGTACATTATGGTAACGGAAAGCGTTTAAAGATATCATCTCTTACCAATCGAACTTCGCAACTTTGATTAAATACTGGAGAGATGGTAGCAACAAACGCTCACGTACATTGTTTATATAGGTGGCCTCCCGCCGGGGAGACGTATATATAAGATAATGGCGTGAGTGCTGTTGCTTATCTTCAGTATAGGTTATGCGAAGACCTGATTGGTAAGATAAGATGACGGCATCTCACGCCTTTTTCGTATCTGTACGGCCGGTTTGGCACATAGGGTTTCAGAATCACTTGTATAAACAATAAAATATATAACCATGAGTACGGCTAATACGATTGCTCTCCTGAATGAGCTGGCAAAAGATGTAAAGAACGATTGTTGTCTTACCGCGAAAGTATTGCCCCCGCCAACCTGCCAAACACGCAAGCGGGGGAGGGAGTATGTAACCCAACATCACAACAGCATCATGAAAACAACCCATCTCATCCTCACCGGCCTCTTCTTCCTGTCCCTTGCCATTACGGCACAGGCGCAAAGCCCCGGTCCCAACCCCGCAGATACCACTTACTGGAAAGACCAGCTCGCAGACGTAGACGTAGGCAGTAGCAATAACAGGGACGTTGTCGTGTCTACCACCAGTAGCGCTAGCGGCATCGATACCACCTACAAGGTTAAAACCGCTAAAGGCCTGGCCTGGATTGCCTGGATTACGAACGGAGATTCCTGCTATGTTGAAGGTCAGTATAACACCGAAAACTATCCCTGCCGCAAAGGCTTCGAAGGCTGCAAGGTGAAGCTGGATTTTACGGGTGACAGCCTCTCCCTTCGCGAACATTACTGGACGCCGATAGGGGATAACATCTCTCGTCCTTTCAAAGGCGCTTTCGACGGCAACCACAAGCTTGTGGCGGGGCTCAAGGCGGATACAACGGTAATAGATCAATATCCTGTTGAAGCAGCCTACGTCGGCCTGTTCGGGTATATATATAATGCTTCGGTCAGCAACGTCGGTGTGTGGGTTGCGGCGGAAGGGATAACGGGTAGTTCAAATAACGATAGCTACGTCGGTGGCATAGCCGGTTATAGCTCCAAGAGCACTATCCGCAACTGCTTCGTAGCCGGTGATGCCGGGGCAACTATAACGGGGAAAGGTAGTTCCTGTTATGTTGGTGGTATCGTAGGACAAAATTTGGGGACAGTGGAGAACTGCTATGCTACCGTAGATGTCTATGCGTCGGGTAAGTATAGTGACGTCGGTGGAATAGCCGGCATAAATGAACGTGACGGCTCTATCACTTCCGTGTATGCAACAGGAAATGTTACAGGGACAGCCAGCTATTGCGATGTCGGCGGTATCACCGGCTATAACGCCGGCACGCTATCCAAAGCCCTGGCCCTGAATAAAGACAGCCTGTCGGCGAGTGCTGGTTCTGGTGATCTTAACCTCGGACGTATATCCGGTGATAAAAGCTTTAGTCCTACCTTTTCGCAGTGCTACGCCTCTACCAACATCAAACTGGTGCCGAAGGGCGCAACGCGTGAGGACAATTACTTCGACGGCACCGACGCCAGCGTTGCCTCCGACTTTTCCGAGCTCTTTCCCACCACGGGCGGCACTCCTGCCTGGGCTACCAACGGCGATGGCAACCTGCCCAAGCTTAGAGACTTCAATGCTGTTGCCAATACCTCTACCGGCGCGCCCGGCCAGCCCGCGCTGGCCTGTGCCGACTACCTGGCCACGCTTCCTCGTGGCACCGAGGGCAACCCGTTTGTTATAAACCTGGCTAGTATATCTAGTGGGGATAACGAGAATAAGTATAGCTATTCCAGTGGTCTTATCACCCTGCAAGAACCCGATTCCTGCTACCTTATCAAAGGCAAATCGTCGAACACTCGCACCGTTACCTTTAATACTGAGAGGGTGCTAGTTACCGATACCTGCCGTATTTACGCCCGGGGCGGTTGCACGCTTGACACCCTGCTGATTCCTGCCGGCATCACCTGCGTTATCCGGGGCGACAGCCTCCGCGCCAAATCGTGCCAGGTGAAGGGCCATCTGATAACGGAAGTGCCGGTGGTGCTCGAGATGCCTGAGGCCTCGTCGGGAGATGCGTGGAAGTATAGCAGCCTCTATATAGACAGCGGCAGCGTAACGGTGAACGATACGCTGAGGGCGTATGCGCACGCTAGTGGTTTAGGATACGGAATTAACAGCACTGGCGCTTATACATTCACGATAGGCGAAAAGGGCGTGGTTTATGCTTATGGAGGATTCCGGGGATGCCATCTGTTTAGTGACACGCCAGCGGAGATTAAAGCCGGCGGCATCCTGCGGGCAGCAGGAGGTTCGGATGCTATAGCCGCCGGAGACAGGTCTCTCTCTTTCCCTGCAATACAATGGACGTTTGAGTATACTCCCGACGCCGACAAATTGACGCTGAAGAAGGACGGCGGTAGCGAGGTTGCTACCTTTTCCGAGAAGGAGTTCGGTTCCTATTTCGGCGAGGCAAAACTCTTCGCCGCCAATGTAGAGGGCAATGCCACCACCTATAACTTATATCAGGAGGGGAGCGCTACACCGCTTAACGGTCGCGTGATAATAAATTACCAAATGGTAGCTACCTTTACGAACAAGTTTGTTGCACTGGAAAGCAACGGGGTGCAGTCTTATAGATATGTGGGGCTGCCAATGGAGAGGCTTGCCATTGTCCCGGATAGCATAACCCTGACCAACCCTTGTGTATATTGGAAAGATAAGGAGATTACAGGTACGCACTTCGACAATGTGCTTTCCTGTGAGATGAAGAAGTTGTGTATAACGTCAACCGGTACTAACTATGTCTTGCTGAATGGCGTTACCATCACCGACAGCCTGCTGGTGAAGGCGAATGGGTATGCAAATTTCTATTTGTTACAGCCGGAGGGTAATGCCGCTAATGCACTGGGACATGTCCGGGTGGAGAAGGGCGGCTCTTTAATCTTTAAGGCAGTCGGCCAGGGTACTGCGCCTGCTACGGACTTTGTGAACAGCGGCACTTTCACCGATCACACCGGCCTGGTAGAGCAGGTTAACGCCTCCATAACGCCCGGCGACACCTTTACCGTGAAGCGCCCTTCCATAAAGGGTACGCCGGAGGCTACTCCCGGCGGCACCGTTACGCTGACGGCTGTAGGCTGCTCTACGAAGCTAACGCGCAGCAGCAACAGTACCGGCCCTGCATATAGTTACACTTGGCAGGAATGGAAAAATGAGCGCTGGGAGGACATGAGTGGTCAGACGACAGAGGAAGCGACAGTGGGGAAAGGCAAGTACCGTTGCCAGATGACGTATGCGCTGCAGGTGTCCGACGGTTCCAATAGTGCCTATGTCACTACCACTGCTGTAGAGGTGAAGGAGAAGAGCGCGCCTCCCTACATCCCGCCTGTAATTATCCCTACCTCCAACGCGGAGGTAGCGCCGGATGCTGCCTGCGTATGGCTGGCCGGCGGGCTGCTGTACATCTGTACGCCGCAAGCTGCCGACATGCGCATTTACACCTTTGGCGGCAACCTGCTTCATTCCGCGCATATCCCTGCCGGGGATACCACGATACAGGCGCCCGACAGCCCCTGTATCGTGCTGATAGGTAAGCAACGGTTTAAGCTTGCTCCGCGGTAAAGGCGATTTCATCAGGTCGGACACAAGGAGCAGCACCGGGAATTGTAAAAGATAGCGGATTTCTCGGATTATTGCTGTATCTTTGTGAAGGATAAGAAACTTTTATGTATCTGTCTGAATGACAGCGCAGAGCGGAGATTAAGAAAGTTGTCGGTAACGATTTAGCGACCATGTAACTGCACTGAACTGCTGCGCTTTGCATCTCGTCGAACAACTCTATGCAAATATAGCGTTTTTCTTGGAAATAGCAAAATCGGCGATTGTGTTTATGCAAAATGCGGACAGAATCTTCCATCCGCATTATTTAATCAGCGTCGCCGCTCCTGTTCTTTTTCATCGTCGCGTTGCATCCGCAGGTTCAGACGCTCGCGCAACTTGTCGAGAAAATAGGTACGGCTCTCGCCCTTGCGTCGCTTGATGTCCGCATAAGCGTCGTAAACGCTTCGCGCATCGAGACGAATGCCGAACAGTTCGCCGAAGAATCCGGCCAATTCATTTATGGCTGCTTCGCCGTCGTCGATACGTTTCGTCTCCTGCAAGGCATATATCAACTCGACTAATTCGACAACCGTACCCGTCCAACGTCGTTTGCTTACATGTTTTTTTGACGGGCAGGTATCGCCGTAGCGATTCAATATCTCCAGTTCCGTGTCGATATATCCGATAACGATATGTAAGAATCGAATTTGAGTGCGGCTCTCCGGCATTTCCTCTTTCGAGATATATCCGCATAATACGTGCAAACGGATACGCGCATAACGCAAAGTACGAAAAACGGCTTTGCGGTCGTCCTCCCCATCGCAGAGGGAACGGAGTGTATTGTCGAAGTCGCGGAACAGTTCTTCCGTGACGGCTTTGATGGCGGATTCTACCAAATGATCTGCTGTAATATAGTGTGTCATATTTATTTATCTTTCAATTTATAAATCTCTTGATTTCAATTCTCATATTGTTTTACACACGATAATCAACGGTGGAGATTTATTTTTTAAAAGGTAAATTAGACACAAACAACCTACTGTAGATGATTATGAAGTATGGTATATTTTACAAATGAAATAGACGCAAAGTACTCTGTATATGGAGAATAATCTATATTTTTGCAATCAGCTATTTTTTTAATAAATGGGTGAAATAAAGAAAATATCTACCGTCCACGATTTCAATGTCCTCCTCGATGTGGAAGACCGGCATCCGCTTGTCAGTGTGATCGACTTTTCGGCATACCCGCCACGTCCTCTTTTTCGCGCATTGTTGGGAGTTTACGGCATCTATATCCGAGAAGACGAGCCGCAAAATGTGGTTTACGGCACGAGTAAATATGACTTTCTCGGCGGTACGCTGATTGCCATTGCTCCCGGCCAGATAAGCGGAGCTGAAGACATTGGGCGCCCCGTACAACGCAAGGGATGGGCAATCCTTTTCGATGCGGAGTTACTGCATGGTACATCTCTCGCACAAAAAATCCAGCAATACACGTTCTTCTCCTACGAAGTGAGCGAAGCCCTGCATATGCAGGATTCGGAACGGGAGACAATCGTCGAATGCCTGAAACACATCCGCACGGAATTGTCCGGGCCGCAGGACGAATACAACCGCGCGATTTTGGTTGCATATATCGAAGTGCTGCTCAACTATTGCATGCGGTTTTACGGACGGCAATTCGCTACGCGCAAAACTGCAAGTAAAGATATTCTGGCCCGGTTCGAACGGATACTGACCGAATACTTCGACAAGGGCGAGCAGATTCGGCACGGATTGCCCAGCGTACAAGAATGTGCAGAACGGTTATCGTTGTCGCCCAATTATTTCGGCGACCTTGTCAAACGGGAAACCGGAGAAACTCCACACGAACACATCCAGCGCTTTCTGATAGAGCGTGTTAAAAAGAGTTTGGCGGAAGGCGGAAAGACAATCAGCGAAATCGCATACGATATGGGATTCAACTATACCCATCATTTGAGCCGTATGTTCAAGAACGCCACCGGAATGTCCCCGAAAGAGTATCTCTCCGCATTGAAACTGAAATAAGCGGCTCTTTGATATTTTAGGGAGCCGCCTATCTTTCTATTCCAACGATTTCATGTCGATTACATAACGGAAATGTACTTTCCCGTCCACGACATTTCTCCAAGCCTCATTGATTTGCTGAATGGGGATTACTTCCACTTTCGGATAGATACCGTGCGATACCGAGTAATCGACTGTTTCCTGCGTTTCACGCATTCCCCCGATAACCGAAAACCACACCTTTCGCCTGCCTCTCAATCCCAATACCGGAACGACCGGTGCATCCTTTGCCGCCGGCATTCCCACAACAGCCAGTTCTCCATCCATTTTGAGCATATTCACATAAAGCATCGGATCGTAAGCAGACGGTATCGTGGAGAGAATAAAACTGAACATGTTATTCAAGCCTTCCAGTTCTTCGATATTCCGTACATTCACGTAGCGGACTGCCCCCATGTCCAATGCCTCGTCGCGTTTTTCATTGGTAATGTCAAAAACAGTTACTTCTGCTCCGATTGCCACGGCATATTGCAGCGCCATGTGTCCTAAACCGCCGAAGCCGGCAATTCCCACTTTATCGCCACGTTTCACCCCTGCGTGCATAATCGGCGAATATGTCGTAACACCTGCACACATAAGCGGCCCGACCTTTTCTATGTCTGCTCCTTTCGGAATCGTAACGGCAAACTGTTCGTCCACTACCATATTGTTCGAGTAGCCGCCCTGCGATATTTCATTGTCATGATAAACATCCTTGTCCCCGTATGTCAGTACGCGCCCATGCAGGCAGTACTGCTCTTCCCCGGAATCGCAATACTCGCAATGCCGGCAGGAACCCACCATGCAACCGACACCTGCATAATCACCGACTTTGAACCTTGTAACTTTCAATCCCGTCTGTACGACACGTCCTACTATTTCGTGCCCGACGACCAACGGATAGCTTTGCGGGCTCCAGTCGCCGCGTCCCTGATGAATATCGCTATGGCAAACTCCGCAATAAAGCGTTTCGATCAGAATATCGTTTTCTCCTATCGGATGGCGGCTAAAGTCATACGGTTTCAGTTCTCCATCGGCAGTATGGAGGGCGTAACCTTTCGAGGCAATCCGCTCTGTGGTCTGTGCAAAGCCATGCAATGATAAGATTGCAGCGGCCAATGTAAAAATCAATCGTTTCATTCGTTTCTATTTATAAGATTTTCTATAAATCTGTATGCAATCCTCTTCGGAGATCTGAACACGGTCGAGCTGGAATAGCCGCCCCATTGTTTCGCGGGCATTGCAAGCGAAAGCAGCGGCCTCTTCCATACTGATGCCATAGTCCGACATTTTCAAGTCGGCCACCCCGCACGTATCCTGCAATTTTCCGAGTGCCTTAATGAAATCTCCGGGTTTGGCAGCATCGGCCATACCCATTGCCCGCGCCATTCGCACGAACCGTTCATCGCAAGCGTGTACCTCAATCATGTGAGAAAAATAAGCCCGGCTTATCATAACCAGCCCCGCTCCATGCGGTAACTCCTGATGATATGCGGACATGGCGTGTTCCAATGAATGCTGGCTCGTCACGCCGCCGACACACATCACCACGCCCGACAGATAGCTGCCCCACGCCACATGGGAACGTGCTTCCAAATCATTTCCGTCATTCACGGCCATAGGCAGATAGCGGGCGATATGTTCTATGGCAGTCTGCGCATACATATCGCTCATCGGATTGGCACGGTTCGACACATAACCTTCGATACTGTGAAACAAGGCATCGAAACCCTGATAGGCCGTGAAAGCAGCCGGAACGGTAGTCATTAACTCCGGATCAATGACCGCCAGAACGGGATAGAGCGACGGATGGCCGAATCCGGTTTTTTCATGCGTTCTATCGTTCGTTACCACGCAGGCAGAGTCCGTTTCCGAACCTGTTCCGGCAGTAGTGGGTATGGCGACCACGGGCAACGGGCGGCATTCCACCGCACGGCCTTTACCCGTCCCGCCGGAGATATAGTCCCAATAGTCGCCGTCGTTGGTTGACACGACCGCAATGGCTTTTGCGGCATCAATCACACTGCCTCCACCGAGGGCGACGATCATGTCGCAACCGTTCTCTCGTGCCGTTCTGCCCCCTGCCATGACAGTTCCGACAAGCGGATTAGCTTCCACTTTATCGAAGACAGCGTATGAAATTCCGGTGAGCTTCAGTTGTTCTTCAAGCCGGTCGAGATACCCGTTTACCCGTGTAGAACGTCCGTTGGAGATCACCACAAGTGCCCGTTTTCCCGGCATCGCCTGCTTGTGCAGGTTATTCAGTTCCCCTACGCCAAAAATCGCACGCGTAGGTATATACATATTGAAATGTTCCATGATTATTTTTGTCTTTCACTTGTTCAGCGATTCGTTAAAAAATTCCGTCATTTTTTTGACAGCCATGTCGATATACTTCGGATTATCGTAGAGGTCGAAGTGTCCGGCTCCCTCGATTACGTATAACTCTTTCGGCCCGTTCGACAGTTCGACAGCCCGCTCGCTTTGCCACAGCGATCCGGCTTTGCTTCCCGCCACGACCAACAACGGGCGGTCGAGCAGTTCGGGGATAAATTCGTAGGCGTCGAACGTGATTCGATTGGCCATGCCTACAAACCGGAACTTGTTGGATGAATTGGGATGCAGGGCACGGGCCGGATTCCGGTAGTAATCGCTTGCTTCGATCATATCGGGGTAAGTGTTCCCGTCTATTTCATCGGCTTCCGGCACATAATGGGTATAACGCACCTCCGCTCCGTTCACTTCTGCCGTGCGTTGCTCGGCGATTTCATCGAGACGGCGCTTCATATCCTCGATACTCCGCTTTCCATCCCATCCCTGCCGGGTCGTAGCTCCCGGATTGGTACAGCAGATTCCGCAAACGGCTTTGATGCGCCGGTCGGTCAGCGTGGCGAAGATGGCATAGCCCGCTCCTGCGCAGGAGCCGATAGCACCGATACGTGCCCGATCCACATAAGGCAAGGTAGTCAGGTAGTCCACGGCGCATTTCACATCCTCGCTCCGTTCATAAGGATTGTCCCACAAACGGGGTTCGCCTTCGCTTTCGCCTTGGTGGGAGGCATCGAACGTCAGGACGATAAATCCCGCTTTTGCCATGCTTTCGGCATAGAGTTTCGAGGTCTGCTCTTTTACGCCTCCTCCGGGGTGGCATACGGCAAGTGCGGCATACCGTTTTGTCTCGTCAAAATTATCCGGCAGGTACAGGCATCCCGCCATGTTCCAGTTCCAATTCCTGAATATCACTCTCTTTTCCATATCGTTTTTTACTTGTTATTTACTTCTATATAATCCTCCTCGCTTACCGCTTCCAGCCATGTATCCTTGTTTTTGTCGGGATTGGGGATGACCGACACGTGGCTGAACTCGCAGTCTATCGCCGCTCCGTGCCAGTGCACCACGCCCGGACGAATGTTCACGACATCTCCGGCCGACAAAGCCTGCGCGGACTGTCCTTTCTCTTGATACCAGCCCCTGCCTGCCGTGCAGAGCAGAATCTGCGTGCCGGTATGCACGTGCCAACGGGTTCTTGCCCCGGCCTTGAACGTTACATTGGATGCTTGACAGGGGATATTGCTGTCGGCTGAAACGAGCCGTTGGTTGAATACCTCACCCGTAAAGTAATTCGCCGTCGAGATACGACCACGGGGGAATATGTCGTCGATAGGTTCCGGCATCGGGTATTTCCGCTCGAAAGCGGCACTCAATACCTGATCCGCCCGCCATGCTTCACGTGTGCCTACTTTATTCTTCAACGTATGGACGATTTGCCATACCTGCCCATTGGTCAGTCCGGCATTGGCCGCGTAACGCAGATGCGATTTGATCTGCCCTGCCGTCCCGTCGAGTGCCGATAAGGCGGAGAGCGTGGCGATTTCACGGCTTGCCTCGTCTAAATTGTCCCTCCCGAAAAGGTCTCCGAACAAATGGGCTTTCAGGCAGTAGTCGATAGCGGGGGCAAATGACATGATACCGCCCTCGACCGGATGTCCCGACAGACGGGTCTGTACCTCTGTTCCTAATTCCAACGCGCTCTTGTCGCTCGGCATCGGCGTCGCTTCCACCCCTTCCGTATCCGTGATTCCTTTCTCACTCCGCTTATCAAGAACACTCTTGAAGGTTGTGAGGGCGTTCAGACTGCGAGGGAAGCCCGTATAGGCGTAAAGATGGGTTAGAATTTCTTTAATCTCACTGATTGTCAGCCCGGCATCCAACCCCTCTGCAAGAGCTTCCCGCAGATGTTCCGTATCTCCTTTGGCCGTCAGTGCGGCGATAGGAACAATCGCCTGCTGTTTCTTGCTCAATGTTTCCATTTCCTGTGCATTCGTTTGTGCGATTCCGCCTATGGTAAATAGGACAGACACCGCAAGTACTAAAATTCGAGTTTTAAGTTTCATATCTTTTTATCGTTTGTTTATTCGATACCGATCCACTCCGAGAGCAGTTCCTCCAAATTATTCGGAATGTTATAGGATATTCTCAATCCGTCGGCTACCGAAGATTCGGGACAAAGACGTGCGATATTCGCTTGTGCATCTTCGATACCGACCGCCATACTGGTACAGAACGGGCGGATGGTCTTGCCTGTAAAATCGTACTCTTCGAGGAACGTGCGGATTGCCATCGGCTCGCAATAGCGCCATATCGGGAAGCCGATATAAATAATATCGTAATCTTCCATATTGTCCACATGGGTAGTCAGTGCAGGACGCGCATCGGCCTCGTATTCCTGTAAGGCGATTTCGGAACACTCCGTGTGCGATACGGGGTAGTCGCGTGCGGGTATGATCTCGAACAGGTCGCCGCCAGTCAATCGGGACAGTTCCATAGCTACGGTCTGCGTGTTACGTGTTTTGTTCGTAGCTCCCGATACGGCATCCGTACCGTCAGGCACATGATTTGCCCGTGAGAAATAGGCGACCAGTACCTTGCCGTTGCCGCTGGAAGGCGTATCGGGTTCGTCCGGAGATTCGGGAGTGTCGGGCTGTTCCTGCTGCTGCGGTTCCGTTTCATCCCCACCGCAGGCCACGGAAAACGGCAGTACGAATGCCGCAAAGAATATCGATATAAAAATAGTCCGTTTCATACTATTCCGCTTTTTCAAACCGAACATCCACATTACCGATGCCGTCGAAGATTTCGACACCCGAATCCACCCGTCCGATGGATTGCATCTGAAAATGTTCTCCGTTCTGTTTATACATGATTACAAAACTGTGCATGGGCGGATAATAGACGATTTCACCCACCTCATATCCCCGTGAACGGGCATTGTCCGTCGGCAGGGCTTCCGGGAAACGATAACACATCTCCCGCCCGTACAAATCCATCATCGGCAACGTAACTGGCATTTTTTCCACGAATGCCCGTGTTGTTGCGTTATCTTCCAAAGTTGCGGTCAGAGTCCGACCGTTTACCGTAATTTTCATTTTCGTTACCATATCGTTGTCATTGTCTGAATTTTCATTATCATCTTCGTTTTCCGCTAAAGCTATCGTTACACGGATATTCTGCCCCAATGAACGCACCGTTTCTATATTACTCGTAATAGCTCCGATAATTACCAGATTGCCGGTCGATGAAGAGTTCGCTTCGTCACTGTGAAATATCACGAAATCATCACCGGCCGTCCAAAATGCCAGATCGCCGTCGTGCCAGCCATATTGCACATCGGTTTCATCATATGCCAACGCGGGGGATATGCCGCCGCAATAGTCGTGCGCTCCGCGATTGAGTGTTATAGTTACGGGGAGGCGGGAAAGCAGGTCGCGGGCTGTGCGGTTTTCGTTCAAATATCCTTCGAGTACCGTTTCGCCTACGGTCAATGTGATGGCTGTTCTGTTGGTGGAACTATTGTCATCGCCCCCGCCGGGATTTTGGGGAGTTTCCGGAATGGCCGGATCGTTTTCAGAAGTGTTCGATTCACAAGCCGACAGCGAAAGTGTCATGCACATCGCCATCATCATAGTCGTTAAAATTTTCATATCCGTTACTTTTTTAATCGTTTATACCTTAATTTATTGTAGAGAGTATCGCTGCAACTTTCTCTGTTGCAAAAGTAGCGGATGCCGAAGTCTTAATTTCAACGCAAAATATCGGTTCTTATACCAATTTCTACGATGGAATTATAATTATGAATCGCCCGACTATGGAGGGTCGATTGTCCCCCGTCAGGGCAAGGCTTTTGAGAGTAACTCAAAAGGTATCGAGTTACCCAAAAAACAAGGAGTGTAAAAGGAGAAAGGGAGAAAATTAGGGTAATTAATTGATAGATAGAAATGTATGTCTTTTAGTGGCTTTGGATGCCGAGTAGCGAAAATGCAAGGAAAAGCGGATTAAAGCAAACTTTCCGTTTCTAAACCGTTACCCGTTCCGAGAGGCGAAAAATACGGCAAACTGATGACGTTAAACGTCTGGTTATAGCACTGTTTGTCTGTGGTTTACATTGTTCGGATAACTCACAAAGAAAGTAATTTTACGAACTTAAAATGTGAGCGTTATGAACAACGAACTAAAGGTATCTTTTTACCTCAAACGAGAGGGCAACACGGAGAGGACAGAAACAAATCCCGATGCCGTTTTTCCGATTATCGGAAAAATCAGCATCGGCAACACCATCGCACAATTCGGCTTAAAGCTGAAAATTGAAGAACGGCTTTGGAGTGTAAAATCAGGTCGGGCAATCGGCAAAAGCCGTGCTGCTGTTGAACTCAACAGAGAGATTAATAAAATTAATCTCTCCATACACACGCACTACAAGGACATTTTAAAGCGAACCGGAAAAGTAACCGCTATCGAAGTGAAGAACGCCTTTCAAGGAATTGCCACAACACAAAAAACACTGCTTGTCCTGTTCGCTGAAATGATGGAAGATTTCAAAGGGAGAATAGGCATCGACAGGGCACAATCCACCTACAAGCAGTATGAAGTCCTTTACAAACAGCTCAAACAATTTCTTCGGGAAGAATACCACGTAGAGGATATTCCCCTTGCCGAGTTAGATTTGCCTTTCATCGAAGCATTGAATTTCTTTTTCCGTGTAAAACGTAGGATGAAGCCGAGAACCGTTAAGGCTCGGATTGTCTTGCTAAATAAAGTAATACATTTGGCATTGCATCGAAGAATTATCACCCGTCCGCCTTTTGACGGTTTTGAATTGGAAAAGACGGAACTTAAAAACAAGTCGCTCACCAATGACGAACTGGACTTGTTAATGAAAACTCCCCTTAAATCAGGCACACAACGGTTTATCCGTGATATGTTCTTGTTCTCGACCTTTACCGGCTTGGCTTATGCAGACGTGCATAAACTCTCTTGGAAAGATATTATCACCGAAGATGACGGTAGTTTGTGGATTTCAGCCAACAGGCAAAAATCACATACGGAGTTTAATGTAAAACTATTGAATATCCCTATCCGAATCATGGAGTATTACAAGGGGCTGGCTCCCGATGGAAAAGTATTTCCGCACATGAGTTTGGGACAGGTGAATGTTGGCTTAAAACGAATTGCAAGGAACTGCGGTATCAACAGGGCGTTATCCTACCACATGGCAAGGTACACGTTTGCTTCCCAAATTTGCCTTTCACAAGGCGTTCCGATTGAGAGTGTAAGCCGGATGTTAGGGCACAAGCATATTGAAACAACCCAACGCTACGCACGTCTTAACAATGAGAAGATAGGCAACGATATGCAGCAGCTATCTGCACGTCTTGCCACTAAATTCAACTTTTAACAATCCAAAATGTAGATATTATGCAAAACAATAGAAGCACTTTCGCTATACTCTTTTACTTAAATACCAGCAAAAAGAAAAAATCAGGTAATTGCCCTGTCATGGGGCGTATCAGTGTGGACGGTAAAAGTTCGGCTTTCAGCACGGGCTTAGAGTTATCCCCTGAAAAATGGGATGCCAAACAGGGAATAGCCATAGGCAAATCAAAGGAAGAAACAACTATCAACAAGCAGATAGAAAGCTATCGGGCTGAACTTGTCCGCCACTATAAAATCTTACTGGAGAATAAAAGCTACATTACTGCTGAAATACTTAAAAACGCTATCAAAGGAATTGGCATTAAACAAAACACCTTAATACAGGAGTTTGCAGCCTTAGTTGAAGAAAAACGGCAGTCTGTCGGTATCTTGATAGTAAAAACCACCTATACACATTTTTATCGTGCTTATCAGCATTTGAAAGAGTTTTTAGGGTACAAATACGGGATAACAGACATTCCGTTTACCCAAGTTGATTTTGATTTTATAGAATCGTATGTTTACTATCTGAAAGTCAATTTGCAATTAAGCGCAAGCACAACCAACAATACAATAAAACCATTACGACGGGTTGTAATGAGAGCCTTAAACAAAGGTTTGATGTATCAAGACCCGTTCTTTGGCTATCGTCCCCAGCGGATAACCATTACACGGAAATGGCTATCAATGGATGAGATAGAACGGTTGATGCAAGTAGACATGAAACACGAAAGTGCTAATTTTATCCGTGATATGTTTTTATTTTCGACATTCACAGGGCTTGCCTATGTGGACTTGAAGAACTTACGGCATGATAATATTGTACGGCAAGAAGATGGCAAACAGTGGATTGTCTTAAATCGGCAAAAGACCGGAACAACTTCTTACATTCCCCTGCTTGATATTCCGTTACGGCTTATTGAGAAATACCGGAATACAGCTTTTGCCGGGCTTAATGGAAAGGTTTTTAGGTTATGTACAATAGAAAATGCTGATATTCAATTGAAAAAGATAGCCAAAGCAGCCAATATTGATAAACGTTTGACCTATCATATGGCAAGGCATAGCTATGCAACCCTTTGTCTTTCAATGGGTGTTCCAATAGAAACGATTAGCCAGACATTGGGACATCGAAGCATTTCCACTACTCAAATCTATGCGGACATAACCCGTACCAAAATCAATGAGGATATGACAAATTTAGCGAAACAGATTCAAGGAAAGTATGTACTATCCGAAACTGATAATAAAATTTAAAAACAGTGTAGACGAAACAGAAAATTCCTTAAAATGGAAACCTATGAGAACAATTTATCAATGATTATCGGGAAAGTTAATGCTTTCCCGATAATCACTTATGTAAGCCAATCTTTAGGGATTTTAAGTATGTCACCTATATTATCGCCTGTGTTGTCAATTATTTTTCCCTTGCTTATATAGTTGAATTTTAATCCTATTTTATCGAAATCCATTTTGTTCTCGGAAAAAGGATGTTCATATAGCCAATAATTGGCAACAGGAATATTATGAGGGCATACTTTAGAAACGAAAACACCTGTAAGATTTTTAAGTCGCACACCTTTCTTATCACAAAATACGCCATTTAATTGTCGTATCCATTTTTCATCTTTACTTTCCGGATTTGTCGACCATGAAAATGCTACTGTCCCCCAAATAGCATTATCAACGTCTATTTTTCCCGATGTTCTAATGTCTAACGAATTTAAGCATACAATAAATGGTTTATCCAATTTTCCGTACCTTTTAGCTTTTTTTTCAATCGATTCTTTGAGAGATTCTTCACCTCCTCCCCAAAAGGCTTCTGCTGGATATATACCTATTGGACGTATTTTTTCCTCTCTTGTTGAAGGACTTACTGGAATAGGGCTTACTATGATATGAACATCTCTATTCTTACATTCTATCTTCGGTAGATTTTCAATGCCATTTTTCTTTAATTCTTCTCTCAATATGTCGGGGTCTATTTTTTTTAATTCTTCCTCTATACATTTTATCATCTCTTTTGTACTTGGTTGTTTCTGGGTCAGAAAACAAACATCTTCAATATTTAAAAAGAAATCTTTTGTGTTTAACTTATTCAGATTATCATAGAGTTCATTTCTTTTTCGTTCAAAAGCCTCCTGTTCCATTGTTTTACCCTTAACAACCTTAGCTTCAATATATAATTCCAAATTATCTTTAGATATTAGAAAATCAGGTTTTTTCGGTGAAGATGGTAAATCGGGATGAATAGTAATATCATACCCCAATTTGCAAAACAGTTCATGTAAGAACAATTCATAAAATGAAGAGTCAAAATCTTTTTTAAATCGGCTCTTTAGCTCTTTCTTTTCTTCTTCAGGATAATTATAGAACCATCTCTCTAAAGTATCTCTCACTTTTGACATATCAGTTCGTGCGCTGTTATTATAATACTCGTAAGTATTATCATTGTGTTTTGCAAATTCGAGACATGTTCTTTCAAATGAATCAAATAAACTATTCATATATTTTTCTTTTTGCAGTAAAGATATAGATTTCAATGCTTTTTAAAGCAAAGGAAAGCAATTTTTAGTTGGTTTCAAAAAATGGGGTAGAATGAATGGAAGTGAGTGTGTTCTGCGTAAACACTCAACCATACATATATTTTTCCTTTTTTTCTCTGATAAACATCTCCTATATGGAGAGAATAAATAAGGCAACTCTTTTGATAAATTTACTCTTTTTGTGGAGCAAAAAGGAAGAAATTTATCAAAACCCGCAGGGCTTGGTGTTGCCGTTTTATTCTTGGAATATACCTTTGTGTTCAGAGAAAGAAAGGATTAATCAAGATTATTCCATTGAAAAATAGGATATTAGATTGATTACTGCTATTGCGTAATTCTCACCATCTATGCAGTAAAAGCCTAATTTCTTGGCAAAAGTACTGCTTTTGATGTTGGCACACTCAATGCCGATATGGTTAAAATCGTACTTTCGGGCTATTCTTGTCAGAAATCGGATAAAGTGTGTTCCATGCCCTATCCGTTCTTTACTAAAACTCAATCGGGCGATAATCAGGCAATCAGGTGGAAAACGGCTTTCAACCTTTCTAATACGCAAATATAAATCTACCCGGCTATTTCTTCGGGTGACTATTATATTATCCACTGTCAGCCATACAAGCGATTTTCAATACTTAAAACGTTCCATCAAATAGCGGTCTATATCGGCTCTTAGTTCTTCATATTCAGTCATCGTCTAATCCCTTTCTTCTTTTTCTTCTTGCGTTTTTGTGCCTGTAATTCTTCTACTGGTGCAGCATTGTTATTATTGCCATCTCCCAATGAGAAGATAGATAATAGAGAATCGCCACTACCGTTATTTTGCTGGTCGTAAGAATGTTTTTCATCTGCCTTGCTATCAAGCTTGCAAGAAATATTGTTTTCTTTTTCACTGGATTGGAATACATCTTTTTTATTTTCGCCAGTAAAATATTGTTTTGGCTCTTTCAACTCCCGCTCCTGCATTCTCAGTTTATCGTCAATGCTTCCGTTCTTCATCGTGTTGGAATACTCAAAGGATTCGGATAATTGGCGATTGTAACTGAATAGTTTATCAAAGCCTTGTTCCGCTTGTTGGAACAGGTTCACACGGTCAAAACCACCTTTTATTACTCCGTTTTTGGTGTTCTTGTGGTTGGTAAGCGGTGATAGCTTCTTTTTGTTTGTTTGGTCTTTCCGGCTCACAATCAAATGGCAGTGCATATTCAGTTCATTGTCGGAACGGCTACGGTCAAAATGAATTTTGCCGTAAAACTTTATATCCGCTTCCGATAGTCCTTTGTTGAAGTTCTTGGCATATTCAGGAATAAACACTTCCCGAACATACCGTTTCATGGCTTCGGCTTTCTCCTGTTCGGTGTTCCCCATTGCCCGAAGCTCGCTTTCCGATGGGCTGACATGGATAGCGTAAAACTTAGCATCCGTTTTCAAGAGTTGCCCGATATTGGTATCTATATCTTTTATGACCTTTGATTTGTAGATATTATCATCCGTCAGGTTGAAAAAGCCATCGATATAGATACCCTTTTCCATCCGTTCCAAATCTTCATGCTCCATGTATGAAGCTAATTGGCGGCTACTTCCTACATTGTTATATGTTCCTCCCGATGGTGGTGCAAAATCTATGTGCATGGTTCTATGTATTTATCAAATTGACGATTTCCGCTTTTAGGTTCTCTTTCCGTTTGCCGTCCATTACGCCACAAGTTGATAACTCCGAATAGAGTTGTATCAGTTGGAACATTTTTTTATAATCCCGTTGATGTATCTGATACAGGGCGGTGAGTTGTTTCCCCTGCTGGTTAATTACATCGGCATGTTTGCCGAACTGCTCACTTACTTTTTGCAATACGGCTGTTTGTTTCCCCTGAGTGGATTCCAATTGGGAAAGAATAAGTGTTTCTAATGTTTTACCGATGGTATCAAACCGAATTGCGACAGAATTAACGGTTCGTATCATAGGATTTAGTTGTTCTTCCTCGTAGTGCCGGATGAAGCGGATAATATCATCCTGACGTTTGTTTATTTTCGCCAGTTCCGATTTTACGGATTCCGGTGCTTCCGATGGGTTGATACACGCTTTATCAATATAGACAAATGCCAACCTGACTATTTCCCCTTTTTTCAGCGAATAGCGTTTGCAGAGCTTATCTATCAACTTACCCGTCTGTCGGTCTATCCCGATGGTGGTAAGGGTGGATATATTACTGGTCTTATCCATGATTATAACTTTTTTATAAGGAAAATGAGGTTCATTCAGTTGATTATAAGCGAAATACATTCTCAGGTTATAATCACTGTTATAAACGGTTACGAATGTAACCTATTAAAGCCGAAGGCTTTGCCCCGCAGGGCAAGAGGGAGAACAGGACAAAGTCCAGTTCCCTCTTGCTTCATTTAGCGAAACGAACCGATCCATAGGGCGAGGCGGTTTCTGCTAAATGGGGATTGTTAGCACTGCATCAGGTGGTAACATTACCCACCTTGTTTTGCAGTGATTTGCTTGTCGAGTTGATTTTCTCTTTTGAACCGTTCGTAGGTTTTACAATCAGCATTTTCTTGAATAAAAGCCCGGATGTCGGCTGCACGATAATAGGTCTTGTGGCTTATCGTAAAATAAGGAAGTTTGCCACTTGCCCGATACCGTTGCAGGGTTCGGAAAGATACTTTTAGCAGGAAAGCCAAATCCTGATTGTCGAGTATCTTATCATTTTCGTCCAGTACATTGTCAGTATTGATAAGGGATTTTAGGTCTTGCCCGATTTCGGAGAGCTTTTTTGATAACCGTTCCATCCACTTGTCGAAGTTTTCGTTGTCTATATACATTTTGCTTCATTTTTTAGTTCAACATTATTATTTTCAATCGATTGATGAAGCAAAATTCGGCAAACGAGCGCAAATAAGTTAGGGGAGTAGATATACTACACCCCTAATAATTCTTGGTAAGTATCTGATTTATAGATAGCCTTTCTTCTTACTTTCTTCGGTAATAGCTTTACGAAGTATGTCCAAAAACTCGGTGCGCTTATTAGCTTTACGGCAAATTACATTATCGTGCTTTTTGTGGATGTCCCCCAACTTGATATTGAACAGCCATTCAAAGGTTCTACCGATTTCCGTTAGTGGTGATTCTGTTCCGTTGTGCGTTACCACTCTTTTAGATAGGAACAATCCACTGACTATCTCCATAATCTCCACAAGATGGGTTTCATCGGTGAGATAAAGCGGTGAGGGTGGAAAGTTATTTTTTCGACTTTGAAATGAGGTTAGATATTGGATTTTCAGATTCAGCAATTCCAGTTCTGAATTGATAATAGCCAATGTCTTTTGTAGAAACCGCTTTTTAAGCGCATTTTCCCCCCTGCCCGTAAAGAGGTGTTGTTTTAAGTGAAGCTATCTCAATACGGGTAGCATTCAATGTACGATAGATAACAGAATAATCTATACCATCGCTTATATTTTTGATCTGTTCAAGAAATTCGCCATAGGCTACTTGCATTTCTTCGTTAGTTACTTCTTGTGAGGTTTCAAACAATAGTTCGAATATCCTCGTCTGTAATAAATCATTCATAAGCATAAATTTAAAATGTGAATATTGATAGTTAGACGTAAGTCCTATTTTATGCTGAATGATGTAATAAGGCATTAAGCCTAATCATTTTATTTTTTTATCTAATCTTTTTCACTAAATATTTTAACATAACTCTAACTAAAATATTGTGAAATGGATATATAACAAAAAAGTAGCAACGCCCTAATAGATTATGAAAGTTTACTAAAGTCGTGGCTATAACTGATTTTTTATTTCCTTCTCCTTTTCGGACAATGATTGAAAGATAGAATGTTAAATGCTTATCTACATTACATGTAACTGTCTCATCGTTCGACTTTGAAGTAGCTGATATATATTTATATGAGATACCATTTATAAGGCACTCTCTAAGATTATCGGCATAATCATTTATATCGGATTTTATTCCGAAGGGTTTGACAAGTATTGTTCTCAAGTGTAGAAGCCAATCTATCCATATTGGTTTAGTAGTCCAAAAAGCAATTTGCACATCATCCGGTCTTATATCTTTTGAAGAAATGAAATTACATTCAAAAGAATCCGAATAATCGGAAGGAAGATAGTTATATACTAAGCTGTTTTGAGGAATTGAAATCTTTTTTGTTTTCATATTTTTGTTTTTTACATACCATACTAAATGGTATTATTTATTGAAAAAAATTATTATGTCTATTTACGCCAATTTAGTATGTTTCCTTTTTGCAAATATGATTATTAATGCTTGTGGAATAAAAAGCCAGAAGCCAGATATAGGTACAATAAAACATCCTAAAATAGAGAAAATTAATAACGCATACCCTAAGAATAATGGTGCTGGCAATTTCTCTTTCTTTATATAATAGTGTAAAGATTGCCCAAACATAATAAGAATCACTCCAATTATAAAAAACCAAAAAGAAAGAGCTTTTTGGGTATTATTACTTATTGAATTTATCAATCCATCAAAGAATAATTCTTTATAAATGTTCCATTCTCGTATTATCGCAACAATAATATGGATTATACCTGTTGCAGACAAAAGCATTCCACTGTATTTCCAAAGTTTTATATATTCTATCATTTTACTATTCCTTTAGAAAAGAGTTCGTATAACTCTAATTGTTTTTTCTCTGGCATATCAGGATATAGTTGTTGGATACCTATCAGACATCCATATTCTAATATAGCTAACTGCCTTGCTATATTTGCTTGTTCCCCACATAGAATTTTTAAATTTGCTGTATATTCAATCCGCATCTCATCAACTTCTGTAACATACTTTCTTACGACCTCATTGGAAAAACTCCATCCTCGTATAACTTGTTCGGTTTTATGGGAACGTTGAAGTACTAATTTGTTGAGCTTTTCTATTTTTTCATATGGTGCTTTTACTTTGTCAACTTGTAGTATCAATGACTTTGTATTTTTATCTACCCAATATTTCATTAATGCGTCAATATAACCATCGGCATTTTTGAAATGGTGGTAGAATGAGCCTTTTGTTACTTTCAGCACATCGCAAAGATTATCTATAGTAATCTTTAAGAACCCATCATTTTTAAGAATTTCTAAACCCGTTGTAAACCAGTCTTCTCGCTCTATTTTTTTCATATCTTTCAACTTTATAAAACCATACCGTATAGTATTGTTTGCAAATATAGAAATAATTTCAAATAAAACACTAACTTTGCGAAAAGAGTTATTTGAAACAATGGAAAAACACAGCAGACTAAAGAAGTTCGCTCGTTTCTATATCGTTACCCATTGTTATACTCTTCTTCTTTAAAAATCTATTATCCAATAGATTACAATCACATTTCTTGTTTCTCGATACACACCTTGCTATGTTCCGACGAACATAAAAATTCACCTTCGGGCGGATTGCGGGAGAACCGATTTCAACCGCACCATAAAGCCGAGCGATGCGTCCTGTCACTTGGATGCAAAACAGAAGTTTCCGAGACGACTATTCAAGAAGCAAAAACACCAAACGTCGCCATTCCGACAACACCTCTGTCATTTCAGGCAGAAGCTATACAACCGATATTTTCTTACCGTAGAAACCAATGTACGACCATCGGGCTGGACAGCCGAAGGTCGGCCGGAACAGACCGACAAACAGCCGGACAATCCGAACGGCCTACGCACGTCGGTCGGTTGCGAAAGACCGTCCGACATTGGTTGGTTGCGACGTTGGGCTATTGGACGAAATCTATGGCTCTACACGGGCAACATACCTGCTATTGTCGGCAAGAGCAGTTTCAATATGCGACCGGCACGACGCCAAACAGTGCCAAACGGACGCCACAAGCTGCCACAAAACCGAAAACGGAGGCAGCGAGCGCAGGTTTGGCTACATTTGCCCTGAACTCAAAACATGGTATATGGAAGTAGTAATTATCGAAAAGAAAAACTTTGAAGCGCTCCTTTCCGGCGTGGAGACGCTGACGGGGAAAGTCGGGACGTTATGTCGCCGTTGCAATGACAAGCAGATGCAGAAGTGGCTCGACGGGCAGGAGGTGTGCCGCCTGCTGCGCATAAGCCCTCGCACGCTGCAATCCCTGCGGGATAATCGCACAATCAGCTGTACGCAAATCAACCGGAAATTCTATTATAAGCCGGAAGAGATAGAGAGGCTCATGCCCATAGCCGGGCAGTTCAGGGTTGGCTCCGGCTAATATTTATTTTTACCAACCACTAAATCCACAGAAAAGATGAATGACAGTAACGTAATCACGTCGGAAGACGGACGCATGGCGTCGGTGTTGTACGCCTTGAAGAAATGCGCGAAAGAGGTAGATAAGCTCATGGACGATTTTCATCCGCCGCTCGGAGGAGAACGATACATGACCGACAAGGAGGTGATCGCCCGGCTGAAAGTCAGCCGCCGTACCTTGCAGGAATATCGTTCAGCACGGAGGATACCCTTCATCCTGTTCGGAGGGAAAGTGCTGTACCGTGAAACGGACATAGAGAAGATGCTCGCGGAGAATTACCGCAAGGCAATTCCCTGAAAACGAAAACGGGCAGGTTTTGATGCCTGCCCGTTTTTGTGTCCGATTCAATTCAGAAGACCGTCCTTATACTGAATGACAATCGGGGGTGTCGTGCGTCGAGGGGCGGTGGCTCCCTTTACCAGCCACCTCCTGAATACCGCCGCGGGGTAGGTATTCAGCCGGAACGCGAGGGCTACGACGATCTCCATGTCATACACGTCCGCACTGTTGCCGCTGTCCAGACGGATACATTTGCAGACTTCGTAATCATTCAGGGCGTTTTCTTTGAAGATGGCTTTGATACCCGTATGTACCGCTCCGGCGGTCGTCCCGAACAGCTCGGCAAGCTCCATTGCCGTCATCCATATAGAGGCAGTATCGGTCGGCATATTCAATCCGCCCTGCTCGTCTATCGTGATAATTTCTCTTTTCATCGTATTCTGTTTTTTAAGTTCATTAAATCGCTTGACATATAAAGCTCTCCATCTGCTCGATACGCTGCGCGAGTTTCTCCATGTCGCGGCTCACTTTCTCGGCTGTAATCTTCGCATAGATTTGCGTCGTGCGGATACTGCGGTGGCCCAACATCTTCGAGAGCGTTTCGATAGGTACGTCGTTGGAGAGACAGATGGTCGTCGCATAGCTGTGGCGACTTTGATGCCACGTGACGTTCTTTTCGATACCGCACTTCTTCGCTATTGCCTTGATGCCTCTTTTACAGTTTTCGTAACACGGAACGGGCAGCAGCTTGTCCCCTTCGGCCATGCCGTCGTATTTCTCGATGATGTGTCTGGCAACGTCTAACAACCGGATATTGGTTTCGACACCCGTTTTCTGTCGGTTGGTGTTCAGCCACAAATGCCCGTCGAACGAGGTGCGCAGGTTCGCTTTGGTAAGGTTCGCCATATCCGTCCAGCTCAACCCCGTGAATGTACAGAAGATGAACAGGTCGCGGATCAGTTCGTAGCTTTTCTTTTTGAATGTGCCGTTGATCAGCAGCTTGATCTCCTCTTGGGTCAGAAAGCCCCGTTTGGTCTCCTCCTTCGTGATGCTGTACGCGAAGAACGGGTCGCGCGACAACAAGCCGTTATTGACGGCCATGAAGATAATCTTTCGGAATGGCATCATATAAGACCAGACCGTGTTGTTGCAGTGGTTCTTTTCTACCCGCAGGAACAACTCGAAGTCCGTGATGAATGCCGGAGTAAGCTCTTTAAGCGCAATGTCGCTGACCTTGTAACGCTTTTCGATAAACTCCGAGAGGTGTTTGTAAACGACGCAGTATTTCCAATAGCTACGCAGGCTTTTGAGTTTGCCCACCTGCTTCTCGTAATCCTCGTTATGCTGACGGAATACCGCCAGCAACGTTTCGTGGTTCATACCCAAACCTAAATAGGCATTGCGAACCTTCTCGGCGGTTACATAGTTGTCGCGGTCGCTGATCTGCTGATAGGCACGATCGATACCTACACGAATCTTATCCAACATCCGGTTGGCCTCCTGCGCCACGATGCTGCGACCGGAAACGCGGCCTGACTTTACGTTCCACGATTTCTCCTCTACGTCCAATTTGCAACTGAATTGAGCGATTTTGCCGTTTACCGTGATGCGGCACATGACCGGAATAAGCCCATTCTTTTTCGGGGCATTGCGTTTGAGGTAAAATAAAACTTTGAATGTCGATCTCATAACTCTACAATTTTTGGGTTACAAAATTATTTCTTGTAGAGCTGTTCTTCGATACGTAAATCGCAGCATATCAACGCAATCGCACCCGAAATAGAACTTTTTCCGCCTCCCTCTGCCCGAATTTTGGAAATCCGGCTATATTTGCAGTTGGAACAAGGCGAATAGAGCTTGTATTTCAGCGCTTTGAAACCTTCCCAAAACCGTCTTTGCCTTTCGGAACAGAGTAACGGGATAGTAACGTAACTCTGGTTTCAGTTGGCTTTTCGATGGCTTCGGTTTGGCTGCGACAGCGCAGTCCGTTACTCTCTAACCCCCTTGTTTACAACCTTCTTGCTCCAATCCGCTCTATCTATCGGTTTTTATCACTATCTTTGTGTTCGATAGTAAATGAATAAACAGGAAAGGCGTTCTGATATGACAACAAAGCCTTACAAATACGATGAAGCCGAAGCCGGCAAGCCGCAATGCGTCTCCGAGCCTGTAGTTTCTTATGTTGCATCCCGGGAAGAGGAAGACCTGATGCCTGGTGGAATCCCGGCTTTGCAGTTTACGAAAGAGGAACTGAATGCCCACATTGACAAGTCACTCCAAGACATAGCAGAAGGTCACGTCTGCACTTCGGCTGAAGTGCATCGGCGAATGGAAGAAAAATTTCCTTTTTTATGCAAGTAATATTACTTTACGCGAAATAGTTTGTTTTTGTAATCAATAATTACCGTGTTATCGAAAAAATAAGCATTTCCGGTTATTCCCCATATATTGTAAGAATTATATATTCCATCCCAAAGTCCCTCTTTATCATAGTAAACCTTTGCGCTTTTAAGAACTTTTCCTCCGAATGCTATGGGTTTGTTTATTTCAAGCCCATAAAAAGTGATTTCTTGTCCCCACCATAAAGGACCGCTAAGGGAGTCGGTGATCTGTGAGTTGGAGATGCCCAAAGCCCGCTCCTTTGACGTTATCAACCGAAAAGGACTTGAACCGGTATCGAACATCAATTTACATGGTTTATTATCGATATGGAACGGAAGGATCATTATACCATCTTTCAATTCAAATTTCTCTGCCGGCAAATCCTCATATTCGGCAGGCAGACTGTCTGAAACGGCAAATCTGCCTGATTTATAATCGATCACTAGCACTTTACCGCGGAATATATCAGACGCAATTGTTCCAATATGTTTTGGGGTTTCTGAAAGAAGCGAATCCTTGGGAATCTTTTCTCCAAAATTATTATAGTATCCAATATCAATACCTGTAAACTTAACAGAGCCCATTTGCAGGGTTATATCGTTAAACATTGGGATTTCGTATTTATCCGCTAAAGAAGTAAATTCTTCAAGATAGGGTTCTATGGAATTTCCATAAAAGAGTGTCTGGTCTGTTCCTAAATCCAACTGCATAGTAAAATCGCAGGGCAGGTTCTCAATTTTTACCGGGACATATATAAATGCTTTTTCAATATATCTTCCAGAAATCGTATCGCCTTCCCAATTGAACGAAATCCAATTCAATGACTGTTTTTGCGAACAACCGGTACAAATGAGGAGCAGAAGTATAAAAAGAATTCCTTGTTTTTGCATGTTCATGGATGATTTGCTTCATTGTTTTTTGCTAGTGACACTAATCCTCCCATAGCACCCAGATTCATGGTATCCAATGCTGAACTGGGAACGATGACCATAGAGCCTTTTTCTTTAAGGCCTTCGAATAACATATTCATACCCCTGAGGTGTAATGCGACCGGATTATCGGTATACTTTTTACTGGCCAGTTCAAATTTTTCGGCAATCTCTGTTTCAGCCGTCCCTAAAATAACACGTGCCCGTCTTTCGCGCTCGGCTTGTGCCTCTTTGCTCATAGCGTCGGCCAAATCCTTAGGGATAGCAATATCCTTGATACCAACAGTCTGGCAAGTAATACCCCAGGGACTGGTATTTCTGTCTAATACTTGTTGCAAATCTTCGGCAATTTTGTCGCGTTCCTGTAAGAGTGCCGATAATTCGTGTTTACCGATTGTATCTCTTAAACCTGTCTGAGTAATGTGCTCGATGGCTTTTTGATATTCCTGCACCTCCAAGGCGGCTTTTTCGACATCCCAAACAGTCCAGTATACAACCGCATCCACATTTACCGGTACCGTATCTTTGGTAAGGGTCTGCTCGGCCTTGAAAGCGCTTACCCGCACCCGCTGGTCAATATAAGTAGGCACACTATCAATAATAGGGATAATCATAAAAGGACCTGGACCTTTTAACCCTTTGTATTTTCCCATACGTAATACTACAGCCCGTTCCCATTGGTCGGAAATACGAATTGAGGAAGCCAATAATCCGGAAAAGAGGATTAAGAATGCCAGCCCTACGATATTGATTATTTGCAAAACATATAAGACTACCGAAACTCCGATAAGTATCAGTAATGTGGTAATGGAGATGGGATTCAACCATCCTTTGTTGATTGCATTTGTTGTCATAATGATTATGTATTAGAGGTTTGTTTTATGTTTTTTAATTCGCATATAATTTCGTCTAGATTGAAACCGTAACTGAATGCAACGGAAGAGAAATGCAGACTGATTTCCTTTAGTTTATCTTCCCGTTCCTTTTTCAATACGACTTGTTCTGTAGTGTTGATAAACGTTCCGGAACCTTGTTGGGTTTCCAGAATATTTTTAATTTCAAGTTCTTTGTATGCTTTGGATACTGTGTTTAGGTTTACTTTTAACTCTACGGCTAATGCCCTTACCGTAGGTAATTGCTCGCCTAGTTTAAGTTGACCTGATGCTATGCCAAATCTGATTTGATCGATAATCTGACGGTATACCGGTACACCACTGGAATAATCTAATAAAAACTTAATCATATAGCCCTGTTTTTGTATTATACAAATATTGTACTATTATTATATGACAAAGGTACAATAAAGAATTATTTCTCAAAGTTTTTTGCTGTATATTTTTTCGTACCTTTGCATATAGGGGTTAATTACCAATAATAACTGTTTATGACTCTTTTATAATATAAGGTACTACGTGTGAGTAACAGGAACATAAGTGAAATATATGACTATAAAAGAAGTATTGAGCCAGCCCGAAGGTCGTCGATTGGAATTTAAGGCTGAATTGCCTGAAAACTCTGATCTTGCAAAGACCATAGTAGCATTTGCGAATGATGCCGGAGGAGAACTGTATATTGGTGTTAATGATATTCCGCGTTCGGTAATTGGGCTTGATGAGGATAAGTTGATAGCAATGGAAGAAAAAATCAGTAATACAATTTTCGATCGTTGTTATCCAGCTATTTTGCCGGAAATAAAGTTTATTAGCGAAAATGATAAGCGTTTGATTCAAGTAACAATTTTCAGAGGGAGCACACCGCCGTATTATCTAAAAGAGAAAGGTAAATTGCAGGGTACATACATTCGAGTGGGTTCTACGAATCGGCTTGCTGACGAGACGATTATTGCTGAATTAGAGCGTAGAAAACGAAATATCTCTTTCGACAGCGAAATTATTCCTGAAAAAACGTTGACAGAACTGAATATAGATAGTTTCAAAAGAATATTTAAGGAGAAGGCTGGGGAAGAACTAACCGTTCAGGTATTACGAAAATTTGAACTTATCAAAGAGGTGCAAGGTGTGGAATATCCAACTAATGCATTGATTTTGTTTTCGGACGACCCATTACGAAACTCTATGTTCCACTATGCAAAAATAGAGTGTGCTCGATTCAAAGGTGTTAGTTCTGAGGTGTTTATCGATCAGAAGAGTATTACAGCCAATATCTCTATTCAAGCAGAAGATGCTTATAACTTTATTCTTCGTCATATAAACCAAGGTGCAACAGTAGAAGGCGTTTATACGGTTCAGAGATGGGAATATCCCGTTAAAGCTATTCGAGAAGCAATTCGTAATGCTGTGGTACATAGAGATTATTCACTCACAGGAAAAGATGTAAAAGTCGCTGTATATGATGATATGATAGAGATTACGAGCCCAGGTCTCCTATTGCCTTCGATAGACTATACAGCTATGGAAAGTCGCCAAAGTGACGCTCGTAATAAAATAATAGCTCCTGTCTTTAAACGGCTTGGCATCATAGATCAATTGGGGAATGGCTTGAAATTGATAGCCAGTGAATTGAAAGAATATCCGAATATCGAACTTCGCTGGAAGGAAGTTGGTTTATCTTTTCAAATACAGTTTGTGAAATTGGATTATCTTGAAAAGCAAGAACGGACTGATAGCATACGGCAAGAGCTATTAAAGTCAACTCTGTATTCGGAGGTGTTACGCTGTTTGGTGCATAATACTTTGTCAAGACAAAGCATTTCTATTGCATTGGGACAAAAGAAAGTATCGGGGCAACTTAATAAAATTGTTCAAAAACTTATTACAGATTGCCTGATTGAGAGAACTATTCCTGATAAGCCGAATCATCCTGCCCAAAAATTTCAATTGACAGAGAGAGGAAGGATGTTCCTTGGTCTACTTGATAACAAAATCTGATAATATGGATAATTGCAATGTAATAAAGCCTTGCTCTGGTGATTCTGCCAGAGCAAGGCTTTGTCGTTTCAAAAACTTTTGAAACTTTATAATACTACTGTTTACGTTTACTTCTTCACTATGTATGGTTGATGGATAGCCTTATCTAGAGCTTTCCAGTGCTCGTTGGTCATGCTGTTAGGCGTAAAGAGGGCGATTCCTGCTGCACCGTTCTCCATCGAGCCGCGTACGGCTTCTTCCATTTCAGACGGGAGCAGGCCGTGACCTTCCGGATCCTTGATGTTCGCTTTGTTTTGCCAGTCGTGACAGATAAACAGGCCACTGTATACCGGGAATTTACCGCCAACCGTTTCTACCTCTTCCTTTACGATGGGAGCGAGCCAGGAGGCAGGTTCCAGATAGAAATCGTTATAGTTCATCGGGAATACGGCATCCAGATTCCATTTGTCCCACTCCTGACGTACCATCCATTTGGCGTGTGAATCCGGGCCGGGGAATACGGCAGCGCTCACCTTCTTACCTTTGGCATGGACGGCATCGGCTATTTTGCCCACCAGATTAGTGATTACATCACAGCGGAATTGTGCCCATTCCGGACATTTGGACGGGTCTTCTATGGCTAGGATGTCGATACCTGTGGCAGCTTTGAAGTCGGCTACGCATTTAGGGCAGTAACAGTAGTCTGCCGTAGGATATTCTTCGTTCATTACCAGTCCGTATTTTTCCCATAGGCCTTTGGCCAGAATCACGTCTACGTAGCGGATGTAGTCCAGGTGGATATAGTCTACTTCGGGGATGTCGGCCACACTGCTGTATTCCTGAACAAGGTAGTTTATTACATCCTCATTGTTGGGACACATGAACTTGTAGTACGGCACATAGGCCTGCACGTTGTAAGCCGATTCGCCTTTGCGGTTCACGGCATACCACGAAGAATCGGCATCGCCTTTCAGCATCGTGGGTATCCAGGCATGGTATTCCATACCGTTGGCCTTAGCGATCTTGGCGGCGCGCTGTATCTTTTCAAGGTCGTAGCCTACGTTGTAGCACATTCCGTCTACGCCGTGGGAGTGCCACTTGCTAAAGTCTTCCTGAATGGTCTGTTCGGTTGCATTTTGTCCCTCACCTTGCCAGGCGTAGACTTTTACCGTTTTCTCCGGTGCTTTGCTGCAGGCTGTCATGGCAACGGCTGCAAGAGCGAAAAGAAGTGTTTTCATTTTAGATATGATTTGTTGTTTATAAAAAAAGGCTATCTAAAATATAAATATCCAGATAGCCTTTGGTACTACATGTTACTTTTTAATTCTCTTTCATCCATTTTTTACCTTCTGGAGTAATAGCGAAAATATATGCGCCTATTGCTATTGCGCATAAAAAAGACATCATGATAATTGCTCCCATTTTATCCTCCTTTCTTATCTGTCTTTAATATAATATAGGCCGACAGAGAAACATAAAGCTACAGTGACTAGACCAACTACGTACATGATCCATTTGTCGTCAAACTCTCCTAAAAAAGAAGAGATCAATACGGCGGTAGCTACATACTTCGCTACGTCCATCAGCCATTTGCCTATTTCCTTTCTCATTTGTTGCAAATATAATGTTATAAATTAGATTTCGCAAGCGCAAAGTGTCGGAATTAGGTTACGGTCGCCATACGCATTATCTACGCGGGCTACGTTGATCCAGAACTTACCGTCGTGTAACCAATCGAGTGGGAAGGCGGCTTTGCTGCGTGGGTATTCGTGCTTCCATTCGTCGGCAGTCACTTCGTATTCCGGATGCGGTGCATTCTTTAATACGTTGTCTTCTTTTGACGCTTTGCCTTCTTCCACTTCTTTGATTTCTTTCCAGATGCAATCCATTACTTCGGCAAAACGATCCAATTCAGCTTTGCTTTCGCTTTCGGTCGGTTCTATCATCAACGTACCGTGTACGGGGAATGACAGAGTAGGGGCGTGATAGCCAAAGTCCATCAGGCGTTTAGCGATGTCGCCTTCGTCGATGCCTGAACGTTCTTTTACCGTGCGGCATTCCAGAATCAATTCATGACCTACGCGTCCGGTTGCTCCGGTATAAACGATGCCGTAGGTATCTTTGAATTTTGATGCCAGGTAGTTCGCATTCAGTATGGCTGTTTTTGTTGCAGTAGTTAGTCCTTCCGTTCCCAGCATGCGTATGTAGCCGTATGTGATCGGCAGTATTCCGGCACTTCCGTAAGGAGCAGCGGATACTGTATTCAGGTCGCTTCCCCAAAGAACGGGATGTTGAGGCAGGAATGGAATCAAATGCTCTGCCACGCAGATAGGACCTACGCCCGGACCGCCACCGCCGTGAGGAGATGAGAAGGTCTTGTGCAGGTTCAGATGGCAAACGTCTGCGCCGATAGTTCCCGGATTAGTCAGGCCTACTTGTGCGTTCATATTGGCGCCGTCCATGTAAAGCTGTCCTCCGCATGCGTGAACGATGTCGCACATTTCTTTGATGTCCACCTCAAATATTCCGTGTGTGGATGGGTAAGTAATCATGCTGGCGGCAAGATTCTCTTTATTCTCTTCCGCTTTGGCACGAAAATCTTCCAGGTCGATATTCCCGTTTTCGTCGCACTTCACGGTTACAGTTGTGAAACCGCATTGAATAGCGCTGGCCGGGTTTGTTCCGTGTGCCGAAGCAGGCAGCAGAACAACGTTGCGATGTCCCTGACCGATGCTTTCCAGATAAGCGCGAATTACACGCAGACCTGTGTACTCACCGGCCGCACCGGAATTGGGTTGCAGGGTAACTCCTTTCAGTCCGGTTATTTCGGCCAGATAAGAGCAAAGGTTCTCTATCAGTTCTTTGTAACCTTCTACCTGTTCTTCTGGAGCGTATGGATGGATATTCATAAATTCGGCACGGCTCAACGGGAGCATGGTTGATGCCGGATTCAATTTCATTGTACACGAACCCAAAGAGATCATGGATTGGGCCAGTGATACGTCTTTGCGTCCCAAACGGGTGATGTAACGCATCAGCTCGGTTTCCGTGCGGTATTTCTTGAAAACGTCCTGTTGGAGAAATTCAGATGTACGAACAAACTTATCGTCGAAATAGCGTTTCTCAGGAATCGACTCGTTCAACATATAATCTTTACCGGCTGCTCCGGAGAAGATATACAGAAGAACGCCTATGTCAGTAGGCAGTGTTGTTTCGTCTATACTGATACCAACTTGTCCGGCCTCAAAGTAACGCAGGTTTACTTTGCATTCCAATGCTATCTCGCGTAGCGCATTAACGGAAACATTAGCCGGAAGCTCTATCATTAATGTGTCGAAATAGTTTTTATTCAGTTGCTTGTAACCTAGTTTTTCCAGTTCTCCGGCAAGGAATCCGGCAGTGGAATGAATGCGGTTGGCAATGTTTTTTAATCCTTTTGCTCCGTGGTATACGGCGTAGAAGCCCGCCATTGTAGCAAGCAGTGCCTGGGCTGTACAGATATTGGAAGTTGCTTTCTCACGCTTGATGTGCTGTTCGCGGGTTTGCAGAGCCAGACGGTAAGCCGGATGTCCGTAGGCATCTTTGGAGATACCGATGATACGTCCCGGGATCATGCGTTTGTATTCGTCCTTTGTTGCGAAATAAGCGGCGGACGGACCTCCGAAGAACATCGGAATACCGAAACGCTGGCTGCTTCCGAATACAACATCTGCGCCCCATTCTCCCGGAGGTGTTAATAATACAAGGCTCATCAGATCGGCGGCAACACCTACTTTTGTACCGTTTGCATTGGCGTGGGCAATGAAATCTTTATAATCTTCTATGGAACCGTTTGCATTCGGATACTGTACGATTGCGCCGAATACGTCCGGCGTCAATTCAAATTTCTTATAATCTCCTGTAACTACCTTGATGCCTTGCGGAATCATACGGGTGTGTATTACAGCTAATGTGGAAGCAAATACATTTTCGTCTACAAATACGGTGTTTGCCTCTGCCTTTACCTGTGTACGGCTGCGTGAACCGTAAAACATGGTTACTGCTTCGGCTGCCGCGGTTGCTTCGTCCAGCAACGAACAGTTGGTTAACGGCAGACCTGTTAATTCACAGATTACTGTCTGGAAATTCAGCAAAGCTTCCAGACGTCCCTGAGATACTTCTGCTTGGTATGGAGTGTATGACGTATACCAAACCGGATTCTCAAAAACGTTACGCTGGATGGGAGCGGGGCAAACCGTATCATACCAGCCCATTCCGATATAGGATGTAAAAACGTCGTTCTTGGAAGCCAGTTCGGAAATGTGTTCGGCAAATTCGCGTTCGGTCATAGCTTCCGGAAGATTTAGAGGAGCTTTCAGGCGGATATTGGCCGGAATTGTCTGGTCGATCAGTTCGTCTAAAGAGTTTACACCAATAGCCTGTAGCATAGAAGGTATATCTTCTGCAGCGATACCTACGTGGCGGTTTACAAACTTGTTTGTGTCCATAGTAATTTAGTAGTTTTATGTAGTTTGTGACTCCTGTTATAAATAAGGATTATTTAATTTTTCTTCGATAATGGTGGTGTCCGTACCATGTCCGCTGTAAACGATTGTTTCATCCGGCAGTGATAGTAATTTGTCTTTTATGGCGGCAACCAGTATTTCCTGATTCCCTCCCCAGAGGTCTGTTCGCCCGATACTTCCGGCAAACAAGGCGTCGCCTATGACCACGAAGCCATTCTTTTTATTATAGAAAGCTACACTGCCCGGAGAATGTCCCGGAACGGATAACACCTGCAGTTCGGAGTTTCCGAATGCAATGGTTTGTCCTCCTACCAGATATTTCTCTACCTGAATTTCATCGATGCGGGTAGGGATACCAAACAGACGTGCTTGCTCGTTGGGAGAAGGCAGTCCTTCCACGTCTGCTTTGTGTGCTTCCGGTTTCAAACCGTATGTTTTATATACAAAAGAATTTCCGAATATATGGTCTAAATGTAAATGAGTACACAAATAACGTTTTATTGCCAGATTGTTTTGTGCAACGAAATCACTTAACTCTTTTTCTTCTTCTTTACGCATACAACCGCAATCAATAAGTACGGCTTCAAGTGTTTCATCGTACAGAAGATACGTATTCTCGGAAAAGTAATTTACTTCAAAAGATTTTATTGTAATCATAGGGGAACGTATACCGTTTTTTTAGTTTCAAAAAATTCTTCTTTAAAATAATCTTTCAGGTCGATGCTTATTGCCTGTTTGCGAAAAGGCAATATTTCGTGTTGTAATTCTCCGCCTTTCAGGCAGATCAGTCCATTAGGCAATGCGTTTGTTTGTTCTCTCCGGATATTTTTGCGTACAATTTTTACCAAATCGGATAAAGGCATTACGGCACGGCTCACAACGAAGTCGAATACTTGCTTTTCTTCTTCTCCCCGGCAATGGCGAAAAGTTACATTGGTAAGTCCTATGCCTTCCGCAACCGCTTGTCCTACTTTTATCTTTTTACCGATGCTATCCACCAGGTGAAATTGTACTTCGGGGAAGAATATAGCCAAAGGGATTCCCGGAAAACCGCCTCCGGTTCCCAAATCCATGACAGATGAGCCTTCTTTGAATTTTATCATCTTCACGATACCAAGTGAATGAAGTACATGGTGCAGATACAGATTATCTATATCTTTCCGGGATATGACATTTATTTTTGAGTTCCAGTCCGCGTACAGGGCATACAAGGCAGTAAACTGCGCTTTTTGTTTTTCGCTCAAGTCCGGAAAGTATGATTCGAGAATTGACAATTGGGTATTGACAATTTCCTGAAAATTAGTCATGTTGTTATCTTGTTCCATATTCTGTTTGTCACGATTCTAATCTGTAATTAATTACCGATTAAAGGGCTGATAGGACTTTCTTGCTTAAGTAAGTGTTTAATTTTATCAAATGAAAGATGTACGTTGATGACACCTACAACGTAAGCTGCTATTTCATATTCATTAAATGTATATGTGATACCTGTAGAGTCAACAAGAAAATTGCCGTTAGGGAATATTTCATCAATGCTGAAAAATCCTGCATTTTCCAGTTCTTTCGGATTCTCCATTTTGTTTTGTTCAGTAATCTGGTCTACAAGAATCTGACTTAAATTATCCTGGAAATTTTCAATAAATATATCTTCTTCTGTAATAGGTTCTCCGTTCTTGAGGTTCAATACATGATTCATATGAGAATGCGCGCCATGCGCTCCACCGGTATAATTCTCCATATTAACGGTATAACTAAGTATATCGTTTTCATTATAAACGATGTCATTTGACGACATTTCATAGTAGGAGAACCAAGCTCCTACCGGCTGGTCTTTATCTTTTTTAAGCTCTTCTTTAAAGTCGCTTTCCAATTCTTTGTATGCCTTTAAATAGTCCTGGGTATAATGTTCTGCGGCTTCTTGCGGAGTGTCTTTTTCATAAGTGTCGCCGAAATAGGAAACAACAAATTGCTGTTGTATTTTTTGTAATATATCTTTGTTTGTATATTTTACCGGATAAATAAATTCTATTTGCAGGTTGCAGTTCGGATTATCCGGGCTTTCCAGCATGTGGTATGTCTTTTCTACGTGAATAGAATCGAATTTTATATTATTTTCTGTCACTTTTTTAGTACCGGTGTTGCAACTGGTCGTAATCAATCCCATAAAAAAAAGAATGAAAAGACCATTTATGTATAATTGCGTTTTCATAGGGAAACAGATTTATATAATTATGATGCAAATGTACGTCATTATATTATATAAACAAATTGCCCCTGATAAGTTTACCCAAAATATTCTTTTATAATTTCCATCCGGAAGAATTTCTGCATTTTTTGTTTCATTGGTTATAACTGTATTATTGGAAAAGATCCCGATGATTCTATATTTTTCATAAATTCGGAAGGAGACTTTCCGTATTGTTTCTGAAAACAGGTTGAGAAGTATGCCGGAGAAGAGAATCCTACCTGAAACGCTATTTCATTGATTCGGGTTTCTCCACTTTGCATTAACAAAATGGCTTTCTTCAAACGGGCTATCTTGATGAAATCGACCGGAGATAAACCGGAAAGCCCTTTTACTTTTCTATATAGGCTGGACGTACTCATTCCCATTTCGGAAGCCAGCATTTCTACATTCAAGGCTTCATTCGTGATGTGTTTGTCCAGGCAAGTGTTGAATTTGTTGAGGAAAATATCATCAACCGGTGATATTGCAAGGGAAGAGGTTGGTGTCAACGGCTTTTCCAGATATGTTTTATTCAGTATTTCCCGGTTCTTTAGCAGATTTTGTATTTGTGCAACCAGCAATTCAATGGAGAATGGTTTTTCCATATAGGCATCGGCCCCTTTGTTCAATCCTTCCAAACGGGATTGCAGATTATGCTGTGCTGTCAATAAAATAAATGGAATATGACTATAGTTAACGTCGTTCTTTACTTTATTGCACAATTCAAATCCGTCCATGACCGGCATCATTACATCACTTATAATCAGATTGACTGTGTTGTTTTTCAGTTGGTCGAATGCCGTTTCTCCATTATCGGCTTCCAATACTTGGTAATCGCCGGAAAGTTCCTGTGCGATGAATTGCCGCATGTCTGTTTGGTCTTCGACAATAAGTACGGTTGGTTTTCCTGTTTTCGGCATAGCTATTGTTTCTGCAACCGTTGTCTCCTGCAATTCCCCGGATACCATCATATAACAGTCTTTTTGTTCCATCGGCAGAGTCAGGACGAATTGATTTAAACCATCCGGAGAATGGCGGTAAATCAATGTTCCGCTGTGGAACTCGGCTAATGTACGGGCCAGTGATAGCCCAATGCCGCTTCCCTGTTTATTCTCAGTTTCTTTTATACGGTAGAAAGGAGTGAAGATGTTTTCCTTTTCCTCTTGAGGGATAAGATATCCGTCGTTCGTAATAGTTACTGTGAAACAAGACTTTTCACTTTCGGATACGGCAAGGTTCAAATAAATTTTCTTTTCGGAATATTTGATAGCATTGGTCATTAAATTGCTAATGATTTTAGAAAATGCTTCTCTGTCTATATAGGCTGTAAGATGGTATTCCGGAGTGGTGATCGTGAACTCTTTATGCTCTGTTTCAAGGATAGATTCAAATGGCTGGAGAATAGTTTCTATCCATAATTTTACATCTGTCCGAACATAATTAAGCCGGAATCCTTTACTTTCCGTTTTACGGAAATCCAGCAACTGATTACTCAGATCGAGCAATCTCTGGGTGTTCTTTTCAATAATTTTCAGATTTTCTTTGGTGGATGCTGTACCGTCTCCGGACTTTAGAATCTTTTCCAGCGGGGCTTTTATTAATGTTAACGGGGTACGTATTTCGTGTGTAATAAAAGTAAAGAACTGTATTTTGGCGTTGTAAAGCTCTTTCTCTTTTTTGTTTTCGAATATTTCCTGATTAATGCGATGCTTTTCTATCAGTTTTGCTTTTTTATAGTAATAGAAAATGGCAATGCAAATTATTAATGTGATTACATAAATAATCATAGCCCAGCCGGTTGCCCAAAAAGGAGGTGTGATTATGATTTGTAACGTTTGTTCATTATCTTGCCAAACTCCGCTGCTGTTTGTTGATTTTACCTTGAACAAATAACTTCCCGGTGATAAATTGGCAAATGTCACTTCTCTGTTTTGGTTCATGTAAATCCAGTCTCCTTCAGTTCCTTCTAATTTATAAGCATATTTTATGGCTTCCGGAGAAGTGAAACTTAATGCTATATATGACAATGTGAAAGTGGAGATATTATACGGTAATTTAAGCTGGTATGAGCTCTCTATAGGTGATGTTTTTACCCCTTGTTTATCTTTTTTGTAGGCAGGAATATGAATGTTTGTGATATAAACAGGCGGAGTATATGAATCTTCTCTGAAAAGTTTGGGATTGAATGCCAGCATTCCATTAATTGTTCCCATATAAATCATGCCATCCAGCGATTTGTAGGATGAACTGAAATTGAATTGCATTTCATGTAAGCCGTCCGTATAAGTATATGTGCGCATTACGTAGGTTTCCGGATTGAATTTAACTAATCCGTTGGCAGTGGAAATCCAGAAGAAATGGTCATCATCTTCTATTATCCGATAAATAATATTGCTGGGCAATCCGTTTTCTGCTGTGATCCGGTTGAATGAGTCTGTCGTTTCATCGTATTTGGAGAATCCGTGACTGGTCGTTATCCATATCCGTCCTTTACTGTCTTCAAACACGGAATTAGTATTATTACTGCCTAACCCCTGTGTTTTACCGGAGGTGTAATAGTCTATTTTATCTTCTTCAGGAAGATAACGATATACACCATTGATGGTTATAATCCAGATTCGGCCTTTCTTGTCTTCGTAAATCTGACGTGTTAAAGTATGAATGTTTTTCCACGGACGGAAGCTGTCATTCGTTTTATTATATAGAACAGTTCCCGAAGATGTACCGATAAGTATATCGTCGTTTCCTGTTTTACAGAAACATAGAACAAAATCATTGATAAGGTTCTGGTGCGTGTTAGCCCTCGTATAACGTTTAATTATTTTACCGGAAGGAATATCGAGCACATCAATACCGTTATTGAATGTTCCTACCCAAAGCCGGTCGCCATCAGCCATTAATCCGTGAATATTTGTGGCAGACAAGGGATGGAGTGAATTATTGAGTGAATAATTTGTCATTTCTTCGGTTTGGGGGTTATAACAGTTGATTCCGTTATCTTCTGTCCCAAGCCATAAATGTCCATACTGATCGGGACATATCTCACGGACTGCATTGCCCAGCATGCCGGGATGCGTTTTTCCTCCTATGAAATATTTAAATCCGGTATATTCTTTAGGCAGATAACTGATCCCTCCGAAAAACGTGCCGACCCACATTCCTCCTTCATGGTCTTTGGTTAATGTATAAACGGCATTGTCGGCTATAGTATATTCGTTGGTTAGTGACTTCTGCAGATGGCGAATTTGTTTATCTATTATATTATAAATATAAACGCCGGATTCGGAAGCTATCCAATAAGTGCTTTTATTAAAGGCTGTAATGGCGCGTACTTGGATACCGGGAATGATTGTTTCTATCTGCCGGTTCTTGTAATGATAGATTTTGAGGCCTGTCTTATCTGTTCCGAATAAAACTCCTATTTCCGGTATCTGGAAAATAACGGAAATATGTATTTCCTGTTCTTCCTCTTCTTTACTTAAAATAGGAATATTATCGAAACTGTCTGTTTCATTTTTATAAGTATAAATTGTATTATTATCGAAGGAAATGGGGAAACCTTCATCCGATAAAATCATGCCGTTCGGATGGAAGTACTTCTCTGCCGGATAAATTTGCACGGTATTGTTTTCGGGAGAATACTTTACAATCCGGTTATATTCTATGCACCAGAGATTGTTTTCTTTATCTTCCAAAACAGAAGAAAAATTTTCTATCCGGTTTTTTCCGTCGGGAAAAAGTAATGGATAAAATGAGTCTGTTTTATAATCATAATAACATGTTCCCTGATTGGTACAAATCCATATCTTTCCGTCGCCACCTTCATAGAGGGAAATGATTCTGTCTCCGGGAAGGCTCGATTCTACCCATGAGTTATATCGGTACGTTTTAAATGTATAACCGTCAAATCTATTCAATCCGTCGTCTGTACCGAACCACATGAATCCTTTTCTATCTTGCATCGAACAGAAAACGGTATTGTGGGATAAGCCGTGTTTGTTATTGTAATGCTTGAAATAGAGTTCGCCGGCTGTACTGTTTTGATAACAGAAAGCGCAGAATATACTTATAATAGCAAAAATGAATGATCTCATAAAATAATTGCTAAATAGATGCTTTCAGTGGCAAATCTACAATAAATGAATGATGTTTGAAAGTTTTTGATTGATTTCTGAAAGCCCTGAAATATATATTCCTGTTCTTTTGCAGTCGTAAGATAGTCGGGCTTTGAATAAATAGAGACTTTATAATATCATGAAGAAACATTACAGTTTATTTTTTCTTTTATTTATACTGCAACTCGTTGGTTGTTCCGGTTCCGGCGTGAATTTTCAGGCTGGGAAAAAGAATGATTTACGTGCGCCGGCTTATCCTCTGATTACAATAGATCCTTATACAAGCGCCTGGTCATTTACCAATAATTTATATGATGATCCTGTGCGTCATTGGACCGGAAAGAAATTCCCTTTAATAGGCGCTATTCGCGTAGATGGTAAGGCTTACCGTTTTATGGGTAAAGAAGATGTGGCGCTTAAAACCATACTGCCTACTGCTATCCGGGAAAAATGGGATGCTTTATATACGGAAAAAGAACCTGCTTCCGGATGGTTGTCCAAAGATTTTAACGATGCGTCGTGGAAGGCCGGAAAAGCTGCTTTCGGAACATCCGAGATGTCCAACTTATCTACTCCGTGGGAAAGTTCGGATATTTGGGTTAGACGAAGTTTCGATTTGCCGGATGATAATTATAGTGCACAGACTATTATTCTGGAATATTCGCACGACGACGTTTTTGAACTTTACGTAAATGGTATTGAAGTTGTAAATACCGGAAATACCTGGAAGAATAATGTATTGGTTGAACTGCCGGCTAAGGTTGTTGCCACCTTAAAATCCGGGAAAAATACAATTGCCGCTCATTGCCATAATACAGTAGGCGGTGCTTATGTTGATTTCGGACTCTATAAGAAGGAAGATAAAGGGAGTAATTTTGATTTGGTTGCCGTTCAGAAATCGGCAAATGTATTGCCCACCCAAACATATTATACGTTTGAATGCGGCCCTGTACAGTTGGATATGATATTTACCTCCCCATTATTATTGGATGATTTGGATTTAATGAGTACTCCGGTTAATTATATTTCTTATCAGGTGCAGTCGTTAGACGGAAAAGAACATGATGTACAGGTTTATATGGAAGCTACTCCCCATTGGGCTATTGATAATGAAGGACAGCCGGTTTCTTATGAAAAAGAAGAGAGAAACGGGATAACTTATTTGAAAACCGGAACATTGGAACAGTCTGTATTGGCAAAGAAAGGAGACGATGTGCGTATAGACTGGGGATATTTTTATTTGGCAACTCCTGATAATGCCGGAAATGTGGAGATGGGCATAGGCGATTATCATAAAATGAAGAAGGACTTTATTTCGGTCGGTAAATTCGCAGTGAAGGCATTTAACCCGGATGTAACGCCAGAGAGCGAAACAATGAATGCATTGGTTTATACTCGTGATTTGGGAAATGTGCAATCGCCGGTAAGCGGATATATTATGCTGGGTTATGACGATTTATACTCCATCCAGTATTTTAAAGATAACCGGATGGCCTATTGGAAGCATAACGGAAAGTTTGATATCTACGACGTTTTTGAAAAGGCTGTTAAAACTTATGCCTCTGTTATGCAGCGTTGTGAACAATTTGATATCCGGATGATGAATGATGCGGAAAAGGCCGGAGGAAAGAAATATGCCGAGTTGTGCGCATTGGCTTATCGCCAGGCGGTAGCAGCTCATAAGTTGGTTGAAGATAAAGAAGGTAATTTGTTATTCTTCTCAAAAGAAAATTTTAGTAACGGGTCTATAGGAACAGTTGACATAACCTATCCTTCCGCACCTTTATTCTTGCTTTATAATCCGGAATTGCTGAAAGGAATGTTGAACCCTATTTTCTATTACAGTGAAAGCGGACAATGGAATAAACCGTTTGCTGCCCATGATGTAGGTACTTATCCTTTGGCTAACGGTCAGACTTATGGCGGCGATATGCCGGTGGAAGAATGTGGTAATGTACTTATCCTTACTACTGCAATAGCTCAACGGGAAGGTGATGCCGAGTATGCGAAAAAACATTGGGAGGTATTGACTGTGTGGGTTAATTATCTGCTAAAAGAAGGATTGGATCCGGAGAACCAGTTGTGTACGGATGACTTTGCCGGACATTTTGCTCACAATACTAATTTATCCATCAAAGCTATTATGGGTATTGCCGGTTATGGTAAGCTGGCTGAAATGCTGGGAGAAAAAGAGGTAGCGGATAAATATATAAATGCCGCCAGAGAGATGGCCGGAAAATGGGTTGATATGGCTAACGATGGCGATCATTACAGACTGACATTTGATCAACCCGGAACATGGAGCCAAAAATATAATCTGGTGTGGGATAAAATGTTTGGCATGGATATTTTCCCCAAAGAGGTAGCAACTACGGAGATGGCATATTATTTAACAAAGCAAAATGATTATGGTTTGCCGCTCGATAGCCGTAAAACATATACAAAGTCTGACTGGATTCTATGGAGTGCTTGTCTGACAAACAATATAAACGATTTTAACAGCCTGCTTGATCCGGTATATAAATATGCGAATGAAACGACGACACGTATGCCTTTAAGTGACTGGCATGAAACAACAAACGGCAATTCGGTAGGTTTCCGTGCCCGTTCGGTGGTTGGTGGTTATTTCATGAAGATGCTGGAACAGGAAATGATGAAAGAATTTTCTTCAATGTAAAAATGCTTAATGTGGAAAACGCCAAAGAATTAATTTTGATTTACATTTACATTATTGGTGGATATACTTCCGTTCCCCTCCTGGGAAGGCCGGGACAAGGAAGTATTTAACAAAACGATTATTAATGAATTATTAACTTATAAATCTGAATTCGCATGAGAAAGAATGTATTAATTGGTTGCACCTTAGTTTTAGCTGTGTGCGCACAGGCACAGTGGAAGCCGGCAGGCGACAAAATCAAAACACAGTGGGCGGAACAGGTAAATCCGAAAAACGTATTGCCTGAATATCCTCGTCCGCAAATGGAACGTGCCGACTGGGTAAACCTGAATGGCGAATGGGATTATGCCATTAAGCCGATAGGAGAAGTAGAACCAACTTCGTTTGATGGAAAGATATTAGTGCCATTTGCAGTAGAATCTTCTTTATCCGGCGTACAAAAAGAAGTTGGAGACAAGAATGAACTGTGGTATAAACGCTCCTTCTCCATCCCTTCTGCCTGGAAGAATAAAAACATAATGTTGAACTTTGGCGCAGTAGACTGGAAAGCCGACGTTTATGTAAATGATATTCTGATCGGTTCTCATAAGGGTGGTTTTACTCCGTTCTCTTTTAATATCAGTCCTTACTTAAATGGCTCTAACAATCAGAAATTGGTAGTTCGTGTATGGGATCCAAGCGACAAAGGGTATCAACCTCGCGGAAAGCAAGTATCTAACCCTGAAAGCATCTGGTATACTCCGGTGACTGGTATCTGGCAGACCGTTTGGCTGGAACCGGTAGCAACAAATCATATCAAATCGGTTAAGTCAATTCCGAATATTGATAATAATTCAATGAGTGTAACAGTTGCTACTTCTGTGGAATGTCCTGCTGGAATAGTAGAAGTAAAACTGTTGGATAAAGGTAATGTTATTGCTTCGGCAAAAGGCGTACAGGGTGAAGAATTGCGTTTGGCAGTACAAAATCCTACGTTATGGAGTCCGGCTACTCCTTATCTGTATGACATGAAGGTCTCTTTATCTAAGAATGGCAAAGTTCTTGACGAAGTAAAATCATATACAGCATTCCGTAAAATCTCTTCAAAGAGAGATGCTAACGGTATCATGCGTATGCAGCTAAACAATCAGGATTTATTCCAGTTCGGTCCGTTGGATCAGGGATGGTGGCCTGATGGTTTATACACTGCACCTACGGATGAAGCGTTGCTGTACGATATAAAGAAAACAAAAGACTGGGGATTTAATATGATCCGTAAACACGTGAAGGTTGAACCGGCACGCTGGTATTACCATTGCGATAAGGAAGGTATTTTGGTATGGCAGGATATGCCTAGCGGAGATCATGGTTCTTATATGTGGGAACATCACGTATATAACGGCGGAAAAGATCATCAACGCACACCGGAATCAATTGTCAATTACTACCAGGAATGGAAAGAGATCATGGATTTCTGCATGTCTAATCCTTCTGTGGTTGTATGGGTTCCTTTCAATGAGGCATGGGGACAGTTTGATACTGAAAAAGTAGTTGAATGGACTAAATCTTATGATCCTTCACGTCTGGTGAATCCGGCAAGTGGTGGTAACCATCGTCCTTGCGGTGATATCTTGGACTTACATAATTATCCGGCACCTGATATGTTCCTTTTCGATCCGCAGCGTGTAACTGTTTTGGGTGAATATGGCGGTATTGGTCTGCCTGTTGAAAATCATTTGTGGTGGAACAAACGAAACTGGGGATATGTACAGTTTAAGAATGGTGATGAAGTAACGGCTGAATATGTGAAGTATGCCAATGAGCTGAAAAACTTAGTTCCAAAAGGCTTCTCTGCTGCCGTATATACACAGACTACAGACGTGGAAGGTGAAGTTAACGGATTGATGACTTACGATCGTAAAGTGGTCAAAATTAATGAAAATGCTGTAAAGAAAGCAAATGAAGCGGTGATTAACGCTTTGTCAAAATAACAGGCTTTTTAAGTGTTTCAGTAATGTAATCCCCTGGACAATATCCGTATTCGGGTTTGTTTGGGGGATTCGTTTTTATCGGATTATAAAATGAACCATATATTATCTTCAATAACGCCACCCCGGCGTATTACTTCAATAGATTCCTTGCGTGGATTTGCCCTTATAGGCATTATGTTGCTTCATTGCATGGAGCGTTTTGACCTTACACTGGTGCCGGTTGTTGAAAATCCTTTCTGGCAGCAAGTGGATACATTTGTTTTTGATAGTCTCCGGTTTCTGTTTGCGGGGAAATCCTATGCCATGTTTTCCCTTTTATTCGGATTAAGTTTCTTTATGCAGATGGATTCGCAGGCTGCTAAGGGAGTTGATTTTCGCGGACGTTTTTTGTGGCGTTTAGCCTTGTTGTTAGTATTCGGATATATAAACGGACTTCTTTATCTAGGTGAGTTTTTTGTTGTTTATGCTGTGTTAGGGGTATTCCTGATTCCTCTTTATAAAGTTCCTACACGCTGGCTGATTGTATTTGCTGTATTATTGTTCTTGCAGGTACCTGCTATCATCCGCTTTATTTCTTTGTTGGAAAATAATGTGCCGAATGAACCGACGGAAGCCGTTTCGTACATGAATCATTTGTATGATGTGTGTGCCGCTATCTTCATCAACGGATCGTTTTGTGATGTGATAGACTTTAATCTCTGGAAAGGACAGTATGCCAAAGTGCTTTGGGTATTTAACAATTTCCGTTACCTGCAATTGCTAGGTTTGTTTATCGTCGGAATGCTTATCGGACGTGCGGGCATACATAAAAGTGAAGAAAAGATGATAAAATATAGCAAGTTGGTGTTACCGTATGCACTGGTATGGTTTGCTGCGTTTTACGCTATAGCGTTTTTTCTGCCGGCAATGGGTGTGGACGGTTTTGCTTTGCAAGTTGGAAAAACAATGTTTAAGACTTATGGTAACTTAGGACAAATGATGGTCTATATTAGCGGCTTGGTTTTGCTTTATTATCAATATGGCGGACGTAAAATATTAGACTATATGGCCCCTGTAGGACGAATGAGTGTTACCAATTATATGGCACAAAGCATGTGTGGTGTTATTATCTTTTATGGTTTTGGTTTCAACGGGGCCGTACATCTGGATTATTTACAGAGCTTTTTGGTTGGAATTGCCTTTTGTGCCCTACAGATACTGTATAGTAACTGGTGGATTAAGCGTTTTTATTATGGCCCGGTTGAATGGCTTTGGAGAGTATTAACATGGCTTCGTCCGGTTCCGTTGCGTAGAACAGACAGGGCATAATGAATATAACAGCCTTTGTTATTTGCGTTTTTTATCAACCCTCATTCCTTTTAGTCGATAATAATGTATAACTTTGCAAACTAAACAACATTGAAGGAATGAAATATAATACAGAAGAAAAGAAATTGGCATTGCCGGAATATGGACGTAATATCCAGAATATGGTGGACTATTGTGTTGCTATCCAAGACAGGGAAGAACGGAAACGTTGTGCCAATACTATTATAAACATTATGGGAAATATGTTTCCCCACTTGCGTGACGTAAATGATTTTAAGCATATACTTTGGGATCACTTGGCTATTATGGCGGATTTTAAACTGGATATAGATTATCCGTATGAAATTATAAAGAAGGAAGATTTATATTCGCGTCCGCCTCGTATTCCGTATAATAACTCCCGTATCCGTTACCGTCATTACGGAAAGACGCTTGAACTTATGATCCGAAAAGCTACCGAGTTGGAAAATGGTACGGAAAGAGATCAGCTTATCAAATTGTTGGCAACTCAGATGAAGAAATCGTTTCTTAACTGGAATAAAGAATCGGTAGACGACCGGAAAATATTTAAAGATTTGGATGAGTTGTCTGACGGTAAAATTATTTTGGATGAAGAAGTGCATAAATTGGCTGAAAGCCGTGATATTCTCGCTCGAAATAATAAGAAAAACTATACCCGTAAAGGACGATGAGCTCGTTTGTTATAGAAGGTGGCTATAAGTTATCCGGAGAGATTACCCCCCAAGGCGCTAAGAATGAAGCTTTGGAAGTTATTTGCGCCGTATTACTGACCGCTGAAAAAGTAACGATTCACAATATACCCGATATACTTGACGTAAATAATCTGATTCAACTATTGCGTGATATGCAGGTAAAAGTAGAGCATCCCGGTGCCGGTACTTATACCTTTCAGGCCGATGCGGTAGATCTGGATTATCTGACTACTGATGAATTTCTTCGTAAGAGTACCAGTCTCCGTGGTTCTATCATGATTGTAGGGCCTTTGGTTGCCCGTTTCGGTAAGGCCATGATACCAAAGCCGGGAGGAGATAAAATAGGCCGCCGTCGCTTGGATACTCACTTTGTTGGTATTCAAAAGTTGGGAGCATGTTTCCGTTATGATACAGAACGTCAGTTGTATGAAATAGAAGCACGCAGACTAAAAGGAGCTTATATGCTTCTGGATGAGGCCTCGGTAACCGGAACTGCCAATATCTTAATGGCGGCCGTGTTGGCCGAAGGAACAACGACTATCTATAATGCTGCTTGCGAACCCTATTTGCAACAACTTTCTTCTATGCTTAACCGTATGGGGGCACGTATTTCCGGGGTTGGCTCAAATCTGCTTACAATAGAAGGGGTAGATGCTTTGGGCGGAACGGAGCATACTATTTTGCCTGACATGATTGAGGTTGGCAGTTTTATTGGAATGGCAGCGATGACAGCTTCTGATATTACGATTAAAAATACGGGTTATGATAAACTGGGAATTATTCCGGAATCTTTCCGCCGTCTTGGTATCCGTGTAGAACAACAAGGTGACGATATACATATTCCTACGCATGACACTTATGAAATAGAGACTTTTATTGACGGTTCTATTATGACAATTGCCGATGCCCCTTGGCCGGGACTGACTCCAGATTTGTTGAGTGTGTTTCTGGTTGTGGCCACTCAGGCTGTTGGCAGTGTGCTGATTCATCAAAAGATGTTTGAAAGTCGCTTGTTTTTTGTCGATAAACTGATTGATATGGGAGCGCAGATTATTCTTTGCGATCCTCACCGCGCAACGGTTATCGGATTGGGTAATCGATTTAAATTACGGGGGGCAACGATGGTGTCGCCAGATATTCGTGCCGGCATTGCCTTGCTGATTGCTGCCATGAGTGCAGAGGGTACAAGCCGGATTCACAATATAGATCAGATAGACCGCGGATACCAGGATATTGATAAACGACTGAATAGCATTGGTGCACGTATTACCAGACTTTAAAAAATAAAGCCATGATAAAGAAAGAAGAGGTATTCAAGATAGGGCTGTTTGCCAAGCCACACGGTATTAAGGGCGAGTTGTCTTTAATTACCAATAGTGATGTCTTTGATGATACGGATGATCCTTATGTGGTTTGTGACATTGATGGTATCCTGGTGCCTTTCTTTATTGAAGATTATCGTTATAAGAGTGACAGTGTTGTTTTGGTGAAACTGGAATATGTGGATAATGAGGACGCTGCCCGGGAATTTGTCAATAGGGAAGTCTTTTATCCGTTGAATGCTGTTGAAGACAGTGATCTGGTAGGAGATATGACATGGGATAGCTTTATAGGCTATATGGTTACAGATGAACGTTTGGGAGAACTGGGCAATATAACGGATGTGGACGATAGTACTATTAATGTACTTTTTCAAGTAAAATATGAAGGAGAGGATATTCTCTTTCCGGCAGTGGAAGATTTGATAACGGACGTCGATCATGAAAATAAACGTCTTACCGTTTCTCTTCCTGAAGGGTTGCTGGATTTATAAAAGAAGAGAAGGACATGGCATTAAAGAAAAAGAAACAGAAAAATACTAAATCATTTTGGCATCGGATTCGTTTCAAATACAAACTATCCTTTTTTAATGAAACGACATTGGAGGAGGTTTGGTCTTTCCGCTTGTCTCGGCTGTCGGCTTTCTCATCATTGGCTTTATTTGCTTTAGTCCTGATTGCCGTGACCGCCTTGATTATTATTAAAACGCCAATTCGAAACTATCTTCCTGGCTATTTGGATATTGAAGTGAGGAAAGAGATAATGCAAAATGCTTTGCGAGCGGATTCTTTGGAAAGAATGATGGCTGTACAATCTCTTTATTTAAAGAATGTGGTAGGTATCCTGACTGGTACAACACCTATTGATTCTATCCGTGAGATAGATTCTTTGGCGCATGTCAATGCCGATTATGATATACCACGCAGTGAAAATGAAAGTAATTTTGTGAAGGCTTTTGAAGATGATGAGAAATATAACCTTGCCGTACTTAATCCGAATCCGGTTCCTACGGATGGTATTTTCTTTTATAAACCAGTGAATGGAATTGTATCTTCCCATTATGAGGCCGATATCCGTCACTTCGGTGTGGACATAGCTGCTTCACCTAAAGAAAGTGTTTTGTCAACGTTAGACGGAACTGTTGTTTTTACCGGATATGATCCTAATTATGGGAATGTGATCCAGATACAGCATAAGAACGGTTTCCTTTCTATTTATAAACATAATGAACTTCTATTGAAGGAAATCGGCGATCATGTTGTCGCTGGTGAGGCTATTGCCTTGGTGGGGAATACGGGGAAACTCTCTACCGGACCTCATTTGCATTTTGAGTTATGGTATAAAGGTAGTCCCGTCAATCCTGAAGATTATATAGCGTTTTAAACATCCTATGAAAAGACAATTAGCAATATTGGGCTCTACTGGTTCTATCGGGACCCAGGCATTGGAAGTAGTTAGTGAACATGCAGACTTGTTTGAAGTGTATGCCCTTACAGCCAATAACCAGGTAGATTTGCTGATAAACCAGGCACGGAAATATATGCCTGAGGTGGTCGTTATTGCAAACGAACAGAAATATCCGGAACTGAAAGAAGCGTTGGAAGACCTGCCTATTAAGGTCTGGGCTGGATCGGACGCTATCGCTCAAGTCGTTCAGTCCGAACCTATAGATATGGTACTTACGGCTATGGTTGGCTATTCGGGTTTAAAACCTACTATAGCAGCCATCAAAGCGGGAAAAGCTATTGCTCTTGCCAATAAAGAGACTTTGGTAGTGGCCGGTGAATTGATTACAGGCCTTGCTTCGGAGCATAAAGTTCCTGTTCTACCGGTTGATTCGGAACATTCTGCTATCTTCCAGTGTTTAGCTGGTAGCTATGATAATCCGTTAGAGAAAATTCTTCTTACAGCTTCGGGCGGTCCTTTTCGTACGAAGACTTTGGATGAGCTGGCACTTGTAACGAAGGCGCAGGCGTTAAAGCATCCGAACTGGACGATGGGAGCAAAAATTACAATTGATTCGGCATCAATGATGAATAAAGGGTTCGAGATGATTGAGGCTAAATGGCTTTTTGGAGTATCTCCGGAACAGATACAGGTGGTTGTTCATCCGCAGTCGGTTATCCATTCGATGATTCAGTTTGAAGATGGTGCTGTGATTGCCCAACTCGGTATTCCGGATATGAAACTGCCTATTGCTTACGCTTTCTCATTTCCAAAGCGGATGAAGAGTATGGCTCCCCGTTTAGATTTTAATCAATATTCGACGCTTACGTTTGAAGAGCCGGACATGAAGCGTTTCCGTAACCTTGCGTTTGCTTTTGAAGCTGCCGGAAAAGGAGGAAATATGCCTTGTATATTGAATGCGGCAAATGAGGTAGTAGTCGCTGCTTTCCTTCGTGATGAGGTAGGCTTTCTCCAGATGAGTGATATAATAGAAAAAACGATGGAAAAGGCATCATTTGTTGCTACTCCTTCTTATGAAGATTATGTAGCTACGGATGAAGAAGCCCGGCGTATAGCCGCTTCCATAATAAAATAAGTAGAAACAAATTTAAAAACAGAACAGATAATAGATGGAAACATTTTTGATTAAGGCACTACAGCTGATCCTGAGCTTATCTATATTGGTGATTGTCCACGAATTCGGGCACTTTATCTTTGCCCGTATCTTTAAAGTAAGGGTGGAAAAATTCTATCTTTTCTTTGATCCGTGGTTTTCCCTGTTTAAGTATAAGCCGAAGAACAGCGATACGGAATATGGTGTTGGATGGTTGCCGCTGGGTGGATATTGCAAGATATCCGGCATGATTGATGAGAGTATGGATAAGGAACAAATGGCTCAGCCGGCAAAACCGTATGAATTTCGTTCCAAGCCTGCCGGACAACGGTTGATGATTATGGTAGCCGGAGTTCTTTTCAACTTCTTACTGGCTCTATTTATATATTCGATGGTTCTCTTTACTTGGGGAGATACTTATCTGCCGTTGAAGAATATGAAGATGGGTATGGATTATAGTGAAACATTCCATAATATCGGTTTCCGGGACGGTGATATTCTATTAAAAGCGGATAATGCGGATTTGGAACGTTATGATGAAGGAACAGTTCGTGCTGTTATAAACGCGAAGAATGTAACTGTTTTGCGTGATGGCGTAGAGACAGTAATTCCGATACCGGAAGATATGATGCAGCGTATTATGCGTGATAAAAAAGGATTTGCCAATCCATATCGCTTCCCTATGATCGTTCGTGAACTGGACGGTGGTTCGCCTGCTGCTTTGGCCGGCATACAACCTAAAGACAGTATTGTGTCTATCAATGGCATATCCGTTCCAACTTTTGATGACGCTTCTTCTATGCTGGCTCAGAATAAGAACAAGGAAATTGAGCTTGGATTTTATCGTAATGGACAGTTTGAGACACTCTCATTAACAACGGATACAGCCGGTAAGATTGGCGTTTTTGTTATGTTGCCGAGCGATTTATATCAAACAGTTACCCGTAAATATGGATTCTTTGAGTCTTTTCCGGCCGGAATTATGCTGGGAGTAAATACGCTGAAAGGATATGTGAACGATATGAAGTACGTTTTTACGAAAGAAGGTGCTTCCAGTTTAGGAGGTTTTGGTACGATTGGCGGCCTGTTTCCGTCTTCCTGGGATTGGCGTTTGTTTTGGGAGCGTACGGCTTTCCTTTCAATTATTCTGGCTTTTATGAATATTCTTCCTATTCCTGCTCTTGATGGTGGGCACGTTATGTTCCTTCTTTATGAAGTAATAGCACGCCGCAAGCCCAGTGATAAGTTTTTGGAATATGCTCAAATAACAGGAATGGCGATTCTGTTTGCTTTATTACTTTATGCAAATGGTAATGATATATTCCGTTTCTTTGTAAAGTAGTTTTTTCTGACAATGTGATATAAAAAACTCCCGGATCATAATGTCCGGGAGTTTTTTATTAAAGGATGTACGTATTTATTTTAATATGTCATTGATTGAATCCAGTATCTTTTTGGATTTATCGTCATTCGGATTGATCTCTATTGCCTTCGTCAGATAGTCTTTTGATTTCTTGAATTTTTCGTCTGCTTTTGCTTTCTCCGCATTATATTTATCAGGCTCAGACGTTGCGATAGGAGTTGCTGCCTGGAGTATCTTTGCCCCGTCGCCATAAAACATCGATCCTAAGCTATAGAGGGCATTGCCTTGATAAGTCTTGTTAGACAGGTCTAATACTTCTTTATAAAGTTTTTCTGCTTCTGCCAAATCTCCTTTCTTCTGGGCTGCCTGACCTTGCTTGATGCAATAAACGTAAAGTAGTTTTTCCAAATTTGCCCGGTTTTTATTGTCTGCCGGTATTACTTTGATACCTTCTTCTACTGTAGTTAAGAATTCTTCCGTTTTGTTTTGATTACGCAGAGCCATTGCTTTACCTACATAAGAATCGTCGATGTTGTAGTTCATTTTAATAGCCATATCAAAGTATTTAGCTGCTTCCGGATAATTTTTTACTTGATTGGCTGCAAAACCACAATTGAAGATACGTACAGTATCTTTATAATCCGTTGCTTTCAGGTATTCACCATACTTGGCTACAGCACCTGCATAATCTTTGGCTTTTAAGGCTGCATCACCTTCATCTCTCAATTTGTCTGCGTCTTGTGCAAACAGGTTTCCAACACTCAGGCATAATGCCAACGCTAAAACAATTTTCTTCATGGTTATTCTTTATAGTTTAAAATGTAATGTTTGCTAATTTAGTAAGAGCATGCAGAGGTACAAAATATTTCGCCATTTTTTTTAATTCTATAAATATAATTGAAACTATTTTGTATTATTAAGGTAATAAAATAACGGTTAGTCGTTGCTATAAGAATGGAATCTTTATTCTTCTTGTTTGCTCATTAAATAAAAAGAGGAAATTCATCAGTAGAACTTCCTCTTTTTATATATAAGGGTGTAACCAACCCCTTTTATGTGAACGGTCTATACATTATAATCCTTGTCCATGACAATTCTTATATTTTTTACCACTTCCGCAAGGGCAAGGATCATTGCGGCCTACTCGTTTTTCAGCACGAACCGGTGCTTGTTTAGGCTGTTGGGCTGCACGTGGTTCAGGATTGTTATTACCGCTGATATCTGTTTTCTCCGCACGGTATTTACTCATGTCTTCATGACGTTCCGGAGCGGCTTGCTGTACGGCTATCCGTTGGCGTGCAGCAGCTTCTGCAGCTTGTCTAGCCATCATAGCTTGCTTTTCCTCTGCTGTAGGTTCTTCACGGACAGGTATCTGACCACGCATTAATATAGCCGCTGTTTTACGGTTCATGGTATCAACCATATCCTTGAATAAGTTGTATGACTCCAGTTTATAGATCAGTAAAGGATCTTTGTTTTCATAGCTGGCATTCTGTACGGAATGGCGTAATTCATCCATTTCGCGTAAATGCTCTTTCCATGCTTCATCTATAGTATGCAATACGATTGATTTCTGGAAAGCCTTCGTTATTACCTTACTTTCAGTTTCATACGCTTCCTTCAGATTACAAGATATATTGTACATGCGCTTGCCGTCAGTGATAGGGATCATGATGTTTTCATACATGGCACCTTGATTTTCGTATACCTGCTTGATTACAGGATTTGCAACCTGGGCCATGCGTTCCATACGACGTTTGAATAACGACAATGCTTCATCAAACAATTTGTCTACCAACTGAGCCGGCTTTGTCCCCTTGAACTCATCTTCCGTAAACGGACTTTCCATAGCGAAAGTCTTGAATAATTCCAGCTTAAAGCCTTCATAATCCTGTAAGTCGGCATGTTGCTCAACGATAGCATTAGATGTATCATATATTGTATTTAATACGTCTAGTCCGATACGTTCACCCATTAACGCGTGACGACGACGGGTATAGATTACGTTACGTTGTGAATTCATAACGTCATCATATTCCAACAAGCGTTTACGGATACCGAAGTTGTTCTCTTCAACCTTTTTCTGAGCACGTTCAACAGATTTGCTCAGCATATTGTGTTCCAGTACTTCGCCCTCTTTGAATCCCAGTTTGTCCATCAAACCAGCAATCTTCTCAGATGCGAATAAACGCATCAAATCATCTTCCAAAGATACAAAGAATACAGATGAACCCGGGTCTCCCTGACGTCCGGCACGACCACGTAACTGACGGTCTACACGACGGCTTTCGTGACGTTCAGTACCTATGATGGCCAAACCGCCTGCCGCCTTTACTTCCGGAGACAGTTTTATATCGGTACCACGACCTGCCATGTTTGTTGCGATAGTTACCGTACTGCTTTGTCCGGCAGTTGCTACAATTTCCGCTTCCTTTTGGTGCAGTTTAGCATTCAATACGTTGTGTTTGATCTTACGCATTGTAAGCATACGGCTTAGCAATTCGGATATTTCTACAGAAGTAGTACCTACCAGGATAGGACGACCTGCTTCTGTTAACTCAACGATTTCGTCGATTACTGCATTGTATTTTTCACGCTTTGTTTTATAAATACGGTCGTTCATGTCCTTACGGGCAATCGGACGGTTGGTAGGAATAACCACAACATCCAGTTTATAGATATCCCAAAATTCTCCTGCTTCCGTTTCTGCCGTACCTGTCATACCGGATAGTTTGTGGTACATACGGAAATAGTTCTGCAATGTAATGGTTGCAAAGGTTTGTGTGGCAGCTTCTACTTTTACACCTTCCTTAGCTTCAATAGCCTGGTGCAAACCATCTGAATAACGGCGGCCATCCATAATACGGCCTGTTTGTTCGTCTACAATCATAACCTTGTTGTCCATTACAACATATTCATCATCCTTTTCGAATAATGTATAAGCTTTCAGCAACTGGTTGATTGTATGTACACGTTCACTTTTAACAGAGTAATTTGCTAATATTTCATCTTTCTTCGCCTGTTTATCTTCTTCCGAACCTTGCATGTTCTCCAGTTGAGACAATTCGGACGCAATGTCCGGTAATACAAAGAAGTGAGGATCGTCAGTTTTGCCGGTCAGCAAGTCTATACCTTTATCTGTTAATTCAATGCTATTGTTCTTTTCATCGATGACAAAGTATAACTCATCGGTTGCCTCGTGCATGTGACGCATGTTTTCCGACATGAAATATTCTTCCGTTTTCAACATCTGGGCTTTGATGCCTTGTTCACTAAGATACTTAATCAAGGCTTTATTACGGGGATAACCTTTAAACGAACGGTATAACTGCACTGTCCCTTCTTCCACAACCTTCGGATCGCTGCTGGCCATTTTTTTCTTGGCTTCTATCAACATCTTGGAACAAAGATCCTTTTGTGCATTTACCACAACCTCTACGTTTGGACGGAATTGTTCAAATAACTGTTCTTCGCCACGGGGTATCGGACCGGAGATGATCAATGGAGTACGGGCATCATCAATCAATACGGAGTCTACCTCATCGACGATTGCATAATTATGTTTGCGTTGTACCAAGTCACTTGGGCTGATTGCCATATTGTCACGCAGATAGTCAAAACCGAATTCGTTGTTTGTTCCGAACGTAATATCTGCGTTGTAAGCTGCACGACGGGCATCAGAGTTTGGTTGATGTTTGTCTATACAATCTACGGAAAGGCCATGGAACATGTATAAAGGTCCCATCCATTCGGAGTCACGTTTTGACAGGTAATCATTCACGGTTACAACATGTACACCGTTACGGGTCAACGCATTTAGGAAAACCGGAAGAGTAGCCACCAAAGTCTTACCTTCACCGGTTGCCATTTCGGCTATCTTACCTTTATGAAGAACGACACCACCGAACAGCTGCACATCATAATGTACCATGTCCCAAGTGATTTCATTCCCGCCGGCCATCCAATGGTTTGAATAGATCGCTTTATCACCTTCTATGCGTACAAAGTCATGTTGGGTAGCCAAGTCACGGTCAAATTGGGTAGCCGTTACAACAATTTCCGGGTTTTCGGTAAAACGGCGTGCCGTATCTTTCATTATAGAGAAAACTTCAGGCAGAGATTCTTCCAGAACAATTTCCATTTTTTCGGTAATCTCCTTTTCTATTTTATCTACTTCTGCCCAGATCGTTTCACGTTCTTCCAGTTCTTTATCATCAATACCTTTGCGGAGTTCTTCCACTTTAGCCCGTTCATCGGCAACATAATCCTGAATACGTTGTTTTATTTCGTCTGTCTTTGCACGAAGTTCATCGTTGGATAATGTCTGGATTGATGGATATACAGCCTTAATCTTTTCTACATAAGGTGTAATTTCTTTAAGGTCTCGCTGCGACTTGTTGCCGAACAGCTTCGTCATGAATTCATTAAATCCCATGATTTATTGTTGTTTTTTATTTATATCAAATTAATAATTAAAGAATATAAGTTACCCCGGTTATTTATTGACGGTTAACTCTTGAAGCGGTAAATCTTGTGCTGCATTCGGTGGTCTGATCCTTAATATATGGGTTATCGTAGGGGCTATCTCGGTAGCTTTCACCTCACGATAGATATGTTGCGGTTTTAAACCGTTGCCCATGAATATTAGCGGAGTGATAACAGCATTGTTGCGTATTATTTTAACTTTTTCTTTTGGATTATCATTATTGATTTTCCATCCGGGTTGTAATTCTATAATTAAATCGCCACGTCCTAGATGATGAGTTCCATGACGGAACTTGGCGGTACCTTCATTCCAGTCTCCCGAGCGCAGGGCGGCATCGGTCGTTACATGTTGAACACCACTAAATTCAAGAAGGAATTCCGCGCTCTTTTCCTGTATCTCTTTCAGGCTAAGCTTCTCATCTTCTATCGCTTTTCTGTTCAGGTAGATCTGATTGTTGTAATATCCTTTTACCCAATTATATTTCTGACCATAAATAGCCATCAAATACATATTAAGTAAAGCCGTACAACGTTTTGGGTGGAATTCTCCGCCGTTAACCATGAGTCCGTCGGGATATTCTTCTTCGCTTCTGTAATATCCGGAACCGGTAAACACAATTAATGTATTGCTTAGGCCTACCTTTTTGTCGATAGCATCCAGTAATATTGTAATATCCTGGTCTAACTGGTAATACGTGTCTTGTATTTCCCGGCTGTATTCTTTGTTCATTATGCCCCGATAATTACCGGCATAATAAGTAATAGCCAGCATATCCGGACAGCTGCGTGTACCGAATGCCCCATATTCCAGGAACTGTAGAGCCAGACGGTTTATTTCCTTATTGACGAAAGGTGTCGTCTTAAGGTTAGGGTAGCAGTTTATCGTATTATCCTTAAATACATAGCGGAAAGGAATATCGTCTAATACGTATGGAAAAGCATTATATTTTTCAATGGGCAAAGAAGGCGTCCATACCATTGTTTCCAGACGGGCAGAAAGCGCTTCCGGTCCATTGTTGTAGCGGTCTACATACCAGGGAAGCCCCTTGTAATAAGTAGTGGTAGCCCATTTCCCGTTTGTGTTCTCCATCCAGAAAGCACCATTGGCGGCATGTCCGGCAGATATAATAGCGCTTTCGGCATCCGGAGAGATTGAAAATACGTCGCTTCTTCCTTTAGATGCGATTTTTAGCTCGTCTCCGATAGTGGAACTATATAAATTCTTGGGAGAATAATTCTCTTTCGTGTAGTTTCCCAGATACTCCGGGTCATTAAGGATAGATATTTCCTTTTCCTTCTCAAAATCGTATGTTTTATTCCCGGTTATTCCGCTGAAACAAGGATTGCTCCCGGTGAATAATGTGGCAAAAGCACTGGCCTGGTCGATATCTGAAAATTCAAAGCGTATATTATTGTATACAATACCTTCGTTTAGCAGGCGTTTGAAACCGCGTTCGCCGAATGTGTTGTAAAAGTATTCAATATAGTCTCCCTTTAATTGGTCTACCGTGATACATACCACTAGCTTGGGCGCGTGTTGTTGCGCTTCAAGGTTTGTAACCACGAGTATGGCAATAAGGGAGGATATAATTTTTCTCATTCGATTTTCCATATATTCAAACTATACGCCCAATTTTTTTGTTCATCGGCACATTATTTAATCAGCGTGTTATTCCCTCTGTATATACCATATCCCGAACGTAACCATAAGGTAGCTACCAGCGGAATAAATGCTATATTCAAATGCTGTGGAATGAAATGCCAACCCAATAACATTAGCGTAAGCGCCGCAAAGTTAATAAAATGATAATAATATGCAGCCTTCTTGAGCTTTTTTACCGAAAACAATACTACTGCTACCAAATCCAGCGGTTGCAACCATACGAGCGACCAATTGGGCCATGTACATGGATGAACGGATATAAAACTAAGAAAACATAATATAACTCCGCCTATTCCGGCTATGGAGAATAAAAGACAATCAATAATAAGAAAGTATTTTTTCTTTCTCCATTCCACATAGGTTATTAATGAAACTAACAAAAAGAGTGCCAAACTGCAAACAATGGGGCTGAAAAGCTCTTCATTATTAAATTCGGCGTCTTCATCGGCAATAGTCAGACGGTTTGTCTCCGAAATAAGCTTCCTGACAGTTCCGTCCGGATTTGTAATAGTAGCCTTTGCAAATTCATTTTTCAAATATTCGGGCAAGAACATCATTTCATGGGGAGTTGCTTCTCTGTCGGTAGGACTTCCCAATGCCAGATCACATCCGAAAGTGAGCCAGGCATGGTTACGCGTACAATAATTAATCATCTCGCGAAATGTCTTTGGCTGTGGAGGATCATTATAGGTAAGATGTCCCGTTATTTGCTTTTCTATAATAGCTGCCGGACGCGTGGCACAGTTGTCGAAGAAAAAGTTATACCTGTACACCCGGTTCTCCGGCAGGTAATTCTCCAATAAAGCCTGCCAAATGTGTCCTTTTTCCTCCGTTGTCAGGTTGAGCACTTGCTCGGTTACTTCGCTACCTCTCATCTGATATTCTATAATGTAGCTTTGAAAATCGATAACGCCCAGCTTGTAATCCGTTTCCCCTTTTGCGAAACGGTAAATAAAGTTGGGTTTTGAAAAATCGAACAATCCGTAATTGAAAATAATATCTAGATTGTGTGACGGGTCATTTATCCGTATTGCAGCATGGCCATAGACCGTGTAAACTTCTTCATCGTATGGAGAACTTGTTAATATGCTTATTCGAGCGCTATCGCTTAATTGGACTTGAGTATATCCTTGAATACATATAAGTAGAAAGAGCAATGAATATTTTATTTTTCTCATCCTGATAGTCTTTTGAGACACAAAGGTATGTTTATTTTTTCAATAAAAAGATATTGCCTTTTCAGATGGGACTTATTAATTGTGAACATCGCTCTTTTTAGTGAAAAGTTCCCGACATTTTATTCTTTTGAGCCGGGTCAAAATCAATTACGACCTGGCTCAAAATCAATTTTGCCCTGGCTCAAAATTAATTTCGACCTAGGTCAAAAGAATAAAAATACAGGCGTATGTTAATAATAAAAGCATACTTATTTGGTAGAAGTACCGCTTTCCAATATACTGACAATAGAAAACAGGGTAAAACAGATGCCTCCTAAGCCGGCTAATACGCGGGCGGGAACAAAGTAAAAGACACTTTTTTCTGCTATATCGAATAAATAAGACGACATGAACAAACAGGCCAGAGCCGTGAATATAGGAATCAACGGAATGCGGTTGGCCAGTTTGAATTCCCGTTTCCATATTTTGGCCAGCAAAATGACTTTGCTGGATATGCTGTAACATACAAGTCCCAGCCCTACCATTATATATCCGGTTGTAGACTTTAATGGATTTTCAATGCCCATAATAATCAAGCCCCAGAATATACTTAATGTACCGAAGAATAATACAAATCCCGGCCACCAGTTACGTTCGAAGTTGGAATAGGTATTTCTTATCTGGCGTACAATGGTGGCAACTAATGCAACAAGACTGGTACATATACAGGCCAAACCTGCCATAACATGTCCTGCAATGAAATACTGTGAATGCTCTCCGCTTTGAGATAATAGTTTGAAAGCCCATACCCAGGTAATCACTGCAATGATGACGGAAACGGATATGAGTGTAACGGCTTGGCCTTTTGTGAAAGCTTCTTTGGGAATACGCGGGTCTTCGCTTTTTGCATTAATCTGGATTAAGGTGAACCGGGTAGAAGAAGTTGCCGTTGTTGCTACGCATGCAGTAATGAAGCCAACCCCGCATATTACGTGGCCTACTACAAATAAAGAAGAGTCTGAGGGCAATGTCAGTAAAAATAATCCTCCTATTACTGTTATTACTGCTGATAAATACCCAACTATAGGAAGTGCGTATTTTACTACAGAATTGTATGTGTGGATAATCTGACGGATGATGGTTGCAGCCGTAGCAAAAAGAGCAATGCAGATCATTCCCAGAGAAAATACAACAGGTCCGGCAACGAACCGGTCGGTTTCTGTTCCCGAATCGAATATAAAAAGTCCGTAACTGAAACAAAATAATGCCATGAGTAATGGAATGGCTCTAAATATAACACTAATACCGTAATTCATAATCTGTTTTCTTGTTTAAAGCATAAACAGTTTAATATGGAATTTGGTTTTTACCTCGGAAGAATATGAATGTTTTTTTTCGTTCTTGCTGTTATCTCGTCATTTTTGTGTTTCTTTGCGGAAAATATCAGCGAAGTGAATCTTATTATAGAACAAGGGAACACGTCATCGAAAGTTGCTATATATAATGGAAGCCGTATCGAAGCGTCATTTGTGTATAAAGACTTTGGGATGTCGGTTATAGCTCCGCTCTTGGAGAAGTACAATTTGTCGCACGGAATATTATCATCAGTCATTGATACGGATGAGGAATTGATTACTTTTCTGAAAAGTAAGCTGGCGTGTTTTGTGTTTTTGGATGAAAATACATCTTTGCCGATAACGGTACGGTATGAAACTCCTGAAACTTTAGGAAAAGACCGTTTGGCTGCGGTTGTAGGAGCTAATTATTTACGTCCCGGAAAAGATATTTTGATAATAGATGCAGGTACAGCTATTACTTATGAATTGATAGAGGCTTCCGGAATCTATCTGGGGGGAAATATCTCTCCGGGGATGACCACTCGGTTTAAGGCCTTGAATACTTTTACAAAAAAGTTGCCTTTGGTTTCGGAAACGGATAATATACCTCTGCTTGGAACGACTACTAAGACGGCGATACAGGCAGGTGTTGTAAATGGGATAGTCTATGAGATGGACGGGTATATAGATCGCTTACGCGTGAAATATCCTGAACTTTTGGTTTTTTTAACAGGCGGTCATTCGTTTTATTTTGAAAGACGGCTAAAAAACTCCATCTTTGCAGACATTAATTTAGTGTTGACAGGATTAAATCGAATCTTAGAGTATAATGTTGAAAATTAATAAGGTAATAATAACAAGCATTCTTATATTCACCCAGTTGTCATTAATGGCACAAAACAATACAAATTCGCCTTACACTCGTTTTGGTTATGGCGAATTAGCGGATCGCTCATTCGGAGCAGGACGCGCAATGGGAGGTATTGGTTATGGATTGCGTTCGTCAAAACAGATAAACCCTATGAATCCGGCATCATATAGCAGTATGGATTCTCTTACCTTCTTATTTGATTTTGGTGCTTCGGGACAATTATCATGGTACAATGACGGAACAAATAACCAGAAAAATATAAATGGCAATGTAGAATATATTGCGATGCAATTTCCGGTTTGCAGACGGGTGGCTCTCAGTTTCGGACTATTACCTTATTCTTATGTAGGATATAAGTACGGAAGCAGGATAAGTAATAAGGATGAAGGCTTGGATGCCGTTGCGTCTTATGTCGGAACAGGAGGTTTAACGGAAGCATACGGAGGTATATCTGTAGATCTCTGGAAGAAAAGGCTGGCTATTGGCGTAAATGCCGGTTATTTATTTGGGAACATTACGCATGAGCAAAATGTTAGTTTTGCAAGTCCGGGATATAATATTTCCCGTAGGCAAGAGGTGCAAGTCCGGGATTATAAACTGGATATTGGTATCCAATATACGCATCCTATCAGTGCTAAAGAAAATATAACCGTAGGTTTTGTATATTCACCGAGCAATCACCTGAATGCTAAATCGTATAATACGTTGCAGAAATTAACATCCGGTGGTTCTGTCGTTGATAATGTAGCGGATACGATTACAAATCAGGCATTCGATATACCAAACTCTTATGGAGCAGGTATTTCATATGTAAAGCAGAATAAATTGACATTAGCTGCCGACTTTTTATACGAAGAATGGGGCAATGCGCGTTTCTTTGATAGTAAGGATGATTTTAAGAACCGTATTCGTGTTGCCGGAGGTGCTGAATTTATTCCGGATTTCCAGGGTCGTAACTTTTTAAGTAAAGTACGATACCGTGCCGGTTTCCATTATAGTAATTCATACCTGAAGATTAATCAGTCGGAAGGAAACGGATATGCTTCGGGTAGTTATAATGAATATGGGGCAAGTATTGGTTTTGGATTGCCCTTAATTGATAACCGCTCTTTAGTGAATGTATCTTTTGAATATGTAAAGGTACGTCCGGAAGAAAAGACGATGATTAATGAACAGTATTTTCGGTTTACTGTGAATTACACGTTTAATGAATTGTGGTTCTTTAAGAAAAAAGTGGATTAATAAATAGTTAACTTTAATAGAAATAGATATGAAGCTCAAAGTATTATTAATTGCTGCCGGATGTTCCATGGGAATGTTTGGAGCATATGCACAAAAGGGTGTGGATAATGGTACTCAGTTCGGATCGGGAGAAGATAGTATCCGATGCATTACCAATATTAGCTTATTTGGTCCTTATGCAAAGGCCGGGAATTATAAGGATGCTCTGGAATTCTGGAAGATTGCTTATAATGAATGTCCTGCGGCAACTAAGGATATTTATCTGTATGGGGTAAGAATTGTAGGTTGGCAAATCCAAAATGAAAAGGATCCGGCTAAAAGGATGGCTCTTATTAATGACTTAATGGGTGTTTATGACAAACGTGTTAAGTATTTTGGAAATGACCGTCGCTATGGAAAAGATTGGATTATTTCCCGTAAAGCTCAGGATTATATACAGTATATGGGAGAAAATGCCGATTACAATGTTGTATATAATTGGTTGAACGAAATTGTAAATGAAAAGGGAAATGATACTGAAACATTGGGCGTTTCTTTATTTGCATTCTCGGCATTACAGAAAATGTTGGCAGATCCTAATTTTAAAGAGCAATATATTCAAGATTATCTGAAAGCTTCGGCTATTTTGGAGTCACAGTTAAAGGCAGCACAAGCTGCGGGCAACACAAAGGATATTGATGCTATCACTACAATTAAAGGAGGTATAGACAATAGTTTTGCAAATAGTGGTGCTGCCGATTGTGAAACATTGCAGAATATGTATGCTCAAAAAGTTGAGGAAAATAAGGATAATCTAGACTATTTGAAAGATGTAATTTCTTTATTGAGAAGAGTTCGTTGTCAGGAGATTGATGCTTATTTTGCCGCTTCTGCTTATGCATATAAACAGGAACCAAGTGCTGAGGCTGCAATTGGTATTGCTAAACAAGCTGTTAAGGCGAAAGATTACGATAAAGCAATTAAGTATTTTGAAGAAGCAGCAAATATGGAAACAGACAATGCTGCAAAAGCAGACGATTATTATATGATTGCTTTGTTGTGCTTTGAACAGAACAGTTATTCCAAAGCCAGACAATATTGCCAGAAAGCAATAGAGTTGAATCCGAATTACGGCGCTCCTTATCTTATGATTGGTAAAATGTATGCAGCTACTGCAAAATCTGTATATCCGAATGACGGTGTATTATCAAGAGCTGTTTATTATGCTGCAATTGATAAATTTGAAAAAGCTAAACAAGTAGATCCAAGTATTGCAGAAGAGGCTAATGGATTGATTAATACATATCGGGCTCATCTTCCTTCTACAGAAGAAATCTTTATGCACCCGGATTTGGAGAAAGGTAAACCTTTCACTGTTGGTGGCTGGATCGGAGAGCGTACAACTGTAAGATAATTATGTTTGGAATACGTTTTCTTTGTAAAACGAATACGAATCAAGGCATAACAACTATCCCGGCGGTAGTTGTTATGCTTCTTTTGTTTTCTGCTTCTTGTTCAAAAGAAAATAATGAGGTTGTTGATGTTGAGTTTGATCCGGAACGCACGTATACAATGAAAGCGACGGAAGTAACAAGCCTTATTTCTGATTCAGGAATAACAAGATACAGCGTAAAGGCTAAAGAGTGGTTAATGTTTGGGAAGGCAGCAGAACCGTACTGGTATTTTCCGGAAGGTATTTATGTGGAGAAATTTGATACCGTTTTTCAAACAGAAGCCAGTATTAAAGCTGATACGGCCTATTATTTTGATAAAAAAGGATTGTGGAAACTGATAGGAAACGTTGAAGTGGAAAATTTACAGGGGGAGAATTTTCAAACTTCTTTATTGTTTTGGGATCAGAAGAAAGAATTGGTTTATTCTGATAAATATATTCGTATAGAACAGACTGATAAGATAATAACAGGTATTGGTTTTGAATCGAATGCGGATATGACAAAATATAAGATATTTAATTCTACGGGTATTTTCCCGGTAAAAGAAATGCCGGCGGATACAGCGTCTGTTGATCAACCTCCGCAGGAGTTACCTGCGCCGGATAACAATAAGACAACAGAGACTCCTTTTGTCAAAATGGATTCTGTAAAAAATAATTAGGTGGGAACTTTATCATACATATTAATATCGTTAGCGTTTTCTGCGTTTTTTTCCGGTATGGAGATTGCTTTTATTTCTTCTAATAAGTTACGTTATGAGCTTGATAAGAAGGATAAGAGTTTTATCAGTAAGATATTGGATATCTTTTATAAAAATCCGAATCTGTTTATCTCCACTATGCTGGTGGGCAATAACATCGCTTTGGTTGTTTATGGCCTGCAGATGGCAATGTTGTTGGAACCATTTATCGCTAAATTTGTAAATAACGAGGCTTTAATTGTTTTTATACAATCTATTATTTCCACAATATTGATCTTGTTTACCGGAGAATTTATACCAAAGACAATATTTAAGCTGAATCCGAACCTGTCATTAAAGATATTCTCGGTTCCTCTTTTTATTATATATATAGTATTATATCCTATCTCTAAATTTTCATCTTTATTATCCTTTATGCTTTTAAGGTTGGGAGGTGTGAAAAATCTGAAAAATACAGCAGGCCGGACTTTAGGGAAAGTGGACTTGGATTATTTTATCCAACAAAGTTTGGAGGATGCACCTGCTAATTCGGATATGGATACGGAAGTGAAGATATTCCAGAACGCTCTTGACTTTTCAAATGTCCGTTTGCGGGACTGTATTGTGCCCCGAACAGAGATAGTAGCTTGTGATACATCTGTTACTATAGAAGAACTTCGCTCTAAGTTTATAGAAACAGGATTGTCTAAAATCTTGGTTTATAATGATAATATTGATGATATAATAGGATATATCCATTCTTCGGAGCTTTTTAAACATCCGGAGGATTGGACGCAAAGTATACGAAGTGTGTCGATTGTACCGGAAACAATGGCTGCTAATAAATTGATGAAACTATTGATGCAAGACAAGAAAAGCTTAGCGGTTGTTGTTGATGAATTTGGTGGTACTTCCGGCATTGTAACTCTGGAAGACCTGGTAGAAGAAATATTTGGAGAGATAGAAGATGAACACGATATGAAATCTCATATTGCGAAAAAGGTAGGGGATAATGAGTATTTGCTGTCCGGAAGAATCGAAATTGATACCTTGAACGAAATGTTTGGGCTTGAGCTGCCTGAGTCTGATGATTATGTAACGATTGCCGGATTTATCCTTCATTTTTATCAGAAATTTCCAAAATTACACGAATCGGTGGTAATTGATAAATACACCTTTAAAATCATAAAAGTTACAGCAACGAAAATAGAACTTGTACGTATGAAAGTGGCTGATTGATGAAAAAAAAGGATTTAATGATGTGACGAATTATTTTTTTCGTATCTTCGTGCCCTTAAATGAGAAATAATAAACTTAAAAAATAAATAAAGATAAATGGCTACGCTGGAGAAAATTAGAAGCAAAGCAGGATTGCTTGTCATCGTTGTTGGTTTGGCATTGTTTGCTTTTATTATTGGAGACTTTTTGAATTCAGGTTCGACTTATTTCAGACAAACTCAAGAAAGAGTTGCTAAAGTAGACGGCGAAATTGTTAAAATTCAAGATTATCAGTCACGTGTAGACGAAATGGCTGAAATGTATAAAATGCAGACCGGTTCAACGAGCCTGCCTGAGGAATACATGTCTCAGATTCGTCAATCCGTATTTGATGCAATGGTACAGGAAATCATTTTAGATGAAGCTACCGCCCAATTAGGTATGGGAGTTAGTCCTGAGGAATTGTTCGATATGGTTCAAGGTGAAAATATCTCTCCTCTGATTCAACAAATGCAGATGTTTGTGAACCCTCAGACCGGAGCTTTCGATAAAACAGCATTGCTTAACTTTTTAAAGACAATTAGCGATGATAATATCGCAAATTATCCTGCCAATCAACAGGCAGAATTGATTAAAGCTAAAAACTTCTGGTTGTTCTGGGAAAAGAATATCAAACGTCAGCGTCTTGAAGAAAAATATACGACATTGCTGAGTAAGGCTGTTGCTGTAAATACTCTGGATGCAAAGGAAGCCTTTGATGAAAATGCAGAAAGTTCGGATATTATTTATGCTATGCAATCATATTCTTCGATTCCTGATTCAACAGTACAGGTGAGCAAGAGCGAAATTGAAAAGTTGTACAACCAGCGTAAAGAAATGTTCAAGCAGAAGGAAGGTAAAGTCATTAAGTACATCGCTGTCGATATTCGTCCAAGTAAGGAAGATTATGATAAAGCACAGGCTGACATTGAAAGTATTAAAGAAGAGCTTGTCAGCACAGAGAAAGTGGCTGATCTGGTGACTGAAAATTCGGAAGTTCCTTATATGGATGCTTTCTTTACAGCTTCTGCATTTGATCCGGAACTGAAACAATTTGCTACTACAGCAGAAATAGGTGCTGTTTATGGTCCTGTTTTTGAGAATGACAAATATAGAATGTTCAAACTCGTTGATAAGACTAATGCTCCGGACTCTGTAAAAGTTAGTCATATTATGCTGGCTGGAAAGTCAGAGAAAGAAACGGCTGCTTTAGCTGATAGCTTGATGAATGTATTGAAAAAAGGCGGAAACTTTGAAGAACTGGCAAAGCAATTCTCTGCTGATCAGGCTGCTGAAAAAGGTGGTGAATTAGGTTGGTTTACAGAAGCAACCGCTTTAAGAGGCGTTAATGAAGATTTTAAAAATGCGATCTTTTCAACTCCTATGAATAACGTTGCTGTCGTTAAATCTTTATATGGTACACATCTGGTTAAAGTTACGGATAAGACAGCGAATGTAAATAAGTATAAAGTTGCTGATATAGATATGTCTGTATCTCCAAGCTCAAAAACTTACAGTAATATATATAATGAATTGAATCAGTTTATTTCAAAGAATAGTGATATTGCCAAATTGGACGACGCTGCGAAAGAGGCTGGTTACAATGTGATTTCTGATGTTACAGTAACGAAAGATAATCAGACATTAGGTTCGATCAAGAATTCTCGTCCGGTGATTCGTTGGGCATTCCAGAATGACAAAGGTAAAGTCTCTGAAATTTTTGAATGTGATGACAAGTTTGTTATTGCTGCTGTGCAAGGAACACTTGCTGAAGGTTATCGTCCTGTAGATATGGTTGCTCCTTTATTGAAGGCTGAGCTGATTAATAAGAAAAAAGGAGAAAAGATCGCGAATGAATTAAGCGCTAAAAATCTGACTTCCGTTGATGCTTATGCACAGGAAATGGGCGCATCTATAGATTCAGTTAAGTTTATTAGTTTCGGTACACGCCGTATAGCAGGTATTGGCGTTGAGCCAAAACTGAATGCAATGGTTTCATTAACTCCTGAAGGTAAAATTGGTGCTCCGGTTCAAGGAAATAATGGCGTTTATGTATTCAGTGTTTATGCTAAGAATAAAGAAAACAAAGAATATAATGAAGCGGATGAAATTCGTTCATTGGATGCTGCGAATGCATATCGTTTCGGATTCCAAGCTATTCAATCATTAGTTAATAATGCTAATATAGAAGATAATCGTATTCGCTTCTATTAATAAGTAGTATAAAAGTCTGAGGTTGTTCTATATGACCGATGAACAAAGGGTATATCAAATTTTTGATATACCCTTTGTTTTTATTCTTGTTATCCTTTGTCTATCGGCTTTCAATCCCTCAGAATCTTGTTATAGGATATTTTATATATGAATTCGGCAGCCTTTTTTTATCTTTGCAAAACAAAGAATATTAAGACATAGGATGAAGGACAAAAAATATTTGTTGGGAATGACTCTGAATGAGTTGAAGGACGTGGTTGCAGAGGCTGGTCTTCCTGCCTATGCCGCTAAACAAATAGCAGATTGGTTGTATAAAAAGAAAGTAGTTTCTGTTTCCGAGATGACCAATATAGCTGTGGCTAAAAGGGATTGGCTGGGAGAACACTATGAGGTTGGAGCTATGCCTCCGTCCGATCTTATGAAATCTGTTGACGGTACAATTAAATATCTTTTTCCGGCAGGAGAAGGCCACTATGTAGAGTCTGTTTACATACCGACAGAGGATAGAGCTACTTTATGTGTATCTTCTCAGATAGGATGTAAGATGAATTGCTTGTTTTGTATGACAGGAAAACAAGGATTTACTGCAAACCTGACTTCAAATCAAATATTGAATCAAATACAATCTTTACCGGAAAATGAAAAACTGACAAATCTGGTCTTTATGGGGATGGGAGAGCCTCTGGATAATGTTAATGAATTATTTAAGGTTCTTGAAATATTGACGGCTTCTTATGGGTATGGATGGAGTCCGAAACGTATAACAGTTTCAACTATTGGCATAACGAAGGGATTAAAACGTTTTTTGGAGGAAAGCGATTGCCATTTGGCGGTTAGCCTTCATTCTCCTTATCCTGCAGAACGTTTATCCTTGATGCCCATAGAGAAGGCCTTTCCTGTGAAAGACGTAATTGAACTTGTAAAGCAATATGACTTTACCCATCAAAGGCGTGTATCTTTTGAATACATTGTTTTTAAAGATTTAAACGATAGTCTCAAACATGCGGAAGCTTTAGCTTGTTTATTAAAAGGAATTCCTTGCCGGGTAAATTTAATTCGTTTCCATGCGATTCCGAATGTTCCACTTGAAAGTTCAGATGTGGCGAGAATGGAGGCTTTCCGTGATGTGTTGAATGCGAAAGGTGTTGTTTGCACAATAAGGGCGTCAAGGGGTGAGGATATTTTTGCAGCATGTGGAATGTTGTCTACAGCCAAAAAAGAGCAAAAGGGTTAAACATGTTACGTATGAGCAAAAAAAGGATTACATTTGTATTATAAAAATATAGCGGGTATGAAAACACATTTATTTATCGTTAGTCTGATGCTCCTGATATTGTTTGGAGCTTGTAATTCCGGTTCGGTAATGACAAATGCAACCGGTCTTGCTTATGAAGTTGTTGTGACTATGGACCAAAAGGATTGGAAGGGTGAAGCTGGCGAGTTGATAAAAGCCGATCTTGGATCTCCTGTGCCTGGTCTTCCTCAAGTGGAACCTTCCCTGAGGATAACCTATGTTCAGCCTCATGATTTTAATGGATTGCTTAAATATGTCCGTAATATATTGATTGTTAAAATTGATCCATCCGTGTATTCAAAAGTCTCTCTAAGCTATGAATATGATGTTTGGGCAAAAGGGCAGGTAGTATTAACAATGAAAGCTCCGGATGCTGCAGCCATTGTAGAGTACCTGAAAGCTAATAAGGATAAATTAGCAAACTTTTTTGTGGACGTTGAAATAAACAGGGCAATTGCTCAATTAGAGAAAAAATACAGTTCTGTGGTAATGGAACAATTGGAGAGTAAACATGATCTGATGTTAAATGCCCCGGAAAATATGACCTATTATAAAGATACGACCGATTTCTTTTGGGCTTCCAATAATGCAAATACGGGACGTACGGACTTGGTGGTTTATACATTCCCATATACTGATCCGAACACATTTACCGCAGACTATTTGGTGGCAAAGAGAGATTCTGTTTTAAAGGCTAATTTGCCGGGAGCTTTCCCCGATTCGTATATGGCAACAGAAACTCGCGGTGGTATTCAATATACTCCAATTACAATTAATGGTAAATATTGTGGCGTATTACGAGGTTTGTGGAGAATGGAAGGTGATATGATGGGAGGACCTTTCGTTAGCCATGTCCGTCTTGATGAAAAGAATAATAGAGTCGTCGTTGCAGAAGGTTTTGTTTTTGCACCCGAAACAAATAAACGTAATTTTATTCGCCGTATTGAAGCCGCATTGTATACATTACGGTTACCGGGGGAATTTGATAAACCGGTGAGTGCTCCTCTGGATGTTTCCAAGCAACAGAAATAAACATACATATATATGGAAGAACGATTGATTAAGGTGGGAATTACTCACGGAGATATAAATGGCATCGGATATGAAGTGATACTGAAAACTTTTGCCGATGCTCGCATGGCGGAACTTTGTACGCCCATTATTTATGGTTCCTCAAAAATTGCAGCATATCACCGGAAGGCATTAGAACTTGCTCCTGTTAACATGAGCATTATCGCTCGTGCGGAAGAAGCGGGTATAAATCGTGTAAATATCATCAATTGTGTGAATGATGATATGAAAGTCGAAATTGCAAAGTCTACAGCTATTGCCGGGGAATCAGCATTCAAGGCTTTAGAAGCCGCAATCACGGATTTAAAGCGCGGTACGATAGATGTTTTGTTGACAGCTCCAATCAATAAGCATAATATTCAAAATGAGGATTTTCATTTTCCTGGACATACGGAATATCTGGAGCAATGCTTTGGTGAATCGGACAAGAAAGCGTTGATGATTCTTATGAACGATACTCTTCGAGTTGCACTGGTTACGGGGCATATTCCTTTGTCTAAAGTTGCATCTTCTATCAAACAGGAAGATATTGTAAATAAACTTATTGTTTTTAACCAATCTCTTAAACAAGATTTTGGTATCGTGAAACCACGTATTGCTGTATTGTCTCTAAATCCACATGCCGGAGATGCCGGTTTGTTGGGTAATGAAGAAGAGACAATAATAAAACCGGCAATGCAAGAAGCCGAACAAAAAGGAGTGATGTCTTTTGGCCCATATGCTGCTGATGGATTTTTTGGTTCACAGATGTATGAAAAGTTTGATGGCGTGTTAGCTATGTATCATGACCAAGGACTTGCTCCGTTTAAGACATTAGCAATGGAGAATGGTGTAAATTATACGGCAGGCCTGCCGATTGTACGTACTTCTCCGGCTCATGGAACTGCGTATGATATAGCGGGTCAAAACCTGGCATCGGAAGAATCTTTCCGACAGGCTTTGTATTCTGCATTGGATATATACCGTAACCGTATCCGTTATTTTGAAGCAACAGCACATCCACTTCGCAAACAATATTTTGATAAGGGGGGCGATAATGAGAAGCTTGATCTTACCAAAGATGACGAAGCTGATGAAATTTAACAGAAAAGAAGCATAGATGAAATAAAATCTATGCTTCTTTTTTTATGTTTGTGAAGTATGCTTTTTCTCATTATACTTTTTTGATAGGAAAAGTTTGCGTAAGTTTGCGACTCAAAAGTAAAGTCGCGACATGTTTAAGGATAAAACAATTGTATATACTTCCGGAACATTTGATATGTTTCATTATAATCATCTTAGAATGATTAATTATGCCCGTAGTTTGGCGGATATCCTGATTGTTGGGGTAAGTACAGACGAGCTGGTATCTTCTTATAAAGCTTGTCCTATTATTCCATTTAGTGAACGTCTTCAGATTATAGAGGCTTTAAAAACTCCGGATATAGTTATACCTCAACATTCGTTAGATCATTCGGAGATTGTCAAGAAATTGAATATTGATGCTTTTGTAGTTGGTGATGACTGGTATGGTAAATATGATTATTTAGAGGATTTGGGAGTGCAAGTGTTTTATTTTCCATATGGAACAGGAGTCTCTTCTTCTAATTTGAAAAAAACAATACACGATTCATACGAAGCAAATCTTAAATCTCAGCGTAGTGCGAAACCACAGTCTGTTCAAGGCTTTAGCGAATAAGTATAAGAATAACTCATGAATAAATATGCTTTAATTACCGGTGGTACGAAAGGTATAGGAAAGGCGGTTGCTTCCTGTTTGGCAAAAGCGGGATATAAATTATTGCTTACTTATGCTACCGACGGAGCAAAAGCTATACAGGTTTGTGAAGAACTTTCAAAAGCTTTTCATGTGGAAGTCCGTTGTTTGCAGGCCGATATTGCCGACAGTCAGTCTATCGATCGTATATATCAGTATTTGCTAGAGAATACGATCCGTTTAGATGCTCTGGTTTTTAATGCTGGGTTGACTTGTCGTGACTCTTTTGAAAGTTTGTCTATGACTGACTGGGAACGGGTCTTCTCTGCAAATGTGCATTTTCCGGTTTTTCTTTTACAACGTATAGTAGAGTTGATGAATAGAGGAGGGGCCATTGTCTTTACCGGTTCATTAATGGGAATAGAGCCTCATTCTGTATCGTTAGCATATGGGGTCACAAAAAGTGCTGTTCACGCGCTGGTAAAGAATATGGTTAAATTTTTGCTCCCTTATGAATTGCGGATAAATGCCGTGGCTCCGGGATTTGTTGATACTGAATGGCAAAAGACAAAACCTGCGGAGATAAGGCGAAGTATTGAAAGTAAGATTGCCTTAGGACGTTTTTGTGATCCGGACGAGTTGGCAGAAGTCTATAAAATGTTGATAGAGAATAGTTATTTTAATGGTGAAGTAGTCGTTGTGGATGGAGGCTATTCGTATAAATAAAAAGCAGATGAGTAATTTGGATAAAGAATATGAAGCGTCGCTAAAGTCGATAGAAACAGAAAACGTAATTGACAGGATATTTTATCGTCCAATTGGCTTTCGCATAGCCCGAATGCTTCGTGGTACAGGAATTACTCCGAATATGGTTACTGTTGTTTCCATTTTCGTAGGTGCCGGTACTGGATTTATGTTTTATCATGATGATATTACATATAATATATTGGGAATATTATTACTTGTTTTTGCTAATATATTGGATTGTGTAGATGGGCAATTGGCACGTTTAACGGGTATAAAGTCCGCTATCGGACGTATTTTGGACGGCTTTGCCGGTGATATTTGGTTTACTTGTATTTACGTGGGATTTGCATTGCGTCTAGCGCATGACTACGGAACATATTGGTTCTTTGCTCTGGCTGTATTATCCGGCTTCTCTCATTTAGTGCAGGCTAATATTACCGATTATTATAAAACGCTCCATCTTTATTTTATCAGTAAAGACAAAGGCGCGGAGTTTCAGTCATTGGAACAGGTAGAAGCGAAGCATAAAGAGATGAAATACGGTATTAATAAAGCGTTTTATTTTTTGTATCGCTGGTATACCTTATTGCAAGTGAAGGCTACTCCTACTTTACAGCAGATGTTAAGACATCTGCATGTTAAATATGGAGATAATATACCGGAGGATATTCGTGTTAGTTTCCGTAAACAAAGTCGTGAATTGATGAGTCTTATAGATTTGCTGACTTTTAACGGACGTACAATTGTTATGTTTATTATTGTGCTGACAGGGCAGGTTTGGGCATATTATTTGTATGAAATTATAGTGTTGAATATTGTTTTAGCTATTGCAATGAAAAAACACGAAAAGATATGTGCACGTTATTTGTAATATGAAGAAAAGTGTAGTTGATATATATGATCTACAAGAAATGGCCCCTTTCTTTAAAGGACGTATCGGAACCTTTATAGGAAAGCTGGTTATTAAATTATTGTGTGTAGATAAAGTCAATCAAGTTCATGCAAATAACTATAAATACAGAGGGGCGGAGTTTACATCGGCTTTATTAAATGATCCCTTGATTGATCTTAAATATAATCTGCATAATGCGGATATTCTTGACACTCTCCCGGAAGGTGCGTTTTGTACGGTATCAAACCATCCCATTGGTTCTTTAGACGGTATTATTTTGATTGATATATTTGCCTCCCGCCGTCCGGATTTTAAAGTAATGGTGAATGGTATCCTTTCTAAAATAGGAGCGATGGAGGATAATTTCATTTCGGTCGTTCCAGATTCGAATAAGACGGGGACTAACCTTTCTAATATCAATGGAGTGCGTTTGTCTTTAATGCGCTTAAAAGATGGTCATCCCATGGGATTTTTCCCTGCAGGAGCTATTTCTTTTTATAATAATACGGCAAAACGTATTCAGGATCTGCCTTGGACGCATAGCGTTATACGTTTGATACGAAAATCAAAAGTTCCTGTATATCCTGTTTATTTTGATTTTCTGAATACAAAATTCTTCTATTGGTTAGGGAAAATTGATTGGAGAATCAGAACTCTCCGTATCCCTGCGGAAGCATTCAATAAAAGAGGTAGAACAGTGGATGTTTATATCGGCCAGCCTATATCTCCTGAAGAGATAAATGATATTGCAGATGATAAAGACTTGGCTGAATTTTTATATAATCGCACTTATGGTGCTAAAAAATGAGAAACGACTGTTAGATTCTGCTTCCAGTCATGGAAGTTTGAATTAAGATTTGTAATTTTGGCAGATAAACTGAAATAATTACAGATACTGGATCAATATGATGTTGAAAATAGATGTGCAACAGATAAAACAGCGTTTCGGGATTATTGGTAATAGTCCGGCTTTGAATCGGGCTATTGATGTCGCTTTACAAGTCGCTCCAACGGATTTGTCCGTTTTGATTACGGGAGAAAGTGGCGTTGGTAAAGAAACTTTTCCACAAATTATACATCAGAACAGTCCGCGTAAGCATGGACAATACATAGCTGTAAACTGCGGAGCTATTCCAGAGGGCACAATCGATTCCGAATTATTTGGGCATGAGAAAGGCTCTTTTACCGGAGCGCTGGCTGATCGTAAGGGGTATTTTGAAGTTGCTGACGAAGGAACTATTTTCCTGGATGAAGTTGGTGAATTACCTACTCCTACACAAGCTCGTTTACTACGTGTTTTGGAAACAGGAGAATTCATAAAGGTAGGTTCTTCTAAAGTCCAAAAGACGAATGTACGTATTGTTGCCGCTACAAATGTGAATTTGACACAAGCTGTAGCTGAGGGTAAATTCCGAGAAGATTTGTATTACCGCCTGAGTACTGTTCCTATCCAGATACCGCCACTTCGCGAACGGGCAGAAGATATTCTTTTGTTGTTCCGTAAGTTTGCCGGAGATTGTGCGGAGAAATATAGGATGCCTCCAATCCGTTTAAATGAAGATGCCCGCCAATTATTAATAACATATCGTTGGCCGGGAAATGTGCGTGAGTTGAAGAATGTAACAGAACGTATTTCTGTCATTGAAGAGAGCCGTGATATTACTGCAGATGTATTGCGTCTTTACCTCCCGAATCTTGATATAGAGAAATATCCTGTGCTGGTAAAGCAAGATAATGATCAAAAGTTTTTTAATAGCGAACGGGAAATTCTTTATCAGGTACTTTTTGACATGAAGAAAGATGTCAACGACTTAAAGAAGTTGGTACATGATATAATGGGTGGAAATATACAGATGCCGGTGTCTGAAGATTCCAGTTATGCTCATCCTTTACGTTCGGTTCATCAGGTACATCACCCATCTATCCAAGAAGCGGAGGATGTAGAGGAAGAGGAATCTCTTTCTTTGGAAGATGTTGAAAAGGAAATGATTCGTAAAGCATTGGAAAGACATAATGGTCGCCGTAAGAATGCCGCTGCCGATTTAAAAATATCAGAACGTACCCTGTATCGAAAAATAAAGGAATATAATCTTGAATAATATGTTGAATAAAAAAGTAATAGTGTTTTTTTGTATACTGTGCGTTGTGGTTACGGCATGCTCTATTTCGTATAAATTTAATGGAGCATCTATTGACTATACTAAAATAAAAACGATTTCAATTAAAGATTTCCCAAATCAGGCAGCTTTGGTATATCCCCCCTTGTCTCAAGTGTTTACGGAGGCCTTGAAAGATATATATATTCGTCAAACTCGTTTACAGTTGGTTCGAAGTAATGGAGATTTGGATTTAGAAGGTGAAATCACAGGCTACGAACTGACTCCGATGGCAGTAAAAGAAGATGCGTACGCTTCTCAAACTCGTTTGACTATTACAGTGCGCGTCCGTTATTCTAACCGCGTTACTCCGGATGAGGATTTTGAACAAACATTCTCTGCATACCGGGAATTTGACAGTAACGAGATGTTGCAGAATGTACAAGATTCTTTATGTAAGGAAATAGTGGAAGAATTAGTTGATCAGATTTATAATGCAACTGTAGCCAATTGGTAAATATGGATGCTGTCGAATTATACCGTTTCATGAACGATCCAACGTTGCTTTCAAATGAAACTTTACCTGTTTTGAAGCAGATTGTGGATGAATATCCTTATTTTCATACGGCAAGAACTCTTTATTTGAAAAATCTTGCTTTATTGGATGATATGTGCTTGGAATCGGAATTGAAAAAGATGGCAATTAATATTCCTGATCGCAAAAAACTGTTTATGTTGCTGGAAGGTGAACATTACAGATTACAGATTATGCAATCTACAGCAAAAAAAGCATTAGATCAGGAGGATTCATTTTCCTTAATAGATGCTTTTTTATTCTCGGATGTCAATAAAGATCGTCAGGATGCTGAATCATCCATACTATTTCAGCCGTCAGCGTCTTCCGACTATATTTACTGGTCTCTTTCGAAAGAGGAAGAAAAACAGGATGTGGCAGAGCCCGAAGTCCGGTTGCAACACCAAAATCTGATAGACTCTTTTATTGAAAGTGAAGAACAGCGTGTTTCTGTTCGTGGATTGAATATTGAACCTTCGGAGGAAATATTAACGTTTCCTACTCAAGTTGAAGAAACAGAAGATACACACCTTAAATCTCTGGAAGACTCTTATTTTACGGAAACTTTAGCTCATATTTATGTTAAACAGAAGCGATATGAAAAAGCGTTACAAATAATTAAAAACTTAAACTTGAAATATCCAGAAAAAAATGTTTACTTTGCAGACCAAATTAGATTTCTGGAAAAATTGATTATTAACACTAAAAAATAAAAAGATGTATGTATTTATTTCTATTTTAATCCTGATCGCCGCAATACTATTGATATTAATTGTATTGGTACAAAACTCTAAAGGAGGAGGTTTGGCTTCAGGGTTCTCTTCTTCTAACCAAATTATGGGGGTACGAAAAACCACCGATTTTCTTGAAAAAGCAACATGGAGTTTAGCCGGTGCAGTAATCGTTTTAAGTATTGTAATTACAGCATTTATTCCCAGAGCTGAACGTTCTAATCAATCGGAAATTAAACAGCAAATTGAGAACGCTGTAACTATTGACCCGAATACTGTCGCTCCTAACTTTGGAACGGCTCAACAACCTGCAACAACAGGTGAAGCTCCTGCTGAACAACCTGCAGAATAAGTATTCGTTAATAATATAAATTGAAAGCTGTCCTATAATTGGGACAGCTTTTTTTGTATTGACTCGTATCCATTGTGGACATAATGTGTTGTTTTTGATATACGGATAGAAAGAATCTATTATCTTATTCAATAATATCTTGTATCTTTGATTTTACAAATAGAATCTATATCCTAAAAACAGATGAATATGGAACATATTAACTTTGATGGTTTATTGATAGGTATTGCTACATTTCTGATTATCGGCTTATTTCATCCGATAGTTGTGAAAGCGGAATATTATTGGGGTACAAAATGCTGGTGGATATTCCTTGTATTAGGCGTTGCAGGAACTATTGCTTCTTTATTTATAGAGAGTGTATTCCTTTCCGCTATTTTTGGTGTTTTTGCATTTTCTTCTTTTTGGACTATAAAGGAAGTCTTTGAACAAGAAGAACGTGTTTTAAAAGGATGGTTTCCTAAAAACCCCAAGAGAAAGTATCCGAATAAATAAATCAGAGGTTATAACACCTTTCATCTATATTTTAAAGGATGAGTAAACCAATCCAGATGGTTTCTACAGACTCTGTAAAAGAGTTAACCGGAAATACTTGTAATTAGTTGGCAAAGTCTGTATCCTTTAACTCCAGGATATATGCTTTTCCACGGTCTGTTGTTATTTTTAAATTACTGTTGTCTTCTATGAGAGGGCGAAGCCTTCTCATTAAGGTATTCAGCGTCTCGTCGGCATTGACCTTGCCTGGCCATAAAGCTTCACAAATGTCTGTTCGGTTAAGTATATGAGTTGGAGATTGAAAAAACATTTCCATAACAGAATGTTGCATAGGAGTGAGTTTTAATTTCTCCATGCTTTCTTTATAAAAGGAAGAAGTCTCTTGGGAAAATGTAAGATTTCCATATACAATAGACTTCTCCGTACAAACTACTTGCATTAAATGGTTATATCTACGGAGGTAAATGGAAATTATTCCTGATATTAAAGCTAATGCTAGAAAAATACTTGGCAAAGTCTTATGGGTTAATGATAGTATTGTGCAGAATGAACAGCTTACGTAGCCTTGGAATGACAAGCCTATATCTTTATATACGGGATCCGGACTGCTAATATTGGCAGCTACCCACATAATAGTATCACTGGTAAGATAGTTGTCAAATTGTTTTTTGTCACTGAACGCTTGAGTAGAAACGGATTTTTTTTCATTCTTATTTGTGATTTGCATAATAATGCCCGCTTCTTTTTTTAATTTATCGAATCTCAATGCATAGGAAAGGTCTTTGTTCTGGCTTTCAATAGCAAGAGGGCTTCCCCAAAGTGCTGATAACTTAGAGTAGGTTTGCAGGCTGTCACGGCTCAACCATTGATCTGAGTTTTGCATGATTGTGTATTGAAGAGCCTGATTTAAATCAGAGATAATCGCCTTCTTCGTTTCTGCATAATTATGGAAACCAAAACTAAATGATAGCAGAACCAATATAAAAGTGGCAAAGATGGATATGTTTGCTGCGTTTTGTCTTTTCATCGTTTTGTAATTAGAGGAATTCAAAGGTAGAAAATTATTCAAATGTGTCATGTTTATTCCAAAGAAAATATCTCGAAAGCCTTTATATGACACTGTTGTCATGCAAATGTCACATAAATGACGGGTAGTTGTTGCGATATTATTTGTGATATCCTTTTTAATGCAGTTTACTTTTGTTGGCAAATGATAAAAGTAGACATGAATATGAAGAAGTTAATTTGTTGCTTATTGTTTGGCTGTCTATTGAGTAATATATCAATGAAAGCACAAAATATCTCCTATGAAGTGAAAGGGCAAGTGGTCGATTCCTTGACTTTTGAACCGGAAGTATATGTAACAATCCGTTTATTTAAATTGCCGGATAATCAAAAGGAGGTGACTGTCTTCGTATCGGATGATAAAGGCTTTTTTAATTCCAAATTAAAATCTTCCGGAGAATATAGGCTTACAATAACCAGTGTTGGCAAAGAAACGATTGTAAAAGATTTTGAATTGAATCAAAAAGACTGTACGAAAGACTTTGGCCGATTATTGATGAAAGACGATGTGAAACAATTGTCGGAAATAAACGTTTTTGCCGCTAAACCGTTAGTAAAAGCAGAGGTGGACAAGACGGTTTATAGTATAGAAGACGACCCTGATTCGGAAACAAATACAATCCTGGAAATGCTTCGGAAAGTCCCTTTCGTTACAGTAGATGGTGATGATAATATAAAAGTGAATAACAGTTCCAGCTTTAAAATATATATGAACGGAAAACCGTCCAGTATGATGACTAATGATCCTAAAGAGGTTTTACGGAGTATTCCTGCCAATACAATCCGTAAAATAGAAATAATAACCGAGCCGGGAGCACGCTATGATGCCGAAGGAGTTAGCGGTATCTTGAATATCATAACGAAAGGGGCCGAATTTGAGGGATACAGTGCGAATATAGGAGGTACTTATATGAATCGGTATTGGAATGGATCTGGTTTCTTTACCATGCAATATGGAAAATTATCCCTCTCGGCCAATTATTCATATGGGCAGTATGAGGTAGAATCGGAAGCAGACTATTACCGCCATCAGTTAAATAGGCCAGATGAGGAATATTTGCATAATCAATATAGTTATGATCAAAAAAATCCGATGCATTATGCTGCTTTGGAAAGCAGCTATGAATTAGATTCCTTGAATTTATTTACACTGTCCGGGTCCTTGAATTATGGATACAGCAATTCGGAGCAAAGCGGTTCAAATACGATGACGAATTCTGAAGGACAACTTGCTTATTCTTATAATCAAGATGCTACTACGAAATACAATTGGGGATCTAATTCTTTGAAAGCTGATTACCAACACATGTTCAAAAGGAATAAAGAGGAAATGCTTACCTTTTCATATCAGTTTGATTATCGTCCTGATGATAGAGATTATTTATCCCATATATTTGACAGGAACGGAAACTCTCCTTCATTACAATATTTATATAATTATAATTACCAATTCCGGAATGCCCATAAAGAGGAACATACTTTGCAACTGGATTATGTCAATCCTTTTTCGCCGGAACATTCAATTGAAGGAGGTTTGAAGTATATCCGCAGAAACAATAATAGCTATTCCACTTTTGAAATGAAAGAAAATGAAGAGGACGAATGGCAGCCTTCGGAACTTCAACCCGTATTAGATTACAGACATATTCAAAATATATTTGCAGCTTATTGTGGTTATACGTATAAAAAGAACCGGTTTGGCCTAAATACCGGCTTACGCATGGAGCAAACCTGGCAAAATGTTAAATATAGAAAGGGAGACGGTGAGAATTTTGATTACCAAGCTACGGATTGGGTCCCATCATTGTCTGCATCTTATAAATTGAATGATCGCGATCAATTGAAATTGTCTTATAATCTTCGTATCCGCAGACCGGATATTAGTTATCTGAATCCTTATGTGTCAGTAACCGGGTCAAGTATGAGTTATGGGAATCCGGAATTAACATCCGAGAAGCATAATAGGATTACATTATCTTTCAGCCATTTTTCTTCAAAGCTAAATGTACAGGCTACGGCTCTATACACTTTAGGGAGAAATGAAATAGGGCAGTACCAGTTTGTTGATGAACAAGGAATGTTTCATTCTACTTATGAAAATATGGTGAATGTACAGGGAGGGGGAATGAATGGATACATCGGCTATAATCCAGCTCCTAACACATCCGTATCTGTGAATGGGATGCTTTATTATTTGGATTTAAGAGTAAAAAAAGGAGTGCCGGATATTCTGAACGGACTTAAAAACTCGGGATTTAGCGGCTCTGTATATCTAAACTTTTCACAACGGTTTAAATATGGATGGCGTTTTGTGGCCCTTGGTGGCTATGGTAAACCGGAAGTCTCTATAGGCGTCGAATCTTTCAAGTTTCATTATTATGGAATGAGCCTTGTGAAAACATTCCTGAAAGATAAATTATCAATTTCTTTACGAGCTCAGGATTGTTTTACCCCCAGTGTAAAATATACATCTAAAGAAATGTACAATGATTATACTTCAATATTGAACTATCGTGCGTTTAACCGCATGTTCGGGTTGTCTGTTTCTTACCGGTTTGGTGATTTGAAGGCCAGTATAAAGAAAACCGCACGTAGTATTCATAACGACGACTTATTGAAAAAGGATGATAAATAGACCTTGAAAGAGGGAGTGTTTTTCAACTATTTGACGTCTTCGTACGGAGTTGTATATCAGTGCGTTAAAAAGAGCTATCTTTTGCAATCAAAAGACGGGACTTTTGACTTCAAAAGAGCTGACTTTTTAAGTGTTAAGACGGGACTTTTACATTCAAAAGATATATCCTTTTAATACGCTGTATATCAATGCGAAATGAGAGGCATAATTCCTTGTCTTTAGAGCTCCCGGACAGTCGCTGTTATTGCTTTTTAATGGTTGTGCGGGTGATTATGGTTATTATTAAACTTTTGTTCTTTAAACCATTCAACGAGTTTACCATCTTTAAAACTTAAAATATAATAACTGTCTTCATTTCCTAAATTGGTAGAAAGGTAACTGATACTTTCGATAGCTCCTTCCGGAGTTATGCGGGCTCCTACTATATTATAATTTTTTCCCAAAATAGATACAACTTTTTTCTTAGACATACCCAACTCTATTTGTTGCATTTTGCTTTCTATTTTGTACGCAGCACAGCCGGTAAGTATAAAGGCAGTCAACAGCACGCATATCCATCTTTTTGTTTTCATCTTTTATTTGTTTTTGGTTTGTATTTGTGCCGTAAGGTATATATTATTTTATGGATAGTATATGATGGATATAAAAAAAGAGGAAAATCTTTTGATTTTCCTCTTTTGAGAGCGGAAGACGGGGCTCAAACCCGCGACCCTCAGCTTGGAAGGCTAATGCTCTATCAACTGAGCTACTTCCGCATATTGCATTAAAAAGGGTGGGCAGTGATGGATTCGAACCACCGAAGGCGAAAGCCAGCTGAGTTACAGTCAGCCCCATTTGGCCACTCTGGTAACTGCCCCCTTGTTTTAATTGCAGTGCAAAGGTACGATTAATTTTGTAATTTGCAAGAATAATCCACCATTTTTATTGCTGTAATTGCAGCTTCATCACCTTTGTTGCCGTATTTTCCTCCGGCACGATCTTCGGATTGCTGCATGTTGTCTGTCGTTAAAAGACCGAAAATGAAGGGAATATCATACATTAAATTCAATTCGGTTATGCCTTGTGTAACGCCGGAACAAACATAATCAAAGTGAGGTGTATCGCCTTTTACAACGCATCCAAGTACGATTACAGCATCAAGATCTTTCGATTCTGCCAATCGTTTTGCTCCGAAAGTTAGTTCAAAACTTCCCGGAACACGTCTGATAACGATGTTTTCCGGTTTTACACCATGTTTCTCCAACGTGTTGCAGGCCCCTTCCAGAAGCTTTTCTGTGATACATTTGTTCCACTCTGCAACGACAATACCAATATTCATATCCGAAGCATCGGGAACACTGTTGAAGTCGTAGTCTGATAAATTCTGATAAGCTGTAGCCATAATCGTTTTCTTAAAATAAGAGGATGCCTGTTTGGTGTAGACATCCTCTTGTTTATGTTATACTATGTATTTCATTTTTATTTCTCAGCCGATGCCGAAGCACGTGTAATATACTTGTCAATATCGGCAGCCTCCATTGAAGTATAATACTTGTCTTTTATCGTTGAATATGCTTTAACCGCATCTTTATATTGCTTCATGCTTTCGTAGGCAATGCCGGCTTTTTTCAGATATACCGGGCTGATTACTTCATTGTCCGCTTGTTTGGCTGCTTTTTCAAAATAGCTAATGCCTTCTTTTACATTCCCCATGTTTACGTAGCAGTCACCAATCAGGCCGGTGATAGCCGGAGAAATCATTTTGTCGCTTGCGCTGAATGATTTTAACATATTCAGTGCTTTCTGGGCGTCACCCAGTTTATAGTAGCAGATACCTGCATATGCTTTTGCCAGATTTGCTGCGTCGGTAGTTCCGTATTGGTCAATGATTGCTTCAAAACCGTCATAGTCGGAACCGTTACCATTTAATGCCAAGGCGAAAGAATCTCTTGCAAAATATTGTTCACCTTTGAACATAGCAGCAGCGGCTTTCTTTTCCTGCGGGATTAAATAACCATGTTTGATTCCTAAAACAGCACCAACAATGAGTGCAACAGCTATAATACCGTAAATGATTTTTTTCGAATTGTTTTCAATGAATTGCTCCGATCTGGAAACAATTTCTTCTACTTCTAACTCTTTGTTGGTGTCCTTTCCTTTAGTAGCCATAATGTTGTTATCGTTATTTATTAATTTTATCGTTGATTTATATCCGGATATACTTCCGGTGATTCAAAGCGCAAAAGTAGTTTTTTTTACTGATATAATCTATACTTAGAAGTATATTTTTTATTTTTGTACGATTAATACGGTACAGATGATATTAAAAAAGCTCTCTATTCTCAACTATAAGAATATCCTTCAATCTGAAGTTTCTTTTTCTCCGAAGATGAATTGCTTCTTTGGCAATAACGGGATGGGTAAAACGAACTTGCTGGATGCCATTTATTATTTGTCTTTTTGTAAAAGTCATATAAATACTCCTGATAGCCAGATTATCAACAATGGCCAGGAAATGTGCGTGATACAAGGTAGTTACGACTATGAAGGGCGTGAAGAGGAAATCTTTTGTGCCATGCGTCTTAAGCAGCGGAAGCAGTTTAAAAGGAATAAAAAAGAATACGACAAACTGTCTGAACATATCGGTTTGCTACCTCTGGTAATGGTTACTCCGGCGGATTCTGAGCTGATTCAAGGGGGGAGTGACGAACGTCGTCGCTTTCTGGATGTTATTATATCGCAACAGGATAAACAATATCTGTATGCTTTGATACAATATAATAAGGCCTTGTTTCAACGCAATACTTTGTTGAAGAATCAGAATATGGATGCTCCTTTGTATGAGGTGCTGGAGATGCAGATGAATATGTATGGAAAGGTAGTGAGCGAGAAACGTCAACTACTGGTGGACGAGTTTACCCCCATATTCAATGAATATTATCAAACTATCTGTCAATCGTCTGAGCAGGTGGGATTGCATTATGTATCCCAATTGGCAAATGGTGAATTGAAGGATATGCTTCAAGCTAATCGTGAGCGCGACCGTATTTTGGGTTATACTTCTTGCGGTATCCATAAAGATGAATTGGAAATGACTTTGGAAAACTTTCTTATTCGTCGTGTAGGCTCGCAAGGCCAGAATAAAACGTATCTGATTGCCTTGAAACTGGCTCAATTTGTGTTCTTGGCAAAAAAAGGAAATACAACGCCTGTCTTGTTGTTGGATGATATTTTTGATAAGTTGGATGCCGCACGGGTTGAACAGATTATCAAGCTGGTGAGTGGAGATACTTTCGGGCAAATTTTCATAACTGATACCAACCGTAAATACCTGGATGAAATTTTAGCAACAATGAATCGTGATTATTCTTTGTTTCGGGTGGAACGGGGTGAGGTTCAACCAATGGAGGAATAATCTGTGAAGCGTAAAAATACACAGTCCATAGGTGAAATACTTCGGGATTTCTTTGAAGATAATACGGAAATGTATGAGAAAATTCTCGAGATTCGTGTAAAACGTGCGTGGGGTGACGTTCTTGGGCCAATGGTTATGAACTATACGCGTAATATATATGTACGCGATAGGGTGCTGTATGTTTCATTAACGTCTTCCGTATTACGGAGTGAGCTTACTCTTTGCAGGGAACGTCTTGTGAAAAGCTTGAATGAATATGCAAAAGCGAATGTGATTACTGATCTGGTAATCCGGTAGATTTTATGCGCTATATGATTTCGTTTTCAGTAATTATACAATCCATTTTTTTGTCGAACGGTTCGGTAGGGATTTTATTTTCAAGCTGGAACCCAAAGCATATTCCTATCTTCGGGGCTGTTAATGTTGACAATAAACGATCGTAATAGCCTTTTCCTCTTCCCAAACGGTTACGTTGCCGGTCGAATGCTACTCCGGGGATGATAATTAAATCTATATTTTTTTCGTCTGTAGTTTCATTGGCGGAGGTTGGTTCTAGGATACCGAAAGTTCCTATTTTTAACTCGTCCGTTCCTGTATAAGGCAACAACTTTAAGTCGTTGCCTTCAATAACAGGAAGAAGTATCTTCTTTTTTTTATACCATTTTTCAATGAAACCGGCAGTCTGGACTTCTCCGGATATCGCATGATATAAAGCGACGCATGAAGCATTGATGAATAATTCTGTTTGCTCCAGCTTTGCCATAATCTGGCCGGATAGCTCAGACAATATAATCTTCGAATACTCTTTCTTTCGCGAGGCCATAACCTCGCGTAATGCTTGCTTTGCCTTGTAATTTTCCATCACTTGATTCTTTTTCCGTAACCGGTACGGATTTGCCTTCTTTTAATATCTCTATAGCTCGTTTTAACGTAACATCATCGCTAAGGAAGATAGGATAGAAACCTGCCTCATCGAAGAAATTCCGTACGATATAAGCCTGTAGCTGCTTTTCAATTAAACTGCCGGATATATTGATTAAAGTAGGACGTTTTTTTATTCCTTTACTGGCCGCAAAGTTTGTAAAGCTATATAATAACGGTTGTTGTTTCAGATAACTGTACATCTCCTGCCAGGTTTTGAATGATGACAGCTTTTCACGATTGCGATCCGAGTATTCCAATGCATAAAGGTAGAGGACGCCACTGTTTATTACATTTGAGAAATATGAGGTAACTCCGCTTGTATCGCGAGGAATGAATATGTCCGGCATAATACCGCCTCCACCATAAACCGTACGTCCTTTTACGGTTTGATATTTTAATTCATTATTCATTTTGATACTGTCTGCGGAATCAAATTCTCCATGCATGTAACGATTATAAATATCCTGGTCATAATCCTCAGTATGTCCCATTTCATACTCCTTCTGGATACAACGTCCGGAAGGGGTGTAGTAGCGGGCTATTGTCAAGCGAAGCGCAGATCCGTCACTTAGGGCAATTTGAGATTGAACTAAGCCCTTTCCATAGGTACGTCGCCCGATGATTAAACCACGGTCGTTATCTTGAATAGCACCGGAGAAAATTTCACTTGCCGAAGCTGATATTTCGTCGGTCAATACTACGATTGGCGAATCTTTGCATGTGCCGGTTCCGTTGGCATATACGTCCGAGCGGGGGAAAGCTTTACCTTCGGTATAAACAATGAGGCGTCCTTCGGGCATAAATTCGTTGATCATGTTGATAGCCGCATCCATGTATCCTCCGGTATTTCCCCGAAGATCGATAATGAAAGAATTACAACCGGCCTCTTTTAACTGGGCAATGGCTGTGATAAATTCATTGTATGTTGTACGGCCAAATTTACTCACTTTGATATAACCGATACCTTTACTCGCTTCGTATGCAACATCTACCGACTTGACCGGAACATCCCCTCGTGTAACATCAAAATAGATGAGTTCCGGTGAGTTGCCCCGTTGTATGCCTAATTTAACGGTACTATTTTTAGCTCCGCGCAGGGTTTTCATTATCTTGGTTTGCGAGGTATTGTTTCCTGAATATACTGAGTCGTTAATTGTAATAATACGGTCAAAGGGGAGTAGTCCTGCTTTTTCAGAAGGTCCTCCCGGTATAACGCTTATTATCATGATTGTATCGGTTTGCATATTGAATGATACGCCTATTCCGCTGAAAGAACCTTCCAGTTCTTCGTTTACCATGGAAGCATCTTCGGCAGGAATATATACGGAGTGGGGGTCTAATTCGCTGAATATTTTCGGTATAGCTCCTTCTACCAAATCCGTCATGTTAACCGTGTCTACGTATTGCTCGTCAATAATGTCTAATACGGCATTAATTTTATTGCCACTCGAATAGGTGCGGTGTTTCCCTTGTCCTATCGAACGGTAATGATTTCCGATAAAGATTCCCAATGAAATACTTACAGCTATTATGACGGGAAGCCAGATGGCTAATCTTCTGTTTTTATTCATAAAATGTTTATTTATTCTTTGGTCTCGATATAATCAATAGTGATGCCTGCACGGTTCAATAGTTTACAGCCATCTTCTACCCGGTATTTTTCCGAATATACTACGCGCTTGATACCGGATTGTATAATCAGTTTCGCACATTCGATACAAGGAGCGGATGTTACATAGATTGTAGCTCCTTTACTGCTGTTGGAAGAAGCGGCAACTTTGGTTATGGCGTTGGCTTCGGCATGTAACACGTAAGGTTTAGTGACATTGTTTTCATCTTCACAAATGTTCTCAAATCCGGAAGGTGTTCCATTGTAGCCATCAGATATAATCATTTGGTCTTTTACAATGAGTGCTCCAACTTTGCGGCGTTTGCAATATGAATTTTCAGCCCATACTGCGGCCATCCTTAGATAACGCTTGTCAAGTTCGAGTTGTTTGTCTGTCTTTTCGCACATTATATCTCTGTTTTATCCTTGTAATTAACCGACAAATGTAATGATATTTGTTCAAAAGAAATGTTGTTTTAGATTTTTAGTTGTGAAGTATTTGGGGACAATATCTCTTGTTTGCTCTATTTCTTGATACCTGTACGAACTAATAAAGCGTCAATGGTGGGTTCTTGCTTGCGGAAACGTTTGTATAATACATCCGGATCTTCTGCTCCACCTTTGGAAAGGATGTTATCCCGGAATGATTTAGCTATATCCTTATTGAATATTCCGGCAGCTTTGAATGCGGCAAAAGCATCGGCATCCAGAACTTCGGCCCACTTATAACCGTAATATCCGGCTGCGTATCCACCTGAGAAAATGTGTCCGAAACTACTGCTCATTAATGTGCCGTCAACTTCCGGTACTATTTGTGCAGGTTGCCATGCTTTTTTTTCAAAAGCAATGACATCTCCGTCAAACGGTTCTGTAAGTGTGTGCCAAGCCATATCTAGCAATCCGAAACTTACTTGCCTGCAACATGCATATCCGGTATTGAAGTTGGCTGCATCTACTAGTTTTTGAATCATATCCTGCGGAATCTTTTCTCCGGTTGAGTAATGGATGGCTATCTGGTCAAGATATTCTTTTTCAGTCAACCAGTTTTCCATAATCTGAGAAGGTAACTCTACAAAATCTCTGTAGACATTTGTCCCGGAAAGACTGGCATATGTCCCTTTGGCGAGCATACCATGCAGAGCATGCCCGAACTCGTGCAATAATGTGTTTACTTCATCAAATGTGAGCAGGGATGGTCTGGTCTTGGTAGGACGTGTAAAGTTCATTACAATGATGATTTGAGGACGGCTGTCATGCCCGTTTTCGTCTTTGTATTGTGGTTTGACGCTATTCATCCATGCGCCACTCTGTTTACCGGAACGAGGGAAGAAGTCTGTGTATAAAACAGACAGGAATGTGCCGTCAACGTCATATACTTCATATGCTTGCACCTCCGGATGATATACGGGGATTTCCTTGTTCTCTTTAAACGTGATGCCATATAGTTGGGTGGCTAATTTAAATACCCCTTCCTTTACATTGCCGAGTTCAAAATACGGACGTGTCATCTCATCATTTACGTTAAAACGGATGTCTTTTAATTTTTCGGAATAATAACTCCAATCCCAGGGCATTACAGTAATGTTTTCATTTTCACATCCCATCGCAAAACCTTGAATAGTGTTGTATTCATTGATAGCAACCGGTTTGTAAGCATCTAATAGCTGATTCAATAGTTTGTAAACATTCGCAGGCTTTTTAGCCATTGTATGTTTTAAATTGTAGTCTGCAAAATCTTTGAATCCCATTAATTTTGCAATTTCAAGACGAGTGTTTACTATTTGCTTGATGATTTCTTTATTGTCATATTCGTCTCCTTTATTGCCTATGCTCATGAATTCACGATACATCTTTTCACGAAGATCCCGACGATCAGCATAACGCATAAATGGTATGTAACTGGGGGCGGATAAAGTGAATAACCAGCCTTCTTTCTCTTTGTTCTTTGCTTCCATAGAGGCGGCTTCACGGATACTTTCAGGAAGGCCCGCCAAATCCTTTTCATTTGTAATCAGAAGTTCGAAGCGGTTTTTGTCTTTTAAGGCGTTCTGATCGAATTTGAGGGTAAGGATACTTAAATCTGTGCTTAACTTACGGTATTTCTCTTTATCATTACTATTTAATGTGGCACCTTGTATTTTAAATGCTTCGTAAGTCTCATCCAAAAGTTTGGAGTCTTCGATAGAAAGATTTAATTTGTCTTTTTGGTCATATACAGCTTTTACACGGATGAATAGCTTCTCATTTAAATAAATATTGTTTGAGCTTTCTGAGAGTTTGGGAGATATACGCTGTGATATTTCCATCATTTCATCATTGGCCTCAGCACTTAATACATTGAAAAAAGCGTTACTTACATTATTTAATAACTTACCGCTACGTTCCAGTGCTATGATTGTGTTAGCAAAAGTGGCTGGCTGGGCGTTGTTTGCAATTTCTTCAATCTCCTTATTTAGTTCTTCAATACCCTTTTCAAAAGCAGGTTCATAATGTTCTGTCTGTATTTTGTCGAAAGGAGGTGTCTTAAACGGAGTTTCGTATGTTCTGAAAAAAGGATTATTTATTGCTTTTGTCATATTTATAGTTTATAAAAGATTACTGCATAAATTAAACGAGTTCTTATTCTATTAAACAGGATTGTCCTTTTAATGGTTGTATTTACAGATACAGTCATTATCTATCTATAGATATAAGTTCTTTCATTTTGTTATTTTACAGGTTTTTATATTAGGAATGTAAAGGTAGAAAGTTTTTATCCAAAATGGAAAAAACGAGGGGAAAATGTATAATTCTGCAACAAATTGCCAATTTGTTATTTGTTGGTTGAATGAAACGAATTGATAATTTGTTTAACTAAAACGGACTTGCCATTAACAAACGTTTGTATGTTTGATAACACACCTTTTTAGCATATTGTTGTATAATGGATTGATTTTCAATGTTGCTATTGCTTTTCTTTTATCGTTCTTTCAAGTGGGCATAAAAGATTGTTTGCATTTTTAGTTTATAAGTGATACATTTGATTCTCAATAAAGCTAATTACATTTTGATATTAAAAACAATAACTTAAAACCCAAATATCCGTATGAGTTATCTAAAATTTGACAAGACCGTAATGATAAACCTGGAAGAGTCGTTGACTCGTGAGGTGCTCCGTACAAATAGGTTAGGGGCATATCATAGCACTACTGTTGTTGATTGTAATACCAGGAAATATCACGGATTACTCGTAATGCCTGTTCCTGCAATTGATAATGATAACCATGTCATTTTATCTTCTTTTGATGAAACGGTAATACAACATGGTGCCGAGTTTAATCTTGGCTTGCATAAATATCAAGGGGATAACTTTAGCCCCAAAGGACATAAGTATATTCGTGAATTTACTTCAAAAACGGTACCACGTACTCTCTATAGGGTAGGAGGCGTAATTTTCTCAAAAGAGAAAGTTTTTTCTATGTTTGAGAATCGTATAATGATAAAATATACTTTAGAAGATGCTCATTCGGCCACCACTCTTCGATTCCGCCCTTTCCTTGCATTCCGCAGCGTGAAGAGTTTAACCCAAGCTAATGGAAATGTGAATCAATCATATACAGAAATAACCAATGGTATTAAAACGTGTATGTATCCGGGATATCCTGAGCTATATATGCAATTTAGTAAAAAGGCTAAATTCGTATATGAACCTTACTGGTATAATGGCATTGAATATCCAAAAGAACAGGAAAGAGGATATCCTTTTAAAGAAGACCTCTATGTACCCGGTTATTTTGAAGTTCCTATAAAGAAAGGGGAATCTATTATTTTCAGTGCCGGTGATAGCCAGATCGCAACGACGCATTTGAAAACGCTTTATGAAAATGAAGTAAATGCCCGTACACCGCGTACCAGTTTCTTTAACTGTTTAAAGAATTCAGCACAGCAATTTTATTTTCGTCCAAAAGAAAATGATGCATATTTGTTAGCAGGTTATCATTGGTTTAAAGTACGTGCAAGAGATTTGTTTATTGCTCTTCCCGGATGCACTTTATCCATAGAAGATCCTGTGCGTTTTGAAAAGATTATGCATACGGCAATACCTGCTATGCGTAATTTTATGAAAGATGGTAGACCTGATGCTGTTATCAAAGAATTGGAAGATCCTGATGTTTTATTATGGGCAATTCTGGCCATTCAACATTATGCAAAAGATCAGGGTGTAGAGAAAGCCAAAGAGTTGTATGCTGACTTTGTAGGTGAAATTATAGACTATATTTCTTCTCAGAAACATCCGGATATGAAATTGATGGATAATGGTCTATTGTTTGCGAATGGCCGTGACAAGGCTATTACCTGGATGAATTCGACTGTGAATGGCAAACCGGTTGTTCCGCGTTCCGGGTACATTGTAGAATTTAACGCACTTTGGTATAATTCGCTATGTTTCTATAAAGAGTTGCAAGGTGGATTACCTATAGAAAAAATAGATACGATTATTTCCGCAATAGATAAGTCTTTTGCAGAGACTTTTGTAAATGGCTATAATTATTTGTTTGATTCGGTAAACGGATCAAGTGTAGATTGGAGTGTGCGTCCTAATATGATTTTTGCAGTATCTCTTACTTATTCACCGTTGACGCGGATGCAGAAACGGGCTGTTGTGGATATTGTGACAAAGGAATTGCTTACTCCCAAAGGCTTACGTTCATTAAGCCCAAAGAGTGAAGGATATAAACCTTATTATGTTGGTGCACAGTATGAACGCGACTTGGCATATCATCAAGGTACGGCATGGCCGTGGTTGTTGGGGGCTTACTTGGAAGCTTATTTGCGTGTATTTGGTAAAAGTGGTGTTGCTTTTGCGGAACGTATGCTGATAAGCATGGAGGAAGAAATGTCGTTGCATTGTATCGGTACGATTCCGGAATTGTTTGATGGCAATCCTCCGTTTACAGGACGGGGAGCTGTCTCATTTGCAATGAATGTGGCTGCAATTCTCCGAGTTGTGGATTTGTTGAAGAAGTATAACGCCGATTAAAACTAAGTACCATATATGAAAGCATTGATGTTTGGATGGGAATTTCCTCCTCATATTTTAGGAGGATTAGGCACTGCCAGTTATGGCCTTACTCGTGGTATGGCTATGCAACCTGACATGGATATAACCTTTTGTATTCCGAAACCTTGGGGAGATGAAGATCAAAGTTTCCTGAAAATAGTAGGAGTTAATAATGTTCCTATTGTCTGGAAGGATGTTGACAGAGAATATGTGCAGCAACGAATGGCAAAAGTGGGTATGAATGCCGACCAGTATTTCGCATATAGGGATCATATTTATGCCGATTTCAGTTATCGTTATGTAAATGATTTGGGCTGTATGGAATTTTCGGGCCGTTATCCGGATAACCTGTTGGAAGAAATTAATAACTATTCCATTGTTGCCGGCGTAATTGCCCGTACGGAACAGTTTGATATAATTCATGCGCACGACTGGCTTACTTATCCGGCTGGTATTCATGCAAAACAGGTGAGTGGTAAGCCTTTGGTTATACATGTGCATGCAACCGATTATGATCGTAGCCGTGGTAATGTAAATCCGGATGTATATGCAATAGAAAAGAACGGTATGGATAATGCCGATCATATTATTACAGTAAGTAATCTGACACGTCAGACAGTTATTGATAAATATCATCAGGACCCGGCAAAGGTGACGACTGTTCATAATGCCGTTGAACCGATGAGCCAGGAAATATTATCTATTCAGGATAAAAAAGGAGTGAAAGATAAAGTTATCACATTCCTGGGACGTATTACTATGCAAAAAGGTCCGGAATATTTTGTTGAAGCTGCTGCTAAAGTATTGGCGAAAGCTCCGTATGCCCGGTTTATTATGGCTGGAAGCGGAGATATGATGGACCAGATGATTCGTTTGGCTGCTGCCCGTAATATCTCGGATCGTTTCCATTTTACCGGGTTTATGAAAGGGAAACAAGTATATGAAGTTTTGAAGGCTAGCGATGTATATGTAATGCCTTCGGTTTCTGAACCGTTCGGTATTTCTCCTTTGGAAGCGATGCAATGTGGAGTTCCTTCTATTATTTCAAAACAATCTGGTTGTGCTGAAATATTGGATTATGCAATTAAGGTGGATTACTGGGATATCGAAGCCTTGGCGGATGCGATGTATTCTATTATTACATATCCTGCTATGCATGAATTCTTGAAAGTAGAAGGAAAGAAAGAGGTGGATAATATCAAATGGGAATATGCCGGACAAAAAGTTCGTCGTATTTATGATATGGTAACAGGTAATTAATTATTAACGACAAGACAAAGTAAAACAAATAATATTATGAAAACGATCTGCTTTTATTTTCAGATACATCAGCCATTCCGTTTAAAAAGGTATCGTTTCTTTGATATTGGGAATGATCATTATTACTACGATGATTTTCAGAATGAAGAAATTATTCGTCGTATAGCGGAGCAATGTTATTTGCCGGCTAATCGTACGATCATGGAAATGATTAAAACCAGTGGCGGTAAGTTTAAAGTGGCATTTTCTATCTCCGGTATTGCATTGGAGCAAATGGAGATTTACACTCCTGAGGTAATTGACAGTTTTAAGGAATTGGCTGCTACAGGGAATGTTGAGTTCTTATCGGAAACCTATGCACATTCTTTATCATCTTTGGGAGATCCGGAAGAGTTTAAACATCAGGTGAAGAAACAGGAAGATAAAATTAAAACATTGTTTGGTGTAAAACCGAAAGTCTTCCGTAATACAGAACTTATCTATTCCGACGAAATATCCACTATGGTATATGAAATGGGATATAAGGGTATGTTAACGGAGGGTGCTAAACATATATTAGGATGGAAGAGTCCGAATTATATGTATTCATCTTGTGAAGCTCCGAAATTAAGCTTGTTATTGAAGAATGACCGTTTTAGCGAAGATTTGTCCGATCGTTTCAGTGATTACAGTTGGAATGAATATCCGCTTACCGCTGACAAATATATGTCATGGATTGCTGCTACACCGGAATCAGAGCAGATTATCAATCTGTTTATGAATTATGAAGTTCTTGGTTCTTTGCATCCGGCAGCAACCGGTATTTTTGATTTCTTTAAGGCTTTACCTCGCTTTGCTGAGGAAAAAGGCATACGATTCTCTACTCCGTCGGAAATCTTTACATTAATGAAACCTGTAGATTCAATTTCTGTTCCATACCCAATGTCATGGGTGGACGAAGAAAGAGATTGTAGTTCCTGGTTGGGAAATGTTTTGCAGCAAGAAGCTTTCAGGAAGATTAATGAAATTGGAGAACGTGTACGTTTATGTGAGCCACGCCGTATCCGTCAGGATTGGTATTACCTGCAGAGCAGTGATCATTTCTATTATATGAGTACAAAACATATGGGACGTGGCAGTTTCAGCCCGTATGATAATCCATATGATGCATTCAACAATTATATGAATGTATTGTCTGACTTTATTGTCCGCGTGAATGCCGAGTTCCCGGAAAATATAGAAAATGAAGAATTGAACTCTTTGCTTACTACTATTAAGAATCAGGGTGAAGAAATTGAAACCTTACAGAAAGAGCTTGATAAGTATAAAAAGAAAGCAGCAAAGAAACCTGTAGAAAAATAAAATGATTGATAATACTAAAAAGGCGGATCAAAAGAGATCCGCCTTTTTTTATGAAGTTATATTTGTCTTTTGTCAGTTATTAAATACACATGATGTAACAATAATTTCAGTTACTTCTTCGTCTTTTCTCAATTGAACACCGGCAGGAGCCAGGTAATTGCTCAGAGAAATTGTGTAAGGGTCTTGATAATATGTACCTTGAGAGGTTTCCCGATTGACAGGTATTGCTACCAAGACAAGGTCTTTATCCGGAGCATTATCAATTTGATATTGCAGAATATTGGAAATATTCCCAAACGTGTATGAACGTGTTGAAGAACTATATTGTGTGGATAAAAATGATGTTTTATTATTTTCGACTTGATTCTTCTCAAAGAAACCCTTTACAGAATCCTGAGGCAGTAATAACAGGTATGGCGGCGGATTTAAAGCATATTGCCAATCAGGTTGAGGCATAGCCTTCATTGTAAGAGGCAAGTTTGTCAAAATCCGGTTCTTTACAACCGATACGATTTCTTTAGCCGGAAGTACAATTTGAGTACAAACGCCTGCCGGGCTTTTTATATATGTATAGCTATCATTCGGCTTTAACAACTCTGTCATATCCGTGTTTTTAAAACGGTTGAGCTGAATAACCTCTTTAGTAACATTAAAACGCTCATACCCTTTTACAATAGAATCCTGCCCTGCGCTACCTGTTACTATATAACGGTAGTAGATTGTGAAAGACGAACGGTCTACAAATAAAATATTACCTGTTCCGTATGTGTTGGTGACATACAGGCCGGGGAAGAATTTATTAAACGAATCCTGATTCTTGAAAGTCTCCGGATTATTGATTGTTTCTTCGTAAAACTTCTGTCCTAATTCTTTCGGCATGCGAATAACAACGCTTGGATAAGCTTTTGCATTGTCTACATCCAATGCATTTTCTCGTAGAGAATCCGAAATACTCGGGTCGAATGCCGTATACGTTTGTGCACCTAATGATATTTGCATATTGCAGTAATCTTTAGGGTCTATATTCGTGTAGTAGTTATCCTTCAAGGGCGAAGTTACCTGATATATTTCAGCACGCATAGGTGCTAATGAGTCACCAATCCATGAACTTGCGCTGTATTTAATTCTGAAGTCTACAGAATCTATCATCCCATCAAGCGGTTTGTGTTTAAACTGATAATCATCCGGGCAATAGAACTGGCAAATATAATCGCTTTTTAAATTTCCATAAAGCGGATCGTATATTTCTCCCAACAAACCGTATTCTGTCTTTGCATAAATGGAATCCATTTGTATGGTCGATGCCTTTAGTTGAAAAGTATCATTATATACTATCGGTCTGTCTCCTTCTGGTTGGATGGTTGATCCTACCAAGCTCAAATCATCATTACACCCGCCCAGAATACTAGCTCCCAAGCAAAGTCCGAGTATAAACAGGTTGAATTTCATTTTGTTGTTATTTATTTCTTATTGGAATCCAATACCACATCATAGAACTCATTGAATTTGTCAATATATGTTTCTGGTGATTGGTAAGGTAGGAATGGTATTTCTTTTTTTGTTGCAATGTAATCCATCACATCCTGATTAATCGTTTCACTGCCTTGTATCACCCCGTCGGCAAAATCTATAGCCAGTTTTGTTAAACCGGTGAAGCTTGTATCTGTCTTTAATAACTTCACATCGCTTTCTTTGGCACCGTCCATTTTTAACTTATTGGCAAACTCTTTTCTAAACGGAGTTTTAAAGTCATCATTGTATATGGAGTACACAATTTTTGCATTACGTAAACAAGGATCATCGGCATACATTCGTTTGATGTATAATGCAGTTAAAGCAGACATCCACCCGTGGCAATGGATAATATTCGGTATCCATCGAAGTTTCTTCACCGTTTCCAATACTCCACGTACATAGAAAATGGATCGATCGTCGTTATCCTCAAATTCTTTGCCGTTATCGTCGACAACTGTCGCTTTCCGTTGGAAGAAATCCTCATTGTCAATAAAATATACCTGCATTCGAGCCGATTGAATGGAAGCAACCTTGATAATCAGAGGATGATCGGTGTCATCAATGATAAGATTCATGCCCGATAAACGGATAACTTCATGTAATTGATTGCGTCGTTCGTTAATGTTTCCAAATTTAGGCATGAATGTCCTGATTTCGCGACCATGTTCCTGAATGCCTTGCGGTAGATTTCTGCATATTGTAGCAATCTCTGATTCGGGAAGGTAAGGCGTGATTTCTTGGGCTATAAACAAGATTTTTTTTGCATCCATTCTGTAAGTTAGTTTTATAAAGACGCTACAAAGATAATAAAATTCTTTCATTTACGGTAATTATTTACTTGCTTTGCACCGTCATTAAGCATCTATAAGATGAAAATAGTAAACAGTATTAAAGAATTGAAACAGAATCTTGCCCTTGAAAAGCAAGAAAACAAGCTGATTGGCTTTGTTCCTACAATGGGAGCATTGCATGAAGGTCACCTTAGTTTGGTGAAACATTGTGTAAAAGAAAATGATGTTTGTGTGGTGAGTATTTTTGTAAATCCCACGCAATTCAACGATAAACACGATTTGGAGACTTATCCTCGCACGCTTGAAAAAGACTGTGCCTTATTGGAGCCTACAGGGTGTAAATACGTATTTGCTCCAACTGCGGAAGAGATGTATCCTGAACCTGATACACGCACTTTCGATTTCGGAACCGTATCGCAGGTAATGGAAGGGGCAAAGCGTCCGGGACATTTTAACGGCGTGGCCCAAATCGTAAGTAAATTGTTTTATGCCGTAGAGCCGGACAACGCTTATTTCGGGGAAAAAGATTTCCAACAGATTGCTGTTATCCGTGCTATGGTGAAACAGTTGAATATACCTGTGAAGATTAATGCCTGTCCTATCGTTCGTGAGGCAGATGGATTGGCGTTGAGTAGCCGTAATACTCGTTTAACTCCCGAACTGCGTCAAAAGGCACCGCTTATTGCACGTACGTTAAAAGAAAGTACTACCTTTGCACCGGATAAGAATGTGAGAGAAGTTATCGATTATGTTGTTAATACGATAAATAAGGACTCTGATATGGAGGTCGAATATTACGAAATAGTAGATGGCAACACATTGGAATCTATTAATGACTGGTCGGATGCGGATTACATAGTTGGTTGTATTACCGTTTACTGTGGAGAAGTTCGCCTTATTGATAACATCAGGTATAAATAAGAAATACAAATTTTAATATGGGCTATATGAAGCCTGTTCGTTCTATAATCTCTCTGATTCATACATTTATAACTTATAACTCATAATTCAGTACAATGTTTATAGAGGTAGTTAAATCAAAGATTCACCGCGTAACGGTTACGGAAGCCAATCTGAACTATATCGGGAGTATTACGGTAGATGAAGATCTTCTGGATGCTGCTAACCTGATACCGAATGAAAAGGTTTCTATCGTTAATAACAACAACGGTGAACGTTTTGAAACGTACATTATCAAAGGGGAACGTGGCTCTGGCGTAATCTGTCTGAATGGTGCGGCAGCTCGCAAGGTACAACCCGGAGATGTTATTATTATCATGTCATATGCCATGATGGATTTTGAGGAAGCTAAAACGTTTAAACCGGCGGTTGTATTTCCTGATACGGCGACAAATAAACTGGTGTAGCATCGCAAGCAATATAAAGCTGTATATATTGAATAAGAAAAGAGCTCGCCGGTATCCGGCGGGCTCTTTTTATTTTTTTCTAAAGCTATTTATTACTAAAAAGATCATTTATGTATTCAAACAAGCAAATATGGAATGTTAGCTATCCGATATTTCTCGGACTTCTGGCACAAAATATCATCAATGTAACAGACACTGCTTTTCTTGGACGAGTAGGCGAGATGGAGTTAGGTGCTTCCGCTATGGGTGGATTATATTACATCTGCATCTTTACGATTGCATTCGGGTTCAGTACTGGGTCGCAAATCATGATTGCCCGCCGAAATGGAGAACAAAACTACGCAGCGGTAGGTCCGGTGATGATACAAGGCGTGTTCTTTTTACTGATGCTGGCTGCTGTTTTGTTCACCTTCTCACGTCTTTTTGCCGGAGATATTATGCGCTTGCTTATTTCATCGGATGATATTTGGCAAGCTACAATGGAGTTTCTTGACTGGCGCGTGTTTGGCTTCTTCTTTACGTTTGTAGGTGTGATGTTTCGTGCTTTGTTTATTGGTATAACCCGTACAAAGGTGTTAACGTTAAATGCCTTTGTGATGGCAGTTACAAATATATTGTTGGATTATCTCCTGATATTCGGTCATGCCGGTTTCCCGGAGATGGGTATTCAGGGAGCTGCATTGGCATCGGTAATTGCTGAAGGAGTATCAATCCTGTTTTATGTTATTTATACGCGTATTACGGTAGATAAGGAAAAATATGCGCTGAATCATTTTCGCACCTTCGATATTAATCTATTGAAGCGCGTATTAAGTATCTCGATTTTTACAATGTTGCAGTATTTTGTTTCATTGACTACTTACTTTATGCTTTTTATTGCTGTTGAACATTTGGGACAGCGCCAATTAGCCGTTGCTAATATCGTACGAAGTATCTATGTTGTCATGCTGATCCCTGTCAACTCATTGTCAATGGCGACAAATACATTTGTCAGCAATAGTATTGGAGCGGGGCATGTTGATCAGGTACTGTCTATTATTCGCCGTATTACTTATTGGTCTGTGGGCATAATGGCAGTGTTTGTTTTGGTTCTTTGTTTGTTTCCCTCCGAAGTCATTTCCGTTTATACGAATGACAGACTATTGGTGGAAGCTTCAATACCCTCCGTATATGTAATAGCAGGCGCATTATTGATATCGGCGGTTGCCAATATCGCATTTAGCGGAGTGACAGGTACGGGCAATACAAAAGCGGCCTTATACATGGAACTTGTTACCTTGTTTTTCTATGCCCTTTTTATATATATCGCAGGAATGCGTTTGCACTTGCCGGTAGCCATTTGTTTCCTTACAGAGGTAATCTATTATGTAGGCCTGTTGCTATCAAGTACTATTTATTTGAGAAAGGCGGCCTGGCAGAATAAGAAAATCTGATAATTTCATTTTAAGAATTAAACGAATAGAGATAGACCTTTGCTAGTATAAGCCCTTTTTTCCTGATAAACTAATCGGATCACGGCTGTGATTCATATAGATCACACGGGTGATCCAATCAGATCACAGAAGTGATTTATATGAATCACAGCCGTGATCCGATTAGAATGTCGGGAGAAAACAACTAAAATGTATCGTAAAGCGGAGGAAATGGATTCTATAGTTTTCCTTGCAGAAAGTATCTTTAAATAGTTACGTACTTTTACCTGTTCTCATTTGGACTATTCCTAAATAATCTCGTACATTTGTGTTCTCAAACAAAAATCAATAACAGAACAGACGATGGGAGGTTTTTTTGGCACTATTTCTAAATCGGCTTGTGCTACAGACTTATTTTATGGCACGGACTATAATTCTCATTTAGGAACCCGCAGGGGCGGTATGGCTACGCTTCACGAAGGTGTTTTTCAACGTTCAATTCATAACCTGGAAAATTCATATTTCCGTACACGGTTTGAAAGTGAATTAGATAAATTTAAAGGAAACTCTGGTATCGGTATAATCAGTGATACAGACCCGCAGCCAATTTTCATAAACTCTCATTTGGGCAAATATGCTGTTGTGACAGTTGCAAAAGTGAATAACTTGGATGAGCTGGAGCAGGAGTTGCTGGAAAAAGGACGTCATTTTTCCGAATTAAGTTCAGGTAAAATTAATCAAACGGAATTAATATCATTGCTTATTTCGGAGGGGAGAACTTTTGTAGAAGGTGTTGAAATTGTACATGAGAAGATAAAAGGATCATGCTCCATGCTGATTCTTACCGAAAATGGTATTATTGCTGCTCGTGACAAGTACGGCCGAACTCCTCTATTAATAGGTAAGAAAGACGGAGCTATTGCTGCTTCCAGTGAACCTAGCAGTTTCCCGAACCTTGGATTTGAACTGGAGTATAATGTAGGACCGGGCGAAGTTGTAATGCTTACGGCAGATAAGATAGAACAGCTTCGTAAACCTAATAAAAAGATGCAGGTTTGCTCTTTCCTTTGGGTTTATTATGGTTATCCTGTTTCTGAATATGAAGGTGTAAATGTAGATGCCGCCCGTTATGCAAGTGGTATGGCAATGGCTAAGAAAGACAAGGTTGATGCCGATTATGTATCCGGTATCCCCGATTCGGGTATCGGTATGGCTCTGGGCTATTCCGAAGGCAAAGGCATTCCTTATCGTCGTGCAATAGTGAAATATACGCCTACCTGGCCTCGTAGCTTTACACCGTCCAATCAGGCTGTTCGTGATCTGGTAGCCAAAATGAAATTGATACCAAACAGGACTTTATTACGTGATAAACGCGTTATTTTTTGTGATGATTCAATTGTTCGCGGTACTCAACTACGAGATAACGTTAATATCTTATATGGATATGGAGCAAAAGAAGTGCACATGCGTATCGGATGTCCTCCTATCTTATTTTCGTGTCCGTTTTTAGGTTTTTCGGCCTCTAAATCTGATCTTGAATTAATAGCCCGCCGTATTATAAAAGAATTGGAAGGCGATGATAGTAAGAACCTGGAGAAGTATGCTGCAACAGGATCCGAAGAATATAACAAGCTGGTTGAATGTATTCGTAAGAAATTAAATATTACTACCCTTCGGTTTAATACGGTAGAAGATCTTATTGAAGCGATCGGTCTGCCGAAAGAATGTGTTTGTACACATTGCTATAACGGATCTGGCTGTTTTTGATGGTTGAAGATATTTTCCTATCTTTATAGCATTAAAGAACAAAAAAACTAAAAGATATAGGTTATGAATTTGGTAGACAGATTTCTAAAGTACGTTACCTTCGATACACAATCAAGCGAGGAAACGGGTACAACGCCAAGTACATCCGGGCAACGCGTATTTGCACAAGCATTAGTAAAAGAATTGGAAGAAATAGGGCTGGAAGATATTACCCTGGATAACAACAGTTATCTGATGGCCACGCTTCCGGCGAACACTACTGCACATATTCCGACAATCGGTTTTATCGCTCATCTGGATACTAGCCCGGATATGTCCGGCAAGGATGTGCAACCTCGTATTGTAAATTATAAAGGAGGCGATATTGTATTATCTGAAGAGGATAATATAGTACTTTCTACGTCGATGTTTCCTGAACTTAATGATTATAAGGGGCAAGATATTATTGTAACCAACGGCAAGACTTTATTGGGTGCAGATGATAAAGCCGGTGTTGCAGCAATTATCTCTGCTGTGAAATACCTAAAAGATCATCCCGAAATAAAGCACGGAAAAATACGTATAGCGTTTACTCCTGATGAAGAAATAGGGCAGGGAGCAGATCATTTTGACGTAGATAAGTTCGGCTGTGAATGGGCTTATACGATTGACGGCGGACAGATTGGAGAACTGGAATATGAGAATTTCAATGCAGCAGGTGCTAAAGTATTGTTTAAAGGACTGAATGTTCATCCGGGATATGCTAAGAATAAGATGTTGAATGCTTGCTTGCTGGCTGCCGAGTTCGCTTCCTGGTTGCCTGCGTCACAGCGTCCTGAACAGACGGAAGGCTATGAAGGTTTTTTCCATCTTACCGGAATGAGTGGTTCTGTTGAAAACGCTTCCTTATCCTACATCATCCGAGATCATACCCGCTCTCTATTTGAACAGAAGAAAAGAGATTTGCATGCTTTGGTTGAACGTATGAACGAGATGCACCCGGGTAGTACTACTTTGGAATTACGGGATCAGTATTATAATATGCGTGAGGTGGTTGAACCGAAAAGGTTCATCGTGGACATTGCTTTTGAAGCTATGACAGCCATAGGCGTTATTCCGTTAGTTAAACCTATACGGGGAGGTACGGATGGAGCACGTCTTTCTTTTATGGGATTGCCTTGCCCTAATATTTTTGCCGGCGGGTTGAACTTCCATGGACGTTATGAATTCTTACCTGTCCATTCGTTGGAAAAGAGTATGGAAACGATAGTAAAAATAGCAGAGCTGACAGCTCAGAAATCTTAAATAAAGAAATAGTATGAAAACAACTCCGTTTACCGACGTGCATATTGCACTCGGTGCTAAGATGCATGAATTTGCCGGTTACAACATGCCTATAGAGTATTCCGGTATTATTGATGAACATATGACTGTTGTGAACAGTGTTGGTGTGTTTGATGTTTCTCATATGGGCGAATTTTGGGTAAAAGGCCCGAATGCTTTGGCTTTTATTCAAAGTGTAACATCTAATGACGCATCTACGTTACCACTGGGTAAAGCTCAATATACTTGTTTCCCTAATGATAAAGGTGGTATTGTTGATGACCTGTTGGTCTATCATTATGAACCCGAAAAATATCTGCTAGTTGTAAATGCAGGGAATATAGCGAAAGATTGGGATTGGTGTGTTAGTCATAATACAGTTGGTGCTGAACTGGAAAACTCATCAGATCGTACGGGTCAGTTGGCTATTCAAGGGCCTAAAGCTACCGAAGTATTACAACGCCTTACTCCGGTGGATTTATCTTCCATTCCTTATTATTCATTTGTTGTAGGGGAATTTGCAGGTTGTAAGAATGTGATTATTTCCAATACCGGCTATACCGGTGCCGGAGGTTTTGAGTTATATTTCTATCTGAGTGATGCCATGACCATTTGGAATGCAATTTTTGAAGCAGGCAAACCGGAAGGAATTAAACCGATAGGCTTAGGTGCGCGTGATACTTTACGTTTGGAAATGGGCTTCTGCTTGTATGGCAATGATCTGGATGATACAACTTCTCCTATTGAAGCCGGTTTAGGATGGATTACCAAGTTCGCCGACGGAAAGAACTTTACGAACCGTGCTGAATTGGAACGGCAGAAAAAAGAAGGCGTAACTCGTAAACTTTGTGCTTTTGAACTGATAGATAAAGGTATTCCCCGCCATGGATATGAAATAGTAGATGCTGACGATAATGTGATAGGTGCAGTAACTTCGGGAACTATGTCTCCGGTTTTAAAGAAAGGCATTGGTATGGGGTATGTGAAACCTGAATTTGCTAAGGCCGGTACGGAAATCTTTATTAAAGTGCGTAACAGGAACTTGAAAGCTCAGGTTGTAAAAGCGCCTTTCCGTAAATAAATCCACATGAATTAATGATCTGTTTTTATAAGAGCAGAAGGCGATGTTCCTCACGGAGCACCGCCTTCCTTATTATAGAAAAGTTGGACATGTTAATAGGTCGTACCTTGAAAAATGTTTGAATCTGAATAAGGAACCAATGTTCCTGTCATTGTCAGATTTCTACCGGAGAAGTTAGGGTCTATAGTAACCGAAGCTCTGTTGGAATCATTGTAAAGAACCAAGTTTACGGTTGCTGAAATAAATGTACCCATAACACTCATGCTTAAATACATATTACCTTCTTTATCTTGTTTCGTTTGTATATTGGATGCCATACCTTGTACGGTGATACCTCCTAATCCGTTAGGGCCGGGATTGGGATTAAAGGTTGAGGCAATTTGAACCATAGCTTGTCCATTGTTCAATGAAACGAAATTTGTGCCGGAGTTTACATAGAATACCTGGCCGTTCATCGGCTGTATGCTATTTGCTTCCAATACAAAAGACTGATTATTGAGTGCTTGTACTGCTTGATTAAACTGTTCTGCATCTTGGATGGCATCTTGGGCCAACCTTTCTTGTTTCTTTACTTCTCTTTCTACTTTCTTGGCTTCTTTGGTTACTGCTTTCTGAGCCTTCATTTGAGTCATTCCGCACATAGATACGGCTAGAACGACAATGTAACTTACAATTCTCTTCATAAGATTTAGTTTTAAAACGGTTTTAAATTGTATAGATTAAACACGAATAGTCGGAAAAAGTTCAAATAATCTGCTATTTTTGTCGTAAATAAATACGTAAATATGAAGATAGATGTATGTTTTTCTCCTGCATTATATCCAGTCTATCATGATCCGGACTCTATAGTAGTTGTTGTGGATGTTTTTAGGGCAACTACAACGATGGCTGCTGCTTTTCAGAATGGCGTGCGAACCATTCGTCCGGTAGCGACAATAGAGGAAGCCCAAGATTATAAGGCACAAGGCTGGCTGGTAGGAGCAGAGCGTAATGTGAAACGTTGTGACTTTGCTGATTTTGGAAATTCACCTTTTGATTATACTTCTGAAAAGGTATCGGGACAGGATATCATCTTTACAACGACCAATGGTACAAAGTCTATTACTATAGCCAGGAATGCATACAGAGTGGTGACCGGAGCTTTTGTGAATTTGCAGGCTGTTGTTGATTATTGTTTGATTCATAACCGGAATGTTGTGGTACTTTGTTCCGGTTGGCAAGATAAAATCAATATAGAAGATACTACTTTTGGTGGAGCTTTGGTTGATTTACTGATAAGAACGAATTTATATCAGACAGGGAGTGATGCGGCAGCTATAGCGTTGGATATGTGGAAGCGGCATCAAAACGATCTTCTTTCGTATATGGAGCAAACGGACCATATGCAACGTTTGAAAGTGAATCATTTGGAAGATGCTGTTCCGTATTGCCTTACTTTAAACAGCGTGTCATACGTCCCAGAGCTGGAAATAAAAGATAATATTCTAATTTTACATTAATACATTATGAATCAACAATACATTCAGAAAATACGCTTTGGCGTAGTTGGAACTAATTTTATCACGGATTGGGTGCTTGCCGGTGCATGCCAAGACGAACGTTTTGAATTAGTTGCTGTTTATTCTCGTACTCAAGAAACGGCAGACGCGTTTGCTGCCAAGTATCAGATCCCTTATACATTTACTTCTTTGGAGGAAATGGCTAAAAGCTCTTTGATAGACGCGGTTTACATTGCTTCTCCGAATTTTTTGCACGCTTCCCAAAGTATTCTTTGCATGCAACATGGAAAGCATGTTTTATGTGAAAAGCCGATAGCTTCTAATGCCAGGGAAGCGAGAATGATGATAGAGGCTTCCCGTAAATATAATGTGGTTCTAATGGAAGCCATGAAGCCGACACTTACGCCAAACTTTCTTTCTGTACGAAAGAATTTGGAAAGGATAGGAGTAATACGCCGTTATTTTTCATGTTATTGCCAGTATTCGTCTCGTTATGATAAGTTTAAAGAAGGTATAGTATTGAATGCTTTCAATCCTGAACTTTCCAATGGGGCAATTATGGATATTGGTGTATATACTATTTACCCGATGGTAGTTTTGTTTGGCCGTCCGAAGAAAATAGATGCTACCGGTATTGTATTGTCGTCAGGAGCAGATGGGCAAGGTGCCATTAATTTTTTATATGACGGTATGAATGCAACAGTGCTGTATTCTAAGATCGCAAATTCTTCTTTACCAACAGAGATACAAGGTGAGGATGGCAATATAACTCTTGACCGTGTTAATATTATCGGCAATGTAACCTATACTCCACGTTTGGCAGCTTCTTCGGGTCGTGGTCCAGTGCCAGAACCGGAAGATATCAGTGTGAAAGCTGAAAAGGATGAATATTATTATGAGGTGGCTGAATTTATAGATGTTATATTATCCGGTCGTCATGAATCGGAAATTAACAGTCTTGATAATTCATTGACCACAATGGAAATAATAGATGAAGTGCGTCATCAGTTGGGAATAGTATATCCGGCGGATTAAAATAGGATGTGTTAAATGGAAAAAGTAAAGGTTGATTTAACTAGTTCTTTTTTATATTTGTGTAGTAAAACCGTACTACTATTATGAATATTATTTTCAAAGATGGTTCTATTGATAATGACGAGCGTCTATTTTGTGAATTATATACTACATATAAAAGCCGACTGATCTATTTTGCTATTCGCTTTATTAAATCTGAAGTTTTGGCCGAAGATATAGTACAGGAGGCCTTTATCTCTATTTGGCTTAATCGGAAATCTTTGGATGCAGATCAATCAATAGAATCATATCTTTTTACAACTGTACGTAACAAAATATTTAACCAGTTAAAAAACATAGATAATGAAATCCGTTTGAAAGAGGCGTTATTACAAAATGCAATGGATTATTCTTACGAAGAGGTTAATCCGGTAATAGAACTGGATTTTGAAAATCTTTTCAGACGGATGCTTGGTACACTGACTCCACAACAACAGCGTATCTTTATTATGAGTAGAGAAGAGAAGCTATCTCATAAAGAGATAGCTTCCCAATTAGGTATTTCGTTGTATACGGTTAATCAACATATAACCGAAGCGTTACAAACGCTTCGTGGACAATTGTCCACGAATTCTGATCTATACACAGATTGTATTTTTTTATTTTTATTGTTTCAATTGTAATTCTATCTGTTGTTTTCAGATTCTGCTCTATCGATGCCATTCTTTAGATCTTCCCATGTTCCACGTTCGATAATGTGAGTAATATCAAATACCATTACTCCGTCGGATTGTGTTAAACATACGTATACTGCATCAGATAAATCTTTATTATTCATTGTTCCTTGAATTGTGCCGAATAGGTTACAATCATTTTTTGTTACTCTTTTACCACGGGCAATACCGTATTCAATTGATTCGGGTTCATCTATGCCATATACTATATTTAGATAAGTTCCCAGTAAGAAAACATCCAACAGATCTGCAAAACCTGTTTTATAATAATCAGTACTTGCCCAGTTATATTCTGTTGACGGATCATATTGAGGGCTTGCCCAATTTTGTCCGTTTTGATATAATGCTCCATACCATGAGGGAGACCATAATTCTACTAATACGTTTGGTTTAATACTTTTAATTTCATCGCGAGTTCTTTTAATGAAGTCGTGAATGGTTTTGGAACGGAATTCAAACCATTTCTTTGCCAACGGACCATCTATCCGTTCTCCATTTTCCCAGTGAAATATATCTTCGGGAAAGCTTTCTATTTGTTGACCAATGTAGTCTTCAAATTGCTTTCTTGTGATTTTGGAAAAGTCGGACTGTACATCCGGATAACGGCAATAATCCAGCGCATAGCCGTCTATATCGTAATTGGATACGATTTCCCGAACGAAAGTCAAAACATAATCTTGTACTTCCGGTAATGATGGATTTAAGAATGCTGCAACTTTTGTTTTATCATCTTTGATGTCTTTGAACCCATCAGGTGTCCATTGCCGGGTCGTTTTTGACGACCAATTGCTATCTTGATACACCAATCCTTCTCTGGTAACAGGATTTCCGGCAGGAAAGAAAGTCGTGGATACGATCACTTTCAGGTCCCGTTTTTTTGCTTCATCAATAAAGAACTGTAAATAGTCCCAATCCCGGACAATTGTTTTCCCGTTGATTTGGGTTAAAGGTTGCATAGTCGTTGTTTTCTTATAAAGTACTTGACCATAGATAGGGCGTACATCTACAACTATGTGGTTAAAACCTGTTTCTTTCGTTTTATCTAAATAATAACAAATGGAATCTTTGCTGGAGAAACGTTCGAAATTAGCTTCTGCATCGAACCAGAGGTATTTCGGTTTTACATCTTTCTCAGCCTTTTTCTCTTCTTTCATCTGACATCCGCCAGCCAGACAAGCAAAACATAATAATAAAGAAATTGTTAGTTTCATTTGAACTTTCATAATGATATATTTGCATGAGGAATATTCCTCATGCAAATATAATTGAACAAAATAAAATTAGTATCCCCAAACTTTGAATTCTGCTATATCCATTAAAGCACCATCTTGTGGACCTTTTCCTGCTCCACCTCCATATTCGAATGCTTCAGTGATTACCAGACGAATATAGCGGGCTTTTACAGAAGGAATATCATAGAAATGAGTACGTGGTTCATTGGATTCCATTACCCAGTCGGATAACTTTTTCCAAGTAGTATTATCTAGACTGTATTCAAAATAACCGGCTTTTTCCAAACCTCTCCATTCGTTACCGGAACCTCCAGGCTTCACTATCGCTAAGCGGGAAATCTGATGTTCTGCTCCCATGTCAAAGATGAAGAAATAAGGCATTGGCACATATGGAGGAAACCATTTTGCTGCCCAGAAGGTGGTTTCATCTCCGTCGAGCATCTTATCTGGTGTTCGTCCGTACTCTTTACCTTCTTCATCCATATCAATACACGAATTCCAGTCTATTACTTTCCATCCTGTTCTGGATAATTCATCCGGGAGAATTGTGAATTTGTAGAACTGGATACTTTCTTCATCATCAAGATAATATTGGGACACGCTTTTAATACGTAAAGGAATGACAAATGTACCGCACATTTTACTTTCTTGGAAAATGCTTTTCTTTAATTCAATAGAAATTTCTTTCTCATTACTTCCGGCAGGAATTGTAAAATCGGAAGATTCTAAAGAGTAACTTTCACTAGGTGCTATTTGTGCAAAACCCGTATAGTTTTCCATCATGGACGGATCTACTTCAACAGAGAACGTGAGTTCTTCATTGTTCTCATAGTTCGTAATCACTTTTGTTGTGAAGGTTTCGTTTCCTCCCTTAGCAGAAACTTCTACAGATTCCATATTTAAACCGGATGTTTCAAAAACCAGACAAGGTTGGTTTATAATAGGAGCTAAAATAATCATGTTTTTTTCCGGCTCTATTTCTATCCCGTTATTAGATATCATTTTAATTGGAATGATATAGCTGGACTGTTTTTTACCTTGCAAATCCATGATCTTCTGTGTGTCGAAATTAACCTCCACATAAATACGTTCTTCTTCCTTCGCAATCGTACAATTGGTGGGCATGGAATACATATCAGACGGTAATAACTTATAATCGGTATTATTTGCTTGATTGTATTCTGCTAAAGTTTCTTCATCTGCCTTAAAGGTCAGATGTGCTTCACTTGAACCTATACCACTTTTATAAATTGCAAATTTATAAGTGACTGAACCGAAGTTATATATTTTTAATTCTTGGAAACCGGATGTCAATAGATATGTTTTATCATCTACCATACCATCCAAACGAGTATCTTCACAACTTGTCAGTATGTTTACCAATAATCCAAGGCAAAATATGTATTTTATAATATGTTTCATAATTAACTCTATTTATTTGTCTTCATTTGAAAACGGATTACCAACCCTTGTTTTGTGTCATATTCTTCATTTCATTCAGTTGATCCTGACTGATAGGGAATAAATAGTATTTTTTCGGGAATGCTTGTGGGCGACAAATTTCACCTGTACGTTTCCAGGAATCTTCAAAATTCGTTGCAGCAACATTACGTCCGTAAATGATTGGCTGATCAAATTCTTTTTCGGCAATCATCCAGCGATGTACATCCCAAAAACGAAATCCTCCTCCTTCAAAAGCTAATTCTACCATCCGTTCTTTACGTATTAATTCACGGAGAAGTTCTTGATTACCTTTTACTTCAGGATAAGCTTCTTCCAGTTTATTTAATCCGCTACGCTCACGAATAAGATTGATATACTTTAATGCTTCTGCTTCTTCACGATTTGGTTTCTCATTGCAAGCTTCTGCGTAGTTTAAATAGACTTCTCCCAAGCGGAAATAAGGCCAAGTATAATACGGCCATTTGCCGGACTGAGTATCATAAGTTGGATCTGTTTGTCTTCTCCATAGGTATCCTACTTTAGTATAGTAACCAGTAGAGTTTTGATACCCACAAGTTCCACCTATATGGAATGTAATTTTCTGAATATTTTCTTTATCGAATTGATATATCCAATTCATACCACTCCAAACTACCGAAGCATAAAAGCGAGCATCACGTCCGACAACGCTATTATGTGCTTTAATTGGGAGACCGTCGCATGGATGAATGAAGTTTTCAACAAAACCTTCATCTGAATACCCGGATTTAGAATCAATGATCGGCGTGCCATCACTTTGATATCCTGTAATCGGGAAACGTCCTGATTCTTCCATAGGATAGGTATCTACTAATTTTAAAGATGGGCAATAACCTGTTTGACCTTCCTTTGTTAAAATTGCCGGATTTGCATTGTGGATCCAATCCCAAGAACCAACATAACGTCCGAAGATGATTTCTTCGTTCCAATGGGAGAAGAAAATACCTTGGTATGATTTGATTGCTTTGTCTAATGTGCTGGAACCTTCATTGCTCTTGTATAAATTATAAAGACCTAAATCAATGATTTCTTTAGAAGCTTTTGCTGCAACTTCCCATTTATTGGGATCATACGACTGAGGAAATAAATATTCTCCATCTTTATTAACTACGTCTTTATAGTAATCACAACCATTGAAAAGTGGACTTGCAGCATATAATAATAAACGAGCTTTTAAGGCCATAGCTGCCCCTTTAGTTGCCCGACCATACCATGACGCATCTGTGATTGTTAAAGGAAGTACTTCTATACATTTGTCTAACTCTTCAACAATAAAGTTGATGCACTTATCCAATGGATGACGATCTACTTCTTCCGGTCGGATAGACATGTCTGCATCCTGATCTCCCCAAATATATACCGGACCAAACCATTTAACCAGATTGAAATAGCAATATGCCCGTACAAAGCGAGCTTCTTCTTTCATGATTTTTTTGTTGGCAGCTGAAATTTCAGAATCCGGACATTCATTAATATGATTCATGAATGTTGTACATTGGTTGATACCTTGGTAACTGTATGGCCAAATGTTGTATGAATTTGTTGATGGGTTGTAAGAACCTTGATTGTAAGTTAAATAATTAACCCATGCTGTCCATGAACAATATGCTTCATCCGATAATGGAATCATACTACCCATCGCACTGAATTCAGATACTTGTCGGTCTTCAAAATTAGGTAAATAGCTATAGACATTGGCAAAATAGCGTTCTACCGTTCCTCTTTTACTAAAAGCTTCATCAATAGTTAGCTGATCTCCAAAGTTATATGTCAGATAATCATTACATGAAGTAAAAACTGACAATAGACTACACAATATAGATATTTTTAATATATTCTTTTTCATATGCTTTTAGAAATTAACGTTTAAACCTAGACTTACAGTTCGCATATTTGGATAGGTTGCACCTTGGCTATTTGTTATTTCAGGATCCCATAATTTAAATGGAGCAAATGTTAATAAATTAACTCCCTGTAAATAAAAACGGCAATTTTTCATGTGCATCTTTTTTAAGATTGATTTGGGTAAGGTATAACCAATTTCTGCATTTTTTAAACGTAGAAAACTTGCATTATATAGTTTACCCGTACAAAGCTGTTTATTGTTTTCGTTACGACTTGATGATAGACGTGGATATTTTGCATCAGGGTCTGGGTTTGCCAACGACCAGTGGTTCAATGCCAAGTCTTCATATAAGTTGGATGTTAAAAAAAGATCACTTTCAAAACCATTTATAGGATTACCATCCATCACTCCTGTCGTATTGCCAACTCCCTGGAAAAATACAGAGATGTCGAAACTTTTCCATACGGCACTTAAACCGAAACCGTAGTTTATTTCGGGAAGATCTGTATATCCCATAGCTACTCTATCATAGTCATTGACTATGCCATCTCCATTGATATCTTTGAATTTGCGGTCACCGGGACGAACTTCGCCATATTGTTGTACTGGGCTGTTGGCTATATCTTCTTCATCTTTAAAATACCCTGCACTCACGAGCACAAAACGATTATTATTGCGCAAAGGTTTGCCTATAGGATTCATATAATCATATTTAGGTGCAGGAGCGTCATCATATAATTTGATATTCCGGCTGAATGTAAAGTTTGCTCTACCGGATAAATCGACTTCTCCTATACGTTTATGATATTCTACTGAAAATTCTACTCCCTGGTTTTTCATCTGTCCGAGATTAAGGTATGGATTTACCATAACACCCACGATAGAAGGAACACTGGCTCGTTCTACAAATATGCCGTTTCGTCTTTCATTGAAATAGTCTGCTTGTATTTTTAAAGAATTAAAAAACTCTATTTCCGCTCCTATATTTAGTTTTTTTGCTTCTTCCCAGCCTACATTATTATTTCCCGGATAGCCTACAGATAAACCAGTGTAAGAAGTTCCGCCGCTTTCACCCCAATTAAATGATCCATGATTTTGCATAGTTGCATTAAAGGCAAATCGTTTCGTTTCTGAAATTTGGTCATTACCTGCTAAACCATAAGATGCTTTAAATTTTAACATGGAAACTACAGGAAGTATTGGTTTGAAAAATTTCTCATTACTGATTAAGTAACCAATAGCTGCAGAGGGGAATAAACCGAAACGATGACCTGGTGCAAAGTTTTCAGACCCATTATATCCTATATTGCTTTCGAAGAAATAGGTATCTTTAAAACCATAAGTTACACGAGCTGCAATTCCTTGATTCCTGTAAGGCAATGCGTTTTCATAACTTCCTGGAAATTCATCAAGTTTTTCACGCTGATAGAATAAGAATAATCCACCTACACGATGTATATCATTGAATACACGGCTATAGGTTGCAGATGCTTCTAGATAGGTGGTTCTTGAACCTGAATTTACGTTGCTCAATGACAGATAATCTGATCCTTCGGAAACGGTTGTGTATTCTAAGTTCCCCTCAGAGTCACGTCCTGTTGCAAAATAGGTATTAGGACTCTTTGTTCGTTTAATTGTACTGGAATGTACCGCATCCCATGAAAACTTGATATTTGCACTTAATCCTTCTAATGGAGACCATAGTTTACCTATATCTTGGGTTATTCCGATTAAAGCCTGTGCATTATTATGGAATATCTGTTGATATCCCGTTTTATTTAGTAGATTGTACGGGTTTACTACAGATTTTGCCGCCGCCAGAGTTCCATCCGAATACATTTGAGGGAATGCTATTGGTATTAAGGTAAATGAGCTCGACCAGATTTTGCTTGTGCCATCATTATCATCAGCATGTGGCTGATTTTTGTTATCATATTGTGTAGACAAATTAATATTAACAACTGTACTTGATGTCAGGTCTATATCAATGTTAGAGCGGAAATTATATTTTGTATAATACATGGAAGGGTTATATTCTTCATTACTATTGGCATTGAAAATACCATTTTCCCGATAAATAGAACCTCCTACATAGTAACGAACCATTTTACCTCCGCCGGATATATTTAAATTTATACGTTGATTGGTGGTTATATCTTTATACATTTCCTCCAACCAATTTACATTCGGGTATAAATCGGGGTCTTCTCCTGATAAGTATTTCTGGATTGTTTCGGGAGTATAATATATGTTACCGTGGTTATCATCAGCATATACTTCATTATACACATTCATAAATTGTTCGGCATTTGCCATTTTGGGCATTTTGGTAGGAGCCAGTATTCCATATTCAACTCGGGCACTGACATTGGGCTTACCCTCTTTACCACGACGCGTTGTTACTAAAATGACACCGTTTGCTCCGCGTACACCATACAAAGCTGTTGCTGTTGCATCCTTTAGAATAGAAAATGTTTCTATATCCTCAGTGTCAACCAAGTCTAGAGAACGTTCAATACCATCAACTAATACTAAAGGCTTGGTATTTGGACCAAATGTACTGATACCACGAATCCAAAAATCGGAGCCGGCTCCTGGTTCTCCGGAACGCTGTACTGCAACAATCCCTGCCATTTGTCCGGCTAAACTATTGCTTATTTGTCCAACCGGCACTCTTAAGTCACTTAGGGATACGGTACTGATTGCACCAACTACACTTTCCTTTTTTTGTTTACCAAATGCGACAACAGTTATTTCGTCCAATTCATTGGATTTTGGTTTAAGTTTGATAACCAAATTAGTATTATTGCCTACAGCTACTATCTGAGTTTCCAGACCAAGAAAAGAAACTTCCAGTTTATCGCTTGGCTTCACTCTAATGGTAAATGTTCCGTCCAAATCAGTGATAACACCACGGGAAGAGCCAGATACCAATACATTCACTCCGGGTAGAGGAGAATCCATATCGTCCAATACCTTACCTATTATCTCTTTCTCCGGGCCAGATTGTTGCCGTCCTGGCATCATTGTATTTTTACGAGAAATGTAAATTTGTTTATCATCTACAGTATAGGTATTATTTGTTCCTTCAAATAATTTGTCAAGTATTTTATCTACTGTCTGATTCTCAAAATCTGCATTTACTTTTTTATTGGGATCTAGTACGCCTTCGTAAAAAAAGATCATGAATTCACTGTTTTTTTCTATTTCTTTGAAAACGTCTTTTACTGCCATGTTTTTTGCCTTTATTGTAAGTAGAGTTGATTGCGAATAGCTTTTGTTTGCCATACAGAAACTTATTCCAATCATTAAAAAAAGACAAGTTAACTTCATTATTCTATTAAATTTTGAATAAAGAGCGCATAATGAACTCTTACGAATGAAATTTATCATACATTTGTATAGATTTTAGGTTTTACAATTATGGATTTGTTGGATTTAAAATCTCAGGACCGGATGATATTTGCGGTATTGTCCGGTCATTTTTGTCATTATCTTATTTCAATTATAATTTACTCATAGGCATTGTGATTTAAGGTTACTACGAATTGATTATCTCTTTGCTCTACAAGAATTGGAGCTGTCTGTTTTAGTCCATTTAAAACACGAGATAGATTGTCTTTTAGATCTAACTTTCCATAGCATATAAGTTTAGCAGCTTCCGGTTCTACCTGAATAGTTATTCCATAATAGCGAGACAATCGTTTTAATATTTCTCCCATATTTTCACTCTTAAATTGGTAGAATCCATCTTTCCAGGAAATATAATCAGTTACATCTACTTCATGAATATTTATAGATCTTGTTTCCTCCGTATAAGTCAAACAGTTTTTAGGAGTAAGGTCTGACTGTTTATTATCAGCATGTACTTGTACAGAACCAGAAACTAGAACAACTGTGGCTATTTTGTCACTCTCATAAGCCATAACATTAAATTCTGTACCCGTCACGCGGACATCCATATTTTTTGTTCTTACAAAGAAGGGGGATCGTTTATCGGAATGTACATTTAGGAATATCTCTCCATCTACATAAATTTCCCGTATGTTTTTTTTAAAAGTTACCGGATATATTACACTTGTTCCGGAATTAACCCAAAGAATTGTACCGTCTGAAAGTTCCAATGTTGAGCGTTTGCCTGTTGGAACAATCAATTGATTATATTTTTCTTCTTTTTCTTTAACTGGTGTTTCTTCATGAACTATTTTATCATTAACTTTTACATCTCCCCCTGTATTATATTTTACGTTAGCGGCTTCTCCTTCTAATGCAATCCTTTTATCATCGGTGAGTACAAGTTGGATTTCATTGTCATTGGATTTCTTTTTTAGTTTATCAGCAATTTTTCGGATTTCAGGATTTATCTTATATTTTGTTTCTTCTGAGAAGTGGTATCCAATAGCTAAAAAGATTAAAATACTAGCTGCAATACTAGACGCATAGATAAAAATGAGTTTTTTATTTTTTGATTGCCTTTGTTTTTGTATTAACCGTTTAGCCTCTTCTTTCCTTAATTCGGGATTTTCTTTCATGCCTTGAGTTTCTTTCCAGATAGCAAGGGACAGCATTTCAAACTCGTTCTCTCCTTCTTGAGTGTTCATATAAGACTTCAGTTTGTCTATATCCTTACGCTGATATATACCAGATACTAACTTGGACAAAGGAGATTTGTTATCTATATGTTTATTTTTCATATCTGCTTTTTGACTATTCTATAAATTATACAATGCAAAATAGAAGAGTAGGGAGATGAATTTGAACTTTAACATTTATTTTAATATCTATACCTGTTTATAGTGTCGATAGACTATTAATAATAAAAAGCTACCCGTCTCACGACGAATAGCTTTTTATACCTTGTGAGTTTTATATAAAGAGTTAATAATCTGTATTTTGAGGATCAAAATTGGTCCAGCCTTTCATCCAGTTGTCTGCCTCGGAATCACTTTTGAAAGCTCCGATATAATCAACTTTATCAAAGAAAGGATCGCTCAACATGGCATCAGTAAACAAATCGGCATGTTCTACTAATGGGCTACCTGATTTAGGTCCATAATTCGGGGATGTTGCCAGACTGTTCGGTTGATTAAGACCAAGCTCTGCTATTGTATCGAAGTACTTATTTCCCGTTTGATTCAAGAAGAAATCGTGTGAGAAGGAGATTTTGCCTGCTTCTTCATTCGTTCCGTCGGTTGAATACAAGTCTTTCCATGATTTATTTACGTCTGAGCCTAAAACAGTCATTTGGGCAAAGTACAGGTTGTTGAGTTTCAGGTCGCCGTTAGTAGCCCATGTTTGGGTAGTACCTTTCTGATTATCTAATAATATACCTACCGGATAGCCAATTGCTACAGAATTGAAACAATTCAGTTTGCTGTTACGGCGGATTTGCATGGCAGCTTGGAATGTTCCAGTTTTGGAACCGTTGTTCGGGTTCAGGGTTCCGCCATTGATATAATCGGAAGTATTAGCAAAATCGGCTGCTTGTCCGATTGGACCTACAAAGGTAACATTGCTGAATGTACAAGTAGTGAAAGGGTCTTTGGTTGAACCGTCGGCATCGTTATCCGATTCGAAGCCGTTGGACAAAGACGTATCGGCAATTTTAGGATGGCGTACACCTAATAGGAATTGTAATTTACCGGAGAAGCCGTTGTCTGTATCAAATTCATCATCCCAACCGTGATAAGCTACCAAATATTTACAGTTTACAGTACCACCGAACCATTCGTAAGAGTCGTCGTTGGAGTATGATACCTGCAAATGGTCAACCTGTGTGCCGCTACCAACAGAACCAAAAGTAATTCCGTTTATTTCCTGGTCTGCCTTGAATGGATAACCGGCAAATTCAACACGTACATAGCTGATGATACCGGAATTGTCCGTGTCATCCTGACCACCGTACATTGTTCTCGGACCTCCTTCGATTTGTTTCTCTACGCCATTGTTCTTTGCCTTACCGCAGATGATTAATCCACCCCAATCACCTGGACGGCGAGAGCCTGGGACTTGTTCTGATGTCATGACAATAGGAGCATCCGCCGTACCTTTAGCGAATAGTTTACCTCCACGTTCTACAATCAATGCAGCTTTTGTTTCTTTGTCACCTTTGATGATGGTTCCCGGTTCGATAGTCAGTTCCACTCCGTCTGCGACATAACACCATCCCTTCATGTGGTAAGTGCCTTTTTTCAACGTATATTTTCCTTTAGGCATTTCGAATTCCTGTTCGCCATTACCCAGTTGGCTGATACTTCCATCTTCTGCTTTGAAAAGGATAACATCTTCCAGTTCGTTTTTCTCACCCGGATCTGTACCGGGGGCAGTACTGTTGCTGTCGTCACTACATGCTGTCATGGAGATAACGGTTGCTACCATTGTAAAGAATACATTTGCTAAACTAATCTTTTTCATATTCTCTCTGTTTAATTAAATAATAAATATGTTTTTATTTTGTGGTATTACAAGTTGTAACTTAGAGTAAGGAAGAAGTTCCTGCCTGGTTTGTATTGTTTTGTAATTTGTTCACGCTCCTGAAGTGTATTGTTGGAATCGTAGAACTTAGGATACTGGATGAATGTCACTTTTTCTCCCAGCAGATTACGAACACTGGCTTTCACTTCCCATCGTTTGGCAAACTTCTTGCTGAAGTTCAGGTCGATGGTGTTGCGTGCCAGCTCGTAAGTATCAGGAAAATCGTTGTTCACAGAACCACCTTCCGTCATGTCGGCGTTTCCCACTTCCATGATACGTTTTCCAATACGGTTGTACAAGGCGCTGGCGTTGATTCCGTAGCGATCATTTTGGTAGAAGAAACCTGTATTAATAAGGTAAGGCGACTGTCCTTGCATGGGACGGTTTTTATCCTGGCTTCCTTTTTCAAAATGAACTTTACTATTGATATATGCCCCGTTGAAGTTCCAACTGAAATCTTTCAGGCCAATGAAGTCCAGATTTTTCTTTATCTCAACTTCTACACCATAATTGTCGGCACTTTTGGCATTGACATAGGTATAAGTATAGCTTCCTCCGTTATCGATATAAGTCCATTCGATAGGGTTATCGAAACGTTTATAGAACAGAGCTACCGATACCACTTCATTAGGTGTGGGATAATACTCGTATCTTAGGTCTACGTTCTGGATATAAGCCGGTTTCAGGTTTGAGTTACCCATTACGCTACTGAACAGATCGAAGTCGTAATAAACAGAACTGGACATTTCGCGAAATTCCGGACGATTTGCCGACAAACCGTAAGCCAGACGTAACTGATTCTGTTCGTTGAATTTGTAGCTGGTGTTCAATGATGGAAACAAATGGTTAGTCGGATAATTATACTTTTTGCTTTTCCAGTCTTTAATAGTTGTGTAACTGGTTAATTGCATCCGGTTATATTCATAACGTATGCCGGCATAGATATCTAACTTCTCCACAGGAATATTTATTCCGAGGTAACCGGCTGCCAGAATATTATTTCCTTTGTAACTGTCACGATTATCGGTATCTTCATAGACATATAGCTTGTCGGCTCCGAAATATTGAGGGGTCAGGATTTCATTTACAATATCCATATACTCGAAACCGGAAGGTACATTTTGTATATTCCAGCGGTAAAAGAAAGCCCGGTTGTTATATGTACGATTACGATATTCGGCATAAGCACCAACTTTCAGAGCAGGGTGGAGGTTGCCAATGTTAAAATCATACTGGTAATTGAGCGCTGCCGAACCGATGTTTTCGTCTAAACGATAAAAGAAACGTTTCATTTCGTTTTGATCAATGTGCATTTCTCCTTCGTGTGAATCTCCGACGAAACCGTTTTCTTCACGGTTGATGATACGTCGGTCCGGCTGGTTCTTGTTGGCATAGGCATAACCAATGCTCCAGTCTAATTTGGAATTATCCCGATTGTGCGTACCGGTGAACTGTCCATTGTATGTAGTACGGCTACTATAGAAATATTCCTGTTGCTCCTGGATATATTCTCCGCTATTGAAGAGGATACCGTTACGGGTGGTATAGCGGCTTTGCCCAAGTTGGTTTACTATGTTTTTAAGTTCATATTTATCTTGGTCGTTTGGCATGAAAGTCAGATTGACCATCCCTCCCAGACGAATATCGTTACTATATACATTATCTGTATATTTGTTTTTGTAATCCGATTGATCCTTCACTACATCATACAGGCTGTAACGGGCATTCAGCATATCCAATTGGCTTTTGTAAGCATTTGTATAATTTACAGCAGCGATAACGGCAAGACGTTTCCCATTATCCAGATCGAATTTGTGGCTAAGTGAAGCATTCAGGCGCAGGTCGGCAACCGGAGTCTTGGTTTTGATAGCCCAATTGTTGTTGAATCCGTTATGAGTAATTTGATCGACGGCTGTTTTGTCGCTATTGTCTAAGCGGCTGGTATAAGAGCCTTCCATTTTACGCATGCCATTGTCGAAACCTAAAAAGTCTGTTCCACTACCCGGACTGTACATGAAATCACGGAAATGAGCCTGGTCATTTATACTTCCTCCTACTGAGAAAGAGAAACTGTTGTGATCCGGAACATCCTTTGTTTTTATTTTGATGAAACCACCGGAGAAATCGGCCGGAAGTTCTGGTGCAGGACTTTTTACTACAATTATATTATCCATTTGAGAGCTTGGTATAATATCGAAGGAGAACGCACGTGAATCCGCTTCGGAACTCGGTACGGCACCGTTGTTAATCCATACATTATTATACCGTTGTGCTAATCCGCGAACCATAACGAACTTGCCGTCAATGATAGAGATACCCGGAATGCGGCGGATTACTTCGGAGGCATCCCTGTCCTGTGTTCGTATGATTTGCTGGGCGGAGATACCGGATTGTACCAACAGACTGGCTTTGTTTGCTTTCAGTATTGCAAGGTCTGTATTTTGTCTCATTTGAGCTACCACAACAACACCTTCAAGAGCAAGGCTTGCCTCTGTCATTTCTGCGTTCACTACTGTTTTTTGCCCTTTGCTTACAGTAACATTGTTTAATTCGATAGGAGTATAGGATATATATTTGATGTTAATTTTATATAGGCCGGGTTTTATATTGGGAATAGTAAAATTTCCGTCTAAATCGGTTACGGCCCCTATTGTAGTTCCTTCTAATTGTATGGTTGCACCCATTAAAGGTTCTTTGCTTGTTTTGTCGGTTATGTTACCTGTAATAGAACCTTCATTGTTATCAGCTAATCCTGGAAGTGTGGAGAGTAGTAATAAGAATAAAAAGAAACAAGTCTTTTTGTAGATATTTTTCATACGCTTTCTTTATATAAATTCTGCCGCAAAGATGAAGTGGAAATATTACGAGGTCGCGACAGTGGTCAGACGAATTTTTTACAATTTTATTTCAAAAGAATGACAACTGTTTTTGTATGGTTAAATTGAAGAATGACATATGTTTGTCATTAGTTTACAATCGTTTTGAAATGTCAGGAAGGTATTTTTGCACAAATCAATTCAGCAATATAATTATGATAAAAAGAAAACTTCTTGTTGCATTGTTTTTAATAATGTCTGCTACGTACTGCTTTGCTCAAGATTTAGTATTAAGTGAAGGCCAGTATTATACGGACGAGTCATTAACGAGTCTTTATACAGGTCGCTATACCGAGTTTTATGATGACGGCATGTTAAAGATGGAGCTGTATTTACAGGATGGACGTCCGGAAGGAACTTATGTTATATACTATCCGGATGGAAAAACCGCAGAAGTGCGAGCTTATTATAAAGGACAGTTTCATGGAGAATGGCGTACTTATAATGAACAAGGTGATCTGGTAGCGTTGGCTACGTACCATGACGGACAAAAAGATGGGGCATGGCGTATCTGGAATGATAAGGGTGTCTTAAGATTTGAAATGTTCTATACCAAGGGTAAGAAGAGCGGTATTTGGAGAACCTGGGATGATGAGGGTAATTTATTATCGGAAGAAAAACAAGGGAATTAAGATTGGATATATTACAATTGAATTCCCTAATCTTTATCTTCGTTTCCAAAATCAAATTCAAAATCAAAGCCGTCATCAAGAAAGTCAGGATCAGTGAATTGTTCTAATTCTCGCCGATCTTTTTTGGTTGGACGTCCTAATCCTTTTGCGCGATTAACAAAACCGGAGATTCGGTTCATTTCTAATATCTCATATTGATCCGGGGTAGTTACATTTTCCATAAAACCTGGAACTAATTTAGCTCCCATACGATTTTCCGTTAAAGCCAGTACTTTGAATGAATAAGTGACAGGAGGCTTACGAACTTGAATAATATCTCCTACTTTAATCATACGAGATGGCTTTACATTAACACCACTAACCATTATTCTGTTTTTCTTACAGGCTTCGGCAGCTATTGTGCGAGTTTTAAAAATGCGGGTAGCCCACATCCATTTGTCTATGCGAACTTCGTCCATGTTTTTATTTATTATTGAATTGGTTCATTGTGTTTTGTATACCTGCCAGACAGAAACTCTTTATTATTTCAGATGCTTGTTCCAACTTCTTTGGCATGATTTCTAATTCTTCCGGAGGAAATTTTCCAAGAACATAGTCTATTTGTTTACCACGTGGAAAATCATTACCTATACCGAAACGAAGTCTGCAATATTCTTGTGTATTTAATATTTGGGCTATGTTTTTTAATCCATTATGTCCGGCATCACTTCCTTTAGGTTTTAGACGCAGAGTTCCAAATGGTAGTGCAATATCATCTACTATGATTAATAGGTTTTCTACAGGAATGTTTTCTTTTTGCAACCAATAACGTACTGCATTTCCGCTAAGGTTCATAAATGTATTAGGTTTCAATACAATCAATTCACAGTTCTTTATCCGTATACGGGCTATAGCTCCATAACGTTCTTCCGTAAAGTATGCACCTGCATCTTCTGCAAGTTTGTTTACTACGCGAAAGCCTATGTTATGACGCGTTCCCCAATATTCGGGACCTATATTTCCCAATCCGGTTATTAGATATTTCATTGTATTTTTTATAAAAACAGGGGAGACTATTCTCGCGAATAAAGCTCCCCCTTAATTAACCAAAACCTTAACTATGAAAATATTTTTTCTAATATATAGAAATCTTATTTACCAGCAGTTGCCTGAGCACCACGAGCGGCACGAGTCAACTGAACAGCGCAAACAACTGCATTTTTAGCATTCATCAGTTCAAGACCTTCAAAGTGTAAAGAACCAACTTGCATTGTTTTACCAAGACCTAAGTGGTCTACGTTGATTGTTAGTTTTTCAGGGATTTGAGAGTAAAGAGCTTTTACTTTCAATTTTCTCATCTGAAGAGTCAATTTACCACCGGCTTTAACACCTTCTGCATGACCTTCCAAAGCAACAGGTACTTCTATTACTACTGGTTTGTTTTCATTAACTTCCAAAAAGTCAATATGCATAATTGCGTCAGTTACCGGTTGGAATTGTAAATCTTTTACGATGACTTTTGTAACTTTGCCATCTATAGTCAAATCTACAACGAAAATTTCCGGGGTATATATTAAACCACGTACGGCATCTTTGCTTACACTTAAATGTGTTACTTTTTCACCACCATATAATACAGCAGGAATCTCGTTATTTTTACGAAGAGCTTTTAACGCTCTTTTCTGGTCTGCAGATGTAACTGCAATTTCTCTAGTTTTTCCTTCTAATTGAAATGTTTTCATTTTCTTTTTAATTTGTGTTACTCAAAATTAGATGTTTATGCTTTCTAATTTCCCATCACACGTACGGGGGTTAAAAGCGGGGCAAAGATACTGTTTTAATTTTATTTGGCAAATGTTTCTAGTCGCTTTTTTTTATTATTGGCAATAGTCCGCTTTTTCTCATGATCCATCTAATAAATCCTGCCGGCAATAATAATATGAGAGGTAAAAATAATTTATTTAATAGTCCGGGCATAAGTGTGGCACGACGATGAAATAAAGCGTTAATGCCTTTATGCGCAAGCTTCTCCGGCCTCATCATAATGCCAAGATTTATAGCTAACTTTTTTAGATGGTCACTTAGATTGTAAAGATTCGTGCAGACAGCTCCCGGACAAAGAACAGTTATAGATACATTGTAATCATATAATTCAGATCTGAGGGCACGTGAAAAGTTTTTCAAATACCTTTTGGTAGAAGCATAAAGTGCAATTCCCGGAAAAGGAAGCCAGGCAGACATTGATGACATATTCAATATGTATCCGTATTGGCGTTTCTTCATTTCTTTCCCGAAATAATAGCAAAGTTGGGTAGGGGTGATGATGTGTAAATAAAGCATTTTTTCTGTTATGCTTTCTTTTTCTTCTACAACCTCTTTAAAATAAAACATACCAGCATTGTTGATAAGTACATCTATTTGTATAGATTTTTTACAACAGATATTATATAGTTTTTCAGCGGCTCTGGGAATCGCTAAATCCTGATATAATGGTACGACTTTTATATGGTATTTTTCTTCAAGAAGAGTTCCTTTTTCCTGAATGGCAATATTCTCGTTACTAACGATAACTAAGTTATAATTACGCAAAGCCAGTTCTTCTGCATAAGCATATCCTATTCCAGAACTGGCCCCGGTTATTAATGCCCATTTATTATCCATTACTTGTTTTCTAGTTGTTCTATTTCTTTAATAAGCTTTTCAGGAAGATTTTGTACATGTTTATGACAAGCCATTTCTATTGAATACATACGGCCAATACAGTAATTGCTGTGTCCGCAATCACAACGGGCGTGTTTGTCTTCTTTCATATGGTTGACAAATGCCGGATCGTTGATCAAAGCACGAGCCATACTGACAAATTCAAAACCATAGTCTAAGACTTCATCTATTTTTTTTCTGGAGATTAATCCTCCTACATACACTAACGGTAAATTTAATGCTTTTCTGAATTTTAAGGCATCTTCTAAGAAATAAGCTTCCTTGAATGGAACGGAAGGTATCATAAAATGTCCACCTATTTTTACGCCAAGAGGCAACCAACCTGTCGGCATGTAATAGGTGAGTGTTTTAAGAGGCATAGCTCCACGCATTACATACATAGGAGCTTTGCTAACAAAGCCACCACTTAGAATTAAAGCATGCGCTCCACATTCATTTTGTAATGTACGGGCTACATCTAGAGATTCTTCTATTTCCATACCTCCGTTAAATCCATCTCGCATATTTATTTTTACGAGAACTGCTGTGTCGGAACCGGCAGCTTTCATAACCTCGTCCATGCACATTTTCATAAAACGCATACGGTTCTCAAGACTTCCTCCATATTCATCTTTACGATGGTTTGTATATGGCGACAAAAATTGGCTGATAAGATAACCATGTCCTGCATGAATTTCTACTGCGTCCATTCCTGCTTCTTTTGCAAGGCGAACAGCCTCTCCGTAAGCTTTTGCAATAGCGGCGATTTCGGATTGCTTCATTCCTCTGACAATCGTAGGAGAATATATATTAAATCCACTGGAAGCAGAAATCGGAGTACATCCGCAAATACTTTTATGAGACATGTTCCCGCAATGTCCCATTTGTATGGATGCAGCCGCCCCTTCTTTGTGGATTGCGTCTGTTATGCGACGTAATCCCGGAATAATTTCCGGTCTTAACCATAATTGCCGTTCAAATGACAGTCCGCTTTGTGTTACGGCGGCATAAGCTAATGTTGTCATGCCAATACCTCCGGCTGCTACTGATTTATGGTAGTTATACAAAAGCTCTGAAGGGGCGTTTCCGGGTGCCATGCTTTCAAAAGCGGCAGCACGGATGGTACGGTTTCTCAATGTGAGAGGTCCTATTTTGCCTGATGTAAATAATATAGATTCTTCCATCTTTATAAAATAAACGATTATCCTTCCGGCTGGGTGATTAATTTGTATCCTTTACCATGTATGTTTACAATACTGATAGTTGGATCGTCTGCTAACAAACGACGTATTTTAGTGATATATACATCCATGCTTCGAGCATTAAAATAGCTGTCGTTTTTCCATATAATTTTTAAAATATGATTACGGTCTATTAGTCTGTTCGCGTTTTGACAGAAAAACAGAAGCATTTCGAATTCTTTTGTAGTAAGCTTTGTCTGCTTTTTTCCAATAGATAAAATCTGCTTTTGTGTATCAAAAAGGAACTGACCGAATTTATAGTAGCGAATTTTTTTTACTTTTAGGTCTTGTGTTCGCCTTAATATGGCATATAATCTGGCTTTTAGTTCATCAAGACTAAAAGGTTTGCGAACAAAATCATCGGCGCCGGAATGATAGGCTTCTACAATTTCTTCTTTTGTAGAATATTTTCCTATAAAAATAATGGAAATTTCAGAATTAAGAGTTTTTAATCCTATAGCTAATTTAAATCCGTCATTATTAGTTGTTTGTAGATCAATAATACAAGCTGTGTAATCTGTTATACGACATAATTTATAGGCTTGATCAATATTGTGACATATATTGGACTCGTAATTATCATGTTCTAAATTTTCTTTCAACATGCGTCCTAAATTACTGTCTTGATTAAAGATAAGCAACTTGCATGGATTATTTGCTGTAGAAAAAGTATCAGCTGAAGTTTCCATAATACTGTTATCTAAATTGTTTTCTCTATATTCCAAACAAAGGCACGCAATCCCTGTGCTTCTGTTTGTTTATCTATTTGATGTAACAAATCAAGGAAATGTTCTACTTTATTATCTTCAACCATAGTTAAAATTGCAGAATTGAGAGTTGGCCACGCATGATTACCATAGTGAGGATCTCCGGTCTTACTGCCTCTCCCTTGCACAGTATCCCAATATGTGAACCCTCTGATGTTATTTCTGTCCATTACGTTGATAATCATTTCGTAATATGCTTGATTGAATGATATAAATATTGCTTTCATCTATTATCTGTTTATTTTAATGTATAGCAATAAACAACCATAAAGATATTAAAAATATATTATATAGGTTGTTTATTGCGATTTTAACTAAATGTGTTGAAACATTCGGGCTAATTTTTTATGTCTGCGACGTACTCCGTTTGCTGCGAAAACACAATAAACTACCGGTACAATAACCAGGGTAATTAATGTGGAAACGGATAGTCCCCAAGCAACGGTCATACCCATTGAACGCCACATCTCAGAACCTTCACCGGTGCCGATAGCCATTGGAACCATACCTAATACAGTAGTTAACGTTGTCATCAATACAGGTCGAAGACGGGATTTCCCGGCAGTGACGACCGATGTAATAATACTCATTCCGCGTTCTCGACATAATATGGTATAATCGATCAAAACAATACCGTTTTTTACAACAATACCCATTAACATAATGACTCCGATTAAAGCCATAACTCCTAATGGTGTTTGTGTAATGGACAGCCCAAGTATGATACCTGTAAATGCAAATGGAATTGAAAACATGATTACAAATGGATCAGTCAACGATTCAAATTGTGCAGCCATTACAATAAATACCAGAATGATAATAAGTACCATTAAAATGCCTAAATCGGTGAATGTATCTTGTTGATCTTCAAAAGTACCGCCTAATTGCCAGCTGATATCAGACGGAATATCCATTTTAGACAATTCATTTTTGGCAGCGGCTACAAGATCACTTAACGCAGCACCTTTTCCTACTACGGCAGAAACGGTAATGACGCGTTCCCGGTTTTTACGCTCAATTGTAGGAGGTGTCAGACGTTCTACGATATTTCCTAAATCCCGGATACGTATTCCTTTGCCTTCGTTGTTGTAAATTATGATGTTTCCCAGATCTTCTATGGATTCCCGGAATTCAGGAGCATAACGTATTTTTATATCGTATTCGTCTCCGTCTTCACGATATTTGGATGCGGTAGAACCATTAATCCGGTTTCGCAAATACATAGATGCCGTGGTTACGTTTAACCCGTTGATCGCTAATTTCTCCCGGTCAAAATCAATTTGATATTCAGGAATGTAGTCTTTACGGCTAATGTTTACCTGAGAACATCCTTTTATGTTCTTCATGCGATTGGCTATCTCTGCTGCTACAGCGTCCGTTTGATCGAAATTATATCCATAAATTTCGATATCCACGGCATTTTGCCCTCCCATAGAGCCTTGCTGCCCTCCGGCAATTACTTCGAATTCTTTAATTTCGCTGTATTGCGCTAAATCTTTACGCATTAGTTCGCATATTTCAGTCAAGCCTCTTTCACGGTCACCTACACTTTTTAGATTGATATTAAATGCTATAATGTGAGTACCGTTGTCGCTTAACTGGGCGAATGTATTATCCGTATCAGCTTGTCCTTCCGTAAAATTGCAGACTAAAATTTCAGGATATTTTTTCCGGAATTCTTTGTCTAATTTCAATGCCAACTCACGCGAAATATTTTGTCGTGTGCCGATAGGTAATTCAACGGTGATGCCAATTCTCGCATTATCCTGAGTCGGAAAAAATTCCGTTTTGATCGTTGGGACAAGAAGCATACTTCCTGCAAAGATTAATATCGCTCCGGTAATAACCGTTTTACGATGTCTTACAGCCCAACTTAAAAAACGTGCGTAATTAATGTCTAAAATATTTAGCGCTTTTTCAATGGGAGTAAAGAACATTCTGTACAATTTCCCTTTTTGTGCATTTAAACGCAATAACTGAGAACATAACATCGGAGTTAATGTTAATGCTCCAACGGTAGATACAATCATAATAATACTTACAATCCACCCTAATTGCTTAAATAAAATACCAGCCATTCCTGTAACCATTGTTAATGGCAGGAATACGGCTAACATTGTTAATGTGGAAGCAACTACGGAAATTGCTACTTCATTGGTTGCATGTACTGCTGCTTGCTTGGGCTGGCTGCCTCGCTCAATATGAGTGGTGATATTTTCCAATACTACAATTGCATCATCTACTACCATACCAATCGCAATGGATAATGAGCTTAGGGAAATAATATTTAATGTATTACCGGAAGCTAATAAATATGCGAATGAAGCAATCAGGGAAATCGGAATAGTTAGTATAATAATGAATGTAGCTCTCCAGCGACCTAAAAAGATAAACACGACCAGCATTACGATAATAAAAGTGATCATGATAGTTTCTTTTAAACTATCTATCGTGTTTAAGATGTTTGTAGAAGTATCCATGATAACTCCTAACTTTACATCAGAAGGAAGACTTTCCTGTATTTCCTGTAATTTTTGATGTACCTTTTTGGCAATATTTACAGAATTGGCACCGGATTGCTTTTGTATGACAATCATTCCGCCCTTTGTCCCGTTATTGAAAGTTTCTTGTGCACGTTCTTCTACGCTATCTTCTACGCGGGCTACATCTTTTAAATAGACGTTCTTACCATTTTTACTGCCAATTACCAAATCTAGCATTTGCTTGGCATCCGTAAATTCTCCTTGTACACGTAAAGAATAGGTGTTTGAACCAATATCTATACTTCCTCCGGGTGTATTTCTGTTTTCTTGCGCAATAATGGAAGATATACCTTCGATGGTTTGTCCATATGCCTCTAATTTATAGGGGTCGCAGTACACTTGTAATTCCCGTATGGGAGCTCCGGAAATGGATACGGCACCTACTCCGCTGATTCGAGCGAGCGGATTGGAAACCTTGTCATCCAATATCTTATAGAGGGCATTTGTGCTCTCGTTTGCTGTTACCGAAAGGATGATGATAGGAATATCTTCTGTCCCGAATTTAAAAATAATCGGATTTTCCACATCATCTGGAAGACTGGATTCTACGATGTCCAATTTATCTCGTACATCATTTGTTGCCACATCTATATCTGTCCCGTAATTAAATTCCAATGTAACTATTGAGATGTTTTCTCTGGATTGTGAAGTGATATGTTTTAAGTCACTTACGCTGTTTAGTACATTTTCCAAGGGTTTTGTTACATTCATTTCTATATCAGAAGCACTGGCTCCCGGATAGGCCGTCATAACCATGATGGTATTAGTCTCTATTTCCGGCAACAAGTCTACGGATAATCTACTTAAAGAAAAAAGTCCCAGAATTACGACTGCCACGAAAATAAGGGCCGTCGTAATTGGCTTTTTTACTGCTGTTCCATATAAGCTCATATTCTGTACTCTTACTTATCTATTTTAACTTCCATTCCGTTGGTTAATCTGCTCTGACCTGTTATAACTACCAGGTCACCATCCGTAACACCCGAAATGATTTCATATTTATCTCCCATGCGACGGCCAAGTTCTACTTTTTGATAAGAAACCTTTCCGTCTTTATAAACATATATGTAGCGGTCTCCTGCTCCTGATTGCTTCACGATTGCAAGGTCTGGGGCTACAACATGTTCCATTGTCCCGAAATTAATTGTTACGCGTGCAAACATCCCCGGACGTACCCGTTCATCATTATTCGCAATCTTTATTTCAACAGGAAATGTCCGGGTGGATGGATCAATCGTCGGATACACTAAACTGATTTTCCCTTTAAATATTTCATCCCCGTAAACGTCCAGTTTAATATCTACATCATTCCCTTTTTTTACTTTGGTAAAAAAGCTTTCTGAAACATTTACCAGTAATTTTACAGGACGGATTTCTTCTACGATATATATGGGCTCCGTTGCATTATACATATCTCCGGAATCATAATTCCGGGCTGTTATAACTCCGGTGATAGGACTGAGTAGCCGGGTGTTTTCTTGTAAATTCTTGTATGTTTCACGTGCTACTTCTAATGATGTTTTTTGTGCATCCCATGCCGATTTGGAAGCACCCCCAACTTTGTATAGTTCATCAATACGATTGAATTCCAGTTCCTGATTATCCAATTGGATTTTTGTTTGTTTTAAATTGGTGGCATCCATAGTTACAAGTAGTTGCCCGGCCTTTACATGATCACCTACTTCTGCGTATAGTTTTTCTATGCGGAATGGCGTTTGTGGGGCAATACGGTTTATCGTATTAGCCTCTACTGTGGCGGTGAACTCGTTTAATTGCTCAACGTCTTGCTTAAATACTTTTTCTATTTTTACTTTAACTTTCTCATCAATAGTTCCTGTTGCTTCACTTTTTTCTCCGGAACATGATATCAACATAGCCAATGCCATTATTGGCACATAGAGCTGTATTTTATTAGTATTCATATTTCAACTTGTTTTGTTTTTACATTTTAATTTAATAAGACTGTTGACCTAAAACTTTTTCGAGTTCGGATTTTGCAATTATGTAATTGTAGATAGCCTGATTGAAATTTAATTTAGCTTGAGTCATTGCTAATTCGGAATCGTTCATCTCCAATAAAGTGCCGGCTCCTGTATCGTAACGTTTCTGAGCTATTATGTACCCGCGTTCTGCCTGTTCTACTCCTTTTTGAGCAGCATCAAATTGTTTTATGCAGGTATTCATGTTATCCATATATTGTTTTATTGCAAGCTGGAGATTACGTTCGGTATCTTCTCGCTGTAATTTTAGTTGGTCTATGGAAACTTGAGTTTGTTTCACTTTGTAGTGTCTATTACCTCCTGTAAATAATGGTATAGATAATGTTACACCTATCATGGAATATGGATTCCATTGATAATCTTTAAATTTGAAATCATTATTCATCGCATTCCATTGATAAAGCCCGGTCATGGAAAGTGTTGGTAAGAAGTCAAATTTTTGCATTGTTAATGTTTTCTCCAATTGTTTATTTTGCAGATCAATTAATCGTAAATTAGTATTGTTTATTAAAGATGTATCTGTTGATAAAAAGTCACTGAACAATTCCGATTCGTAATCAATTAATTGCCCTTCACATTTAATGTTTATTTCCAAATCCATGCCAAGTAGGGCTTTTAACTGCCATTTGGCAAGTGTTAATGAGTTTAAGGCCTGGAGCATATTGGGCTCACTGTTCTTTACTGTAACATTGGCACGTATAAGGTCATATTCAGCAACAGTTCCTTGTTCAAACTTCTGTTTTATATCCAGATAGTTAGCCATCGCATTATCATAGCTTTCTTTAAAAACCTGATATGAATCATTGGCAAGTAACACTGCATAGTAAGCTTTTTTTACTTGATTAACCATATCTATTTTGGAAGAGCGGGCTTGTTCTATCGCTAATTCTACATCAACAGCTGAAATGCTTAAACTCTTCCATAAAGAAGCATTAACCAATGGCATGGATGCATTGAAGCCTGTACTCCAATTATTGTCACGACCAACTTCAATGCCATCTTTCATTCCTCCGACGTTTTCCATACCTGGAATTTGAGTTTCCCCTAAATCCATATCCATATACATCACCTGTTTTTTTAGAGTGCGGTTGTAATCGGCAGAAAAACTTATTTGCGGAAATAAAGAAGCATACGAACCTTTTTGGGCGTATTTCTTCTTTTGAATTTCTTGATTTGCTACTTTTATTGTTGGATTTTCACTCAATGCAATTTCTAATGCTTGTTTCATGTCCAGCCTTAGTGTGTCTTGCGAATAAGCTGAACTGTTAATAGATAGCAGCGTGACTAGTGCTACATAGGCTATCTTTTTTCTAATCAATAATCGTCTCATCTTTTTGCTTGGCTTTATAGGCTTGCTTCAATGCAAACCTGTTTAAAATAATTCGTCCTTTCTCTGTACTGATACCTCTCAAAAATGTTAATAATATTGTGCTGTAAACCTCCGTTATAGAATATTTTTCAAAAATCCTGGAAGGACGGAGCATTTTTGCTTGTTCTTTGGCTAGTAAAGCAACGATTCCATAGTTGATATTGGATAAAAACACTCCTTCTTTTGTTCCTCGTTCAAATAACGAAAGGCATTTTTTTGAAATAGCTTCTTTATTTATTTCTGTAAGTTTTAAAGCCCTAGGATATTTTTTTAAATCTTCATAAAATCTTTTACTATACCATCTTGGACTTTTTAAAAGCTCTTCGTAAAATAGAAGTATAACATCCAATACTGTATAGGGTTCTTTTTCCAATTGTTCTAAAAAAAGCTTTAAACGGTTGTTGTTAATTATTATCCCTTCAACCAATAGCATTTCTTTATCTTTAAAGGATTCATAAATGGTCCGTTTTGAAATACCCATTTTATGGGCAATATCATCCATACTTACACTTTTTACTCCATATTGTGAAAAGAGATCAAAAGCTGTAATCAAAATTTGATCTTTCAGCATCTTGTTTTTTAAATGATTTTTGATTGATATGATTTGTAAGTTTATGGGGGCAAAGATGTCCTATATATAGAAAACCGGAAAGGTTTATTCTGTTACATGATTGGTCGAAAACGAAACTTTGAATTGAACTTTGGTTAGAAAATCTATATTTAATGTGTGAATTGGTTAAAAACGAAACAAAAATAGTTTCTTCTCAAAAAATACTTATCTTTGCCAACAGAGTTAAATTCTATTTATCGAATATGGAAAATCTTCCTCTTATTGAAATTGCAGAGTTGAATGAGTCTATTGTAGACTGTGATAGTTTCCAAAATGATTTCTCTATAGCTGATGTGGATGGTAAAGATTCTACAATTTGCGAAAATGCAAATCCAGAGTATTCCACACCAATGCGTTTAAATGCTTTATTGATGGTATTGGTAACAAATGGTTCGGCTAAAATAAATATAGATTATATTCCTTATACAATAAAAACGAATAGTTTTATTACTATAATGCCTACGCATACCATCCAGCTTATTACTGTAAGTAAGGATTTTAAAGCGCGTATTCTAGTTGCTTCACGAGCCTTTTTAGAGGAGTGTAATCCAAATAAGAAAGGTGCTTCGATGGTGCATTATATGCAGATTCGTAAGAATCCGTGTTCTGAATTGCTGCCGGAAGAAGCCAGGCATCTGGAGGATTATATTCAATATGTAAGAGAGAAAACAAAATTACGGACTCACTTATTTCAGAAGGAAGTTATTCAAAATGCACTGATAGGTTTCTTTCTGGAACTGGCTAATATATTTATTGGTAAGAAGGAACATGTAACCCCGCCGGTATTGTCTAGAAAAGAAGAATTATTTGAGCAATTTCTTCAATTATTATTTGAGCATTGTAAAGAACAGCATGTAGTAACATTCTATGCGGAAAAGCTTTTTATAACCCCTCAATATTTATCGTTGATATTAAAAGAGCTGACAGGTAAATCTGCGAATAAGTGGATTGATGACGCACTTATTATAGAGGCCAAAATGCTTCTTAAAGCTCCTCAAGCGACTGTTCAGCAAGTTGCCGATACTTTGCATTTCTCCGATCAGTCTACATTTGGTAAGTTCTTCAAGAAGCACATGGGTATTTCCCCGATGGAATACCGGAAGTCTTGATTTTATCTTTTTAATCTTTACGGCGGAATTTATACCAATTTATCAGTTCAAAAGCTCCGTAGAAAATACTTGCAATACCAAAAATTACAAATGTATTAGCCGCCGCTCCGAACGGATAAGCCAAAATCATTATACCTGTAAGAAGGATTAATACAGGCATAATATAAAATCCCCAAGGTATAAAAGTCCATTTACGGGCGGCAATAAGCGACACTAATTGTTGTACTCCGGCAATTACCAATAATGCACCTAATATATACATTAATATATTGACAAAAAAGGCAGGCATAATAACCAGCCATGCGCCAAATAAAATACTTCCCGCACCTTCAAGGGGAAACATCGGAGCTAACTCTCCTTCTTTTGTGTCACGCGTAAAATAGGCCAGCAGTGAAATAATTCCCGGTATAATAAAAAATATACCGATGGTAATAACCAAATATGTGACGGCTGCTTCCGGCCATAGTACCAATACAAATCCTAAAATCATTGCGAAAGCACTGCGTAATAGTGCATTATTAATTTTTTTCATATTACAATAGTTGTTTTTAATATGTCCTTTTATATATAACAACAAATATACGGTATTTTCTTACAGTGTACTCTGAATTTATTGATCTTGTAGAATCGATATTTCAAAATCATCGGGATGAATATGAAAAGACTGTTATTTTCCTTTGTGAATTATCTATAGAGATTGCCCCCAACGTAATTTAAAATCTTATTTGTAAGGTGAAATTATTATTCTGGAAGTATTTAATGCCGGATAAAAGAAAATCAGGTAGTTATTCATAGAAATAACTACCTGATTATCAAAAGAGCGGTAGGCGAGGCTCGAACTCGTGACCCTCAGCTTGGGAAGCTGATGCTCTACCAACTGAGCTACTACCGCGTTGGATGCTGCAAAAGTATATAAATCTTTCTTTTTTTAGTAACTTTGGAGCAAAAATATTGGTACGGACAAAATATGGAAAAACTTATTTTGATAAAAGTGGGTGGGAAAATTGTTGAGGAAGAAAAAACGCTTCACAATTTGCTTCATGATTTTTCTACTATTGAAGGATATAAAGTGCTTGTCCATGGTGGTGGACGTTCTGCTACAAAACTGGCTGCTCAATTAGGTATTGAAAGTAAAATGGTAAACGGACGCCGTATTACGGATATGGAAACATTGAAGATTGTTACAATGGTATATGGCGGACTGGTAAATAAGAATATAGTGGCAGGACTACAAGCTCTTGGCATTAATGCCTTAGGACTGACTGGGGCGGATATGAATTTGATGAGATCGGATAAACGCCCGGTTGCAGAAGTTGACTACGGTTACGTGGGAGACGTAAAAGAAGTAAATGCAGATTTGTTAGCATCACTTATTCATCAAGGGGTTGTTCCTGTGCTGGCTCCTTTAACGCATGATAAACAAGGACACATGCTGAATACAAATGCGGATACCATTGCCGGTGAAGCTGCAAAGGCTTTGGCAAAGCATTTTGATGTAACATTGATGTTCTGTTTTGAAAAGAAAGGTGTCCTTTTGGATGAGAATGATGATGAAAGCGTAATTCCTGAGATAAACAGAGAGGCTTTTAAAAGATATGTTGAGCAAGGTGTTATCCAGGGAGGCATGATTCCTAAACTGGAAAATTCATTTCAGGCAATTGATGCCGGAGTAAAGCAGGTTGTTATTACACAAGCATCGGAAATACACAGAGGAACGGGTACGAAAATTAGCTGAATTACGCATAAAATTATGGAAAACCCCAAAATGATAGCCTGTATACAAAACGTCATTACCCGTTTGCCGGAATTACGTTTTATAGACCCTGTTAATTGGAAAATAGAAGAAGGGCAACAATGGGCTGTTATTGGTCCGAATGGTGCTGGTAAGACTTTACTTGTAGATATACTGCAGCGAAAATATGCGATTAAAGAAGGTGATGTGGTGTATGGTTGCGAGGGTAAAGTCAATGAGTTGATAAAAAGTATTGCTTTTAAAGATATCTATTCATTGGCCGATTGCCGTAATTCCTATTATCAGCAACGGTGGCATTCTACAGAGACAGAGGATATGCCAACTGTTGAAGATATCTTGCATGATTACGTTGGCACAGAAGAATTAATGGAAATATTGTCTCTTTTTGGCATAAAAGAGCTTCTTCCCAAGAAGATCATCTTTTTATCAAGTGGCGAATTGAGGAAATTCCTGATAGTACGTACTTTGTTGAGTAGACCTCGAATACTTATACTCGATAATCCTTTCATCGGCTTGGATGCACCGTCTCGTGATCTTTTGGTGGAAATGTTGCAACAAATGACAAAGTTGAAAAATGTACAGGTTGTATTACTATTATCTAATCCGGATGATATTCCGGAAATGGTAACGGATGTATTGCCTGTATATAATAAAACTTGCCTTGCTCCCATGTCACGAATCCAATTTCTGGAAGATTCGGAACTAATTGTGAAATTATTTCCTTTCGGAAGAAATTTGGATTTCTCTCGAGAGGAATTTGATTTTCTTCCGAAAGGGAGCAAAAAAGAACCCTCAAACCATGAGGTCACATTCCGTATGGAACATGTATCTATTAAATATGGAACGCGTGTTATATTACAGGATTTGGACTGGGAGGTGAAGAACGGAGAAAAGTGGGCTTTATTTGGTCCGAATGGAGCAGGAAAATCTACTTTGCTAAGTCTTGTTTACGCCGATAATCCGCAATCGTATGCAAATACATTGTATCTGTTTGACAGAAAACGGGGATCTGGTGAAAGTATTTGGGAGATAAAGAAACGCATAGGCTATGTTTCCCCGGAGATGCATTTATATTATATGGAAAATGTTCCGACATTGAATATTGTAGGTTCCGGTTTTTTCGACTCAATAGGTTTGTATCGCAAATGCAATGAAGAACAGCAGCATGTAGCATTGGAATGGATGCGCGTGTTTGGAATAGAAAATTTAAAAGACCGTCTGTTTCTCACACTTTCATCGGGAGAACAGCGTTTGGCTTTGCTGGCTCGTGCTTTTGTGAAAGATCCTGATTTGATTATTCTGGATGAACCGCTCCATGGTTTGGATATAAGCAATAAAAAGAAAGCGGCAGCTATTATAGAACAATTTTGTTCCCGTCCGGGGAAAACGTTGATATATGTCACTCATTATCCGCATGAGCTACCTGCTTGTGTAGATAAACAGTTCCGATTAGTAAAACATACTTAATGTTTGCATACCATGAAAAAATATAAAAGTTTGGCCTTAAATGTATTCGTGTTTCTGTTTCTGTTTGTCTTTTTAATGATATACAGTAAATTTCACTTTTTCTGTGTTGAACAGAATCAGTTATTCCAGCAGTCTTGGCCTTTTATCTCGGAAAAATTGGTGCAACCGGGAGGTTTTGCTCTGGTTGTTGCCGAATATCTTGTGCAATTCTTTATTATTCCGAATGCAGGCGCTTTAATAACGGCACTTTTACTCGTTCTGGTGGGCATGCTTACAAATGCAATAATGAAGAGGATTGATCCGGATAACCGTTGGTTTTTGTTTGCTTGTTTACCTATCTTGACTTTACTCTTTATCCATTTGGATTATAACTACATAATACAAGGCACAGTTGCTTTTATTATGATGCTGTCCGCTTTATATGCCGTATTAGGAATACGCAATATCAATTATAGACTAACGGCAAGTATTATTCTTACAGTTCTGTTGTTTGTTTTGGCAGGACCTGTTTTTTCATTATTTGCCGTGTCGGTCATACTATGTGAGGCGGTAAACCGGACTCCCAAGTGGTATTATTCCCTGGTAACGGGATTAGTAGCCTTGTTACTGGGTATTTGCAGCGTTTATTATTCTTTTATCGGCGAATATCGTTTTGCGTTTTTGCCTGATGGATATTACCATATACGTTTACAACCGGATAACGTTATCTATTATTCCTGGTTATCGTTGCTTTTGGCAATATTAGCTGCTTTTGTTTTTCGAGGACGGAAAGTTCTTTCCCGCAAAATGTTGGTATTGGCGGATATAGCGCAACTATTAATCCTTGTTGGCCTGTTTTGGAAAGGTATCGAATTATATGGGGATGCAAAGTCGTATCGTTTAAAGATAATGGATTATTATGCCCGTACGGAACAATGGGACAAGATACTTGATATGTGCAAGAAACCTATGACGAATTATCTATATATATGTCATGCCAATATGGCTTTAGCCCAAAAAGGTTTGTTGGCGGATAATGCGTTTAAGTATGACCAGCGTGGTTTGCAGGGATTGGCTGTTACATGGAATAAATCGGCGAATGTGTCTACTTTATTAAGCGATATTTATTTTACAATGGGAAATGTTGCTATTGCGCAGGAAATGGCTTTCGAGAGTAATATCGCTTCGTTGTGTGATGGGAATCCCCGTATGGTAAAGCGCCTTATACAAACAAATCTTATCTATGGAGCTTATCCCATAGCCGAGAAATATATCTCTATTTTAGAAAACACGGCCTTTTATAAAGACTGGGCCAAAGAGCAGCGAAAGTTTTTATATAATGATGTTGCGGTAGAAAGCGATCCGTTATTGGGAGGAATGCGCAAAGGTTTGCTGGCAAATAATACATTGTCCCAGATAGATGGTTTTGCCATGGAGTTGAAGCAAATGGTAGATCAGAATCCTTCTAATAAAACGGCATTCCAATATTTAGGCGTTTTTTATTTGTTGGGTAAAGATATGGATGGGTTTAAGCAGTTTATTGAGACCTATTACGGTACGGAACTTCTGCCTTCTTTGCCTGTCCCATATCAGGAAGCAATTATTACTTTATCTGAAAGAGAACCGGATTATTGGAAACGTTTTGGAGTTTCGGAATCAATTGTACAACGTTTTGCCGATTATAAACAACAGGTACTTGCCAACCGGAATAATGTAAATTCACTGCCGGGATTGATGAGCCGTTCGTATGGAGATACATATTGGTATTATTTTATGTTTAAATAAGAGAGGGGAAAATGAATAAAAAAGCTTTATATCTATGTCTGCTTGCCGGATTAATGGCATGTTCCGGGACTGTGCAGGTAAATAAGAATTTGGATGTCCTGCCCGAAATCTTCCCGGATTATGCAAGAGTAACCATTCCTGTTAATATTGCTCCGTTGAACTTTGAACTGAAAAACTCATGTGACGAGGCGCGTGCTTTATTCACGTGTGGTTCTGAAACAATTACTGTTCAGGCTAAAAAAGGCAGTTTTATGATTCCTGCGTCAAAATGGAAAAATCTTTTGCAATTGGCTGCCGGTAAGAAAATAACGGTAACTGTACAGGCAAAAGTGGATGGAGAATGGATGGGTTATGCACCTTTTCAGATGGATGTTGCTAATGAACCGGTAGATGCCTGGCTGGCTTACCGTTTAATAGAGCCTGGCTACGAATTGTGGAACCGTATGGGAATTTATCAGCGAAATTTGGAGAATTATACGGAGGATGCTATTATCGAGAATAAGGTAAGTGGAAATAATTGCGTAAACTGTCATTCTTTTTGTATGCATAATCCGGAGAAGATGCTTTTCCATATGCGCGAAACGTATCCTTGTACGATATTGATAGACGGCGACCGGGTTGAAAAACTCAATACGAAGACGGAACAAACTATTTCTCCGTTGGTTTATCCTTCCTGGCATCCTTCTGGAAAGTATATCGCTTTTTCCGTGAATCAGACAAAACAATCATTCCATATGAATGATAAGAATCGAATAGAGGTATTCGATTCTGCCTCTGATGTAGTAGTTTATGATGTGGAAAGGCATGAAATTGTAACCACGCCTTTATTGTCTTCCCGGGAAGCTTTTGAAACATTTCCAACATTTGCTCCGGATGGAAAAACGCTTTATTTCTGTACGGCGGAAGCTCGTCCGATGCCTAAAGAATACGATCAGGTGAAATATAGTTTATGTTCTGTTTCATTTGACCCTTCCACACGTAGTTTCGGGACAGAAATAGATACATTGTATAATGCGGTTTCGGATAAGAGAAGTGCCTCTTTCCCCCGTGTTTCTCCGGATGGCAACTATTTATTATATACTTTATCCGGATATGGTAACTTTTCTATCTGGCATAAGGATGCGGATTTATATATGGTAGATTTGGAAAGTAAACAGAGCTACCCGTTGGAGAATGTGAATAGCAACGATGTGGAAAGTTATCATAGCTGGAGTAGCAATAGCCGTTGGATCGTGTTTAGCAGCCGCAGGATAGACGGGCTGTATACACGTCCGTTCTTTGCCTATATTGATGAAAATGGCCAGGCTCATAAGCCATTTCTGCTTCCGCAAAAAGAAACGGATTTCTATTTTCGTTTTATGAAGTCTTATAATATCCCTGAATTTATTACCGGCAAGGTAAAAACAAAAGGACGTGTACTTGGCTTGAAAGCGAAAGAAGATAAAGGTATAAATGTGAAATTTGCGAATTAAATTGTGAGATTCGGATTCTTATGTAATCGTCATCGGCGGCTTTATGCAGGGCGATCCGAAAAGTTTCAAGCCCGTGGAACAAACGTTTCAAGCTGGGGGAACAAGTGTTTCATGCCGGTGGAACAAACGTTTCATCTTGATGGAACAAGTGTTTCATCCAGGTGAAACAAAAGTTTCAAGCTGATAAAACTGAATGGAACTGTCTGTTAACGTTTTTAGTTGACTATATTTTGTCTTATTAATAAAAGAGGTAGACTCGGTTTAAACTTATTAATAAAAAAGGTTGCCTTGCTTCTTGTTTATTCATGAACGGGATTCACCAGACCGGTTGATTAACCTTCAAAAATAATTAGAAAATCAATTCATTCCCAATGAATTGTGAAAAACCATCGTGGCAGTTAGCCATGCGGCGAGAGGCCGGCTTTTTTTGAGAACGGTTCATTTATTGTAATAAACTTTTGACAAACCTTTTCATAAACAAAAAACATATTGTTGTTTCGTCGTGTTTTTAATCTGATAATAATAGTATATTATGGAGAAAGTTATTTACAATTTGGTGTTTAACCGGAAAAAACAATTGAATGCGGAAGGTAAAGCCTTGATTCAAATAGAGGCTTATCTTAACAGGCAGAAAAAGTATTTTTCGACAAAAATCTATATTAAACCATACCAATGGGATAATAAGCGGAAAGTGATAAAGAACCATCCTAATGTGGATGCCTTAAATCAGTATCTTTATAATTATATATCAGAACTGGAACGTATAGAACTTGATGCTATATATAGCGGGAAATCCTTTTCGTTGGTGAACTTGAAAGAAAAACAACAGGAAGTTGTGCCTTCTTCCTTTTCTGCCTTTATGGAGAATGAAATAATGCACAGTAATTTGAAACCTTCAACGTTGAAAAACCATTTATCTACTCTGCATCTTCTGGCTTTTTATAAGAAAGATATTGCATTTGATGATCTGAACTTTAATTTCCTTTACGACTTTGAATATTATTTGCTGAAAAAGGGGTATCATCGGAATACGATAGCAAAGCATATGAAACATCTGAAGCGCTATATAAACCTGGCTATCAATAAGGATTTATTCGATTTGCAAAAGTATCCGTTTCGTAAATATAAAATCAAATACATGGAAACGAAACGGACGCATCTTACCCCTGAGGAATTAAGCAAACTGGAGAATTTAAACCTGGAAGGCAAAAGAAGCCTGCGGAGATGCCTGGATATGTTTTTGTTCAGTTGTTATACCGGTTTGCGTTTTTCGGATATCGTAAGTATTACGGATGCTAATTTCTTACATATAGAAGATAACCTCTGGTTGATATACTCATCGGTTAAAACGGATGTAAGTGTCCGCCTGCCATTGTTCTTGTTATTTGACGGAAAGTCTATCCCTATTTATGAACGGTATCACAGTAAAGCAAGAAAAACATTATTCAATGTACCTGTTTCGGCAAATTCGAATATAAATAAGCAATTACGCCGGATTTGCCAACTGGCGTCTATTGATAAAAAGATATCTTTTCATACGGCCAGGCATACAAACGCCACGTTGCTTTTGTATAATGGCGCTAATATTACAACGGTGCAGAAGCTGTTGGGGCATAAAAGTGTGAGAACCACTGAGATTTACAGCAATATAATGGATATGACTATCGTGAGGGATTTGGAAGAAATCAGGCATAAAAACGGTGTGGCCGGATAAAAAAAAGAGAACTGTTTATAATATAAAAAGGAGCCGTATCAAGTGATGCGGCTCCTTTTTTATGGTTTTTCCGATTAAACGTTAGGTATCGGATTGTTGTCTTCTTCGGAGATACCTTCGTTGTTCTGTATTTCAACACGAGGTATTCTTAAATTGAAGATTGGGTCTTCGGCCGGGAAATCATACAACGCATCGTCATTATGGTTTGTGCCGTCATATTTACGGATGATAGGTTTCTTTAGGCGTTTCAAATCGAACCATGCAAAACCTTCGCCCCATAACTCGATACGACGTTGAATCCAGATTTCATTTTGCATTTCTGCCGCACTGTTTGCCGTGCATTTGTAATCCGGTTGACGGGTCTGAACAAAATCTTCCAATATGGATTTTGCTTGAGCTAAATTACCGCTCATAGCGTAACCTTCGGCTGCAATCAATTGCATTTCTTCTGCACGCATGTAACATAAATCGTTGAAGTTGTTACCTTCCGTATCATAGTAACCGAATTTTAGATTCGCATATTTGGGTAATTCTGTCATACCTGCTCCAACAACGAATACTAAACTGTCGGATTTGCACCACCAGTCTTTACGGGCATCTGTGTCCGGAATTTTATTAAATAATTCGGAGCTGATGTTTTTATACATTTCACCGGCACTTGAATAACCGTAGGCTGTAGAACTGATATGCGATGTGAAATTAACGATACCTGTGATTGCTATTTCCGTTTGTGAAGTCACATCAGACCCCCACATCCAGGAGGGGTTGTTGTCCATATTAACAAAACCTTCTTTAAGCCCGGCTTTGTCCATTATAGGGAATCCTGCAACGGCCTCTTCTGCAGCTTCTGCAGCTTCTTTCCATTCTTCTTTACATAAGTGTACACGCGCTTCAAAACCTTTAGCTACTGCATAGTCAATATATACAATAGATGGTCTTTGCCAGCCTTTTAACAATTCGCATGCCTGTTTCAGATCACTTTCTATTTGTGCGTAAACTTCAGAAACCTTTTTGCGAGGATTATTATTTTGCTGTTCGGGAGTCATATCTTCTGTAACGACAGGAACTCCCGGTGCATCTTCATGACCTTTGTATGTATGTTGGTACATTTGAACCAACGTATGGTGTGCAAATGCTCTCATGGCATAGGCTTGTCCTCTGGCAGCGAGCATTTCAGGATCGTCTGTGTCTGCAACGATACCGATTAATACATCATTCGCGGTACGAATCAGTTTGTAGAAATAATTCCAGTGGAGTGCTGCATCTATAAATTCATATCCACGACTGGAAAAATCGTAATCGTTATAATACCAACCATAATTGGAGGTGTATTGAACCATATCATCGCCCCAAAGCTCCATAGAAAGAACTGTTGCCATATATCCGAAATCATTATCACGTTCTTCGCCGCTTTCCCTTCCTAATGCGTTGTATTGAACCATGAAAGCATTCATACCGTTAACCAAGGCATTCGGATTCGGATTTTCTTCTAATTGACCTTCTGTAACACGGTCTCCCGGATTTGCATCGAAGAAATCTTCGGAACAACTGCTGAATGAAAGCGTTGTTGCTGCAAATAATGTAAGTATATAATATTTTTTCTTCATTTTTTTATTTGTCTGAGATTATGGATTAAAATCTAACTTGCAAACCTCCCGAAATGGTACGGATTGCAGCATAATTATAGTTTGATTCGCCTGACCAGTTTTGACGAGGATCAAAACCTTTACGTTTAGATAATAATGCAACGTTATCTGCTACGAAATAAAAACGAACAGATTCAAGTTGAAGTACATTTATCCATGCTTTAGGTAAGGTATATCCTAATGTGATATTTTGTAAATTCAGATAAGATGTATTCGTGAAGAAACGGCTTGAAGCAGTATTTGCATATTTTTCAGCGTTCTGGACTTTTGGAACATTTGTTTCTTTATTCTCCGGAGTCCACGCTTTTAAGATGTCATTATGCCAGTTTTGTCCTTCACTGCCGGAACTCATTAAGTTTGCATAAATTCTGTCATACCCTTTACCACCTATCTGATAGCTTAAGTTTACAGAAAAGTCGATGCCATGGAATTGTACAGCCGTGTTGAAACCTCCGTAAATAGCCGGCAGGGCAGATCCTAGATTGTAATCTGTTGCATCACTGTATACTTTGGTTGTCGTTTTTCCTGTTACATTGCCGTTGGCATCAGTAACATCTTTGTACCACATTGCAGATCCGTCTTCCGGATCAACGCCTGCGTAATCTTTTAAATAGTAGTCGTAAATAGAACCACCTTCCATCATACGGAAATTTCCGCTGACAATACCAGTGTTCTTTCTTTCAGGAGGCAACGACAAAATTTTGTTTTTGTAATGGGTTGCATTAACTCCCATTGTCCATTTGAAATTATCTTTTTCCATCACAGTTCCGCTCAATTCGATTTCAAAACCGACGTTACGCATATCTCCGATGTTGTCTGGATAACTCTTATTTCCTGTGGAGTATGGTAATGGACGATAGAATAACAGGTCTTTTGCTGTTCTTGTAAATACATCGATACCTCCGTTCAAACGTCCCTGGAACAACATAAATTCGATACCAGTATTGAAATTATAGTTGGTTTCCCATTTGATGTCTTTATTTCCTTTGTAGTTTCTAACTACTGCAATTTGACCGGCACTGTTTACAACCTGAAAATGGTCCATATACGGATAAAGGATTTCTTCACCATTAAATAACAAACCGTCATTACCTTGAGAACCGTAGCTGATTTTGTATTTCAAATTATCAATCCATTTTACATCTTTTAAGAAGTTCTCTTGGTTTAATCTCCAAGATGCACCTAAAGACCAGAAATTACCCCAGCGATTGTCCGGATGGAATTTTGAAGAGGCATCGCGACGGTAGCTGGCAGAGAAATAATATTTGTCATTGTAGTTGTATTCAATACGTCCCAAATAACCTTCCGTGTTATATTCGTTTGTTCCGGATCCTGCATTCGGATTGCTGATAGCTTGGTCTAATTCACTGGAAGAAGGGAAAATGAAGTTGTTTTTAGAACCCCACAAATATTCGTATTTACGTTGATAGTTCTCGTGACCTAATAAAACATTAAAAGAATGCAGGCCATAAGTATGTTCCCATGTTAATGTTTCCAACATATTAAGACTCTGCGTCTTTTCGTTCTGTATTGTTGAAATACCATTTTGAGCTACAAATTGTCCGTACTGCCCGTTTTGATATATTAACTGACGCTTGCTGTAGTTTTCCATACCACCACGAACAGTCAATTTGAAATCTTTTAAGAAAGATATTTCAGCAAAAATATTTCCTGAAAAGTTTTCATTCTTAAATTGGTTCTGATCTAAGTTTTGTGTACCCAACGGATTAGACATTGATAAGACCGGACGTTTGTTTGTTCCGGTTCCGTAGTCATATACAGGACGACCGTTTTCTTCGTATAATCTGTTTCCTTCAGCATCGTATCCATAAATAGGATATATTGGAGCAATAATACGGGAAGCGTAGAACATGTTAACACCGGAAGTAGCATCAAAGTCCGGAGAATTCTGCTCTGATTGTGCATAAGCTAAATTACTTCCTACTTTAAACCAATTATTAACTTGTTGTTCCAAGCGAACACGGGTAGAAAAACGACTGAAATCAGAATTAACAATATAACCTTTATCATCCAGATATCCTAAAGATATATAATAGCTGGTTTTATCGTTGGCACCACTGATATTCAGGTTGTATTCCTGACGTAAGCTTGATTGGAATAATTCTTTTGCCCAGTCATCTTTGTACATGATCTTTGCATTCGGATTAAATTTACCAGTGGTAGGATCTACAACTTCTGTATTGGCTACATTGGTAATGTTATAACCTAACTTTCCTATCAGGTTATTGCTTGCATATTGTCCTGGATTTCCATTTCCTAAAGCAATAGCTTGATTTCTCAAAGCAGTCCAGTAAGTTTCGTAATATGTAACAGGGCTAGTCATGATGTCATATTCAGGAATAGCACGGGAGTTTGCTCCTAACTTCATGTCAAAAGAAACACGTGCTTTGCCGTTTTTACCTTTTTTAGTTGTAATCAAAACAACACCATTTGCACCACGTGCACCGTACAGGGCATTTGAAGCCGCATCTTTCAACACAGTCATGGATTCAACATCCTGCTGGCTGATAGAGTTCAGGTCTCCATCGTAAGGAACGCCATCAACAACGATTAGCGGATCACTGGAGGCATTGATAGAACCAATACCACGGATGCGGATTTTAGAACCTTCACCCGGCTGACCATTATTGTTGGTTAGCTGCACACCTGCAACCTGACCTTCCAAAGCTTTTGTAATATCAGAAGTTTGGATTTTTGCTAAATCTTCACTTTTTACAACAGAAGCAGAACCTGTAAATGAACTCTTTTTGGCTGTTCCGTATGCAACGACCATAACTTCATCCAAATTTTGTGAAGCTGTTTCCATTACAATATTCATTACCGGTTTAATGGCTTCTTCTTTAGTAGTCATACCTACATACGAAATTTCTATCGTTTTGGCAGAAGCAGGGACTGTAAGATTGAACTTACCGTCGAAATCAGTAACTGTACCAGTTGTGGTACCTTTCACTATTATGGATGCACCGATTATCGGTTCTCCATCTTCAGCAGAAATAACCGTACCGGAAATCTGCTTTGTTTGAGCGCTTGCAATACCTATACTCATAATTAAGCATAGTAGAGCAAAAGTCAACTTTTTCATCATAAACACACTCTTATTTATTAAACTTATATAGAAAATAATTTCTCTTAGAATTTTACCAGCCTTAGTTCTATCAGAACTAAGTTAATTTTTTAAGACTTTCTTGTTTAGTACCCTTTGTATTAAAAGTGGATGCAAAAGTACGAAATAACATCTATATAAACAACAAATTATTATATAATTGACAGTTTTACTTTTTGTCTTTAACTATATGCTTATCAAAATGTCATTTTTTCTATACGGAATCTTTTGCTAAAATGTTAAAACGATACTTTATTTAGCTTTAATCTTATATAAATTATTCCATTTTGACAGCTTTGCCAAGATGGTGATTTTGTTTATTTTTTTATTTTCGCTATATATCATGCTGCAAATGTTAAATAATCATTCTATTTATATATGTAGTATGTATATAGACAATACATGATATCAGCTTCAATTTATACTCTATAATATTCCCTCCTTCTACATTTAAGTTCTGATAGAACTGGTTGCCGCATCTCTTCTTATACTCTTCCAATGCACAAACATTCATAAACATAAAGGTCCTGATAGGACTAAGGCAAAATAAAGTTCTAAGAGAAATTATTTTCTATATAAGTTTAATAAATAAGAGTGTGTTTATGATGAAAAAGTTGACTTTTGCTCTACTATGCTTAATAATGAGTATGAGTATGGCGATGGCTCAGGTTACAAAAGTAACTGGACACGTTACATCTGCAGAAGATGGTGAACCCGTGATAGGAGCTTCGATTGTTGTTAAAGGAACAACGGTTGGAACGGTTACGGATTTTGATGGTAATTTTACGTTGGAAATACCGGACAACGGGAAAATATTGATTATCTCGTATATAGGTATGGCTACCCAAGAAGTAAAGGTAGCTCCGCGTATAACAGTTTCGTTGCAATCGGATACTCAGGATTTGGATGAGGTGATTGTAACAGGATATGGTGTTACAAAGAAAGCTGCTTTTACAGGTGCGGCTCAGGTTGTAAGTAGTGAAAACCTTGTAAAAAGAACCGATGCCAACTTTATGAAATCGTTGGAAGGTTCTGTCGCAGGTTTGCAAGTAAATAGCTTTACCGGGCAGCCGGGTGCATTCTCTTCTACTACGATACGCGGTATGGGGTCTGTTAATTCAGGAACAGAGCCATTGTATGTAGTTGACGGTATTGCCATTTATACAGATAAAATGGGAGGATACAGTAAAGCTGGTTCCGGAGATTTGGCAGCCAGTCCATTGGCAAATATTAATCCGAACGATATCGAGAGTGTTACCGTTTTGAAAGATGCTACGGCTACAGCTATTTATGGTGCTCGTGCTGCTAATGGGGTTATTGTTATTTCTACTAAAAAAGGTAACAAAGGAAAAGCCCGTTTTAATTTCAATGCTAAAGTAGGTTCCAGCCTTGTTGGTCGTTTGGATAATAATTACAAAACTGTAAATTTGGACAACTATAAAACAATCTGGGCCGAAGGGCTTGTAAATTCCGGCGATGCTGCTAATATGGAAGATGGTGCATCTTTATTGAATGACTATGTAAATGCTTATTACGGTGTTGACCTGTCAGAGAATGTTCAGAGTGTAGATTGGCTGGATGCTATCCTAAGCAACGGATTTACTCAGGAATACGATTTGAGTGTACAGGGCGGTAATGAATCTCTTCGTTATTATATCAGCGGCGGTTATTTNTGTATTAAAAGTGGATGCAAAAGTACGAAATAACATCTATATAAACAACAAATTATTATATAATTGACAGTTTTACTTTTTGTCTTTAACTATATGCTTATCAAAATGTCATTTTTTCTATACGGAATCTTTTGCTAAAATGTTAAAACGATACTTTATTTAGCTTTAATCTTATATAAATTATTCCATTTTGACAGCTTTGCCAAGATGGTGATTTTGTTTATTTTTTTATTTTCGCTATATATCATGCTGCAAATGTTAAATAATCATTCTATTTATATATGTAGTATGTATATAGACAATACATGATATCAGCTTCAATTTATACTCTATAATATTCCCTCCTTCTACATTTAAGTTCTGATAGAACTGGTTGCCGCATCTCTTCTTATACTCTTCCAATGCACAAACATTCATAAACATAAAGGTCCTGATAGGACTAAGGCAAAATAAAGTTCTAAGAGAAATTATTTTCTATATAAGTTTAATAAATAAGAGTGTGTTTATGATGAAAAAGTTGACTTTTGCTCTACTATGCTTAATAATGAGTATGAGTATGGCGATGGCTCAGGTTACAAAAGTAACTGGACACGTTACATCTGCAGAAGATGGTGAACCCGTGATAGGAGCTTCGATTGTTGTTAAAGGAACAACGGTTGGAACGGTTACGGATTTTGATGGTAATTTTACGTTGGAAATACCGGACAACGGGAAAATATTGATTATCTCGTATATAGGTATGGCTACCCAAGAAGTAAAGGTAGCTCCGCGTATAACAGTTTCGTTGCAATCGGATACTCAGGATTTGGATGAGGTGATTGTAACAGGATATGGTGTTACAAAGAAAGCTGCTTTTACAGGTGCGGCTCAGGTTGTAAGTAGTGAAAACCTTGTAAAAAGAACCGATGCCAACTTTATGAAATCGTTGGAAGGTTCTGTCGCAGGTTTGCAAGTAAATAGCTTTACCGGGCAGCCGGGTGCATTCTCTTCTACTACGATACGCGGTATGGGGTCTGTTAATTCAGGAACAGAGCCATTGTATGTAGTTGACGGTATTGCCATTTATACAGATAAAATGGGAGGATACAGTAAAGCTGGTTCCGGAGATTTGGCAGCCAGTCCATTGGCAAATATTAATCCGAACGATATCGAGAGTGTTACCGTTTTGAAAGATGCTACGGCTACAGCTATTTATGGTGCTCGTGCTGCTAATGGGGTTATTGTTATTTCTACTAAAAAAGGTAACAAAGGAAAAGCCCGTTTTAATTTCAATGCTAAAGTAGGTTCCAGCCTTGTTGGTCGTTTGGATAATAATTACAAAACTGTAAATTTGGACAACTATAAAACAATCTGGGCCGAAGGGCTTGTAAATTCCGGCGATGCTGCTAATATGGAAGATGGTGCATCTTTATTGAATGACTATGTAAATGCTTATTACGGTGTTGACCTGTCAGAGAATGTTCAGAGTGTAGATTGGCTGGATGCTATCCTAAGCAACGGATTTACTCAGGAATACGATTTGAGTGTACAGGGCGGTAATGAATCTCTTCGTTATTATATCAGCGGCGGTTATTTCCAGAATGACGGTATTGTTGTAGGTACTGGCATGAAGCGTTATTCAGGACGCTTTAACCTGGATGGCAATAGTGGACGCATCGGTTACGGACTATCCGTTAGCGGCGCTCTTTCCGATATTAATAATAGTATGACTGAAAGCCAATATACAAATCCTATTGTAGCTGTATATGACTTACGTCCGTTTGAACAAATTTATAATGCCGATGGCTCTTATAACCTGGATGCATTGTATAATCCAATAGCTTTGAATGATAAAGAGAAAGGGGATAAAAAGAATCAGAAACAGATTACTTTGGTAGTTAATCCTTATTTTACCTATAAGTTTATGGATGGATTAACCTGGAAAACAAATGCCGGTTTAAATATCATTGATCTAGACGAGTTCTTCTATAATTCTATTTATAACCCACAATATTCCGGCAGTGGTATGTTAGGGCAGCGTAATCAGGAACGGGCTACTACATTATCTATAACGAATACGATCAACTTTACCAGATCATTCAATGAATTACATAATATAAATGTATTGTTAGGCCAGGAAGCACAAAAAATTTCATTCAGAAATATATATGCTGCCGCAAGTGGTTATCCTAGCGACGCTGTGTTTGAATTGGATAATGCTTCAACTCCTACGGGCGCCGGTTCAATGTCTAAAGCCAGTACGTTGGCTTCATTCTTCTTCAATGGCGAATATAACTATAACAATAAGTATTACGGTTCCGCATCATTCCGTTACGACGGTTCTTCCCGATTCGGAGCAAATAACAAGTGGGCACCTTTCTGGTCAGTTGGTGCAAAGTACCGTATTTCTCAGGAAGATTTTATGGAAAATACGAAAGGTTGGTTAACAGACCTGACTGTTCGTGGTAGTTATGGTACTGTAGGTAATCAGGATATTGGTTATTTTGCAGCCATGGGATTATACAACTATGGTTATTCATATAATTCAGAACCGGGTGCTATCCCTTATCAGATTGCTAATCCGGATTTGAAATGGGAAACGGTTGGTAAAGCTGATATTGGAATTAGTGGTGTTCTTTTCGAACGCTTCTCTTTTGAACTTGATTATTATAACCAACGTACAAAAGATATGATCTTTGACGTTCCATTGTCTTATACTACCGGTTTTGCTTCTATATTGAAAAATATCGGAACAATGGAAAACCAGGGCTTTGAGTTCTTAATCAATGCATCAATCATCAATAATAAAGATTTCAGTTGGAGTGTAAATCTGACAGGAACTGCTAACCGCAATAAAATCATTAAACTTGCTACCGACAAACCTATCGAAGGAACAACCACTATCCGCAAAGTAGGTGAAGCTTATTATACATTTTATATGCCGGAATATGCAGGCGTTGATCCTGAAACGGGAGATCCTCTGTGGTATAAAGGTAAAGAAGGTAATGAAACCACTTCCAACATTAACGAAGCCGGACAGCGCATTGTGGGCTCTGCCGATCCTAAATTCTATGGTGGTTTTGGAATGAATTTCCGTTATAAAGGTTTCGATTTCTCTTTTGATGCCAGCTATACTTTAGGAAATAAAGTTTACAACAGCGGATTTGCTTATGATATGCAGGTTGGTCACTATTTCTTAGGCCCGGTATCTAATTATGTATATGAAAACCGTTGGCAGAAGCCGGGAGATGTAACAGATGTTCCTAAATTTATAGCAGGCTCTACATCTAATGCAAATGCCTATTCATCCCGTTTCTTAATGAACGGTTCATATTTGAGAATGAAATCGGTGGTATTGGGATATACATTGCCTCAAAGCATTCTGAAACCGTTGACGATCGATAATTTGAGAGTTTTCGTTTCTGCAGACAATTTGTTTACTATTACAGCTAAAGATTATATTGGCTTTGATCCGCAGACGCGTGCAAATGGTTCCCAGTCTTGGGCATATCCGGTACCTACAACTGTAATGTTTGGTCTGAATTTAGGATTCTGATCGGGCAAATAGAAGTAATAACAAATAAAAGTGATTTCAAATATGAAAAAAATATTTTCAATAGTATTAGCAGGATGTCTGATGTTGACAATAACCTCCTGTAACGATTTCCTGACAGAAGAACCAACGACATCCGTCCCCGATGATGCCGCATTCAATACTGCTCAGGATTATATCAATGCACTGAACGGTGTTTATTACACACTTGGTACTTACCGTTTCTTAGGCCGTGATGTTTTGGCTGTCGGTGATGCTGCTGCCGATTTAACAGCACATTCTGCCGCTACATCTCACTTCTATGATATTTATTCATACCAGATTTTGGAAACAAATGCTTATCTGGAAGAAATCTGGCGATATGGATACGCTGCTATAGACCGTTCTGCACGTATTATTCATGCAGGAACCTCAGCTACAGGCCTGACACCGTCGGATATGCTCACTGTAGACCAATGCATTGCCCAAGCCTATGGTACTCGCGCTTTGTCTACGTTTATCTTGACTAATATCTTTGGTTTGCCATACTCCGAACAAAATAAAAGTTCTTTGGGTATTGTAAATGTAGAAGCTCCGATAGCTGCTTTTGAGCAGGTACAACGTGTCTCGGTAGAGGATAATTATAAATTTATTCTTTCCGACATTGTGAAGGCAAAAGAATTTTACGCAAAAGAAGGTGTTGAAGATGTAGGTAATTTTTATATGAACAAAGCTGCCGTTTCTGCATTGGAAGCTCGCGTGAGGTTATATATGAAAGATTATGAAGGTGCTATAAATGCGGCAAAACAAGCTATCGAGTTACGCAAGGGAAGTATTGTTTCTACTACCGACGATTATAAGAAGATGTTTAAAGAGTTGACAATCTCTTCGGAAGATATTTTTGTGATTGCTAAATCGGAAACAGACTATCTTTCCGCAAACGCATTGAGCACATTATACGGAACTTACGGACTGTCTGTTAACCCGAATACCATTGCCGAATATGCTGCCGATGATATTCGCTTGTCATTGTTGAGCGGAGATTGGGCCGGTGGTAAAATGGGAGGTATCACTTCGAACGATCAGATCCAGAACCTGCCCGTGTTACGTTTGCCGGAACTGTATCTTACTATGGCGGAAGCCTATGCCGCAACAGGCAATTACAGTGCTGCCAAAGAAAGCCTGCTGGAGGTTGCTGCAAAACGTAATCCTTCTTTGGATGCTGCTTCAATAAAAGAAGATGCTACGATAATACCGGTTATCGCTAAAGAACGCAAGCTGGAATTGTGCCAGGAAGGACATCGTTTCTTTGATGCCCGACGTTTAAACGAAGTAATTAACGTAACGAATGGTTCCAATAAAAACTTTGATATAGCCAAGTTTGTATATCCTATTCCTTCAAAGGAAGTAAACTCTGGCTTTGGTGTTGTGCAAACAACAGGCTGGGATGCAAATCTTCCTAAATAATAGAAGATAACTTTCCTGTAAAATACGAGGGCGGAGGTTTATGACGAATCTCCGCCTTTTCTTTTTGCACGCGTATTTGAGAATAAAGATGTTGTAGAACATGTTTTGATTAAATAAAGTTAAAGTAATGTGATAAAACTTGTGAATATTATGCTGCATAACATAATATGTATATATTTGCACTGTGTTTTTCATGGTATTAGATTTAAGGTTAACAATGAAGATTGGTTGTCCGTGATGGATGACCTTTTCTTTTTTATAAACCTTCCGTTGCCAGACTATAATAGGCCGTAAAAAAGAAAGATGTATATTTGTACTGGATTATAAAGAATAAGTTATTCTGTTAGATATATAATTATGAAGAGAGTATTCTGTCCGAAATGTGATAATCAGTTGTCGTTTGACGAAACAAAATATCCCGAAGGAAAAATTATAGCATTCGTATGTCCTCAGTGCGGTTCACAGTTTAAGGTAAAATTGGGACGAAAGACTGTCCGGACTAAAACCGGAGAAGAGGAGGAAGTAAAAGAACCCGACTTTTCATGCGGCTATATTTCCGTGATAGAAAACGGATTTGCTTTCAAACAGGATTTGCCTCTTGTTATGGGTGATAACGTGATAGGTCGCCGGAATAAAGATACCGATGGAGTAGATGTGCCCATTATTACCAGTGATCCCAGTATGGGACGTAAGCATTGTGTTATAAATGTAAAGGAAGATAAACAAGGCCGGTTGATTTATACTCTACGTGATTTTCCCAGTCTTACCGGTACGTTCCTCAGAAGTGTTATTCTGGGAAAAAAGGAACAGGCGCGGATAGAAGACGGAGCTGTGGTTACTATCGGTGCTACTACTTTTATTTTGCATGTTCCGGAGGATCGTGTGGAATAGCAATAAAAATAAAAACTTCAAGTACTGCTCCCTCGTGAAACCAATCTGTAACATCGGGGTCGGAATGATGGCAGATAAGGGAGATTTTGGCGTTTGTTTTGGGAGTGATAGTTATAGACATCCTTCCATTTCGGGAGACAGTACTGAAGTTTATCATGTTTACACTATGTCATGCAATTCCAATTTAAATGTTCACACAAAAAACAATTAGAAACGGTTTTAGCTCAATATCATTAACATAAAGAATCGGAAAAAACACAAATAAGTGAGATAAGTGCATGTTGAACAATCCATCCTGAGCATCTGTTATACACCAAAACTTAACGCGTAAAACTAATTACTTATGAGCAATAATATAGTGGCCGTTTATGGTATGCTATTTCTGTCTCTGCTCCCTTTTTCTCTATCAGCTCAGGATGAGAAATTAGAATTAAGTCTGGAGCAGTCCATGGATTTACTTCATAAAGAAAATAAAAGCTTGAAAATAGCCGGTAAGGAAGTGGACATTGCCCGCAATGAACATCAGAAACTCAATTCTTTCTGGTATCCTTCGGTTAATGCAGGAGGAGCGTATGTTCATATGTCGAATCCGATGGAGGTAAAACAGCCTTTGGACCAATTTACCGGACCGGCAAAGGACTTTGTCCATTCTATTCTTCCGAACGATGAACTTATTTCCTCTATTCTGGATAAAATCGGTACAAACACGTTGACATTTCCTCTCGTATCCCAGAATCTAACTACGATTGATGCCAGCGTGACCTGGCCTGTATTTACCGGAGGGAAACGTATATATGCCAGTAAGATTGGAAAAGCAATGGTGGCTTTGGCTGAGGTAAATCGCAGTCAGGAGGACGCTACTCAGCAGACATTATTAATTACCACCTATTTCGGTTTACGGCTAGGGCAAAGAGTTGTAGACGTGAAAGAAGAAACCTTCCTCTCTTTAAAGACCCACTACGAGCAAGCTCTTAAACTTGAACAGAACGGCATGATAAATCGAGCTGAACGTCTTTTTGCCCAAGTTAGCATGGACGAAGCCAAACGGGAGCTGGAGTCGGCGCGTAAAGATTTAGGTGTCGCCCAACAAGCTTTGAAGGCACTTTTAAGTATGGAATCGGAAAAAAATATATATACAACCACTCCTTTATTCATCAATGAGATATTACCGCCTCTTCAGGATTTTAAGGACCGGATTCCTTCCGGAAATTATTTAGTAAATCAATTGAAGTTGCAAGAAAAGATGGCTCATGATGAATTACAGATAGGACGCTCTGCCTATGTACCGAATATAGCCTTATTCGGTAAACAGACGTTGTATTCTCATGGAGTTGATAAATACCTTATGCCCCGTACAATGGTAGGAGTGGGCTTTACATGGAATATTTTTGATGGATTGAATAGAGAAAAACGTATACGTCAGGCTAAACTAACCGGCCAATCTCTTACTTTGGGTAAAGAGAAGGCTGTAACCGATCTTGAAGTTGGTGTGGATAAATTCTACTCCCAGATACAAAATGCTCTTGATAATGTAAAAGCACTGAATACGACTATGGAGATGAGTGAAGAATTGGTTCGTATCCGTAAAAAGTCTTTTCAGGAAGGAATGGCTACATCAACGGATGTTGTTGATGCGGAAGTTATGTTGTCGAAAGTCCGTGTCGCTTTTCTTATGGCATATTATCAGTATGATGTCGCGCTGATTAATCTATTGGCGGTTTGTGGAACTCCTGAGTCTTTCCAACAATATCGTCTGGATGGAAAGACTGAGCATTTTATATTTCAGAACGAATAAAATCATATAAATTATGGATAAGACAAAGAAATATCTAAGTATCTCTTTTATTGTGGTACTTATTGTTGTTGTTATCATTTCTGTGGTTGGCATGCTGTTACTGGGGAAAAAACCGGTGATATTGCAAGGACAAATAGAGGCTACAGAAATACGGATTTCCGGTAAACTTCCCGGACGCGTGGACACTTTCCTTGTGCAAGAGGGGCAGTTTGTGAAACAAGGTGATACGCTAGTGGTGATCAATAGTCCTGAAGCGGAAGCAAAGTATCAACAAGCTAACGCGATGGAAGATGTTGCCATTTATCAAAACCAGAAGGTGGACGAGGGAACTCGTAAGCAGATTATTAATTCATTGTTCCAATTATGGAATAAAGCCAAGTCGGATCTTCAACTTGCCGGAACTACCTATAAACGTATTCAGGCATTATACCGGGATAGTGTCGTTACATCTCAGCGAATGGATGAGGTGAAAGCTCTTTACGATGCTGCTGTTGCTAATGAAAAGGCGGCGCATAGTCAATACCAGATGGCTGTAGAAGGGGCACAAGTGCAAGATAAAGAAAGTGCCCGTTCTCTTGTTCAGGCTGCTCGCGGAACGGTGCAGGAGGTAGAAGCTTTATTGCAAGATGCACGTCTTGTAGCTCCTGAATCCGGACAAATCTCTACTATTTTTCCAAAAAGGGGCGAATTGGTTGGAGCAGGAATGCCTATTATGAATTTAATTGTATTAGATGATACGCACGTAGTGTTAAATGTCCGTGAAGACCGTTTGCCTTCTTTTAAAATGGGAGGAATCTTTAAAGGGGATGTACCGGCTATCGGTAAGAAAGATATTAAGTTTAAAATATATTATATAAGTCCGCTTGGGAGTTTTGCTACCTGGAAGTCAACAAAACAAACCGGTAGTTATGATATGCGTACATTTCAGATCAAAGCGCAACCCGTCGATCCGATAGAGGGATTACGACCGGGAATGTCTGTATTGGTGGATTTTGATACGGATATAAACAATGAATGATAATAAACGACATAATGCTTTTTACTCCGTTTTCAGGCGTGAACTGCGTCGTATGGTATCGCGAAAACTGTATTTTGTCGTTTGTGTTGTATTGCCGTTGTTTTGCATCTTTTTTATGGCGACAATATTCGGCAATGGACAGATGGAAAATATTCCGGTTGGAATTGTGGATCAGGATCAGACATCAATGTCACGTGAAATAACGCGTCAGATAGATGCAGTGCCTACTTTTCGTGTTACCCGGCATTATGCTGATGCGGAGACAGCCCGTAAAGCGGTTCAATCAAAAGAAATATATGGCTTTCTTGTTATACCAGATCAGTTTGAAACGGATGTAACCGGAGGTCGAGAAGCTGTTTTGTCTTATTATTATCATTATGCACTGTTGAGTGTAGGAGGAGAAGTTCGTTCTGCTTTTGAGTCAACTCTACGGACATTATCTATGGCTCCAATCGTATTGCAGGCGGCTTCTATAGGAGTTGCTAAGGAAGACGTTACAACTTTTTTGTTACCAATTAAATCGAGTAACCATCCGCTTTTTAATCCGGATTTGAATTATTCGGTTTATTTGAGCCAACCTTTCTTTTATATATTTTTTCAGGTCATTGTTTTATTGGTGACGGTGTATGTAATAGGTCTGGAAATTAAATTCCGTACCGGTGATGAATGGCTTTCTATAGCAAGGGGGAATATGCTGATAGCTATACTTGGGAAATTATTACCATATACCATTATCTTTAGTATAATGGGTGTTTTTGCCAATTATATCTTATTTGGAGTGATAAATATTCCTTTCTCCTGTGGCTTTTGGCCGTTAAATCTGACAACCATTCTTTTTATTATAGCAACGCAGGCTTTGGCTGTTTTTATATTTTCTTTGTTCCCGGCTATAAGTATTATAATTAGTATAGTGTCGATGGTAGGATCACTTGGTGCAACTCTTTCAGGCGTTACATTTCCTGTAGCATCTATGTTTGTCCCTGTTTATTATACATCGTTTCTTTTTCCAGTAAGACATTTTGTTGTGATTTGCCAGAATTTGTTGTATGGTGATTATGGTTTTGCTTATACTTGGCAGAATTTTTCTTTGCTGTTTGTTTATGTTTTGTTGGCATTATTGCTATTGCCGCATTTGAAAAACGCTATTTTAAGTCGCAAATATGAAAATATTGAATAACATAAGAAAAGGTTTATCCGATGTAAGTGTAATTATACACAATGAGTTTCGGACCATTTTCACCAGTTTTGCTATTTTATTGGTGTTGATAGGAGGAATTTTTGTTTATGGCTTACTATATAATTATATGTATGCCCCTGATGTGGTCCGTAATGCACCGGTAGCCATTGTTGATTATTCCAAAAGCGAGCTTAGCAGGCAGTTTATCCGGTATCTTAATACGACTCCTCAAATTGAAGTGGTTACGGATGGAGTTGATTATTCGGAAGCTCAGGTTCTGATGAAAAATAATGAGGCGGTTGGAATCATTTATATTCCCGAAGATTTCGAAGATCGTGTTTCTCGTGGCGAACAGTCTATATTTATTGCCTACGAAACTACCAGTGCTTTTCTTTATTACATGTCGATGCAGGAAGCCTCTTCGGCGGCAATGCTAGCCTTGAATGAGAATTATCGCCCTAATATGATTGTGTTTTTGCCGTCAGGTTCGGCTACACAATTGGCTTCTGCACAGCCTGTCACTGTAGTTGGCACTGCGTTGTATAATTTTACGGAAGGGTATGGCACTTATCTTATTCCTGCCGTTCTGATCGTTATTATTTTCCAGACATTATTAATGTTGATAGGAATGATAAGCGGAAAGGAACGTGAAACCGGTTCTATTGCCTGTTATGCAACCGAGGGTATTTCTTTCGGGAGGGTCTCACGTATAATTGCTGCAAAAACATTTGTATATCTAGTATTGTATGCTGTTTTTTGTCTGTTTCTGTTAGGATTTATCACTTTATTGTTTGATATGCCGGACTTGGGAAATCCCTTTTATGTTATAGCTTTACTTGTTCCGTTCATTCTGGCTACCAGTTTTTGGGGATTAGGATTATTTGTCTTTTTTACAGACTCCGAAGCACCACTTTTATTTATTGCTTTTTTTTCTGTCGGATTTATTTTTCTGTCCGGAGTTTCTTATCCTATGGAATTGATGCCATGGTATTGGAAGGTGGCTCATTATATCGTACCGGCACCACCGGCTACATTAGGTTATGTACAGTTAAGCTCTATGGGGGCATCGCTTGAACAAATACGTATGGATTATATAACATTATGGATACAATGTATCGTTTATTTTGTTTTTGCATGTCTGTCTTACCAATACCAAATCAGAAAAGCGGCATACCAAAAGATAAAAACACAATAACGCGTATATTGTTGGATAATATCATTATTTTTGCGGCAGTGTCTAATAACATGGAAAAAAATGAAGCGAATACTATTATTTGTGTTGGTCTGTTGCTATGCTGTTACGCTGGCAGCACAAAAGAAAGCTCCCAAATGGATGGAGAAGGAAAAAAACGCTGTACTGACTGTTACTACGTATAAAAATGATAATACAGTATTGCACAAAGGAACCGGATTTTTTATAAGTGAAACCGGCGAAGCTCTTTCTGCTTATTCTCTTTTTAAAAATGCTCATAAAGCAACTGTAACTGATGCCGGAGGAAACACTATGCCGGTATCTCTTATTCTTGGAGCAGACGAATTATATGATGTTATTAAATTCCAGGTGTCTGCGCCGAAGAAGGTTACTTTTTTCCCTTTGGTATCTGTCCCTATACAAGTTGATGAAAAAGTATATTTGTTACCATATACAACAGGAAAAGTATCTTCTTTTGAAGAAGGGCAAGTTATAGAAGTTTCCAAATTAAAAGATAGTTATAATTACTATAAAGTTAGCTTTCCATTGGAAGCATCAGAAGTAAATTCTCCTTTGTTGAATGAAAAAGGGGAGGTTTTCGGATTGGCACAAGAGGATGCTTCTGGAAAAAAAGAAAACTCATACGCCGTATCTGCCGGTTATGCAAATAGTTTGGCTTTGACTTCTGCCGATGCATTTAATATAACTTATACAAATATCGGAATACGAAAAGCATGGCCGAAAGAGGTTGATCAGGCATTGGTGTCGCTCTATTTGCATTCCGGTACGCAAGATGCGAAAGAATATCTGAATACATTAAATGATTTTATTGCTCATTTCCCTAATACAGCAGATGGCTATCAGAATAGAGCATCGCATTATGCGCATTATCGGGCACAATTGGCATCAAGTCCTGCGGAGGAACAGAAATATCTTGATTTAGCTTTAGAAGACATAGCAACTGCCGGAAAGTTCATGGAGAGAAAGAGTGATATGTGGTTTAATAAAGCAAAACTTATTTACAGTGTATCGGCTGATACTACTTTAGCAAATGATAAATGGACAGTTAATGCCGCGCAGGAAGCACTTCAACAAGCTATTAAAGAAGATGATCAACCTTTATATCATCAATTAATGGGTGATATCTATTTTTCTCGTCAAAATTATGAGGAAGCTTATAATAATTATATGAAGGTAAATAATAGTAATCAGTCTTCCCCGTCATCTTTTTATATGGCGGCTAAAGCAAGAGAAAACATGCCGTCGGCCAATTTTGGTGAATTGATTATGTTGCTTGACAGTGCTGTTGCTAAATGTGGTACAACTCCGTCGCCGGAAGCTGCAACTTTTGTGTTGGAACGTGTTGATTTGCGAATGAGGTTAATGCAATATAAAGAAGCTATTGACGATTATAATCTTTATTTTAATCTGATGGGAGGCAAAGTTTCGGATTCTTTTTATTATTACCGGGAACAAGCCAAATTCCGTCAGGGTGATTTAGCGGGTGCTTTGGCTGATATTCAGATGGCGATTAAGATGAAGCCGCAAGACTCGAATTATTATGCAGAAGAAGCTTCTGTTTATGTCCGTATGCAGACATACGATAAAGCTCTTGAAAGTATTGATAAGGCTTTGAAGATTGCTCCGGATTTTGCTGCTTGTTATCGGTTGAAAGGTGTTTGCTTTATCCGTCAAGAGAAAAAGGCGGAGGCTTGTGAGGCTTTTCAAAAAGCAAAAGAATTAGGTGATCCTGTAGCTGATAAGTTGATTAAAGAACATTGCAAGTAGAATAGCAGATAGATGAAAATCCTCCAATAACCATTTTTAAGAGTGGTTATTGGAGGATTTTATTTTTGTCTTATGAATCTTTTAAATAGTTCAACCTTATCGTTCATAATGAGGCTTTCCGGAAATTCGGTAATATTGAGTAATTCGTAAATATGGTCATATCTGGCTATATCAAAAGAAATATGAGCATCACTGCCAAGTATAACCGGAACATTATACTGTTTACAAAGTCTTAGTATCTCCAGGTTATTCTCTCGGGCTAACGGTTTTTTACGTGCCGGATTCAACGAACTGTTGTTTATTTCCAGTAAAGTTTGACTTTTCTTTGCCGCCAAAACAATAGGCTCAAAATGAAGGAGCGCAGTTCCATCTCCCGGATGACTGATTATATTTACGTACGGGTTTTGAATCGCACCTATAATTGCGGAAGTATTATCATCTACTGTCCCCAGTGTGTAACAAAGAGAATGAATACCGGCAATCTTTATATCCAACAAAGGAAAATAACTTTCTGGTAGGTCTATTGTTCCTTTGTAGTCTATAATGTTCAATTCTGCTCCAAGTAACAGTTCTATTCCATACATCAGGCGAGGCACAACATGCAGATTGCGGAAATAAATAGGATCACAAGTGCCCGGAATGCCCGGAGAATGTTCTGTTATTCCGAGTATCTGTAACTTCTTTTCTGAGGCAGTCTGAGCCATTTCCTGTAATGAGCTAAAAGCATGTCCGCTGGCTAAAGTATGTGTATGTACATCTAGTAGGATATTCATATTTTTTTGTTTAACTGCTACAAAGGTATGAATTAATGTAATTCGATATAGGTGTCGGCAGCTCCTATCTCTTTAACGAATCGTGTGTCGTGTGAAACAACCAGTATAGTTCCTCGATATTCTTTGAAAACAGAAGTTATAATGTCTATATTCTGTATATCGAGATTATTTGTAGGTTCATCTAAAATAATGAGATCGGGAGTTTGATTGCTTATCATCAGACAACAGAGCATAAGACGCATTTTCTCTCCACCACTTAATAAGGCACAGCTTTTATTCCATGTATCATAAGGGAAAAGATAACGGTTTAGTATCATTTTTACTTCATGCTCCGGAAAATGACGAAGATTATACATTTGTGCCTGTTCATAAATGGAAAGCTCTTGCCGGATGATAGAGTATTCCTGATCAATATAAAGACTGCTGATTTCTGTTCGGTCAATAGAACCTTTATTTGGTTCTAATTGACCGGTTATTAATTTCAGAAGGGTGGTTTTCCCACTACCATTATTCCCAATGATAGACAGGCGATCACCACTCCTGATTCGGAAACTGAGAGGCTTTTCCCATATAAAATGGTTTCCATAGCGGAAGTTTATGTCATTTGCGGTTATCAATATTTTACCAATATGTAAATCCGAAGAATTGAAGTTTATTTTCATCATTTGTATGTCGGATATGGATGTACGCAATTCTGCAATGTTACCAGACAGAGAGGCTAGTTTTTCTTCATGTACTTCTTTAAGCTTTGAGGTACTTTTTTCTGCTTTATCTTGTAATGTATTCATTGCCATGCGGGAAATCCCTTTTTTAATATTGTTCTTTTTACCGCGTGAATCATGTTTTTGTTTCTTCTCTGCCATTGTTTGTGCTACTTTTCGAGCCAGTCGTAACTCTTTTTCTTTACTGTTTAATAGAGTCAGGAGAGAAGTCTGTTGCTGCTCTTTCTGTGCTTTATAAAAATCGTAATTTCCTCCATAGGCTGTAATTCCATTGTTTTCCAACTCATAAATATAGGAAAGCCGGTTTAATAATATACGATCGTGGCTGACTATTATGATTGTAGCAGATGATGTTGTTATAAGGTCATATAACTTATTCCGGCTTGGTTTATCTAAATGATTGGTCGGTTCATCCATCAAAAGGATTGCTGGAGCATGAATCTGAATGCCGGAAAGAAAAACTTTTGTTTTTTCTCCACCGCTTAATGTCTCCATCTTTTGATGTAGCGGAATGTGGCTTAATCCCCAGAAAGATAAGGCTGCCAAACTTTTTTCTTCTATGTTCCAATCTTCATTCAAGATCGAAAAATTCTCAGAAGTAACATCCCCGTTTAAGATAGAATGTAAAGCATTAATTTTGTCATCTACTTTTAATGCTTCAGCTACCGTTTGTTTGGAATATTGCTCAAAGTGCTGAGGTACATAGTAGGAGGGGGAAGACATAATAACTTCTCCTTCCTGCACATTTAGATACCTTTGCATTAAATATAATAGAGTAGATTTTCCTGAACCGTTATTTCCGATAAGTGCTACTTTCTCACCTTTATTGATGCTAAAGCTGATGTTTTTAAACAGAATGGTATTATCCGAATGCCTGTATGTCAAGTTTTTTACAACTATACTCATAATTGATTAATTAAGTTTTGAATATAATGATGAAGGCCGGGAGGAAATGGGCCGGAAACAGTTAAACAGGCATACAATTATGCTCGTGTCATACGAATTATATGTAAACTGATATCTGAATTAATTGTCGTATATGGAAATGAGCACCAAGTGAGACTGTTATGCTACCCGGCCGGACAATTAAAAACCCATTGTAGATTGGTTATTCAGATATTTTCATCGGAGTAATTCTGTAATTAGACGATGCAAAGGTAAAGATTATTTTGGAAAGATAAAAATGCTATTATTATCTGTCCACGTATTTCGGATATTTGAAAGCCGGAATTCCTAGTGCCATGATTGCATGTATTTTTCCATCTATTCCAAGCTTACGGGCCAGAGTGTCTTTTCCTTCTTGTTTGATGGCAGTTAAAACGAATCCCATGTATATCTGGCTTATACCCAGAGATTGTGCCATTAAAGAGGTATTCTGATAAGCCAGATTTGAGTCTTCACAGCCGAATCGGTTGGATTTGGGCGTATGGATAAACAATAGTGCCGTTGCGTTCCTCAGGATAGGATCGTTTCCTGCAAGGTGTTCTGTTTTCAGACGTTCAAAGGCTGGTACATATTTATAAACGCCTTTAATGAAAGGTTTAAGTATGCATTTTACTATCGGATTCAGTAAAACTTTGGCTAAAGAACTGAATACACCGATTGTATAATCGCTGACCCAGAGTAATTTTTCCGGATCAGTGATTATAGTAAAAGATACGGCCCGCGCATTAGAAGCTGTCGGCGCATAATTGGCAGCTTCTATAATCTGGTTCAATATCTCTTCAGGTATCGACTTCGATGTTAAAGACCGATTGGAACGACGTGATTTGATCAATAGCATAACCTGTTCAGGGGTAGGCATTTTAACATAATCAATTGTGTGTATCTTTTCAGATGGAAAATCACTGTGCTGTACTGAATCTGTAGGGCATACGTCTACACAATGCCCACAGACGATACAGGTGTTGATATGTATTAAGCCGATATTCTTTTTCGTCTTTTCTTGTGTAAATATACCTGATGGACATACTTTTACGCATTTTCCACATTTAATACAGGTGCTTTGATCAATGTTTAAAGTCATTATATCGATATATTAATAGGTTATGTTTTTTTGCCAGGTAATACCGCTTATATCAGTCAGAATCAGTTCATATTCGCCTTTGGTAATGTTGGCTATAGAACTGTCATCGATTGTTATACCAGCTTTACTTCCAAGTGGAATAACCAGACTGTATTTTCCCGGAGTTACTTTGGCTATATATTTGTTGTGAATACTGGATTCCGGAAAATGAGCTAAATCTTCGCTATCTTTATGTAATATGACATTTCCTTTTTGGTCTTTTAAAGTAATACCGATTAAGAAAGATCCGTATACATCTGCGCCTTCTACGCGATAAACAGAAAAGGATAATTTGCCGTTGTTAATAGTTGCATCCGATATTTCTATTTTGGGTTTAACCGATTTGTTATGTAGTTTGCCCCAAACGCCGTTATGGAATATCTGATTGGTTGCAAGCGTTAGGAACAATAAGGCAAATGCTCCTATTCCGGCAATTTTACTTAGTGTGTTTGTTTTTACAGGAAGAATGCCAGAAGTCAGCCATCTTGTCCATGAACGATTTTGTATAAATGGAATTTTAGGGATTAACAGGTAATCCAGCGAGTATTTTCCTCCTCCTGATAAGAATAAGGTAAAACCGGCAGTTGCTCCCAGTATTCCGATCTGCCATTCATCGAGACAAGTTGTTCCCAACCACCCGGAACCCAATAAAATACCGGTTGCCAATCCAAATATTCCAATGCTCATCAGTCTCGTGAGAAATCCCAACATGATTAATAATCCGACTATTCCTTCTATAATTGTAAAAATCACCATTGCCCACCATAAAATGTCAGGGTTGGTAACCATATATTCGATCATTGGTTTAATACCTAGAGCATTCGGTAGAAAATGATTGAATTTTTCTCCAACATAACCCGTTGCATCCGGTATTAATTTATTTTCTAAAATAAGGCGTCTCCAAAATGCAGAAAAATAAGTCCATCCAACTACTAATCGTAATGAAAGGGTAAATAAGCCGATCATGGAGTATGTATAAGACATCTCCTGTTTATTATGATTTATCATATTCTAAATGTATTTGTAAGTGAACTAATCTATTTAAGTTTTTTTGTCTATCGAGGGCTTTATTGTGACGCAATCTTAAATAATTAGTTTACGATAACAGATGAACAGTGAGGTTTGTATGAATGCATCTGTATTTCGCCTTACTTGTTCGGACCGGATTATTCGGATCGGAAGATAAATATGTGTGTCTGTTGAGAAAAAATCGGATAGAGATGTATATTGAATTTTATCCTGCTCTTTACAGGAAGAAGAAACTTCAAAGATACAGGTGTTGAGTGTATTATTGCAATTCTCGATATTGGTTGTCCGCACAGGTATATGCAACATCTGCTTGAATTCTCTCTTGGTAGGGCAGGAGAGTAGCAAGAAGAATATCATCGGAAACAAGATGAAGCCCGTCAAACATTTACCTGTTTTAGATGTCATTGCTTATCGTATTTGCATGTTTTGTGAAATAATTAAATCCCTGTTATAATTCCTTATGCGAATGAACTTTTTATTTGCTACCTGTTATTATAACAACTTTAGTTCTGTTTTGTTCTAAATCTTAGACCTTTTCAGATTGAAGCAAAGCTAATATTGAGCTATAGAAAACAAAAATCCCTGTAACTGAAAGGTTACAGGGATTTATATATAATGAAGTTTTTAATTACTTCTTCATAGCTTCTTCAATAGCAACTGCTACAGCAACACTGGCACCTACCATAGGGTTGTTACCCATTCCGAGGAATCCCATCATTTCTACGTGAGCAGGAACTGATGAAGAACCAGCGAACTGAGCGTCACCGTGCATACGGCCCATAGTATCTGTCATACCGTAAGATGCAGGACCTGCAGCCATATTATCCGGATGCAAGGTACGACCTGTACCACCACCGGAAGCAACAGAGAAGTATGGGTGACCATTTTCCATACATTCTTTCTTATAAGTACCTGCAACTGGATGTTGGAAACGAGTAGGATTTGTTGAGTTACCTGTGATAGATACATCAACACCTTCTTTGCGCATAATGGCAACACCTTCGCGAACATCGTCAGCACCGTAGCACTTAACTTTAGCACGCAAACCGGTTGAGTAGGCTTTCTCTTCGATTACGTTAACTTCTCCAGTCATATAATCGAACTGAGTTTGAACATAAGTGAAACCGTTGATACGGGAAATAATTTTAGCTGCGTCTTTACCTAAACCGTTCAGGATAACGCGCAATGGTTCTTTACGAACCTTGTTTGCCATTTCTGCAATCTTGATAGCACCTTCTGCTGCTGCAAAAGATTCGTGACCTGCAAGGAATGCGAAACATTTTGTTTCTTCGCGAAGCAAACGAGCTGCCAGATTACCATGTCCGATACCTACTTTACGATCATCAGCTACAGAGCCTTTAATACAGAATGCTTGCAGACCGATACCGATTGCTTCGGCAGCGTCAGCAGCATTTGTACAGCCTTTTTTAATAGCGATGGCAGCACCTACAACGTAAGCCCAGCAAGCATTTTCGAAACAAATAGGTTGTGTTTCCTTACACATTGTATAAGGATCGATACCTTTAGTGTCGCAGATAGCTTTTGCATCTTCGATACCGTTGATACCATATTCTTTTAAAACCGCGTTGATATGATCGATACGACGGTCATAACTTTCAAATAAAGCCATATTATTTTTACTTTTTTAAATTCTTATTTACCAGGAATAAAGATACTAGAAAGTTGAAAACAAGTACACCACCACAACAGGCCATATAAAACGCCATCCACGGTTTCTCAGGCTTCATTACGAAGTAAGCAATAACCGAAGCGATTGTTGTAATTATGATTAGCCCGATGAGGACGCGTGTCAATGTTTTCTTATTCATTACGAGGATCGATATATTTTACAGCTTCTTTGAAACGACCGTAAGAGCCTTTTGCTTTTTCCAGTGCTTCGTTAGCATCCATACCTTTCTTTACCATATCCATGAATTTACCAAGGTGGATAAATTCATAACCTATTACTTCGTCATCAGCATCCAATGCCATACGGGTACAATATCCTTCTGCCATTTCCAAATAACGGGTACCCTTAGCCAATGTTCCGTACATTGTACCAACTTGGCTACGAAGACCTTTACCTAAGTCTTCCAAACCTGCACCGATAGGCAGACCATCTTCTGAGAATGCAGACTGTGTACGACCATAAACGATCTGCAGGAATAACTCGCGCATTGCCGTGTTGATAGCGTCACAAACAAGGTCTGTGTTCAATGCTTCCAGCAGAGTTTTACCCGGAAGAATTTCTGATGCCATAGCAGCAGAATGAGTCATACCGGAACAACCGATTGTTTCTACAAGTGCTTCCTGGATAATTCCTTCTTTAACGTTCAATGTCAGCTTACATCCACCTTGCTTTGGTGCACACCAACCGATACCGTGAGTCAAACCAGAGATGTCAGAAATCTGAGTTGCTCTAACCCACTTTCCTTCTTCAGGAATCGGAGCACACTGGTGGTTAGCTCCCTTCTTTACAACACACATGTGTTGAACTTCATGTGAATAAATCATAATCGCTAATTTATTATATTAAAGAGTAATGAAATTTTATGCTAATATTATAGTACTATTACTTTCTTTAAAAACCGCACAAAGATAATTTTTTTAATTTAGCTCTGCAACGGCAAGATTTGTTATTTGTTCTCTTCGTTAAGATTAAGTAACGTATTGTTCAATATTATTTGCCAAGTCACCGGAGCTATTTTTTTCATCATAAGTGTTACGCCACAATATTTTTCTTGTGACAAACGGACTGCTTTTATTATTTTGTTGCTGTCGGCAGGATCGGCTGTGACGTGGTAAGTTACTTGAAAAGCTGTATATACCATTGGTATCCCATCTGATGTCTCTGCTGTTACATCAATAGATAGATTGTCGAAATGTATGCGCATCTTTCTGAAAAGAGGCGCTACATCCATGCCTGTACAACCTGCTAATGCTATTAACATAAGTGCCTTGGGGCGTGGCCCTTCATCGTTGCCTCCATTTTCTATGGATGTATCTATTGTAATGGGATGTCCATTCAGCTCTGTCTCAAATGTGGAATCTTTCTTCCATTTTAAAGTAATTTTAACGGACATAGAATTATTTAATTATTTCTTGTAGTTTAGCATCAATTGCCTCTCCGTGCAGGCCTTTGGCGATGATCGTTCCGTCTTTATCTACCAATACGGTATGAGGGATACTGTTTACTCCATAAAGCGCCGCTCCCGAGTTTTTCCAGCCTTGCAGGTCTGAAAGCTGTGTCCATGTGATGTTCAAGTCTTTTATACCTTTAGCCCAAGCCTCTGCTTTACTGTCCAGAGAGATACCTATGATATCGAATCCTTTGTTCTTATATTTCTTATAAGCAGCTACCAGATTTGGCATATCCCGGCGGCAAGGAGGACACCAGCTGGCCCAGAAATCGATCAATACTACATTCTTTCCATTGCCAACGAATTCTGAAAGTTTATGTATCTTTCCATCTGCATCGGGTAATTCGAAATCGACGAATTTCTTGCCTACGGCTACGGTATTCAATACGTCCAGATGAGCTATCAGCTTGTCAATATTCGGAACAGCTTTAAATGCGGCATCTGCTTTAGCAATGATCTCGTTTTGAGTAGCCTCATCCAAACTATAACGGAAATCGTACAATAATTTAGCGGCAGATTGTTTTGTCGGATTGTTTAAGATGTAGGCTTTAACGGCATCGGTTACTTTTTGGTCGATCTCGTCTGCTTTTTTCTCCGCAGCTTTAGCTATTTCCACATCGTCAGATTTCATCTCAGCGGAAAGCTGCTCAATGCCGGCACGTAAAGTCTTCATCTGTGCCTGTAAAGCTGTCAGTCCATCATTTTCGGGAGTACCGGATGTCGAGGAAACTTGGTCAAGGACTACTTGCAATTTCCCGTTTTCCAATACGAATGTGCTGGTGAAAGGAGCGTTTTCTCCATAAGCTGCACGTTTAGGCTCTACTACATCCTTAGCGAATGCTAATGTACGGAGAGCGGGAGCGTCCTGTGTTCCCTTTAATGTGAATGTACCGTTTTGCACTAAAGCGCTGTCTAACGGCGCGGAATCATTCATGCCATATTCATACATATAAACGTATTTGCCGTTTAGATCGGCATTTGTTACTGTACCGGCAATCTCATAACCTGGCTTTTCGTTACATGCAGCCAAAAATAGGGCTGATGTTACAAGAATAAAATATTTATTCATCTTGTTTGTTTGTTTAAGTAATTAAGTTCTAGAGATAATTCTACAAAGATACAAAGAGTTTGTAAATATCAGTTGGTTGTGGCAGTAAGTTAATCATAAAAACAAATACTTTTAATTTTTAATAGCGCATCATCTAGCAAAAAATATCCGCACTTTTATTCTTTTGACCAGGCTCGAAATCAATTTTGCCCTAGCTCAAAATCAATTTCGACCTGGCTCAAAAACAATTTTGACCTAGGTCAAAAGAATAAAAATGCGGGATCTTTTCCATAAAATGTCAGGAGAATGGATTTAATAAGTGGGGAGAAACCAATTAGTTTTCAGGCACAAAAAAACAATTAGCCCGGACTTTTGGAATAAAGCCCGGGCTAATTGTCTGTCTATTCTTAGAAAATTTTTATTCTTTGAGGCGGATGCCGTCTTTTTCTAATGTGATAAGATGCTGTTTATACAAAGCTCCTATTGCTTGTTTGAATGCTTTTTTACTGCAACGAAACAGGGAATAAATAACATCGGGGTCGCTTTTATCATGTACCGGAATATAACCTCCCTGAACCTTTAAAGCTTCCAATATAACATCGGTAATACCTTCTACCTTTTTATACCCTAGAGGTCTAAGGCTGACATCTATTTTTTCATCATCGCGAACCTCTTTTATATATCCTTTCAGGTGTTCCCCTTTTTCCAACCGGCGGAATACTTCGTTATGATAAACCAATCCTCCGTGCAGATTATTTATGATGACTTTATATCCTATATCCGTTTCATCAGCAATGAGTAAATCCACTTCCTGGTTATATTCATACAAAGGAGGTGTGTTGTTCAAAAACTTCTCGATACGGGCTGAAGCCATAATTCGTCCCGTAACATGATCTAAACGTACATATACCAAATACCACTTGCCTTCTTGCATAGGCATTTTTTGTTCTTTAAAGGGGACAAGTAAATCTTTCATTATGCCCCAGTTTAAAAAAGCTCCGGTATTGTTTACCGACTTAACTTCCATGTATTTAAATTCTCCTACAATGGCAAATGGTTTGGCTGTCGTAGCAATAATGCGTCCTTCGTTGTCGTGATAAATGAATACTTCCACATCGTCACCCGGCTTTACATTCTTAGGGACATATCGGGCAGGCAGAAGTATTTCCAGACCGTTTCCTCCGTCCAGATAAACGCCGAAATCTAAATCTTTTACTATTTTGAGCGTGTTATATTTTCCAATTTCAACCATGAATCAATTTGTTTTGTGGCAAACTTACGCAATAATTCAGGAATAAGCTGTAAAAGCATTGATAATTTTGGTTGCTTGTGCAGCAATATATCAAGTATTGCATCGTTATTAATGTAACTTTAAATTTCGGAACACTTATTGATGTTCTCCGCTAGTTTAAAAGTAGTATATTTGCACCTTATTTGAAGAATACTAAAATTTATGAGAGTGAAATTATTATCAGTAGTAGTGCTTGCCTTGTTATTAGGGGCGTGCGGAACGCCAAAAGATGTCGTTTATTTTCAGGGGATTGATTCATTAACACCCGAGCAAATAGAAGCAATGAATCAATCTTATAATACAAAAATAGTTCCGGATGATTTGTTGAACATCACTGTTACTGCATGGGATCCTTCTGTGGTTACCCCGTTTAATCCTCCTACCTATGCCTATCCGCAGCAAGGAGATCAACCTGTTTTTGCATCTCAATCATTATATAATTATCTGGTGGATAAAGAGGGAATGATTAATTTCCCGGTACTGGGAATGTTGCATGTTGCAGGCCTGACAAAACAGGAATTGAGCAAAATGTTGGAAGAAAGAATTTCCAAATACGTGAAAGACCCTTTGGTGAATGTCCAGATTTCAAACTTTAAAGTTACTCTGATGGGTGAAGTTAACCGGCCAGGGTCATTAAATGCACGTAATGACCGTTTGTCTATTCTGGATGCTATTGGACAATCGGGAGATTTGACTATTAATGCAAACCGAAAGAATATTCTGGTAATAAGGGATGAGAATGGAAAAAAGGAAATGGCACGTTTGGATTTGACAGATCCGGCAGTCTTTGCTTCTCCTTATTATTATCTGCATCAGAATGATGTTGTTTATGTGGAACCCAATAAGGCAAAAAAGAAAAATTCACGTTATAGTCAGGCTCAACAGTACAGTATCACAGTCTTTTCTTCTGTGATCAGTGCCGTATCAATTATAACATCAATGGTTATTACGATTATTAATACTTCAAAGAAATAAGTTATGAGCAATAAAGTTGTTGATAATGAAACTGTGGAATTGAAAAACATTATTGTTTACTATATACATCAGTGGAAATATTTTGTATGTGCTTTTGTTGTATCTATTATTTTGGCAATACTCTATTTGTTACTATATCCGAAAACCTATGAAATGTATGCCAGTGTGCAACTGCAGGAAAATAAAGATTTGGTGGGCGGTGGTATTTCGATGGGGGAAGCTTCCGGACTAATGAAATCTTTTGGGTTAAGTACCGGTGGTAGCGGAGGAATTAATATAGATGATGAAATTATGGCTTTTTCATCAAATGCACTTTTTACTAAGATGATTTTGGAGTTGGGTATAAATGTAGCGTATACCAAACCTTTTTCATGGCATAAGCTATATACCAATTCCCCATTGATAGTTACAGCCGATTCTGCAACAATGATGTCATTGGAGGATAGATTTGCACTAAAAGTTTCTGTTGACGCCAAAGGCAATATAACAGTAAAGTCTCCTAAAAGAAAAGATACTTTTTCTTCTTTGCCTGCCCGGTTGGAATTGCCGCAAGGAGTATTTACGCTGGATTTTAGAAACGGGCCAAAGACATCATTTGATTTGGATATTTTGATACAACCTGTGCGTTGGGTCGCTGAAAATATGATAAATAGCTTTACGATAGAAGAAGTATCTAAGCTTTCAAATATGTTGGAATTTACTTGCGATGATCATGAAAAGCAACGGGGAATAGATATTCTGACTACATTGGTTAGAATATATAATGAACAGTCTGATAGTTATAATAAGGCTGAGGCAAGGAAAATGATCACGTTTTTAGATTCTCGTATTGCAGCTGTCATTGACGATCTGAATAAAACGGAAAGGGCTATTGAAGAATATAAATTGAAGAATAAAATGACTGCTATAGAATATGATGTTCAGATGTATTCGGAGCAGATGAAAGAACTTCAATCGAAAATTATAGAAATGGAGGCAGAGTCTCAGGTGGTTAATTTGATGGATGCTTATGTGAAGAAACCGGAGAATAAATATAATCTGGTACCGCTGATGTTGTCTCAAGACGCGGAAGGAAGCCCTCTGATTGTCTATAATGATGCTTTGCTGGAAAGAAATAAGATATTGCAAAACTCGAGTGCTGACAACCCTCTGGTCTTGCAAATGAATGAAAAATTAGACAGGTTGAGAGAAAATGTCTTTCTGACCATAGCAAACGCTAGGGCTGGAATGGTTTCTACATTAACGGACTTAAGAAATAAAGAACAACAGCTATTAAATAGGATGGGAGCTGTTCCTGTGCAAGAACGTGTTTATGTTGAATTTAAAAGACAGCAAGAAATAACGCAAGCCGTTTATCTTTTGTTATTGCAAAAAAGAGAAGAACAGGCGTTATCTATGGGATTGGATCAAACGAAGGCTAAACTGATAGATGAGGCGTTTGTAAAGCAATATCCGGTAGGTCCTAGAAAGTTGTATGCCGGATTGTTTATCATTGTATTTACATTGATTGTTCCGGTTGGCGTGTTGTTCTTGCGTGATCGTTTAAAAGAATTGATAAGTGCTTATAAACAATCTGTTTAATGTTTGTTGTTCATTTGATTTGCTCATTTACGACAGGAGGTGCGGAGACAATGTTGGTTGATATTGCCAATCAACAAGTAGCTGAAGGAAATCGTGTCGCATTGATTATAATAAATGATTTGATAGATGAGCGTTTGTTGCAATCTTTAGATAAAAAGATACAGGTTGTGCGTATTGGCAGAAATCCCGGTAGCAGAAATCCTTTCTTTCTTATCTATTTGAATAGTATACTTTTCGGATTACATGCCGATATTTTGCATTGCCATGACCATGTAATAGGCGGTATGTTATTACCTCTTTTCAAGAAAAAGTTATGTCTGACAGTCCATACGGTAGGCGTGGATGGTAAGTATTTTTCTTGTTTTAATAAGATTATAGCAATTTCTGATTCTGTAAAACAAGATATAATAAACCGCACTTCTTTTCATCCGGAATTAATATGGAATGGCATACATACAGATCGTATAAAAAGGAAAGAATGTTTTACCGCATCTTCTCCTTTTCGTTTGGTAATGGTAAGTCGTCTGGATCATTTAGTGAAAGGACAACATATTTTACTGGAAGCTCTTGAATTATTGGTATATGAGTATAACAGATATGTATCGCTGGATTTTATAGGTGAAGGCGAGTCCGAAAACTATTTAAGATCCTTAGTTGAAAAATATCGGTTACAAGGCAATGTGAATTTTCTGGGGTTGAAAGATAGAAATTATATTTATGCGCATTTACATGAATATGATTTGTTTGTTCAGCCGTCTATTTACGAAGGTTTTGGTTTAACTGTGGTAGAAGCAATGATTGCGAGAATTCCCGTTTTGGTTTCCGGTGATGGTCCAACGGAAGTCGTTGAACGAGGAAAATATGGATATTGTTTCGAGAAAGAAAATGCCAAAGATTGTGCTAAAAAGATGGATTGTATTATAAAGGATTATTCAAATTTGGGTAATCTTACAGATATGGCTTCTGCATATGCGGAAAATCAGTATTCAATACAAGCAACGGTTTATTCTTATTTGCGTTTGTATGAATCAATGATGGGCGGTAAAGCAAAGTGAAACAGATAATGAAACAAAATAAGAAAATAGGTTTAATATCATATCATTCAGGCCATAATTATGGTACTATGTTGCAAGCTTATGCTCTCCAATTTTGTATTGAAAAGATGGGGCATGATGCTGTTGAATATATAAATTATGTAGATGGGAAGCCTTTTAAAGAGGCCTCTTTTCGAGTTAAATTGAAGAAAATTAAAGATAAGCTTAACTCCGGCATAATACCGTTATTATATAATTGTCTTTATAAGAAAGATTTTTTGACAACAAGAGACCGGTTTAACCGCTTTTATTCTGCTTACATAAAAACGTCTTCTGTTCTATATTCTTCGTTGGCTGAGTTGAAAGAGAATCCTCCTGTTTATGATATTTACATTGTAGGGAGTGACCAGACATGGAATCCTACGTTTCTGAAAGATAACGGAGCCTATTTCCTGACGTTTGCAGCAGAGGATGCTAATAAAAATTCGTATGCTTCGAGTTTGGGAGTTGCTTTGTTGAGCGATGAAGTAAAAAAAACATATGCTGATTATTTGCGATCTTTTAATCATATTTCTTGTCGGGAAAGCTATGGTTGTGAAATGCTTTCGGACGTTCTTAAGAGAGAAGTTGAGCATGTGCTGGATCCGACTTTATTATTAACTCCGGACGACTGGAGCAAGATAGAGTCTTCAAAAATTATAGCCGAGCCTTATGTGTTATGTTATTGTTTGGGATATAAGAAAAGTGTTCGTGACTTTGCGAAGAAATTGGGGAAAGCTCATAATATGAAAGTATATTATATTGTTTCTAATTATTTGGATATACAAGAAAAGAATCATCTGTTTGGAATAGGTCCCGACGATTTTATTTCATTAATAAGATATGCTTCGTATGTCTGTACTGATTCTTTTCATGGAACAATATTTTCAATTAATTATGGCCGTAATTTTTATAGTTTTTGTAAACGTGACGGAAATATAGAAAAAGGGGATAATAGTCGGATTCCGACTTTATTAAGGGAGTTTTCGTTGGAAAACAGATTGAAGTCGGACGTATTTGAAGAAGAATCAGATATAGATTATGAAACAGTAAGCGCTCACTTGAATGATGAAAGACAACGATCTATAGATTTTTTAAATAAGATTTTAAAATGAAGAATCTTCCGGATCATACAAATTGTGTGGGATGCGGTATTTGTTTGGAGGTTTGTCCAACTAACTGCTTGTCATTCTATGAGGATGCAGAAGGATTTCGGCAAATAAATGCCGATAAAGATCTATGTATCGGATGCAATAAATGTGAACGATCCTGTCCTGTTCTGTGTGATGAGAAATTCAATAATTATAACAGACAAGATATTAATGTATATGCTTGCCAGCATATAGATAAGGACATATTAAATAGAAGTTCTTCCGGAGGCTTTTTTTCCGCTTTGTGTGAGACTTTGTTTAATTTATATCCGGGAAAGGTTACTATATATGGTGCTTCTCTGCAAAAAGATTTATCGGTGAAGCATATAGGTGTTTCTTCTATAGAAGAATTAGCATTAATAAGAGGCTCGAAATATTTGCAGAGTGATATTACACCTATACTTGCTTCATTGAAAGAAAAGCTAAGGAAAGAAGAATTTGTTTTGTTTTCGGGTACACCTTGTCAAATAGCGGCTTTATATTCTTTCTTGAAAGATACATATCCTACACTATATACGTGTGAAGTGATTTGCCATGGGATTCCGTCTTCTCTTCATTTCCGGAAGCAGAATGAATATTTGGAGAAGAAGGAAAAAGCGAAGGTTTCGGATGTTAATTTCAGATCGAAGTCTATTTGTTGGACGATTCCCACAACTCAGTATCGCTTTATAGATGGGAAAGTCCGTTATTATAGAGCTTTAGAAAATAACTTTATGAGTTCTTTTTACGGCGGAACGAATTTACGCTTATCTTGCTATGGATGCAAATACGCAAGAATTCCTCGCATGGCTGATATTACAATGGGAGATTTCTGGAAGATCGGGAAGTCTGCTTGTTTTTCTTTTATGGATAAGGAAAAGGGCATTTCTTTGGTTTTATGTAATAATGACAAGGGAAAGTTCCTGTTTGAATCGGCAAAATATTTGTTGAAGTTTGAACCCCGTAAAATAGAAGAAGCTATTCGAGGCAATGTACATTTGATTCAACCTGTAAAAAATAAGAACATTCAGCGAGAACGCCTGTTGTCTGATATAAAATTATCGGCGATGGATAAAATAGTAAGAAAATATGATAAACTTTCGTTTCGTAAACGTTTGAGTATTATTATGGGACGTCGTGGAATGAAAACGTATTATTATTTAAAGAATATTAGACATATCAGATGAGTGATAAAAAACTTTTGATAAGGAATTCTTTAAGTGGAGTTTTACAATTGTTTATAACAGCTGTATTGACATTCCTCTGTGTTCCGGTTTTAATATCAAAACTGGGATTGGAGGTATATGGGGTTTTTGCTGTTTTATCTGTTGTCTCTAATTTGAGTACATTAGCCGATTTGGGAATGGATAGAGCTTTGATTGTATACTTATCGAATCAAGGGAAATCTAAAGAGTCTAATTTTGATATTTTTGTAGCTTTAAGTATTAAACTGTCATTACTCTGTGTATTGATTGCCATTTTATTAGGTATAGAGAAGATCGTCTTATTAAATGTCTTGAATATTCCAATTCACTATTACGACGAAGCTGTTATTTTCTTTCGTTGCATATTGTTCTCTAATGCATTTATGATATTGGGAATGTCTTTTGCTTCCATATTAGACTCTTTACAAAAAGTATATGTAAATAGTCTTACGCGGTTAATCTATAGTATAATATATTGGTTTGGTTTGTTGTTTGTCGTCATAAAAGGCTATGGTCTAACCGGAATTGGTGTAGTCTCTGTCATAGCCTCTCTGTTATGGTTTGTAATGACAGTGGGTATTGCCTTTAAATTATGGGGAACATTTCATCTTGGCGGCATAAAAAAGCATTGGAAACGTATATTTTATAAACAAATCGTTTATAGTTCAAAGATATTTTCGGCTAGTGTGTTGAATTGGTTTTTTGAGCCTCTTTCTAAAATACTGCTTTCTAAATTTATCGGATTAAATGCAGTTGCTTTGTTTGATGTGGCGTTACGAATACGTGGACAAATTGCCAGTTTGTTTAGTAAGGCAATTTATCCTTTAGGTCCATACATTGCTAATTCAAAAGATTCGAAGCATTTATATGAAGTGGTTGCAGATATGACTAAAAAAATACATTTAGTAGTTATACCTTTTTCTTTGATCTTTGTATTTATATCGAAAATATTGATATATCTGTGGATGGGAGGTGAAAATCTGGGAGATTTATCTTTGTTTGTGGCGGTTTTATGTGGTGGCTTTTTGTTATTGGTTCCTCCTACATATCCTATATATCAATATTTGTATACAAAATCTTTGGCCGGAAAAACAGTATGGATACAATGCACAAATGTAGTGGTTAATGTATTGGTGTTTTTCTGTTTATATAATTCGTGTGGTTTATATACAATACTTTTTTCGAATAGTATTGCTTATTTCTGCTCTTATTTGTTGTCTGATTTTTATTTAAGAAAATATATTTTATCAGAACTACAAAGCGAGTATTCTTTTTATTTTAAAATGTTCTTGTTATTTATAGCCTTGCTGATTGTTGGAGGTTGTATTAGAATATTACTCCCATTCTCTATTATGGATCTGATATTATATCCGATAGTATTGTTGGCTGTATATGTTGTTTTTGTACGTTTATTCAAATTGATCGTACTGAAAGATATAATTCGCTATTTTGGTACTTTTCCTTTGCTGGAAAAGATTTTGTTGTTTATTTTGGGAATGAGGAAAGAAAGTTTATGAACAAAAAAAATGTTTTGATTATAACGCCGTCTTTGAATCCTAAGGATAATATTAGCGGAATATCTTCAGTTACACGTTTATTGTTGGAACACAATAAAGGGATTAATTATGTGCCTTTTCTGCAAGGGAAAAAAGATGCGGAGCATAGAGGCCTCAAATGGTTGCTGAAACAGATAATGACGCCGTTTCATTTGTTAAAGTGTTTATCAAAGAATTCGATTGATATTGCTCATTTTAATATTGGTTTTGAACCGTTTTCATTGATACGTGATATTATTATTTATTATTTGTTGATTGTTAAATCTTATCCTGTTATATTACATATTCATGGAGGGCGTTTTGTAAAAACGAAACCTACAAATAAACTGTTAAGATATATCATTTATTATTTCCTTAAATATGCTGATGAGATTTTGGTATTAAGCGAGTTGGAGAAGTCTTTCCTTTGTAATTTATACAATGTTCAGCAAAACAATGTCTATGTTTTGCCGAATGCGGTTCAACCTTCAAATATTTCTTTTTCCGATAAGCCAATCGACGCGAGATTTTCAATTTTATATTTGGGACGAATAGATAAAAATAAGGGCTTGTCTGAAATATTGGTATCTTTGTCTGAATTAAAGGCTTTAGGAGAAGACTTTGAGTTCAATTTGTGTGGAGTTGGTAATGACAGGGATTGGTTTGTTGAAGAATGCCGGAAACGAATAGGGGACAGACTGATAGATAATGGATTAGTTTATGGAGATGAAAAATTGAAAATCTTAAAATGTTCTCATGTATTTTTATTGCCTTCTTATTTTGAAGGTTTACCGATGGCTATGCTGGAAAGTATGAATAATTTCGTTGTGCCGGTGGTAACGTCAGTTGGCTCTATTCCTGAAGTTATAAAGTCAGGAGAGAATGGATTTCTTGTTTCTTCAACAGCTGATATTACCGATGTATTGTTAAAATTGATAAAAGACAGAGCTTTATTAGGTAAGCTATCGGTTGCTGCAAAAGAAACAATTAACCGGTCTTATTCATTGAATTCATATTTAGAGAAACTGAATGATCTTTATATGACATTGAAAAAATAATGATAAGCTAGATGAAAGAGCATGTCTATTTAAATATGATATCCAGAAGTCCGCACACCAGTGCAATAATAACAGGTCTGGTATTGTTGGAAAAAAAAGGATTGATTGATCTATCTGTAAATTTATGCTATGACCGGCTATCTTCATATCCTCATCCTCATATGGTAGAGATAAAGATATCTGATAAAATAATCGCATTTGATTTGCTGGATGGCTATAATTGGGATTTAAATAAAGTGGAGGCTTATCTGAATAATGTGGATTTTTACTTTAAACGTAGTTTTTCTAAAGAAAAAAATCTGATGATTTCTGAGAAAAACCGGTATAAATTAAATCCTTTGGGATTTAATTACCATGTAACATGTCCGGGAAATCCGATAGATATCTCTGATCATTGTTCATTAAAAGATTATTTAAAACGTTTATTAGGAGTAAGACCATCTACTTATTTTGTGCCTTCTGTATTTGAGGCTTCTCCTAAATATAAAAAAGATAATTTGAAAATTCTTTTTTTTACGAGACTGTGGGAAATCAATGAAAGCCAAACAGTTGAATTTAATGGAGAAATAGAGTATATTAATAATATGCGTATTCAAATAATCAGAGAATTAAGGAAATTATATCCTCATAATTTTATTGGAGGAATACAACTTTCTGATTTGGCAAAACAGTGTTGTAATGATTTAATTATGTCTCGTCGGTATACTATTCGGAATAATTATTTGAAATTGATGAAATTGTCTGATATTTGTATTGGTTCTATGGGGCTTCATGAATCTATTGGGTGGAAGACCGGTGAATATGTTGCTGCAAGTAGGGCTATTGTAAATGAAAAATTTCATTATGATGTTGTTGGCCCATTTGAAGAAGGGAGAAACTATTTGTCCTTTGGTACGGTGAAAGAATGTGTTGGACATGTTACTTATTTGATGGAACATCCGGAAGTTGTATATGCAATGCAACAGGAAAATGAGAAATATTACAATGAATATCTCAAACCTGATAAGCTTGTGCTTAATGCAATAAATAAGGCTTTCGGCAGAAGTGAATAATTTATGAAAATTAAAGAAGACATATGATTCAAGATTTTGTAAATAAACATTTTTATAGCTTCTTTATCGCATCTCTTATCTTTTGCGTTTTATTATATAACGTAATTGGTTTTAAAAGTGCGGATGAACTTTTAGGCTTGCTACTTCTTGTTTTTTATATATTCTTTGTTAGCCGATGCAAAACCTGGCCGTTTAATAAAGCGTTCTTTATTACGATTGGGTGCTTTGCTTTTTATACAGCATACTCTTTTTATATAAAAAGTAATACGCCTGCGGGAATTTTGACGGATTTAATTATTCAAATGAAACCTTATTTGGCTTTTTTTGCTGTATACCAAATGATGCCCCGGTTTTCTGAAAATCAGAAGAAGTTATTAAAAATATTTTGTCTGATTGTTTGGATATTGTTAGTCCCTATAGGAATATATAGTTTGGCTAATCCTCTTATTTTTAAGGCTCTAATGGAGCATCCAACGAATTACGCGGCATCTGCGGTTTGTTTATCTTTGGTTTATTTATTTTGCAGTAAATATACAACAAGAGATAAATTTATATTTGTATTAATGCTTTCTATCGGTTTATTTTCGGGGCGTTCCAAATTTTATGGTTTTTTTGTGTTAGCTACATGTTTCGTTTTTTATTTTAATGATGTAAGCCGGATAGGGTTAAATTTTAAAACAATTATAATTTCAATTCTGATTTTGCTTGGGATATGTTGGGTTGCAAAAGAAAAACTGGAGCTTTATTTTATTCAGACTTTGACGGGTGAAGAGAAAGATTTGTTAGCACGTTTTGTTTTATATTCTACTTCAATTAATATATTTACAGACTATTTTCCATTTGGTTCGGGGTTGGCTAGTTTTGCGACTCATGCTTCCGGACTTTATTATTCTGATATTTACACAAAGTATGGACTTGATGGAGTGTGGGGGTTGACCCGTGGCGGCTGGTATTTTGTTGCCGATACATACTATCCTTCTCTTGCACAATTTGGAATTGTAGGAGTTTGTCTGTTTATTTTATTTTGGATTTATCTTTTTCAGAAATCTTTTGTTTTTTTGAATAAGACAAATATAATACAGTATTTCGTGATATTTGTATTATCTGCAGGTTTCTTATTTATAGAAAATGTTGCTGATGCTTCGTTTACCAGTAATAGAGGTTTCTTTATTATGATGTTTTTAGGAGTGTTGTTGAGTACTCAAAAAGCCAAGTATCAGGAATTAGTAGCAGAACAGAATGAAAAAGAATAGGAAGAGATTGACTTATGAAGAAGTATTTTAATGTTTTTCTGGAGTTTGATAAGGAGAAAGTACACCAAATCATTAAAAATGCGATTAAAGAGAATAAGAACGGTTATGTTTGCGCAATAGAAAGTAATAATCTTGCTGTTGCTAATAAGGATAAAGCCTTTAATGAGGTTGTGAATAAATCGTTAGTAAATGTGTGTGACGGCTCTAATATTGCGTGGTTATTGGGCAAAATACATAAGAAGAATTTTAGTTCATATACAGGTAGTGATCTTTTTTGCCATTTTATAGAATTGAGACAATATAAGCAGTATTTTATAGGAAATACAGATGATATATTAGATAAATTACGATATGAGCTTTCTTTGATAGATGTTACTATCGTAGATATGCCTTTTAAAAGTTTGCCGTTTAGAAAGGTTGAAGATTTTAATTATAAAGAGATTGCTGAAGATATAAACCAATATGCTCCTGATATAATATGGGTATCGTTGGGTGCACCAAAGCAAGAGTTTTTTATGGCAAACTTATCTCCTTATATAACAAAAGGGGTGATGTTTGGAGTTGGAGCTGCGTTTAATTTTATGGCGAAGACCGGTTCTGTAAGGCGTGCTCCTAAGTGGATGAGAGATTTGAGATTGGAATGGTTATACAGAGCCTTTGAAGAACCTCGGAAAAATGTACCTCGTTACTGGAATTTTATCAAGCTATTACCAAAATTGGTTTATAATGAATGTGTAAGTAGGTGATATATCTTTTTGTAGGTTCAATTAATCTCTTTCTTCTTTACTTCTTCTTTCAGACTACATCCATTACATCCGCAGCAAGGATTGTTCGGATTTCTTTTAGTTGTAAAGGATTTATAGCATTTTAAGCTGACGTATACGATAATTGCTATTCCTATTATAATAATTGCTATTTCTTGCCACATAATTTATTACCTCCTTTTTACAATAAAAGAGAATATTCATAAGTTTCTTTCATGAATATCAATTAAATAATCCAATAAAGAAATTACCAGTTTGATAAACAATGAAAGATACAATCCATGCCAGTACACACGTATATACAATTACAAGTATTCCCCATTTCCATGAACCAGATTCGTTGACGATTGCGGATACTGTTGCAATACACGGAAAATAGATTAAAACGAATAGCATTAAGCTTAGAGCGACTAAAGGCGTGAACACAAGTTTTCCTTCGGCATTCCGGTCCTGTTTTAGACGCTCGGATAGTATTTGGCTATCATCGGCATCTCCTGTGTATAATACACTTAATGTGCTTACTACTACTTCCTTTGCTGCCATTCCGGTAAGTAAACTTACACTCATTTTCCAATCGAACCCTAATGGTTGCAGAACTGGCTGAATTGCCCGGCCTATGTGTCCGATATATGAGTTCTGCTGATGATCTATAGCTTTTAAACGCTCTATTTCTGCGATTGTTTCTTCTTTTTCTTTTGAATTAAGTTCTGTGTTTTCTATATCTGCAATTTGTTGATCAAATACATTTGTCTCTTCCGTATGACGGGGAAAATAGCCCAGAAACCAAATGATAATGGATGCAACAAGGATTACTCCTCCCATCTTATGCAAATATTGTTTCGCTTTTTCCCACATATGGATCATGATGGATTTACCGGTAGGCATCCGGTAAGGAGGAAGTTCCATTACAAAGGGAACATCCTCTTCATTGAAAAGGAAACGCTTAAACAGGCGTGCCATAACAACGGCTAAAAGTATGCCTGTAACATATAACGATAGCAGGACCAAACTTGCATTGTTTGGGAAAAATGCTCCGGTCAATAAAACATAGACAGGAAGCCGGGCGCTACAGCTCATTAAAGGATTTACCAACATTGTAATCATCCGGCTGTTTCGGCTTTCGATGGTACGGGAAGCCATGATTGCAGGTACATTGCATCCGAATCCCATGACTAACGGGATGAATGATTTACCATGTAATCCCATTTTGTGCATGATCTTATCCATAATAAAAGCGGCACGTGCCATATATCCGGAATCTTCCATAAATGAAATGAACAGATATAAAATGAGAATATTTGGTAAGAATACGATAACGCCTCCTACACCACCTATTATACCATCTACTATTAAATCTTTCAAAGGGCCTTCCGCCATATAGTTACGAACGAAGTTTCCGATAGTTCCAACTAACGATTCTATCCATTGCATGGGATATTCACCCAAACGGAATGTTGCTTCAAACATTATCCACATGAACAGGATGAAGATTGGGAAACCTAGCACTTTATGCGTAACGAATAGGTCTATGATCTGCGTGCTGGTGGCTTCATGTATTTTATTTTGTTCAAAAGTCTCCCGTAAAGCTCCGGAGATAAAACCGTAGCGGGCGTTCGTAAACGCCGTCTCGCAATCTTCTTGTAATAGATTTTCTATTTGTGTAACATTGCGATCCCGTTCTTGCAGGATTGTTGTAGAATCCGGCAATGTTTTTACGAAAGATTCTATTTCGCGGTCGCCTTCCAGCAACTTGATGGATAAATATCGTTTGGATATACTTTTAGTAATATTACCATTCGCTTTTAATGCTTTTCTAACGTTGGAAATCCCCTTTTCCAATACCTCTCCGTAATTAATGTGGATATGGCGAAGAACGGGGTCTTCATCTTCATAGACTTTAATAACACGATTGAAAAGATCTTCTATACCGAAACCTGTTTTACTGATAGTTGGAACGATGGGAGCGCCAATCATGCGCGCCAGCGATTCATGGTCGAATTTGTTACCTCTCTTCTCCAAGTCATCGTACATATTGAGGGCGATAACCATACGGACGTCCATGTCGATTAACTGGCAGGTCAGATATAAATTTCGTTCAAGGTTAGATGCGTCGACAATATTGATTACTACATCCGGTTGTTCTTCATTCAGATGTTTTCGTACATATAATTCTTCGGGAGTATATGCGGAAAGGGAATAAGTACCAGGCAAATCAACGATACGGAATGTATATCCGTTTTGTTGAAATGTTCCTTCTTTGGCATCGACAGTTACCCCACTATAATTCCCAACATGTTCATGAGCTCCAGATGCGAAGTTAAATAATGAAGTTTTGCCACAATTAGGATTACCAACAAGTGCTACATTTATGGTCTTACCTTTGTTTAAGGCAATAGCTTTCAGGTGGTCACTTAAAGGTGTAATATATGAGTCTGCCGTACGATTTTCATTTTCTGTATTGGAATGATCTTTTTCAAATTCTTTGGCACTGACTACTTCTATAAATGCTGCATCATTACGACGAAGAGACACGTCGTAACCCATTATCCGGTAATGAATAGGATCTTTTAACGGTGCATTTTGAATAACATCAACCTCTTTCCCTTTGATAAATCCCATCTCTATAATGCGTTTACGGAAAGCTCCGCGCCCCATTACTTTGACGATTACTCCTTTTTCTCCCGTACGAAGTTCTGATAATCTCATAGTCTACTAAATCTTGTACAAAGGTACGTCAAAACTCAGTACGTTCAATACCTATATGTAGGTATTTTTGTACTCGCCTTATTCGTTAAAAGACAAGGATTATATATTTTATTTTTAGTAGTTTTGCAGATAAATCAATAGAAGGTGATATGTTGAATAAAGTTTTGGTAAGTCTTGGCTCTAATTTCAATAGAGAAGAAAATATACAGAGTGCAGCCCGGCAGTTATCATCTTTATTTCCAATAATATATTTTTCTCCGGCAGTATATACAGAGCCGGTTGGTAGTCCGCAATCTTCTATATTTATGAATCAGGTTGCAATAGTTTACAGTCCTTATTCTATTGAAGAGTTGAAGTCTATTTTTAAACGTATAGAAAAGAGGCTGGGGCGAAGACCCGAAGATAAAATGCTCGGTTTGGTTCCTATTGATATTGACTTGTTGAAATGGAATGATCAGATATTGAAACCGGAAGATATGGAACGAAGTTATATTATATCAGGTATTCATTCTATTTTTACTACAAGACAATATAATGAATGGTGCCAGAATAAATCCGAAAGCTCCGGTGCTACGGATCAGACTGTTAATACAACTACAGATAAAAGATAAAACCGGATTCCCTCTATCTGTATTATAAAAGCCTTTTTCTACTTTTATTTTATAATGATATTTTACTAACAGAGATTGATAATCTGCTATAGATAAAATACGTTCGGTCCAGTTTCCTGTTGACGGATCGCATGTGTTGTAATGGTCTTTGCACGTTGGATATTTACCTTCATTGATCGCCTTTTCTATATCGGAATATATAAGTCCTCTTGTATGAAAACTCCATTTTGATATTTCATTTTCTGATAATGATGGATAATTCTTCCTTATATATTGGTATCTCATTGAGTAATAGTTGGGCGATATTAATGTTCCGGATTCACATCCTTTCATGGCTTTACGTAATTTTCTTTTTACATAAGGATTGAAAGGAGTGGAGGCTGTAGTAAAAATCATGTAAATGGAATTATTAATCCCGATCAGATCGGAAAAGAAGCTGTCTAAATTATATACATGTTCTATTAAATCAGTTGCTATTAATAATTCGGGAGTAACACTGTTTTCATTACACCATTTAGCTAAAGACCCGGAATCTCCTTGTAGAATGATATCCGGTCCGATTCCCGTTTCTTGTTTTAATAAGCGGACAGTCTCAACAGAAAGGGGATTCAAGTCAATGTAAATAACTTTTCCGATGCCTATCTCTTTTGCCAACATGCTAAGAAATCCACTTCCTCCTCCATAATCTATAAAAGTGATATTAGAGAGTTTAAGTCCGGTTGCTTCTATACCCTTGCAAAGACAATCGGTATAGATTTTCATATAATAACCGAGGGCAGGTTTTAAATTGCGGATGTATCGTTTGTTATACTCACTGATAGGTAATTTATCATAGTCAATAACTTGTAAACGTTTTGCCAAATCAAAAGCTATATGTTTTTGCTTATTCTTCATAAATCATTTTGTATAGACGTGAACCTTGATATTTGTTGGAGAAAAAGGGTTCCAGTAACTTCCGTCTTTGGATAATAGCACTTTCATCTAATGGAACATTCATTAAATTGTTACATGCGTGAATCATTTCCTCAGGTGTATCGGCGATGCAACAGAGAGAATCCAGTCCGCTACCTGCTAACATTAAGCGGTTTACAACAGTATGTCGACCTGCAAACAGGCTATTTAATAGTTTTAGCTTAAGTCCTGTATCCTGAAAAGTTATCAACATATTGATTTGTGCTTCATGAATTAAAAAATCCATTCTTTCATCGGAAGGGTTTGCCTCGATGGTGATATTTGGATAAATGGCAGCAGCAGCCAGTAATTTTTGAGATGGATTCATCCCTGCCAGGATACATGGATTACTCAATTTACAGAAAACATTATGAATTAAATATAAAGCGGCCCGTTCATTTTCTACAACCGATAGTTTTCCATGATATAGGATAAAGTCAGATTTCCCCGGTCGGGCGGTTATCTGTTCGTTTGCATGAAAGCAAGGTATAAACTCGATATGATTTCCGGAAAATTCCTTTTGTAAGTAATTTGCATCCGTTGTTGAAACGGATATGATCAAGTCTGCATTGGAAATGACCATTTGATAAGTCTTAAATCTCCATGCTTCAATTAAAAAGAAACATTTTTTGATAAGTTGATGCTCCGATTTATATAAATGATAATAATAATCATGCTCTATATTACATTCGCGAAAAATCTTCATCCGGTTTTTTAATAAAGGATTATTGATGTAATAACATGAATGTAATCCTTCGAATAGGATAGGATAATCATTTTTTAATAAATTGGTAAGTAATGCCGGATCTTTGCGACTATATACGTTATATGGCAATAATGTAATATTGGATAAAATTCCGGTACGTCGTTTGTAATAATATACCTTTTCACAAACGTGCTCTAGTTCTTTTGCCCGTGGACGTTCATATTCAAAACAATGCAAGATAATTTTTACTCCACAATTGTGTAATACCATTAACTTGTAATAGACATCAATTACCCCTCCGTAGTTTGCCGGCCAGGGAATGTTGAATGCAATTATGTTGAGGTATTTATCCATTGTTTTTAGCAAAGGTATTGAACAATTGAATGAACTGTTTTGCCTGTTCTTTACGGGAATATTTATTTATTACGTTTTTTCTGACTGAAACGGAAGTGAACCCTTGTTCTTTCCATTGAGAATATGTTTCTAATAAGAAATCATAAACGTCTTGTTCTGTCCGGGCAGCTACCCCTGCCTGTGTTTCCTTTATTGTTGCCTCAAGACAGTCTTCGTCACTTTGTACACAGAGGATAGGCTTTTCTACCCCCAGCGATTCAAAAAACTTCGTACCCATAATGCCTTTCATCCTTGTTCCGCTTGATTTATTGCACATAATTAATAAAACAGAACTTTGGTGTAAAATATCCGGTATCTCATTTGCCGGCAGGAAGCGATGATAGTTTTGAAAATCATTGACGGAAATGAATTTAGCTGCTTCCTGACGAATTATTTTTTCTGTACTTTCATCTGTATACCAATCAACTCTACATTCTTTGGGAGTGAATATCTTGTCATCAGCCAACTTTTGTATGGCACTGAAGAGCATTCCCGGATTCCCCATAGCAAGACTCACTAACCTGCCGGTAAAAGTGATACGAAATTGTTGGGAGGGAATATGTTTAGGATAAAAAAGTTCGGGAGCAAACCCATTATATATTAGTTGGACATTAGGGTTGTATCGTTTTAGGCACTCAACATGCCAGGGGGAAACGGTAGTTATACAATTGGCAACCCGAAGTACTTTATTTCTGTTCTTTAATAATTTCCAGCGGAAGAATGATGCGAATACTTTTTCTAGTCCGAACAAATGTGGTAGTTGATGGCCGATAAATTCTTCTTTGGGATATTGTTCGATAATATCACGATTATCAACAATCAAGGGAAGATGGTATTTCTGTGATAATTTTAATGCGGCAGGCAATGGGTAAGTACGATAAGTACTGCACAAGATTAATTCAAAAGAATTTTCTTTAATGAATTTTTCGGCAGTCTTTATCATGACACGATTTTTATAATCGAATAAAAGATCGGCGATAAAAGTCTTCATCCAATTCAGCTTACTGCTCCATGTACCGTTCGTTTGATAAAAAGTAATAAAGGTCGCTTTACACTCTCCTGTCAAAAAAGCAAACATATTACCAGGCACGGTTTCGGTTACAACTATTGGTTCCCATTCACTATCCTGCAGGTATTTACATAAATACCCCATTCGTGGCGCAAATGCAGGCGGAAAAATATCACATAGAATGAGTATCTTTTTCTTATGTACGTTTGTAGCAGAACCTTTCATTTGTTCAGTTGTTAATTGTTAAGGTTTTTATTTCACGGACTATTTGAGCATATAATTCTCTGTGCCAGTTCGCTGATACGGGGCTTTTCCCGGAAAGGGAAACTGTTGAATTATGCCAGAGAAGGACCAACTCGCCATTCACTAACCTTACTTGCTCTGCAATTTGCAGACAGTAAACCAATGCTTCTTCGTATCCCATTCCCATATATTGAGGTTCACTCAGGCTGCAATCCATAATATTTAACGGATGAAGGGTGAGTGATGAAATACGTTTGTTTATCGGATTGATCCATAGAACAGGGCGGCAAGTGCCTAAACGGAAGCCGGATACATCAGCGTATCCCATAGTGAAATCATCTGTTATACCCGCTTTTTCTAACCAGTCCATATCTTCCGGCTCATGAGAACACAGATAATGATGTCTGTTATAGAGAATAGGCTGTCCTGTTACTTTCCTTAATATATCTTTTTCCTGCCGGATAAGGGAGGGAGTTATGCCTGCTTCGTAACTGCTATGCAAGCCAATTAAACAGTGTCCTGTTTTGCATAGATGCAATAACGCCTTCATATCTTTGGAGTGCAGGTTATATTTCGGTTTATCGTATTTCGTTGTTCCTCCTGCCTTGAAGAAAAACAGAGATTCGCAATGCTCTTTCCCTATAGCGTTTTTTACAGAATTGTCTTGTTCTATTAACCATGGAAATGTATAGAAAGGGTCGGAAGTCAGAGGGGCGTTATAATATTCCCATGCTTTAACCAAGCCTTCTCCTTTTACCGCTTCACGTATGAAACTTCGGAAAGTACGGCAGTAAAAAGGTGCATCCACATCGTGGGTAAGCCATATTTTGCTAATATTAGCTTCCGGTTCAGGGATCGGTATGCGGGTTTGCCGTAACCAGCGACGAAGCAATTTTCCGTATTCGTCAACGATAGGACGGTGAATAAAACCGGCTTTGTATGGTAATGATTCTTTACCGGGAAAGCGTCCGTGAATATCCCGTACATCCCGTCTGCGTATTTCTTCATAACGGGTAAGTAGAAAATAAGCACTGGCAATAATGTCCGCATGAACAACCCACGTATCTCCATACCACTCCATTTTAGGGGAACCGAAAAGTAAAGGAACGCCCTCTATTTCCCGTAAAGGTAAAGCCGGTATGGATGCGGGTGTTCCATATACATTGTCCTTAAAAAAAGGGGAGGGGATGATAACTACTTTATATCTGGAAAATTTGTTCTGATCTGAGGTATAACCAACTAAGCTACCAAACGTTTCCGCTTTGTCGCCACCTATAAGAAAGCTGATTATATATAAAACCTCAGGACTCATGCCTATATTTGTTTCATTATCATTCGTCTTGCTTTTAGCCAAGCTCTGTATAATAAACTCAATTTTCCTTTGGTTATTGTAAAGAATGGTGTTTGTATTGCTCCGAATTCCCTGAAGAACTGTTCTACACCTGGAATCATTGAACCTTCAAAATCAAACTGGCAACAAATATCTTTTAAGTATTGTATGACTTCCCATAGTACTAATGTGTGTGCTCCGGAGTTCCTTAGGGTTGGATCACCACCGGCCGCAATGCACCACGCGGAGCTTTTCTGCCATACAACAAATACTGCCGCATGTAACCTCCCTTCTTCGTCATATCCGCCCCATAAATCGCCTTGCCCCCGTTCGCGACATATGGAAATAAGGGCTTTTAATGTCTCAACCTGAGGAGGCAAAGATATTTTCTGCCTTTTAAAAGTTAAGGCATAAACCTTTAGAAAATCTTCCGTTGAAATTCCCTTACGTACAGTTATCTTACGCTTTTCCTGGGCTTTCCGTATATTCCCGCGTGCATTGGAACTCATGTTCTCCCATAGCAGGGCGGTGTTGCTTATATCTTTTAATATATAAGTGTACCGGGTTGTTTGTTTGTAACCGGCCCAATAGAAGGGAAGCCAATCGGTTACTTCATAGTTGAAATTCTGTAGGAAATGCGGGTAGGCCTGTAATGCTTTCGTAAATATCTTACATAAACTTTGGCGTCTTCCCAGTTCGGTAGTATATTTCGTATTTCCCGATACCGGAGCAAACCACGGCCCCATCGTTTGTGTATAAGGCGGCATGGATATAATGCCGCGATATGGAATATAAAAGGGCAGTGCTGCCTGCATCCGCCCCTTTTGTTCTATTAATAAGACATCCCAGTTTGCTTCACCGCAGACCGTATCCAGCCACCAATCTCTAGAGAAAATGGGAATACTTTCTTCTGTATTGCAAAGCAAACGGTATTTGTCTTTATTATTCACGTGCTGTTATTTTGTTATCCTTTCAAAGCTTCGAATATCAAGCCGGACAGTTCTTCTGCCAATTCCGGGTTGTCGGCAATACATTGCTTGGCCGCGTCGCGACCTTGTCCCAGCTTGGTATCATTGTAACTGTACCATGAGCCGCTTTTCTTGATAATATTCAGTTCTGCTCCCAAATCGATAATCTCGCCGGCTTTAGAGATTCCTTCACCAAACATAATATCGAATTCTGCTTTCCTGAATGGAGGAGCAACCTTATTTTTAACGATCTTTACACGAACCTGGTTTCCTTTGATTTCATCTCCGTCTTTCAGTTTGCCGATACCACGTATGTCCAGACGTACGGAAGCATAAAACTTCAGTGCATTACCTCCTGTTGTAGTTTCCGGATTGCCAAACATTACACCAATCTTATCACGTAATTGGTTGATGAAAATACAAGTCGTATTTGTTTTGCTGATAGCACCGGTCAGTTTACGCAATGCCTGAGACATCAAACGAGCCTGTAATCCCATTTTGCTGTCGCCCATATCTCCCTCTATTTCAGCTTTAGGGGTAAGAGCGGCAACAGAGTCGATAACGATAATATCTACGGCGGAAGACCGGATTAACTGCTCTGCTATTTCCAAAGCCTGCTCTCCGTTGTCCGGTTGAGAAATCCATAAGTTCTCAACATCTACACCTAGTTTTTCAGCATAGAAGCGGTCGAAAGCATGTTCTGCATCAATAAAGGCAGCAATGCCACCGGCCTTCTGTGCCTCTGCAATTGCATGGATCGCAAGTGTCGTTTTACCGGAAGATTCCGGACCGTATATTTCAATTACACGACCTCTGGGGTAACCGCCAACGCCCAATGCCGCATTCAAAGCAATGGAACCTGTTGGAATTACTTCTACATTTTCTATACTTTCTTCGCCCAGCTTCATGATAGAACCTTTACCAAAGTTCTTCTCTATCTTGTCCATTGCTGCGCGAAGAGCCTTTAATTTGTCTGCATTCGGTGTTGGTTTGCCTGAGGCATTAGCACCTTTCTCAAACTCAATCTGAGTTTCTTTCTCTTTTTCTTGTTCTTCTTTTGCCATTCCTTATTTACAGATTAAGGATTTGATTTGCATGGTCTTTTGTTTTAACCTCCTTTGGACCGATAATATTGGTTACCACTCCGTTTTCATTAATGATGAAGGTAGTACGTAGCGTCCCCATGTATGTACGCCCATACATTTTCTTTTCTGCCCACACTCCGAATTGTTCCTGAAGTGAAGCATCCGTATCGGCTATCAGGTGGAAAGGCAGGTTTTGTTTGGCAATGAATCCCTGATGAGACTTTGCACTGTCTTTACTTACGCCAATTACTTCGTAACCGGCATCCTGCAATTCTTTGTAGCCGTCCCGCAAGCTGCAAGCTTCTGCCGTGCAACCAGACGTGTTATCTTTGGGATAGAAGTAAAGAGCCAGTTTCTTTCCTTTAAAATCACTTAGCTTTATTTCTTTTCCACCTTGATCTGTTCCTAATATTTCGGGAGCTTTGTCGCCTATTTGTATTGCCATATCTCTATTTATTTTATAGTTAATATAGTAACATCCTGAAAGTCTAAGGGAGCTGTTTCTGTTCCCGACCAACCACCGTGGTGAATAGCCTCTGTTTTCAGTCCGTGTTTGTCCAACATTGCAGACAGATATGATTCGTCGAATGCAATGTTTGCTTCCTTTACTTTTTCATCCATCAGGCTATATCCTTCATATCGGTGACAGAAATTAAACTTAGCTTTACCTTCGCTCATCTGTCTTTCGATGTCGGGATTCAGTAAGAAGAAAGTTGCAAGACATTTACCTGCAGGTTTCATTACGCGTGCTATCTGTCCTAAATAATTGTCTACATCTTCCGGCATCATATGAGTGAATACGGAAGTCAGGACGATACAATCGAACTGCTTGTCTTCGTAAGGAAAAACAAAATGTTTTGCTTCCGCGTCCGTCTTCAAATTATATAAATCATTCTTCAAGTCGATATGTAAGAACTTGAAATTCGGATAATGTGATGATATATGTTTATTGCACCAATCAATACCCTTCTTTACTATATCGAAACCTTCGTATGACCCTTTTTCATTCAGATAGCCGGTCAGAGGTACGGCTAGCCGTCCTATACCGCAACCAATATCGAGTACTCGTCCTTCCGGGGATAGTCCGGCATGTTTAATCAACAGGTCCATTAAATGAAGGCCTTGCTTTTTAAAATCACCCGAACCGATAAACACCATGCCTTTAGGCGGTATCATATTTTCCCTTTTATGCAGAATCGTATCATACAAGTCTACCGGAAAATAATAGATACGTCTGGCCATCAGACGCATGGATGGTGTGAACGAATAGTATAATGTCCTAAGAATACTCATCCTTACAGTTCCAAATCAATATTAAACAGCTCATGCCAAGGCAAGCCCTGTTCGTTTAATTCCTTCATAAATGGGTCCGGATCGAACTCTTCAACGTTCCATACGCCCGGTTTCTTCCATACACCTTGCATGAATAGTTTTGCGCCAATCATGGCCGGTACGCCGGTTGTATAACTTACGCCCTGTGCTCCGGTTTCTTTATAGGCAGCTTCGTGGCTACAGTTATTATATACGTAATAAGTAATATCCTTTCCATCCTTTCCTATACCACGAATACGGCATCCGATGGAAGTTTGTCCCGTATAATTCTCTCCCAGGTCTCCCGGGTTGGGTAACACAGCCTTCAAGAATTGGATTGGTACAATTTCTACGCCATTATACACAATAGGTTTGATACTTGCCATACCTATATTCTGTATTACACGTAGATGAGTCAGATATTCTTGTCCGAAAGTCATCCAGAAGCGAGCGCGCTTAATAGTCGGGAAATTCTTTGTCAGGCTTTCCAGCTCTTCATGGTACATCAGATAAGATTCACGAGGACCTACCTCCGGATAGTTCAGCGGTTTATGTACAGACAACGGATCTGTTTCTTTCCATTCTCCGTCCTCATAGTATTTACCACGCTGGGTGATCTCGCGAATATTGATTTCCGGATTGAAGTTGGTTGCGAATGCTTTATGATGGTCGCCAGCATTGCAGTCTACAATATCCAGATATTGCATCTCCTTAAAATGATGCTTGGCAGCATAAGCGGTATATACACCGGTAACTCCCGGGTCAAAACCGCATCCAAGTATAGCAGTCAAACCGGCTTCTTCAAACCGTTTCTTGTAGGCCCATTGCCAGCTATATTCGTATTTAGCTTCGTCTAGTGGCTCGTAGTTTGCTGTATCCAGGTAACTTACACCATAGGCAAGGCATGCGTCCATAATGGAGAGGTCCTGGTATGGTAAAGCAAGGTTTACTACCAAATCCGGTTTGAAGGAGTTAAACAGAGCAACCAGTTCTTCTACATTATCTGCATTGACCTGTGCTGTTTGGACTTTGACGTTTTTTATGTCGGCGGCTATTTGGTCACACTTGCTTTTAGTACGGCTCGCTACCATAATATCGGTAAATACATCCGCATTCATCGCTATCTTTTTAACAGCAACAGTACTTACGCCTCCGGCACCAATAACTAATACTCTTCCCATTTACTTAAATAGAATTAATCTGATTGTTAATATATACGGTTTCAACAGTAGTAAACCGAATGACAAATATACAATATAATATTTAATATTCGGAGCTTTCCGCGCGAAAGTAAAGAGAATCTTTGTCGTCTTCTTTTTGCGGTATTTATAAAGTGTGCGTCCTTATAATAAAATGTGTTGTTTTGACCTTGAAGCAGACGAATTACCGGTCGATATCTGCAATTATACGCAGGATTGTTTTTTGAAGAACGGGAATATCTTGTTTAATACTTTCGAAAATAACTTCTGCATCAATTTCAAAATAATGGTGAGATATAATGTCTCTCATTCTCATAATGCTTCTCCAATTTACTTCGGGATATTGCACTAATAATTTTTGTCCGGTTATTTTGTCAAGATTCTTAATCATTTCGCCAATAACTTGAAGACGCATACAAACGCTGTCTAATAAATCTATACCGGAAGGTGTTTCGAGGAAATTGTTAACAGAGCTAAGGGATGATGTACGCCTTAGAATATGATTGATGGATGTGTCAATGTCTTTTAATGTGTCAAGAACCCATTCTTTATTATTGTATTGCAATTCCATCATTTTGTATTTCCTTTAGCAGTAATTTATTCATCTTTTCTCTGATCCGTACAAGATCAACAGGGCGTTCTAATAACCTTTCCAGATCGTTTTGGATTTGACCTACAGTAGATAAAGGAGGTATAATACTGGCCTCGTAGAAAATGTCCACATCACTTTCTTCCTTTTGCTCTCCGCGTGCAACAGAACCGAATATTCCCATACGTGAGATACCGTATTTATCGGCATTCTGCTGCATGTAATCTTTTAGGATGGATATGTATTCGGATGTTGTTTTCATGTTCGGAGTTATCTAATATATAGATACAAATATCCAAAATATTTTTGGATTTACCAAACAGTTCAGGCTCTTTTATATGGCCTGTACCAACGTTTCGCCGGCTTTGTATAACGGATGTCGCGGATGGGCTATGTTCTTGATTTTTCCAGCTGTGCGCAACTCCTTTAAACGTCGGTTGGCTGTGGCGGAGGTGAAGCCGCAGAGACGCTGGAATTGAATGCGGTCTAGTGTCTCATGATCGTGGAAATGCAGCAATAACAGTTTGTCTATCTCATTACCTGTCCGTTCGTTGGAGTGGGATTTGTGGCTAATGCGTTCAAACGGAGTGAAACGCAGCTTCTTTTTTAATTCAACTTCCGGACGGAAAGCTACGGATTTGAAACGGACAGATTCCGCTCTGATCTCTTTGGGTGATTCTATATCGGGGCATTCCACTGTCATTTGCAAGTATCCCAGTCCTTCTATATTGACGCGTCTACCTTCCTGTAATTCTTCTACAATTACTTCGGACAGAGAGGTGAGTACGGCACGTATATCTCCCGGAGTCAGCGTACAACGGCTGTGGATGTTGCGGATAAGGTTTTGTGTGGATACTGTTCCGTTGGTAACAATACGGGCATGATAACGTATCCCTTTCTTATTGTTTTTCGGATTTGGATTCTTGTAAAAATCATAATAAGCTGTCATATTAAGTTAGATTTAGTGATAAATTGGTCGTTTTGTCCTGAAAAACTAGTTGGATCACATCTGTGATCTATATAGATCACCTTTGTGATTTGATTGGATCACGGATGTGATCTGTATAAATCACTCTTGTGATCCAATTAGTTTCTCCCTACAAAAATACTACTTTATTTACCCGAAGTCAAATAAATAGCCTTATAAAGCAATAAAAAGATTACTTTTGTAATTGCTACGGTAGAAACAACAATTGGAATGGCATGGAATAAGATAAAAATACGGATAGAAAGCGGAGAGACGGTGGATGCAATAGCGCCTGTTATCGTTTCTGCCAGTCGGGCAACGGACATTCCGGCTTTTTATGCCGATTGGTTTTTCAACCGTTTGCAAAAGGGATATTCAGCCTGGACAAATCCTTTCAATGGCGTTCGTTCGTATGTATCTTATCAAAATGTAAGAATGATTGTATTTTGGTCGAAGAATCCGGCTCCGCTGTTGCCTTATCTGGAGGTACTCAAGCAAAGGGATATCCATTGCTATATCCAGTTTACACTGAATAATTATGAGGATGACGGGCTGGAACCGCATGTGCCGCCTTTGGATGAACGTATAGACACATTTTGCAGGTTGGTGGATGTATTGGGAAAGGGTAAGGTGATCTGGCGTTTTGACCCGCTGATATTATCCGATAAAACAGGAGTGGACGAACTGTTGGAAAAGGTACGTACCATTGGCGACCGGCTGTATGGTTATACGGAAAAACTGGTGTTTAGTTATGCGGATATTTCGGTGTATAAGAAAGTAACGGCAAATCTGGAACGTGAAGGCTTCCGCTTCCGTGAATTTACGCAGGAAGATATGCTTTGTTTTGCTAAGGGAATAAACCGTTTGAATCAAAATTGGGGTTATGAAATAACGACCTGCGCGGAAGAGATCTCTTTGGAAGATGACTATAATATTTATCCTAATAAATGTATAGATGATGATTTGATGATCCGTTACTTTTCATCCGATAAAGCATTGATGGATTATCTGGGTGTACAATATATTCCGGGAGATATGTTTCATCCCGAAGGTAAATATCAAAAAACAAAAAACAATAAAGATAAAGGACAACGCCTGTATTGCGGCTGCATTACCAGTAAAGATATCGGGGAATATAATACTTGCCCGCATCTGTGTGCTTATTGTTATGCTAACAGCTCAAAAGAAAAGGCATTGGCAAACTGGCGTTGCCATCAGAAGAATCCTGTTTCGGAAACGATTACGGGACGGTAAACGAGTAACAAGCAAAGATATGGAAGCTCAGTTGATGATAGAAGAAAATACGGCTTATGCGTATATACTGCGTGCTGTTGGCGAACCGACTTTTGAGAATGTGCGCCAGTTGTCTGTCGACTTTGTGTCCCGGCTAAAGGAAGAAGATAAAGCAGAGATCTATAAACATCTGGATAACGGACGGAGTGTGTTGGATTCGGAAGCGCTTTTGCTTTATTACCTCTATTCGTATGGTAAAATGCACTTGGCCAAATTGCGTTATATATATAGCAGCCTGCCTTCGTCTTTCTGGAATGATAAAGTGGATTTGATAGCTTGGGGATGCGGACAAGGGTTGGAGATAATGGCTTATGGCGATTATTTACGGTCGGAAGGTCTTCATTCCAATTTGTCATCCATAACATTGATTGAGCCTTCGGAACTGGCTTTGCGCCGGGCGGCGTTGCATGCCCGTCTCTTTTTTCCCGATACGGAGATTCGAACGGTCTGTAAATATGCCGGAGATTTGACAGTGGAAGATTTCCCCGAGAAGCGTGTCTCGTTCCATATCTTCTCAAATTTTCTGGATATTGAAGGGCTGGATTTGCCACGGTTAGTGGGTTTGGTTAAATCAATCCAAAGAGGAGGCGATTATTATGCGTGCGTTAGTCCCATCTATGATAGTTGCGGAGGTGGCCATGTTTGTAAGCACACATGCCGCTTGTCTCATTTCACGAAGGAACTTGGAGCCGAAATACTTAATCATTGGTGTAACCGTGAATTGAAATATGATGGAGATAAAGTGTGTACTATTAATTCTCAGTTGCTTTTCCGGCAGACGCTTTCGGAAGAGATACTCCGGCAAATAAAGAAAGCGGAAGAAGGAGATGCAGAAGCCCAATTTGCTATGGGAGCAAACTATGGGAATGGGAATGAGGTTGCTATAGATTACAGGGAGGCTGTTAAATGGTACCGGATGGCGGTGGAACAAGGACATGCCAGTGCTCAGAATAATTTGGGGATTATGTATGAATACGGCCGAAGTGTGGATGTAAATGTTGATGAGGCAGCCCGTTTATATCGTTTGTCTGCCGATCAGGGGAATTCTTATGCATGGGGGAATCTGGCTGATATGTATGAAAATGGCAAAGGTGTAAAGAAAGATATGGAGGAAGCTATACGGTTATATAAGCTTTCTGTCGCACAAGGATATACGTTTGCTCAAGATGCTTTAAAACGTTTAGGAGAGGAGCAGGAAGAATGATGTTAAGCGAAGAACAGAAACGTTTCATTTGTGAACATGCCGCGGATGATCTGTCCCGTTTGTTTTTGTCTGCTTCTAAATATGCAGTTCCCGATGTGCCGTTTCTGATAGAACAGATTGCTTCCCGAAAGCAGATACGGGAAAAACTGCCGTCATGGTATTTGAATCAAGATTTGCTTTTTCCGGCAAAGATTGCGGCAGAGCAGTGTTCGTCGGAGTTGACCGCTTCTTATAAACAGACGTTGGTTAACATTGGCGATCGTTTGTGTGATTTAACCGGAGGATTGGGTATAGATAGTTATTTCTTTTCCCGTAAAGTGAAAGGTGTGACTTATATAGAGCGTTATGCTCCTTATTGTGAAGTGGCAAAGCATAACTTTGGTATTTTAGGAGCCGACAATATAACGGTAATTAATGCGGACATAACGGAGTTCAGGTCGCAACTACCTAAGGTCGATGTCTTTTATATTGACCCTGCCCGTCGTGGAGAAGGGAACAAAAGAGTGTTTGCTTTACAGGATTGCGAACCTGATTTGCCGGACTTGCTTCCTGTTTTATTTGAACGTGCACCGAAGGTAATTGCCAAAATATCGCCTATGGCGGACATTCAGCAAACTTTGGATTTGCTTCCGGGTACAACGGAAGTGCATGTACTGTCCGTAAAGAATGAATGTAAGGAATTGTTGTTTGTGATAGAAAGAGATAAAACGGTTCTTTCCCCTCAGTTGCATTGTATTAATTTCACTGTGGACGGACGGAAGGAACTTTATTCTTTTACATTGCCGGAAGAGCGGGAGGCTTCTTTATGCTTGTCTGATAAAGTGGATTCATACATGTATGAACCGAATGCTTCGTTACTGAAAGCCGGCGCTTTTAAAAGCACTGCTTTACGTTTTGGTTTACGTAAATTGCACGTGAGTAGCCATTTTTATACATCGTCGGAGTTAGTAAGCGGTTTCCCCGGAAGAATATTTTCTGTGGAAGATGTATATCCGTTTAGCGGTAAGCTTTGTAAACAACTCTCTAAACAAGTACCACGAGCCAATATAACTGTCCGTAATTTTCCTTTGTCTGTAGATGAGCTGCGTAAGCGCACCAAAATAGCAGATGGAGGCGATGTATATCTATTTGCTACCACGTTGGCCGGTGGAGAGAAAGTGTTGGTGCAAGGGGTAAAAATATAGAAGCCGGCTGATTCAGCCGGCTTCTATGATGATTGTATAATATATAACTTACTTTAATAAGTTAGCACGCATAGCTTCGATGTCTTTCTGAGCAGCGCGGGCAGCATTCACTGAAACAACCATATCTTTTAACGGTGCTATTGTTTCTCCCAGCTGAGTCAGGTCCGGATAATATTTAGCTAGATCGGCAACAACCTGCTGTAGCGTATCTAAACGTTTAACCATGTTGTCGCTCAAGCCTGCGGTGATTGCATCTCCTTTTACCACTAATCCCGGATTAGCCAGAAGATAAGCATATTCTACAGACATACCGCCTAACAGTTCGATTTCGATGTCTGCTTTGTCATTTTCCATCATAGCATCAATCAGTTTGTCTTCCTGAGCCTTCATAAAAGCATTAACTTCTTCTTTGCTTGCGCCGGCAGGAGCAGACTCTTTCATTATGTCGATAACAAATGGAATATTTAAGTCGGTTGTTAGTTTAACCAATGCGTTTTCCACATCAGTAGTCGGTTTTTTCATTGCTTTCAGAATGTTCAGGTCTGCGAAATACATACCACAAGCACGCGCTTTCTGTGCTTGAGTGGTTAGTTCTGATATTTTGCTAACTGGTAACATAAAGTCGGTGTTGGCAACAGATACTTCAACTTCACCTGTGGCTAATTTGTAAGCCAGGTCAGATTCCGGCATGTCTTTCAGGAACTGAGTAACTTCTACCTTCAATTCTTCAGTAAGCAGGCTCTTTGAAACTTCGCCGGCTATTACGGCATCCTGCTCTGTTTTAGCTTCTGCTTCAGCTTTCTTTGCACTGCTATTACAAGAAGCCATTCCGAATAAAAATGCTGCCACGGTAAGCAGACTTACAAAACTCTTCTTCATGATGTTGTCTATTTTATAATTTTACGTATTGTCAATTTGTTATTCATTGTTTCTGTTGATGTATCTACCCGGAAACTCTGCGAAGATAGATATAATTACCAATAAACCAAAGAGTCCTAACATTAATAAATTAAATGAAAAAGTAGAAAATTGATATCCTGCTACTTTTTTCTCATGGCTATAGAATGGCGCACGTCCCCAGTTATTATCAGGGTTCATATAAATCTGACCGATTTTGGGATATATACGATGGTTTGCCACTTTATAAAACCGTGTTTCCGAAGTGCCCGACACTAATTCTTCAATAGCCGTATTATGGTGCTCTTTCTTTAAGTTGGTAAACCATTCAGAGCCGTTTTTATTGATGATATCTTTTTGTGTCTTATTAAGTAAAGCCGTGTAGTTATCTGATCTTGTGTGTAATGCTTTTTCAACTTTATTCAGATAGTCTTCATAATTTTCTCCGGAAGAGTAAGGCTCTATCTGGGCGGCATGACTTAATACAGGCAATTCGTTTTCTATTGTTTTAATTTTATCTTGTTTGTCATTATCGGATAATGCTATTTGTTGTACTAAGCTACGCACTTCCGGCAAATGAATGTTCTGATAATATTGAGCTAAGAATTTCTCTTTTTCAATGGGAAAAAGTTGTTTGTTATATGCATTATTGCAGAATTGCTCAACGGTGAGAGCCTCAAATGCCCAACGGGAAGGGATTATTTCTCCTATTAACGGGACAATATTCCGGTTTGCTGCTTGTTTGCTTAAATCGTCGAACTTGACAACCAAACCACATAACAGTATTTGCGGAATCAACAAAAGAGGAATTGTAATGTATATGGCTACGATGGAACTTAATGTCTGGGATAATAGCAATCCGGTCAGGTTGGCAAGAAAAGAGGTTGCCCATAACACAATCCACCAGATAAAGAACATTTCCCATCCAATGCCTATTATTGAATTACCTACTACTATGAAAAGCAGACTCTGTAAAGCTGATATACAGAACAAATAGAACATTTTGGAAACAAGATAACTAGGACGGCTTAACCGTAGGAAACGTTCCCTTTTCAGCAATGTCTTGTCTTTTATGATTTCTTCCGCACTTATGCTCATGCCTATAAATGTGGCAACTATGACGGACATAAATATATAGGAAACCAGGTTTTTGTTAGTAAGTAGCGAATAGCCTTCATCCGGTTCATACCGGGTAAGTAAAGCTACTATTATAGCCAGCAAAGGTGCTTCCAATAATGCGATTCCCAAATACTGCTTATTCGTCAGCTTTGTTTTGATATTCCTTTCCAGAAAGATAAGGAACTGTTTCCATACGGAGGGTTTTTGTTGGTTATTCGGAGGTAAAGGCAAAACTTGCGGTTCTTTAAACTCCGGTCGTGACGATAAATATAATTCGTGCCATTCTTTGGCCGTTAGTTTACGGATGTTTGTTTGGTTTCCCGTATCATCAATCTTCTTGGCATCTACAATGTTTAATATTAATTCCGGATTTACATTGCCGCAAGTACTGCATACGCTAATGTCTTGATCCGTGTAATTGGCTACCCGCTTGAAATAAGTGATAGCCTCTATAGGGTTACCATCGTAGATGGGAAAGCCTCCTGTGTCCAACAACCATAATCTGTCGAATAGTTTATATATTTCAGAAGAAGGCTGGTGAATGTTAACTACAACTAACCGTCCACGGTGCGTTTGTTCTTTCAATAGCATCATAACCTTTTCCGAGTCGGAAGAAGACAAGCCGGAAGTCGGCTCATCCAAATAAAGAATAGCCGGTTCACGTATTAACTCCAAGGCAATATTAAGCCGTTTCCGCTGTCCGCCGCTAATTGTTTTTCGTATGGGAGAACCAACAGCTAATGAACAAATCTTTAGTAGATCGAGATCATTGAGGATCGATTTAACCTTAGCTTCAATTTCTTTATCGCTCAGATTTGCAAAGCAGAGTTTGGCGGTGTACCAAAGATTTTGATATACTGTTAATTCTTCTATTAGGAGATCATCCTGCGGGACAAAACCTATCAACCGTTTGCATTCTTCCTCTGTAAGTGAATGTCCATTCAGGCATATAGAACCTTTCTGTGGAATTATATTGCCGTTAAGAATGCTGAGTAATGTAGATTTTCCTACTCCACTGCCGCCCATAATTGCAACCAATTGTCCGGATTCCAGGTTGAAAGAGAAGTTATGCAGTCCGCTTTCACTGTTTTTAAAATAGAAGTCAATATTACGTCCGGTCAGCAGGATACGTTCTTTATGTTTATTACGGTTGAAAGTCTCTTGTACATCGCTGTAATAAATAGGAAGAAACAACGGGCTTTTGATAACACTGCTACGTTGCCAGCTATAAAATATACCGGTAGTGAGCGGTATGTCATTCATGAATACCTGACTGGTTCCGTAATAGGTAAATATCAGCCTGTCGAAGTTCTGCAACAATAGCACGCGTATCTCTCCATCCAGTCCTTTACGTTGTATATGCTTGTCTTTATTGGATGTTTCTCCACTGATGGTAAGGATAGATGGTGAGGAACTTCCGGTTACGAAAGCCAATAATGTATCATATATATACGGCTCAATGTTGAATATTGTTGCAATCTTTTGGAAAATAGATAGATTCTCGTTAAAACCTTCACTGTTACTATGGGCGAACTCCATAAACCGGAGCAATAATAAGAGCTGTTCTTCTGTAATTAGTTTGGGCTTGAGTTGTGTGCATACGTTAATAATGACACTTTCTTTATTAATGTCGAAGTCCGGGTCATTATACATACTTTGCAGTTCCTCGTACAATTCAATGTATTCTTTGTGAGAACGGATACCGAAGTGACTGGACAGATATGTGTTTACAGCTTTACGCGCTTGTTCTGTCCCAATTCTTGCCAGAGAGGCAAAAATGGCAAACAGATTTAATAATCCATTTAGTATTGTTTCATTCATTTAAGTAGAATACTTACAATTTGTATTAAAGCGCTTACAAATATAGGCTATCTGTAAGAATAAGCGTAATAATTCAAATGTTTTTTACTAATGCCTGAATAGGATATTGTTTTTTTTCTACATAAACAACATTATAATTAATTGTGACGATATGACTCGTATAAACATAGATAAAGGATAAACCGTTGCATATGCTACCGAAGGTTCATCACCATCAACTGTTGTATTGGCATAATTGAGAGCCATCGGATTTGCCATACTTCCGCAAAGCATACCAATATTATGTGCATAGCTTACTTTGTAGATTTGTGATGCGATGAAACCTACAATTAAGACAGGGACGATTGTAAGGATAAATCCGATCCCGACCCATAAAAGCCCTTCTGCCCGGAATACGGTTTCGAAAAAATGAGCGCCGGAATCAATACCTAGTCCTGCCAGATAAATTACTATACCGAATTGACGCATCATCAGATTGGCACTTTGGGTTGTATAGGTCGTAAGGTGGAATCTTGGGCCGAAAGCTCCCATCAGGATACCTACAATGATTGGCCCGCCAGCAATTCCCAATTTTACAGGTGTGCTTATTCCGGGTATGGATATAGGCAGAGAACCAAGTAAAACTCCAAGGAAAATGCCGACAAATACGGCTATAAGATTTGGATTATCCAATCGTTTAACTTCGTCTCCTAATATTTTTCCTACGGTGTTGACCGCATTTGCTTCACCAACAATTGTCAGTTTATCACCTATTTGCAAACGCAGATTAGGAGAGGCTAATAAGTCTATACCGGCACGATTGACGCGTGTTATATTGATACCGTACAAATTACGTAACCTTAAAGAACCCAGCTTTACCCCGTTAACCCGGTTACGGCTTACTAAAATTCGCCGGGATATTAATTGGCTGTCAATTGCGTTCCAGTCAATGTCTTCCTTATTCCAGTCTACATTCTCTTGCTCTCCGAAAAGTACTTTGATGGTTTCAACATCCGATTTGACGGATATAATTAATAAATGATCGCGTTCTTTTAATTGAAAATCGGATGTCGGAATACTGACTTTTCCATTTCTCCATACGCGGGAGATTACAAAATGTTTCTCCGTGAGTCTCATTATATCCTGGATACTTTTATTATATATAGACGGATTGCATACCAGAAATTCGGCAACGTAGGTGGTTGTGTCCTTTGCTTCTTTATGACTGTTTTCTGTCTGATTGGCGAAAGCTTTACGTAAAACGATAATGGCTAATATAACGCCAATTACTCCTAAAGGGTAGGCTATGGCACATGCTAAAGCCATATCGGTGATCCCTTTCGAGTTGGATGGATCTATTTGTAATAAAGCTTGTTGGGCTGCTCCCAAAGCAGGGGTGTTTGTTACGGCTCCGGAAAGTAGTCCTACCATATTAGGAAGAGACACACCGGTAGTCCAGTGCAGTATAAGTGTTAACAATAATCCAAGGAATATAACAGCCAACCCCATCATGTTGAGTTCTATACCTCCTTTTTTCAAAGAAGAAAAGAATCCGGGACCAACCTGCAATCCGAGAGTATAAACGAATAGAATTAATCCGAAATTCTGGGCAAAAGTCAACATGTCTTTGTTGACTACAATACCCAAATGACCGGCCATGATACCTGCGAAAAAGACAAAGGTTATACCTAATGATATGCCGAAAATCTTTTGTCTTCCTAAATATAATCCAACCGCAGCTACCAGGGTAATTATTATTATCGCCTGTATCATGGTAGGCGCTAAGAAATCTTCAATTAACCAATTCATTCCTGTTCTCTGTTATTGATAGTTGCAAAGATAGATGAGTTTTCTGGATAATTACCGATTTGTCATTAACTTTGTCAACTCAGTAAGGATATTGTAGCATAAATCAACCGGATATGGCATTAAAACTTATACATACAGCCGACTGGCATTTAGGACAGACCTTTTTTGGATTTGATCGTGATAATGAACATGATGCTTTTCTTTCTTGGCTTATAGATACATTAGAAGAACAACAGACAGATGTGCTACTTATAGCTGGCGATGTTTTTGATGTGGCCAATCCTTCAGCTGTAGCACAGCGTCGTTTTTTTCATTTCTTGAAAGAGGCAAATAGCAGGAATCCCGGATTGCAGATTGTAATTATAGCGGGCAATCATGATTCTGCCGCTCGTTTAGAAGCTCCAGTTCCTTTACTGGAAGAGTTGAAGACCTCTATAACGGGAATTATAAAACGAAAGGATGACGGAACAATCGACTTTGATTCGTTAATTATACCATTATGTAATAGAGAAGGGGAGAGACAAGCCTTTTGTTTGGCTGTTCCTTTTCTTCGACAAGGTGATTATCCTTCTTCGGAAGAGGAACATAATACGTATGTTGCCGGAATATACCGTATGTATAAACAATTATATGCTTATGCCGAATCGAAGAAATTGCAGGATGAGGCTATTGTTGCTATGGGACATTTACATGCAACCGGGGCTGAATTATCGGATGACGATCGGAGCGAACGCATTATTATGGGTGGTTTGGAATCCGTATCTGTAGATGCGTTTGATGCCGGACTTGCCTACACCGCTTTAGGGCATATCCATAAAGCTCAACGTGTAGGAGGTAGGGATTCGGTGAGGTATGCCGGAAGCCCTTTACCTATGTCATTTTCTGAAACGAACTACTTGCATCAGGTCGTTGCTGTTACTATTGATGATGAACATGCGGTTTCTATCGAATCATTGCCGGTGCCGGTAACTACCCGATTAATAAAGATTCCGCTTACTCCGGCGCCTCCCGACGAGGTGTTGGCTTTGCTTGCTGAATTACCGGATGTAAATGATACGGATATTAATGTAAACCCTTTCCTGGAAGTGCGTGTTTTGCAGACCGAGCCGGATCCCGGATTTCGTCATCGGGTAGAACAGTCTTTAGAAGGCAAGGCTGTTCGTCTTACTTCTATTGTTCCATCTTATCCGAAACGGGAAGATGATGAAAATAGCCGCCCCCTTTCATATAACGATTTACAGAAAATTGATCCATTGGATATGTTGAAACATGCTTTTACTGCAAAATATGGAGGTGAACTGCCGGAAGAGACAGAACAATTGTTTAGAGATGTAATGAGGGAGGCTGCTTTATGAAAATATTAGCAATACGTGGTCGTAATCTTGCTTCGCTGGAAGGTGAGTTTGCTATAGATTTTACGGTAGAACCTTTATTGTCTGCCGGAATATTTGCCATATCCGGTCCTACCGGTGCCGGTAAATCTACGTTGCTGGATGCTATGTGTCTGGCTCTTTTCTCCCGTACACCGAGGACAGATCAGGCGAAAGAGAATAATGTAAGGCTTAAAGATGTTAATGATGATGCTTTATTGCAGGGCGACCCTCGTTTCTTGTTACGGAGGGGGACTGCTTCCGGCTATGCCGAAGTGGACTTTGTCGCTTTGAACGGGCATCGTTATCGTTCCCAATGGTATGTCGGACGTGCTCGTGATAAAGAGAACGGACGTTTGCAAAACCCTAAGATAACCCTGTTTAATTTGGACAATGAGACGGAGGAACAAGGGACACGATCGGATCTTCAAGCTCGTATTGTTGAGTTGATAGGTTTGACGTTTGAACAGTTTACCCGTTCTGTTTTATTAGCTCAGAATGATTTTTCAACTTTCCTGAAGGCAGAGCAAGGTGAGAAAGCTTCTTTGCTGGAAAAACTGACTGGAACAGAGCAATATTCAATCATTTCCCGTCTTATTTTTACGAAAAATGCCGAAGCAAAGGAGGCTTATGATAAGGTATTATCATTAATGCAAGGCGTTGAGATACTTTCGGAAGAAGAAGAGCAGACATTTCGGAAACGTTTATCTGACGTAGAAACTGTATTATCCCGTTTGGAAAAGATGAAAGAAGAACAGCAACGTCTTATTGATGCTGTCAGGTCGGCGGAACAACAGATTGTATCCAAACAATCTCAGCAAAAAGAGGTGGCTGATAAATATGCCCGTTCTTTGGAGTTGCTGACGAAAGCACGTACGGAGTATAATTCGGAACAAGAAAAACTGCAACAATTAGAGGCGTATTATAAGATATTGCAACCGGAATTGCAATATGCCCGTAAATTAGATATCCAAATAGAAACGGCAGAAGGGCTTTTATCTAAGGCGGAAACACGTTTTAAAGAAGCCGGTCAGAGTAAAAAAGAGGCGGAAGAGAAGCTCAATCTTTTACAAAATCAGGAACAACAGGGATTGGACGAAATAGAACAATTACGGAAGTGGCGGGAGAAATATCATAATAAAGAAGGTGTTGCGATGCAACTTAGTACGTTGCTGTTGCATTTGGATGCGGCATTTTCTGCTCGTCAATCTATAGAGAATTTCTGGCAGTCTATCCTGAATAATAAACAAAAGTTAGTTCAATCGGGCAATCAGTTAGCAAAACTTTTGGCAACAATTAATACTTATCAGACCTCTTCGCAAAAGTTGGAGACTGAATTAAAACAAATTGAATCCCGGTTAAAGACGACAGACTTACTGGCAATTGAAGAAGAAATTGTTTCTTGTCGTTCCAAGCGAGAGCATTTATTGATAGAACAGGCACAATTTGTTACGACCGGAGATATTAAAGCTTTACGAGATAAATTGTCGGAAGGGATTCCTTGTCCGGTATGTGGGAGTATGGAGCATCCTTACGCTTCCCATGAAGTAAACGAGAGGTTATTGGCTTTGACAAAAGGTATTTCAGACAGGACCTTTCGCCTGCAACAATTGGAGAAGCAACTGGAAATTTATACGGCTGATCAGAAGAAACAAACGGATTTGCAACAACAGCAGCTTCAATTGCATAAATTGATAACAGAAAGTGAAAACGCACGTATGGATTTGCAAAATCAGCAGAAGCTTGTAGACAAGCAAATCCAACATGAAGAAGCGCAATGTGCGGAACAGCAAGAGATACTGAATCGTTCGTTGGCTGCTGCCGATATGTTGTTTGGTAACGATAGCTGGCAGAGTGCCTGGCAACAAAATCCGGAGGTTTTTCGTAAAACATTGATCGATTTTACAAATCAATGGCGTGGAAATGAAGAACGTTTGTTGCAGTTGGAGCGGCAGCAAGGTGTGTGGAAAGCCACACGTGAATCTCACGAGTCGTTTTTATCGAAGCTAATCAGTCAGTGGAAAGAGTTCGGGATGATTTTCCAAAATCATCGGGATGATTTGAAAAAACATCGGGATGATCGCGTTCGTTTATTATCGGGCAAATCTGTTGATGAAACGGAACAAGAATATAATCGTCAATTTGAAGGACTGAAAGAAAATTTGCAGAAATTACAAACGGTACAAGTAGAACAGTCTGGAATCGTTGAACAGTACAAAGGTGTAACAGAACAGCTTTTAAAGGATTTGGCAGAACTCTCTGCTACATTAGCCGAACGCAAGTCTGCATTAGAAAAATGGATTGTCCAATATAATGAGTCTTCCGACGGTATTTCTTTGGAAGAAGCTTTGTCGCAGGCCACAAAAGAGAAAACAGAATATTCATTCCGTGTACGGAAACAAGATGAGAATAAGAAGAAAATAGCCGGTTTACAGGAGGATTTAAATGCTCGTGCTATTGTCAGTGAACGTTGGGCTAAGCTAAATGAACTGGCAGGCTCGTCGGATGGGGCTAAATTCCGTCGCATAGCGCAAGGCTATACATTAGATATATTATTGGATTATGCAAATATCCAGTTGCGGGAACTGACAAAGCGGTATCGTTTGGAACGTGTGCCGGATACACTGGCTTTACAGGTAATAGATCAGGATATGTGCGATGAAGTGAGGACTGTGCATAGTTTGTCGGGAGGAGAATCATTTCTGGTTTCGTTGGCTTTGGCTTTGGGATTGTCTTCTCTTTCTTCCAATCGTATGAAAGTAGAAAGTCTTTTTATTGATGAAGGTTTTGGTTCATTAGATGCCGAAACTTTATGTGTTGCAATGGATGCATTAGAAAGTTTACGTACGCAAGGCCGTAAAATAGGAGTTATATCCCATGTGCAAGAAATGACCGAACGTATTCCTGTCCAAATAAGAGTAAATCGTGCCGGAAACGGACGGAGTTTTCTGGAGATAGTGTAAGTTCTTTTTCTTATTTACTCAATATGAGAGTAGATGGCATTTTTTGTAATGCTTCTTTACGGTGTTCGGAGATATCGTTCCATGTAGAATAACTAACTAGCATAAAATTATATCCGTTGAATAAATCAGCGCTTAAATCTTTGTTTGGCAAAAGAGTAGCCTGCTTGATGGTTTTTGTAAACTCATTTAGTGATTTGAGAATTTTATCTATTCCCGGAGTTGTATTATTTGTTCTGTTTATGATACTTACAGTACCTAAGGTTGTCTTTAATAACGTACGGGTGTAGTCGAGTAAGAATAAATCATCTTCGGAATTGATGATAACTATTACATTTGTTGCTTTTACAAAACCACGGTTTACAAATACACCTACCGGACAATAACTTTGCTCGATAAACATTTTTGTCTTATCCTTTAATAAAGCTCCCGGATAGAACCATGATTCGGGAGCTTTAAACCGTTTGAAAAAGCGGTTGTAGAATGACGTACGATACCGGTTGGCGTCAATGTCGGTTGGTAAGTCGCTCATGGATATACCGGCGCCAACTAACAGAAAGTCGTATCCTTCATTATTCACGATGTCGCAAATGTCTTGCCCTGCATTATTCGATACTTCATAACGGGTCTGAATAGGAATACCTAGTTTCTGGGCTCCGTACAGGATTGGGCCAAAGCTGACTTCTTCAAAGTTATCAGTATGTAACGGATTCACATCCGAACCAACAGTCAGGTGAAGTGCTGTGATCTCCAATTTATTTTTTCTGTGTGAGAACATCTGGTGAGCTACATCCAGCATGATTTGTCCGTTGCTGGCACGACCGAAAGACAGCAATACTTTGAAGATACCGGATACCGGTTCAATATGTTTTTGTTCAATTATTTTATCTCTTGTTTTATAGCAGAACTTGATGAACGATACTAGTGGAGTAGTCATAAAGGTTGTTACCAATGTCATAAGCACTAGCATTACAAAAATTGTAGGAGGAAGTATATTCATTTCGTATCCTATGGTAAGTACTACTAACTCCATTAATCCCCGGGTATTCATTAATGCTCCGATATATAAACTGTCTTTCCAGCTTTCACCAACGAATCGGGCAGAGAAAAGAGCTCCTCCGAATTTACCGGCAATGGCTACAAGGATAAAGATTCCGCACATCCACCATAATTCCGGGCTGTTAAGTAGTCCTATTTCCGTGCGAAGTCCTGTAGATACAAAGAACAACGGAAGAAATAGAGCCAGGGAAACGTCTTCTACCTTCTCCGTCATAATCTTACGGAATTTAATGTTACCAGGCATTACAACGCCGGCAATAAATGCTCCAAATAAAGCGTGCAGTCCCAATATCTCTGTCAGATAAGAAGAAATAATAAGTAGCAGGAAGATGAAAGCAATCAATCCTTTATCTATAACTTCTTTATTGTGGTAAATATGTCCTATCATACGCAAAAAAGGACGTACGGCAAGGAACATAATGACTATGTAAATAATAGAAAATGCAATGTTATAAATTGCACTGAGCATTGTTCCTGCCTGTGCTATTGCTACTACAACTGCCAAAAGACACCAAGCTGTAATATCTCCATTAGCAGCGCTGGCCAAAGAAATTGTGCCTAAGTGGGTTTTTGTAAGTCCCTTTTCTTGTATAATGCGGGCTAATACCGGAAAGGCCGTGATGCTCATGGCAATTCCTATAAATAAAGCAAAAGAGAGAAATGGCGTTCCTTTGTCGGCATAAGCCTCATATACAAAATAAGCAGTTAACATTCCAAAAAAGAATGGAACGATAGTACTTGTATGGCTTATAAGGATTGTTTCTTTTAATTTTTTTCTTACTTCCGTTATATCCAATTCCATACCAATGGCAAACATAAATAGAATCAGACCAAACTGGCTTAATATATTGATGTTAGCCAGAGATTCAGAAGGAAAAAGGAAACCTGAAACATCAGGCAATAAGTGTCCCAATATGGAAGGACCGAGAATAATTCCTGCTACAATTTCGCCAATAACAGTCGGTTGTCCTATTTTAAGGAATATCCAGCCGAATAGCCGGCAGGTAAGAAGTATAGTAATGATTTGAAGAAGTAAAATGCCAATGGGCGATTCTACGTGATGTATCAGTAATTTGATAAATAAACCGAATCCTTCGCCCAAGTTCTGAGGAGCGTCATATACGGACATAATAGCATCTTCCAGTTGCTGACTTTCTCCTTTTTTTGCAACTAAGTACATCAACGAACCGAAAACAATAATCATCAAAAAGTAGAACGCTATGCTTTTTGCCCCTTTACTCATCGGCGAAACGGTTTGCTGCAAATATAAGAAATATCCGAATATTATCTCAAATAGTATGCTTTTTTCTTTTATCTTTGCCCAAAACCAAATAATTATAATATGGAGTCACTAAATCTGATAAAAAATGACCCGTGGCTGGCCCCTTATGAGGCAGCTATCGAAGGACGTTATCAATATGTCCTTGAGAAGGAGAGAGGCCTGACGAATAATGGTAAGCTAACTTTATCGGAGTTGGCTTCTGGTTATCTTTACTTCGGGTTACACAAAACCACAAAAGGATGGATTTTCCGCGAATGGGCTCCTAATGCAACCGCTATCTATCTGATAGGGACTTTTAACGGATGGCAGAAGGATGATAAATATAAGATGAACCGTATCGACAACGGCATTTGGGAGATAGTGTTGGAAGAAGATGCACTTCATCATGAAGATTTATTCAAATTACTGGTAGAATGGAATGGAGGAAGTGGTGAACGTATTCCTGCCTGGATTCGCCGGGTTGTACAAGATGAACAAACTAAGATATTCAGTGCTCAGGTTTGGAATCCTGAGAATGTTTATCAATTTAAGATTAAAAAATTCAAACCCAATACAGCGCCCTTACTTATTTATGAATGTCATATAGGTATGGCGACCAATGAAGAAAAGGTTGGCTCTTATACGGAATTTCGCGAAAAGGTATTGCCCCGTGTTTTAAAGGATGGCTATAATGCGATTCAGATTATGGCTATTCAAGAACATCCTTACTATGGATCGTTCGGTTATCATGTGAGTAGTTTCTTTGCAGCTTCTTCCCGTTTCGGTACACCAGAAGAACTGAAAGAACTGATTGATGAGGCTCATAGTATGGGTATTGCTGTTATTATGGATATTGTTCATAGTCATGCCGTAAAGAATGAAGTTGAAGGTTTGGGGCGTTTCGATGGTTCGTATAATCAATATTTCCTTAGTGGAGACCGTCGTGAGCATCCTGCCTGGGATTCGCTTTGTTTTGATTATGGAAAAAATGAGGTCCTTCATTTTTTGCTTTCTAATTGTAAGTTCTGGCTGGAAGAATATAAATTTGACGGATTTCGTTTCGACGGTGTAACTTCTATGTTATATTATAGCCATGGATTGGGAGAGGCATTCTGTAATTATGGAGACTATTTTAACGGTCATCAGGATGGAGATGCTATTGCTTATCTTACTTTGGCAAATAAATTGATACATGAAGTAAATAAGAATGCTATTTCTATTGCTGAAGAAGTTAGTGGAATGCCGGGTTTAGCTGCTAAGTTTGAAGATGGCGGCTATGGTTTCGACTATCGTATGGCAATGAATATACCGGATTATTGGATTAAAACAATTAAGGAAAAAAAGGACGAAGACTGGCATCCTTCTTCTATCTGGTGGGAAACAACTAACCGTCGTGCCGATGAAAAGACAATCAGTTATGCAGAAAGTCACGATCAGGCATTGGTTGGAGATAAAACGATTATCTTCCGGCTGATTGATGCTGAGATGTATTGGCATATGCAGAAAGATGACCGTAACTTTATAGTAGATAGAGGTATTGCTCTTCATAAAATGATACGTCTGTCAACAGCGTCTACCATTAACGGCGGTTATTTGAATTTTATGGGAAATGAGTTTGGACATCCGGAATGGATAGATTTTCCTCGTGATGGCAATGGCTGGTCATATAAATATGCTCGCCGCCAATGGGATCTAGTAGACAATCTGGATTTGAAATATCATTATCTGGGAGACTTTGACAGAGAAATGCTAGAGTTGATAGGTAGTGTGAAGAACTTTCAGGACACTCCTATACAGAAAGTCTGGGATAATGACGGAGATCAAATACTGGCTTATATGCGTAAAGACTTAGTGTTTGTATTCAACTATAGTCCGACAACATCATTTACAGATTATGGCTTTCTTGTTCCGCAGGGAGAATATGAAGTTTTACTAAATACGGATGCTACCCGCTTTGGCGGTTTTGGGCTAGCAGACGATAGTGTGCATCATTTTACCCAATTCGATCCTTTATATAAGAAAGAAAAGAAAGAATGGCTTAAACTTTATATTCCGGCACGTTCGGCTGTTGTACTCCGTAAGGTAAAAACCGGATCGTCGGAGATAAAGGAAAAAGTATCAGATATAAAGAAAACAACAGCAAAGGCTACGACAGCCAAAGCTAGAACAACAAATAGTAAAACTAAAAAATAAAAACACAGTTTATGTTGTATCCGTTTACATTTGAACCGATTCTCAAGAAGATTATCTGGGGCGGTTCTGATATATGTCCGTTTAAAGGCATTACTCCGGTACAAGATGGTATCGGTGAAAGTTGGGAACTTTCCCATGTGGAAGGAAACTATTCAATTGTCGCTAATGGCGAATTAAAAGGCCGCTCCTTAGATGAATTGATCCGTATCTATGGAAAGCAACTGCTTGGCGAAAAAGTGATAGAACAATTTGGTTCTACGTTTCCATTGCTTATTAAGTTTATTGATGCGCGAGATAATCTGTCAATACAAGTTCATCCGGATGATGAGTTGGCAAAGAAACGTCATAATTCGTTTGGTAAAACAGAAATGTGGTATGTTATCAATGCAGCCACGGGGGCAGCATTGTATTCCGGATTCTCTAAACAAATTGATGCAGATGAGTATGTGAAGAGAGTTGAAGATAATACAATCATGGATGTATTACAACGTTATGAAGTTAGTGCCGGAGATGTGTTTTTCTTGCCAGCTGGTCGTGTGCATGCTATTGGTGCCGGTTGTTTTATTGCAGAAATACAACAGACTAGCAACATTACTTATCGTATTTATGATTATAATCGTAAAGATGCAAACGGAAAAGGACGGGAGTTACATACGGAATTAGCTAAAGATGCGATTGACTATACATTTTATCCTGATTATCGTACACATTACAAAGCGCATACAAATGCAACGGTAGAACTAGCTAACTGTAAATACTTTACTACAAATCTGTTAGAATTGGATACTATAATGGTTCGCGATTTTTCGGAATTGGATTCATTTGTTGTCTATATCTGTATGGGGGGCAAAGCAACCATTCGAGATAATAAAGGTAACGATATTACTATTCATCAGGGACAGACTGTTTTGATTCCTGCTGATACGGAAGTGATAACTATCTCGCCGGCTCCTGGTGCAAAGTTCATGGAGACATATATTGGATAATAGAATCCTTTTTAAGTATTGTAAAATAGCTATAGAAAAGACGCGTTCTCAAAGAGATTGCGTCTTTTTTCGTATATAATGAAGCTAAAAGTATATATACAGCGTTAGAATCGTTGCATGTTATAACTCTATATGTATGATTGGGGCAAAAAAGCAATGTTTAGTTTTGTGCTACCTTATAATCGCCGGGGGCTATTCCTGTAATCTTCTTAAAGATGCGGCTAAATTGTTGTACATTTGGATAGCCTAGCTTCTCGGCTACTGTGCCAGCTGTATATCCTTGTTTCAATAGCATTGTTTTGGATGCTTCCAATCGTTTGAACTGGAAATATTCGTGGATGTTCTGTCCTGTCTCAAAGTATAATAAGTCACTGAAATAGTGGGTAGACAGATGAAGTTTGCCGGCACAGTATTCGGTAGAAGGTAAAACTCCTTTCTTCAACTTTCCGGATTGGATGTACTCGTCCAGCAATAGATTGGTCTGGCGGATGATAGATTTATTCGCCTCACAGCGTGTAATGAACTGACGCTCATAGAAACGGGTGCAATAATCGAGCATGAGTTCGATATGCTTTGTAATCAGTTTTTTGCTGTGGTAGTCTATAGAGTGTTCCAATTCATCTCCGATGTTGTGCAAGCAGTCCATAATTTTACTTTTTTCGCGTAAGGACAAGTGAAGGGCTTCTTCCAGTTTGTAGAAAAAAAATGTATAATCTCCTATATGCCCACCCAGCGGGGTATGGCAGAGTAAATCGGGATGGAATGCAAGCAACCAGCCTTTCCGGCGGAGCAGCTTGTGATGGCTTATTTTGATGGACTTGCCCGGAGTGAGGAACAGGAGCGACGCATTGGAGTAATCGTAATATTTACGCCCATACAGGAAGTCTTCAACGTCGCTTTCCATCATAATGACGGTGTAGAAATCAAATTTGATGGTACATTGCTCCAAATTGGCTTTTGACAAATCAATAACACTGACAAGAGGATGAAGCGTCTTGCAGCCCAAACAACAGTTGAATTCGTATACAGTTTCGATATTTAATATGTTTTTTTTCATATTATGCATTCATCTTCTTGTACTCATTGGGTGAACACCCCACATTCTTCTTGAATAAGCGAGAGAAATGTTGTGTATACTGAAATCCTAGTTCGTAGGCTATTTCGGATACAGACCGGTTGGAATTTATAATCCGATCTTTGGCGAGGCTTATGAGCTTGGATAATATATACTGTTGGGCTGTCTGTCCGGTTTCCTTTTTAATGAGGTCACCAAAGTAGTTGGGAGAAAGGAAGACCTTGTCGGCAAAATACTTGACGGTTGGGTAACCCTTGTTTTCTGCATTCTCCCCTTGAAAATAATTATCCAACAGAGACTCAAACTGCATAAGGATATCTTTGTTTACTTTACTGCGGGTATTGAACTGCCGTTCATAAAAACGCATACAGTAATCGAGTAGTAATTCGATGTTTTTGGCTATTAGTGTTTTACTGTGCTTATCTATAGCGTGGTTCAATTCTATCCGGACTTTATTAAGGCAATCAATGATGATTTGTTTTTCCTCTTCGGACACGTGAAGTGCCTCATTTACTTCATAAGAAAAGAAAGAATACTTTTTGATATTCTCTCCGAGCGATGTACCCCGTATCAAATCAGGATGGAAGACAATGCCAACTGAAGAGGGGCGGGCATCTTCCTTCAATTCAATCCCGATTACCTGCCCGGGAGCGAAACTGACAATTGTTCCTTCCTGATAATCGTATAGCTTTTTTCCGTACTTCAAGTCGCCGCATATGGTCTGCTTCAAAAAAAGCGAATAAATTCCCATATTCATACGGACATGGTTGGGGAAGGTAGTCGCTTTTGTCAAATCCACTACTGCGACCAATGGGTGTATGGTTTCCAGCCCATACAGTTTGTTGTACTTGTCTATAGTATCTATTTTTATTATTTCATCCATATTTATAGTGCATTATATAAGATTATTCCAAGTTATTGCATGACTTATCCGCATTGTAGTTTGTATTTGTAAACGTAAATATTTGAATTAAAACAAAGATAGAAATAAAAATTACAAGGATTTCAGACGATGCGTGAAATCTGTAATTGAGGTTATACTATCTGTAATCGGGGTACGATTATTTCAGTTTGTCATATTCTGCATCGGTCACCGGTTCCAGCCATTCGGCACTTGCCCCTTCGGCGGGAACACCGATGGCGATGTGCTGAAACCAACTGTCGGCTGCGGCGCCATGCCAATGTTTCACTTCGGCAGGAATATCAACCACGTCACCGGAATGCAGTTTCCGGGCGGGCTTGCCCCATTCCTGATACCAGCCTCTGCCACCTACACAGATCAGGATCTGTCCGCCACGGTGATGAATGTGCCAGTTGTTACGGCAGCGCGGCTCGAAGGTGACGTTTGATACCGGCAATTTCCCCTCACCGGTTGCCAGCGGAGCCAAGTAACTGTTCCCTATAAAATAAGGGGCATAGGAGGTATTCGGTTCACCCTTCGGGAATACACTGTTCTCTATGGGTTCGCCTTCTTTCAGTTCTTCACCATAGACTTCGGCGATGGCTTTCTCCGCACGATAAGCCTCGGTCTCGCCTACTTTTTGCAGCAGTACGCCGGGGATGGAATGTATTTCCGCATCCGTCAGTCCCATGTTCTTTGCTCCACGCACATGCGATTTCAGTTGAGGCTCCACACCTTTGATGCCGGACAGGGCGCTGACGGTCACTAGCTCACGTTCCGGGAAAGTCAAATTGTTTCGTGCGAAAATATCGCCGAAAAGATGCGCTTTCAAATAATAATCGGTAGCTGGGGCAAACGTATAATTGAAGGGAGTGCCGCTAAGGCGGGTCTGCACAGCCGTGCCTTCTTTCAAGGCATCAAAATCTTGGGGCAATGCATCGGCATCTTTGCCTTCCTTATCTATAATGCCCTTTGCCTTGCGCTCCTCCAATATTTGCCGGAGGACTCCCAAGGCATTAAGGCTGCGGGGAAAGCCGGTGTAGGCATAGAGATGTGAGAGTGCTTCTTTTATTTCACTGATTGTCAGGCCTTCGTCCAAACCTGTATGGATGGCTTCCGAAAGATTTTCCAAATCACCCTTTGCCTCAAGGCACGCGATGGCAACCATATTCCGTTGCCGTTCATTCAATACATTTTCCATATTCTGTTGTGCATTAATGGGATGGCAGACGGCTACGGTCAGTAGCGCTGCTGCTATCAGTTTGTTAATCATTCTCATATAAATTGTTTTTTCACTATTTCATATTGAGTTGCTGCGACAAAGATACGTTCCATTCAGTAAATGGCTTGTGCATAAATTACTGATTATCCAACCATTATTACTGTTTTAAGCAGGCTATCCCCGTCACCGGTTTATCCAAGAACGGCAGAAAGGCAACATTTCCGTAATTCGGGTCATGTTATCCGTAATTTATCTACAAAGTACCTCCCTGTAACAATGTATTTTTGCAACATGAAAAATAACCAATTAAAACAACATACAATTATGAGTAAGAAAGTACTTATACTATCATCCAGTCCGCGACGCGGAGGAAACTCCGATACCCTTTGCGATGAATTTATGCGCGGAGCAGTAGAAGCCGGGAATGAAGTGGAAAAGGTTTTCCTGGGAGACAAAACAATCAACTATTGCACAGGGTGCAGCGTATGTAGCCAATACAGAAAACCATGCCCTCAAAAAGACGATGCTGCCGAGATTATCGGCAAGATGTTGGCTGCCGATGTCATTGTACTGGCAACCCCTGTTTATTTCTATGCGATGAGCGCGCAACTGAAAACAATGCTGGACCGTTGCTGTGGTCCTTACACCGAAATGACAAACAAGGAGTTCTATTTTCTAGCCGCCGCTGCCGAAGGAGACGGGGGGCGCCCCCTTTTGGAGCACGTTTTTGATAATCTGATGGGCTTCATTGATTGCCTGGAAAACCCGGTAGTAAAAGGAAAGTTACTTGCAACCGGAGTGTGGCACGCAGGAGAGATAAAAGGTAATCCTGCCCTGCAAGAAGCATACGGGATGGGAAAGCAAATATAATAGTACTGATTTAGCACACTGGTCATTATGAGAAAATATTTATTGAAATGAAATAACTGATAAAAAGATGGATACTTTAGAATTAACAAAAGAGTGGGATAAAGTCTTCCCGAAAAGTGACAAAGTAAATCACAGTAAAGTGACATTCCGTAACCGTTATGGCATTACGTTAGCGGCAGATATGTACACTCCGAAGAACGCTGAAGGAAAATTGGCAGCTATTGCCGTATGTGGACCTTTCGGTGCCGTAAAGGAGCAATCATCAGGCCTTTATGCCCAGACGATGGCTGAACGCGGCTTCCTGAGCATTGCTTTCGATCCGTCATACACCGGTGAGAGCAGCGGCGAACCTCGCTATGTAGCTTCACCGGACATCAATACCGAAGATTTTTGTGCTGCCGTGGATTTCCTCTCTATATGTGATAATGTAGACTCAGAACGCATCGGGATCATAGGTATTTGCGGCTGGGGCAGTATGGCTATAAATGCAGCGGCAATAGACACCCGAATCAAAGCGACAGTAGCTTCTACAATGTACGATATGAGCCGGGTGAACGCTAACGGCTATTTCGATTCAATGGATGCCGGCCAGCGTTATGAACTCCGCAAACAACTCAATGCCCAGCGCACGATTGATGCAAAGAATGGATCGTATGAACTTGGAGGCGGAGTGGCTGACCCGTTGCCGGAGGATGCACCTTGGTTCGTGAAAGAATATTACGGCTATTACAAGACGGCACGTGGATACCATAAACGCTCCCTCAATTCTAATGGAGGATGGAACAAGACTTCGGCTCTTTCCTTTATCAATATGCCCTTACTTTCTTATAGCGATGAAATACGCAGTGCAGTACTTTTGATTCATGGAGAGAAAGCACATTCCCGCTATTTCAGTGAAGATGCATTCAAAAAGTTGAGAGGTGACAATAAGGAGCTTATGATTATTCCCGGTGCAACCCATGTGGATCTCTATGACAATAAGGCTAACATGATTCCCTATGATAGAATAGAATACTTCTTTCGTGAGAATCTGAAAAAAGACAAAGAATGAATCTATGTAGTGGATAACAATAACGATAATTAAAAATGGAAATAGTAAAATTAAACAATGGCGTCGAAATGCCGATATTGGGCTACGGCGTTTATCAAGTGACACCTGAAGAATGTGAACGTTGCGTAGCAGATGCCTTAAGCGTAGGTTACCGTTCCATTGATACCGCGCAAGCTTATTACAACGAAGAAAGCGTGGGACGTGCCGTGAAGAAAAGCGGTATTGCCCGTGATGAGATTTTCATCACCACCAAAGTATGGATTTCCAATGCGGGTTATGAACAAGCGAAGGCATCCATTGACGAATCTTTGCGCAAATTACAAAGCGACTATGTGGATTTGTTATTAATTCATCAGCCCTTCAACGACTATTACGGCACTTATCGTGCTATGGAAGAAGCCTACAAGACCGGCAAGGCGCGTGCCATCGGCGTAAGTAATTTCTATCCCGACCGTTTCGTGGACTTGGCGGAGTTCTGTGAAATAAAGCCAATGGTCAACCAAGTGGAAACACACGTATTCAACCAACAGGTGGAACCGCAGAAAATCATGGAACGTTACGGTACGCACGTCATGTCATGGGGGCCGTTTGCCGAGGGACGGAATGAGTTCTTTACGAACACTATTCTGAAAACTATCGGTGAAAAATACGGCAAGTCGGTAGCGCAGACAGCGTTGCGTTTCCTTATCCAACGAGGTGTAATTGTTATTCCAAAGTCCGCTCGTAAAGAGCGAATGATTGAAAACTTCAATGTATTCGACTTTGCATTGACGAATGAAGATATGCAGGAAATAGGCGGGCTTGACCAGAAAAAAAGTTTGTTCTTCTCGCACTATGACCTGGAAATGGTGCAATGGTTAGTTGGCTATAAATAGGTTAAATAAAATATAGGGTAATATGAAATACTATTTAATGATTGCTTTCATGGCATTATCCTTATCAGTAAACCTGACAGCATGCAACCCGGATGAGCACATCGAGGAAATAGAGCAACCGATAGCTCCTGATGAACCGGATGATAATAATGGCAATATAAACAATCCTATGAGTAATAATCTTAAAATATCTATCGGTTCAGCCTCTTTCACGGTTACGCTTGTCGATAACGAAACATCACAGGCATTTAAGGCATCACTGCCAATGACTGTGACGATGAATGAGATGAACGGCAACGAGAAATTCTACTATCTTTCAAATAACCTGCCGACAAATCCTTACCAACCGGGTACGATACAGGAAGGCGATCTGTTGCTTTACGGTTCTAACTGCTTGGTGCTGTTCTATGAAACCTTTTCAAGCGCATACAGCTATACACGAATAGGTAGAATCGACAATCCGTCAGGTTTGTCAGCAGTACTCGGAGCAGGTAATGTAAGTATAACTTTTGAGATACGGGATAAAGACTAAATTAAGAATGACAAGATGAAAACAATATGCTCAAAACGATTATTGTGAAACATCTGAAAATAGAGTACATTATGAATATAAAGACAATTATTGCAGCCGGACTGTCAGTTATAGGTACAACAGCCGTTGCACAAACAATTAAAACAACAGATGTGAATATGGAAAAATTGGAATTGACACAGGAATGGGACAAGACATTCCCGCAAAGCGACAAAGTGTCGCATAGTAAGGTAACCTTCCGTAACCGTTATGGCATCACGCTTGCCGCAGATATGTATGTCCCCAAGAATGCAGAGGGCGAACTTGCAGCCATTGCCGTGAGTGGTCCGTTCGGTGCTGTGAAAGAGCAGTCGTCAGGGCTTTATGCACAAGCACTTGCCGAACGCGGCTTCCTGACTATTGCTTTCGACCCCTCGTTTACCGGCGAGAGCGGAGGGCAGCCTCGCAACATTGCCTCACCCGACCTCAACACGGAAGATTTCAGTGCTGCTGTGGACTATCTTGCGGCACGCAATGATGTGGATGCAGAACGTATCGGCATACTTGGCATTTGCGGTTGGGGCGGCTTTGCTATCAATGCTGCTGCCAATGACACACGCATAAAGGCCACCATAGCATCTACAATGTACGACATCAGCCGATGCACCGCCAACGGTTATTATGATAAGATGACAGCCGATGAACGATACAGGGTGCGGCAGCAACTGAATGCCCAGCGCACCATTGACGCCAAAAACGGCACTTATCAACGCAATGTCATGAACCCCGAACCCGCCGATGATGCGCCGCAGTTTATGAAAGACTATTATGATTATTACAAGACAAAGCGTGGCTATCATCCTCGCTCTATCAACTCGGGGCTTGGCTGGAATATGACATCAACTTTGGCATTCCTCAACGCTCCCATTCTTGCTTACAGTGATGAGATACGTAGCGCCATAATGGTCATTCACGGTGAGAAAGCACATTCGCGTTATATGGGTGAAGATGCTTTCAAAAAGCTGAAAGGTGATAACAAGCATTTGCTTATCATCCCCGGTGCAGTCCATACCGACCTTTATGACAAGACAGACATCATTCCTTTTGACAAGATTGAACTTTTTTATAAGGAATATTTAAAGTAGGATTACCGATTTATCTATAAATGAGTTTGGTATTATAATTGAAGCAACTAATTAAATCAATGGAAATAATAAAGAACAAAGAATACGAAGGTGAACGCCCTTTGTTTGCGACACACGACTTGCAGCTGGAAAATGTAACCATTCACACCGGTGAATCTGCCCTGAAAGAATGTAGTAATATTATTGCAGTAAATTGCCGTTTCGAAGGCAAATACCCTTTCTGGCATAATAACGGCTTTATCGTAAAGGACTGCTTCTTTACAGAAGGAGCACGCGCTGCCCTGTGGTACTCACAAAATCTGCAAATGACGGACACGGTAGTAGAAGCCCCGAAGATGTTCCGCGAAATGGACGGAATTAAGCTGGAGAACGTACAACTCCCCAATGCATTGGAAACCCTATGGCATTGCCGCAACGTGGAATTGAAAAATGTACAGATAGACAAAGCCGATTACCTGTTTATGCACGGTGAGAATATCCGTATTGATAATTACAGCCAAAATGGTAACTACTCCTTTCAATACTGCAAGAATGTAGAAATACGCAACGCCATCATCAACTCAAAGGATGCCTTTTGGAACACCGAAAATGTAACGGTATATGATTCAGAACTGAATGGCGAATACCTGGGTTGGCATTCCCATAACCTGCGTCTGGTGAACTGCAAGATTTCAGGCACTCAGCCCCTTTGCTATACCCACGATCTGGTAATGGAGAATTGCACGATGGCCGACGACTGCGACCTTGCTTTTGAATACGCCAGCGTGCAGGCAACCATCAACAGCCCTATACATAGTGTAAAGAATCCGCGTACCGGAAGCATCATTGCCGAAAGTTACGGTGCTATTATCATTGACAAAAACATCAAAGCTCCGGCAGACTGCGAACTGAATTTGTGGGATAACCTAACTTGCTTTAACCAATGAAATATAATTTTGATGAGATAGTTCCCCGACGTGGAACCAATTCCTATAAATGGGATTCCGCGCAGGCGGAAGATGTTCTGCCCATGTGGGTAGCCGATATGGATTTCCGTACGGCTCCCCCTGTGGTGGAGGCATTGCGCAAACGGGTGGAACATGGAATCTTCGGTTACACCAAAGTTCCTTCCGCTTACTACGAAGCAGTAATAAACTGGTTTGCCCGGCGACACGGATGGAAGATAGAAAAGGACTGGATGATCTACACATCGGGCGTAGTTCCGGCTCTGTCTGCCGTTATCAAGGCTCTGACCGTTCCGGGAGACAGGGTACTGGTGCAGACACCGGTCTATAATTGTTTCTTTTCTTCCATCCGTAATAATGGATGCGAATTTGTTTCCAGTCCGCTTATTCGTGTGGGCAATACTTACTACATGGATTTCGATGATTTGGAACAAAAGGTTGCTGACCCGAAGGTGCAACTTTTACTTCTATGTAATCCGCATAATCCGGTAGGACGCGTATGGACTCGGGAAGAACTGATACGTATAGGTGAAATTTGCATCCGTCATAATGTGTTAGTGATATCGGATGAAATACATTGTGAATTGACGTTTCCCGGACATGTTTACATACCTTTTGCTTCTATTTCCGATAAATTTCAGCACCATTCTGTTACTTGCGTATCGCCCAGCAAAGCCTTCAATCTGGCAGGGCTTCAAATAGCTAATATCATTGTTTCGGATAAGGAAAGACGGAAAAAGATTGATAAAGCAATTAATGTCAATGAAGTATGCGATGTAAATCCTTTTGGTGTGGAAGCATTGATGGCTGCTTATAACGAGGGAGAGAAATGGCTTGATGATTTGAAAGCTTATCTTTTTGAGAATTATTGTTGCATGAAGGATTTTTGCAAAGCATATCTTCCACAATTCCCAATAATGAAACCGGAAGGAACTTATCTGGTATGGATGGATTGCTCGGCATTGGGTAAGACTTCATCAGAATTAGAACATTTGCTGAAAGAAAAAGCCCAATTGTGGTTAAATGCTGGAACTATTTACGGAGAAGAAGGAGAGGGTTTTATGCGATGGAATATCGCCTGCCCCCGCTCTGTCTTGATTATGGGGCTGAAACGTTTCCTGGATTTTGTAGAATTGTAAAAAGAAAGAATAGTATAATAAAGGAACTGCTGATAATCATACTAGCGGTAATAGATACAAGGGATAATGCCAAAAAGTCAGGCTACTAAGTACAGTCCATATTCATCCGAATATTGCTGACAATCGAAAATCTTTTCTTATCTTTGTCAATGCTCAAAACAAAAAGAATATAGCATGAAGCACAAATCCATATTGGCGCTCTCCTTACTGGCTATTATAGCTTGTACGCCTGAGAAGAAACAGGAGACAGATTATGCTCAGTATGTAAATCCTTTTATCGGTACGGATTTTACCGGTAATACATATCCGGGAGCACAGGTTCCTTTCGGAATGGTACAGTTAAGCCCGGATAACGGTCTGCCGGGGTGGGATCGTATTTCAGGCTATTTCTATCCCGATTCAACCATAGCAGGCTTTAGCCATACGCATCTTTCCGGTACAGGAGCGGGCGATTTATATGATATATCATTTATGCCGGTAACACGTCCGTATAAAGAAGCTCCTGCTCCACTAGGCATATATTCCACTTTTTCTCATAACGATGAAGCCGCTTCTGCCGGTTATTATCGCGTATTACTACAGGATTATAATATTAATGTAGAACTTACGGCTACGGACCGTTGTGGTATTCAACGCTACACATTCCCTAAAGCAGATGCTTCTGTCTTTCTTAATCTGAAAAAGGCAATGAATTGGGATTTTACGTTGGATTCGTATATAGAAGTGCTCGATTCGGTTACTATCCGTGGATATCGTTTCTCTCAAGGTTGGTCTCCTAATCAGCATATTTATTTTCAGACACGTTTCTCTAAGCCATTTGTGGCATATCAGATGGACACTACATCTGTTGTGACGAAAGAGAAAGGATGGATTGGTACTGCTTATGTAGCACGTTTTGATTTTAATACGGAGAAAGACGAACAGATACTTGTCAATACAGGTATTTCAGGTGTTAGTATGGAAGGAGCTGCAAAGAATCTGCAAGCAGAAGTTACGGAAAATGATTTTGATCGTTATCATGCTCAAGCTGTACAAAAATGGAATAAAGAACTTTCCAAGATAGAGGTGAAAGGCAATAACACGGATGATAAAGTGAAATTCTATACTGCGTTATATCATGCAATGATTGCTCCTACGTTATATAGCGATGTAGACGGATCTTATTATGGTCCCGACAATCAGATACATAAAACGAATGGATGGGATAATTATTCTACTTTTTCTTTATGGGATACATATCGTGCAACTCATCCGCTGTACACTTATCTTCAGCCGGAGCGAACAGGTGATATGGTTCAATCTTTCCTGAATTTCTATGAACAGAGTGGAGCATTGCCGTTATGGAATTTATACGGACATGAAACAAATATGATGATAGGTTATCATGCTGTTCCTGTAATTGTAGATGCTTATTTGAAAGGAATTGGCAATTTTGATCCTGAAAAAGCTTTGCAAGCCTGTATCGAAACGGCCAACAGAGATGATTATAGAGGAATTGGGCTATATAAGAAGAAGGGATATGTTCCTGCGTTTAGTGATCCTAAGAAATGGGAAAACTGGTCGCTCTCCAAGACTATGGAATATGCTTTTGATGATTATTGTATTGCATTAATGGCTGAAAAGATGGGTAAAAAAGAGATTGCGGATGAATTTTTCAAACGTTCTCTTAATTACAAGAATCTTTATAATCCTGTAACCTCTTTCATGCAGCCGCGTGATGAGAACGGACATTTTAATCCATCTTTTAGCCCAGACGACTATACGGAAGATATTTGTGAAAGCAATGGTTGGCAATATTTTTGGTATGTACCGCAGGATTTAGATGGTTTGATAGGTTTAGTTGGAGGGAAAGAACGCTTTACCCAGAAGTTGGACAGTATGTTTACATATGCTCCTACTAGTGAAGAACTTCCCATTTTCAGTACAGGTATGATCGGACAGTATGCGCATGGAAATGAACCTAGCCACCATGTTATTTATTTATATAATAAAGTGGATCAACCGTGGAAGACACAAAAGTATGTGGCGCAGGTATTGCATGATCTGTATTTGAATGCTCCTGATGGTATTTGCGGTAATGAAGATTGCGGGCAGATGTCTGCTTGGTTTGTATTTAGTGCAATGGGATTTTATCCTGTAAATCCGGCTAATCAACAGTATGAAATAGGGACGCCTTTATTCCCGGAAGTGAAGATGAATTTAGCAAATGGTAAAACATTTACAATATCAGCTCCTGCTGTAAGTTCAGAGAATATATATATTCAATCTGTCAAAGTAAATGGCAAGTTGTATGATAAAAGCTATATCACGCATGATCTTATTATGAGTGGCGCTACATTGGAGTTTGAAATGGGAAATAAACCAGGTCCTGTTTGGTATAAATAAAGAATAAAATAATAGTATCTGTGAATTTTCTTCCCTCCGATTATAACATAATATAACCGGAGGGAAATTTTATGTAGAGACAGATGGAAATACGTTTTTCAGGAAGATATATTATCTTTGAAGCATAATAACAAATATAATCTAATACTGTATATTCAATGAAAAAGAAGATTAGTGTCTTATTAATTATTTTGTTAGCCATAGGCGGCTATGTACATGCTCAGAATTATCCTTTTAATGGTTTGGATATGAATATGGGAACGCTTTCCCGCCTGTCTGATGCCAAGACTCGTTCAATTAGTCCTGAAAATTATACGGGTGAACAGGGGAAAGGTGGTATGGCTGATCCTGTAAAGGACAAAGATGTTAGGAATAAAGCTAACGCATGGGCGGCAGCCAAAGATTTAGGTAAAGGTTGGAAAGTGAATCCTTATATTATTATTAAACCTGGCGAAACGATTACTATTGCAGAAATCGATGGTCCGGGAGCTATTCAACAGATTTGGATGACGCCAACTGGTAACTGGCGTTTCTCAATCATTCGTATGTACTGGGATGAGGAGAAAGAACCTTCTGTGGAATGTCCGATCGGGGATTTTTTCTGTAGTGCATATAATGAATATGCCCAGCTCTCTTCATTGGCTGTTTGTGTGAATCCAGGCAGTGCTTTTAATTGTTATTGGAAAATGCCATTCCGTAAAAAGGCAAGGATTACAGTAGAAAATATCAATGACCGTGAAGAGATGCGTCTATATTATCAGATAAATTATACATTGACAAATGTTCCTGATGATGAAGGTTATTTTCATGCTCAATTCCGTCGTTCCAATCCGACAAAAGGTTCTTTGCATACGCTTGTTGATGGAATTAAGGGGAAAGGACAATATGTAGGAACTTATTTGGCATGGCGTGTAAACGATAATTGTTGGTGGGGAGAAGGTGAAATTAAATTCTATATGGATGGTGATAAAGAATATCCGACAATTTGCGGAACAGGCACCGAAGATTATTTCTGTGGTTCTTATAACTTTGAAAATTCAAAAACTCATCAATATCAGGAATTCACTACTCCTTATGCTGGTATGCATCAAGTAATTCGTCCGGATGGCTTATACCGTGCAGTAACAGCATTCGGTTTGTATCGTTGGCATATATTAGACCCGGTTCGTTTTGATAAGTATTTAAAGGTTACGATTCAAGATTTGGGTTGGCGTCATGATTTTCGTTATAATAATCAGAAGTCGGATATTGCATCTACAGTTTTCTGGTATCAGACAGAACCACATGCCAAATTTCCTGCATTGCTAAGCAAAGACGACTTGGAAATTCCAAGATGGTAACTAAAAATAAAATGATTATGAATATATATAAAGTCATAGTGCTTTCTGTGTGCGCCTTATTTATCTCTTTTTCATGTATAGAGAAAAAAGTGGCGCAAGAGACAACATATTATCAGAATCCTATTATCGAAAATGGAGCTGATCCCTGGATTATCAAAAAAGATGATATTTATTATTATTGTGCATCAACCAAAGATCACACTATTTCTGTCGGGAAATCTGCTTTGTTACATATTCCCGGAGATTTGAAACCTGTTTGGAAAGCACCAAATGTAGGTTGGAACTCGGATTGTATCTGGGCTCCGGAGTTACATTATTTGAATGGACGTTGGTATATTTACTATGCTGCAGGAGAAAGCGGACCTCCGTTTATTCATCAATGTGCCGGAGTTTTGGAATCGGTAACAGATGATCCTCAGGGCGAATATATTGATAAAGGCATGTTATATACAGGTGACAGCATCGGTAATTGGGATTCTAACCGCTGGGCTATTGATATGACTGTGTTTGGACTGAACAATAAGTTATATGCTGTGTGGTCCGGATGGAAAAATCAGGAAAATACGGACCATACATCGCAAATGTTGTATATTGCAGAAATGGAGAACCCATGGACAATTTCTTCTAATCGGCAGTTGATTTCTATGCCTGATAAACCTTATGAAGTGGGAGGTGATTTGGACTTGAATGAAGGACCGGAAGTGTTGGTACATAATGGGGATGTGTTTATTATTTATTCTTGTTGCCAATCATGGTTGCCTACTTATAAATTAGCCTCATTACGTTTAACTGCCTCTGATGCTGATCCGATGAATCCGGATAATTGGATAAAAAGCGAACAACCTGTTTTTCAGGGGACGGATGATGTGTATGGAGTTGGTCATGCCTCATTTACAACATCTCCGGATGGAACTGAGTTTTATATAGTATACCATTCAAAGAAAGATACAATACCTGGCTGGAATCGTGACGTACGTTTGCAGAAGTTTACATGGGATACAGACGGAACGCCTAATTTTGGTATACCACATTCTTTGTCTGAACCACAACCTGTTCCTTCCGGCTCAAAAATAAAAGATAAAGTTACATTAACGTATTCTAATCCTTTGTCTGTACAATTCGGCGATCCTTATATTTTATTGGCTTCAGACGGACGTTATTATATGTATGGAACAGGGGCTGGCGCTGTAGATGGTTTTTGTGTTTATTCATCGGATGATCTGATAAGCTGGAAGTCCGAAGGGCAAGTATATCAGGGTAATACTCCTCAGTCATGGGCCGTGGCTAACTTCTGGGCTCCGGAAGTGTATGAGAAAGATGGAAAGTTTTATATGTTTTATAGTGCAGACTGGCGTTATAATCCGACGAATGAAGAGGAAAATTTCCGTATTGGTGTAGCTGTAGCAGATAAACCGACCGGACCATTTGTAGAGCTCCGGGATAAACCTTTGTTTGACCCTGGTTATCCGGTAATAGACGGCAATATATTACAAGATGAGAATGGCAAATGTTTTTTATATTATTCCCGTTGTTGCTATAAGCATCCGGTAGAAAGTGAAATTGCAGAAGAAGCGAAGAGGAAGGGTTTGTTTAATGAAGTGGAAGAAAGTTGGATATATGGTGTTGAAATATCTCCTGACTTTACACAAGTAATAGGTGAACCTGTTCTTTTGTTGCGTCCTCCTGTTTCATTGACAGATAAACAGAGTGAGTGGGAGAGTCGTTCTGTAACATCGGGAGAAGTAAATAGACGTTGGACGGAAGGTTCATTTATTTTTAAACATAATGACTTGTATTATATGATGTATTCCGCCAACTTCTTTGGAGGAGAAAATTATGCTGTGGGTTATGCTGTCTCGGAAAGCCCGTTAGGTCCTTTTAAAAAAGCTGATAATAATCCTGTATTGGAGAAAAATACGGCAAAAGGTGGTATTGTAACTGGAACGGGTCATAATAGTATTACTTGGTCTAAAGATCGGAAACAGATGTATTGTGTTTATCATGGACGTACACAAAAAACAGGTGAAGAACGTGTTGTTTTTATTGATAAAATGCACATAACTCCGGAAGGTGTCTTGGTTGTAGACGGTCCTACAACAGATATACAGACGATAGAATAGTTTTTGTACCTTTACTGCAAAATATATAAGCATGGCAAAGACTAAAACAGTATATGTTTGTTCTAACTGTGGGGCAGATTCTCCTAAATGGCTTGGTAAATGTCCTAACTGTGGCGAATGGAATACCTATGTGGAAGAGGTGATAGCGAAGGACGTTTCTTCAAGACATTCGATTCCCGGTATTTCGGATAATACGAAAGTCCGTCCGGTACTGTTAAGAGATATTACTTCTGAAGAAGAAACTCGTATAGATTTGAAGGATGCAGAATTAAACCGTGTATTAGGCGGTGGTTTGGTAAAAGGTTCGTTAGTCCTAATTGGTGGTGAACCAGGTATTGGTAAATCTACATTAGTTTTGCAAACAGTGCTGGGACTACAAGGTCTAAAGACTTTATATGTATCTGGAGAGGAAAGCAGTAAACAGCTTAAATTGCGTGCAGACCGTTTGAATTATGATAATTCGGATTGTTTTATTTTATGTGAAACAAGTCTGGAACAAATATTTGTACAGGCAAAAAATGTACAACCGGATTTGCTAATTATAGATTCCATACAAACAATATTTACTGAGATGGTGGAATCTTCGCCGGGTAGTATATCTCAGGTACGCGAATGTAGTGCTGCAATTTTGAAATATGCGAAAGAAAGCGGTGTACCTGTCTTATTGATTGGGCATATTAATAAGGAAGGTAGTATTGCCGGTCCTAAGGTGTTGGAACATATTGTTGATACGGTTCTCCAATTTGAAGGAGACCAACATTATATGTATCGTATTCTACGCAGTATAAAAAATCGTTTTGGAAGTACTGCAGAATTAGGAATTTACGAAATGCGGCAGAATGGGCTTCGGGAGGTAAGTAATCCTTCTGAGTTACTTCTTACGCAAAACCATGAAGGATTGAGTGGTGTGGCTATTGCAGCAGCAATAGAAGGCGTTCGTCCATTTCTTATAGAGACACAAGCATTAGTAAGTTCGGCAGTATATGGAACTCCTCAGAGAAGTGCAACCGGATTTGATTTACGCCGTATGAATATGTTGCTGGCAGTATTGGAAAAGCGTGCAGGTTTTAAATTAATACAAAAAGATGTGTTCCTGAATATTGCCGGAGGTTTGAAAGTGAATGATCCGGCTATAGATTTGGCGGTAATCAGTTCCGTTTTGTCTTCCAGTTTGGATATTAGCATAGAGCCGGGGATTTGTATGGCGGGAGAAGTTGGTTTGTCCGGAGAGATTCGTCCGGTTAACCGTATTGAACAACGGATATTGGAAGCTGAAAAATTGGGCTTTTCCCGGATTATTATTCCACATAATAATTTGAAAGGTTTCGATATAAATAAATGTAAAATCCAGATTGTACAAGTCAAAAAAGTGGAAGAGGCTTTCAGGCAATTGTTCGGGTAGTTATTTTTGTTTCATTCGGAAGAAAATTTATTTTCTCTCGGAAGAAATCAAAATTCCTTCCGAATGGGCGTTTTTTTAGAATAGAATATGATAACAGAATTACAACTTCGTATATTACCGGAAGAGGCAGCTAATGAACAAGCCTTAAAATATGTTGTTGCGCGGGAAACAGGAGAAACAGTGGACAACATTCAGGCAGTGCGTATTTTAAAACGTTCAATAGATGCTCGCCAACGTATTATCTATATTAACGTAAAACTCCGGGCTTTTATTAATGAAATGCCTGAAACTCCCGAATATCAATCGGTGGAGTATCAGGATGTCTCTAACTGTAAATCTGTCGTCGTCGTTGGTGCCGGACCTGGTGGATTGTTTGCTGCACTTCGCTTGATAGAATTAGGTTTACGGCCTATCATTGTTGAACGTGGTAAAGATGTACGTGAACGTAAGAAAGATATAGTCTTGATTAGCCGTGAACACAAAGTGAACGGTGAATCAAATTATAGTTTTGGTGAAGGTGGAGCAGGAGCTTATTCGGATGGCAAGCTGTATACACGCAGTAAAAAACGAGGATCGGTAGAAAAAATACTGAATGTATTTTGTCAGCATGGAGCAAGTCCTTCTATTTTAGCAGATGCGCATCCGCATATCGGTACTGATAAATTGCCTCGCGTAATAGAAAATATCCGTGAACAGATAAAGAAATGTGGAGGAGAGGTTCATTTTGAAACCCGGATGGATGCGTTTATCATGAAAGATAATGAAGTGATCGGTATCGAAACGAATACAGGAAAATCTTTTTATGGTCCTGTAATTCTGGCAACCGGACATTCTGCACGTGACGTTTATTATTATTTACACGAACAAGCAATTCCGATAGAAGCAAAAGGTATTGCTGTTGGTGTTCGCCTGGAACATCCACAAGAACTGATAGATCAGATTCAGTATCATAGAAAAGAAGGACGCGGAAAATATCTACCTGCTGCTGAATATAGTTTTGTAACGCAGGTAAAGGAGCGAGGTGTATATTCGTTTTGTATGTGTCCCGGAGGTTTTGTAGTTCCGGCGGCAAGTGGTCCTAAGCAAGTGGTTGTTAATGGAATGTCTCCATCGAATAGAGGATCGCGTTGGGCTAATTCGGGAATGGTTGTAGAGATTCACCCGGAAGATTTCCCGGAATTTGCTCCTTATAAGGAATTAGCATTGATGAAGTTTCAAGAACAACTTGAAGAACATTGTTGGTTGAATGGAGGTATGAAGCAAGTTGCTCCGGCGCAGCGTATGGTAGATTTTGTCCAGAAGAAAAATTCGTTTGATTTACCGGTTTCGTCTTATACTCCGGGTTTATTGGCCTCACCACTGCATTTTTGGATGCCGGAATTTGTAACAACGCGGTTACGTGAAGGTCTGCGGCATTTTGGTAAAATATCAAATGGCTTTATGACAAATGAGGCCATTATGATAGGAGTAGAGACAAGAACGTCTTCTCCCGTTCGTATCATCCGTGATCGTGAAAGTTATCAGCATGTAACGGTCAAAGGTCTTTTCCCTTGTGGTGAAGGTGCCGGATATGCAGGTGGAATAATCTCGGCTGCTATTGATGGAGAACGATGTGCAGAAGGAGTTGCAGCATTATTGGAATAATCTATTTATTTAATTGCTGTTTAATATTATCCAATAGTTCTACTCTTTCGAGGGAAAATGTCGTGTCATGTTGCTGTATATATTGCAGAAGTTCTTGTGCTTTGTGGAGTAAGGCTGGCTTACGTTTAGGGTCCAGATAGCTTTCTTCCAGCAATGTTTTAGCTGCAAGTTCCATTCGGTATAATCCGGCACCATCTTCACAATCCAGAAAATGCAGGATATCTTCTAAAGCAGTTGTCATTAAATAATCATTGCTCACTTTTAAGCTGTTGTACACAACGTTGATCAGTTCCTGATTTTTTCGAGTAGCTCCGCTGTTTCGATTGGTAATGATTTGAACGATGACTTTGCTAAGCTCTTCAATTTGCACCATAATAAAATCTCTTTTTAGCATCTTCTTTCGTGGCGTTTATATTATTCAATTCTTATACTAATAATTCGTATATCTTTTTTAGGCCGGTCGTATTGGTCTTTGGGTTGGGAGGCAATTTGATCTATAATATCTAATCCCTCTGTTATTTCACCATAAATAGTATATATTCCGTCTAAGTGATGGCATCCTCCGATCGTTGTGTATGCTTTACGTTGTTCATCTGTGAATATCAAGTGTCCGGGAGTTGCCTGAATAACTGAATCTATTTTTGCATTGATGGCTGCTATCTGTTTATTATATTCACGAGGATTATCATGCTTAAGCATTTGAAGATTTAAGCGAACAGGTTGATAATATTCTTTCAAAGCCTTTTTGCGGATATTTTGATTCTTTATTCTTTCCAAAGTGTCTAATTCTCCGTTTCGATAAACTTTGCCTTGAACAATGAAAAACTGAGACATATCGGATTTCTTTTGAGGATTGATGTCATCATTCTGCCTGGGAGCGGCTAAAGCTCCTTTTTTATGGAAATATTTGGAGTTTAGTTCCGGTAATATTTCGGCGGAAGGATCACCAAAACCACAACGCGCTCCAGCCGGTGCATTTTTTGAGTCCGGAGATCCACCCTGGATCATGAAGTCTTTAATAACCCGCGTAAACAATGTACCGTTATAATCACCATGTTTTGCTCTTTCTATAAATGTACGTACATGATTTGGTACATCATCATATAAAATAGCCTTCATTGTCCCTTCACTAGTATTAAAAATTACAGTCCTTTCCTGCGCTTGTATTTGGAAAGAGACTAAACATATCAGTAAACCTAAAAAAATACTATATCTCTTTTTCATTTATTTTATTTTGTCGGGTAAAGATAATGTTTATGTTGTAAAACACAAAGCAATTGTCTACCTTTGCACCTTTATTAATAGGTAATAAGACTAGTAAATATATAGATATGGATTGGATCAATGATTTATTATGGGGAGAAGGTATAGGGCATTCTATTTTATTGTTATCTATTGTCATTGCTATAGGTATCCAATTGGGTAAAATTAAAGTATTCGGTGTATCGTTAGGTATTACACTTGTATTATTTGTCGGTATTATATTAGGACATTTTGGTTTTACAATAAATCATAATGTAATACATTTCTTTAAAGAATTCGGATTGATTTTATTTGTGTACTCTGTGGGTATGCAGGTAGGACCAGGATTTTTCTCTTCTTTCAAAAAAGGAGGAATCACATTGAATATGTTAGCTTGTGGTATTGTCTTTTTGGGAGTTGTTATTGCGATAATTATTCATTATATTACAGGTATATCTATGCCTACGATGGTAGGTATTCTTTCTGGCGCTGTAACAAATACTCCGGGATTGGGGGCTGCTCAGCAAGCTTATTCGGACATGTATGGAGTTGGCGATAAAACAATTGCTTTGGGATATGCTGTTGCTTATCCGTTAGGTGTAATTGGTATTATTTTGTCTACTATATTTATTCGTTATATATTTCGTGTAAGCTTTGAGAAGGAAACCGAGATGCTGAATAACGAAGATGATAAACATATTAATGAAGCTAAGCCAATTTCTTTGGTTGTGAAGAATCCTGCAATCTTTGGAAAAAGTGTAGGTGAGTTATCCAATCTGTTAGAGCATAGAGATTTTGTTATTTCCCGCGTATGGCGTAATGATAATAAAAAAATAGAAATCGCTTCCGCAGCAACAATACTTCAGGAAGATGATAAGATTTTTGTTATTACTACAGAGCAAGATGCAGAAACAATCAAAACGTTTGTAGGTGAAGAGATAGATATGGAACGTAAACAGTGGATACGAATGGAAAGCCAATTTATCAATCGCCGTATCTTGATTACGAAACCCGAACTTAATGGTAAACATTTGGGGCAGCTTCAATTACGTAAATTATATGGTATCAACATTACTCGTATCAATCGAGCAGGGATGGACTTAGTTGCAATGCCGGGACTTACGTTGCAAGTAGGAGACCGTGTAAATGTTGTCGGCACAGAAACTGCGATTTCTAATGTAGAAAAGATCTTAGGTAATTCTATGAAGCGCTTGAATGAACCGAATCTGATTACTATTTTCTTTGGTATTGCGCTAGGTATTATATTAGGTAGCATACCTATTACGTTTCCGGGTATTCCTCAACCTGTAAAATTAGGATTGGCTGGAGGGCCGTTGGTTGTCGCCATTTTAATAAGTCGTTTTGGTTATCATTATAAACTCATTACTTACACAACGCAGAGTGCAAACTTCATGTTACGTGAAATTGGTATAACTCTGTTTCTTGCGTGTGTTGGTTTAAGTGCGGGTGATGGTTTTGTAGATACTATTGTGAATAATGGAGGCTTGGCCTGGATTGGGTACGGATTTATTATTACAACTGTTCCTTTGCTGATAATCGGATGTATCGGACGTTATTTCTATAAAATAAATTATTTTACATTGATGGGATTAATTGCAGGAAGTACAACTGATCCTCCTGCATTAGCATACGCTAATACGACAGCAGGAAATGATGCTCCTTCTGTAGGATATGCGACAGTTTATCCGTTGACTATGTTTTTACGCGTATTAACTGCTCAATTGCTGATTTTATTTTTTGCTTAATATCTTTTTTGAGATAAATATGTAAAATATACCGGACTTTCAATAAAAAGAAGGCCCGGTATATTTTTACGGAAGAAATGAATATATTTGTTAGCTCAAGTAAAATTTAATATCATGGGAAAAGGAAATTCTAATATTGGCGTAGATCTGGGCGGCACAAATATGCGTGCAGGTCGTATTATGGATGGCATACTGGTTGCAAAAAACACAATTCCTACACCGAAACAAGCGAAAAGCTGCGAAGAAACCCTGAGTGCTTTAATCAATGTAATCCGTTCAGTATGGGATGATGGGGTAAAAGCTATAGGTATTGGCGTTCCTAGTGTTGTAGATCGTAAGTCAGGCATTGTTTACAATGTAGTTAATATTCCTCATTGGGAAAAAGTTCATTTGAAAGAAATATTGGAAAAAGAATTCTCTGTGCCCGTTCATATTGATAATGATGCGAACTGTTTTGCTTTAGGTGAACGTATTTTTGGCGATGGACAGGATGTTGAGAATTTCGTGGGGCTTACGCTGGGAACTGGTTTGGGAGGTGGAATTATCCAACAAGGCCGATTGTTAGCTGATGCAAATTGTGGTTCCGGAGAGTTTGGAATGTTACCTTATAAAGATAAAATACTGGAGTATTATTGTAGCGGTTCTTATTTTATGAATGTATGGGGCGTGAATGGAAAAGACATGTATACTCGTGCTGTGAAAGGAGATGAAGAAGCTTTGGAAGCATATCGTCAGTTAGGTATTCATGTTGCCGCGGCAATTAAGATTGTAGTTTTGACAGTTGACCCCGAAATGATTATATTCGGCGGTTCGGTGGCGGCAACTCATGAATTGTTTGAAGAAAGTATGCGTGAGAACTTGAAAGATTTCGATTATCCGAATTCTATTAAAAAGTTGCAAATACGTTATTCAACGATGGAAGACCCTGGAATTATTGGTGCTGCTTCGTTGTGTTATTAGTATATTAAGGCCTTAACGGGCCTTAGTCTTTTTGACGATGGGAATGCAAATCTGTTTTTCTGCTCAATTAGAAACAGCGTATATATCCTAATGAATACCTGTCATATAAATCGTCTTTCATTCCATGTCTGTACCGGAAAGATATGATATTCTTTTTTATCTCATAATTGAGTTTTGTCCGGATTGCCATCGGGCGGTCACCATTATTTTTATATCCTTTTATGCCGGAAAGATCAGCTGTGAGGGTGAAATTGCGGTAAATGCCGGTTAATCCGCCTCCGTATGATACGGCATCATTCTGGCGGTGGACCATATTGTTTGTCATCCAGCAATAAAAACCTATCATGGCTTGAACACGTAAAGACATCTTTTCGTCTGCTGATTTTAATAATGTTCTTCCTGCTGTGGCATCAAACCAATATGTTGCTGCGTCTGTGAAGCGGGCATCACACAAGCGACCTCCACTGGCCGTTTTCAGATTTAAACTTACCATAACGTCTGCCCATTTTTCACTTCGGACTACTTGTACGTAGGTAGTGGCAATCAAGTCTCCGAAACATTTAATAGGAGGGGTCAGTTCTACGGCAAAACGTTCGTCACGCGTTTCCGGGCTCATTGTGTAATCTTCAATAATAACACCGCTTATCTCTATACCTGCACGTCCTTTTGCTATAGGAATAAACAGACGGGCATATAAGTCTTTTGTTTTGTCCCCCTTATAATAATCGTATTCACCTCGTAACTCAACTTCCCAGCGTTTCCCGACGCTGCCACTTTGTAATTCGGGCATGGGAAAGCCGTTCGGACCAAAATAACGTGGAGAATATATTACTTTTTCCATTTGATCTCTCCAGTCTTCGGCATAAACGGATATGGAAGATAGTAGTGAAATAAAGCCGCAAATTATTAATAACTTAGTAGAGCGTGCCATATGATTTCTCGTATTTATTCTAATATTGTCATTTTGACCGACAAATGTACAATTTTCAATTTATTCTACCGGTCGTATATAACGAATATATCCATCTTCTAAAAAGAAATGTTCGTCATGTTCGGCTAAATAACGAATAGCAATAATGCTTTTTTCAATAGGAAAAGGAAGCTGTTTGGTTATTTCTTGGATATGTATAGGCTGTTCAGGCAATGTGTTTTGTAATGCTTCTCGTATATCATTAAACATCTTGTTACTTAATCCCGAATCATTTTTAGCCAGACATATGTCGCAACTTCCGCAATCCTTAGATTTTTTTTCTCCGAAATAGGTTAATAGTAAACGACTTCGACAGACTGAATCTTCATTGATATATTCAAGGACTTTGTTTATACGGTTTTCAAACCGTTCTTTACGTTCATCGTATGCCTGACGGGGAATAGATAGATATTTTTGCTCTTCACGTGTCTTTGTGTATATGATAAGCGGAGTTTTTTTGTGCGGTATATAGTTTACTATCCGATATTTAGACAAACCAATCAGTATATCATAAATTTCTTGTTGGCTCACTCCGGTTCGTGTAGCAATAATAGCTTCGTCTATATAGGCGTAATCTGCAAATAAACCGGTGTAGGATCGCAGGATAGTTTGTATTACGTCATCTGTTTTTTTATCTTGGTGTAAATATTTATATAGTTCATCTCTTGTTGCTGTGAACATCAGGCGTGAAGCATTATCTATTTCTTCTGTATATTCTATATAGCCGGATAGTTCCAGTATCTTCAACGCATGATGTGTTTGAATAAGTGGAAACTTGAATGCAGAACAAAAATCAGATAGTGAGAAATCGTGTACGGTATCCAAACCATATCCTACGGCAATTTGGTAATAGTTCCCTAATGCTTCATATACGCGGTAAATAAATTCCTTGTCAGGAAATTCATCCGATAATCTTTTTTTGAGTTTGGCGTTATCCGTTCCGGAACATAATGCAACGGCATAAGCTTTTAGTTCGTCTCGACCGGCGCGTCCCGCTTCTTGATAATACTCTTCTAATGATCCCGGCATATCCATATGTACTACTAAACGTACATCCGGTTTGTCTATACCCATGCCAAAAGCGTTGGTGGATACGATAACCCGGCATTCATTGTTTTTCCAGCGGTTTTGACGAATTGTTTTTTCTTCCCGGTTTAATCCTGCATGGTAAAAATCGGCAGAAATGTTGGCTTGTTTCAATAAGGTGGCTATTTCTTTAGTTCGCTTTCTGTTTCGTACATAAACTATAGCACTTCCCTGTATTTTTCCTAGTATATAAATAAGAGTATTGAGTTTGTCTTCTGTCTTCCTTACGATATATGATAAATTGGCTCGGGAAAAGCTTTTTTTGAAAACGTTCCTTTCCTTGAAATGTAATCGATCTTGTATGTCATTGATTACATCCGGAGTAGCAGTTGCGGTAAGAGCCAGAACCGGAACATCAGCTGGAAGTTCGGTACGAATGTTGGCTATATTTAAATATGAAGGACGAAAATCGTATCCCCACTGGGAAATACAATGGCTTTCATCAATGACTAATAGACATACCTTCATCGCTTGCAACTTGACACGGAATATTTCTGTTCCAAGTCGCTCAGGAGAAACATACAAGAATTTGTAATCTCCAAAAATACAGTTTTCTAATTGGGTAATAATCTCTTGCCTACTCATGCCTGAATATACGGCAGTAGCTTTGATACCGACATGACGCAGATTGTCTACCTGATCTTTCATCAAGGCTATCAGGGGAGTTACAACAATACATATTCCCTCCATTGCCAGTGCAGGAACTTGGAAAGTCAGAGATTTACCTCCTCCTGTTGGCATTAGCCCTAGAGTATCTTTCCCTGCACAAACAGAGAGGATAATGTCTTCTTGTAAAGGACGAAAAGCATGGAATCCCCAATACTTTTCCAGTATCTCATGATAGATATTCACCGGAACTCTTCATGTGTTATACGGCTTAATATCTTTGATCATCAATTGTAGAGAGGTATTCCCGTTGTAGGTGTTTTCCTCTACAGTATAACAGATGTCGAAAGGTTTCATGCCTTTGATATGTTCGCTATGTTGATGCATTCCAAATGCAATGCCATGTATAGGTGAATTTGAGTTGCTGTCTATAAGCTCCAGCTTTATATGTTCTAATTCTTTACCTACTAGCTTACTGGTCCCATAATCTTTAACGCCTAAAGAACAAAATACAGGCTTTTGGTTATCCGGACCAAAAGGACTCATTTTCTTTAAATCGTTCATAAACTTATTGTTTATGTCTTTCAAGTCCAAGATGGCATCTATATCTATTTGAGGGGTCATTTGTTCCGGAATAATCTCGTCAGCGGCAAGTTGTAGAAAACGCTCGGTAAAGGCCTCTAAATTTTCTTCTCTTAAAGATAATCCGGCTGCATATGTGTGTCCACCAAAATTTTCCAATAGATTACGGCAGTTTTCTATTGCTTTGTATATGTCAAATCCGGTAACAGACCGGGCTGAACCTGTGATTAATTCGGATGACTTGGTTAATACAACTGCCGGACGATAATATTTTTCAGTTAGACGTGAAGCAACAATGCCAATGACTCCTTTATGCCATCCCGCATTATATACAACAATGGCTTTACGGTCTTCCATATTTTGAAATTCATCAATAATGGCATTGGCTTCATCCGTTATTTTTTTATCTAATTCACGGCGTTCCTCGTTGTATTGATTGATGTTTTCACTTTTCTCGCGAGCAGACTCACTGTCTTTAGCAAGTAGGAGTTCTACAGCCTCTTTTCCGTTCATCATACGTCCAGAAGCATTGATACGAGGACCTATTTTGAATACGATGTCACTGATTGTTATATCTTTTCCTGTTAATCCGCAAATATCAATAATACCTTTTAAGCCTAAGCTGGGATTGCTATTTAGCTGTTTTAAACCATAGTAGGCAAGTATCCGATTTTCTCCGGTAATAGGAACTATGTCTGAAGCAATGCTGACGGCTGTTAATTCTAATAACTTCTCTAAATCGGAAAAAGGGAAATTATTGCTTTTAGCAAAAGCTTGCATGAACTTAAAACCTACGCCACAGCCAGACAGATGCTCATAAGGATAAATAGAATCATTGCGTTTAGCGTCTAGAACGGCTACTGCATCAGGTAAAATATCATCTGGCATATGATGGTCGCAGATAATGAAATCTATACCTTTTTGCTTTGCATATTCTATTTTTTCAATAGCCTTTATTCCACAATCCAGAGAAATAACTAAAGAGACACCATTTTCTGCGGCATAATCTATTCCTTTATATGAAATACCATATCCTTCGTCATATCGATCTGGAATATAGAAATCTAAAGAAGATGAGTAAGGACGTAAATACTTGTATACTAAAGATACAGCAGTAGTTCCGTCTACATCATAATCTCCGTATACCAAAATCTTTTCTTTATTACCCAACGCTTTATTCAGCCTTTTAACGGCTTTATCCATATCCGGCATAAGGAATGGATCATGGAGGTCATTCAAGCTGGGCTTAAAGAATTTTTTTACTTCTTCGACAGAAGTAATCCCTCGTTGAACAAGTAAAAGACAAATAACCGGACTGATGCCCAGTTCGGTGGCTAGTTTGTCTCTTTTATGTAATTCTTCTTCTGTTGGGGTTTGAAAATTCCATCTGTTAATCATTATATATTATTTTTTCTTTTTTCTAGCAGGTATTGCGATTGTCATGAGACTATTTGCGCAATATATTTCAACCTGTAAAGGTAGAAATTAAATGTTGTATAATAGCAATCCTTAATGAAAATAGTTTTTTTCTTATTATTTTTTTGAAGTCCAAGAAACCTTTGTACTTTTGTCCAAACAATATATAAACAATGGATGAGGATATAAAAAAGGCTTGTGATGTGTTGCAGGCGGGAGGATTAATTCTTTACCCTACAGATACTATTTGGGGTATAGGTTGTGATGCAACAAATGAGAAAGCTGTGCAACGAATCTATGAATTGAAACAACGTACAGACAATAAGGCTATGCTGGTACTGACAGATAGCTCCGCCAAACTGGAGATGTATGTATCGGAAGTTCCCAGTGTAGCTTGGAATCTTATCGAAGTTGCAGATAAGCCTCTTACCATTATTTATCCAAAAGCAAAAAACTTGGCATTAAACTTATTAGCAGAAGATGGTAGTGTAGGTATCCGTATTACAAATGAAGAATTTTCACGGAAATTATGCGAGCGTTTTCGTAAACCGTTGGTTTCCACTTCAGCAAATGTAAGTGGTGAAAAATCTCCTGCAAACTTTAGTGAAGTGTCTGATGTCATTAAAAATGGAGTTGACTATATTGTAAAGTGCCGTCAGGATGATATGAGTAAAGCTCAACCTTCCAATATCATTAAACTAGGACTTGGCGGACTGTTTCAGGTAATCAGATAAGAATGAAGAAAAGTTGGCAAGCACAAAAATACATTATTTCAGATTTCCTAACAGCAACTGTTGCGTGGTTGTTGTTTAATCTGCTCCGTTATAGAGAAGTAGCTGTTTATGGAGGGTTTAGTGCATTGCCTGATTATTTATTGTTTAAACCTGTATTAGAAGGGCAGATTCTAATTCCTTTTTTCTGGCTTACTTTGTATTATTTCTCAGGATACTATAATAAACCATTTGGAAAGTCGCGTATAGGAGAACTTTTTACAACGTTTGTAACTATTCTTATAGGTGTTACATTTGCTTTTTTTGTATTTGTGTTGAATGATTTACCGCGCTCGTTTCATATTTATTACAAATTATTTTTCTCTTTATTCGGATTACAATTTTTCTTGACTTATATTCCCCGATTGCTGATAACGCAAGATGGCTTACGAAGAATAAAACAGCGGGAGTGGGCTTTGAATATCTTGATGATAGGAGCGGGGGACAAGGCTTTACGTATTGCGAAAGACCTTTATAAATTAGGATATAATATTCTCGGATTTGTTTCGGAAGGTAAAGATATACCTGTAAAAGTAGATTCTGAGCAAATGCTGGGAGAACTGGATGATTTACCGTCTCTGATGGAAAAAATATCTGTAGACGAACTGGTCGTAACCTTGGAAGATCCGAATAACCAGCGATTGCTGAATATATTATATTCTTTATATCACTATAAATGCCGAATAAAAATACTTGCTGATAAATCGAATATGTTATCACGGGTAAAGATTAAAACCATATATGGAGTTCCTTTGGTAAATGTAACGGATAATAATCTTTCAGAAGTAGAGAAAAATATAAAGCTTTTTATGGATAAGTTTTTGTCTGCATTTGTATTGATTATTTTATCACCGTTTTACTTATACATCGCATGGAAAGTGAAGAAAGATTCTCCGGGTCCTGTTTTTTATAAACAGGAACGTATCGGTTATATGGGACAGCCTTTTATGATGTACAAATTTCGGACAATGTATGTAGGTTCAGAAGAAAAGGGACCATTGCTGTCTTCGGAGAATGATCAACGCATAACACATTTTGGACGTTTCATGAGAAAGTATAGATTAGATGAACTTCCTCAGTTCTGGAATGTATTGAAAGGCGATATGTCTATTGTGGGACCTCGTCCCGAACGTAAATACTTTATTGACCAGATTGTAAAAAAAGCTCCGTTTTATTATTTGTTACATAACGTTCGTCCGGGAATTACATCATGGGGCATGGTAAAGTATGGATATGCCGGTAGTGTAGATGAAATGATAAAACGTTTGGAATATGACATTTTATATTATGAAAATATGTCACTGGCTTTGGATATAACCATTCTGATATATACGATAAAAACAGTTATTACAGGAAAAGGTATTTAAAATGGCAAAAGAAGGATTATTCTATAAATTCTTGCTGTGGCGGGAAAGAAACATTAAGGAAAAGCATTTTATTTTAATTATTAGCTTTTTAGTGGGCATATGTACCGCTGCTTCGGCAATTATATTAAAACAGTTGATTCATTTGATACAACATTTGCTGACGGGAAACTTCGCGGTTGAAGGGGTTAACTATTTGTTATTACTTTATCCTGTTATTGGAATTTTGCTGGCAGGCTTGTTTGTGAAATACGTAGTTAGAGATGATATCAGTCATGGAGTAACGAAAATCTTATATGCGATTTCCCAGCGGAAAAGCCGCATTAAACCTCATAATACATGGTCTTCTATTGTTGCTAGCTCTGTAACGATTGGTTTTGGCGGGTCAGTAGGAGCGGAAGCTCCTATAGTATTGACTGGTGCAGCTATCGGTTCTAACTTGGGACGTATCTTTCGGATGGAGCAGAAAACGTTGATGCTGCTTGTTGGTTGCGGTGCGGCCGGAGCTATTGCTGGTATCTTTAAAGCCCCCATTGCCGGTTTGGTATTTGTGATTGAAGTATTGTTGCTCGACCTTACAATGACATCCGTTTTACCGCTTCTTATATCATCTGTGACGGCGGCTACGGTTTCTTATATCTTTACAGGGACAGAAGCTATGTTCAAATTCTCCCAAACGGAAGATTTTGTTATTGAACGTATTCCTTATGTCCTGTTGTTGGGCGTTTTCTGTGGTTTGGTTTCTTTGTATTTTACCCGTGTGATGAATCGGGTAGAAGGCATGTACCGTAAGCTGGGTAGTTATTGGAGGAAGTTTCTGTTGGGAGGAGTGATGCTAAGCATCCTGATTTTTATTTTTCCTCCTCTTTATGGTGAAGGTTATGATACAATAGCGTCCTTGTTGAATGGGCAGTTCTCTCATATTATGGATAAAAGTTTATTCTATGATTTGAATGGTACATACTGGGGAGTGATTGTATTTTTGTTTCTTATATTATTGACCAAAGTTTTTGCTTCCAGTGCTACGAATGCAGGAGGTGGCTGTGGTGGTATATTTGCTCCCAGTTTATATTTAGGATGTATTGCAGGATTTATTTTTGCTCACATTTCTAATTACTTCCCTTTTACCATGTATATTTCGGAAAAGAATTTTGCATTATTGGGCATGGCCGGCATTATGTCGGGAGTAATGCATGCTCCGTTAACGGGGGTTTTTCTTATAGCCGAATTAACGGGCGGGTATGATTTATTCCTTCCTTTGATGATTGTATCTATTAGTTCGTATATTACGATTTTGATGTTTGAGCCTCATAGTATTTATTCTATGCGTTTAGCTCAGAAAGGAGAGTTGCTTACGCATCACAAAGATAAAGCGGTGCTTACTTTGCTTAATATTAATAATGTGATAGAAAAGGACTTTCTTACAGTATCACCGGAAATGTCATTAGGTGATATGGTAAAAGTAATTGCCCGTAGTGCCCGGAATACATTCCCTGTAGTTGATGAGCGAGGCGTTCTGCTAGGTGTTGTATTGTTGGATAATATTCGTAATATAATGTTTCGCCCTGAACTTTATAATCGTTTTCATGTTTCTAAATTCATGGTGTCCGCTCCGGCGAAAATCCGGCTAGATATGCCAATGGAACAGATTATGCGAACATTTGATGATACGAAAGCATGGAATTTGCCGGTAGTGGATCAGGATGGCCATTATATAGGATTTATGTCTAAATCGAAAATATTTAATGCCTATCGCGAAGTATTGGTTGATAACTTTTCAGGAGATTAAATAATGAAAAAAGAAGACTTACGTATTGTATATATGGGCACGCCGGATTTTGCTGTGGAAAGTCTACGTGCTTTGGTAGAAGGAGGATATAATGTTGTCGGAGTAATCACTATGCCAGATAAACCAATAGGTCGTCATGGTAGTGTGCTGCAGCCTAGTCCGGTTAAACAGTATGCTTTGTCGCAAGAAATACCGGTTTTACAACCTGAGAAATTGAAAGACGAAACCTTTTTGGCTGAGTTAAAAACGCTAAATGCCGATTTGCAGATTGTTGTTGCCTTTAGAATGTTGCCGGAGGTGGTTTGGAATATGCCTCGTTTGGGTACATTTAATTTACATGCTTCATTACTTCCGCAATATCGTGGTGCGGCTCCTATAAACTGGGCTGTGATAAATGGAGATACGGAAACGGGAGTTACTACATTCTTTTTGACCCATGAAATTGATACCGGTAAAATTATCCTTCAGAAGCGTTTGCCCATCAGTGATATGGATGATGTAGGAAAAGTTCATGATTCATTGATGCGGATTGGAGCCGGATTGGTAACGGAAACGGTAGATTTGTTACTTGAGGGTAAAACGGATGCTATTTCTCAGGATGAGTTTTATAAAGACCTATCCGAACTGCGTCCTGCACCTAAAATCTTTAAAGAAACTTGTCGTATAAATTGGAATCAGCCGGTAAAAAAGATATATGATTTTATTCGTGGCTTATCTCCTTATCCTGCTGCATGGACGGATTTTGTGTCAGAAGATGGAAACAGGTCTGTCTTGAAAATATACCAAACGGAGAAACATCTTGTTGCTCATGACTTGCCTGTAGGTTCTATTTCTACAGATAAAAAATCTTTTATAGAGATTGCTGTACAGGATGGCTTTGTCCGTTTGCTGTCAATTCAACTGGCAGGGAAGAAACGAATGAATGTTGTCGATTTTTTGAATGGTTTTAAGCAAATAGACGCTTATACGGTTGAATAACCGGAAGGATAATTAAATTTATTGTACACGTCCGGCGACTGGTTCTGAGTATTAAAGTCGCCGGAACGGTACGGTAAAGAGGTTTTCCGGATAAAGTTACCGGAAGAATTTTTCTAATATATTACTTTGCCTCTTTTAAAGCTTCTTCTAAACTGATATTTAGAGCGTCGGCAACACCTTTGCCATAGGCTGGATCCGCTTTGTAGCAATTTCTTACATGACGTTGTTTGATGAATAATTCAGCGTCTCCCATTGCACGTGCTGTGTTTTCGAACAATAGTTTTTGCTCTTCTGCCGGCATTAATTGGAACAGAGCTCTTGGTTGGCTATAGTAATCATCATCGTATTCACGTTCATTGTAGTTGTAAATATCTCCATCTGCTTTCAAAGGAGGTTCTTTTTTGTCAGGAGAATCTTGCCATTCACCAAAACTATTAGGTTCGTATCCTTTGGTTGCGCCATAGTTCCCATCTATTCTCATTGCTCCATCCCTATGGTAAGCGTGGAACGGACAGCGAGGTTTGTTTACCGGTATTTGCTCCAAATTCACACCTAAGCGGTAACGTTGTGCGTCTCCATAAGAGAATAAACGGCCTTGTAACATTTTGTCGGGAGAAAAACCAATACCTTCTATCGTATTCATTGGGTTAAAAGCCGCTTGTTCTACATCCTGGAAATAATTTTCGGGATTGCGGTTCAATTCTAGGATTCCAACATCAATTAATGGAAAATCTTTATGCGGCCAAACCTTTGTCAAGTCAAAAGGATTGATAGGATAGGTGTTGGCTTGTTTTTCAGTCATTAATTGAATCTGGAACTTCCATTTGGGGAAATCTCCATGTTCAATGCTTTCAAACAAGTCGCGTTGGTGAGATTCGCGGTCTTTGGCAATAATTGCTTCGGCCTCTTGATCGGTCAGATTCTTTATGCCTTGCATCGTTTTTAAATGGAACTTTACCCAAATACGCTCATTTTTGTCATTGATAAAGCTATAAGTATGACTTCCGTAGCCGTTCATGTGGCGATACGAATAAGGAATGCCGCGTGGACTCATTGTAATTGTGACTTGGTGTAATGCTTCGGGAAGTAATGTCCAAAAATCCCAATTATTACTAGCACTACGCATATTTGTTTTGGGATCTCTTTTGATCGCATGGTTTAAATCTGGAAATTTTAGCGGATCACGGAGGAAAAATACGGGAGTATTATTCCCTACCAAATCCCAGTTCCCGGCTTCGGTGTAGAATTTGATGGCAAAGCCTCGAATATCACGTTCCGCATCGGCAGCACCTCTTTCTCCGGCTACTGTAGAAAAACGGACAAAACAATCTGTCTTTTTGCCAACCTGATTAAACAAGACGGCTTTAGTATACTTAGAGATGTCATGTGTTACGGTGAATGTTCCAAATGCTCCGGAACCTTTTGCGTGCATGCGTCTTTCAGGGATTACTTCTCGGTCGAAGTGAGCAAGTTTTTCAATAAACCACGGATCTTGTAATACCATAGGACCTCTTGGTCCAACTGTTTGTACGTTCTGATTGTCGGCAACAGGACGTCCATTTGCTGCTGTTAGTTTTTTATTTTCCATATTGAATGTTTTTATACAGTATTAAATTATAGAGGTCATATAAATACAACATCTTTAATACGGCATAGGTTTATAAATATGTAGTAAAAGTAACTAAATGAGTAGCCTCTGTCAAATCAATAATTTCAATATGTATATCAACTTAATTTATACTTACAGGACATTGTCTGGCTTTGTATATGGAATGGTGAAATTAAATGTAGAGCCACATCCTTCTTTGGATGTTACGGATATATCTCCACCCATTTTGTTAACTAATCCTTTGCAAATGGCCAACCCTAACCCTACGCCTCCTGTTTTATGTCCTTTTATTTGTACGAAACGAGTGAATATTTTATCGATGTTTGCGTCCGAAATACCTTCTCCGGTATCAGTAACATAGAATCTTACATATTCTTCTTCCAGTTGATAACCGAAATGTATGCTCCCTTCAAATGTATGTTTAATTGCATTGGTCAATAAGTTTATCAAGATTTGGCTCAGACGGTTTTTGTCGACATTCAGTTTTTGATTTGGACATTGATCTAATATAAGTTCTACATTCTCATTCGTTTTCAAGCGGACTGTTTGATAAATATCCTGCATAAATGTTGATAAAAATATATCGGTATAATCAAAAGTCAGTAAATTAGATTCAATTTTAGATATGTCCAATACGTCATTTATTAAATTAACAAGTAATTCATTATTTGTTTTAATGATATTTATATAGTTCTGGCGTAATTCCGGGTCTGTTTCTTCACTGAGCAAATCGGAAAAACCAATAATGGCATGTAACGGAGTACGTATGTCATGTGTCATATTTGCCAGAAAAACGGATTTCAACTGATCGGCTGTTTCCGCTTCTTCCTTTGCTTTGATCAAAGATTCTTCATATTCCATGTGTTTTTGATTGTCGATAAGACTACCAATAATCACATTGGCACGGCCTTCTTTGTCTACTGTTAAAACTTTGCCTGCAACTTCATAATTATGATACTTCCCATTATTGTTTTTCAAGCGAAAGTTGGTTGTGTATTCGCTTAGTTTCTCGTTTCTTATTTTATTGAATAGAGAAAAGAATCCGGCTTGATCTTCTGAATGTTGTAAGCTTTGAAGATTTTTACATATGTATTGATTCTTTGCAAGTATATGATTATCTGTTCCGTAAAATTGGAGACAATGATTGCAGTTTACTTTGTCACATGTCTGGAAGAGTTCATGGTTAAAGGAATATATGGTGGTTCTGCTGTTTTGCAGAGCTAGTTCCATTAAGGAACGGTTTTCTATTAGTTTTCCACTTAGTTTTTTATTTTCCTTTTCTTTTTCAACAATATCTGTGATATTGCGAATATATAAAACGAGAAATTGATGGTAAGCAGGTACAATTCGTACCTTAAAATATTTTATTGAATTATCGTTTTTAGATTGTAAAGAGATTTGAATGCTTGTTGATTTGTTCTTATGCAAACAATCTTGTACTGTTTGAAAAAACTCTTCTTGGCTGATGTTTATGCCGACGTATCCCTGTATTTTATCAATACGCTTATTAAGAATGCTTTCATTGAGAAAGTGAGAGGCCTGTGTGACAATTTTTTCGATAATAAAATCCTTGTTGATTAAAAGGATTGTGTCAGGAACTGCTTTGGCTACCAGTTTTGCCATATCTTGGTAACTGTTTTCTTTACCGGAATTGTTTGAATTTATATCGTTTATAAAAAGATTGTATCCTTCGCAATCTCCATTCAATCCTTTATGTGGAATAATGATAACATTGACTTGATCTAATAAGATTTTAACGGTTTTACCAGCAAGAAGGTTATGTTTTTGAGATCGTATCAGGAGGTCGTTGTTAAAAAGATGATTAAAGAAAAAAGAATGTTCGTCTGTTATCTTGTATCGTTCTTTCATAGCCTGATTGATGTCTATTAAGACACCATCGCCGTCATATAAAGCTCCGCATATAGGATGGCAATTAAAAAAATCAGTCAGTAACTGGCTTTTGTTGAAAGAAGTAATCATATTTTACCCTGTTTTTTCTATAATCCTTTATTGCAAATTAAGCAAAACTTAGTTTATTAAAAGCTTTTTACATTGAGGAATTGTTGTTTAAATAACAAAAAATAACGAATGGAGGAATTCTTATTTTCTTATAAATGAACGTATTTTGGCATTTGTTCTTGTCTTTTATTCCAAAGGTTTTAAGCTTTTGTCTTTTGATTTATGTTGATTATCTAAGAATATCAAAAAAGTATAAGATAAGAAAAAGATAAACAAAATTTGGATTGAAGTGCGTTTGTTTTACATCTGATTATTGATGGCTTAAAAATATATATTAACATTTTTAGGAATATTGCTTATTTAATAAAGAGAGGTATCCTATAAAGTGCTTTCTCATTTATATTTATGGCCGTCTTTGTTCCGCCGGCATGAAACACTTGTTCCATCAGCATGAAACATTTGTTCCTTCGGCATGAAACACTTGTTCCATCGAGGTGAAACTTTTGTTTCACCGGCGTGAAATAAAATGGAACAAATATCTTTCTTCTCTGATGCCCGTTCGGATTATAGAAATCCTTATAAATGTTTATCTTTAGAGGCCTTTTTGTATTATTCTATAGTTTTATTAATATCTTTGCGTTCTAAATCTAATAACAATAGGATATGGAAAGTATTAATTGGTCTGATCTTGGATTTGGTTACGTTAAGACAGACTATAATGTAAGATGTTACTATCGTGATGGTAAGTGGGGTGAATTGGAAGTGTCTTCTTCTGAAATTCTTAATATCCATATGGCTGCTACATGCTTACATTACGGACAGGAATCTTTTGAAGGTTTGAAAGCTTTTAAGGGAAAAGATGGAAAAATCCGCGTATTCCGTATGGATGAGAATGCTAAACGTATGCAATCTTCCAGCCGTGGCATTAAAATGGCCGAGCTGCCTGTAGAAAGATTTGAAGAAGCCATACGTAAGGTTGTTAAATTGAATGAACGTTTTGTTCCGCCATACGAAAGTGGTGCGGCTTTATATATTCGTCCTTTGATGATTGGTTTGGGTGCACAGGTAGGTGTAAAGCCTGCGTCGGAATATATGTTTCTGGTATTCGTTACACCGGTAGGCCCTTACTTCAAAGGAGGCTTCCAACCTTCAAAGGTTTGCATTATGCGTGATTATGATCGTGCTGCTCCTCATGGTACGGGTACAATAAAAGTGGGCGGTAATTATGCTGCCAGTTTGGTAGCCGGAGAAAAAGCACATGAAAAAGGATATGCTGCCGTATTGTATTTAGATCCGAAAGAAAAGAAATATTTAGATGAATGCGGTCCGGCAAATTTCTTTGGCATACGTGGAAATAGCTATATTACCCCGCAATCTCATTCTATCCTGCCTTCTATTACAAATAAGAGTTTACAGCAATTGGCGGAAGACATGGGATTAACAATAGAACGCCGTCCTGTTCCGTTTGAGGAAATTGCAACGTTTGATGAAGCTGCAGAGTGTGGAACAGCTGCTGTGATTGCTCCTATTTCCCAAATTGATGATTTGGATGAAAATAAATCCTATATTATAGCAAAGGATGGCAAGCCCGGTCCTGTTTGCGAAAAGTTATACAATAAACTTCGTGGTATTCAATATGGAGATGAACCTGATACTTATAATTGGGTTACGATTATTGAGTAATTGCTAAAGGCAATTGACAATTGATAGTTAATTTTGTCAACTCCATATTGCAATATTGAATAGTTTTTTTAATTTTGCAGGGTAGAAAATAAAATGGAGATTGATGAGGTAATTATCAATTGTCCATTCTCAATCATCAATTGATAAAGTGGAAGCATTCTTTAAAACACATAAATATCTGGTAGAACATTTACAGGCTCCGGTTCGAAGGGGACTGATGGATGAAATCGACTGGAATGACCGGCTAATAGGGATTAAAGGATCCCGGGGAGTTGGCAAAACTACATTTTTACTAGATTATGCCCGTGAACATTTTGGAGCGGATAATAAAGAATGTTTATATATAAACCTGAATCATTTTTATTTTACGGAACGTACATTGGTGGACTTTGCGTCTGAATTCAGAGCAAAAGGAGGCAAGGTACTGTTGATAGATCAGGTTTTTAAATATTCCGGTTGGTCAAAAGAATTACGTTATTGTTATGATAACTTTTCTGATTTGCGGATCGTATTCTCCGGCTCATCGGTTATGCGGCTGAAAGAAGAGAACCCTGATTTATCGGGAAAAGTTGTTTCATATAACTTACGTGGCTTTTCATTCCGTGAGTTCTTGAATTTAATGTCAGGGAATGAGTTTCCGGCTTATACATTTAATGATGTGTTGGAGAACCATCAGGAGATTGCGAAGAAAATTTGTTCGGTTGTAAAACCGATGGCATACTTTCAAGATTACTTGCATCATGGTTTTTATCCGTTCTTTTTGGAGAAGCGAAACTTTTCCGAGAACTTATTGAAGACTATGAACATGATGCTCGAAGTGGATGTATTATACATAAAACAAATAGAACAAAGCTATTTGCCGAAACTACGTAAACTGCTTTATTTATTGGCTGTAAGCGCTCCGTGTACACCGAATGTAAGCCAGTTGAGCAAGGATATAGAGACTTCGCGTGCAACTGTGATGAACTACATAAAATACTTGACGGATGCCCGTTTGATGAATATGCTCTATCCGGTGGGTGAATCTTTTCCGAAAAAACCGTCTAAAGTATATATGTATAATTCCAATTTGATGTACCCCATCCGTCCGATGGAAGTGAATATGGGAGCTGTACGCAAATCATTTTTTTACAATCAGTTATTGAAAGACAATAAATTGAATGAAGGTGTGAGAAACGCTCATTTCCTGGTTAATAATAAATATAACTTCCGGATTGAAGAAAACACGAAAGTAAAAAATAATCCGGATTTATATTACGCTGTTGATAAAACTGAGGTAGGGGATGGAAATATAATTCCGCTTTGGTTATTTGGTTTTTTATATTAATGAAATGCATTATTAAATACTAATAGTTTATAGGTCTATGACAAAACAGAAGAAATTTTTAACCTGTGATGGTAACCAGGCTGCTGCACATATCTCTTACATGTTCAGTGAGGTAGCTGCTATTTACCCAATCACTCCATCATCTACTATGGCAGAATATGTAGATGAATGGGCTGCTGCCGGACGTAAGAATATTTTCGGCGAAACCGTAATGGTACAGGAAATGCAATCGGAAGGTGGTGCTGCAGGTGCAGTTCACGGTTCTTTGCAAGCCGGAGCATTAACAACAACATACACTGCTTCTCAGGGTTTGCTGTTGATGATCCCGAATATGTATAAGATTGCCGGTGAGTTACTGCCTTGTGTATTCCATGTATCCGCTCGTACGTTAGCTTCACATGCTTTGTGTATCTTTGGCGACCATCAGGATGTTATGTCTTGCCGCCAGACAGGTTTTGCTATGTTAGCCGAAGGTTCTGTTCAGGAAGTTATGGACTTGGCTGGTGTAGCTCATTTGTCAACTATCAAATCTCGCGTACCATTCGTGAATTTCTTTGATGGTTTCCGTACTTCTCATGAAATACAGAAAATAGAAGCTCTGGAAAATGATGACTTAGCTCCATTGATTGACCAGAAGGCGTTAGCTGAATTCCGTGCCCGTGCATTGAATCCTTCTGCTCCTGTGGCTCGTGGTATGGCTGAAAATCCGGATCATTTCTTCCAACATAGAGAATCTTCCAACTCTTACTATGAAGCAGTTCCTGCTATCGTAGAAGAATATATGAACGAAATCTCCAAAATCACAGGCCGTAAATATGGTTTGTTTGATTATTATGGAGCAGAAGATGCGGAACGTGTTATTATCGCTATGGGATCTGTTACGGAAGCTGCTCGCGAAGCTATTGACTACCTGATTGCTAAAGGCGAAAAGGTTGGTTTGGTTTCTGTACACTTGTATCGTCCGTTCTCTGCTAAACACTTCCTGGCAGCTGTTCCTAAGACTGCTAAACGTATTGCCGTTCTGGATCGTACAAAAGAACCGGGTGCAACAGGTGAACCTTTGTATCTGGATGTGAAAGACTGCTACTATGGTGCTGAAAATGCACCTGTTATCGTAGGTGGCCGTTATGGTCTGGGTTCTAAAGATACTACTCCGGCTCAGATTCTTTCCGTATATGAAAACTTGGCATTGCCGATGCCGAAGAACCAGTTTACACTGGGTATCGTAGACGATGTAACATTCACCTCTCTGCCTCAGAAAGAAGAAATTGCATTGGGCGGCGAAGGTATGTTTGAAGCTAAGTTCTACGGTTTGGGTGCTGACGGTACAGTTGGTGCTAACAAGAACTCGGTTAAAATTATTGGTGATAACACGGATAAATATTGTCAGGCTTATTTCTCTTATGACTCTAAGAAGTCAGGTGGTTTCACTTGTTCTCATCTGCGTTTTGGTGATCATCCGATCCGTTCTACTTATCTGGTGAACACACCGAACTTTGTAGCTTGCCACGTTCAGGCTTATCTGCGTATGTACGATGTAACTCGCGGTTTGCGTGAAAACGGTACATTCTTGCTGAACACGGTATGGAATGGTGAAGAACTGGCTAAACATTTGCCGAACAAGGTAAAACGTTATTTCGCTCAGAAAAATATTACTGTTTATTATATCAACGCTACACAGATTGCGTTGGAAATTGGTTTGGGCAATCGTACCAATACAATTCTTCAATCTGCATTCTTCCGTATTACAGGGGTAATTCCTGTAGACTTGGCTGTAGAACAGATGAAGAAATTTATCGTGAAGTCTTATGGCAAGAAAGGTCAGGATATTGTAGACAAGAACAATGCCGCTGTAGATCGTGGAGGTGAATACAACCAGTTGGCTGTTGATCCTGCATGGGCTAATCTTCCGGATGATGAAGCTGTAGTAAACAATGATCCTGCATTTATCAACGAAGTGGTCCGTCCTATCAATGCACAGGACGGTGACTTGTTGAAGGTTTCTGCATTCAAAGGCATCGAAGACGGTACTTGGTATCAGGGCACTTCCAAATACGAAAAACGCGGTGTTGCCGCATTTGTTCCGGTTTGGAATGAAGCAAACTGTATCCAGTGTAACCAATGTGCATACGTTTGTCCTCACGCTTCTATCCGTCCGTTCGTACTGGATGACGAAGAACAGAAGGGTGCAAACTTCCCGATGCTGGATGTAAAAGCACCGGCTACAATGAAGGGCATGAAGTTCCGTATGCAGGTTGACGTTCTTGACTGTCTGGGTTGCGGTAACTGTGCCGATATCTGTCCGGGCTTCAAGGGTAACAAGGCGTTGTCTATGGCTCCGCTGGAAGGCCAGTTGGCAGAAGCTGATAACTGGACATATTGCGTGGCAAACGTAAGCTCTAAGCAAAATCTGGTAGACGTTAAGTCTAACGTGAAGAATTCTCAGTTCGCTACTCCGTTGTTCGAGTTCTCCGGTGCTTGTTCCGGTTGTGGTGAGACTCCATATGTGAAATTGATTTCTCAATTGTTCGGTGACCGTGAAATGGTTGCTAACGCTACAGGATGTTCTTCTATCTATTCGGGCTCTGTTCCTTCTACTCCATACACAACAAACGAAAAAGGTCAAGGTCCTGCTTGGGCTAACTCTTTATTCGAAGATTTCTGTGAATTCGGTCTGGGTATGGAACTGGCTAACGAAAAGATGCGTTTGCGCCTGACAGACCTGATGAACAAGATCGGTGCCGGCGAGCATTCACCTGCAGAGATGAAAGAATTGGCTGCCGCATGGGTTGCTAATCAGAACGACGCTGATAAAACGAAAGAATTGGCTCCGCAGTTGATGGCTTTCGTTGAGGAAGGTATCAAAGCCGGTTGTCCGGTTTGTGCTCAAATCAAGGAATTGTCTCACTTCCTGGTAAAACGTTCACAGTGGATTATCGGTGGTGACGGTGCTTCTTACGATATCGGTTACGGTGGTCTTGACCATGTAATTGCTTCCGGTAAGAATGTGAATATTTTGGTATTGGATACAGAAGTATATTCTAACACAGGCGGTCAGTCTTCCAAAGCTACTCCGGTTGGTGCTATTGCTAAATTTGCAGCATCTGGAAAGAGAGTTCGTAAGAAAGATCTTGGCTTGATGGCTACTACTTACGGTTACGTTTATGTAGCTCAGATTGCAATGGGTGCCGACCAGGCTCAGACTTTGAAGGCTATCCGCGAAGCGGAAGCATACGACGGTCCTTCTTTGATCATCGCTTATGCTCCTTGTATCAACCACGGTTTGAAGAAAGGTATGGGTAAATCTCAGGCTGAAGAAAAAGAAGCTGTTGCATGTGGTTACTGGCACTTGTGGCGTTATAATCCTGCTTTGGAAGCCGAAGGAAAGAATCCGTTCACTTTGGATTCTAAAGAACCGGATTGGAGTAAGTTCCAGGACTTCCTGAAAGGTGAAGTTCGTTTCGCATCTGTTGCTAAACAATATCCACAAGAAGCTGCCGAGTTATTCGCTGCTGCTGAAGAAAATGCTAAATGGCGTTTGAAGAGCTACAAGCGTATGGCTGCCGAAGATTGGAGTGCAGAAGCTTAAAAAGCATCTAATATATTTATGTATACGGGACTTCCGAAAGGGAGTCCCGTTTTTTTGTTATAGCGAGTCTCCGTAGAGTGGAATAATATCATATATTAAATTACTTTATGAACATGAACCTATTTTCAAAATTTATTGTTAGATTTGGGATGTTAATCTTAAAAAACGGGAGGCACAATGAAGCGAGAATCTGTTATTTCACAGTTAACAGACAAAGACGAGCCTTTTGACTTTGTTGTCATTGGTGGAGGAGCTACCGGGTTAGGTGTTGCTGTTGACGCAGCAACACGCGGGTATAGCGTAGCTTTGTTTGAACAAAATGATTTTACGAAAGGAACATCTAGTCGTAGTACGAAGTTAGTACATGGCGGGGTGAGATATCTTGCGCAAGGAGATGTGTCATTGGTGCTGGAAGCTCTGCGTGAAAGAGGGTTATTACGAAAAAATGCCCCTCATCTGGTAAAAGATCAAAAGTTTCTTATTCCTTGTTATCGTTGGTGGGAAGGCCCGTTTTATGCAATTGGACTTATTTTGTATGATTTAATGGCCGGGAAGTTAGGTTTGGGACGTTCTATTTGTATTGGTCCGAAACGTGCTCTTAAAACAGTGCCCCGCTTAGTTCCTAAGGGTATGACTGCGGGTATAATTTACCATGATGGACAATTTGACGATTCTCGTTTGGCTATGCACCTTGTCCGTTCGGCGATTGATGCCGGTGGATGCGTACTGAATTATATGAAGGTTACGTCTCTGGTAAAAGAAAAAGGAAAGATTGTAGGCGTCGTTGTTTGCGACCGTGAAACAGATATTTCATATACGATTAAGGCTCGCTGTGTCATTAATGCAACCGGAGTATTTGCTGACGATATACTTCAAATGGATGAACCGGGTAAACGCCGTACGGTACGTCCTAGCCAGGGTGTTCATCTTGTATTGGATTCTTCTTTCCTGGAAAGCGATTGTGCTGTAATGATACCGAAAACATCAGATGGACGTGTGTTGTTTGCCGTGCCCTGGCATAACAAAGTAGTTGTTGGTACTACTGATACGCTGATGGATCATGCCGACGAAGAACCTGTTGCATTAGAGAAAGAGATTGATTTCATTCTTGAAACCGCAGGGAAGTATCTGACAAAGCCTCCGAAACGGAGTGATGTTTTATCCGTATTTGCCGGTCTTCGTCCATTGGCTGCTCCTCGTAGCGAAGGGACAAAGACAAAGGAAATATCGCGTAGCCATAAATTGATCCGGGAGAAGTCCGGGCTTATCACGATTATTGGAGGAAAATGGACTACTTATCGAAAGATGGCACAAGATACGTTAGATTATGCTATTCGCTATATGCATGTGCCTACCCATGATTGCGTGACAGAAACATTTTCTATTCATGGAAGTAAACCCGATCCTGATTTCTCAGATCCTCTTTATGTCTATGGATCGGATGCCGAAGAAATTAAACAAATCATTCAATCTTCCCCTGAGATGAGTGAACGGCTCCATCCGGACTATCATTATACGGTTGGTGAGGTTGTATGGATAATCCGTAATGAAATGCCGAGATCCGTTGAAGATATATTAGCCCGCCGTTTCCGTATCCTGTTTATGGATGCCCGTGCCGCAATAGCTATGGCTCCCCGTGTGGCAGTTATTCTTGCTAAGGAATGGGGAAAAGATGAGGATTGGCAGTCTATGCAAGTGAAGAATTTTAATCAAATTGCTTCCAATTACATATTGAATTAATCGAGTCTAACAATTCTATATAACGAAAATATGAATTTCAGAAATAAATACGTACTGGCAATAGATCAAGGAACCACAACTTCCCGGGCGATTCTGTTTAATCATCAGGGAGCGATTATTACATTAGCGCAGAAAGCTTTTCAGCAGTATTTCCCTAAGCCGGGATGGGTGGAGCATGATCCGAACGAGATTTGGTATACACAGTCATCTGTGATAAAAGAAGCTATGGCAAAAGCCGACGTTACAGATACGCATATTGCGTGTATCGGCATAGCGAACCAACGTGAAACAACAATCATTTGGGATCGTGAGACAGGCTTTCCCGTATACAACGCTATTGTTTGGCAAGACCGTCGTACAGCAGATTATTGCGAAGAATTGAAAGCGCAAGGATATGCTGACCGCATTCAGCAAAAAACAGGCCTGGTAATAGATGCCTATTTCTCGGCTACTAAAATCAGGTGGATACTGGATCATGTAAAAGGCGTTCGCGAACGTGCGGAGCGGGGTGAATTATGTTTCGGTACTGTAGATACCTGGTTGGTATGGAAACTTACGAGAGGAGAGAAGTTTATTACTGATATTACCAATGCTTCCCGAACAATGCTGTTCAATATCCATACACAGGAATGGGATAAGGAGTTGCTCGAATTATTTAATATTCCGGTTTCTATGATGCCGAAAGTAGTTGGCAGCAGCGAAGTTTATTGTGAAACATCCAGTCCTATATTTAAGAAAGGAATTCCGGTTTCAGGTATGGCCGGAGATCAGCAAGCAGCACTTTTCGGACAGCTTTGTATTGAAGAAGGTATGATAAAGACTACCTATGGGACGGGTTGTTTTATGATTATCAATACAGGCGAAAAACCTGTTCTGTCCAGAAATAATTTGTTGACTACTATTGCCTGGAAACTGGGCGATAAAGTTACTTATGCTTTGGAAGGCAGCGTGTTTGTTGGCGGTGCTGTTGTTCAGTGGTTGCGGGATGGAATAGGTTTGATTCCAAATGCTTCCATTACAGAGCAAATGGCTGAGTCAGTCAGTGATAATGGCGGCGTATATTTCGTTCCTGCACTTACTGGTTTGGGAGCACCTTACTGGGACCAGTATGCACGTGGTGCGATTATTGGCATTACAAGAGGGACAACGGCTGCGCATCTTACACGTGCCGCTCTTGAAGGTATTTGTTACCAGGTATATGATGTATTGATGGCTATGGAGAATGATGTCCATAACAAACCTAAAGAAATCCGTGTAGATGGAGGTGCTATTGCGAACAATTTCCTGATGCAATTCCAAGCGGATATAAACCGTTGTCCTGTAGTACGTCCGCAAGTATTGGAAACAACTGCTTTAGGGGCAGCTTATCTGGCAGGCCTTGCTGTTAACTACTGGAAAAATGTTGATGAATTGAAAGAACAGTGGTGCTTGGATAAAGTGTTTAGTGCCCAAATGAAAGAAGAAGCGGCGCTACGTCAGTTGGCAGAATGGCATAAGGCTGTAGAACGTTCTCAACAATGGGCTTCCGATTGATAACAGTCTGTGAAGTTATTACTATTTTCATTATTAAAATTCGAATACCATGTCACCATTTATAGCAGAATTTTTGGGTACGATGCTTCTTATCCTGATGGGAGGAGGTGTTGTTGCTAATGTTGTATTATCAAAGACAAAAGGCCATGGTGCCGGTTGGCTAGCTATTACTACAGCTTGGGCATTAGGCGTATTTGTTGGTGTAGTAGTTGCAGGTCCATATAGCGGTGCACATCTGAATCCTGCGGTTTCCATAGGGTTGGCGATAGGAGGGACTTTTCCATGGTGTGATGTTTGCACATACATAATAGCACAGATGTTGGGTGCCGCTTTGGGTGCTTTATTAGTTTGGCTGGTTTATAAAGATCATTTTGAAGCTACGGAAGATAAAGGGGCAAAGCTGGGTGTATTTTGTACGAATGCGGAGATTAGTAATCCGGTTATTAATTTCCTGACGGAAGCTGTAGGTACATTTGCTCTGATGTTTGTTGTCTTCTATATTACAGATGGAGAATTGACTTACGACAGTAATAGTACTTTGCCTATTGGATTAGGGTCTGTAGGAGCAATACCGGTAGCTTTTACCGTGTGGGTGATAGGCCTTTCATTAGGCGGTCCTACCGGCTATGCCATTAATCCTGCCCGTGATTTGGCTCCTCGTATTATGCATGCCATCTTACCCATCAAAGGAAAAGGCAGCAGCCATTGGGAATATGCCTGGATTCCGGTTCTGGGACCAATAGCAGGAGCTGCAATAGCAGCTATGCTATATTATGCTTTGAAATAGGAATCAGATTAATTCTTTTATAACACGGATAACTTCGGGAATAGATTTTTCTACTACCGGAGTTAGCTCCATGTTAACCTCATTGATATTTGCTACGGATATGACAATAAGATGTATTTCCGGCAAGTTGTCCGTTAATACCATAGCTTCAATCATATCACGGAGTCCTATTTCATGGGCACTCATCAGTGGCGGGAAATCTGTGGCAAATCGAGGTTCGATAACACGTACAGTGCCGGAGGGATTGTTATCTAATGTTGCATCCACCATAATAATATGCTCATAACCTTCCAGCCAGGCAAGCAGGTGTAATCCTCCTGTACCGCCATCCATCAGTTTGACATGAGCGGGTAAATTTTCTTTCTCTAAAGCCTGAATTGTGTGGATGCCGACACCTTCATCTTTTAAAAGAAGATTGCCGACACCCAGTATAAGCGTCTTTTTCCGGTTTGCTTCACTCATTCCTCGCGTGCTATTTTAGTGATTTTCTCGGCTGTCTCTGTTACTTCTTCCTTGTTCGCGATGTCTTCTTCAATAAATTTCCATCCGCCGATTATAGATGAAGCCTCGCCACGTTGCTCGATGTAATCATGATAAAATACCAGATAAACATGTACGATGGCAAATAAAATAAAGAACCACATTAGGAAATGGTGTATTTGCCGTGCTATTAAATCGCCACCCATTAAAGGAACTGTCCAGGCAAACAGTTGTGGAAGAAAAGACTGGCTCATCTTTGCATACAGTCCGAATCCCGTTATACTTTGCAGTAAAAAGGCCCAGAACATACCAAAATAGATAAGGCTGGCCAACGTATTATGTCCGATACTGTCCACCGGTTTGTTCTTTATCATAAGAACATCAACTTTGATAACTTCCACCAATTCTTTCCATTGAGATTTCTTTAAAGGAATGAAATTATTCCAACGGGCATAACGGTTCCCTACAAATCCCCAATAGAGACGGAATACAAAATTGAAGAAAAACACGAATGCCGTTACAAAATGAATAAAGCGAACTGTACCGAACCAATAACTGAAATAGGCCTCCGAGGCATTCATAATAGCCGGAGGATCGGCTATAATAAACCCGGTGATGCATAGTATAACGATACACAAAGCATTCACCCAGTGATATATACGTACAGGCAGTTCCCATACATATACTTCTCTTAATCGTTTCTTTCTACTTCTCATAAAGCATTCGGTTTAGAATGTATCTATTTGATGTACGTATTTTCCTTCTTCATCATAAAGATGTACGGCACAAGCCAGGCACGGATCGAAAGAGTGAATAGTACGAAGAATCTCCAGCGGCTGGTTCGGATTGTAAACCGGAGTACCCAGCAAGGATGATTCATAAGCCGAGAGTACACCGTTTTCATCCCGTGGAGAAGCATTCCATGTAGTTGGAACTACCATTTGATAGTTCTTTATCCGGTTATTTTCTATTACGGCAAAGTGGGCCAATGCACCGCGAGGGGCTTCTGTTAATCCTACGCCTTTTGCCTGTTTGGGCCATGACTCATTTTCCCACATCACCGGATTGGCCATACGCGAATCTCCGTTCTCCAGATTCTTCATTAGCTGATCAAAGAATTCGAGAGCCCAATTGGCTACGAGCTGCGTTTCCAAGCCACGGGCAGCCGTTCTTCCTAATGTGGAAAACAAAGCCTCTGCAGGCAGATTCAATTGTTTCAGTGCATTGTCAATAGTCGATTTCTGTGGCTCTTTTCCGGCGGCATAGGCTACAATCATGCGGGCCAGAGGACCAACTTCCATTGGTTCTCCTTTCCATCTGGGTGTCTTAATCCAACTATATTTATCCTCAATATTCAGATGTTTATAGGGAGGCTTCGGGCCTGTGTAGTTCAGGTTTGTTTCTCCCTCATACGGATGAAGGCCCGCTTTATCACCCTGTGTATAATTATACCATGAATGATAAATATATTCCCGGATTTCTTCGGATGAATTGGCATCTACCGGATGTACTTTGGTGAGGTCACGGTCCAATACTACGCCGCGAGGTAATAGATAATCTTCAATTCCTCCGTATCCATGCATCGGATAATCTCCGTAAGACAGGTAATTACGTAATCCTCCGCCAATCTTTGTCCATTCGTCTTTATAAACGTTGGCAATCATCATCAAATCCGGAATGTAAACCTGATCGATAAATTCTTTTGCCTGTTGCAGTTTTTGCTTTACAAGTGAAAGACGATCGGAATTGATAGAGTTGGCTTCATTCAAATCAATACTACAAGGCATACCGCCTACCAGAAAGTTAGGATGCGGATTCTTACCGCCAAATACAGCATGCACTTTAACTACTTCTTTCTGCCAGTCCAACGCATCCAAATAATGAACGGTCGCTATCAGATTCTGTTCCGGTGTTAGTTTATAGGCCGGATGTCCCCAATAACCATTAGCGAAGATGCCAAGCTGTCCACTGGCAACAAATTTCTTTAATCTGTTTTGTGTATCGGTAAAATATCCTTCCGTGTTTTTTGCCCATGGAGAAAGCTTCTGGGCTTCCAGAGCTGCCGCCTTCGGGTCGGCTTTGAGGGCGGAAACGACATCAACCCAATCTAAAGCGTGGAGCTGATAAAAATGAACCGTATGGTCGTGCATAAAAAGTACGGCCTGCATAATGTTACGAACCATTTCCGCATTAGGCGGAACGGTTATATTAAGCGCATTCTCTACCGCACGGACAGAGCAAAGAGAGTGAATGGATGTACATACACCACATACACGCCCTACAAACACCCAAACATCTCGTGGATCACGGTCGCGAACGATATTTTCTATTCCACGAACCATCGTGCCCGAACTGTAAGCATCTTTAATTATTCCGTTTTCTATGTTTACTTCTACCCTTAGGTGTCCTTCTATACGGGTAATAGGATCTATAACTACTCTTTCTGACATGGCATTGAATTTTAGATAGTAGATTTGCTTTCCGGCTCATCATTGTCGATAAGCTCTTTTTTACGAATATTAGTCGCCACAGCATGAACGGCAATACCGGCTGCTGTAGCAGCTCCGAGGGCAAGTCCGATCTGGTCGGCAGTAGCTTCTATGCCAAAGCCATGTACATCGGGCATACGTTTATAGAATGGACTGTTGTCCCAGAAATTCTCTTCGCTGCAACCCAGGCACGGATGTCCGCTTTGTATCGGATAACTGGTCCCCTCATTCCATTTGATGATACCACAAGAATTGTATGTACTCGGCCCTTTGCAGCCAACTTTGTAAAGGCAATAACCATGTTTGGCATTTTCGTCGTCAAAGCTTTCAACGAACAGTCCCGCGTCAAAATTAGCACGCCGGTAACACGTGTCGTGAACACGCCGTGAATAAAACATCTTCGGGCGTCCCAGTCCGTCAAGTTGAGGCATTCTCTCGAATGTCAGCATGTACACCATTACGCCGGCCATCACATCCGCGATAGGAGGACATCCCTGTACGTTAATAATCGGTTTCCCCTTGATAACGCGATGAATGCCTTTAGCTCCTGTCGGGTTCGGGTTGGCGGCCTGTACGCAACCCGCCGATGCGCAGTTTCCCCAGGCAATAATAGCTTTAGCCCCGTCTGCGGCTTCTTGGGTGATTTGCATGGCACTTTTACCGCCAACGCAGCAATAACCTTCGTCTTTAGTAGGGATAGAACCTTCTATCATTAAGAGATATTGCCCGTAATACTTCTTCATTGTTTCTTCTTTTGCCGCTTCGGCCTGTTCGCCGGCTGCAGCCATAAGAGTTTCAGTATAATCGAGTGAAATCTTATCGAGCAGCAGAGTAGCTACTATCGGGTGGGCTGCCCGGATAAAAGATTCGGTACAACAGGTACATTCCTGCAGATGAAGCCAGATGATAGGAAGACGTGGCTTTGTCTCCAGTGCATGTACAACCTGGGCAACGCCTGTGGACTCAAGTCCCATAAGTGCAGCCATTGTGGTGCAGAACTTCAGGAAATCCCTTCGGGTGATTCCTTTTTGCCGGCATTCCTCATAAACGGTAGGTCGTTTTTTTTCCATAACTTATTGTGTTAATCGTTTGTGCTTTCGCTAGCATATACGGGGCAATTGTTCTCCGCTGAGCATATCGATGACGCGGTAATTCCCGTATATCGTTTTCATCTTCACAAGGGCTTTCCCGCATGAAGACACATGACCGATGACAGTAGCTTGCTTTCCTTCGGCAAAGCGTTGCATGACAGACAGAGCCTTTCCTGCTTCTTTCTCCGGTAAAATAACCAAAACAAGTCCTTCGTTGGCAACGTAAAGCGGGTCTAATCCCAATATGTCGGAAGCTGCTTGTACCTCTTCCGGAATGGGAAGAGAGGCTTCGTCCAGGATAATCTCCGCATTGGCGGCTTGGGCTATTTCATTCAGCGTACCGCTTACGCCGCCACGTGTAGGGTCGCGTAAGACGTGTATTTCGTCAATATAATTGAACAACTCAGAAATCATATTGTTTAAAGAGGCAGTGTCACTCCTCAGATTCGTTTCAAATCCAAGACTTTCACGGGCGGAAAGAATAGTAATGCCATGTGTTCCGATAGCTCCGCTGCATATTACCACATCTCCCTCTTTAGCCAGTGAAGGGGCAATATAAATACCCGGAAGTACAATGCCTACACCGCTTGTGTTAATAAATAACTTGTCGCATTTGCCCCGTTCTACCACCTTTGTATCTCCGGCTACAATCTGCACGCCTGCTTTGTCGGCTGCTCGTTTCATAGACTGTACGATGCGTTCCAAGTCCTTTAAAGGCAATCCTTCTTCAAGAATAAATCCGGCAGTCAGGTAAAGTGGAGTAGCGCCGCAGCATGCCAGATCGTTTACCGTCCCGTTTACAGCCAAGTCGCCTATATCTCCTCCGGGGAAGAAAATCGGGTCGACCACAAAAGAATCGGTAGAATAAGCCATCCGTCCGGCATCAACAGTAAAGACGCAGCCATCATGGTCTTGTTCCAGCAAAGGATTGCGAAAGGCCGGATAGAAAATACGGCTGATTAATTGATGTGTCATTCTTCCTCCGCCACCATGAGACAGCAGTACACAATCGGAATCGGAAAAAGGGATCGGGCAATTCATTTCCATATCTTGTTTATTCTTATTTGTATTTGTAATATGCGGCGCATACACCTTCCGATGAAACCATCGGAGCGCCTATCGGATGCTCCGGATGGCATGTCGTCCCGAAATACGGGCAATCGCGTGGTTGTTTGCGTCCTTTCATAATTTCCCCGGCAATACATTCGGAAGAAATTCGGATTTCTTTCGGAAGAAATTTAAATTTCTCTCGGGAAGAATACTTTTTGAATGCCGTCCGGAGCTGTTTGCCGCTATTCGGAATAACCCCGATTCCACGCCATTCGATATCACAAGATTCCAACATTTCGTCCATCAGGATGCATGCCGGAATGTTTCCATGTTCAGGTACTGCCCGTTTATACGCGTTTTCTACATTATATATACCGGCTTCCAGCTGGCAAATACAACGGTAGATGCCATATAATAAGTCTACCGGCTCGAATCCGGTTACAACCATCGGTGTTTTATAGCGTTCTGCCAATTGACGATAAGCTCCATTTCCTGTAATGGCACAGACATGACCGGCTGTTAGAAAACCGTCAACCTTACAACCTTTGTCCGATAAAATAGCCTCGATGGCCGGCGGTACGGTAAATAAAGAGGTGAGAAGCGTAAAGTTATTTAACCCTTTGCGGATGGCTTCTTTCAATGCCATTAAGTGTACAGGCGCTGTGGTTTCAAACCCGATGGCGAAAAAGACGACTTCTTTATCGGGGTTTTCTTCTGCCAGGGTTACGGCATCTAAGGGAGAATAAAGCATCCGGATATCTCCGCCTTTTGCTTTTACTTGCAGTAAATCTTTTTTACTTCCCGGTACACGCATCATATCGCCGAAAGATGTGAAAATAACATCCGGCCTGCGGGCAAGTGTCAACGCTTGATCAATAATTTCAACCGGAGTGACGCATACAGGACAGCCAGGCCCGTGGAGCAACTGTATCTCGGGAGGCAACATGTCTTCCAAACGGTAACGAGCTATCGCATGGGTTTGTCCTCCGCATATTTCCATGATATGCCATGTACGCGTTACCGTCTGACGGATGGCACGGATAAGTGCCTGTACTTGTTCTTTGTTCCTGTATTCGTCTATGTATTTCATGTAATAAATACGTCAGCAGTCAAAAAGAAAGCTGTTTAAGGTCGTTTAATGTTTGTTCGGCTTCTATCGTATCCACAACGGAAATGGCCATACCCGCGTGAGCCAGAATATAATCACCTTCTTTCACATCAACCCATTGCACGCAGATATTCTTAATTATACCTCCAAAATCTACTTTTGCCATGGTCATATCTTCTATACTATGGTCGATGCTTGTTATTTTACCCGGGACTGCCAAACACATATTAAGATGATTTTTGTTGTTATACAGGCTTTCAAATATAACAATTTATATCGGTAAATTGATTTGATGCAAGGAATATATTTGAAAGTTCCCGACTATTTTGTTCAGAGTACCTTTGGTTTTATCCGTTTAGTTCCTATATTTTAATAAGCCGACAGCTGTCGGTCTATAGATTGACACAGGTCGGCTTATGGGTTGACTGCTGTCGGCTTATAGGCCGACCAGTGTCAGCCTATTAATTTGTGGGAACTTTATTCGTAAAAGAAACTGTGCCCGACAGTAAAATAAGCTATCTTTGCTTTTATGGAGAAGGTAAAGATAACGGTTATACATATTCAAGGCTTGGTGCAAGGTGTTGGCTTTCGCCCTTTTATCTACAGGCTGGCAACAGAAATGCAGATAAAAGGTGAGGTGGATAACCGTAATGATGGCGTTTGTATCCGTGCTTGTCTGGATGATGGACAGAAAGACCTCTTTATTAATCGTATTCTTAAAGAACATCCGCCCGTGTCATCCGTTCACCGTATTATTGAAGAGGAAGAAGAGGCGGACTTTTTATTTACAGACTTCCGTATTGTGCCAAGTCATTCCGTTTCGAATGAGGTGACACAGGTTTCCCCTGATATAGCGGTTTGTCCGGAATGCATGAAGGATAGGGAAGAGCAGCCTGCGCGTATACAGTATCCTTTCGTTAATTGTACCTGTTGCGGTCCTCGTTTCTCTATTATTCAAGATTTGCCTTATGATAGAAGGCAGACTACAATGTCCGTTTTCCCGATGTGCCCGGATTGCAGTAGGGAATATCAGGATGTGGCGAACCGGCGTTTTCATGCTCAGCCGGTAGCTTGTAATCATTGTGGCCCTACCTATTATGCGAGTTATCAAGGAAGGGTTTGTACGGATTATGCTTTGCTGTTGGAATCGACTTCCCGTTTAATAGCCGGAGGTCATGTGATTGCGGCAAAAGGAATAGGCGGCTATCATCTGGTTTGTGATGCCTTGAACGAGCAGGCTGTACGCCGGCTTCGTGAGATAAAGCAACGCGACAATAAACCGTTTGCCGTTATGATCCGTGATTTGGATGCCGTGAAAATGTACGCGGAGGTTAATTCGGTTGAAGAGGCTTGTTTGTCTTCATGGCGTCGTCCTATTGTGTTGTTGCGGCAGAGAAAGGATTTAGAGAAGATGCCGTTGGCGGAAAGTTTGAATCCCGGTATGCGGACGTTAGGATGTATGTTGCCTTATATGCCGATACATTATGATTGGTTTGCCCGTTTAAACACGCCTGCTTTGGTAATGACAAGCGGCAATCTGAGTGAAGTCCCTATCGTTATTGCTCCCGATGAAGCGGAGCGGCAGTTGAAGGATAAAGTATCTCTTATCTTGCATCATAACAGGGATATTTATAATAGAGTGGACGATTCCGTTTTGCAGGTTTGTGGCATGCAGCCCTGCTTGATACGCCGTTCAAGAGGATATGTGCCCGAACCTTTCTTTGCGGATACTCCGGTAGAAGGTATTTGGGCTTTTGGAGCTGAAAAAGTGAATACATTTGCTTTGGGAAAAGGGGAGACTGTTTTGCAAAGCCAATATATAGGCGATTTGAAGAATTGGGAAACGTATCATTTTTATACGGAATCGTTGGAGCGGTTTCAGCGTCTGTTCCGTTTCGTTCCCGGGCAATTGGTTTGTGATCTTCATCCCGATTATCTTTCTTCCCGTGAGGCGGAACGTATAGCAAAAGAGAACAAATTGCCTTTGCTGAAAGTACAACACCACCATGCGCATGCAGTGGCTTGTATGTTGGAGTACGGTCTGCAAGAACCGGTTCTCGCTGTTGTGATGGATGGAACGGGATTGGGCGATGATGGAACAGTATGGGGTGGTGAGTTTTTCCTTTGCGACCGCATGCGATATACCCGCCTGGCGTATATTGAACCGGTGCCTTTGCCGGGCGGAGATAAGGCTTCCGTAGAACCTTGGCGTATGGCGGTTGCTTATTTATGGCATTATGGTTTGAGCTTGCCGGATTGTTTTGTGGAAAGGATAGAGAAGGAGAAAATACAAATGCTACGGCAAATGATGGAAAAGAAAATAAATACGCCTTATACATCCAGTGCGGGTCGTTTGTTTGATGCTGTTGCCTCTTTGTTGGGTATTTGCGATGTGGCTACAAGACAGGCCGAAGCTCCCATTCTATTGGAACAGGCTATAACCGAAGGAGAATGGGAATCTTATCCTTTCACTCTTGAGGATGGAGAAGCTGTTAATATACGTTTTATGTTTGAAAAGATATTGCATGATATGGCAAGCGGTATTCCTCCGGGAATTATCTCGGCTCGCTTTCATCATACGCTGGCTGCATTGTGTAAAGAGAAAATATTTCAATTGTTGCAGAAGAATAACGTAACGAAGGTGGTTGTTTCAGGAGGCTGTTTTCAAAATAAATTCCTTACGGAATCTTTGCAAAAGATGTTTTCGGAAACAGATGTTACGTTATATGTCCCTTCGGCAGTTCCCTGTAATGACAGCGGTATTGCTGTAGGACAACTGGCTATCGCCGCATCGCGGATGTTTAACAATACCTGACAAGTAATTGTTAGATAGATAAATTCTATAATATGAATATTGTATCCTATGGATATTCCACTTACATTTGTAACTATGCACGAACTATCAATAGCACAAAGTATCATAGAACTGGCGGAAGAAAAGGCACGTGAAAGGCATGCTTTGGAAATAGAAGAGCTGGAACTGGAAATAGGCCGGCTGGCGGGAGTAGAGTTGCAAACTCTGGACTTCGCCCTTGAAAGTGCCATGAAAGGGACTATGCTCCGCAATGCCCGGATTGTACGCCGCTATATAGAAGGTAAAGGACGTTGCAGCGATTGTGGAACAGAATTTGTTACGAATGAGTTATTTGCTCCATGCCCGAGTTGTGGTTCCTGGTTAATAGATATTGTGAAAGGTAAAGAACTTCGTGTCAAATCGATTGTTATTAAATAATAAGAGAGTTTGTAACCATAAAAAACGAAACATATGTGTGGAACTTGCGGATGCGGAGAGCATCATCATTCACATGAGCATGGACATGAACATACTCATCCTCATGAACACGAACATCATCACCATGATGGCTCTACGGTAATAGATGTAGAGCAAGATATTCTTCAACGTAATAATTTATTGGCAGAACGAAACAGAGGTTATTTTGACGCGAAGAATCTGTTTGTATTGAATTTGATGAGTTCGCCGGGTTCGGGTAAGACAACGTTGCTGGAAGAAACCATTCGCCGGCTTAAAGGTAAACAGGCTGTTTATGTGATTGAAGGCGACCAGCAAACATCTAATGATGCCAACAGGATTGCAGCATTGGGTGTTCCGGTGTTTCAGGTAAATACCGGAACAGGCTGTCATCTGGAAGCGTCGATGGTAAATCATGCGGTTAAACATTTAGCTCCTGAGGATGATTCTATTCTTTTTATTGAGAATGTAGGCAATTTGGTATGCCCGGCTATGTTTGATTTAGGAGAGGCAAAGAAGGTTGTGATAGTCAGTACAACGGAAGGAGATGATAAGCCGTTGAAATATCCGCATATATTTTATGGCGCCGATATTTGTATAATCAACAAGATTGATTTGACGCCTTACCTGAATACGGATGTGGGAGTTTTGAAGGAGAATGCTCTGAAAGTAAATCATCACCTGCAGGTATTTGAAGTATCGGCAACGCAAGGCGAAGGAATGGATAAATGGTGTGAATGGCTTCTTTTCGAATGTGCAAAGTGTAAATAAATTACCCCGGATTTGATGTAAAAGAGGAAAATAAACTATATTTGTTTCCGTTCATTGAATCTATTTTAATCAAATTGTTATGATTAACCGAGAATTAATTAATCCTCAAAGCATCGTAGTGGTGGGAGGCTCTAATAATGTACATAAGCCAGGCGGCCGCTTGGTTCGCAACTTGCTGGATGGTAAATACAAAGGCGATTTGTATGTGGTAAATGCAAAAGAAACGGATGTACAAGGAGTAAAATCGTATCCCTCTGTACGTGATATTCCGGATACGGAGCTAGCTATTATTTCTATTCCCAGTAAATCTTGTCCGGAGGTAATGGAAGTCTTGGTTAAGGAAAAAGGAGTAAAGGCTTTTATTGTCATATCGGCAGGTTTTGGGGAAGAAACGCATGACGGCGCTATATTGGAACAACAGATGCTTGATATTGTGAATGGAGCGAATGCGTCGTTGATAGGCCCTAATTGTATCGGTGTGATGAATATGAATTACCATGGGGTTTTCACCCAGCCTATTCCTGAGTTTCATCCTGATGGGGTGGACTTTATATCCAGCTCTGGTGGAACAGCCTTGTTTATTATAGAGTCTGCTCTAACAAAAGGACTTCGGTTTTCTTCTGTCTGGTCGGTGGGTAACTCAAAGCAGAACGGAGTGGAAGAGATTCTGGAATACATGGACCGTAATTTTGATCCGGTATTGGATTCTAAAATAAAGATGCTTTATATCGAGCAAATAAAGAATCCCGATAAACTATTATACCATGCTTCTTCGCTGATACATAAAGGATGCAAGATTGCTGCCATTAAAGCAGGTAGTACAGAGTCCGGTAAGCGGGCTGCCTCTTCTCATACGGGAGCGATTGCCAATTCGGATTCGGCTGTTGAGGCTTTGTTCCGTAAGGCGGGTATTGTACGTTGTTTCAGCCGTGAGGAATTGACTACGGTAGCCAGTATATTTACCTTGAAAGAAGTAAAAGGTAAAAATTGTGCGATCGTGACACATGCCGGAGGTCCGGCCGTTATGTTGGCGGATGCATTGTCTAAAGGACGGATCAATGTTCCTAACCTGGAAGGCCCGATAGCGGATGAGCTGAAGTCTAAGTTATATCCGGGAGCAGCGGTAGGAAATCCGATTGATATAATCGGAACAGGCACACCAGAGCATTTGGCAACGGCTATTGATTATTGCGAGAATAAGTTTGAGGATATAGACTTAATAGTGGTTATATTCGGTAGTCCGGGCCTTGTTAAGCTTTATGATACATATGAAGTGTTGCATAAAAAGATGGAAGAATGTAAAAAGCCTATCTTTCCTATTTTACCATCTATAGTAACGGCCGGTCCGGAAGTAAAGAGTTTTGTGAAAAAGGGGCATGTTAACTTCTCCGACGAAGTAACCTTGGGAACAGCTCTTTCACGTGTTATAAATACGCCTAAGCCAGCCAGTATGGATATCCAGTTATATGGTGTGGATGTTCCGGAGGTTCGTCGCATTATAGACCGTTTGTCGGGTAGTGGTTATTTGAACTCGGAAGAAGTTCGTATATTATTGAGAGCCGCTAATATTCCGTTGGTGGAAGAGTTTACTTCTACCGATAAGGACGAGTTGCTTGCTTTTGCCAGGAAAGTGAAGTATCCTGTTGTTGCTAAGGTTGTAGGTCCGGTTCATAAGAGTGATATGGGAGGCGTTGCCTTGAATATACGTTGTGACGAACATTTGTTGTTTGAATATGAGCGGATGATGCGTTTGCCCGGAGTGGAGGCTATTATGGTGCAGCCTATGTTGAAAGGGCAGGAACTTTTCTTAGGGGCTAAATATGAAGATCGTTTTGGTCATGTAGTGTTATGTGGTTTGGGCGGTATCTTTGTTGAAGTATTGAAAGATGTTTCATATGGTTTGTCTCCGTTGTCATACGACGAAACATACTCAATGATTCATTCTTTGCGTGGCTATCCTATCATAAAAGGTACTCGTGGCCAGAAAGGGATAGATGAACAACAGTATGCCGATATTATTGTACGCCTGTCTACATTGCTCCGTTTTGCCAGCGAGATAAAAGAGATGGATATAAATCCGCTGTTAGCAACGGATAACGGTTTATTTGCCGTAGATGCACGTATACGAATAGAGAAATAACCGTTAAGAATATTAGAAAATAACCTGCATTAGTCTTAGATAGGATTAATGCAGGTTTTATTATTTGGATTCAATCAATTAATATCTGTTATATATTCTTTGATGAAGCGTTTCATGCTGCTGAGAGAGACTTTGTAATGCTCTGCTAATTCGGAATATGTGACATTCTCGTCCTTAATCTCTTGTTCTATTTCTTCTTTATGGGGTAATAAAAGTTTTATTTGCTGGCTTCCTGACGGTCTGCCTAGTTTCACGCCTTTGCTCCTTGTTAAGGCAAGTGCTTCTTTTGTACGTACGGAAATGAGCTTGCGCTCTATTTCGGCAACCAAACAAAATGTGAATGCAAAAGTCTTGCTATTTATATCGTCTTGGAATGTATATCCTTCTGTCGCAGAATAAAGGGTTATTTTACGTTCAATACACATTGTTAACAGGTGCATGACACCCACCAACTTCCTGCTCAGACGCGAAATGTCGGCTATAATTAGAGTATCACCTGCCTTTAAAGCTTTAATGATATTTTCTATTTGGTTATTGGTACGGATTTTATTGCCCATATCTTTATACCATTTATCAATGGTAAGTTCTTTTGACTGGGCAAAACTCTTAATTATCTCCTCCTGTCTTCTGAAAGAGACCTTATTATTTGAATATATACGGATATGTGCAGCTATCATAGATGCGATATGTTAATCATACTACTATAACAATTAGAATGGTCATATGTTCAGTTTCTATTATAATGTCCTTAAAACAAATAAGGCCGCCAATCATTAGATTGGCAGCCTTATGCGGAAGCGGGGGGATTCGAACCCCCGGTACAGTTACCCGTACGTCAGTTTAGCAAACTGGTGGTTTCAGCCACTCACCCACACTTCCATGTGTTCTGTGCTTATTTCCCTGAAATGCGTTGCAAAGATAGATGTATGTTTTTTAATATGCAAGGCTTTAGTAGTGTATTTTTAAGGAAAAAGATGCTACTTTTGTGGCTTATTCTGATACTCAGTAGCTTATTTTGACAGTATGAACAAGAAAATAGTAATAATAAAGTATATAACTCTTATAATAGTCCTGTTATTGATAGGAATAGGGATTGGAGGATATCGTTTATTATGGGCCCCTAATTTTATGCCGGAGAAAACCGTATATGTTTATATTGACAGGCAAAAGGATTTTGAAGACTTATGTACTCAGCTAAAAGATTCTGCTGCTTGTTTACATATAAAGAACTTTAAGCAATTAGCGAAAATAGTGAAATACCCTTCCAATATGAAGACCGGTAGATATGCTGTAACTCCCGGGATGAATAATCTCTCTTTGTTAAGAAACCTTCGCAGGGGGCAACAGGCTACAACGCGTATTACATTTAATAATATTCGTTTGAAGACTGATTTGGCAGAGCGGATAAGCGAACAATTAATGTTTGATAAAGATGAATTATTGCAACTTCTTAATGATTCCTCCTACTGTGCCTCTTTGGGATTTACTACCGGGACAATAATGGCTTTGTTCATTCCAAATACGTATGAAGTATATTGGAATATATCGGCAGAGAACTTTATGCAGCGTATGCTTCGCGAGTATAAATCCTTCTGGACTGAACAGCGGTTAGAGAAAGCCGCGAAAACAGGCCTGAGCCCGATTGAGATTGCCATCCTTGCCTCTATCGTAGAAGAGGAAACCGCCGCTACGGATGAATATCCGATAGTTGCCGGGCTTTACATGAACCGTTTGCATAAAGGAATACCATTGCAGGCCGATCCTACCATTAAATTCGCTTTGGGGAACTTTGCCTTGCAGCGTATCTTGTTTGAACACTTGGAGGTCGAATCTCCCTATAATACCTATAAATATGCCGGGTTGCCTCCCGGACTTTTGCGTATTCCCACTATTAAAGGATTGGATGCCGTATTGAATTATACCCCGCATAAATACCTTTATATGTGTGCAAAGGAAGATTTCTCCGGACGGCATAACTTTGCCGTTACCTTAGCGGAGCATAACAGAAACGCGAACCGTTACCGGGCGGAACTTAATAAAAGAAAGATTCGATAGAATTATGTACAACGAATTATGTATCTTTGACGTCCGTATAACAGAAATGGTTTATATAAAGAAAACTACATACACATGGAGAAACATCTATTTTTAGGAGATGAGGCCATTGCCCAGGCTGCTATTGACGCGGGCTTGTCGGGAGTATATGCATATCCCGGAACTCCTTCTACAGAGATTACCGAATTTATACAAGGTTCGCCGGTTGCGAAGGAAAGAGGCATACATTGCCGTTGGAGTGCTAATGAAAAGACTGCCATGGAAGCAGCTTTAGGTATGAGCTACGCAGGGAAGCGTTCATTATGCTGTATGAAGCACGTAGGGCTGAACGTGGCTGCCGATTGCTTTATGAATGCAGCTATGAGTGGCATTAACGGAGGTATGATAATTATCACTGCCGACGACCCCTCAATGCATTCTTCACAAAACGAGCAGGATAATCGCGTATATGGTAATTTCGCGATGATCCCGATGCTGGAACCTTCCAGTCAGCAAGAGGCTTATGATATGGTTTATCATGGATTTGAACTCTCTGAGAAACTGGGCTATCCCATCCTTGTCCGTATAACCACCCGTATGGCTCATTCCCGCGCAGGAGTAGTTACCCGCGCCATGAAGCCGCAAAATAAGATGAACTGCCCCGAAGACGGTCGCCAACGCTTTATCCTGTTGCCGGCCCTCGCACGCAAACGTTTTAAGACGTTGCTTGCCGCACAGCCCGTCTTTACGGAGGCTTCCGAGAACTCTGAATATAATGTATATTACGATGCCCCCAATAAAGAAAAAGGCATCATTGCTACAGGCATCGCCTTTAACTACTTGTCGGAGAACTATCCGGACGGATTTGAATATCCGGTATTAAAGATCAGCCAGTATCCGCTGCCGAAGAAGCAGATAGAGAAGATGGCCAACGAATGCAAGGAAATCTTGCTGCTTGAAGAAGGTTATCCCGTTGTGGAAGAACAACTGAAAGGCTTCCTTGGCAAATGCATCGTGGTGCACGGACGCCTGGACGGTACTTTGCAGCGCGATGGCGAGCTTACCCCCGATGCTGTAGGCAAGGCTTTGGGCAAGAAGATCAACGATTACTATGCGATACCGGAAGTGGTAGAACAACGTCCGCCTGCGTTATGCCAGGGATGCGGACACCGTGATATGTACGAAGCTCTTAATGAAGTGCTGGCCGGATATGAAGGCGCCAAAGTGTTTGGAGACATCGGTTGCTATACACTGGGAGCATTGCCTCCTTTCCGCGCGATTGATACTTGCATAGACATGGGAGCATCTATTACAATGGCAAAAGGAGCTGCCGACGCCGGAGTGTTCCCGGCTGTTTCCGTCATTGGCGATTCAACCTTCACCCATTCCGGGATGACCGGGCTGCTGGACTGTGTGAACGAAGATACGAACATAACCATCGTTATCTCCGACAATGAAACCACAGCCATGACCGGTGGCCAAGATTCGGCCGGCACGGGACGCATAGAATCCATCTGTGCTGGAATAGGAGTAGACCCTGCCCATATCCGCGTAATGATTCCTCTGAAAAAGAATTACGAGGAGATGATGAATATCATTCGTGAAGAGATTGAGTATAAAGGCGTATCCGTATTGATACCCCGCCGTGAATGTATCCAGACATTAACAAGAAAGAAAAAAGCTACTAAGAAATGAAAACCGACATTATATTATCCGGTGTGGGAGGACAAGGTATCCTTTCTATTGCCGCTGTTATTGGAGAAGCCGCTTTGAAAGAAGGTTTGTATATGAAACAAGCGGAAGTACACGGAATGAGCCAGCGCGGAGGAGATGTACAGTCCAACCTCCGACTTTCCGACCAGCCTATTGCTTCGGATTTGATACCTCACGGGCAAGCCGATTTGATTATCTCTTTAGAGCCGATGGAAGCACTCCGCTATCTGCCATACCTGAAAAAGGATGGTTGGCTGGTTACCAACTCACAGCCCTTTGTCAACATCCCAAACTACCCGGATATGGAAAAGGTGAATGCGGAGTTGGACAAACTGCCTCATAAAGTAGTGCTCGACGTAGAAGCCATCGCCAAAGAGGCGGGCTCGGTTCGTGCTGCCAATATCGTTATGTTGGGAGCAGCCACCCCGTTTATAGGCATAGATTTCGATAAGATAGAAGACGGCATCCGCCGTATCTTTGGACGTAAGGGCGAAGACATTGTAAATATGAACCTAAAGGCATTGAAGGCCGGTTTCGATGTGGCCCAAAGTGTGCAATAGTGTTGTTAGGGCAGGTAAACTGCCTGTTGTTTTTGTTTGAAGCGTCTATGGCTTTTGCCATGGGCGCTTTTTGATTATAACCGGTACGCCTTTATGTGAATAATTCCAGACCTTGGAGAGTTATAACTCCAGACACTCTGCAAGCATAACTCCAGACACTCTGCAGTTATAACTCCAGACTCTCTGTAAGCATAACTCCAGACTCTCTGGAATTGTATATCGTTAAAAAACACCGCCGCCACACTCGTTTATTCTCACAGGAAAATGTATCTTTGCCTTAAATATTAAACGACAAATGATTATGAAGAAGTACTTGCTATCCTGTATCATGCTCCTGTCCATCCTGTCTGCCGGAGCGCAAAATAACGGCGATATCGTAAAAGTTGGAGATACGATGCCCGCTTTTACAATCGTTTCGGATGACGGAACCCAGCTCCGCTCATCCTCCCTCAAAGGCAAAGTTGTACTGGTGAACTTTTTTGCTACCTGGTGTCCTCCATGCCAAAAAGAACTGGCTGAGATACAAAGCACACTATGGCCTAAATACAAGGATAACGATAAGTTCAAACTGCTGGTGATAGGCCGTGAACATTCCGATTCCGAACTGGCCAAATATAATGAGAAGAAAGGCTTTACCTTCCCTTTGTATCCGGATAAAAACCGTGCCGTCTATGGCGCGTTTGCAACGAGCCTGATTCCCCGCAGCTACCTGATAGGTAAGAATGGGAAAGTGATAGCCGCTACATCCGGCTACACCGAGGAAGAGTTTGCCGGTTTGATGAAAGAAATAGAGGATGCTTTAAAATAACAGCCATGCATTACAACAAAGTCCACTTAATCTACTTTTCTCCTACCCACACCTCGGCAAAGATTGCCTATGCCATTGCCGAAGGACTAGAGGCCGACACTTTTTTTGAAACGGATATAACACATGAAGCTCCGGAGCATATCGAAAATATTGAAGAAGAGCTAACCATTATTGCCGTCCCCGTTTATGGCGGAAGAG
>NZ_LT896588.1:2535214-3054902 GCF_900186615.1 Parabacteroides bouchesdurhonensis
AGAAGCCGGCATCCGCCGTATCTTTGGACGTAAGGGCGAAGACATTGTAAATATGAACCTAAAGGCATTGAAGGCCGGTTTCGATGTGGCCCAAAGTGTGCAATAGTGTTGTTAGGGCAGGTAAACTGCCTGTTGTTTTTGTTTGAAGCGTCTATGGCTTTTGCCATGGGCGCTTTTTGATTATAACCGGTACGCCTTTATGTGAATAATTCCAGACCTTGGAGAGTTATAACTCCAGACACTCTGCAAGCATAACTCCAGACACTCTGCAGTTATAACTCCAGACTCTCTGTAAGCATAACTCCAGACTCTCTGGAATTGTATATCGTTAAAAAACACCGCCGCCACACTCGTTTATTCTCACAGGAAAATGTATCTTTGCCTTAAATATTAAACGACAAATGATTATGAAGAAGTACTTGCTATCCTGTATCATGCTCCTGTCCATCCTGTCTGCCGGAGCGCAAAATAACGGCGATATCGTAAAAGTTGGAGATACGATGCCCGCTTTTACAATCGTTTCGGATGACGGAACCCAGCTCCGCTCATCCTCCCTCAAAGGCAAAGTTGTACTGGTGAACTTTTTTGCTACCTGGTGTCCTCCATGCCAAAAAGAACTGGCTGAGATACAAAGCACACTATGGCCTAAATACAAGGATAACGATAAGTTCAAACTGCTGGTGATAGGCCGTGAACATTCCGATTCCGAACTGGCCAAATATAATGAGAAGAAAGGCTTTACCTTCCCTTTGTATCCGGATAAAAACCGTGCCGTCTATGGCGCGTTTGCAACGAGCCTGATTCCCCGCAGCTACCTGATAGGTAAGAATGGGAAAGTGATAGCCGCTACATCCGGCTACACCGAGGAAGAGTTTGCCGGTTTGATGAAAGAAATAGAGGATGCTTTAAAATAACAGCCATGCATTACAACAAAGTCCACTTAATCTACTTTTCTCCTACCCACACCTCGGCAAAGATTGCCTATGCCATTGCCGAAGGACTAGAGGCCGACACTTTTTTTGAAACGGATATAACACATGAAGCTCCGGAGCATATCGAAAATATTGAAGAAGAGCTAACCATTATTGCCGTCCCCGTTTATGGCGGAAGAGTGGCGGAAACAGCCATTGAACGTTTGCAGAAGTTCAGTGCCCATAACACGCCGGTAGTCCCGGTGGTAGTATATGGCAACCGCGATTATGACGATGCCTTGAAAGAGCTTTGCGATACGGTTTCCAAGCTGGGATTTATCCCCGTTGCCGCCGGAGCGTTTATCGGTGAGCATTCCTACAGCCGGGAGAATATGCCGATTGCTGCCGGCCGTCCCGATGCCGCCGACTTGCAGAAGGCTACGGAGTTTGGCAAGGAAATCATGAAGAAGGTCAGCTCCATACAGTCTCCGGAAAGCATATCTGCGGTACAGGTGAAAGGCAATTTTCCCTATAAGCAGAAAGGGCCTTCTACTCCACAAGCCCCTGTTGTCGACGACAGTTTGTGTACACTGTGTGAATATTGCATAGATGTATGTCCTACCCATGCCATTTCAGTTCGAGACGGAGAGATGTTCAGCAACCCTGAATACTGTATAAAATGTTGTGCCTGCGTAAAAGACTGCCTCGAAGGCGCTCGCACGTTTGATACCCCTTATACGGCAATGCTCCATGCCAATTTTAGTGCACGCAAAGAACCCGAACTATTTATTAAATAATCATGAAACAACTTAGACTTCTTTTCTTACTGTTACTTGCGGCATGTACTGTTTCGGCAGCTACACGCGAAGTGAAACTAAAGTTTATAGAAACAAGTGACATACACGGCAACTATTTCCCCTACAACTTTATCAACAAGCAAGAATGGGGCGGAAGCCTGGCCCGGGTGTATAGCTTCGTTCAGGAAGAACGTAAAACCTATCATGATAATCTTATTTTAGTGGATAACGGTGATATCCTTCAAGGGCAGCCATCCGCCTATTATTATAATTATATAGATACAGTATCTACCCATATTACTGCCGATATGATGAACTACATGGGCTATGTTGCCGGGAATATGGGAAACCATGATGTTGAGACGGGCCACGACGTATATGACCGCTGGATCAGTCAATGCAACTTCCCCGTGCTAGGGGCTAATATTATACGTACTTCCGATGGCAGTTCCTACCTGAAACCTTATGAGGTGATAGAGCGGGAAGGCGTTAAAATTGTCATTCTCGGCATGATTACCCCCGCCATTCCCGCGTGGCTTTCCGAGAATCTATGGGCAGGGCTTCATTTTGACGATATGGAAGCTACCGCGCGTAAATGGATGGAGATAATCCGTGAGAAAGAAAAACCGGATGTTGTAGTAGGTCTTTTTCATTCAGGGAAAGATGCCGGTACGATGATGAATAAATATCGTGAGAATGCTTCGGAAGAGGTAGCCCGCAATGTGCCCGGCTTCGATTTCATCCTGATGGGGCACGATCATCGCCGTTCATGCAAGAAGATTATGAATGTGGCGGGAGATTCCGTTCTTATTATTGACCCTGCGAGCAACGGAAATGTTGTTGCCGACGTGGATATGGTACTAACCGTAGATAACGGACGCGTTACAGGGAAAAAAGTGCAAGGTGCCTTGTCTGATATAAACAAGTATACGCCTAGTCCGGATTTTATGCAGAAGTTTGCAAATCAATATAGTGAAGTGAATGATTTTGTATCTCGTAAAATAGGAACGTTTACCGAGTCAATTACCGTACGGCCTGCTTACTTTGGCCCGTCTGCATTTATAGACTTTATCCATACGTTGCAATTACAGCTTACCGGTGCGGATATCTCTTTTGCCGCTCCTCTCTCTTTTGATGCGACAATTCATAAAGGGGTTGTGGAAGTGTGCGATATGTTTAACCTGTATAAGTATGAGAATATGCTTTATACCATGATGCTTTCGGGTGCTGAGATAAAAGGCTTCCTGGAAGAATCGTATGCCATGTGGAGCAACCGGATGAAGTCTCCTGACGATCATCTTTTGCTTTTGAAGAAAAGGGAGGGAGAAGCTAATGGCTACATGTTTGCTAACTTTAGCTTTAACTTTGATTCGGCGGCAGGTATTTTGTACACGGTAGATGTTACTAAACCGGCAGGAGAGAAGATAACGATATTGAGTATGGCCGACGGCACTCCTTTCAAGATGGATAAAATGTATAAAGTGGCTTTGAACTCATATCGTGGGAATGGCGGTGGCGAACTGCTGACGAAAGGCTCGGGCATCCCTGTTGAACAACTGAAAGACCGTATAGTTGCTTCAACGGATAAGGACCTCCGTTTTTATATGATGAAGTATATAGAGGAGAAAAAGACACTTTCTCCACAGCCTTTGAATCATTGGAGGTTTATCCCGGAAGAGTGGACAGTCCCTGCTGCTCGTAAAGATTCTGTATTATTGTTTAGAGATAGCTATAAGAGATAGAAACTGTTATAAAATTCTTCTTGAAAAACATCATGATGGAATATATCAAAACCATCGTGATGTTTTTTTTATTTAGTTACCTTTGGCATTAATTTATCAACAAAATAATTTATGTATGAATTTGAAAGATAAGATTGAAGCGGAATCTACAAACGATGCTATTGTTTTCTTACACAAGGAAGGGATGTTCTGGAAAGCCTATGAGTGGTCGGCTATGCGTTTTGTGAAAGAGATAAAAGCCTATAAGCTGTTGAAGCGATATATTAAGACGTTAAAGACCGATATCGTTTCGCTTGGCTTTCCCAGCCATTCGCTGGAAGATGTTTTGTCCGGAAAAGAATATACGCAGATAGACGATCATTTGGTATCCGTTAAGACAGAGTTTGTATATTCACTTGAAGAATTTGAAGAGTGGAAATCTCTGATACCTTTGATTGAAGACACAGCGGCTACCGGTATCCCTCATGTGCCTTCTTCCGGTCTGACCGCTACGGAGCGTGAGGTTATCAACCAGTTAATGTCTTTTAGTGTTGAGACTGCCTCTCCTATACAGTGTATGATGTTGGTTTCTAATTTGCAAGTTTTGTTGAAAAAATGATATACGATAATCTTCCTGTATATAAAGCCACATACGATTTACTATTGATGATTTTCCAGTTGAACCGGAACTTTCAGCGTGATTATCGTTATACATTAGGAGAGAATATAAAAAATGAATTAATAAACTTGTTGGTTTGTATCTATAACGCCAATTCAAACTCGCAAAAAGCTCCTATACTGGCAAAAGCACGTGAACATGTAGTCATCATCAAATTACAGATACGTTTACTTATGGACTTGAAGCAAATTAGTATAAAGCAATATGCTGCTGCTGCCGAACTCATAGAGTCTGTATCGAAACAACTAACGGCGTGGCATAAGTCCAGTGATAAACTAGTCAAACAGTAATAGTCATAGTTCTTATTGATAGGGTAAAATGTTCAGATGGAATTAATAGAAGATGTTTTTAAAGCCTATTATGATGCTCGTAAAGGAAAACGGAATTCTACCAATCAGCTTCGGTTTGAAATGAATCTGGAAGAAAATCTGGTGGAACTTTATCATGAAATAAAAGAACGTCGATACCAAGTGGGGCGTAGTATCTGTTTTATGGTAGACTATCCTGTTAAGAGAGAAGTTTTTGCTGCGGACTTTAAAGACCGTATAGTTCATCATTTACTATTTAATTACATATCTCCTATCTATGAACGGATTTTTATAGATGACTGTTATTCGTGCCGTAAAGGGAAAGGAAACTTATATGGTATTAAACGGTTGGAAAAACATATCCGCTCATGCTCATTGAACTATACACAAGACTGCTATATATTAAAGCTGGATCTGGCGGGATATTTTATGAATATCAATCGACAGAAACTATATGATATATTAGTCAGGATTCTTAATAAGTATAAAGATTTTCCCATGCCGAATGGCATACATTGGGGAGATTCTGATGAGTTTGATTTAGTAATGTATCTTTTGCCAATAGTTATCATGAACGATCCGGTAAAGAATTGCTATCGTAAAGGTTCTTTGTCAGAATGGGAGGGGCTACCCCCAAACAAAAGTCTTTTCCATTCTCCCGAGGGCTGTGGAATACCTATTGGGAATCTTACATCACAGCTATTCAGCAATGTCTACCTGAATCAGTTTGACCAGTTTGTAAAGCGTACCTTGTGTATGAAGCATTACGGACGTTATGTAGACGATTTCTATTTGGTGCATGCTGATAAACGTTTTTTACTCTCTTTAGTTCCTTTGATCCGTGATTATTTGTGGAACGAACTCGATATAACACTTCATCCTAAAAAGATTGTATTGCAATCCTATCAGAAAGGCGTTGTTTTTCTGGGAGCTGTGGTTAAACCATATCGTACTTACATACATAACCGTGCAACCCGTAAATTTAAGAATGAGTTGTATTTATGGGAGAAACGATTGGCTAATACCCCCGATCCTCCTAAATCCATGCTGTTGCAGATGCGGGCTTCCATTAATTCGTATCTTGGCATTATGCGGCATTTCCGAACAATGAACCTTAAGCGGAGAATACTGGAAAACCGTCCATTCCTTTATAAATACGGATATTTCAACAATCGGATGGAGAAGTATATATTGCTTAAAGAGCATTTGATTAAAAAGTCTTATCCTTTTGAACCCTGACTGTTTCCGGTCTGTTTCATAGGCAAAACAGACTGGATATACAGCAATGAGTGATAAAACATCTGTGCAGGACGGACTTCCTGTTCCTAGCCGTTACTGGGCTATTTTAGCAATTGCTTTAGGAATAACCGTATCTGTGTTGGACGGTGCAATTGCGAATGTTGCGCTTCCTACAATCGCAGGCGACTTACATACAAGTCCGACACTTTCTATATGGGTGGTCAACGCCTATCAGTTAGCTATTACTATATCTTTGTTATCCCTGTCATCAATAGGCGAGATATGGGGATACAGGAAAGTGTACACGTACGGATTATTGCTGTTCAGCTGTACCTCATTGGCGTGCGCTTTGGCCGATTCATTGGTTACATTAATTATTGCCCGTACGTTACAGGGGTTTGGTGCGGCAGCGATCACCAGTGTTAATACGGCGTTGATACGTATTATTTACCCCAAACGTTTTCTTGCACGGGGAATGGGTTTAAATGCACTGGTTGTATCTGTTTCTGCTGCTGCAGGACCTACTATTGCCGCCGGTATCCTGTCAGCTGCCAACTGGCCCTGGCTTTTTGCCGTTAATATACCTGTCGGATTGACTGCTCTGTTATTGAGCTATAAGTTTCTGCCTCCGAATCCGGTAGTAGTAAAGGGAAGACGTTTCGATGTGCCCGGCGGCTTGCTTAATGCTGTAACTTTCGGCTTGCTGATAGCCATTATAGAAGGATTCACGCATGATGTCAACATCTTTATAATCCTGGCAGGGGTGCTTATCGCTGCTTTTTCGGGGTATGTGTATATTCGTAGGGAGATGAAGGAAGACTATCCATTATTCCCCGTAGATTTGCTAAAGATACCTGTCTTTTCCCTCTCTATCTTAACATCTGTATTCTCCTTTATTGCCCAGATGCTGGCAATGGTATCTTTGCCGTTCTTTCTCCAGCGCGTGTTGGGCAAAGACGAAGTAGCTACCGGATTGCTGTTAACCCCCTGGCCTCTGGCTACCATGTTGTTTGCTCCTTTAGCCGGTATTCTGTCTGATAAGATTAAAGCGGGATTATTAGGTGGTATCGGAATGATTATCTTTGCCATTGGTCTGTTTTTATTGGCTACCATGCCAACACACCTTTCCGATACGGAGATCATTTGGAGAATGGCGGTATGCGGATGTGGCTTCGGTTTGTTCCAGACTCCGAACAACAGCACTATTATAGCATCTGCCCCTGATAATCGTGGCGGAGGAGCCAGTGGTATGTTGGGCACAGCCCGTTTGATGGGACAAACCATTGGCGCCTCGCTGGTTGCTCTGATGTTTAAAGTATTTCCCGGACACAGCATGCACACCTCTCTTCTTCTTGGCTCTTTTCTTGCTGTTGTTGCGGCTGTGATAAGTATGTTAAGGGTTAGTAATCGGATGAAATGACAAAGTAACTGCCGTTACTTCTTTTTCCCCTGGTTGGCTACGGCCTCCATCAACTTGCGGATTTCTTCCGGATCACCGAGGAAATAATCATTTACCAATTTCAGGTCATCGTCAAATTCAAAGACATACGGAATGGCTGTCGGTAGATTCAAGCTTACTATATCTTCATCGGATATATGTTTCAAATATTTGATAATACCTCTCAGGCTATTGCCGTGTGCTGCCACGAGGATTTGGTTTGCTGTTCTTAATGTTGGGAAAATAACCTCTTTCCAGTATGGCAGGATACGTTCCACCGTATCTTTCAATGACTCCGTACGGGGAAGCTCTTTTTCGGGAACATTCCGGTAACGGACATCAAACAACGGGTTACGCGGATCGTTTTCCAACAAAGGAAGAGGGGCTATATCATAGCTTCTTCGCCAGATAAGGACTTGTTCGTCTCCATATTTTTCGGCAGTTTCTGCCTTGTTAAGCCCTTGCAACATGCCATAATGCTTTTCATTTAAACGCCAGCTTTTCTCCACCGGAATCCAATCCTGATCCATGCTGTCAAGTACGCAATTCAGAGTTTTCACGGCGCGTTTCAGGTATGAAGTGTAGGCCTTGTCAAACAAGAATCCTTTTTCCCTCAATAGCGCACCTGCCTTATAAGCTTCCTGTACACCTTTTTCTGTCAAATCTACATCCGTCCAACCTGTGAAACGGTTTTCCTGATTCCATATACTTTCGCCGTGACGAAGCAATACTATACTTTTCATATTTACTTTGTTTTAATATTAACCTTATATAATGTAACAATATAGAAGCCTGAAAAGATTTCCGTTCGGATTTGAAAAAATCCTTATCTTTACATCCGGTTTCTAAATAAATGATGTTATGGCATTAAAACGTTTTGGTGTATCACTGGAAGACAACCTGCTGGAATCTTTGGACCAGTATGTGGAAGAGAACGGTTTTGCAAATCGTTCACAGGCAATCCGTTTCCTGATAGAGAAAAACGTAGCAGAGAAGAAGTGGCAGTGTAATCACATTGTAGCCGGTACTATCATTATTATGTATGATCAGGCAAAGAAAGACATCTACTCTAAAATGATTACCATCGAGCAGGCATACAAAGACGTCATCCTCTCTTCTTCTCAATATTACATCAACCAGAATTTCTGTTTACATATCGTTACGGTTATGGGAACAGCTCACAGTCTTACGGAATTATCCGACCGCTTAACTACGCTTAAAGGAATTAAACATGGAAAATTAGTAATGAGCCGTGCTGATTGATTCCTTTTTTTATCTCAAAAGTAACACGAATAACTAAAAAGGTGTTACTTTTGTCTTCGTGTTAGACCGTTAATCACAAGAAACAGATGAAAAAAGAACTTTTACTTTGTGCCGGACTCTTGTCCGTAGTAGCATCGTATGCTACAGATATAGAAAAAATCGACAGTCTGGTTAATTTACATGGGGTCGTTGTAACGGCAAACCGTATACAGGTAAACCGCAATAGCGTTCCTTTATCCATCTCTGTTATAAATCGCGCGGAGATAGAGTCCAGTAGTGAATCGGCTTTGCTTCCTGTCCTGTCGCAGAAAGTGCCGGGACTGTTTGTCACCCAGAAAGGTATCACAGGTTTTGGTGTCTCCACAGGCTCGGCCGGTGCAGTAAATATCCGTGGAGTAGGCAGTGGCAATAAAGTCTTGATGTTGTTCGACGGTCAGCCGCAATGGGCAGGCGTGTTCGGACATGCGTTGCCCGATACATACGTAGCGTCGGACGTTGAGAGGGTGGAAGTTATCCGTGGACCGGGTTCCCTTATCTACGGATCGAATGCGATGGGAGGTGTCGTTAATATCATTACCCGTCAGCATACTCAGGAAGGCCGACGCACGCAAGCACGTGTGATGTTCGGTTCTTACAACACCCAGAAATATATGGTGAACAATGGTTATAATGTTGGAAACTTTAGCAGTTTCATATCTATCAACCACGACCGTACAGACGGTCACCGTCCCAATTCCGAGTTTCATATCACTAATGGCTTTGTGAACTTGGGATATAAAATAGACAAGCATTATAATGTCTCGGGCAACCTGAGCCTTGCTAAGTTCAAGAACCACAATCCCGGAGAGATTACCGCCCCGAAGATAGACAACGTAATGGATATCCTTCGTGGAACTACCTCTTTAGGTATAGAGAATCATTACGATAAGGTAAGTGGTGCATTCCGTGTATTCTATAATTGGGGAGACCATGATATCAACGACGGTTACAGGGAAGGCGCAACTCCCAGTCCTTTTATTTTCCGCTCGGACGACCACAACACAGGCATTCAGTTTTATCAATCGTTCCGTCTCGTGGAAGGAAACAGTTTCACGGCAGGCGTAGACTATAAGAACTGGGGAGGGCATGCCTGGAACGACAGTATCAAAGGGCCGCGCGGAGAAGTGGTAGACAAGACGGTTAACGAAGTTGCCGGATATGTAATCATGCAACAAGACCTGTTCGACAAACTGAGCCTTAATGCCGGCGTACGTTATGAGCACAGTTCGGCATACGGCAACCAGTGGATACCACAGACCGGTTTCGCTTTACGCCTGTTTGAAGGTAATACTATTAAAGGATCATTTTCCAAAGGTTTTCGTAGCCCTACGCTACGGGAGCTATACATTTCGTACCTGCCATATTCAAAGGCAAATCCGGACTTGTTGCCCGAAAGCATGCTTAATTATGAGCTGTCGGTAGGACAAAGTTTCCTTGACAACCGTTTTTCCGCCGAACTTACCGCCTTCTATATAGACGGAAAGAATATGATAAGCGCGGTAAGCGGCCAGTTGCAGAACATAGGCCGTTTCTATAATAAAGGAATAGAAGTGGAAGCACGCTATCAGATTCTCTCTAACCTGGGTTTCGATGCCAATTATAGCTATCTATACACAAACCAACCCATCGAAGCAGCCCCGTCGAACAAGTTTTATGCCGGAGCTACCTATTCACCGGGCCGGTTTACCTTTAACCTGAATGTGCAGTCGATATCCGGATTGTATGTCCGGGTAGATAATAGAGATGCCTCCAATAATTTAAAAGAAAATTATACCTTGTTAAATGCACGGGCGGCGTATCGTTTCGGCACGGAACAGAAGGGCTTGAATTTATTCGTGAAGGGAGAGAATCTTACAGCCGCACGTTACCAGATCAATTTTGGATACCCAATGCCAAAGGCTGTTTTTATGGGAGGAGTGGAAGTAACTTTCTAAACCTTTTCACTTCATAGTTGTTCAAACTAGGTAATAAATCTAAACAATGAACATCTATGAAACTATTTTTACAAGGAGCAGCCATGCTGCTGGCCGCCGGACTGGCCGCCAACGCCCATGCACAGGGCAAGACTCAGAAAGTGATTATTGAAGATGATGATCCGAATGCAATTATGCTGGTCACCATTGATAACGCCGGGGATGAGATCGTGAAGGTAATGAACGAAACTCAACCCCAGCGTTTTCACGATCCGAAAGCACCCCGCTTTATTCTTACGGATCAGAAGGGACGCTTTGCTCTCGGTATTGGCGGATACGTGAAAGCTACCGCCGAGTACGATTTCAACGGTATCTCGGACGATGTGGATTTCTATCCTTCTCTTATTCCCAACAGGGGACAGACTAACGCACGCAATCAGTTCCAGATGGATGCTACCACCAGTACGGTTTTCTTGAAGCTGGTAGGACGCACCAAGAACCTGGGAGACTTTGTAGTATATACCGCAGGGAACTTCCGTGGAGGTGACAAGGTGTTTGAATTGCAGAATGCCTACGCATCCTTCCTCGGGTTCACGCTCGGATATGACTACAGCCTGTTTATGGATGCTGCCGGAGCGCCTCCTACCATAGACTATGCCGGTCCTGCGGGGATGGCCTTCCATCGTGCCACACAGTTCCGTTACGAACACACTTTTATGAACTGCTTGAAAGCCGGAGTAGGAGTGGAGATGACCGTTGTAGACGGTATTACCAACGCTAATGAGCATATCGGCGTACAGCGTGCACCGAGTGTTCCCATATATCTGCAATACAATTGGAACAAAGCTAGTCACCTGCGTGTTGCCGGGATATTACGCGGTATGTCATACGATAACCTGTCTGCCGATAAAATGGAATCGGAAACAGGTTGGGGTATATTGGCTTCCACTACTTTCAATCTGGGTAAGCGTGTACAGTTATTCGGACAAGGTGTCTATGGAAAAGGTATCAGCCAGTATATGAACGACATCAGCAATCTGAATGTAGATATTGTACCAGATCCCGAAAAGCAAGGCAAAATGCAGGTTTTGCCTATGATGGGATGGTATGCCGGTATGCAATACAACATCACCCGGAACCTGTTTGTATCCGGAACTTATAGCCAGTCCCGTCTTTACAGTGAGAAGGATTATCCGCAAACTCCGTCCGAACAATACCGCTACGGACAATATCTGGTAGCTAACATGTTCTGGAATATTACGCCAAACTTGCAAGCCGGTGTTGAATACCTGCGTGGATGGCGTACGGACTTCGACGACATAACCCGTCATGCAAACCGCATAAACCTGTCTGCACAATTCAACTTCTAGACCGGTTCTACCTCCTGGTTGCCCGGAACAAAAGAAACTGCCTGCAACAGCATCCCCACTATCTGAGGGATACCGTTGCAGGCAGAATTGTTTATAGGAACAGGCAAACAATGTAATCTCCACTTATATTGATTACCGTAGATTGCCATGTATCATTCTTGAATCAATAAATATTGGCCATGCTTACCAGCGGTTCATATAACTTCTCGATGTCTTGAGCATCTATTTCTATTTCCACCTGATCTCCCGGAATAAGTGTAAGTCCTTGTGTAGGCAGGCTTTTTCGGTCACGGCGTACGCTTTTGATTATGCAATGCTCAGGAAGGGTGAGTTTATCCACCAGCTTTCCATCAAAATAAGAACCATACATGATCTCCACAGCCAGACTGTATCGCTGCTGCTCGCGATATTGAGGCATGGAAATCATCTCGTCATACAACACGACGTTGAAAGGCTTTATCTGCAACAGTTCCGTGAAGTAATAAGTGAGGCCGCCTACAATAATGGAAGGGTAAAATACATCCAGATGCCCTGTCATTTCAGTAATTAATACAATCCCGGTAAGTGGGGTACGTACAACGGCAACGAGGAATCCCACCATGCTTATCAACATAATATAGCTGATGTTCTCCTGACCTATAAATCCATGGCTCACCAGCAACAATGCCACTACCTGTCCGAACAATCCGCCTGTCACCAGCGTAGGAATGAAGTTTCCGCCCGGTAATCCGGATGAGAAGGAGAAGGCGGTGAATACCAAATGGATCATCATCATAGCCATAACCCATAACACAGGCTTGTAGCTGTCCATAGCCTGAGCAATAAGAAACTGTTCTCCGCCGCCGGTCAGGTTTATTTCAGTTAGTGAAATAACATAAGCCATTATCAGCAGGTAAAGCAGTTTAATATATACAGGTTGTTTGAGGCGCGGGTACATCTGTTTGCTCCATAATGTGAATGTAGAGTATAACTTGGCGAAAACGGATATTACTACCGCCAGCAACAGAAACAATTTGAATTGTTCCAGCATCGGCAGCGAGGGAGCAATGGCGTCTATTTTAAAATAAGGATTCACAGGAAAGAAGAATCCGGCAACGCCGCCTGCCACTACGCCTGCCAGAAGTGTAGTAATAGCGGTCTTGGGTGCATCGAACCGTTCGATAGATTCGATAACGAGCAACGATGAAGCAAGCGGAGCTGCAAAGGCGGCTGCCAGTCCCGCTCCTGCTCCTGCAGCCAGTAATTGCTTACGTTCGCCGGACAGTACCCGTCCCCATTTGGACACAAGATTGCCTATGTATGAGCCGATCTGTACGCAAGGACCTTCGCGTCCCAATGATAGCCCGGCGCTCAACGCCATTACCCCTCCGAAGAATTTGGCAATAAGTTGTAGCAAAGGATTCTTGTATGTAATGCGTCCGTTTATTACTCCACGTGTCTGCGGAATGCCTCCACCGGTGATAAGCGGCATCTTTTTAACCAGCCATGCTACGAACAGGAGGACTCCCCAAAGCAGGGGAAACAGCAGCAGGTGCAGATACCAGTGAGGATTAGAATCGAAGAAAGCCTTACGGCTGTCGAAGAAAAGTTGCAATAAATAGCGATAGGGCACTGCTACCATACCGGTAAGCAGTCCCACAAAAATACTCACGAAGTACAGACGTGCGTCAATGAGTTTCAGTTTTAATATACGCCATTTGCCGAGCTTTTTTAAGTCTGAGATCTTCCAATCCATTCTTGTTGTACTGTATTTCAGTATGATTACGGTAATACAACAATTCCGCGCGGATTGGGTTTGCCGGCTTCACGACAAACAAAGATTATTAACAGAAACCAATATGGAGCAGTGGCCTGTACTATTGGATCAGGTCTGTAAGTTTTACTGCCTGAAAGGTCATGTGCGCTACGCTGGATTCATAGAAGATTCCTACGGTTTCTTTATCTATCATCGAGAGGCAGGTGTAGCCCCATCCTTCACCTTCATCCAGCATGACCTGGTGCTCGGCAGGCCATGTAAGTCCGCCGTCCAGACTGGCTTTGATGGTGATGTGGTTGCGTCCCTTCGTCGTGTTGGGGTTGGAAAAGAGCAGGAGCTTCTTGCCGGTGACGTTATCTTCGGCATCTACTTTGATAAGGCTTGCCATACAGATAGGCTCCTGTAACGCATGACGGCTGGAGGGATGTTCTTCCCAAGTCTTTCCCAAGTCTTTGGTAATGGCAACTGCACGGCTGCCTCCACGGTTATCGCGCATGTTAAGCATGATAACTCCGGACTCTACTTCCACTGCTTGAGCTTCGGTAGTATTGGTACGTGCCAGGTTGTGTAGATGCCAGGTTTTTCCGTGGTCTTTGCTGTACATGATGCCGGCATTGGGTACGCGGGTGGCGTCGATAAACTGAACGGGGAAAACCAAAGTCCCGTCGTACATGGTAATACCTCGTCCCGGACCTTGCAGAAGAAAGTACCAGGAAGGGTCTTTTACCTGTGAGGTGATGTTGATGGGTTCACTCCATGTTTGTCCGTCGTCTTCGCTTTTTACGAGCATCAGTTGTGCGGTTTCATCCGGACTCATGCCCGGCATGGAGTTCCACCAGGCACGTTCATTTCCCATACCATGAGTCCATGCGGCAACAATCCAGATGGTGTTTGTTTGTTCGTCTACCAGAATGGAAGGATCGCCTACGCCGTTTTGTGCGTGAGGAAGTCCGCCTGCTTCTCCCATAGTCATGGCTACGCGCATTGGCTCCCAGCTTTGTCCCTTGTCGGTACTGCGGCTTATGCCTATGTCGACCTTTTCCTGAAGATCGGTGCTGCTGTTATAACGGATGTCGTAAACACCTAGCAGTGTTCCGTTGTTAGTTGTAACAAGTCCCGGTATACGGAAGGCTGCCGAACCATCGTCTCCTGCCTGGCGTACACCGATACCAACACGGCGCAGGTCTGCTTTTCCTTTCCAGGAGATTACAGCCGGCTGATTGTTGATGATAGCTTTAGGTAATGTTGCCGATATTTTGGTCAGTAAGGAGGTCTGCGGATTCATCTCGATGCTTATCCAGTAGTAGTTTACGCCGTTTATCATGGGCTGTGTGGTGGTTAGGGTAATGTCGTTGGAGGGATGTTTCACTTCATCCTTGATAACCGAATAAGAAGGGTTGGCCTTTCTTGTCCAATCACGACTGTGGCTGGATATGTAAGTAACCGGACTGAAATGTTCTCCGCTTTTTGAAGGCGCTTCCACTCCTGCATAAAAAAGGCGGACGGATTTAATATCTTGTGTGTTTACCTCTTTGCCGAACTGCAAGGTAAGTTTGTTCAATATATCTCCCTTTTTGGCAGGAATGCGTATCTCGAATAATACATTGTCCGTGCGGTCTGTCAATAGGGGAATTTGCGGTTCGTGTACAAACAGAGTATCGGTTGCAAACGAGAACAGACGGAAGACGGTTAAGAAACTCAGTAGTAGAAAAAGTTTTTTCATGAATTCAATGTGTTTGATGATATTAGTACATGCGTTCGATATTATGAGGCTAAAGATAAGTTATTTCAGACAATTGCCAAAGAAAAGACGGAAAGTGTCTAAACCTTTTCCGTCTCCTTGTGTTATAATGATATAGTGTTTTTCATGGTATTAGAATTAAGTTAGATTAGGTTATCCGTCTTGTTCGTGAGAATAGGGCGGTTTTCCTTTTTCCGGGATTATGGTTTGTATTTGGATGCTTCCAGAATACTCTGGGCATCGTTATTCTGCATAAGCGCTTCCGGAGTGCTTCCTGTTTCCTTCATATATTTATTGATGATTTGCCAACCTATCCAGCTTCCCAGATTACCGGGCGCTTCATTGGTTAGATAAGTGGAAGGAGAGTCTTCAAAGTACATGGAAGTCGTCATATGGTCGGGGGTATACAAATGCTTACGCTCTATCATCGCTTTCCAGATCGATTCTTCATGCTTCTGACACCATTCCAGGTTCTGTTCGGTATAACCCAGCAGGTCTGCCGGTGCTAAGTTGGGTAAAGCCTGGCTTAACAGGTACTTTATCTTGCCTTCATATATCATACGGTCCAGCAATACATTGTCTTTTCCTACAAAAGGATATTCGGACATGAGCCATCCCGCCAGGTAGTCCGGAACGATATTACTGCGTTGCATCTTTTGCAATTGGAAGTTATAGAAGAAGTCTTGATATAACGGATAGTCTTTCCCCATATATTTATCAATGGAAATAGACAGCAGGCTATCTCCAACCAATACGTTTTGGTTAAGTCCGGAGATGTGCATATAAACTGCCGGTATTTGCATTGTCGGGAAATTAGTATGCAAATAGGCAAAACCTTCGGTTAGGCCTTCTTCTATATCTGAAACAGTATCGTATTGAGTAATTGCATCTTTGTACAGTTCCTTCAAAGTTGGTTCCGAATAAAAACTGAGGAGCTTCGGAAAAAAGTTGGGATCATCCGGCGTTTGTAAGTTCAGGATTCCTTTGCCTAATACATCCAACATTTGAAGATAGGTTTGTTTTAGCTCCTGTTGTTGCATAGTATCGCCCGAATTGATGAAATCGAACAGTTCTTTATCAAAACGCTGAATGTGTATGGGGGTGGCAATCGTATTGGTTGCCGTATTCTGTCCGGTACAACTGAGCAGGGCTGCCGAAAAAAGTATTGTCAGAAAAGTCTTTGCTATCATCTTTTTAAATATATAATATGATATATGTGAAACGGTTCTATTTCTTTTATATTGTATAAACAGTATCAAATCATTACCTTTGCGTCCCTTTTTAACAGACACTATCATGCAGTATACGAATAAACAAATATTACAGATTACCTATCCGGTATTAATCAGCTTGCTAATGGAGCATCTTATCGGGCTGACGGATACGGCTTATCTTGGGAGAGTGGGAGAGGTGGAGTTGGGTGCTTCGGCTTTGGCGGGTGTCTATTATCTGGTGATTTATATGCTGGGCTTTGGTTTCAGCATAGGGGCTCAAGTATTGATTGCCCGTAGAAACGGCGAGCAGGAGTACTTGAAAATAGGCCCGGTATTTACGCAAGGAATCTTGTTCATGCTTTTGTTGGCTGCTATATTATTTACTTTATCAAATGTATATTCGCCTGTATTGTTACATAAGCTGATAGGTTCGGAAGATATTTACCAGGCTACGATGAAGTATATAGACTGGCGCGTGTATGGCTTCTTCTTTTCTTTCATGGCCGTTATGTTCAGGGCTTTTTATGTGGGTACTACGAATACGAAAATATTGACGGCCAATTCCGTAGTAATGGTATTGACAAATGTTATCCTGAATTATATCCTGATATTCGGCAAGTTCGGATTCCCGGCTTTGGGAATTGCGGGGGCAGCTATCGCTTCTTCTGTTTCGGAAGCTGTTTCAGTACTCTTCTTTATTCTGTATACATGGCTGAAAGTGGACTATAAGAAATATGGGCTGTTCCGTTATACAGGAGTGGATTTCCGGATGCTCCATCAGATTCTGGGCGTTTCTATTTGGGTGATGATACAGCATGGCATTGCTTTTTTCGGTTGGTTTATCTTCTTTATCGCGGTGGAACATTTGGGTGAACGTCCGCTTGCTGTAACGAATATTGTACGTAGTATATCTTCTTTTCTGTTTATGTTTGTGAATGCTTTTGCCTCTACCAACAGCTCTTTGGTAAGTAATTTGATTGGTGCGGGAGAAACGGAACAGGTAATGAAGCTTTGCCGGAGAATGATACGTATCTGTTACTGCTTCGTGTTGCCTATTGCTTTGATATTTGCCCTTTTCCCTGAGTTGGTGTTACGTATTTATACCGACAACCAGGCTTTGATAACGGATTCGGTTGCTTCTTTGTGGGTGATGCTGTCTTCGTATCTGCTGGCTGTTCCGGCATTTGTATTCTTTCTTAGTGTCTCCGGTACGGGAAATACGCGTGTTGCTTTGATTATAGATATAGTGAGCATATCGGTATATGTACTTTATACATTCTATATAGCAGTATGGCAAAAAGCCGATATTGCTGTGTGTTGGACTACTGAATATGTTTATAATCTGCTGATACTTTCTTCCTTCTATTACCTGTGGAAAGGAAATTGGAGAAACAAGAAGATTTAATATAACCGGATACATATTACTGTTTGCCGTTAAATAGCTAAGGAATTAATGCCAACGTCACTTCTTTTTAACTGAAAATAGATATCCTGATACCTTTTTCACCCGGGTAGACAAGCTTGTTGACCTGGATGCGTAAGCTTGTTTACCCGGCTGAAAAAGCTTTTCCGGCAGGGTAAACAAGAGAAGATGTGCTATCTTCGTATCTAAATTGTATAATGGATCGTACTAAGAGATGCCCTCTAACTCCTTTAACCATAGGGTGGCCATTGCATCACTCGGCATACGCCAGTCTCCACGGGGAGAGAGGCTGATAGAACCTACCTTAGGACCATCAGGAAGACAACTGCGTTTGAATTGCTGCTGGAAGAATCGCCGGAAGAAGACAGACAGCCATTTTTTTATCGTAATCTTATCATACGTACCGTTAAAGGCTATTTGTGCCAGATAGTATATCTTTGACGGACAAGAGCCAAAGCGTAGAAAATGGTAAAGGAAAAAGTCGTGTAATTCATAAGGTCCTACCAGGTCTTCTGTTTTTTGCTTTATATTTCCGTTCTCATCCGCCGGAATCAATTCCGGACTGATAGGAGTATCTACAATATCCAACAATGTATGCCGGGAGGCATCATCTACTTTATTATAAGCTACCCACTCAACCAGATATTTTACCAAAGTTTTGGGGATGCTGCCGTTTACACCATACATTGACATGTGGTCGCCGTTATAAGTGGCCCATCCCAAAGCCAGTTCGGATAAATCACCAGTGCCTATCACCAGTCCGTTCTCCTGATTGGCTACATCCATCAGTATCTGGGTACGTTCGCGAGCCTGGCTGTTTTCATAGGTCACGTCGTGTGTGTCTATATCATGCTCTATATCTTTGAAATGCTGGATGCAAGCATATTTAATTGAAATCTCTTTTAGGGTGACACCTAAAGAACGAATCAGATTCACGGCATTGTTATAGGTTCTGCCGGTAGTACCGAAGCCCGGCATGGTGATTCCTGTTATTTGATTGCGTGGCATGTTAAGTGCATCGAATGTCATAACCGTAACCAGCAGCGCCAATGTAGAATCCAATCCTCCGGATATACCAACCACCGCCGTTTTCGCATGCGCATGACGGATTCGTTTTGCCAGTCCGGCTACCTGGATATGGAATATCTCTTCGCAACGTTCTTTCAATGCATCGCCGGCAGGAGTGAATGGATGTGGGTCTACAGCGCGTGTAAGATTGCCGGAGAAACCGCGTAGCTTTACAGGTATAACCGTACAGCTTTTTTGTGAAAGTTCTGCAATCCCTTGCATAAAACTGGTGTTTATCAGCCGGTCGTTTTGCAGGTTTTGGATGTCAATCTCACTGATAATAAGTTGTTCATCCATGCAGAAACGTTCCGATTCATTCAATATGTTACCATTCTCCGCAATAATACCGTTGCCTGCAAATACCAGGTCGGTGCTCGATTCGCCGAAGCCTGCCGAAGCATAGATGTAACCGGCCAGGCAGCGCGCGGATTGCTGTGTAATTAATGAACGTAAATAATGATGTTTACCTATCAGTTCATTACTTGCGGATATGTTGAACAGAAGGTTAGCCCCCTGCATTGCCAACCCGCAACTGGGAGGTATCGGTACCCATAAGTCTTCGCATATTTCAATGCCTATCTTGATGTCGTCTTGTCCGAAAATAAGATGCCGGCCTAGCGGATACGTTTCATTGTTGATAAGGATGGCATCGTTGTTCAGGTCGTTTGCCGAAGTGAACCAACGTTGTTCCTGAAACTCTTTATAGTTAGGAAGGTATGTTTTTGGTACAACGCCTAGTATTTTCCCCTGCTGAAAAACAACGGCCGCGTTGATTAACCGATTCTCTGTTACCAGCGGACAACCCACGATAGTAAGCAGGGCCAGTTCTTTTGTTTTGTCTATTAATTGCAGTAATGCTTGCTGTGCGTTATATAGCAGTGCCTGTTGGGCAAACAGGTCGAGGCAGGTATAGGAGGTGACGGATAATTCGGGAAAAGCGATGATCTGTACTCCTTCTTCCGAAGCTTTACGCATCAATCCTTCTATTTGTTGAATATTATAGAAACAGTCTGCTACCTGTACATGTGGTATGGCAGCGGCTACTTTAACGAATCCGTAATTCATAATCTTATCTTTGTTTAGCGACGCTCAAAGATAATGGTTTTTACCGAATTAGGCAGTAGCCCTGACTTATTACTTGTGTAAAGTAAGTTTGTTGAATCTTTTCCAAAGTAAAATGCCTAGTGTTGTAAGGCTGACAGGAAAGCCGCACCAGATGCCGAATGCTCCCCAATTGAATACAAACCCACATAGATAACCGATAGGCAAGGCTAATCCGAAATGGCAAACAAAAGCCATGTAGGCCATATATTTAACATCCGAGATGCCACGTAAGGCATTGGCGAATAATATTTGTAGCCCGTCGCCAAACTGATAGAGTATGGCCGAATAGGCCAGAAGTGCAACCATCCTGACTACTTCGTCTTCGGGTGTAAACAAATAGCCCATGTTATTACGGAACACGAATATAAGTACTACAACCATTATTGCTACAGCTGTGATGAGGTGTAACCCGGCAAAAGACGCTTGTCTGATATTCGTGTAATCATGCCAGTTCTTATATCTGCTTACTCGTATTGTTACAGCAGCGGCAATACCGTAATATACCATGAAACCTAATGTTGTTATTACTCCTAAAACCTGATGTGCTGCCAATGCCGTACTTCCTATCCAACCCATCATTATAACGCTTAAACTGAAAGAGCCGGTTTCTACTCCCATCTGCAATCCAACGGGAAATCCTAACCGTATCAAGTTCCGTAGATTGGTACGGTTAATAGCCCCCTTCCGGAATCCTTCCATGTATTTCCGGTATCTGTTATGGTGGGTGAACAGATAGAAGAAAACTGCAAAAGTGATGATACGGCTTGCCAGGGTAGATATCCCGGCACCGGTTAACCCCAGCTCTGGTATTCCTGCATGACCGTATATCAAGAAGTAATTGCCTATGATGTTTAGCACATTTGCGCTGAGCATGATCCACATAGGGGTTAGAGTATCTGTTGTCCCATCGCTGAATTGTTTAAAGGAATTGAACAACATAGCAAAGAGTATGGAAAATAATTGCAGTATATAATAGGGTATAATATAAGGTATCAGTTCTTCGGGTTGGTTTAACATGTCGATGTTAAACAGCAAAAGCAACATACAAAGACTGAGTAATACGCCGACTATAAAATTAATAAACAGACTGTTCTTTAGGGTCTCGCCGGCTTTGTGGTAATCTTTTCCTGCGAACAGGCCTCCGATAATGGGAGTTAGTCCGTATGAAAACCCCATGCCGAAGATAAATGCCAGGTTGAAGAAATTGTTTACAAAGGATGCGGCAGCCAGTTCGTTCGTGCTGTGATGGCCTACCATGATATTGTCGGCAAATCCCACGATGATAATACCCAGTTGTCCCAACATAATGGGAACACCCAAACGAATGGTTTCTTTGTAATGCTCTTTGTAAACGGATTGCATGAGGAATGGACGTATATACATATTTATGGCATACAAATGAATAAGGCTTTGAGCCGGTATTATCTGTATGCCATTATAAATGTCGTGTTACAATATTTCAACGGAATTGATAATAATATTTTCGGTAGGACGGTCTTGTTTGTTGGTTTTTACATGCTGGATATTATCTACAATGTCCAATCCGTCTACAACTTCTCCGTAAACTGTGTATTGATTATCCAGAAAAGGTACGCCTCCGGTTGTTGTATACACTTTGCGTACTTCGGGAGTCAGTTTTGTTTCATCCTTACGTTTTTCAGCTTCTAATTCGGTCTTGCCGATCAATGTATCTTTAAGGATTGCCAATTCTTCTTTGTTTCCGCTACGGTAAAGCTTCATAATCTTCGATTTGTTTTCTGCTTGCAAGCGGGCAAAAATAGATTGTTTCAGATGATTCTCCATTTGCTTTTCCAGTTGCCCCAGTTCACTCTCTTTATATACTTTACCTGTTACGATGTAGAATTGGGATGCGGAAGAAGCCTTCTCAGGGTTTACTTCATCACCGGTACGGGCTGCACATAGCGCTCCTTTTTTATGGAAGTACTTCGGATAAAGGAATTCTGCCGGAACGGTATAGCCCAAGTCTCCTGCACCTAATTGTTTGGTAATGGGGGCATCTTTTGATGTTATATCACCGCCTTGTATCATAAAGTCTTTAATGACGCGATGGAACAAAAGCCCGTTATATTGTCCTTCTTTCACCAGTTTGATGAAGTTGTCACGGTGCAATGGCGTGTCATTATATAATTTTAGTTTGATATCTCCTTTGCTGGTGTGCATTACCACCCGTGTTTCTGTTGCTTGATTTTCCATGTTTATTTTACGCTCTTTATTTATCAACAATAGTCATCGTTTTAATCTTGATGTTTTTTAAAGGGCGGTCGTCTTCATTTGTTGCTGCAAATTGTATTTTATCTACCACTTTCATCCCTTTAACTACTTCTCCAAATACGGTATAGTTTCCATCCAGATGGGGTGCTCCGCCTTCCAGCATATAGGCTTCTTTCTGCTCGGGGGTAAGCGTAATACCGTTTTCTTTCTCCATTTTATCCAATTCCATTTCCGTATAAAACTTACCTGTTACGATATAGAACTGGGTTGCGGAGGAGGCTTTCTCCGGATTGATATCATCACCGGTGCGGGCGGCGCATAGAGCTCCGCGTTTATGAAAATATTTAGGATAGACAATTTCCGCAGGAATCGTGTATCCGGCATCACCGTCACCAAGATGTTGCTCTATCGGCGCATCTTTCGAGTTAATATCACCTCCTTGAACCATGAATTGTTTTATTATACGATGGAATAACAATCCGTCATAGCGTTTTTCTTTTACATTTTTAATAAAGTTATCCCTGTGTAAGGGTGTGTCATTAAATAACTTTACTTTAATCTTACCCATATCCGTATCAATCAGCACCAATGTCTCAGTCTCTTGCGCATGTATGGGATACAATGACAACATGAATACTGAAACAAACATCATTGTAAGAATCCGTTTCATATTAAATATATTAGGTTTATTGGAGGACAAATGTAAAAATAAATAAGACAAAACGAGCACAGATGAATGCGTATTTTAAATCCGCTCATCTGTGCTCTACTATAAATATTGTATATATATCTGCTTAAAACAGTTTGTTAGGATATTCTCCGGCGTCAACTAATGCCTGTATTTTATTAACTACATCTTGACGATCCGCGGCATATGTAACGCCAAACCATTTGGAAGTCGTATCCAACACTTTTACCCGTGCCGTGTTTTCGGTAATCAGTTTGTTTACCATCAATGGGATAAAGTATTCACTTTTTAAATTGCCCATGTTTGCTTTCAGAAACTCTTTGAAGTACTCTTCCGAATATTCAAAATAATCAGGAGTGAAGCCCCACATATTCATGGATACAGGGGTGTTTTCTTCCAATATGACTTTTTTACCGTTCTCGTCGATGAACTGGATATTTCCATCTATACGTTCGATGGCTGTGCGTTCAACAACTCCTGTAAGATAGCCTTCCGCATTTGTAGAGCAGACACCACGTGCAACAGAACCGCTTTCGCTTAGTGTATTACCTACACGATAGCCTACCATACAATAATCGTTTTTAGTCCCTGCCATTCCGGATAGCTGCTTTCCTAGTACGGCAAAACTATCTCGGCCATAGAAATCATCGGCATTAATAACGGCAAACGGCTCTTTGATCACATCCTTACCCATTAGTACGGCATGATTAGTTCCCCACGGTTTCTCACGTCCTTCCGGACAGGTGAAACCTTCCGGCAGGTCATTCACGTCTTGAAATACTACTTCTACCGGGATATGGTTCTCATATTTGGAAATGATTTTCTCACGGAAATCTTTCTCAAATGATTTACGGATAACGAATACCAACTTACCGAATCCACCACGGATAGCGTCAAAGATAGAGTAATCCATGATTGTTTCACCGTTAGGGCCTAAACCGTCTAATTGTTTTAATCCTCCATAACGGCTACCCATGCCGGCAGCCAAAACAAATAATGTTGGTTTCATAATGTTTTATTTTTGTATTTTTTATTTTGTTGGCAAAGTTAATAATTAATAGATATAAGATACCTTTAATGTTCACCTATTTTGTCTAGAGGGACTAAGGTAGCTTGACTGTTACAGTCTCTCCTTCATTTATTTTTTTATTCAGTAGCGTTTTGCTTCCGGCACATATATTTATGTCTATTTTATTGTTCTTGCGACTTATCTTTATATCAAAAGAAGAACCGAATGCTTTTACGTTCCTTAAATTCATTGTATCCCATTCTACCGGTAGGCGAGGGGTAAGTTTGAATGACTTCAAGCCGGTGGGTCGAATGCCAAACAGCCCTTCCGTTATGACACGGCAATATAATCCGCTTTCTGCTGATAAATGACGTTGGCTACCTTCCGGCCAAGCTTCAATGGCATATGGCACGTGTTCTCCTAAAAGCCGTTGGTTGGAATAGAACTTAAGATATTCTGTAGCCTTTTCGGTTTCTCCGCAGGCATATACGCCCCGTAGTGCATATAAAGTGGAACGATCCCAGTACGTTTCGCTGCCAGCTTGTGTCAACAGTCCGTCTTTTGTCCACAAACGAGGTGAAAACAAGGCTCGGATTGTTTCGTCCTTTCTGTCATAAATACCGACGGTAAGCGGTATGCAAATCCAGGAACGTAATACATCGTTGCCTTCATAATATTGGTAAGTGTCGAATCCTTCTACTTTAGCGCCGAAATATTCTTCAATGTTCTTACGGAGAGTCTTTGCTTGTTTCTCGTATGTAGACAATTGAACGGATGGCTTATGCAGGTCTTTTCCCAGATAAGCTGCCGAGATGAGGGCATCGTAATATAATGAAGAGGTACACAGGTTTGCTTTGCCGGCAGGAAAACGGTTTTCCAATTCATCGGCATCAGAGGCCACAACTCCTTTATCGTTAACTTGGCGACGGCAATATTCGAGGCACCATTCGATCAGCGGCCATAACTCTTCCGCCTCTGCTTTATCTCCTTTTGCTAAAGCATACCGGGCTGCTCCGTATGCAACCATTGCTGCATCACCCCGGTCTCCGGCTCCTCCCCAAGTGTCAAGTCCTTCTGCAATGATGGAACTGGGTATCTTATTATACGCCGGATTCATGAAACGGGCAAAGTGTTTAAAAGAGTTCAGAGCGGAAGCATTCCCTGTTTCATAACCCAGATAAGGGAAGAACGGATTAATATATTCAGCTTGGTCGTTTGCCCAGATGGCGGCATAATAGGATTCTCCTCCCGGACCGTGCAGCAATCCGCCCTTTGTGTCGTAGATACTTTCCGAGCCTCTAATCTTTGCAAATGCGAACATGGTGTTGATTTCCGTATCGGGAGTTTCCAGTATTAAGTTATTCCATAACTTGTCAATAAGGCTCTTGCGCGCTTGCAGTTCTTTTTCTATATCGGGCTTTATTTCGTTTTCTCCGGTTTTATATCCGGAGATGGAAGCATAGAAAATGATTTCTTCATTCGGTTGAAGTTGCCTTGCTGTAAAACCGATAATTTCTGATATTAATTTATAACTGCCGTTTACCCCTTTTGCAGGGTCTGTATTTATGACCGAACGTGAAGCCGGTATTTCTATGGAAGCACTGGCTGTTCCTGTGTTTTTCAGGATATATTTTTCATAAATAGCCGGATTAGATACGGAAGGGAAAATAACTCGGGTTAAGGTTATGTGGGTATTTCCGGGTAAAACAAATGAACTTTCTACGGTCATTGTTCCGTCGAGCGTTATTTTATTCACCTTTTCGTTTAATAATGATAGCCCGTTTACGGTAACCATCTCCGGTGCATTCCACGCAGAACGTCTCATCAAACTGGCATGGGTATTGTTGGGAATGGTGCGAAGCATAGGCCATACCATGCTTTTGTTTAATTCAAAAGAACCGTCCTTATTTACACCGTAACGCAGAACAGTTGAAACTTTTAATCCACTCATTTCAATATGATCGTAGTGAGGTAGACGATCTTTAATGTTCCATGAGATACTTCCATTGTCGTTAATCGCCCAACGATTTTGTGCAAAGAGCATACTTGAACATACACAAAAATAGAGAAATACAATATAAAATTGTCTTTTCATAATAATACTATTTATAGGCTATCTTTTATTTATGTATGCAAAAATCGTGAATTATTTAATGATATGCAATATCAAGGTTGGGTTTAGTGGAAAAATGTCCGGCTTTCTGTTGATCAGGTTAAATAACCATATCCAAATAAACAGCAAGTTATTTAAATAGGTAGAAAAACGTATTTCGGATAACCCCAAGTCACCTCAGAGTAACCAACAGAAAGCTTATGGACATTCGTCTGGTTTATGTTTGGAATATTCGTATTATTTAGTTGTATTCCGAAGATTCCTCTTCTTGAGAAGCTTGCCGGATTTGTATTATGCGTAATATGATCATAACAATGGAAAGTACACCTAATCCGCCCATTATTATGTTCTTTTCTGCCGCATTTGTAAAGTCACTGCTCCCTACTAATACTAAAATGATAAACGACAGCATCATAACTGCATCTACCAGATCTTTATTTATCTTCATCTTCTTAAAGCTTTAAGTTGCGTTTTCTATTTTGTTGCTTCTTCATCAACCACTGCTTCTTCTTTCGAAGTTCCAGTGTTACTGAGACCTTTCATGATACCATATAATCCTACGCAAAGAGTACCCATTACGATGACAAGTTTAAGGTAATCATTTGTAATGATTGAACTGCAAGCAAGTACGCAACCTGCTATAGTAAGAAGAACATAAATATATATACGAGTTTTACCTGATTTGTTATTAGACATAATTGTATGATTTTATAGTGAATAAATGATTTGTTTCGTGTCGGAAAGACACAATTATAGCTGTATAGAAAATATCTTCTATACATACATAAAAGCAATTAGTTCACTATAAATCAAATAATGAGTTTCCGGAAGACATAAATATGGCGTCCCATCCGGCAGAAAAGTGTAGATAGATTAATGGTGTGACAAACAGAATTGGTTGCGAATACTTTACACAAAGTATTCTCACCCTTTATGCGGATAAAATGTAATGTTTTTTCGGCACCTTGCTGTATACGCAGGTTGGATGTATAGCTGGACGTTTGGATGTTCCGGCGAGGAGTAAGGCAATTGCTGCCTTTTAGATCGCTGCTTAGAATCTCCAGGCGATGGTGGACATCCGTAGCGGTTTTCTCTTTCATAACAGTTTCCTGCTTGGAAGCCATAAGCAAATTGTCATTATTCACTCCTTCTTCCGGAACAAATAAGAACATTCCAATCAGCAGACCTACTATGAATAGAATATTTTTCATGTTGCAAATATAAAGGAAATCTTAATAACGTAATGAATTATTGTGCTTTTTGTTTTTACTTTTGCAAACAATTTTATGCGAAGTGAGAGATATGGAAAAAGAAAAGAGCCTTTTTGGTGTTTGGGTAGAAGCTGCAAGGCCTAAGACGCTTCCGGCATCGTTTAGTCCGGTGCTATTAGGAACAGCATTGGCATATAGAGATGGAACATTTCAATTAATACCTGCCATACTTTGTTTGTTGGTCGCTTTATTAGCCCAAATTGCCAGTAACTTTGCCAATGATTATTATGATTTTAAAAAGGGAGCCGATAAAGAAGACCGCTTAGGACCGGAGCGCGCGGTGGCTTCCGGGTGGATATCTCCAAAGATGATGTTGAGAGGTACTTTGGTTACACTGGCCTTTGCCTGTCTTAGCGGTTGCATGCTATTATTTTATGCCGGTTGGGAACTGATCCCTGTAGGTGTGGCCATAGCCATTTGTGTATTGGCCTATTCTGCCGGTCCGTATCCTTTGGCATATAATGGATGGGGAGACGTTTGCGTACTATTGTTTTATGGAATTATCCCGGTATGTTTTACTTATTACGTACAAGCCCTTTCCTTTTCTTTGCTCTCTTTTCTGCTTTCATTGGCATTGGGCTTATTATCCGTGAATATTTTGATCGTAAATAATTACAGGGACTATAAACAAGATAAAGCAGCTGATAAACGAACTACTATTGTTCTATTTGGCCGTACTTTCGGAAGGGTTCTTTATTTGATAAATGGTGTGATAGCTCTTCTTATCGTTGTTCCGTTACTTCTCAACGATATATGGTGGATGACATGTTTGTTTGGCCTTTTTGCTATCCTTTTTGTTTCAACCTGGTTGGAACTGGAGCGATATGAAGGACGCGAACTGAATAAGACTCTGGCGCATACGGCACGTAATGTTTTTATATTTGCTATCCTGCTTTCGGTGCTGTTGCTCTATACCCGTTTTCATTAATATATACTGCTGTTTTTTTTGTTAAAGGCAATAATTTATTGTCTTTATGCCTTTGCTTTGTCGTTAAACATAGGATGATTTAGTAAAAAGTATATGAATATTTATTCTTTTGACCTAGGGCAAAATCAATTACGACCTAGGTCAAAATTAATTTCGAGCCAGGTCAAAAGAATAAAAATGCGGGAATTTTTGCTTAAATAGTCGGGACAAAAGAATTAATATGTGCTATGTTTATCGATAGATGATTAAGTATTATCTATGGTATTGCAGTGGAAGTCATTAAGTTTGATAATGCGGTAACGGCTGTTTTTATCCTTGTATTTGGGGGGTGTTTTACTGTAGGATGATCGTTGAAGGTTATACTCGTTTTCAGTGAAAGTCTATAAAACAAAAAAGGCTATCTATCCCAGACAGCCAATCTCAATAGTTAACCTTAAATCTAATACCATGAAAAACACATTGCAAATATATTATATTTATGTTATATAGCATAATTATACGATATAAATAGTATTGTATTTAACATTATTTTATTCTTGCGTCGGCTCCCCACATTAATTTCTCCCTTAATGTCTGGTAGAAAGTATGGTTATATCGCTTAATAACTTTCGTGGTGTAATCGGCTTTTGTTATTTTTAATTCTATCCCGACCGGAAATACTTCGGAATGACCGTCTAATGCGATTAGGAAGTTGCGGCTTCGGCTTTCAACACCTAAAGTAATTGTATAAGAGTCCGGAATAACAAGTGGACGGACATTCAATGAATGGGGAGCAACAGGACTTAACACAATACTGTTGCTTTGTGGAAGTATGATAGGCCCGTTTACACTCATGGAATAAGCCGTAGAACCGGTTGGGGTGGCTACAACTAGTCCGTCGGCCTGATAAGACGTAAGATATTCATCGTTTAATGAGGTGTGTATGGTTATCATTGAAGATGTATCTCGTTTTAGGATAGCAATTTCATTCAAGGCATAGTTATATCCTTTAAATGTACGTTCCTCTGTGTGTAATCTCAATAAAGTCCGTTCTTCTATCCGGTAATAATTTTTGAAAAGTTCTTCCAGGGTGTCTTCTATTTCGTTGTTACTAACGTCTGCCAGAAATCCCAGTCGTCCGGTATTTATACCGAGGATAGGTATGTCTTGTTTATTTACGCGGGCGGCAGTACGCAGAAATGTCCCGTCGCCTCCGATACTCAATACAACATCCAGGTCGAATTCATCTCCTGTGATTTGCCCTTTCATAGGAGGTTCGTATCCTAGTGCATCAGTAAGGAAAGTGTAGAAAAGGCTGTCTACGTATATCTCCGCTCCCAGAGAACGGAGCTTTTCAAACAAACGTTTGATAAGATTTTGTTTTTCTATCTGATATTCGCTGCCAAATACTCCTACTTTCATTTTCTTTTCTTCTTACATATTCATATAATGCAATAACTCATTCATCCGTTGCTGTAACAAATTGTCTACCATTCCTTTTTCCATGAAATGATATAGAACCGTATAATTAAAACGTTCAAAACTACGTATTACAGGAGATGCATCTTCTAGATCAATCTTGATGGAGATAAGGAGGCGGCCAGTCTCTTTATCTTGGTGTGATAACAGATTCAATACATGAGCATTGTTGGATTCTACCAAACGGGCAATGTCTGAAAGGACGTAATCTTGCGGCATCATTTCAAGAACGATAATACTGCCTTCCGCTTCCGCATTGCATAATTCGGACAGTGCATCTATCAGTTTATCTCTTGTGATAGCTCCTGTGTATACACCGTCTGTTGTTACAACCGGTAAAAGGCTTAACCCATAACGTGTCATTATGGAGAGCGCTTCGTGTAAATGGCTGTTTTTACGTATGCTTGGAGCAAACAGAACGGGTTCGCCGATAGTTCCTGACGGCTCAGGTATCGTTAACAGGTCTTTTTCCGATATTAAACATCTATATATTCCTCCGTCATTCACTAACGGAAGATGTTTGAGTTTATAATCATCCATTATTGCTAACGCATATTCCACTGTGTCAAAACTTTTTAACACCGGAAGTTCTTTCATTATGAAATCTTTTACTAACATTTCTCTATAAATTCACCAAATCCTGCTAAATTTGCCGATACATTTGTGCAAATGTAATCAAGAAAAAGATATAACGATATACGATGACAAATTTAAGTGTAAACATTAACAAGATTGCAACTATCCGTAATGCGCGTGGAGGAAATATGCCGGATATATTGAAGGTCGCACAAGATTGCGAATCATTCGGTGCACAAGGGATTACGGTTCATCCGCGTCCGGATGAAAGGCATATTCGCTATAGTGATGTGTATGCTTTAAAACCGTTGATTAAAACAGAGTTTAACATTGAAGGTTATCCTTGCGATAAGTTTATTGATTTAGTATTGAAAGTAAAACCTTCTCAAGTAACATTGGTACCTGATGCTCCCGATGCTATAACTTCTAATGCCGGTTGGAACGTGAAAGCACATTTCGATCAATTGAATGATTTGGTAGATACATTTACAGGACAAGGTATTCGTACATCTATTTTTGTGGGAACGGATTTGCAAAATATAGAATTGGCGGCTAAAACGGGAACAGATCGTATAGAGCTTTATACGGAACCATATGCCACAAATTACGCAAAGAACCGGGATGAAGCTATTGCGTCGTTTGTTGCTGCGGCAAAACTAGCTAAGAATTTAGGATTAGGAGTAAATGCCGGACATGATTTGAGTTTGGAAAACTTGGCTTTCTTTAGCCTGAATATTCCTTGGTTGGAAGAAGTATCTATTGGACATGCTTTAATTTGTGATGCATTGTACTACGGATTGAAGGAAACCATTTCACTTTATAAAGCTTGTTTGCAAAATAATAATAGATGAGTATTAACTTGAAATAAAAGTACAGAAACAATGAGTATTTTACTTTCTCTCCAGGCTGCAGGAGCACAAGCTGCGGATCAAATGCCTGATTTAACGGCAGTAACACCACTTCCTACAGAGGCTGAAATTAATGTGATAGACCTAGCGTTCAAAGGGGGATGGATCATGGTCGTATTGTTGTTATTGTCTTTGATGGCAATATATATATTTGTACAGCGCCTGATGGTAATTCGTCGTGCTGGTAAAGAAGACGAGTCGTTCATGAATCGTATTAAAGATTATATTCATGAAGGTAAAGTGGATTCGGCTTTAAATCTTTGCCGTAGTACAAATACTCCTTCTGCCCGTATGATAGAAAAAGGTATTACACGTTTGGGACGTCCTATGAATGATGTACTGGTTGCTATTGAGAATGTAGGTAACTTGGAAATTGCAAAACTGGAAAAAGGTTTTCCTTTGATTGCAACAACAGCGGCAGGAGCTCCTATGTTGGGTTTCCTTGGTACGGTAACCGGTATGGTGCGTGCTTTCTTTGATATGGCAAATGCCGGGACAAATGTGGATGTCTCTTTATTGTCTGGAGGTATATATGAAGCTTTGGTTACTACAGTTGGTGGTCTTGTTGTGGGAATTATCGCTTTGTTTGCATATAACTATCTTGTTTCACAGGTTGATAATGTGGTAAATAAGATGGAAGCTCGTACAATGGAATTTATGGACTTGTTGAACGAACCGGCCAACTAATAAAATTATGGCACTGAAAAGAAGAACAAAAGTAAACGAATCTTTCAGCATGGCTTCTATGACTGACGTTATATTCCTGCTGTTGATATTCTTTATGGTTACTTCTACGGTAGTTATTCCGAATGCAATTAAAGTCACTTTACCGCAAGCACAAAAGCAGACAGCTGCTAAACCGCTTACCCGCGTGACAATAGATGCTAATTTGAACTATTACGTAGCATTTGGTAACCAACGAGAGAAAATGGTTTCGTTTGAGGAGATCACTCCATTCTTGCAAGATAGTTATGCGAAAGAACCGGAGATGTTTGTAGCTCTTTATGCAGACGAAACCGTTCCATATAAAGAGATTGTAAAGATTCTGAATATAGCGAACGAAAATAAGTTTAAGATGGTGTTGGCTACTCGTTCGCAGAAATAATATCTATGAAATTAAATAAGGATGACATATACGGTATAGTTGGTACGGTTATTTTCCATTTAGGACTGTTCCTTATTCTTTGGTTTACAGTAATGAAGACTGTTGTGCCCGATGAGGATGGCGGTATATTGGTCAACTTTGGCAATGTAGATGCTGCTTCGGGGACTTTTGAACCTAAATATACCGAACAAGAGCTTCCTCAGGAAACAACTACTCCGCCTCCTCCGGAATCTGCTCCTAAAGTTGAAGCTCCTAAAGAAGAATTGATAACTCAAGATGTTGAAGAGAGTGTAGCTATTCAGGAAGCAAAGAAAAAAGAAGAAAAACGAAAGAAAGAGGAAGCTGAGAAGAAACGTAAAGAAGAGGCTGAAAAAGAACGAATCCGAAAAGAAGAAGCTGAAAAAAAACGATTGGCAGAAGAACAGCGTAAGAAGGAACAAGCTATTAGTAACAAAGTAGCCGGTGCCTTTGGAATAGGAACAGCTGAAGGTAATAGCCAGGGTGATGCTACATCCGGTGTTGGTAACCAGGGAAGTCCGTTTGGAAATTCTGATCATGGAGCTAATGAAGGGGTAGGAGGTTATGGCTCGTTCAATTTGAATGGTCGTTCTATCGGAGCGGGAGGATTACCTCGTCCGGCTTATACTATTCAGGAAGAAGGACGTATCGTGATAAATATCACTGTAGATCCAAAGGGAAATGTGATTTTCGCGGAAATAGGCAGAGGAACTAATATCGATAATGCTTCTATGCGTAAGAGTGCGTTGGAGGCTGCCCGTCGTGCTAAATTTAATAGTATTAACGGAACAAATAATCAGAGCGGAACAATTACTTATGTTTATAAGTTTAAATGATATAAGGAATGGAGCTGTTTCTGTTTCTGCTTAAACTCGGATAAGATCATGAAAAAAGCGTATGTATTCTTAGCAACCGGCTTCGAGGAAATGGAAGCCATTGGAACAGCAGACGTACTGCGTCGTGGCGGTATTGATGCGAAAACCGTTTCTATCACTGGAGAGAAAAATGTAACCGGATCACATGGTATGGTGTTTGTAGCTGATCTTCTGTTTGCCGAAACAAGTTTTTCTGATGCGGATGCCTTAATTTTGCCCGGTGGTATGCCAGGCAGTACGAATCTGAATGCTTTTGAACCATTGAAAGAACTGTTATTGGATCAATATCGGAATCATAAAATTATTGCTGCTATTTGTGCTGCTCCGCTTGTGTTAGGTGGATTGGGGTTGCTGAAAGGACGTAATGCTACGTGTTATCCCGGCTTTGAACCTAAATTAATAGGGGCTAACGTAACCGGTGGAGCTGTGGAGGTGGATGGCAATGTTATTACAGGAAAAGGGCCCGGTCTTGTTTACAATTTTGCTTTGACATTGGTTGCCGCTCTTAAAGGTGAAGCTGTTGAAGAAGAAGTATCGGCAGGTTTGCTTTTGTAACGTAGAATTTATCTGTTAAACACATAAAAAAGTCAAGCTTAATGAACTATTGAGCCTGGCTTTTTTTATACAAAATATTATATACAATGGGTATGAAACGTAAATCAAGTATCTGTATTTTTTGTATGTTTGTAGCCATTTTATCAAAGAGGTTTTTATGAGTAATTTTAAAGGTTTTGCCTATGGTCTCGTAACTTCTGTAACGTTTGGTTTGATACCTCTGTTTACCTTGCCGCTAATGGCAGAAGGAATGCGTTTTGATTCCATCCTTTTTTACCGTTTCCTTTTTGCGACTTTTGCTCTGATAGGAGTGATGATGGTGGAGAAACAATCGTTTCATGTAGATAAACGGGATATTCCCGTCTTTATCTTATTAGGAGGTTTGTATACTATTTCTGCGATGTTTCTGTTTTGGGGATATAGTTTTATGGCTGCCGGAATTGCTACTACATTGCATTTTACATATCCTGTTTTTGTAGCAATTATCATGATGACGGCATTTCGGGAAAAGACATCATGGATTACAGTTGTAGCTATATTGTTAGCCGTTTTGGGAGTAGCCCGTCTTTCAATTGATGGAGGGAAATTATTTGTAGATCCGATAGGTGTGATGATTGTTCTATTTTCTGCTGTGGGCTATGCGCTTTATATCGTGACGGTAAATAAATCGAGAGTGCATGACATGAATGGTAGAAAGTTAACATTTTATGTTTTTATTGTCAGTACTTGTCTGTTCTTTTTTAAAGCGCAGACAAATGGTGGGGTACAATCCATACCGGATGGACAGTCATGGATTAATCTGATTTTATTGGCTGTTGTTCCGACTGTTATTTCAAATATAACATTAGTACAGGCTGTGCACAATATAGGATCGACTCTAACGGCCGTTTTAGGGGCAATGGAGCCTGTAACTGCGGTTTGCGTAGGCGTATTGGTCTTTGGAGAACCGTTTACTTCGCAAATTGCAACAGGTATACTATTGATAATTGTGGCTGTTACTCTTATCATTCTTTCCAAATATATACAAAAGAGTTTACGGACAATAAAACATAAGTTGTTAATGCATCATTAGATTGATTAAGTTTTTCTGCTTGAAAGTTTGTTTTATAAACGAAAAGTCTTAAATTTGCACCCGCTAATACAAACAGCTTAAATTAATTATTCAAACATGGCAACAAAAATTAGATTGCAAAGACACGGTCGTAAAAGCTACGCTTATTATCAGATCGTAGTTGCAGACAGCAGGGCTCCACGTGATGGAAGATTTATTGAAAGGATAGGTTCTTATAATCCGAACACTAATCCTGCTACAGTAGATTTGAACTTCGAAAGAGCTTTGTATTGGTTACAAGTGGGTGCACAACCTACAGATACAACTCGCAATATTCTTTCTCGTGAAGGTGTTTGCTTGAAAAAGCATTTGCTAGAAGGTGTTAAGAAAGGCGCATTCGACGAAGCCGCAGCTGAAGAAAAGTTCCAGGCTTGGTTGAAGAATAAACAAGCTTCTGTTCAAGCTGCAAAAGACAAGGATAGCGAAGCTGCAAGAGCTGCAGCTAAAGCTCGTCTGGAAGCTGAAAAAGAAGCAAATAAGGCAAAAGCAGAAGAAGTAGCTAAGAAGAAGGCAGAATTGGCAGCCGCTGCTGCCGCTGAGAAAGCTGAAGAGGCTGCAGTTGAAGAAGCTCCGGCTGAAGAGACTCCAGCAGCAGAAAGTGCTGAATAATTCATGCAGATGCCACATAAAAAAAGAGAACATTGAAAAATGTTCTCTTTTTTTTATTGCTATAAATCTTATTTCTTACCAAGTAAGAAGCTGTCAATTTGCTTTACGAATTCTTCTCTTGGAAGTGCTCCTTGTGCAACTTGAGGCTGTCCTTTTGCCGGAATAAATAAAAAAGTAGGAATGCTCTGTATGCCGAAAGCTGTGGCCAGTTCTTTTTCTTTATCTACATTGATTTTATAAATAATAATGTCATTCTTGTATTGAACTGCCAAGTCGTTTAAAATAGGAGCTACTTTTTTACAGGGACCACACCAATCTGCATAGAAATCGATAATACATGGCTTATTTCCTTCATAAACCCATTTATCAGGATTCTTTTCGTAATTAAAAACTTTTGAAAGAAATTCTGCTCTATTTAAATGGATAACTTCTCCCTCTGCGGTATTCTCTGCATTATTTCCTTTCGGGTTGGCAGACATTGTGCAACTGATTGAAAGAAGTGCTACCAGAATCATTAATAGACTTTTTAATTTTCTCATATAAAACTATTTACTATATAATTAATACTATCTGCAAAAATAGTAATAAATTACCTATGAGATTCATTTCAATGATTAAAAGAAAGATAATAATAGAAAAAGAAAAAAACAACTTCATATAGTAGGAAATAAAAGAAATATTGCTAACTTTGCACCGCAATTAAGAATATGATTCAAAATATTGGAGAGATGGCAGAGTGGTCGATTGCGGCGGTCTTGAAAACCGTTGAACCGAGAGGTTCCTGGGGTTCGAATCCCTATCTCTCCGCTGAACACTAAAGACAAATGGTGGAAAAGCTAAGACAAGTCCCGTAAAATCAAGGTTTTACGGGACTTTTTCATTTTGTCGGCAGACAAGCAAAAGACAAGAAAATGCCCCGTTTGGACAAAGTAGTGTTACTAAATCGTTACTGAAAATTGAGCGAAATAAAATAATAACGATTTTAATGCTAAGTTGCTGATTTGTCGCTCGTTGTATCTTGGATGTCCGTTCATAAACTAATTGTTAATCGTTCCTTTGCGGTGGGAATTATAAGCCCATTGTTACGGACATAAAAAACAAGGTATATGAGCAAGAGTACATTTAAGATTCTCTTCTATGTTAGAAAGAATCAAGTAAACAAGGATGGAACAGTCTGCATAATGGTTAGACTGACTGTAAGTGGTGATGTTACACAATTCAGTTCAAAATTGAATGTGAATCCAAAAGCGTGGGATGTGAAGTTGGGTAAAGCGGCTGGCAATTCTTTAAAAGCACGTCAGTTGAATGATTTATTGGAGGACATGCGTACTTCTTTGAAAAATCACTATCGTGATATTGAAGTACATGAGTCGTTTGTTACAGCGGAGAAAGTAAGAAATGCGTTCTTGGGTTTTACTGCCAAGCAACGGACTCTTTTGGAATTATTCAAGAAACATAATGAAGATGCACAAAAGTTGGTTGGTATCAGTAAAACAGCTGCTACTATGGCGAAGTATGACCGATGCTATAGGAGAATGGAAGAATTTATGAAAGCAAAGTATAATATCACGGATATTGCTTTGAAGGAAATCAATCATATGTTCATTACGGATTTTGAAACGTATCTGCGTACTGTTAGTTTATGTAATGAGAACACAACCGCCAAATTTATGCAGACTTTTCGAATGATTGTCATTATGGCAAAAAATAACGGTTGGATTTATACTGATCCGTTCATGAATTATAAGATTCGATTGAAACGAGTGGATAGAGGTTATCTGACCGACCAAGAGATACAGAAAATATTGAAGAAGAAGTTTTCAACGAAACGACTGGAACAGGTGCGGGATGTATTTATTTTTTCTTGCTTCACCGGTCTTAGTTATATTGATATAAAGACGCTGAAAGCAAGTGAAATTTGTATCTCGTTTGATGGTAAGCCGTGGATTATGAGGCATCGCCAAAAAACAGATACTCCTGTAAATGTTCCACTGCTGAAAATTCCATTGGCTATATTGAAGAAGTATGAAGGACAATTACCTAAAGGTGAATTATTGCCTGTATTAAGCAACCAAAAGTTAAATTCTTATTTGAAAGAGATTGCGGATTTGTGTGGAATCAATAAAAATATTACTTTTCACATGAGAAGGCATGGCAGTTTCTGTTTCTCCTTGAAAACAAGCAATTTACAGAATTGGAAATCTTGATAGGTAACGATTTAGAAACGAGCAAAATTCCCTTATCTGCTTTGTTTTGCATTATTAATAAGAACGCTTTATTCTAAATGCAAAGATAATACTTTTTCTAATTATGATACTATATCAAGTGGAACTATTGTTTGTTGTAATTACATACAGCCATGCTGGTTAAAATAATCATCAAAATGAGTTCCTAATAACTCATAAAAATAGGTTAAACAATTATATTTCCCGAATAATATTGTCATATCATTGAGCCCTCCTCCTCTGAAACAAGAGAACTCTCGGCCATTGAACATCACTGATTCTTTCCTGAATAAATCCGATGCAGAAGATAAATTATTTTCTTTCATTATCTTCGAATCACTAATATCTTCAATTATAATAACCTTTTCATTAGATGGTATTATGCTTCTAAAATAATGAATGTAAAATATAAATTTATGTCCTGGATCAGAATAGTCTACCAAGACAGAGATAAGATTTCCACCATAAAAAGCATCAAGGTCATTAGCTAATAAAGGGAACTCTGACTGTATAAAATTCTGATATGCTCGTATTGTATTTAAAATTACTATTCGAGATTTATCCAACGCTGTTGTTGGAGAGTAAAAATCATATACCATCCCCGTGTTTCCATAAGAACCTTTAACGGGATAGAGATATGGTATGGTCGTATACCCAATCTCGGATAAAAACTTAATAGCATCATATACAGTGTTTACATATAGAGATTTCCCTCCTGACACTAAGTGTACTGGCATTTTGTCAATGTATGGGTATTTTGATTGAAAGTGTTGAATCAACGAGTACACATTCAATTCAGAATACTTTTTTAAATGTAGGTGCCTCCAATTTGCTTCAATAAACTCATGAATATATTCTACCAAAAAGCTCTCATCTAATGGGATAATTCTCTGCTTTTTGATAAAGCCCTCTACGTGCTTCTTAATGATAGAAATAGAATATAAATTAGGATTTTCTTTGAGCTTATTTTCGGCACAAGAAAATGAAGCATAGTCATGGTCGTGTTTAATCTCAAAAATTGAACACTTGGGTATTTTAACTATTGGTGCGACAAGTTCTCCTACATTTACATTGTATAGAGAATATTCTAATGAACTATCCGAATATGTATATATTGCAATCCCACGTTTCCACACATTAGGGAAAAGAACACTTTTAATGTACCTGAAATCAGATTCTAATAATCCGTTATATGCATCTGTGAAGTTTTGAATCTCCTGAATATCACAAGGCCTTAAATCTGTCGCCATTTTAGGCATGTTTAGAAGATATGACTTTAGTTCGCTATTCTCCTCTAAAATGGCTTCGCCATGAGTTAAGTAATATACACGGCTACTGCATATACTTAACCAATATTTTAATACGGTGTCAATATTATCTTCACGCAGTTCCTCGTTTTGGCTGAAATGTAATGTAATAGTCTCTTGTTGCTCTTTGTCACGATTCTCATTTAAAAGTTTTGGTGAAATATGTTTATATAAGACTTTATCCTGAGAATGGTCTACTGCTAAAAGAAAGACATTATCAGTTGTTGTTTCAGCATATGCAAATAAAGATGTAGGACAAGGGAACTTGTTATGTCCTTTATCCCTTTGAGATACAGTTTTTACCTGAACAGTAATTTTGCCATTAATTCTATTTGATGAATCAAGCAACTCAATATAACCGTCAATATTAGATTGTGTAGTCCCTTTATCAATATTATTTTTAGTTCGGCCAAGTAAAAGAGTCTGTATAAATAGTACCGAACGTTCTTCTTTCACACCGTTTGCATCTATAGAAACTTTAGCTTTAAATGACATAATCTGCACTATAAATTAAACATTTGAGGACTAATATTATCTTCCACAAAGTTAAAGACATTTTCTCTAATCTTTCATATTCAATGGAGAATGTTTACCTTTGTAAGTAAAGAACGTAATTTTCAAGTTATCAATGGATAATATTAATAAGACACCTGAACAGCAAATTGACGAAGTAGTAGAGAGTTTAAAGGCACTACTTCTATCGCAAGCTCGGAACCAGCAGGAGGCAGAAGAAATTAAGCGTAGATTAGATTCTTTGGGACTGTCTTGTATTGATTGTAATTGTCTGAAAATTATTAATCTTTATATAGAATGAAAAGGAGATTTTTGAATTTAGCTTATTTATTGTTAGTTGTTGTATTCGTAACTTCATGTACGGAAAAGAAACAAGCGGAATTTCCCGATTGGGCATGGACTAATTTTCAGCGTCCGGAGGGTATCAATCCTATTATTTCTCCCAATGCGACGTCTGTCTTTTATTGCCCGATGAGACAAGATTCGGTGGCATGGGAGGCAAGCGATACTTTCAATCCTGCTGCTACAATCTATGATGGAAAAGTTGTTGTTCTATACCGGGCGGAAGACAATTCGGCTGTTGGTATCGGTTCACGTACTTCCTGTTTGGGATATGCTTACTCTGATGACGGCTTGCATTTCAAACGAATGCCTGCTCCGGTATTCTATCCGGCAGACGATAGCCAGAAAGAACTCGAATGGACGGGAGGTTGCGAAGATCCGCGTGTAGCTATGACTGAAGACGGGCTTTATGTGATGTTCTATACGCAATGGAACAGAAAGCAGGCACGTCTGGCAGTTGCTACTTCCCGCGACCTGCAATCTTGGGAAAAGCACGGGCCGGCATTTGCCAAAGCATATAACGGCCGTTTCTTCGATGAATTCTCCAAGTCTGCTTCTATTGTTACCAAATTGATGGATGGAAAACAAGTAATTGCCCAGATCGACGGGAAGTACTGGATGTATTGGGGTGAGAAATTTGTAAATGTAGCCACCTCTATAGATTTGGTGAACTGGACGCCTATGCTGGATGAAAAGGGAGATTTCCTAAAAGTAATAACACCCCGTAAAGGCAAGTTTGATAGTTCGTTGACGGAGTGTGGTCCTCCGGCTGTCTTGACGGATAAAGGCATTATGTTGTTTTACAACGGAAAGAATGCCGATGGCACGGAAGGCGATATGCTTTATACGGCCAATTCTTATTGTGCCGGACAAGCCCTGTTTGATGCCAAAGATCCTGCCAAGTTAATAGACCGTCTGGATAGACCTTTCTATATGCCGGAATCCGACTTTGAAAAGAGCGGACAGTATCCTGCCGGAACGGTATTCATAGAAGGACTTGTGTTCTTCAATCAGAAGTGGTATTTGTATTATGGCTGTGCCGATTCGCGCGTGGCTGTTGCTGTGTATGAACCGGAGAACTATTAAATAAAAAGAAGAAGAGCCGGCTAATAAGTTCTTATTAGATACTTTAAGTACCTGGAATAACTTGTTAGCCGGTCTCTTCTCTTTTGTTGTAACCTAATTTATTCTTGTCCTCCTCCTAATACCCTATAAAGATTGACTATACTCTGTATTTCCGTAAAACGGTTTGCCGTTTGTGATAGTTGTGCGCTAAGTAATGTCTGCCGGGCTGTCAATACTTCCAGATAAGTAGTGTTACTATGCTCCATCAGTAAGGACGTGCTTTTCAGAGCTGTTTGCAACGAAGCAACTTGTTTATCGAACAGGATGCTTTTTTCCTTGCTTGTCTGATAAGCAGTCAGGGCATCATTTACTTCACTGCCTGCATTTAGTAACGCTTGCTGAAAGGCAAGAGCGGCTTCTTCCTGTTGCGCGCGGGCTATGCGGTATTGAGCTATGACTTGCCCACGGTTGAATAGTGGTTGTGTCAGTGAGCCTACTGCCGATGCAAGGAACTTACCGGGGTTGACAATCATCATTCCTGCTGAATTGGTCCAACCGGCGCTTCCACTTAAAACAATGGAAGGATAGAAGGCCGAGCGTGCCTGATTGGTCCCATAAAAAGCTTGCTCCAACGAGCGTTCAGCTATGCGTACGTCCGGACGACAGGCAAGCATCTGCATTGGAATGCCTACGGAGAAATTCTCCGGTATTTGTTGTAATTCCAGCTTGCTGCGTTCATAACGCCGTGGTGTTTCAGCCAGCAACAGAGCCAGACTATTCTCCACTTGATTAATCTGTTCTTTCAAACTCAATATGGAGGTTTTCACTTGATAATAGGTGGCTTCCATTTGTGATACGGCAGCCTCATTAACCATTCCTGCGTTCATCATCGCACGGGTTGAAGCAACTGTTTCTTTCCATGCTTCTTCTGTTTGCTGTGAGATGGTCAATTGTTCATCCAGCATCAATAATGTATAATATGTATTGGCTATACCGGATATTAACTGGGTACGTACAGCCTGCCGGTAATCTTTGCTTTGAGCATAAAGGGCCTTAGCTTGCTGTTTTGCGTTACGCATACGACCGAAAACATCAAGTTCCCAACTGGCAGTAACCGGCAGCGAATAGGTTTGTGTTGCTTTATGACTATCAAAGCTGCTTACCGTACCTTGTGGTGACAGGGCAAATGCCGGCAGAAAGGCCAAACGGGCGGAAAGCAACGCTGCTTCTGCTTCTTCTACGCGGAGCTGTGCGGATTGTAAATCGGTGTTGTTCTGCAACCCTTGCTCGATGAGGGATTGCAGGTATGGGTCATTGAAAAGATCGCGCCAGTCCATACTACCCAGACTAGTGGTATCTTCCGCTGTTATCGTCGTCCCATACAAATTGTCCGGTACGGTGGTGGCGGGCTTATATTTACTGTATATGCCGCAGCTACTCAACATGACGGTTGCTGTGACCGATAGAATTATCTTCTTCATACTTTGGTATTTATTGAAATTGATGCAACTTCTCCAATTCTCCTCACAAAAAGAGGAGAATTGGAATAGTTGGACTAAATATATTGAAATCTTATTTTTCCGTTCCATGTTCGGTTTCACTCTTTCCTTTTTCAAGTAATACCTGCACATCAGCCTCTATCTTTTCCGGCTTACGTATTTTCTCCTGTAAGAACTCGAAGATGATGTAGAATACCGGGACTACAAAGAGCAGCGCCAGTGTTCCGATGGCCATACCGCCTACTACACCTGTGCCTAGCGAACTGTTGCCGTTAGCACCTGTACCGGTAGAGAACATCAGCGGAAGCATGCCGAAAATCATCGTAAGGACAGTCATCAAGATAGGACGCAAACGGACCTGAGCTGCCGAATAAGCCGATTCTATAATGCCCATGCCTTTGCGCCGCCGCTCTATAGCGTACTCCGTGATCAGAATGGCGGTTTTAGCCAGCAATCCAATCAACATAATCACACCTGTTTGTAAATATATATTATTCTCCAGTCCGAGTATTTTGGCAAATAAGAAACTACCCATCAGTCCGAACGGTACGGAGAATATAACGGCAAACGGAACCAGGAAGCTTTCATAGAGACAAGACAGGATCAGGTAGATGAGTAATATACATACTCCGTAGATGAAAAGAGTCTTTGCTCCGCCCATGCTTGCTTCCTCACGGGCCATACCTCCATACTCAAAACTATAGCCGGTAGGCAACATCTGTTCGGCCACTTCGCTGATAGCTTTTTGCACTTCACCGCTGGAATATCCATTGGCAGGGTTCACATTTGCAGTGATAGCAGTAAACAGATTGAAACGATTTGCCGATTCTGGACCAAGTACTTTCTTTAACGTTACAAATTGACTTACCGGAGCCATTTCTGTGCCGTTGCGTACAAACATATTGTTCAAAGCCTGTTCCTCCAAACGGAATTCCGGTGCTGCCTGCATCATTACGCGATACACTTTACCGAACTGGTTGTAATTGGAGATATAGGCGCCACCGCAATAACTGCCCAGCGCATCGAGCACCGTAGCCGGTGATATGCCGGCACGTTTACACTTGGCCGCATCTACATCTACCGAAACCTGAGGGAAGTTCATGGCATAAGAAGTATAGGCCATTGCTACTTCAGGCCGTTGGTTCAATGCACCCAGGAATTGCATCACCGACTGGTAGAAGGCTGTCATGTCTCCGCCGGTACGGTCCTGTAAGTTCAGTTCGATGGAGTTCCCCATACCGTAGCCCGGAATCATACCCGGCTGGAAGCTGAATACCCGCGCATCCTTTATATCATAGAACTGTCCGTTAAGTCGTGTTACTACTGCGTCGGAAGAATGCTCCTTTCCCTTACGGTCGTTCCAATCTTTCAGACGGATGATGATGGTGCCGTAAGACGTACCTTGACCTGATACCAGGCCATATCCGGCTACGCGGGCATAATGTTCTATTTCAGGTGTATCTTTTAGAATATTTTCCAGTTTGTCTATTACTTTTGTCGTTTCTTGCAGTGTACTGCCCGGTGCTGTACTCACGTCCACCATGATAACACCTTGGTCTTCCTGTGGCACTAGTCCGGTCTTAGTCGTAGACATCAAGTAAATAAGTAATGCCACCGACACTGCTAATGCCGTCCATACCATCCAGCGATGGTGTATGAAGAACATTACACCTTTCTTATATTTACCTAATACAGCATTGAATGAAGCATTATAAGCAGCACGTACACGTCCGTTGATACTCTTCTCGCTTTTTGTACCGTCTGATGGGCGCATCATCATGGCGCATAAGGCCGGACATAGTACTAATGCCGAGATCATGGAAATACCTACAGCTGTTGCCATCGTAATACCGAACTGCGTATAGAAAATACCGGAAGTACCTCCCATGAATGTTACGGGGATAAATACTGCCATAAACACACAAGTACAAGAAACGATAGCCATTGTTACGTCACCCATTGCATCTTTAGTGGCAAGATAGGCTGACTTATATCCGGTATCGAACTTGGACTGCACCGCCTCCACCACCACAATGGCATCGTCCACCACCGTACCGATGGCAAGCACCAATGCAAATAATGTCAGGATATTTATACTGAACCCGGCAGCTACCAGGCAAGCAAACGTACCTACTAATGATACGATGATGGATATGGAAGGAATGAGCGTACTTTTTAAGTCCTGCAAGAAGAAGTATACCACCAGGATAACCAATATAATGGCAATAATCAGTGTCTCCACTACATTATGGATAGAAGCGAACAAGAAATCGTTTGAACTCATCATGTTGACGAATTCAACACCTTCCGGCAGCGTCTTTTCCATCTCTTTCATTTCTGCAGAGATTTGTTCGTTGACGGCAGTTGCATTGGAACCGGCTGTTTGGAATACGATGAACATTACAGCCGGTTGACCATCCATTTCACTCTCGAAGCTATAGGTCAGTGTTCCCAATTCTACGCTTGCTACGTCTTTCAGGCGAAGCACAGATCCATCAGGTTGGGAGCGGATGACTGTATTTTGGAATTCCTCTACCGTTTTCAGTCGTCCGCGATACTTCATCGTGAACTGGAAAACATTCTTCGAGTTTTCGCCTAATGAACCGGTAGGTGCTTCAATGTTTTGTTCTCCCAGCACAGCTGTCACATCCGAAGGTACTAGTCCGTACTGTGCCATCAGTTCCGGCTTCAACCAGATACGCATACTATACGTATCACCCATTTCCATCACATCACCCACACCTTCTATACGTTTTATCTGCGGAATGACGTTTATGTCCAGGTAATTCGCAAGAAATGTCTTATCATATCGACCGTTCGTACAAACTAAAGAGTTGATTTGCAGAAAACTGGTCTGACGTTTCTGTGTGGTCACGCCAATTCTCGTTACTTCGGCAGGAAGTAATCCCTGTGCTTTGGTCACGCGATTCTGCACGTTGACCGCCGCCATGTCGGGGTCTGTTCCCTGTTTGAAGTAAACTTGTATAATGGCCAGACCGGCATTGGTGGCGGTAGATGTAATGTACATCATATCTTCCACACCGTTGATACTTTCTTCCAGCGGCATGATGACACTATTCAACACAGCCTCTGCATCAGCTCCCGTATAACTGGTAGTAACGTATACCGTAGGGGGGGCAATGTCCGGATATTGTTCTACTGGCAGTGTGAAAAGCGAAATAAGTCCGATAGTCAGAATAAGCACGGAGATGGAAATAGCCATCACCGGCCTTTTTATAAATATGTTTCCTTTCATAATCTTCTATGCTTTATTTTACCACTGTTCCTTCACGCAGCAATCCGGCACCTTCCGATACAATTTCATCGCCCGGTTTCAGTCCGTTCAGCACTACGTATTCGCGTCCGTCGCTTACACCAGCTACAGTAATTAATGTAGAGACTGCTTTACCATCCACGACTTTGTATGTAATAGTTTTATCTTGCATCTGTACAGTAGCTCCCTGAGGAATTACGATGCAGTTTTTATAGGTACTGGGTACCAAAATACTACCGGAAGCTCCGCTATGTAATAGCCGTGATTCGTTAGGAAAAACCGCGCGCGCTACTACCGTTCCTGTCTGTCGGTCGATAACTCCACTGATAGATTCAATAATACCTTTCTTGTCATATATGGAATTGTCGTTCAATTTCAATTCTACTTCCGGCATATTCTTTAAAGCGTCGTCCATATTCCCGTATTGGCGCGTTAATGCTAATAGCTGGTTTTCGGTCATGGAGAAATAGACGTACATATCAGAATTGTCACTTACTGTTGTCAGTGGTTGCGGAATGTTTGGACTAACCAATGCGCCTGCACGAAAAGGTAATGCTCCTACCACACCGTCACTGGGACTTTTTACTTCTGTATATGAAAGATTATTGCGCGCGTTCATTTCCTGAGCTTCTGCCTGTGCCAATTGGGCTTTGGCAGTAAGATAATTGTTTTCTGCGGTTTTCAGGCTGAATTCTGAAACTACAGCCTGTGCATGCAATTCTTTATTGCTGTTGTAGGTTAATTCCGCAGTAGCCAATGTTGCACGGGCTGCTTCTACGTTAGCGGTGGCAGTTTTCAATGCTGCCTTGTAAGGTACTTGGTCTATGATGAACAACAATTGTCCGCGTCGCACTTTCTGCCCTTCGGTCACACAAAGTTTCTCAATGGTACCTGATACCTGCGGATAAATATCAATATCTTGCCGTCCGCGTATCGTTGCCGAATACGAAGTAGAAAGCTCTTTGTCCACCGGAGACACTTTCATTATCGCATAAGAGGGTTTAACCTGAGCATCCGGTGCCTGTTTACAAGAAGCCAACCACATTGTACAACCAATGACAGTCATCAGTCGTATCCATTTTCTGTTTAATGTAATCATATTATTGTTCTTTGATAATATATTTTGGACAAAAGTAGGAGAAAGGGACAGTGGTATTGTGATCAATATTCCTTCAAGGATGTTCTATTTTCTCCGTTTGTGTATTTTTTTGCTAAAGTCTTGCTTATAAATGATATATAGACTAATGAATGAGTGTTTTAGAACATTTTATTTATCCCATTATTCGCCAACTTTGCAAAAAGAAAAAAAGAATATGGGAAAAGAAGAAATCAAAATCATCAATATTGAAGATTTTAAAGCGAACAGAAATGCTATTGACTATGTGGACGATGACTTTGTTGTAGTAAACAGCCTGGAAGAGGTCCCTCATGGTAATGATACGGTAAGACTGGGTTGTTTTCTTCTTGCGTTTTGTATGGAAGGATGTATCCAACTGGATATAAACAACAGAACTTACCAGTTGCAAGCCGGCGATTTGTTGTTGGGACTTCCTAATACGATTGTAAGCCATACAATGTTGAGCCCTAAGCATAAGATAAGGTATGCAGGGTTCTCCACGCGTTTTTTACAACGTATTGTCAGAATAGAGAAGGAGACATGGAATACTGCCATTTATATCCACAACAATCCGGTGAAACATGTTGGCGATGATAATAATGAAGTCTTCAACTATTATAGGGACCTGATTATGATGAAGATTGTTGATACTCCACACTGCTACCATAAAGAAGTGATGCAATATCTGTTTGCCGCTCTTTTCTGTGAGATGTTGGGTGGTCTTAGTAAGGAAGCTGCCTCTCCCGACAGTACGGATGAAATTAAAGAGAATATAAAACAGGCCGATTACATTCTCCGGAAATTTGCGGAAAAATTATCAGAAGATAACGGCATGCATCGTTCTGTTACTTATTTTGCCGATGAACTTTGCTATAGTCCTAAACATTTTTCAAAGATGATCAAACAAGCATGTGGCAGAACTCCATTGGAGTTGATTAACGAGAGTGCTATTGAACACATTAAATACAGGTTAAAGTATTCGGATAAATCCATCAAAGAAATTGCTGAAGAATTTAATTTTCCCAATCAGTCTTTTTTTGGTAAATATGTAAAGGCGCATATTGGTATTTCTCCGGCACGATATAGAAATATATCGGAAGGGTAAACGACTGTTTTCAGCATATTCGTTTAATCAAAACAGTCAGACGTAATGATAAATCAAAGAATACCATTTTGGCATTAACATTCTGCGCAATATCTTTTTCTGCTTTGGCCAGTTCATCCATAATATCGATTACATTTCTTTCATTTACGAAAGGAGCGAATTTTATGGCAAAACTTGCTTCATCCAGATTCATGTAATTCAAATCAGGTGATTGAAAACGATACATGAAGTTTTCCCGAATCAAGTGTTGACAATAAGCCAGAAAGTTTTTCTGGCGTTCACGGCCAATTCCGGCTATCGTGTCGGCCATTGTTTTCATTCCTTTTACATTACGGGCCCATGAATTACGCATCATTCCTTTAAACTGTTCAAGGAAAAATTTATTTTCTTCTCCAAGGCTGATTGCTTCCACCGCTTTTAGAAAGCTGCCGCGGGAAAGGTGGCCTACATGTTTCGCATCATCCGGCGATAATCCGAATTGTGAAATCATGGCTTGCGTAATAGCTTCTGTTTGTATTGCCCGTACGTTGATACGTTGTGCCCGTGATAAAATGGTTCCCAATACTTGATCGGGTGTTTCTGAAACCATTAATATAACGGTGTTTGCAGGAGGTTCTTCTATAATCTTCAAAAGTTTGTTGGCACAAGTCGGATGTAATTTTTCCGGTAACCAAACTAGTAATATACGGTAAGTGGCTTCATATATCTTAAGATTGAGCTTATGGATTATTTCATCACTTTCCTTTGAATAGATCAAAGCTTGTGAATTACCGGCTTCAATATATTCCAGCCAATTATCCAAATTGAAATAGGTATATTCTTTCAGGAAAGACCTCCATTCGGTGAGGTAATCGTCGCAAATTTCTTTTTTTTTCTCTTTTTTTGAGACGATAGGAAATACGAAGTGAAGGTCTGGGTGTGCAAGCTCGTTATACTTCAAACAAGAAGGACATTTTCCGCACGCATCATTTTCTGTACGGTTTGTACAGTTAAGATAACGGGCATATGCAAGAGCTAAGGGGAAAGCACCGGCTCCACCTTGTTCGGTAAAAAGCTGTGCATGCGGCACAATATTCGTTTGCGCCGATTTAATTAATTGCCGCTTTATTTCTCCTTGTCCAATAATATCTTTGAAGTACATACATCCTTATTATTTCGAAAGCAAAGCAAAGGTACAAATAATATCCATTTGCATAGACAAAACAAGCCGAATAAGATGTATAAAACAAAGTCCGTTACAAAAAATACAATATACTTCATGTCTGTAAAATATAATTACGACCTTAAGACATGAACATAACAAAATACCCCTATCGGAAAATGAGATATTTTTGAAAAAAATGAATTGCTGGATAATGTCCTTACTTCTTACTCTATATTCTTCCTTATTTTTGTCAAATATTCTTTCATCGCGCCAGAATCTTTGTCTTTGATAATTTCCTGCAGAATATTCAATTCTTCTTGGATGCGTGATATTTGTTTTGGTGTACGCGGATTGAAAAGGATTTCCGTTAATAGGTAATCGTCTTCGGAAAGAAGCCCACGGGCAATTTTCATGTGACGTTTGAAAGTTGTACCCGGTGCATCCTGGTGTTTCATGGTTGCAGCGAAAACCATTGTCGACGCAAAAGGAATACCTAAAGAATAAGCTACAACTTTATCGTGTTCCTCAAACGTATATTCACAAATATGCAAACGGAGACTTGCATATACGTCTTTGAAAAATATTTTTCCTAAATGATCACCTTCGGAAATGATGATGGTATTTTCCTTTTCCAACTGTCCTAAATTGGCGAAAGTAGGACCGAACATAGGGTGAGTGGATACATACGGAAATCCACATGTTTCATAAAATTCTTTCAAGTAGGTTTTTACTGATGCGATATCCGAAATTATACAATAAGGTTGCAGATAAGGCATAACCGATTTAAATGCTTCAATAGTGTAACTTAATGTAACGCAGTTAATAACCAGTTCGGGATTGAAGTCGGCTACTTCTTCCGGCTTTTGCAGACGAAGAGCATTATATATGAACCGCATTCGTTTTGGATCGCTTTCTAAAACAGCTACTTCATGATCGAAGCTAAGCAAATCGGTGAAGAAAGATCCCATCTTTCCGGCACCTAATATTAATATTTTCATTATGAATAATTATTTAATTGGCTAATGTGCCAATATGCCAATTGCTTTCGTTTATTATTGGCATATTAGCAATTAGCCCATTGGCGTATTATTGTTCGTTCATAATAATCATCTGTTGACGTACAGATTCTTCATGTATCTCTTTTAATATCTCCTTTACAAAGTCTGTGTTAAGATCCATTTGTTCCCCCATGCTGGAACGCTTTTCAAGGATTTCGCTGTAGCGCGGTGATTGGAGGATCGGCATATTATGTTCTTTTTTATAAACACCGATCTCACGCGAAATGCGCATACGTTTTGCCAGTAATTCCAGCAATTGTTCGTCTATGCCATCGATTTGCCGGCGTAAAGCTGCCAAGTTCTCTGTTGTTTGGTTTGCATCACGTATAACCAGAAGGTTTAATACATAGTCCAGAACATCAGGAGTTACTTGCTGGGCCGCATCGCTCCATGCGCAATCCGGATTGCAATGAGATTCAACAATCAGACCGTCGAAGCTCAAGTCCATAGCCTGCTGACAAAGGGGAGCTACTAATTCGCGCTTTCCACCTATATGACTAGGGTCGCAGAATATAGGAAGTTCAGGCATGCGCCGGCGCAGTTCGATAGGAATGTGCCATAACGGAAGGTTACGGTAGATTTTTTTATCGTATGAGCTAAATCCACGATGGATAGCTCCTAGGCGATGGATACCAGCTCCGTACAAACGTTCGAAAGCACCGATCCATAATTCAAGGTCCGGGTTTACCGGGTTCTTGATTAAGATAGGAATATCAACACCCTTAAGGGCATCTGCTATCTCTTGTACCGCGAATGGATTAACCGTTGTACGAGCCCCGATCCATAGAATGTCGATGCCGGCTTTTAGCGCTTCAAATACATGGTCTTTTGTTGCAACCTCAGTAGAAACATACATGCCGGTTTCTTGCTTTACGTGTTTTAGCCATTGTAAGCCTTGTGCTCCGATACCTTCAAACCCTCCCGGTTTTGTACGGGGTTTCCAGATTCCGGCACGGAATATCTTAATACCTTTTGATGCAAGATCTTTAGCTGTTTCGATGACTTGCTCTTCTGTCTCTGCACTGCAAGGTCCTGCTATTACGATAGGACGTTTGGGGTCTACGCCCGGCAATGCAATGGATTCAATTTTCATTTCCATAATTATAGAGTGTTATTTGATTACTTTTTTTATTCTGTTTAAAGCATCTTCCAATGTTTTGTTTTTACAACAAAGTGAAATACGGATGTAGCGTTCTCCGCAGCTACCGAAGATAAATCCGGGAGTTATGAATACATTGGCTTCATACAATACTTTATCTGCAATGACTTCACTGCCCTTTGCATCATCCGGAATACGTCCCCAAAGGAACATACCGACTTGTTTTTCGTCGTATGTACAACCTAAAGCATTCATAATTTGTCCTGCTAAATCCCTGCGGCTCCGGTAGGTGCGATTCATATTGTCATACCATTCTTTCGGGGCTTTCAAGGCTTCTACGGCAGCGTGCTGCATCGGTTTGAACTGGCCGGAGTCGATATTGCTTTTTACTTTCAATATCCATTGCACAAACTGAGCATTTGATGCCAGCATTGCCATACGCCAACCGGGCATGTTGTGGGCTTTACTCATGGAGTTAAGCTCTATGCAAATATCTTTGGCTCCGGGTATGCTTAAGATGCTAAGCGGATGTTCGTTTAATATAAAGCTATAAGGATTGTCGTTGCAGATAATAATACCATGTTTATGTCCGAAAGCAACCAGCTTTTCGTATAGTTCTATACTGGCATTAGCCCCGGTAGGCATATTGGGATAGTTTGTCCACATCAGTTTAACATTCGACAAATCCATTTTTTCCAGTTCTTCAAAGTCCGGTTGCCAGTTTAAATCTTCTTTTAGTTCATAATATTTCAAGTCTGCTCCAACTAATTTGCAGACAGAACTGTAAGTCGGATATCCGGGATTTGGTACCAGAACGCCGTCTCCCGGATTCAGGAATGCCAGCGAAATATGTAAGATACCTTCTTTTGATCCGATTAATGGCTGTATTTCCGTTTTTGGATTCAACTCGACATTATACCATTTCTTGTACCAGTCGGCAAAACCCTGACGTAATTCAGGTATGCCTACATATGGCTGATAACCGTGTTCGTTGGCATTATGTGCATGTTCGCACAATGTTTCGATAGTCTGTTCAGACGGAGGAAGATCCGGACTGCCTACTCCGAGATTAATGACATTTTTGCCTGCGGCATTCATCTCGGCTACTTCTTTTAACTTCTTAGAGAAGTAATATTCCTGTACGCTGTTTACGCGTGCAGCCGGTGTAATATTACACACTTTGTTTTCCTTCTGCATATTCGCCTAATATTTTTAAGTCTTTTGTTAACGGTCTGATAGCATCCAAAGCCTGCTTGTAACGGGTAAAATCTGTAAAGGTCAGATTGATGTAGAACAGGTATTCCCATTCGCGACCGATGATAGGCAAGGATTGTATTTTGGTAAGATTCATATTGTAAAAAGAAAGGACTGAAAGGACTTGCGACAGGCTGCCGGCTGTATGGGGAAGTGCAAATACGAGGGATGATTTGTTTTTATCGACTCCCCGTAGCATCTCATCGGCAGTCCATTGGTCTGCAATGGCAAGAAAACGGGTGAAATTGCGTTTGTTGGTTTCTATTCCTTCGGCAAGAACTTCCATCTTGTATATCTTGGCAGCCAGTTTCCCGCAAATGGCGGCATGTCCTTTTAATTGATTTTCCGATATCCAACGGGCGCTCATAGCTGTGTCTTCTTTCTCAACCACTTTGGCATGAGGTAATGTATCAAGGAAATCGGTACATTGCATCAATGCAATAGGATGAGAATTGACTTCCTTTATATCATGAATGTTGGTTCCCGGAAGAGCAACAAGGGAATGGGAGATGCGTAATTTGTATTCGCCAATAATATTCAATCCGCTTTCCCGTATCAATTCATGATTTTGCAAAAGACTTCCGGCAATTGTGTTTTCGATAGCCATCATACCGAGAATAGACGGGTCTTTCTTGATTGTTGTGATAACATCTCGAAATGTATTACAGGGAATGATTTCTATCTCTCCGTCTTCGAAATAATTACGGGCGGCAATATCGTGATATGAACCGTCTATTCCCTGAATTGCTACTTTCTTTTTCATCTTCTTTCTTTTTACTCAAAACTTGTTTATACAAAAAAAGTCCCACCGAATTCGGCAGGACTTTATATTGTTTTATTGATACATTCAATTAGTCATCATCAATTCTTTACATACAAACTCCTGCCTTCACTTTGCTAAAGTAAAAGTAATAAAAGAAGTATGTAAAGCTAAATCGATTCATTTGTTCTGTTTGTTTTAAATGATGCAGCAAAAGTAACGCTTTTTTGGAAACTACAAACAAAAAGTGATATTTTTTTTACGGATACACTCTTTTTTATACGAGTTTTTGAAAAGCTTGTAAACTAAGCATCTCTTTAGGCACTGATTTCTTGATACTTTCTATTAAAATACCGGCGATGGTATGCCGGATAAAATCTTTGCGTGTGACCCATACTATTTCTCTGGTAGGTTTAGGGATGGCAAACGGGCGAATCAATTCTTTCTGTTCATTGCTGAGCTGGTAGGTGGCCAGTTGAGGAATGAATGTGATACCGTTTCCGCTTTCAACCATGCGCATAAAAGTTTCCAGGCTTCCCAAACGGTAAGAGGCTTGATGTAGTTTTACTTTTTCCATTTGGCAAAAACGCATCAGCTGGTCGCGGAAGCAATGTCCTTCATCCAACAGCCAAAGGCGTTCATCACTGATGTCAGATGTACGTATCAGTTCTTTTTTGAAAATAGGCTCACTCTTCGCTACGTAACCGAAAAATTCCTCATAATATAATATATCGCCTTGCAGTTGTGCTTCTACAGGCTGGTTTGCGATTATTGCGGCATCTATTTCTCCGTTTTGCAAAGCGGCCATTGTAGGAGCGGTTTTCATCTCCAGAATACGAATATCCATATCCGGATGTTTTTCCGTTATCTGTTGAAAAAAACGGGGAAGCAGATAAGGCGCGATTGTAGGCAACACTGCCAGGCGAAAAGTTCCTTTTAGAGTCTGTTCTTCTTCGTTTACAATGTCTTTTATTAAAGAAGCCTGATATAATACATTACGGGCTTGTTCTATTACTTTGCGCCCGGCGGGTGTAGGACGTACGGGTTGGAGATTACGGTCGAATAATTTGATGCCAAGTTCATCTTCCAGCTTTTGTATCATCATACTTAAAGTGGGTTGTGTTACGCGGCAATGTTCAGCAGCTTTGGCAAAATGACGATAAGTATCGACAGCCAGTATGTATTCAAGTTGTTGTATATTCATAAATGTTTATCATATATTGAATAATAAAGCCTAATTGTACAAAGATAAAAATAATCCCTGATATATTGACATGCTCTTTCTGAAAACAACTTGCCATACTTTGATAAAGTGTGTCTATAGTGATATAGAAATTATCTGTTTGACAACGGTTTATTCGTGTCGTATATTTGCAATACAAGAAAACGGAATATATAACAATTAAAAAAAAGTAATAGTATGAAAACATTAGATTTTATCCATTTAAACGAATCAGCAGCAAATAACGTAGTATCAGCTTTACAGCAACTTTTGGCAGACTACCAGGTATTCTATACAAATCTTCGTGGTTTCCATTGGAATATCAAAGGACATGGTTTCTTTGTTCTTCATAGTAAATTTGAAGAATTATATGATGATGCGGCAGAAAAAGTTGATGAACTGGCAGAGCGTATCTTAATGTTAGGAGGAACACCTGTAAATAAATTCAGTGAATATTTGAAGGTTGCGAGAGTCAAAGAAGTTTCGGACGTTTCATGCGGAGATGACGCATTGAAAAATATTCTGGATACGTATAGCCAGTTTATTGCGGAAGAACGTAAGTTGCTTTCTCTTGCTTCGGAAGCAGGCGATGAAGCTACAGTTGCTTTGATGAGCGACTATTTGAAGGAACAAGAAAAGTTGGTTTGGATGTTAGTAGCATATTCTTCTTGCGATTGCAAGAAATCTTAAGTTTATTGGTTACACTATTCATTGTGTAGAGAAAGGGCTGTTTAACAATAAAAAAGTTATTCAGCCTTTTTTATATAGAGTTAAAATATGTATACATCTTTGTTTTTATGAAACCATAAAGAATTTACTTCGATATGGTTTTTTTATTCTCCTTGATTTAAAAAGTCTGAGCTTACCTGTTTCTTTTGTATTTTCAAAATAACTTTCGGTTTTAGGATGAGAATTCCAGTAATGATATAGATTAACTTATTCATATATCATGTTTTACTTGACAGAATTAACGCCATAAAATGAGGTATTTACATATATATATCTTTCATAAAAATTTTTATATTTGTAACATTGGTATCTGTAGAGAATGAACTTTTAATTGTGCTAATCTTAAAAAAATAGTTTGTTTGGGACAAACTGGGCTATTGTATGAAGAAATACAAACTAATTTCGCTTTTTGAAGCGTATTCTAAGAGTAGAATAAGATGGAGGTATATAAACATTCGTTGGCTTTCTTTCAATTTACGGTTGTTATTTGAAGCCAAAGGTTGTGCATGGCCGGTTTATAAGCGGATTGAATCCTTGTTGATGTTTATTTTATGTTCTTCTTTTATTTTTACTCAGAACTGTTTTTCTTTGGATATTGCATTTACGACAAAAGCAATATTTGAAAGAAATATAATAGAAACCAATTTATTTCCAGCTTTAGATGTTCCGGAGCCTCTTTCTCTGAACGAATTATCACAATCTCATAAAATACATTTTATTAAATCTTCTCGAATATCAGTAATACAACAGATTGGAGAAGTAACTTACGATTCAACAAAAGTTGAGTCGGGAGATAGTTATTTGTTTAAATTAGATTATAGTTCTATTGCCGGCATTACAAGTGATAAGGTTATAATGCAAGGAGAGGGGAGTGAAACAGAGTTATATCCTGATGCTAATGGCGTATACACATTGTCACAAGTAAATAATGATATTATAATAAAGATAGCTTTAACTCCATCTATTGTCGTAACCACAGAAGAGTCTGAGTTTGGAGTTTTATCAATTACCCGCCAAAGTGATAAGTTAAAAATACCGGATGGAACGAATAAGAATAGTATAACTGTATATGATAATGAATTTATTCGGTTGGATACAGTTTCTTTTCCCGGCTATTATTGCGATGCTGTTTTTATGCAATCAAAAGAATCATCAGATATTCCGGTAAAAGATAAAGTAGGGAAAGATAACGGAATTCAGGTGAAGGAGGATGTATGTTATAAAGCTGAATTTAAACCTTGCTCTTATCCTGTAATATTGCAGGTAAACGATCCGGATATGGGGCAATTGACTGTAAAGAACAATAAGGATGCAGAAACGTATACATTGCCTCTCGGGTCTGCGAATTTTCAAAAAGCAGTGGAATATAGTGCAGATAAGACATTTTCGATAACCGTTGCTAATAATCCGGGATATGGGATAAAATCGGTCAAAATTTATGATGCCGATGGAGTTTCTAATCCTAAAGACTTAACTTCCGCTGTTGATAGGGTAGCGGATATACGGGTAGGTGGTCTGGTCATCGATGTCGTTTTTGAACCGGTTCAATATACGGTGTACTGGAATTGCAGTAACGGTGACTTGAAAGTTACCCCGGGAACGGAAATAAACATCGATGGTGGTGGCAAGAAAATAGAAACTGCTTACGGAGAGGTGATCACGATACAGCCTTTGGCCAATGTGGGATATGAATACAAGCCTAATTCATTAAAAGTACAACTTGGCGATGGAAGTCAGCAGGCTGTGCCTGATGGTACCAAGCAATGGACCGTATTAGAGAATGTTATCCTTTCCGCACAATTTTCTCGTTTGAGACCTTTGGTTACGATTGAAATTGATCAGCCGACTGGTGCTACTAATGGGGTGAACACCACTCCGGTGTTAGGAGCGGATCAGCGGGTAAGCTATGGTTCTTCACTGACTTTAGAGCCTGCGGCTAAAACGGGTTATCATTGTTCTGAGATTTGGGTGGATGGAGTGAAACAGGTTGGTAATAGTTCTGTAGGCTTGCCGTCGATAGAACAGGATGTGACTGTCAAATTTGTGTTTGTCCCGGATGAATTTCAAATTACTTATGTGAATACTACTCCTTCTTTTGGAACATTGCTGGTGGAAAGACAACAAAACGGAGAAACAGGCTGGACATCTTATACTGGTAGTCCGGGGAAGGCGAATTATTTGGATAAAATCAAAGTCACTGCTACTCCCACCAATGAACACTGTTTGCTGGACGTATTGACTTTGACTTCTACTTCTGCCGGACAAACGAATATTGTTTCAGGGACGGAACAGGAGGTGAAAGAGGCTTTAACCGTGAATGCTTCTTTTAAGCCAAAAGAATATCCGGTTACCTTAAACAAAATTGGGACAGAGAGAACGAGTGGAAAAATTCTTTTAAAGGATATAGCAACGGGAAGTGTGCTTATTGAATTGGATAGAGCGGAGGAAACCTCAACAGCTTATATTCCATATGGTACGGAAATCCTGATCGAATGGGAGTGTGACCGGAGTTATGGAATGAAATCCCTGGATAAGATTACAACAGGGACGGAATCGGTATTAGCTTCCCGTGCGTTTACCGTGGAAGGTCAAACGGAGATCCAGGCTGAAATTTATCAGTCGACGAAAACCTATTCCGTAAAATGGGAGATCGTTCAACCTAACGGCAGTATCGGGAATGATTTAAACGTTTATGAAACGACGGAAGGAGATATCGCTCAAGGAGATACCCGGGTGGAAGGTTCTTTGTTAACAATTAAAACGGAAACGGCAGCGAGCGATACTTTAATATCCTTAACAGACCAAAATGGAAATGCATTGTCTTCTCCATACAGCTTAAATCAAGATTTGGAAATTACAGCGACCTTCGTCAGAAAGTGTACAGTACGGATTGTTTCGCCGACAGGGGCAACTGTGGTGGTAAGTAAAGACGGGGTGAATCTTCCGGACGGTGCTATTGTTCCGACAGGCTCTGTCTTACAAAGTGTAATTACTGCAAATAATAGCTCTATAGGATGTAAATCGCTTACGATAAATAGTGTACCGCAGTGGACAGGGACGATTACCACCACCTCTCCGCCTCCCTCTACTTCCGGGAATATTAGCTATGTCATCTCGACTGCACATAGCGGCGGAGAAATTTGGTTTGGTGGAACAGTGGATACCTATTATAGTGTGAAATATACCGCCGCAAATTTTGGTTCGTTTGCCGTGAAGGTTGAAGCCGATGGTATTACGGAAGAGCTTGTTCCGGATCAAGAATATTGGTATCCCGGTGCTGGTGCGAATTTGATGTTGGAAGCTAGGGAAACCGTTGCCGGTTATGTGTTTAATGCAGACAGGAAGATTGTAAATAAAGCTGTTATACCTAATGAGGATATTAATTTGCTAGAGAACAACGAGGGATATTCATGGTCTGAGCCGTTGAATAAAGATATGGATTTGGCGACTGCCTTTGAAGTAGATCGTTACGAGGTCGCTTTGAATGTGGTATTACCTTCCGGAAAGACATTGGCGGAAGTCGGTAGTATGACTTTAACTGGGGGGACTTCGTCTTTGTATGATAGAGGAAATACGAAAGTGAATTATAATGGGGTTTTGACTTTGAATGTTACTTCTCAGGCCGGATATGCTGTTCGTATCAAGGAGGGAGATATCATAAAACAGTCTGGCTTTTCAGGGACATATGTGTATAGTACACTCCCGGCGAGGGCAAACATAGCATTGGAGGTGGAATATATTCCGCGGTATCAGGTAAATTATGGGACGGACATTGCAAATGGTGAACGGGTGTATGCGGGTGAAATATTAAAGGCTTATTCCGCTGTACCGCCGGAAACAGGGAAAGAATGTAAGGAGGTAGCGGTAAAAGATGCGATATCGGGAAATACTTATGGTTCATCTACAACCCCTCTTGCTAATGGTACGATTGAATATGAATTTCCGATGCCAGGGGCGGATGTCAAGGTAGAAGCCCGATTTGACTGGGTTAATTATGACCTTTCTTTAAACGATCCTGGTAATGCTGCTGTTTTGAAGGTGGTAAAAATTGTGGGAGGAATAGAAATTCCTGTTACCGCAGGGACGGATGTATTGTCTTACGGGGATAATCTGAAAGTTATCATTACTATGCCGTCAGTAGGTGGATCATCGGATACCTGGTATGAAGTAAGTTCTTTTTCTGCTGTTATGGGAGGAAATAATGTACCTGTTCTTTCTTCTGTATCGGGTCTGGATTACGAATATACATTTAATATACCTGTTTCTGGCGATGTTGATATTACCTCGGTGGTTGTACGAAAGATGCGGGATTTGATTGCCAGGGTAACTCCGGCAAACTCAGGTCCTACTATAAAAGTTCAGGTTGAGGATGAAATACCTGTGGAATATGATTCTTATCAGTCCATTCGAGTACCAGTGGGAGTGTCGGTTGAAGCATGGGCACAGCCGGCCATAGGACATGAATTGACTTCTTTTCCCGGAGTAGGAGAAAGAAATACGCATGTATCAAAAACGGTTTCTTTGGTGGATGATTTGTATTTGTCGGCAGTATTCTCCCTTAAACCGTGTACGTTAATCGTAGTACAGCCGGATAATGGGATAATCCGCGTAGAAGTATTCAATCAGGGTCGTTGGGATCCTCTTGATATATCTTCTCTTCGATTCTTAAATTACGGTACACAAGTTAAAGTCCATGTAATTGCAAACTCGGATTATGAAGTAACGAGGGTAACGGCAAATAATATAGATATAGCAAACGGGGGAAGTTTGATAATGGAAGAAGATGTTACAATTGCGGCCGAATGTAAAAGAATGACCCCTCCGGTTTCAAATGAGCGCATTTTAAATCAGAATGTTATATCATTTAATAATAACAAGGTTGAAATAAATACTATAGAATCTTTTATTCAAATAAGTCTTTTTATAATAACACCTGATGGGAGAGTTATTTATAGTAATAGAGATTACAAGAATGATCTTGACGTTCAATGTATACCCAAAGGTGTTTTCTACTATGTTGTCGAAGGAATAACAACAAACAAAATGAAAAAGACGATTGCAAAAGGTGCCAGTGTCATCTGGTGGTAAGATATTGTTTGGGCGTTTGAACTATTTTTAAGGAAATGATTACATTTGCAAGAGTTTATGTATGCATTGCATGATGGAATTGTAACTGAAAAAGAAATAAATGGAAACGAAAATAATAGTACCGGCAGAATGGCATTGTCAAAGCGCCGTGCAACTTACCTGGCCGCATCAAGGCACTGATTGGGCTCCTGTGTTGGATGAAGTAATACCCTGTTTTGTTTCAATCGCAAAGGAGATTATAAAGAGGGAAAAACTGTTGGTTGTTTGTCCGGACGAGGCTTCTGTCCGTAGTCAATTAGGCAATGTGGATTATAGCCGGATTGTTTTTCGTGAAATGGAAACCAATGATACATGGGCTCGAGACCATGGCGGCATTTCTATCTTTGATGATGGAAAACCAATCGTCTATGATTTTGTATTCAATGGTTGGGGAATGAAATTTGCAGCCGGTCTGGATAATCTGATTACCAGAAAGCTATTTCATGCCGAAACCTTTGCAGAGGAAGTTGTCCCGGTAAATATGCAACCAATTGTATTGGAAGGAGGAAGTATAGAATCCGATGGGGAAGGAACTTTACTGACTACGGTGGAGTGTCTTTCTTCCGTCAACCGGAACGAATATTTAAGCCGGGAACAACTTGAGTACCATTTAAAAGAAATTTTTGGCCTTGACCGCATCCTTTGGATTGAAAGTGGTTATTTGGCAGGAGATGATACAGACAGCCATGTCGATACATTAGCCCGTTTCTGCGCTCCGGACACAATTGCGTATGTGCAGTGTACCGATGAAAAAGATGAACATTTTGATGAATTGCAGGAAATGGAATATGAGTTAAAGTCTTTTACCCAAAAGAATGGTGCACCTTATAAACTGATTCCGTTACCAATGGCAGATAAAGTGGAGTGGGAAGGAGAACGTTTGCCGGCAACGTATGCCAACTTTTTGATTATTAACGGTGCCGTACTTGTCCCTTTCTATAATTCTCCCAAAGATGAAGTAGCTAAAGCTGCATTACAAAACGCTTTTCCTGATCGCGAAATTGTTGGCATTAATTGCTTGCCGTTAATCAAACAACACGGATCACTTCATTGTGTAACGATGCAATACCCGGAAGGATTTATTAAATAATTGGAGTTTAAAGTGTAGATAAAGAATGAAAGTAGGATTAATTCAACAGTCGAACGGCAGTGATATAGCTGCAAACATCGAGAAGTTACAGCAGAATATTCGCAAGGGTGCTATGCAAGGTGCGGAACTGGTAGTATTGCAGGAATTGCACAACGGCCTGTATTTTTGCCAAACGGAAAATACGGAGTTATTTAATCAGGCAGAAACGATTCCCGGACCTTCAACGGAAACCTTCGGCGCTTTGGCTAAAGAATTAGGCATTGTTCTGGTCTTATCTCTCTTTGAAAAACGAGCTCCCGGACTTTATCATAATACAGCGGTTGTTTTGGAGAAGGATGGCTCTATTGCCGGAAAATATAGGAAAATGCATATTCCCGATGATCCTGCTTATTATGAGAAGTTCTATTTTACGCCGGGCGACTTGGGCTTTGAACCTATTTCTACATCCGTAGGAATGTTGGGCGTGCTGGTTTGTTGGGATCAATGGTATCCCGAAGCTGCCCGGTTGATGGCTATGCGTGGAGCGGAAGTCCTTATTTATCCTACGGCCATAGGCTGGGAAAGCAGTGATACGGATGATGAAAAGAAACGCCAGTTGGATGCTTGGGTTACGGTTCAGCGAGGGCATGCCGTTGCTAATGGCTTGCCGGTTGTTACGGTCAATCGTACAGGATATGAACCCGATCCTTCGGGGCAGACAAAAGGTATTCAGTTTTGGGGGAATAGTTTCGTTGCCGGTCCGCAGGGAGAATTGCTTACCGTATTTACGAATGACAGGGAAGAAGTACGCATTGTGGATATAGACAAGTCCCGTAGCGAGAATGTACGGTGCTGGTGGCCTTTCTTCCGGGATCGCCGGATAGATGCTTTTGGTGGGCTGACCGAACGTTTTCTTTTATAGGTTTTTATGAATTTATATACGAAACAGGAAGCTGTTTCCCGGATGAACCATTTGGGAACATTGGGAGAGCCTTTTGTATTTATAATAGATTATAAGCAACAACAGGTTTACGTGGAGAAACAACAACAGGTTAATCCCGGAGACTTGTTGTACGATTTGAATGGCTTTTCAAATAGCCCGGATAAAGAAATGAAACCTTTATCTCACCCTATTGTGTGGCATCCTCATCCGATGTCTTTTCCCGCTTATTCAAATTCATTTTGTATTGTTAAACGGAATATTCATGTTGGTAATTCTTATTTGGTTAACCTGACTTGTGAAACACCGGTAGAAACAAATCTTTCACTGGAAGAGATCTTTTATCATTCCGTCGCCAAATATAAACTTTTGTGGAAAGAACGTTTCGTCGTTTTTTCTCCTGAAATATTTATACGGATTAAAAACAATACCATTTGTTCGTATCCGATGAAAGGAACTATAGATGCAACCTTGCCAAACGCACGGACGCGTATATTGGACGACAGCAAGGAAACGGCAGAACATGCTACAATTGTAGATTTGATACGGAATGATTTGAGTACGGCAGCCCGGAAAGTATCTGTCCCCCGCTTTCGATATATTGATGAGCTGCAGACAAATAACGGATGCTTGCTGCAAGTAAGTTCGGAAGTAACCGGCTTGTTGCCGGAAGATTGGCATAGCCGGATAGGCGATATTCTGTTTAATCTGTTACCTGCCGGTTCTATTACCGGTGCGCCTAAGAAAAAGACCATGCAGATTATAGAAGAAGCCGAAACGTACGAACGTGGTTTCTATACAGGAGTGATGGGCTATTTTGACGGCTCAAGTCTGGATAGCGCGGTGATGATCCGTTTTCTGGAACAACGGGATAATTCTATGTTCTTTAAAAGCGGAGGAGGCATTACCGCCCAAAGTGATTTGCAGAAAGAATATGATGAAATGAAACAGAAAGTATATGTACCCATTTATTGAAACAATACGTGTTGAAGACGGGAAGATCTATAATCTTCCGTATCATAACGAACGGATGAACCGGACGCGGAGTGAGGTGTTGGGTGTTATGGACTGTAATTTGGATGTATCGGATTATATCCGTCCGGAGGCTTACGGCGAGAGAACCAAATGCCGGGTTGAATATCTTGAAGATATTGTAAAGGTAGAATATTTTACGTATTACGTGCGTCCTGTCCGTTCATTGCAATTGGTTGTTTGCGATGATGCGGACTATAGATATAAAAGTACGGACCGGCATTTGCTGAATGATTTGTATGCGCAACGCATGGGAAGGGATGATGTTCTGATAGTCCGTAACGGCTTGCTGACGGATACTTCTATCTGTAATGTAGCTTTATGGAATGGTGAAAGCTGGCTGACGCCGGCTCGGCCTTTGTTGCTGGGGACGAAAAGAGCCGCTTTGCTTGACTCCGGGATGATAACATCCAAGGATATTACAGCAGAGGAATTGCGTGAATATTCATCTATTCGCCTCTTTAACGCTTTGATAGACTTTGGAGAAATTGAATTGGATATGACATCGGTTATAGTTTGATGCCTGGTTACCAAAACTTATTATGTTCTTCGCTGTATTCAAAGCCTGCATCTTTCAATTTGTTGATAAGGGAACTTTTGTTTATATGCATATCATCGCACAGCTTATCTAAAGAAGAATAATTATCTCTGAGTTTCATATTGATAACGCTAAAAAGCATCATCGGGTCGTTAGGTAATTCCATGATAAAATAACAATCATAAATTTGCGAATAGAAGTTACGAAAAGAGTGTAATTTATTGGAAATGAGCGTAGGTTAATTGCTCTTGATAGTAATAGGTTACGATTTAGTTAGTTATCTACTGCATTATCCTTCTGCGCGTTGCGTAACCTTCAAAGAACTCTTCGTATGCAAAAGTAGCTATTTAATTCGAGATTTTGATATAAACTCCCGTTTTTTATCCCCTCATTCATAAGAATTTTCCGTAAAAGCGGTATTGTCCGTCGGCACACCATTGCCCAAAACGAGTTTGGAACAAACGTGTGCCGACTACCGCATAGCTGGAGAAAAGGGCATTGCCTCACGCCTAAACGATGTTTAGACAGATGAAGCAATGCCCCTTTCTTTTGCGCCTATGCCAAGAGGTGCTTTTACGGGTTTTCAAATGATTTTTCTTTTTTCGCTGTCTCTTTTGCCGGAAGCGGAAAGTGAATGCAGAGTGTGTCAGCCTGCCCCATGAATGAAACAGGCGCCCACACACAGCCGGACAAACCGGGAAGAATGATTGTTGCCACCCGGCTGAACAAGTTCCGTCGGATCGGAAACAATCATACTTCCTTTGTTGTGGTTTGCCCTTTTCACGCTTCCGGTGATGTCTTTTTCCTTTTGGTGATTCTTTTTTTTACGGATTTTCCCCTGAAGTTTTTTTCTACACAATCTGCCTCTGTTTTCGTTTACCTCCATTTTGCGCCTTTCAGTAAGCCGCATCAGTCAGTCATTTTCGTTCTGGGCGCAAAGGTAATTCCGGGATTGGACGGGAAAGCAAGGTCAAGCCTCCTGTTTTCGGTAAAAATCTCCAGCCCTGCGGGTAGTATTTTGACCGAAAAACCTTGCATTCCCTAATCCCTACCTTTTCAAGCACCCGAAACGAAAACGACCGATGCGACAGAAAGACGCATAAAAAAAATGTCGGATAAACGAGAGGCAGATAAGATAGTTTGAAACTCAACTCCCTCAGCTCTTGAATCCGCATTAAAAACAAAAAAATCAAAAACAGCGAAGATATGACGGCAACGGCAAATTTCAGACAAATGGCGCAACACATCGGGTTGGCGATATGCGGCTTGATGATGCGCACCGCCTTCGGGGTGTTCGGCATCCTTTGGGGCATCATCAGAGAGATTGTAAACGGAGTGTTCCGAGTGGCGATAGGTGTAATCGTGGCTATCCTTTCCACCATTGCCTTCTTTGGCTTCATCCTTTGGTTATTCACCCTTTAACCCTTACCGACATGGCAAAAAGAAACAGCAAGACGGCAGCGCAGCAGTGCAGATATTACGAGGTGGACAACATCTTCGTGTATATGGTGGAAACGTACATCAACGGCAATTTTGAAACTTTCCGAAGATTGTACCACGAACTGAACAAGGACGCACGGAGGGATTTCATGGACTTCCTTCTCAGCGAGGTAGAGCCGACCTATTGGAGAGAGATACTGAAACAGATAATCTAAAAATGACAGCGATATGAAAGGAACAGACCATTTCAAGAGAACGATATATATGTACTTGGAACAGCGTGCGGAGGAAGATGCGCTATTTGCAAAGAAGTACCGCAACCCTGCCAAGAACATGGACGAGTGCGTGACCCACATTCTGAACTATGTGCAGAAAAGCGGTTGCAACGGTTTCACGGACGGAGAGATATTCGGGCAAGCCATCCACTACTATGAGGAAAACGAGATAGAGGTGGGCAAACCGATGGACTGCCAAGTGGTTGTGAACCACGTTGTGAAACTCACGGCAGAGGAAAAGGCGGAGGCACGTCAGAACGCTGTCCGCAAATACCAAGAGGAGGAACTCCGCAAGTTGCAGAACCGCCACAGACCGTCAGCGAGAAAAGAAAACCAACCCCAACCCTCATTATTTGATTTAGGCTTATGAAACCGAAGACCAAGATACAGAAAGAGGTGGCAAGACTTTCCGCCAACCTTCGCCCCATATCAGCGACACAAATAGATTGGGCATACCGCCACTGCGTTGAGCATATCGGCTACCGCACCAAGAAAGGGAACATCACCTGTTCCGACTGCGGTCACGAGTGGCACAGCGACAGCGGACTATGCGACACCCTTGAAGGCTGCACCTGCCCCAAATGCCATGCCGAACTCAAAGTGCAGGACACACGCAGACGCATCTACAAGGAAACGCAGAATTTCAGCGTGATAACCACCTGCAAAGGGTATCAGGTAATCCGCGTGGCGCAGGTCAGATGCGAGAGCAGGAAAGGCGAACCGATGCGTTTCTACTGCCACGAGGTCGTGCAGCGTTGGATTTCACCCGACGGCAAGGTTACGGACATGGCGTTGCTCCGTGGCTTCCTTTTCTGCTATTGCGATGTGTGGGCATTAGGCAGCGATATGGAGGTAAGACCGCACAACAGCCTATACGATGATGTGGTGGCAAGAAGCTGTGCATATCCAAAGATGAGGATATTGCCCCAACTCAGACGTAACGGCTTCAAGGGCGATTTCCACGGCATCTCCCCCGTGCGTCTTTTCAAAGCCTTGCTTTCAGACCCAAGAATTGAAACCCTTATGAAAGGCGGTGAGATTGAGGTCATGAAACACTTTCTTTTCAATACCCGTACTGCCGATGAATGTTGGGCATCATATCTGATTGCCAAGCGTCACAAGTATCAGATAGACAACCTCTCAATGTGGTGCGACTATCTGCGTATGCTCAAAAAACTCGGTCAAGACCTCCGTAACCCGAAGAACATCTGTCCCGAAGATTTCATGGCGGCACACGACAACGCAACCCGAAAAATTGAAGCCATACACGAGAAGGAAAGAGCCGCAGAGCAACGCCGTTGGGAGATTGAAAGGCGTGAGCGTGAGCAACAGCGACAACTCCAACGAAAGAAAGATGCGGAGGATTTCATCGCCAACAAATCCAAATTCTTCGGCTTGGTAATCACGGACGAGGAAATAATCGTCAAGGTGCTTGAAAGCATAGACGAGTATTACAACGAGGGCAAGACGCAGGGCATCTGCGTGTTTGGCAGTGGATACTACAAGAAAGCCGACACCCTCATACTATCGGCAAGGATTGGCGATGAGATTATTGAAACCGTAGAGGTGGACTTGCGAACCCTCGAAGTGGTGCAGTGCCACGGCAAGCACAACCAGGACACCGAATATCACGAGCGCATCATAGACCTTGTGAACAAGAACGCCAACCTTATCCGTGAGCGGATGAAAGCGGCATAGCATAACCCCTAAAACAACATTGATATGGAAGTAAGAATTGAAAGTATGATTTGTGTGTGGGATGATGCAATCCCCACGATGTTCCTTGAATTTGTGAACCTCCTCACTCTCACAACGAGTGAGGGGGAATTGAGAAAGAGCGTAAAGGAGTTTGCCGAGAAGCACGAACTTGACAAGTTTTTCCTTTACGGCTTCGGCTCACACCATTTCTACCTGCACCAACGCTACACAAGCAACCCCGAAATGGTGATGAAGAACAGAGTTCTGTCAGTACATTTTTAACCATCTAAAAAGCAACATTATGACAACACGAATGACCATCAACGGAGTAAGCACCTGCGCGGAAGCAGGTACGGAGAAATACGAGCGTTTCCAATCGGGTATCGGAAGACGCAGGCGGACACTTGTGCAGTACGACTACCGCCACCCCATAGACAGAGAATTGTTCTCTTGTGTCAAACCCACGTTGGACGAGTGCCGAGCCGCACGGGACAAGTGGCTGAACGCAAAGAAGGGAAAGGAGGACAGACTATGAACACGACCTATCAAACGCTGATAGTCAAGTTCAGCGAACCTATCACGGCATTGGACGGTATCTTTGACGATACCGGAGCGTGGGGAACGGACACCCTCAAGGGGTGGATAGATGATTACGAAAGCACACGTTTCACCGCCACCGACAGCCATACGGCAGTCATCACGAGCGAGTACAATATGGAATGTGTGAAAGAGTGGCTACAACGGCAGACCCCCATTTCCGAAATGCGAGAATTTTGAACGGGATGGCGGTGTCCGCACCGCCAATACTTAAAACCCTAAAAACAAAAGATATGATAGCCAAGACGATATTACAGCAGATAGGCGGAAAACGCTTCACCGCCATGACAGGTAGCCGTGATTTCATAGATATGGGCAACGGCTTACGGATGAGCCTTGCAAGGAACAAAACAAGTGCCAACCGCCTTGACATCATCTATGACGAAGGGGCAGACCTCTACAATATGCGCTTCTACCGCAGGACGTTCAGCAAAAAGACCTTTGAGTGCAAGACAAAGGACATTGCCGTACACGAGGGTATCTATTTTGATATGCTGGAGGAAATGTTCACGATGGTGACGGGACTTTACACACGCTTTTGAGTGGCGGGGCGGCGAGAGCCGCCCTACTTTCTTTCAGTGAGCATGATGGCGGACAAAGAAAGTAGCAAAGAAACCTTTGTCCAATCTGCGATAACTAAAAAATCCGCAAGTAAAACTTGCGGAGGCTATATATTGGGTCGTTATTTTTTGGTGGAGGGGAATGATAATCTCGAACCGTTGAACTACACATTTCTGCTTCGTCTCCATTTCCCCCAACGATTTGATACGTTCAATCATTTTTGTTGTTCCTTTCTGAATTTTCCTAAATACTTTCTTCATAATTTCGCTATACTTTTTATGGTTAATAACTATGTTTTGTATTGCTCTCACAACACTTACAACTTGAAGTGTTATTTGGAAACCGATAGGCAAAAATGGCTCAACGATGTCAATTAACGAGAAAATCCTACGATAATCTATCAAGTGATAGAGCAAAAGACGTGCCAAGTTAAATATGGCACGTCTTTTGCCAGTTTTGTCAGTCCTTTTATGGGATATACAACAGCGCAAACTCCGCCTTTCTCCGTTTGAGCAGCATGGCGTGGCGTTTTCCTTTGTAGTTGCAGAAGGCTATATACTCACGGTAGATGTTCCTGTCACCAGCTTCCAGCTTCTTGATTAAGGTGCTTTTGGGGATTGTTTTGCTGCCTAACAGCTTCGCCGGTCCCACATTGTAAGCTAACGTGCCAAGCAAAATCGAATCAACCCCGAATTTACGGAACATGGCGACAAATTTGCGCAGGTCTTTCCGCAAAAGTTCATCCGCATCCCGTTTTGTCATGGTTCGTGCCGAATACTTCTCGTTTGGCAAAAGTTTGTGACCCCAACCGACGTATGGGTAGTGTTTTTCTGAGTGCCAGCCTTCAAAGTAGCGGCAGCATAAAAAAGCACGTTCCATAAGCGGCAGTCGGTAGATTGCCGCCTGCCCGTCCGTTCCCTCTTGGCGGCTGATCTGCGCGGACACAGAACAGACCGTCAGAAGTGAACAGAGCATTGTCATGAATACACGCATCATTTCAACAAGGGGCTGAAGTTGCCGATGGGAACGATGGTAAGATCGTCGTCCTTTACATTCCTGTTGTTGAAGTCAAATTCCAGTTCGTAGGAGTTGCTAAAGTTATCCTCCACCACCACGATGAAATTATGCGCCTCATCACCCGCCGCCGTGTAGTACAGGCGGAATTTTTCGTTCTCCAGCAGGTAGCGGTCGTTAGGCAGGAAGGTGATGCCGTTATCCATTTTGAGCGAGCCTTCCCCCTCGAACTGGAAATAGCGGATGGTATAGAGCGTACCCGAAAAGTCGCCCTCCTTTTTCAGTTCACAGCGGATTTCCACTGTCTGCCCCTTTACTACCTTGTTCGGCACGGGCATGACCTCCACCGTGAAGGGATAGGACTGCTGGATGTCCATGTCATCGTCACATGACACGAGGGTGAATGACATGGCGGCTATCAGGCATAACGCCACTGCCTTGAATATTGATGTTCTCTTGTTTCTGTTGTTCAGTATGTTCATTGTTCTTCGATTTTTAGATGGTTGTTTTTCTGTTTTTTCGTTGTCAGTTGCAGGTACTCGTTCAAGTCCTTGCAACCGTCATAGAGGGAGGAACGGTCGGTGACACGTTCCCCGTATCGCATGGTAAGTGCGGCAAGCGTCCGCCGTCCGGCTTCGTCACGGTCGAGGAAGCAGCCGATGCGCCCGTATCCGTCCAGCAATCCCGCCGCCTTCTCCACGTTGGCGACTGAGTTCAGCACAAGACAGTCAGCGTTACCGGTTACACCAAGCGTCACGGCAGAGAGAAAGTCCATGAAGCCCTCGAACACGAGGCACTCGTCAGCCGGGATGTCATTCGCCTTTACCAGTGATACAGACTTCGGAGGTATGCAACCCTTGAAATATCGGCTTCTGACTTCATAGCCACCTGCCATGTTCGGAAAGCCAACGGCAAAATACCGTTTCCCACGCACACCGTAGTTCAAGCGGCAGCAGTGACGGGATGCGATGGCGTAAGGGATGCCCCGTTCCTCTAAATACTCCGTCAGCAGTGAGCGGAGCAGCGGAGCGACCTCCACATCCTCAAAAACGGATTCGGTCGGCTTCGAGAGATAGACGGGCTTTTCCCATCCGGCAACCGTCATATTGGCGGCTTCCGCTATGAACTTCGCTTGCTTCATGAAGTCATCGCTTTGCAGAAACTCCCCGGCAAGCGTGAAGATGTCGCCGCCCTTGCCCAAACCGAAGTCGTACCAGAGCTGTTTCGCCACGTTCACACGGAAAGAGGATGTGCGCTCGCCCCTGTACGGGGCAAGATACCACAGCTCGTTACCGCTCCTTCTGACAGGCTCATGCCCCAGCCGTGCGAGAAAATCCGCAAGCGGCATCCTTCTGACAGCATCTATTTCCGTCCTTTCCATGCCCGTGTCAGTTGATGATGAACTTGATACCGACCCCGAACTGCGTGTGGAACTTCCGTGTGTCGCCACCCCAAAGGCAACGCTCCCGCAGGTTGGCAAGCAGGGCGATACGGTCTGCCACGTAACACTCCACATCGAGCGTCAGCGCACCGCCGTAGATGAAGGCGTCCCGGTCGTGCAGCGTGGAGCCGTCATGCAGCACCTTCTTCCCCCAATTTACCGCCTCATATCCGGCGAGAGCCGAAGCCCCGGCATAGACGAAAACAATCTTTCGGGCGTCCGACAGTATCTTGAAGTAATAGCCGCCCTCCGCCGTGAACTGCGCCACGGGTATCTTGGTGTCCTTGTAGGGATTGTTCTTCAACAGGTATTCGCCACCGAACACCCACTTGTTCCCCTTCTTCGTGTAGGTGGAGAGAGCCGCCCCGAAGCTGTACCCGCCGTCCTTGCCGCCGAGATTGAAGCCGTCCGCCATGTCCGCCCTCACCTCGATGCCCTGCATCTTCGGCAGACACCGCTGGGCGTGCGCCTGCCCTGTAAAAAGGGCAAGCGACGCGATGATTATTGCGATGTACTTTCTCATGGTCAGCGTACTTGAAGTTCGTTGATGGTACCCGCGCGTACCAAATCCTCGTTCTCAATCACGAAGGACTGGTGACGGCCGCCGTTCTTCTCGTTCAATTCCACCACGAGGCACTTGTCATCGGGGATGGTGAACTTCGCCATCGTGAAGACCGTGCGCTCGCTCTTTTTGCCCGGCACGAGGGTGGCGTAGTTCTGCGCGCGGAGCGGCAGAATAATCTGCTCCTGCACGGCAGTACGCTTCGCAACCTTCTTGTCCACGATTTTCCAAGTGATGTAGTCCACATCGAAAGGCACGTTGCTCTGGTTCTTTATCTCCGTGTGGAAATAAAGCAAGCCGTTGTGCGTGTAGATGCCTTTCAACAGGTATTGGATGCCGAAACGCTTGCAGCCGATATGCTTCACCTCGCGCTTGTTCTGTTTGTGGATGGACTTCATGATAAGGCGCACCAGCATCGGGCTTTCGCTGCCCAGCTCTTTCAGATAGATTTCCTGCGCGTTGTTCGGGCGGTTCACCGTGCTGCCGTCATGGATGAAGTCGCACATCTCCACGTTGAGCAACAGCGGTTCGGCGGCGTACTTCACGTTGAAGGTGTAGAAACTGCCGTCCTCCGTGATGACGGACATATTCGTTTCGTTGGGAAAATTCCTTACGGTAGCCTTCACACGGATGATGTTCTCCGCTCCGTCGGCTTTCCCGGCAATCAGGTCGGGCGAGCCTAAATCGACATAGCGCACCTCCGCCGGAAAAATGACGTGGACGGTCTTGTCGTAGGTCACTTCCAGACCGTGCGGCGGTATCATGCGGTCGAAGGTCAGCTTGCGTGACAGCCCGTGATATAGGTCGCCGTCCGCCTCCTTCTGCGGATAGACCTCCTTCGTCAAGGTCGGTTGTTCACTTCCGTTGGTCGTTTCAACGGTTACATTCTCCTGCGCGTTGGCAGTTATGATGCCCATAGCGAGGGCAAACATGATGATTACTTTTCTCATTACTTTTGGATTTTAGTGGTAATTTTTATTGTTTTCAATATTTTTCTTGGTAAAGCATGACCCTGTACCCGGCTTTCAGATGCACCTTGACGGTTCGCATCTTTTTGGCGATGTACTGGCTCGTGCCTTGTATCAGCCCCTTGCCCAAGTCGGAGGCGAGCTGCGCCCCGGCATTGGTGGAGATGTTGATGCTGCTTCCCAGCGAGCCGCCCATGTTGGCGGCGACCTCCCGGACGGCGTTCATCTCCATCGAGTTCGGGATGAAGATGCCGGGCTGTCCGTCCGTGTCATAGACCGCAAGCTCCACGGGGATAATCGTGCCGTCGTATTCCAGCGAGGTAATCTCGATGTCGAGCCGCTCACCCTGTATCTTGCCCGTGCCGACCACCACCGCACCCCGGGGTATTGTCCTGCCTGCCACCGCCATAGGCTCCAGCAGGCGCAGCCTTACCGTCTGCCCGTCCGTCACGCTCTGCGCCCCATGCACGCACGCCGGTATGGTGTTCCTGTCCAATACCTCCGCCGTGCCGACAGCCGTGTTGAAACCCCGGTTGCGTTCCTGCGATAAGGCGGCGACAAACTCCGCGTTACTCATAGGCTGTGAGAGTGAAGAAACTACTTGATGCTCCACCTGTCTGATAGGCATTGCCTTGTTCTTCTTCCCTTTCTGCACGGTAGTTGGCTCTGCCCTCTGTTCCGCCGATGGCTGTCCTCCGTTCTGACCGCCCATGTACTTTGCCGCCAGCTCGTAGGACTTCTCCATAAGAGCCACCTGCTCGTCCATAGAGGAAGCCTTGCCCCTCTCGCTTTCCAGTTCCGACTCCAGCGATGCGATGCGCTCCAACAATTCGTCCATCTCCGCATTGTCGTTTTTCGGCTGGTCGTAGAAGTTTCCGAGCGTGGCGTTCAGGTCACGGTAGGCGGCTGCGGAGGACTGGATGGTCTGCGGCGTGGCTGGCTTTGCCCTTTCTTCCTTGCCGCCCGGATTGGCGAGGTCGAAGTCCACTCCGTTCTCCGTTCCCGCTATCTCGCGGTCGAACATGTCGCCCAGCTGCCCGATGGCACGGTTGCGGCTCTCCTGACGCTCTTCCATCTCCCCATGCTCGTAGGCTTTCAGCTTGTCGCCGATAATCTGCCGGTTCGCCTTGTCAGCGTCGGGCATCTCGGTGTTGTATCCGTCCGTTCCCGGCGGTTGCTCCTTGCCGGAGGACGGGGCGAATATCAGCCACATCGCCCCGATGAACACCAACACCATAGCGGGCAGCACGATCATCTTCTGCCGTTTCAGCCGTTGCGCCTCTGTCAGCGGTTCGCGCTCCTTTTTCGGTTTCCCCGTTTCGGGAGCAGCTTTGTTCTCTTTCGTCGGTTCATTCTTTGTCTGTTCCATATAAATAAGGTGTTAAGTGATTGCCTGTTTCCGCCGGGGTCGGCAGTTCCACCCGTCCGGCGTGTCCCGTTTCCATATGTGAGCCGTCGTTCCTGCCGATGTCATAGACGGCTCTGCCGAAGGTGTAAAGGGCAAGCACCGCGAAGGCGGCGAACATCCCCAGCACGATGCGGCGGCGTGTTTCCGGCGGCAAGCCGTCCAGATACCCTTTGAGACTTGCCGCCAAGCGTTTCCGTTTGTCGTGGAGTTTCCAATACATGCCCCACATTGATTTTCTGATACTTTTCATGTCCTGTTACCGTTTGATAGTCTGTAAATCCTTGTTCTCAATGATGGTGAAACCCTCGATGGTAAAACCGTTCGGGTTGTCATCCGACCGCGATGCGTTCAGCAGGCGGCAGGTGGTCACGAGGCTGCGCTCGGTGACGTTGCTCTGCCGGATGATTTTCTGTGTGGCGTAGGTCACGGCACGGTAGGGATAGGCGTTGAAGTCGCACACCACGCTGTCCACCTTCAGCACTTGGTTGATGTTCCCGGCGATGATGCGGTTGTAGTACCCCTTCTCCGCGAAGTCCGAATAATAGTGGTACACGCTCTTGTCCGCCAGCAGCAAGGCACGTTTCACGTTGTGTTCAATCGCGCTTTTTTCAGGTGATAGCGTGAAGAACATCTCGTGGAAACGGCGCACATGTTCCCGTGCCTCCGCCGGGCGGTTCTGCGACAAATCCTGAGACAAGGCGAGCATCAGGCTCTTGCCGTTGTCCAGCACATAGATTTTCTCCCGTTGCTTCTCTGCGAAACGGTAGGAGTTCCACACGCTCCACACCGTCACCACGGCGCACAGCGAGAGGAAGACGATACCGAACAGGCGTATCTGCCTGAACGACGATTCGATGTTTCTAAGTGATTTGAATTCCATTTATATTTTCCAATTTATGATTGCACATTGATTATTTCAGCAATTTGCCGACACGTCCGACTGCGTTTCCTGCGGCTGCACCCGCCACGCTGCCCGCCATGCTTCCGGCTCGTCCCGCCATCTGGTTCACGTTGCGACCGTAACCGCCCATGCCTCCGGCTTGGATAATCCAGCCCGCAACGGTGGGAATGGTAAAGTAGCCGATGATGCCGATGCAGAGGAATACGATATACACCCCGTCGCTCGAATCCAGCGAGAAGTTCGGGTCTGCCTGCATCCGCTCGATGTCGTTTTGCAGCATCAGAACCTGTATCTTCGCCAGTATGGTGCTGAACATGTCCGATACCGGTAGCCACAGATAGACCTGTATATAGCGGCATATCCACTGCGTGAGCGTGTTTTGGAAACCGTCCCATACCGACAGGGCGAAGGCTATCGGACCGAGAATCGCCAGCACCACGAGAAAGAAGGTGCGGACGGTGTCTATCACGAGGGCGGCGGCTTGGAACAGCAGTTCGAGTATCTCGCGGAAGAAGTCGCGGATGCTCTTCTTCATGTTGTACATTCCCCGGTCGATATACATTCCCGCCATCGTCACCATGTCGGAGGGCGACCAGCCGAGTTCCTCCAGTTGCTTGTCAAATTCCTCGTTGGACACGAGGTAGGCGGTTTCGGGGTTGCGTACCATCGCCTCGTATTCCAGTTTGTCCTTCTGCTCCCGGTATCGGTTCATGTCCAGCGTTTCCGCCTCCAGCATCTTTGCCGTGCCCTGTACGACGGGTGAGAGGATGCTGTTTATCGTGCCCAGCACCACAGTCGGGAAGAACATGATGCACAGACCGATGGCAAAAGGACGGAGCATCGGGAATACGTCTATCGGTTCAGCTCTCGCCAGCGACTGCCATACCCGGTAGGCGACGTAGAACAGCGCACCCAGCCCGGCGATGCCTTTCGCCACACCAGCCATGTCCCCACACAGCGGCATCATCTGCTCATAAAGTGAACGTAAAATCTGATGAAGGTTGTCGAACTTCATAGGCTACCAGTATCTTTCGTTCATGTTCCCGTACAGCCCCATGATGCGGTCGAGGTCGTTCTTCTTTTTCGCACGCAGGTAACTCACGGAGATGTTCTTGTTCGTGTAGTAGCTCACGAGGTTGCGGTAACGCTTCATCTTCGAGTGGCAGCGTTCCACCACGTCCATGCGCTCCTTGTCGGTCATGGAGAGCGTGGTGATGTTCACCACGTTCCTGAGTTCCGTCAACACTTCGTTGCTTTCCTCCAGCAGTTTCGTGTAGCCGAAAGCGATTGCGGAAAGCTCTTCGGGTCTGAAATTCCCGTCACGGAGCATCCGTTGGAAACTGTTCACATAGATGTCTGTGATGTCGCCCACCATCAGGATGGTCTGCTGCACCTTGCGGGCGTCCTTGACCAGATTGTTCACCGATTTGAGGGCATCGTAATACTTCTTGCCCTGCTGATAGATTTTCACCGTCTCCTGAAAGTTGCTCACCATGTTCGTGGCGGTCTTGGAGGTATGGATGATGTTTTTGGAGGCATTGATGATGCCCTGCGCTAGATTGCCCGGATCGCTTACGACCCACTGTGCGCTTGCCCTGCCCGCGAAAAGCAGGCACAGGCAGATAATCATTGTTATTCTTGTTCTCATGTTACTTTGGATTTTAGTGGTTGTTATTCTTCGGTCGGATGTCCCGGCTGCGGCTTCACCCGCACATAGTCCCCGTTTGGCGAGAAAGTCAGCACATCCGTGGCCTCGTTGTAGGACACGTCGATGCGGAAGCCGGTGTTCATGAACAGGTTGCCGTTCTCCTCCTGCAAGAGATAGGTTTCCGGCTTGAGCTTGCGGCGCAGACCGCTACGACGGAACACCGTCACTTTGTAGGCTTCGCCCTCCTTGTAGATAAGCACGTCAGGTTTTCCCTCCACGCTCTCCCAGTTCCCGCACAGCATGTCGCGGCGGTTGTCGGCCACGTCGCAGGATTGCAGCATCATGACCGCCAATCCGATAAGGCACTTGCTGACTTGCAGCATTTTCACTTTTGGTAAATTCATACGCGTTTTTCTTTTTTGGTTGATACATTCTGTTTTTTAGTTATTCCTTGTTTCTCCGCCTTTCGGCAAGCTGCCGGATGGCGGCTTCGATGTCGTCGCCCAGCTTCTCCGCCAGACGGTAAACCTCCACTTTTTCCGTTTCCTCGGTGGTGTACGCCAGATACTCTTCCGCGCTGACCTCCGTGGCATAGACCGCCGACTGCGTGCCGCCCAAGCCTATCCACACCTCCTTGTAGAGCCGTGAAGGGTTGTTCGCCATGTTGATGGAGAGTATCTGCGACTTCTCCTTTTCCGTCAGTCCGAGCAACGCCTGTATCTGGTCGAACTTGTTCATATATTTCCTTTGGTCAAGCAGGATTTTACAATCCGAGTTGTTGATAATGCTCTCTTTGACCACCGGAGAACTGATAATGTCGTCCACCTCCTGCGTCACCACGATTGCCTCGCCGTAATATTTTCTGACCGTCTTATACATATAGCGCAGATATTCAGCCATGTTCGCCGATGAGAGGGCCTTCCAAGCCTCTTCCACGATAAGCTGTTTCCGCACGCCTTTCAGCCGCCGCATCTTGTTGATGAAGGCTTCCATGATGATGATGGTCACGACGGGGAACAGTTCGCGGTTTTCTTTAATCGAATCTATCTCGAAGACGATGAACCGCTTGCCGAGCAGGTCGATGTTCTCCGTGGAGTTGAGCAGGAAATCGTAACGCCCGCCCCGGTAATACTGCCGCATGGTGGTGAGCATGTTGTCGATGTTGAAGTCGGACTTCTCCACCTTGATGTCACGCTGTGCCAGTTCCTTGCGGTAGTCGTCACGCATATACTCGTAGAAGGTGTTGAACGACGGCACGATGCTACGGTCGGATTGGATGCGCTCAATATAGGCACTCACGGCACTGCCCAGCTCGCCGCTCTCCGTCTTTGTCACCTTGTCGTCCTCCGACTTCCAGAGCGTCAGCAACAGGGTCTTGATGCTGTCCTTCTTCTCCACGTCGAAGATGTAATCGTCGGTGTAGAACGGGTTGAAGCTGATGGGCTTATCTTCCGTGTAGGTGAAATACACACCGTCCGCTCCGCCTGTCTTGCGTCGGATCATGCCGCACAAGCCCTGATAGGAGTTTCCCGTGTCCACCAATACCACATGTGCGCCTTGCTCATAATATTGGCGCACGAGGTGGTTCATGAAGAAAGACTTGCCGCTGCCCGAAGGACCCAGCACGAACTTGTTGCGGTTCGTGGTGATTAATCCGTACCAACATTTATTTATTTAATACTGAATATCAGTTAATTATAGTATAAAACACATCGATATTAATATTTTTAAAGCATACAATTTGCATACAAATAGAGTGATTATAAGAAAACAGAAAAGGATATTTGTTGTTAAGGGGTAAATGTGGTAGGAGATGTTTTTATATCTGTTTTCTCTCGTTTTTCAGTGAAAAATAGACATGATACTGGCAAAAAGAGAAAGAAACTCTGTTTTTCTTTTTTCGCCAGCATATATAATTTGCTGTCTAAATAAGTTTAGTTCGTTTTGGATATACAGACAAAGAAACGTACTAAACCTTTGAACTTAAAAATATAACAAACATGTTATGTTACATACTTTTTTGAATATTTAAACAATGTAGTTAAGTACTATCAAGCATATTTCAGGCATTTTTTATACATTTGCACCAATGACAAGTAAATGATGACTGAATTTAATTCATATATGAGCAATATAGACATAGATTTTTTTAAAGAATTGTGTCTAAAACATGGAGAGTTACGACATTATAAAAAGAATGAGTTTATTCTCCATGAAGATGATGCATGTTCTTTCTTCGGGTTTATCTTGTCAGGTGTAGTCAAATACAGTTGTACCAACCGGACAGAAAACAAGCCGTATAATGTCGGTTTTTCCTTTCCAAATGAATTTATAGGCGATTACCCCACTTGCTTATATGGCATGAAATCAGAATTGAATATACAGGCAATAATCCCGTGCGAGATTTACATCTGTTCTTCTGCATTCTTACAGCAAAAATTCGAGGAGAACAAAGAAAGCCAACGGATAGCCCGTATCGCAGCCGAACAGATGTTTTTCCAATCATATTCACGTTATTTGGATTTATTCAGATTCACACCGGAAGAGCGTTACCTCCAACTTTTAAAAAAATGCCCTGCAATCCTTCAAATGGTATCACTAAAAGAAATAGCATCCTACCTTAAAATTACACCCGTACACATGAGCCGAATCAGACGCAAGCAAAGTCTTGACAACAAAAAATAAACATAGGTTTAGAAATTTACATTCATAACAATATTCCAAGAGTATCTTAATCTGCCAAAGGATTCTTCTTTTTATCTTTGTCTTATCTTTGGTTGGTTCAACGAAGAAACAAAATAAAGATTGAATGAGTTAAACAAAAAATAAAAAAGAGAATATGAAAACAAAAGAAATTCTTGGAATACTTATGCTATTCCTCTGTACATTCTGTTTTATAAACTGCGATGATGATAATGAACAGACAAATGAATTAACCCCCGAAGCACTTTATCAAACTTCATGGCGTGGAACAGGGCATTGTGAGGCTTGGACAGTACAAAATATGGGGGTCGGTATGCAATTTGTAGATACTCAGAAAGGGAAAGTAAATTGGGAAGGTTACGATGAAATTGATATTACTTATACAATAGAAGGGAAATATATCACATTTAATAGCAATGCTTTATATTTGGGTGGAGCCCCTTGGATTATCAAAAGCTATACCCAAAAACATATAACCATTATACAGAATGAAATTAGTCCAGATAAAGAGAAAGTAGCTACGATTGAATTAGAGAAAATAGATTAAACTGAATCATGGAACATTAAGTTGCATAAATGTATGCTATAACAGAACAAAGAGAACCGTGAGATTCGCAAATTGAACAAAGAAAGGATGAAAGAACATATAAATACCTTGTAAACAAAGGGGAAAATGCAGATTCATCTAATATTCCTTTATGTGCTATTATCGAGCTGGTCTATGGGCTGAAATACAAGGAAAAGAGATTCACCTTGTTCTCTTACATAGGATTGGTTATTGGGATAGGATGACAATTTATATGCTACTGCTAATAAGGTCAATGTAAATCAAAGTAATATGAAACTGAAGTATATATTGAATGCTATACTATTTGTTTTGGCATTATCTTTTTTGTCTATGTGTATATTTAAGACTACAGAGTTAAGTTTAAAATGTATGCAATTTGCTGTATCTATCTCTTGTATAGGAGCAATGTTTTCTACAAAAAGCAATAGATACATATTTGCATCTATTGCTTTAATCATTATAGGAATATCTTTTTTACTTTAGATGTCCATAATAACGATAATGATTTGATTGTTGCTAATGTCTTTATAATAGTATCTGTCAAGCATATTTACTTTAGCAAACGCCTCCCCCTCAGGTGCAGTTCCTATTCACTATTAAATCATTGCCTAATCATCATCCAAACAATCCAGCGGATTGGGGATTTTTGCTTTTCAAATTAGACTATCCACAAATATAGAAAAAGTGCAGTACACCACGAAGATGCACTGCACTTTTCTCCACATATTGTGCGGGCTTTAACATTTACAGTTTGTATCCTTTGTTTTCCCGGTTTATGGCTTACCCAGTCGGTTGGCTTCCTTTTTCAACCGCTCGGCTTGTTCATTGAGCAGCCTTGCACGTTCCAACGCTTCCGCCTGCTTCCTGCTGCGGAATTCAAAATCCGTCACCGAATCAGTCAGGTTTTGGATGAAAGCGTTATCCCGTTCCCTACTAAAATTCGTTTCCAGCAAATCAAGGCAGCCCCCGTCCGCTTCCCCTTTCATCAGAATGTAGCGGTATTTCATATCGTTGTCCTGCAACTGCTGCATTCGTCCAGCCAAACGGACATTCAGGAACAAAGAAACGAAACAGACAACCAGCCCTGCCAAAAAAACAAAAAGTTTCGGATGTAACAAACCGCTTATCCTCCGGGACAACGATGCAGGTTCGGTTTCCGCTTTTTCAGTTGTGCGCTCCTTACGGTAAGAATCCAACGCATCCAGCATTTCTTTCAGACAACGGTAGGTAGCCGTTACAAATTTCCTCACTTCTCCGATGGATTGCTGCTGCTCCTGTTCCGCATTCCTTATGTCGGCAAGTTGGCTTTGGATAGCCTGCAATTCCTTTTCGGGAACAGCCGGGCTACTGTGGAGTTCCGATAATGCCTGCTCGATTGCTCCCAACCGTTCGAGAGTTTCCTCCCGGCTGGCTGGCGTTACCTGTGCTTCCTGCTTCCCTTTCAGTTCCGTAACCATAGAGAGAAGCCCCTCTAAAATCAAATAGTCTTCCATGTCTTTACAGTTTAAGTCGTTTTTTCTTCTTCTTTCTCAAATTAAAATTAGGTTCTTCATCCACTGGGGGAGAAGAAGCGGAAAACAGACCGAGCGAACCAGTTATCAACGGACTGTCAGCCTTGCCCGGTACAGGTGCTTGTTCCCGAACGGGCGCGAAAGTTATTTGCCGTTGGCTTCCGGCAACATTCATTCCTGCATACCCGAAACATTTGTCCAGTTTGGAAAAACTGAAACTCCGGTCTATCTCCGAACCCTTGAACGTGTATTCACCTTTGGAAAAGGATATGCCCTGTATCTCGTCGGTCTGTCCCTTTCGTTTGAACCGGACGGTAATACCCTTTTCTGCTAACCGCTCCTGTAACTGCTGCCAGTTACGGGATTTGCCGATTTCGTTCTTCACAGCCGTGTAAATCTCGTATTTCGACTTGTCCGGCTCTTTCAGTCGGTGCTGCTTTACCTGTTCTTTTCCACCAGCGAAATAAAGCCCGTGTTTGGCTTTCAGCTTCTTGCATACCTGTTCGTTACGGTACATATCGTTCCTGTCCGAAATGGTCTTGCCGTTATTGTCTATGCGGTTGAACACGATATGCACGTGCGGATGTTCCCGGTCTTGATGACGCACGATGATATACTGCGTATCGGTGATTTTCATTTCACGCATATACTCCTGCGCAAGCTGTACCATCTTCCCGTCTGTCAATTTGGGCGCATCCACTGTCGAATAACTTAACGCAATATGTCCGACAGGCTTCTTCAAATCGGGATTCATCCCGGTCTGCATACAGAAGCTGCGGATTATATCACCCCGGCTTTCAGTCAGAACCCCGTCCGCATGAAGCAAAACCGCCTGCTCCTTGCCGAGCACATAGTTCACACAGCCCTTAAAACCGCTTCCCTTTTTTATTTTTCCAATCATCCGACAAATGGTTTATGATTCCAATAATCCTGTTTTTGAGCTTCACCAGTTCCACCGCCACCAGTGCGAAACCTCCGGCATTCGCCCGGTGCGCCAACTGGTTGATGTTGTTGGCTTCCCCTGCCAGTTTGCGGATGGTGTCCGCATCCTGCCTGTTCATCCGGGGTATGACCTCTGCCGAAACAACCGCCTGCCTTACATACTCACTGACACGCAACCCGGCTTCCCCGGCTCGCTTCCTGATGGCGTAATACTGCAACTCGGTCAGTTTCGTACTGACAACCCGTTGCTGCTTCTCTATCCGTTTCTTTGCCGGACGTCCCCCCGGCTTGTCCTTAATACTCGTCATGGTTTTTTACGTTTGAATGGTGTCTTAAAAATTGCGACCAACGGGAGAAATTTTCTTTGCGGTGAGCAAAGCAAGGTAGTTTTGGTTTACCGAAACATAACCTTGCTCTCCAAATAAACCGCCAGCCGTTGGTAGTCCTGCCGGATTAAATGCCCCTGCCTCTCTTTTGTCTTGGGGCGGCACGTTGTCCGGTTTCCTGCTTCGTTTCCTGCACTTGGCTGGCTTCGTTTTTCTGTTCCTGCTTCCTGCCGCACAGATAATCGTTCAAGTCCGAATATCCCCTATAATTGTGCGAGAAGTCACGCACACGGTAGGAGTATTCCAATTCGATAGCCCGTGTCGCTTCATATCCAGCCTTGTCATTGTCAAGCATACAGTGGATGCGTTCATACGGGTACAGCACGTCAATGGCTTTCGACACATTGGCGGTAGAGTTAAGAATGGCATAATCCTGCCTGTCAAGGTCGGGCATGGTCGGGCAGTTCTTCATCCGGAGCGTGAGGAAAGAAAGATAGTCCATAAACCCCTCGAATACCAAACACTTCTCTCTCGGCTCTCCCTGCTGCCGTATATGGGTGATGTCTTTCGGGGCGATGCAGCCTTTGAAAAAGGAATTGCGAACCTCGTAACCTCCTGCCATGTTCGGGAAACCGATAGCAAAGAACGGTCTGCCGTTATTGGTAAAATGGAGTTCCTTACATTCTCTTTTTGCCAGTTCGACATTGATACCCCGTCCCTGCAAATAACGGAGCAATGCCGGATGGGTAAGGTCACGGACTTCCAAATGCAGGAAGCTCGGTTCTGTCCTACGCTGGGGAAAAGAAAAACTGACCGGACGGACGTGCGGTGTCTGTTCCGCTATCCGGTTTAAAAGGTATGGCAAGCTGTCTGAACAATAGAGTTCCTTTGCCAGTGCGATGATGTTGCCGCCCTTGCCTGCGCCAAAGTCATACCAAAGGTTGCGGTCAGTGTTCACCTTGAAAGACGGTTCGTGTTCCTCCCTTAACGGTGATTTGTACCATAAGCCGTTACCCTGCTGCTTGACAGGAGAGTAACCTAAACTGTGCAGATAGTCTGCGATGGGTATTTGTTTCACATCTTCGATGTTCATAACATTTTCTTTTTGGGGATTAAAAAATAGTTGAAAAGTGCACCAGTCCTGTTTAGTCCGTTATATATACACCCGTACCATACTAAACCTGCCTGTTCCGATACAGGGAAATAGTAAGTCCGTTCCTCTTGTATATACACCCGGACTAAACCAAACTGACTTTTAATAATGGAAATCGGGATTATAGCGGTAGCCCTTGCCCTCTTTCACAATCATGCGCTTGTTCACAAGAAACTTGTTAAGCGACACAAGAACATTGCGTCCACGCTCGTAACCGATACTCGCATAACCCTGTTTCAATGCCGCTATGACATTGGAATAGCCTTGTACCACCTGCTTGCCGAAACCGTTCTCCAACGCTTCCCGGTGTTGCTGTTCAGTCAGTTCCGTAAGCGAAAAGTTCCTGTCCTGCTTAGGTTGTTGGAATACATAATCATCCACGATTTCGGGTAAAGCGTTGTCATTGATACGGAATGCGAACGGGTCAAATTCCCGGTCACGTATGTGCATCGCCTTTACCTCGCTTATGTTGCCGTCCTGCTGGCTTTTCGTGATTTGCAGGACGGTTTCAGCCTTGTTGTTCAGTTCCGTACCGATATGTCCCCTTGTATTGTCATCCCCCTTGTTTAAATGTAGAACAGTATGGATATGCAGGTTATACCCACTTGACCAGCGCATCAAAAGGTTGATTAGGTCGGTTGATTCGCTGGGGCTGTTGATGTCGTACATCAAGTCACGGATTCCGTCAATGATGAGCAACCCCACATCGGGCATATTTTCAAGCATATAGCCGATAATCTGTTTCCGCTTGTCGGGGGTCTGCTCTCTTAGCACGATGAAAACAAAATCGTCCCTGTCCTTGTCGGTAGGCAGTCCGGCAAGTCGCAAAATACGCTCCATGACCTTATGGCAATGGTATTTGCTCTGCTCGGTATCTACATAGAGGATTTTCCGTTTGTTCGGTGGCAGGTATGCCGAATACTTCAGTACCTCGTCATTCTTCAACGCTGCCGCAACAATGGCGGAAATATTGAATGTCTTTTTGCTCTTGGCTTTGCCTGTGGATGCGCTGAAATTACCCAGCGTGCCAATGGTAGAGCCGTTCACCCAGAGTATTTCGGGCGGCACTTCGTAAGTGTCCGTCACCTTTAAATGAATGGTTTTCCAAAGGGCTGCGAAATCCTCTTTCTGCATGGTAACACCCTGCCCGGCTTCTTCTTTCCTCTTATTTTCCATAGTTACGGATTTTCCGGTTTGCGCTCTTGGCGATGGCGAGTGCCGCCTCGTCCTTGTCGTTCACCCTTTTTGCAAGGTTTTCCGCCCACGTGAGAAGCTCTTTCCGTGAGAAAAGCAATTTGTTCCCGTATTTGCGGAACGGCACTTCCTTTTTTGCGGTCAGCTTGTAGAGCCGTGCCTTTGAAATCAGAAAACCGTGTCGTTCCAGCACCTCTACCGCCACATCGGGCGTGAGGTTGTCGGGTTCGTTCCTCGGCTGGGTGAATCCTGCCAATGACTGGGAAACGGTTTCGCTCACGATAGCCCGGAGTTCTTCGGGCGTTGTCAGAATAATGTTCGTCATATTTTCTTCCTTTTTTAGTTATTACTTGGCTACCGTCATAGCCGTTGCAACCGGTTGATGCCGCAAAGGAAGAATAAAAGAAACCGATTATTCAATTGCTAATCACTTGACACAGACCGGACAACTTGGGACAATGCAGGACATCCGGCAAGATTGGAGCGGGATAAAAAAAGGGACAAACGATGTATTGGTGATTTTGTCCTTCCAACACACCGTTTGTCCTATGTATGTTAAGTGATTATGCGAATGCCGCTATTTCACATCCTTTAACCTTTCAAGTTGGGAAACGACTTCTTTTATTACGAAATATTTGTTTCCCGACAGCCCTATGTCCGAACGGGATATGAAACCGAGTTCCTCCCACCGGGCTACGGTCTGCCTGCTCACGCCCGCCATTTTCGCCAATGTCTTTTGGTCTATCAGTTCCCTGCCCTCGAATACGGGGTACTTGTATTTACGGGTGGCATGGCTGAACCTTATTTTCTCTATCGCCTTGTCCACGTCTTTAACAGTAGGGGGAATATATGATTTCACTTGCAGTACGGCTTCTTCTATTTCGTAGCCTGCGTATTCGGGATTCTGCGCCAGTTCCCCGTAAATGGCACTGAAACATTCAAGGTGTCTAATCTTCACCGTCTTGGTTTTCTTGTTCGGCATGGCTCAATCGAATTTGGTTAATAACTGCGCATTCCTTATCCGCTCCTCCTGCTCGAAACTGGCGAGGTAGTTCTCCGTGATGGCAAGGCTTGAATGCCCCAAACTCTCGGATATGTAAGCGATGTTCGTTCCGCTGCGTTTTAAGACAGTCGCATAGGAATGCCGGGCGGAATAGGTCGTGAAACGGGGGACACCGACAGCTTGGGCTATTTTAGCCAAAGCGATGTTGCAACGGTGCGTTACCCGTCTGACAATATTGGAAATGACAAATTCGTCCTCTGTGTCTTTGGCATACTTGAACAGGAAAGTATCGGGATTCCCATCGTCTGGGTTTCCCCACCGTTTTATAATATCCCGCATTTCGGGAGTAAGCACCGCCCTTATTTCCCGTATATGGTTGGACGTGTGCGATGTCTTGGAGCGTACAAAGCAGATTTCACCGTCCACGATGTTCCCATACCGCAAGAAAAGCATATCCCTGAAATTGATACCGTTGCACAGGTAGGAGAAAAACCAAAAGTCCCGGTACTTCTCAACGGTCTTGCTGCCCTTGTATGTCACGACTTTTTTTATCTGTTCCATCGTCAAGGCTAACTTTCGGCTGTTACCGCTCGGTATCTCGTACTTCCCCCTGCCGAACGGGTATTGGGCTTCTTTTAAAATCCCGTTGCGCCTTGCGTCATTCACCACGCATTTAAGGGCTTTCATATAGAAATTTATGGTGGTGACGGTCTTGCCCTCGTTCCGCAGGAACTTGTCAAGGCGTGACAGCCAGTCCGCAGAAACCGCAGAGAACGGCACGCTGCCGCCTGCGAACCGTTCTATGCTTTTCAACGTGCTGCGGTAGTTATAATAGGAATTTACCTGCCCGTTGAGTTTGAATGCGTCTATTTTCCCCTGTATGGCTGTGTTAAGGGTTGTACCAGTACACCTGCCCAACCTCATGCTGAGCGCATCGAAACAGAAGTCCCCACGTTCCGCAAGGGCTTCCACTTGGCTTTTTATGATGGAGAAACTGTTTTCCACGCTTGCCCGTATCTCAATCAGTCTGCGGCTCTTGCTTTCGGCAAGGATTTCCCAGTCCTCTTTGGACAATTCCTTTCCGGTGGAATAATATTTCTGCTTGCGGTTGTGTATCACTTGTATCTTGACAGGGAACAGACCGCTTTTCTTCGCCCTACGTGCATCCAGTACCGATAGTACGGATATGCCATCTTTTGAATACTTGAACATAGGCTGCCTTGTTTATTGTTATACGTCTATTTTGTACATACGATTTGCATACAAAAATAGAGATTATCGGAAAAAACAGCAAATCAAAAGCCAAATCATTTTCCTAATAATCTCTAAATATCAGTTGTTTATATACAAACTCAAACAATATAAAAATGGTAAAAATATAGGGTATTATTACGGTTGGTCGTGATACCTCGCTTCATGGGCAGGTCGGAGATGTCAAGGTGCAGCGGTTTTCCCGTGAGCCTGTCCACCATCTTGATGCCGAAGGGCGAGAGCGAGCTGCGGTAGTTGGTTTCCTCTGTGAACAGGCACACCGCCTGTTCGATGAAGGTGTGGAAACTCTCTTCCGCCGGGAAGTCCGCCGCATTGCCGGGTATCGCCGCCCAGTAGAGTGTCGGGCAGTCGATGGTGTTGTGGCGCGGCACGCATTCCATGCTTGCCAACTGGCTGCCCACGTCGTTCTTGATATGCTTCAGTTCCTCCGCATCGTCGCTCCACGCCATGACGTTGAAGTGTGCCCGTACCGAGGTCAGTCCGTAGGAATGGGCTTCGTTCAGGTATTGGTCTATCCACTCGCGGTTGATGCTGTTGCTCCTTGAATAGCGAGATAGCGACTGCATGTTACGGGCGGACTTCTCGAACTTCTGCAAGGTTTCCTCACTGTTGTCTATCAGCACATACTGGTTGTAGATATGGTTGCAGGAGAGCAGAAGCCCCACCGGGGAGGCGAATGACAGTCGGCAGTCACTCCGGTCGGTGGAGAGCTTCTCGTAACGGGTGTCGGTAGCCACCTTGCCCGGCAGGTCTTCCGCGTCGGAGAGGGTGTGCAGACACAGGCGGTTGTCGCCGATGCGCATCTCCCTTGCCGAAAGCTCGATGTCCTGCAAGGTGGTGTCACCTTCCGGCATGAGCGAGAAGTAGCGTTCAATAAGTCCCGTCTTTCCCTCAGTACCCACAATCTCATCGGTGGAGAGGCGGCGCAGCCTGACAAGCCCGCTGTCGTTCATGATGCGCTCGAACTGTTCGCAGGCTTCCAAGAACTTGGTCGTGGTTTCCCTGTCCAGCTCCTTCGGGATGATATGTCCCCGGCACAGCGTGCTGAAATTGCTCTGCATCCGGTTACGCTCCTTTGTTGTCTTGGTCAGGTAGAGGTAGCAGGTGTGTTTCAGGTACGGACGCTCGTTGAAGTGACGCTCGAAAGAGCGGCTTAAAAAGCTCATGTCGTCCTTCTGAAGCTCCGGTTTGTAGCGTTCCTTGATGAACCAGTCCTGTTTGTGGACGACGGAGTAGTCCGGCAGCACCTTGATAGCCTTGCACCAGCAACTGTGTATCGCCTCGTACTCCGCACCCGTCACGGTGTAAAGTTCCGGTAGTTCCACCTCGAAAGCCACCGTGATGTCGGCGTCCTTTGAGATGATGCAGCCATGCTCCACCGCTAAAAGTGGGAACCTGTTTTCCAGTGTTGTCATTTTCGATGTATTCCTCATTGTCTTTCTTCCTTTCGTTGTCGTTTGAACAGACGGGTTATCCGCCGCCGGTTGATAAGGTATCGGGGATGGCTCCGTGCCGCTCCTAATTTCATCAGCCCGTGTTCACCGTACCGGGCGTTCAGCGCGAAGGTCTGCCATACAAGGAGGGAGGACGATGCCGCGCCGAAGCCGATACATATCCACTGGTCGATACCGACCATGTAGAGGATGACGAACAGGACGAAGAGAGCCAGCAGACCTCCGCAGAAGATGAAGAGGTACTGTGCCTTCAAGCCCTTGAACTCTACCGGACGGCCGATACCCTTGTTGATTGGGTATTCAGCCATACATTATTTATTAAAGGAAGAATGAGCGCAGGATGGTGGCGGCAACAATCAGGAAGATGCACGCGCCGAACCACGAGGCGGCTGTCTTGCTGGTGTCGGGGTCGCCCGATGAAAACTTGCCGTACACTTTTACGCCCCCGATAAGCCCGACGACTGCACCGATGGCGTATATCAGTTTAGTTCCGGGGTCGAAATAAGAACTCACCATAGAGGTGGCTTCGTTGATGCCCGCGATGCCGTTTCCCTGCGCGAAAGCGGAGGCGGTTGCGGCGATGACAAGTGCCGCGGAGAGGATTGCTTTTCTGTTTTTCAAGATGTTCTTGTTCATAAACTGTTCTTGTTTTTTGCCGTCAAAAGGGTGGATGGTCCTTTGTCGGGCGGTTGATACTTTGTTTCTTTACTTTGGTTTTAGTGGATGCCCGTTTGTTTCCACGGACGTGGGCGTGTCCGTTGCGGATGGGGATGCGCCTTGCGTTTCCTCGCCGCGTGGGTTGATGTCATTCTTTCATGTTCATTTCTTTTATTGTTGTCATACATAGTTGCGAATGTCGAACTCCTCGATGTTGTCCGGCACGACGAACTCCTTTTCAGATTTCTTCAGCCGAATCTCGATAAGCCCCTTGATGCGGATGCCTATCTCCGAAGAGCCTTCCATCATTTTCTCGTACAACTCCGTGCCCTCCATGTCGGTGAACACCTTAGCCGCCTTTTCACGTTCCGCCTGTGTCGCGTCCGGGTTTTTGGCGGTCTTGCAGGCGTCGTCAATCTCGTCAAAGCTGCTGCCCGAAGCCCGTGGCGTGTCCGAGGCGTCCTCTTCCGGTTCGTCGTCCCCGTATCCCAGTTCCTCCGGCGGTATGCTCGTGAAGGTCTCATCGAGTTTTTCCTCCGGGACTTGTGCCGGGCGGGATGCGTTTCCCGTTTTTCCGTCGTCAAAAGTAGCCTCTTCCTCCGACAGCTCAATGCCTTTTTCAATAGTGGCGGCTTCTTGCGTCGGTATGGCAGCGGTTGTCCGGGTGGATGCCATCCTGAAACGGCTCTTGCCGATGATGTCCGCCTTTTCCGCAGGGACTTCCTCGTGTGCCGCTATGCGTTTAGCCTCATTCCCGTCCAGTGACCGCCATAATCCGACAATGCCCTTGAAGAAGCGGACAATCCGCGTGTCCATGATGCGCTCGTAAAGGAGCAGGAACAGGAACCAGAGGTTGCAGCCGACCGATACCGCCAGCAGAATGTCTGTCATGCTGATTGTGTAATTCATATCCTTCCGTTTTTGGTTAGAATACTGAATTGTAATTTCGGGCATAAAGGCTCTTTATCGCATCTTCGCACTGGTTGAAGTGGTGCGTCAGCACATGGTCGATGTAAGCGGACAGCGTAAGCCGGTCATGCCCGATTACACGGGTGATACGCATGATACGCTCGTGGTACTCCGGGCGCACATACGCCATCTTCCCCTCACGTGCCTTTACTTCCGGGTCGCGGATGAACAGGCGTTCATAGTCCTTCTCACTGCATTTGCCGCTTACCGGGACAGGCGACAGTATTTCCACACTCGCCTGCACTTGGGTAAACATACCTCCGCAGTCTTGCTGTGGTCTTTTTTCATTCGGTGTCATTTCTTTTTCCATTTTCAAATCAGATCTTCACGTTGTTTCTTGTACAGTTCGTTGATTCTCTCCTTGTGCTGTTCCAGATGCTGGCGCAGCACGGTATCCACATATCCGCCTACTGAGATTTCCCCTCCGGCGATGTCGTTCACGATTCTGAGGATCTTGCCGTGGACGTCACGGCTGATATAGACACATTGGCGGGTCTTTATCTCGTTGCGGCGCAGGAATAGCTCGTTGTAGTCCTCGTCCTGCCTTTTCCGGCGTCCACTTTCCCTCTGCGCTTTTTCCCGTGTTACGGGTTGCACAGGAGATGGTTCCGGTGCGGCGGTGTCCTCTTCGGTCGGTGCAGCTGCGGGTACTTCCTGTGCGGGGCGCAGTGTCCCGTCCTGTGTGCGCCGCCCGATGGAGGCTAACAGCAGTTCCTCGTCGATGCCTTCCGTGTTCACTTTCCTGCTGCCCATGCTCACTGCGGTCTGATGATGTCGCTTATCTCTTCGGAAAACTCCCGGATGCCACTCCCTTTCAGCAGTGCCGTGTCCATCGGGAAGATGGTGGAGCGGAAAACGCTCTTGCGCTCTTCCGAAAGGTCACGGCGGAACTTCTTGCTGTCGGGCAAGCGGGTGGAAAGTACCGGAAAGCCCATTTCGGCTATCACTTCCTCGTAGATGCCGTACAAGTCGTTCCTCTCCCTGCCGTCCACCATCGTCCAGAACAGATGCAGCCCCTTTGTTTTCGCCTGTCCGGTAGTCATCAGCCTGTCGCGGAACATCGTGACGAATTTCAGGGTACTCTCCACGACAAAGCGGTCGGCACTCAGCGGAGTGAAAATGTAGTCCATCTGCGAGAGCGTCTTTATCACGCCGTTGCTTCGGAGTGTGCCGGGCATGTCGAAGAACACCACGTCGGGTTTCACGTCCTCAGTGGCAATCATCCTCTCGGCATCGTCGAGGGCGTTCACCGCATTGCTTTTGACGATGGTGTAGGCGTTCTTTTTGATCCGGCGGAAATGGTCGCAAGCGAGAGCCTTGAAGTAGGTGCTGCTGTCGATAAGCCCCATTTCGTGTTCGCGCAGCCCGTGGATGCTGTGCTGCGGGTCGTCGCAGTCCACGACGGCGACATTGTAGCCTTTCACGTTGTGCAGGTAGCTGGCGGCAAGTGCCGTGACAGTGGATTTGCCGATGCCACCTTTCTGTGTTGCGAATGCAACGAAGATTTCCTTACTCATAGTTCCATTTATTTTAATTGTTGATGATTTGTTTTTCTGTTTCCATACGGATTTGGCTGTCGCACCATCCGCTTCCGTGACTACACACGCAGGCGGGTCGTCGCGTATCCGGTTCTGTGGTGAAGCGGTGCGTCGGACAAATGGTGATTGACGACATTGCGTCATGAAGTCATTGAATCCATACGTCACCGAATTGTCGGAGAACCGGGTTTCCGACGGTTCGGGTATCCGTTTCGGCAAGTATCCGAAGAAGCGGATTTCCGGGTATTTGAATGTTCCGTTTATCATATCTTCAAATCGTTCGTTTCTTGAATCATGCTGCAAATAAACAAGTATATTTTGGAACCTGTATCACTTCTCCGGCAAGTGGCGGCACGTTGCGCCGGTTGGCAGTCATTGACCGGGTCAAGCATCTGTCCGATACCGCTTTAAGGGCGTAACTTTGCACCCGGACAGCAGGGTTCGCCGATGACGCGCGGCCCGGAGTCCTGAAAGGTATTTTCCCAATCCGTCCCCTGACGGATTTTTATGTTCACCTGAACATAGCAAGATGTCTTTTCAGCCGCTCAAAATATTTTGAGCAGCCACGAAAAGCACTTGCCCTTGCAGGGGGCGGGCTTTCCCTCCGAAGTCGGGAAGCCTTTCAGAACTGCGGTGCTGTAATCCGAAGCGGCGGCTTATGCCGTCAATCCGCTAAATCCAAAGTAATATGAAAGAGAAAAGGAAAAGCAAATCAGGGAGAAATCCCAAACTTGATCCGGCGGTGTACCGGTACACCGTCCGTTTCAACGAGGAGGAACACAACCGTTTCCTCGCCATGTTCGGAAAATCGGGTGTCTATGCACGGTCTGTTTTCCTCAAAGCGCACTTCTTCGGGCAACCGTTCAAGGTGCTGAAGGTGGACAAGACGTTGGTGGACTATTACACCAAACTGTCGGATTTTCATGCACAATTCCGTGCCGTGGGTACGAATTACAACCAAGTCGTGAAGGAACTGAGGCTGCATTTTTCAGAGAAAAAGGCGATGGCGTTGCTCTACAAATTAGAGCAACACACCGTCGAACTCGTGAAACTGAGCCGCCGGATTGTGGAACTTTCAAGGGAAATGGAGGCAAAATGGTCGCAAAAATCAGTGTAGGAAGTTCGTTGTACGGCGCGATTGCCTACAACGGGGAGAAGATTAACGAGGCGCAGGGGCGGCTTCTCACCACCAACCGCATCTACAATGACGGTTCGGGAACGGTGGACATAGGCAAGGCGATGGAGGGTTTTCTCACCTTCCTGCCACCGCAGATGAAGATCGAGAAGCCGGTGGTGCATATCTCTCTCAACCCGCACCCGGAGGATGTGCTGACCGATATTGAGTTGCAGAATATCGCCCGCGAGTATCTGGAAAAACTCGGTTTCGGAAACCAGCCTTATCTTGTATTCAAGCACGAGGACATCGACCGCCACCACCTGCACATCGTGACGGTCAACGTGGACGAGAACGGGAAAAGGCTCAACCGGGATTTTCTCTACCGCCGCAGCGACCGTATCCGCAGGGAACTGGAACAGAAGTACGGATTGCATCCGGCAGAACGTAAAAATCAGAGATTGGATAATCCGTTGCGCAAGGTGGCCGCATCGGCAGGTGATGTGAAGAAGCAGGTAGGCAACACCGTGAAGGCTCTGAATGGGCAGTACCGTTTCCAGACGATGGGCGAATACCGTGCGCTCCTTTCCTTATATAATATGACGGTGGAGGAAGCGAGGGGCAACGTGCGCGGACGGGAGTATCACGGGCTGGTCTATTCCGTCACGGACGACAAGGGTAACAAGGTGGGCAACCCGTTCAAATCCTCGCTTTTCGGGAAGTCCGCAGGCTATGAAGCCGTACAGAAGAAGTTTGTCCGTTCCAAATCGGAAATCAAGGATAGGAAACTGGCAGACATGACGAAACGCACCGTCCTTTCCGTGCTGCAAGGCACTTATGACAAGGACAAATTTGTATCCCAACTCAAAGAGAAGGGCATCGACACCGTACTGCGCTACACAGAGGAAGGGCGCATCTATGGGGCTACCTTCATCGACCACCGCACGGGATGCGTGCTGAACGGTTCGCGCATGGGTAAGGAGCTTTCGGCGAATGCCTTGCAGGAACACTTCACCCTGCCATACGCCGGACAACCGCCGATACCGCTATCCATCCCTGTGGATGCTGCGGACAAGGCACACGGGCAGACCGCCTACGACAGTGAAGATATATCGGGCGGTATGGGCTTGCTCACTCCCGAAGGTCCGGCGGTAGATGCCGAGGAAGAGGCTTTCATCCGGGCGATGAAGCGCAAAAAGAAGAAAAAACGCAAGGGCTTGGGTATGTAATCAGAGTATCAACAATTAAAAAATCAATGTATGTCACAACAAGAAGACGATTTGAGGGCATTGGCGAAAATCATGGATTTTCTGCGTGCCGTGAGTATCATTTTAGTGGTCATGAACGTGTACTGGTTCTGCTACGAAGCCATCCGGCTGTGGGGCGTGAACATCGGCGTGGTGGACAAAATCCTTCTGAACTTCGACCGCACGGCGGGGCTGTTCCATTCCATTCTCTACACGAAGCTGTTTTCCGTCCTTTTGCTTGCCTTGTCCTGTCTGGGTACGAAGGGTGTCAAGGGTGAGAAAATCACTTGGGGGAGAATCTGGACAGCATTTGCCGTCGGGTTCGTGCTGTTTTTCCTGAACTGGTGGTTGCTGCCCCTGCCGCTGCCGCTTGAAGCGGTGACGGGACTGTATGTCCTTACCATTGGAACGGGCTATGTCTGCCTGTTGATGGGTGGTCTGTGGATGAGCCGCCTGTTGAAACACAATTTGATGGAGGATGTTTTCAACAACGAGAACGAGAGTTTCATGCAGGAAACGAGGCTTATCGAAAGCGAGTATTCGGTCAATCTGCCGACACGTTTCTATTACAGGAAACGCTGGAACAACGGTTGGATCAATGTAGTTAATCCCTTCCGTGCGTCCATCGTGTTGGGTACGCCGGGCAGCGGCAAGTCCTATGCCGTGGTAAACAATTTTATCAAGCAACAGATTGAAAAGGGCTTTAGTCAATACATCTACGATTTCAAGTATCCCGACCTATCTACTATTGCCTACAACCATTTGCTGAACCACCCGGACGGCTACAAGGTAAAGCCGAAGTTCTATGTGATCAACTTCGACGACCCGCGACGCTCTCATCGGTGCAATCCCATTCACCCGGATTTTATGGAAGATATTACGGATGCCTATGAGAGTGCCTACACAATAATGCTCAACCTCAATAAAACGTGGGTGCAAAAGCAGGGCGACTTCTTCGTGGAGTCACCTATCATTCTGTTTGCCAGTATTATCTGGTATCTCAAAATCTATCAGAACGGGAAGTTTTGCACGTTTCCCCATGCTATCGAGTTTCTGAACCGCCGTTACGAGGATATATTTCCGATACTGACCTCTTATCCGGAGCTGGAGAACTACCTTTCGCCGTTCATGGATGCGTGGCTTGGAGGGGCTGCGGAGCAGCTCATGGGTCAGATAGCGTCGGCAAAAATCCCGCTTTCGAGGATGATTTCACCGCAGCTCTACTGGGTGATGTCAGACAGCGAGTTTACGCTGGACATCAACAATCCCGAAGAGCCGAAAATCCTCTGCGTGGGTAACAATCCCGACCGTCAGAATATCTACGGTGCGGCACTCGGTCTGTATAATTCCCGTATCGTGAAGCTCATCAACAAGAAGGGGATGCTGAAGTCATCGGTCATCATCGACGAGTTGCCCACAATATACTTCAAAGGGTTGGACAATCTTATAGCTACCGCCCGAAGCAACAAGGTTGCCGTGTGTCTGGGCTTTCAGGATTTCAGCCAGTTAGTGCGTGACTACGGGGACAAAGAGGCGAAAGTGGTGATGAACACTGTCGGCAATATTTTCTCCGGTCAGGTGGTGGGGGAAACAGCCAAGACGCTCTCCGAGCGGTTCGGTAAGGTGTTGCAGAAACGGCAGTCCATCTCCATCAACCGGCAGGATGTTTCCACCTCCATCAACACGCAGATGGACGCGCTCATTCCACCGAGTAAGATTTCCGGGCTTACGCAGGGAATGTTTGTCGGTTCTGTATCCGACAACTTCAACGAGCGTATCGAGCAGAAGATTTTTCATTGCGAGATTGTGGTGGATGCCGAAAAGGTGAAACGGGAAGAAAGTGCCTACAAGAAAATTCCCGTCATTACAAACTTCACGGACGAGGACGGCAACGACCGCATGAAGGAAACGGTGCAGGCGAACTACCGGCGCATCAAGGAAGAGGTGAAGCAGATTGTGCAGGAGGAACTGGAGCGTATCAAAAACGATCCGGTGCTGTGTAAACTGCTACCAGATAATGAGACTGTCTAACAAGTCCCCAAAATTGAAAATTATCCCTATCGAAGTTTGAAGTGACCCCCAAAAGTTGGATACAATTTTTTTGGGGGGCACTTCAGTTCTGACGGGTAAAATCGTAAAATTCGGACTTGTTAGACAAATACTTACGCGGTTTCAACCTCAGGTACTGAATCTATCGAATTGACAAATTTAACCAATTGCGGATCTGAATCTTTTTGTATGAGGTTTCGGAGACTCTTTTTCAATTCATAAGCATCATCCCCTGCTGTATTTATTAAATCCATATAAAAATCTTTGTTTTGCAGAATCAATGAACGGCATGCCCCATCGGAAATTACAGGTTTCACTATTTTATCAATAACGTCTCCAGCTTGACTTTTCAAATTACCATGCGATCTAAGCCATGTTTCGAAAAATTGAAACTTTATTGCATTGATAGTCTTTTTACCGATGCAGAAATCATTTCTTATATCGGTAACTGTCGATTTAATTTTTCGTTTATCCAATCTTTCAACTATATTCTTGAAACAATTAGGGAAAGGATTCAAACTTTGAGTTCCAGAAGCAATATCCATCAGAATCTTTTTGCCAAATTCAGTCAAGTTATCTGGCAAGGATTTGATTTTAGCCAGTAAATGTTTTATTGCGACAAACCAATAATATGATGTATGTGCTGTTCTTTGGGCGTATAATGTATCAACACTTATTTCAGACAACGCTTCGAACGCTATTTTATTGATATGATCGGTCAGGACATTGCTTATTTTAGTGGTCAAATCGTAAAAAGATGCGTCAGGAATTACATCTTTAATATTGTTCTTAGTGATATACTTATCCAAATCGGTATTCCACTCTGCTAAATGCTCGATAAATACCTCATCCGTTACACCTATTCTGTTCTTAATATCTTCAAATTGGGGCAATATGTCTGAGAGCAATAATTTATAGCCAAGTTTATGATTTACCATGTATTGTAGTGTTTCATTTAATAGCGGTATATTCCATCCCACACTATTTACTAATAAGTCTCCATGATCCACATAATAGTCCATGAGTTCTGCAACATATTTTATATCTCCACCCTCTATTAAGGAAACGGAATGACCATGTGCCAATTGCATGGCGACTAAATCGTAATATCCAGACTCTTTAATGTTTCGGCCATCAGTTTCTAATTCAGAATGCAACTGATTTATGTAGGTTGAATCTAACGTTACAGGTAAAGGTCTTTCTTCGTCAGATGCCAATAAACGATAGGTTGTAAATATAGCCCCTATATTATCTTTATTTACATTCTGTTCATCAATGCAATTCGTGATCGCTTGCAAAAGCGTTGGAAACGTATAGGTAGAATTATCTTTTAACGTTTTTACAATATCTGCATGGTCGAAATTATCGGGTAGTAAGTTTGCCAAATAATTATCGAGCGCCTCCGAATTTGTTGCTACTTGATAATATTTATATGCTTTAGTTGTCGCGTTATCCCGATAGGCAGCATCTGTTGCATTTGCAGCTTGAATATAATCGATAAATGTATTTGGCTTGACTGTTTTTGCTTCAATCAATGACGTAAAATCGCACGCCAACTTATTTTGCGCAATAAACCTGTCTATTGCATCTAACGTTTTGAAATAGTCGCCGCCATTGAAGTCATTGAACCGAACTATCTTCTTATATAATTGAGCAATCACATGGTTTTGGCTTTCCGTGTCTAAATGCAACAGCAGTTCTTGGTATTCGACAGGGAACACCTGCTTCTCTATGGATTCTTTTAATTTCAATTGTGCTATTCTTTGCCATACACGCAGAATAACATCGCTCTTTCGAGTTAATTTATGCAAACAATGTATAATCTTATCGATAAGCGCATTGTCCATACATTGTATAACTTCTTCTAATACAGTGTCAAATTGTTTATTAGTCTCTGCATATTGATTTATGTCGTGGTCTTCTTCTCCGTTGATGCAGCCTTCAATATATTTTTTCAATGGAATTTGTCGAGCATCTTCAACATCGACACCATATACCAAAGCTGCAATTTCGCGTTGTGTTTGCAGATCATTGTTAATTATTGTTTGAATGCCATTCAGATAGTCGCCGGACAATATTTGTTCTACTGGATTTGCCAGAATATCCGTCTTCTTCAAACAGAACAATGCTATGTTTATCATCAAAATTTCGTTACACCACTCTTGTTTAAGAGCGACCATCTCATTGATATATGATATAATTTCCCTAACATTGGCATTAGGATTTACCAATCTGAATATCCGATTTTAGTTTCTTTCGCTTCATTTTCTGTTTCTCCAAATGCTTCAACAAACAGTTTGTTGAATATACTTCGATAGTCGGTAATAACAGGAGGAGCAACACGATAAACAATAGGGAAAGTTTTATTGATAAAATACTTGGTCAGTTGTTTCGTTTGTTCGTCGGTCTCATCTCCGAATGCACAAGCTAAATGTGTTTCATCGAAAGGAATAACAGCCCAAACATTTTCAAAACCGCTATCGGCGAAGAACGTATGGATAGAAGACCATAATTCTTTTACTTTTTCAGCGGGGAGACGATCCATGTTGTCAAAAACAAGGACTAATTTACGTTGTCCTTTTTCCTTGATAAAATCAGAAATGTCTTGCATCCATGTTTTGAACTCGTAAACCGTTGGTTCGTCTTCGCTCAAAGTCTCATAGCAAACGTCCTTTTCGACTTTATCTTGATAAATAGCTAACATATAACTCCATCCATATTTATGATCTTTGCTATATGCCCATTTCCAAACGCACAATGCAATAAGAACTGGCAGTGCAGCTATGATAATAGACAATAAAGAAAACCACCATGTTGTGGGTGTAGGTTTTACTGCATACGCAATAAATGTAAATATCGGAGTTAAAACTGCAACCAAAAATGCCGCAACCATACCATTACTGATAAGGGGATATTTTTCGGTTACGGTCTCCGTTTTACGGGCTAATAAATATTTCAGCTTTTCAGACCATGATACGGTTTTCGTACCTCCACCTTTGACTTTTATTGTTGCATTTCCAGATAGGATACCATCATCAATAAGTTTGCTTGTAAGCAATTCCAATATAGAGCGGCGTTGCAAGTCCTCTTGATGTCCCCATGCGTCATACTCAAAAAAGTAATAGTCGTCTGATAATTCACGTTCCAACATTTTAACCACGTTGGATTTTCCAGATCCCCAAATACCTTCGATGCCGATAATTCGAGGTAAAGTACATTCCTCATCCAATGAATCATTCTGACAAAAATGGCGAGCAATAGTTTTTGCCAACCTTTCTTGCGAACCTCCATCGAATTTGTCAATACCACACGGTTTATTTTGGATAAACCGCGGATATTGCTGTTTGGATTGTAGTTTTGTTTCCATATACGTAATTTATTGATTATACGAACTCCAAATAATTCTCCCGATTTACCACATGAAACTCGGCATAGGGATAGGCTTCTTGGAAGGCTTTCGGTGCGGCCGGCATTTTATTTCCCCACTTGAACTCCAAGGCGGTAAGACTGTCGGCACTCTCCTCAATCAGGTCGATTTCCTGTTTGTCGTAGGTGCGCCAGAAATAGAACTCCCTGTGCAGTCCCTCATTGAAGTTCGCTTTGCGCCGCTCTCCGATGATGTAGTTCTCCCACAGCGCACCGACATCCTGCCGAATGGCCAGCGGTGAGAAAGCCCCGATAATGGCATTGCGAATGCCGTTGTCGTAGAAGTACCACTTGCCAGCTTTTGTAACCTCCTTGCGTAGGTTACGCGAATAAGCCCCCAGACGATAGATAACGAAGACCTTTTCCAATAGGTCGAGGTATTTTTCAACGGTCGTCTTGCTCATGCCGAGTTGTTTACCTAACTCTTCGTAAGAAACTTCGCTGCCCAACTGAAAAGCTATCAATCGCAGTAGATCGCGCATCTTGCTCGAATTTTTTAAGCCGTCAATTGCTAAGATATCTTTAAGCAGGTATGCACCGACAATATCACGTAGGTAGTCTGTTTTACGTTCATAGTTCTCCATCATTACTACTTCGGGATAGGAACCGTAAATCAAGCGCGCTTCGAGGTTCTGGCGGGTTTCAAGTGCCGTTTCCGTCTGTGCGATTTCCCGTTGCGAGAATGGTGTAAGGAGAAATTGCGTACTGCGGCCGACCAACGGTTCACCAGTCTTATTCAGCAAATCGAATGACGAAGAACCACTTGCCAAGACACTTATTCCCGGTATTTCATCAACTATCAACTTCAGAATACTACCGATTTGTGGTATGTTCTGTGCCTCATCAATAGCCAGCAAATCAATACCATCCAATAAATGCCGATAATTGGCTATTGAGCGATTCTCCAATAGTGCTAATGTGTCGTAGTCTTCGCCGTTGAGCATCATCGTCCTACCTGAATAGTTGTCCACAATTTTACGCATCATTACCGTTTTACCAACACGGCGAGCACCAAAAATCAGTACTGCTTTATTGGGCGCGATTCGTGCTGTAATCTTCTCTTGAAGTATTCTATTTACTGTTTCCATACCTTATAAAATATAATGCAAAGATAATCATATTTTTTTAATTGGCGAATTTTACAAAAAAAACGGGCTATTAAATGGCGATTTTTACAACCACAATCTTATGGAAGTTGTTTCATTGTTTTTAGTAATGATATATGTTCATACTATGATGACTCAATAATTTACCAGACATACGTTTCTGAAATTTGTCCTTATAGGAATGAAAAACTCACATATATTGTGCTAATTAATATATAATTAAATGAAAATAAAAAGACAGGATACGAGTATTCCTGTCTTCTCATATGTAATGGATATTTTTTTATTTTCTCATCCGCTCCAACTCCTCATCACGCAACATTCTCTCGTTCAGTTTTTCCTGCATCCTGTCAATGAAATAGGTGCGGCTTTCGTTCTTCCGGCGTTTGATATCAGTGTAGAAGCGGTAGCAGTCTTTAGAATCAACCCCGAATATCTTATAGAGAAGTGGGGCGAGCTGTTTGAGCGGCATATTGCCGTTGTTGATGCAGCCCATCACGTCTATGCCGTAGATAAGTTCCACGAGGTCGATGGCATTGCCCGTCCATTGAAGAAGGCTGGCGGTGGTTTCTGTTGCGTTGTTGGCGGATATTAGTGGTGGCACTTGGGGCGTGGCAAGGAATTTCTGCATCTTTCTTACGAAAGACAGAGCCTTGCTGACGTAGGCGGCAATCTCTCTTTTTTCTTCTGACAGATTACGTACGGGATGGTGCTGCAACTCGATTTCGATGTAGGCAAGCGCGATGACGGTAAGGTTCATGTCCATGCCGCCGTTGCACAGTTCGATCACTTGGGTGGCGAAAGCCGTGTATGCCGTTTCCATATTGCAGTCGCCGGCTTCGTTTATCAGGCGGAAAAAGTCGGTTTCCGCCAGCAAGAAATAATTCATGGTTCTGTCAATTTTGAAAATTACACTTTGTTTTCTGCGTGCGCACATGAATATAATTGGCAAAAAACGCGGCAGAAAATAAAAAATCCAACACTCAATTTTACAAAGTGCTGGATTTCAGAGGTATAAAATTCAGTATTTTTTCACAAGGACAAATTATCTCCGACTTAAATTGTTTGTAATCGGAACATTTATTCTATTCCTGAAAATAGAAATGTATGCTTGCCGCACATTTTGGCTATCTTGCTTTTTTATCAAGGATATAGATAATGCGACATACACCGTTGGGATAGCTTTTCAAAGAGGAAAGCGTCCAGTGTTGCTCTGGCAGAGCCGACTTAAAAAAATGTCGTCCGCTTCCGGATATGAAAGGAACGGTGTATAGTATGATTTCATCCACAGCGTGCATCCGCAGCAGTCCGTTTATATAGTCTGCCGTGTCCGGTGTGGCTTCCGCGAGGTAACGGATGTTTGTGCAGTCTTTTCTCCATTCGTGCAGCATTGAAATGGAATAGTCCGGTGTCACACGGTAAAAGGCTTTCTTCCTGATTTCATCAAGACCGCAACGGTCAAGGCACAAATCCTGATGTGCTTTATCATATAACTCTGAAGAAAGACATCCGTCCATCGTCAGTACGGCGAGAATCTGAACTTTACCCATAATCGTTTCCTTTCGTTAGGCAAGGGTAAAAAAGTAGCGTGCAATTCACACTACCTTCAAGCGATGGCTCTGGTAAAGCCTTTACGGAGAGTACGTGAATGCACGCTATGCGTAAGCATAGCATAAGCATCACGCAATCGTCTCCGTAGTTCCAATTTACCAGATTTTCGCTTGAAACGCCTTGCGGTCTTATCCTATATGTTGGCGGCGAAAAGCTCCTGCCAATCGCCGTTTTTCTCAAATGTTATGCAAAGATAGCCAAATTCAGTGAATTACGGGCTATGATTGCTTGAATTTATATTTAAGTCCATACTCTTCAAGTTTGCTGTATAGTGTTGTCCTGCCTATGCCGAGCAGTTCTGCGGCGACACTCCGGTTGCCGTTTGCCTGTTTCAACGCACGCAATATCCGCTCCTTATCCTCCGCGTCATTGCGCAAGGCGAAGCTGACAGTAGAGGTCGGTTTCGTCACGGCAAGTTCCAGATGCTCTTTCATGACAACACCTTCCTGCGCCTGCAATACAGCACCCATAACTTTCTGCCGAAGTTCCCGCACGTTGCCCGGCCATGCGTGTGTCAGCAACGCTTTACGTGCTTCGGAACTGAACCCGCTCACGCTACACTCCAGCTCTCTGTTTGCCATATCACGGAAGAACTCTGCCAGCGGCATAATGTCTTCTTGACAGTCACGCAACGGAGGAACGGTTATCCCGAAGTCGTGCAGGCGGTACAGAAGATCCTGCCGAAAACGCTTTTCATTCACCGATACCTCCAAATCTTCATTGGTAGCAGCGATGATGCGGACATTGAAATTCCGGTCTGCCTTGTCTCCGACCGGGCGATACCGCCTCTCCTGTATGGCACGGAGCAACATCTGTTGGGTTTCCAACGCGAGGTTTCCTACCTCGTCCAGAAACAACGTGCCGCCTTCCGCCTCATGGAAATATCCTTTCTTGGCATTGTCCGCACCTGTAAATGCACCTTTGACGTGTCCGAAGAAAGCCGACGGTGCAAGCTCTTTGGAGAGTGAACCGCAGTCCACCGCCACAAATGGCTTGCCTGCACGTTTGCTCTTGTCATGCAACAGGTGGGCAATATGCTCCTTGCCCGTGCCGTTCTCACCAAATATCATCACGCTCATATCGGTGGCGGCTACCAGCCTTATGCGGTGCATGATTTTCTGAAAGGCGGAACCTTCACGGGCGAATATAGGCATACGGCGTTGTCCTGCCTGACGTTCTTTCAGTATGGAACGGATCAGGGGGACAAGTTTATCCTCCACAAGCTGTTTGGGAATATAGTCTATCGAGCCGAGTTTCATGCTTTCCACGGCGGTATTAACTTCGGCGTAGTCGGTCATAATGATGAAGGGCTGCATCTTTCCCTCCTTTCGCATCCAGCACAAAAGGTCTATGCCACTGCCGTCAGGCAGACGCAGGTCGGCAACCACGATATCATTATCTGTTGCCTGTTGCAGATGTTTCTTCGCGGTTGAGAGGTGGTAAGCCTTCATATTGCGGTAGCCCTCCCGTGACAGCATATTGCAGACATATTCGCAATACACGATGTTGTCTTCCACCACAATTATTTTTGTCTTATTCATCTTCGTATTTTCTCCTTTCCTCTTCTGCCAACCGTATTATTTCCACTCCCTTATCCAGCACGGCAGTCACGGCATGGCTTAACGCTTCACCATCCGGGAGAGCATCGCCACGAAGCAATCCGTAAAGTACATTCAGCGGTTGGTCGGCACGGAGCACCTCCCACGAACTGCGCAGGTGGTGGATCAGGGAATCCAGCTTTTGCAGGTCTTTTTCTTTTGCTGCATCCCGTACCGCCTGCATTTCCTTTTCTGTTTCAGTTATCAACTTTTCCAGCATGACGGCTTCATTGCCATAGGACAATAAGGCGGAAAAGTCCGGTTTCCCGTCCGGTGTCGCTTTTATGGCACACCTGTCGGAAACCTCCATCAGTTCCGATATGGAGAACGGTTTGAACAGGCATCCGGCAAAGCCTTTTGCCAATAGTTCCCCTTTGTTACAACTGCCCGAAGCGGTTGCCACAACCACCGGGATTGTTGGTGAATTGCCCACGTTGGACGAACGCAACAGTTCCAGCAATTCGAAACCGTTTATATCGGGCATATTCAAGTCTGTCAGCAACAGGCTGTATTCTTTCTGGCGTATCATTTCCATCAGTGCCGCAGCATCGGTGCAAGTGTCGCAGTGTATTCCTTCTTGGGAATACATCTCTTTCAGCATCAGAAGTAATACCTCATCATTGTCAATGGCGACAACATCATGGAATTTATTGTTATGATAAACAGGTGTATTGCTTGTATATCCAAGCTGTTCTTCAGCTTCCTGCATAGAAATTTCAACTGTGAAACGACTGCCTTTCCCTTTCTTGCTGTCTAAACGGATTGTTCCGCCAAGCATCGACACAATATTACGCATTATGGCAAGCCCAAGCCCGAAACCCTCCTTTGCGGCGGCATTTGATAGACGTTCAAACGCACCGAACGCTTGTTTCTGTTCCTCTTCTGTCATGCCTGTACCTGTATCTTCAACGACCAGTGTCAGAACTCCATTATCATATTCAGTAATCAAAGAAACACCGCCTTCTTCTGTGAACTTGACAGCGTTTGACAGCAGGTTATTCCCGATTTGTATTATTCGCTCTTTGTCGGTCAATACAATGGCATCGTGTCCAGTCTTCACGGACAAGGACAGCCCTTTGTTCACGGCAACAGGCATGAACTCCGTTTCAAGTGTGTGCGTGATTGCTGAAATCCGGCAGGGTGACAGACGGGGCTGTTCCTTGCCGTTGTCCAGGCGGAAGAAGTCAAGCAAAGTGTTAAGCATATCCCGCATACGGTCGGAGGATTGCAGTATGTTTTGGATATACTGCCCGGACTTATCCTCACACTGTTCTTTCCGTATCAGTCCGGCATAGCCTGTTATTGCTGTCAGCGGTGTGCGCAGTTCATGGGTGATAGTATGTACCGCCTTCTTCCTTGACGTTATCAGTGCCTCGTTCCGTTGTACGGATTGTTCCAGTTGCCTTATCAAATCAGTTGTCTTGTGCTTGTATTGTTTAATGCTTTTTGCATCACGATGTATGATGATGTAGGAAATTAACAACAATAGAAGAACGAATCCCATTAAACCGCCTACTTGCATAAATGACTTTTCACGCATGGCAACTATTTCGTTTTCCCGGCTTTGCAGTTCGGTTTGTACCTTTTCTTCTATTTGGCAAATCAATTCTTGCAGTTGTCTGTTAAGTTCTGCATTACGAGCTGCAAGGCTGTCGGCTTGTTCCGACAATTGGCGATCCTGCACTTTCTGTTCGCTGATTACGTTTCTATTGACCGAATGAAGGATAGTGGTTGATACTGCTGGAGTTACTTCCTTTTTTTTGCCGAATATGCCTAAGAAACCTTTTCGTTTTGGCTTTTTGGACTGTTCCTGCACACTTTTCTGTACAATAACCGGAATTTGATTGGCTATCTTCTTGTTAATAGATTGTTGTTCATCCATTAACCGGACTATCTGGAACATCTGTCGTTCCTTATCCTCTAAAAGACTGCGCACACTATCGATGCGCTCTGCTGGATAGGTGGCCTTGAAACGGCAGAGCATACTGTCCATTGCCATACGCCGTGCATGGTAATGCTCGATATCTTTATCGTTCCATTCCAGTATTGTTTCACCCAATAGAGAAAATTTTATCATTTGAATATTGATATTGTTTATTTCTTTTCGGAGCTCGTCTATTTTTTTATTGCCAAGTTCTAATGCTTCTATCTCCTGCCATTCATAGAGGCTATTATATGCCATACATCCGATAAGAATGGAGATAAGTATATATCCCAACCGTATTGCCTTATAGAAATTTCCTGACCGCTCCATTATTTTAATGACATTGATTTTTGGAACATGAATAAAAGTTTATCTTTTTCGTTCATGCGGATATTATCAGAATAACCGTCTTTTGTTATTTGATACCCACATGGCTTAACCATAAAAATGCCTAAGCCCTTAGTGTACGAACTTACTTCTGAGGCATAGTCTTTACTTGTATTTAATGGAACTTTCCCTTTAATATGACACCACTCATTATTACAACTGATGTCTTCAATCTCAGACATCAGTTTTTGCAAATCTGTAATAGCTTTGGAACTCGCTACTTGGGGTATCTGCAACTCAAAACAGAGCATCGGTTCGAGAATGTCCACACCTGACTGTTGCAAAGCCAGCCTGAAGACATAAGGGGTCAGCTGTCTGAAATCAGCAGGTGTACTTACCGGGCTATAATACTCGGCTTGAGTAAAAGTTACTTTCAGATCTGTCACTTCCCATCCATGTAAACCAGATTGGCAAGACATACGAATCCCTTCAAAAACGGCATTTTGAAAAGAATGGTTCAGATAACCATAGGAGATGTCACTTTCGATTTGCAACCCTGCCCCTAACGGTAAGGGTTCAAGAGTCAGCCCTATTGTGGCCCAGTAAGGGTTGGGTGGTACTTCGATCTGAATAATCTTATTGACCTTTTTTATAGGTCGTTCTTTGTAGATAGTCTTGATCTCATCAAAATGGACCTTTACGGAAAATCGTTCTTCCAGCAATGTCTGTATGATTTCCTTTTGGGTCAAACCATATAACGAGATTTCCAATTCATCACTATATGAGTTTATGGAAAAGGACAAAGACGGGTCTTCAATCCACAATGTATTCAGAGCGGATATCACCTTGCTTCTCTCTTCGGGCTTATTTGGCCGGACGGAGGATTTGAGAGCGGGATGCTGATGAGATAATCCTTGAATCAAACAAGGTTTAGCACCTAAATAATCTCCGATTCGAAAATCTTCTATATCTTCTACAATCGCGATATCATTGGCACCCACTTCATCAACATTTATCTCTCTGCCCTGATAAATAGTCTTTAGATTTTTAATCTTGATGAATTTTTCCGAATCGTTGATTCTTACAACGTCTCGAAGTCTCAGACTTCCGTCAATTATTTTAAGAAAACTTCTTTTATGCCCTTTGGGGTCATGCTCTATCTTATAGAGATAAGCTGAAAGTCTGTTTGAGACTGATGCCGGAGGAAGTATAAAAGAAGAAATGGCGTCCAACAACTCATTGATACCGATATTGAACATTGCTGATCCATGTAGCACCGGATAGACTTTGGCTTTTGCCACAAGAGCGATTATCGTATTCCAATAATCAGCCGGTGAAATTTCGCTATCCGCCAAATATCGTTCTAATATATCGTCGTCATGGTTGCATACAAATTCTTTGTATTCTTCCTTTATATATGTTTGGGAGCAAACCGGATAAACCGATCCATCGACAACAGTTTGCATAAACAGGACATCTTGCGACAGATTTGTTTTTATATCCATATACAAACGCTCCAAATTCACACCGGCACGGTCAATCTTATTGATAAATATAATTGTCGGGATTTGCAGCTTTTGTAAAGTACTGAACAGCAACTTTGTCTGCGCTTGTATGCCTTCCTTTGCGGATAAGATGAGGACTGCTCCATCAAGCATTTTGAATGTCCGCTCCACTTCCGCAATAAAATCCATGTGTCCCGGAGTGTCAATGATATTGCATTTCACTCCATTCCAGATAATAGATGTCGTAGAAGCCCGGACAGTAATTCCTCTACGTTTCTCTATATCCATAGAGTCCGTTATGGTGTCACCATTATCCACACGGCCGCACTTTTCCGTTGCTCCACTGGCAAACAGCAGATTCTCGGTTACGGAAGTTTTTCCTGCATCAATGTGAGCAAGAATTCCTAAATTTATAATATTCATTTGGATTAAGCAATAATATACTACAGTAGATGCATTGTCGAAACGCACCTTTTAATACCTCCTCGTAGCATATGAGAACTACAGGATTACTAACTCGTATTAATATGTATATTATTACTGCCGCATAACGATTACAAAATTACACAAAAAAATATATCTAACAAAAGTGGGAGGATTTTTTAACTTTTTACCATAGACATTTTATTAGGGAAGCGTAGGTTCAACTGGCAAGTACAAATAAGTAGAAATGTTTGAACAACACCGTTTTAGGAAGTTGAAAAATCAAGTTTCTCTCTCGGTATAGCGTTTATTTTGGCCAATATCTTCTTTAGTTTAGCATTTGTGTATTTCCCATTCGTGTTCTATTTAGCTCCTTATTATGAGTATGTAGCAAGTTACTTATCAAATTCAGCCTCTTTGAGGGTCAAATATGGTTTTGCAAATGGTGACTGACAAGACATAAACAAGGTCAGCAGGAATTTTTTACATAAATGGACATGAATGTATATAACCTAAAATAAGAATAAATTTTAATAAGGGCTGCCCAAAAAGAAAAAAATGCAGTTGCCATCCTATAGATACTTGCAGAAAGGATAAAATTTACTTTTAGACCTTTTGGGATAGCCCTTATTAATACTTCAGATAAAATTCCTTAGGTTATATTTTCAATCCTTTGGACCGGGTTTCCTCCTTGGCATACAGTCCCGGACGCCCGATTATGACATGGTTGGCAACGATACTATCCGCCGGACTGCGTATCTGCGGCGGTGCATTTTCGGGATATTGCGCCTGCCTGTTCCTCACATCTTCCGCTTCCGGCTTGAGCTGTTGCCCTTCATTCTCCTTTTCTGCGACTTCGGGCGTGGGTGGCGCAAGCTCCAGCTGAATTTTTCGGTCAAGGGCGGCAAGTTCGGACTTCAACTGCTTCAGCTCGTCCTCCTTCTTCCACACCTTACCCGCTATCTCCTGTAACTGCGGTATCTCCATCTCCAGCACCTCGTTCTTCGCCTTGTACTGGTCGATGATGGAGGGTATCCTCTCCATCGCGTTGAGGAAGTTGCGGGCGGCGGCCAACGGGTCAGCCATCGCCAGATGCCCGTTGTTGTAGGTGTACTTGTAGTTCCCCTCGACCACGAAGCGGTTGTCGGTGAACTCCAATCCCTCTTTGAGTATCCTTTCGCTCACCACCTTTATCGGAAAACCGTAAAGTTCACCGACCTGCGTGTACAACCCTCCGGTCGTGGCATTCTTGGCTATCTCCTGCAAACGCTTTCCGATGACCTTCTCATCGGCGGAATCCACTCCGTCCACCTTTATTATATTAAGGCGGTTGCCCTCCTTGTCGGTCTGCACCACCGACAGGAAGCGGTTCCAGTCCTCCGTCATGGCATCTATGAAAGCCGTGTTGTTGCGCAACTCGCCGGTCTTTGACTCCAGCTTGAACTCCGAATCACGCTTGCCCTTGTTGAACGACTTGCGTTCCCCTTCGAGCGATGCGATCCGCTTTTCCAGTTTCGCCTTGTCCAACAGGTCGGTATTGCCGGAGAGCAACGCCATGTATTCCGAGAAATTCATGCCCGATTTTTCGTCCATTGCCCCCTCGTCGATGGTACGCGCACCCATCGCACCGCTTTTGAGCTGGCTTATGAAAGTCTGCTTGCAGTGCAGGAGGTTGAACTTGTAGCTGTCCAGTGACTTCTCCACCGCGTAGATGATTACATCCACGTTGTTCCCGGCGAAATGTTTGGCAATCTCATTACCTGCCCTAACTCCGCGTCCGTCACGCTGTTGCAAGTCGGACGGTCGCCACGGCGTATCGAGATGATGGATAGCCACACACCGTTTCTGGGCGTTCACACCCGTTCCGAGCATAGAGGTAGAGCCGAACAGCACACGCACCGTCCCGGCGTTCATGGCGTCTATCACCGCCTTCCGCGCCTTGTCGGTCTTGCACTCCTGAATGAAGCGCACCTCGCTTGGCGGTATACCGTAGTCCTCCGTCAGTTTGCGCTTGATTTCCGAATAGACGTTCCACCCGTCGCCCGGCTGGTATGTCCCCAAATCAGAGAAAACGAACTGCGTGCCTTTCTGGGCGTCGTATTTTTGATAATACTCCGCGATCATCTTGGCACAGTGACTCGCTTTGTTGTCGGGATGATCTTCGTAATTCGGGTCTATCATGCGCATGTCGAGTGCCATTTTCCGGGCATAGTCCGTGGCGATGAGCATCTTCGCCTTTTCTTCCGTTTCCGAAAGCGGCAGCCTGCCCAACAAGGTGGCATCGCCCGTCTTGGCGAACTGCATCAGTTTCTGTATGAAGTCCTCCTGTTCCGGCGTGGGCGGTATATGGTGCAGTATCTCGTTCTTGGCAGGACGGTCAACGCCCACATCCTCCGCCGTGCGGTAGTCCGTGATTTCATTATAGAAGGCGGCAAGCTCCGGCACTTTGATGAAGTAGCGGAAACGCTCCTTCTGGACCACATTGTTCGTCACGTTAAATTCAAAATCCGTCGTCTTCTTGGCAAATATCGCCGCCCAAGCGTCGAAACACCTTATGTCCTGCCGTTCCAGCTCCTTCGGGCGCAGGTACTTGAACAGCAGGTACAATTCAGTCAGTGAGTTGCTGATAGTCGTGCCGGAGAGGAAGGTCGCACCCAAGTCTTTTCCTGTGCGCTCCTGTATGGTGCGTATGGCAAAGAGCATGTTAAGTGCCTTCTGGCTTCCCTCGCTGTTTCCCAATCCCGCCACACGGTCGTGGCGCGTGTTGAAAGTCAGATTCTTGAACTGGTGGCTCTCATCTATGAAGATGTGGTCGATGCCCATCTGCTTGAAATCCACCACGTCGTCCGTGCGTGACTTTATGGCGTGTTCCACCTTCTCCAGCTTCGCTTCAAGGTTGTGCTTGCGCTTCTCCAATCCTTTCAGCATCGCCCGCGACACGTTCTTTCCCTGCTGCCGTAGCACTTCGAGGTTTTCCTCCACCGTGTCAAGCTCTGCTTGCAGGATGCGCTGCTGCAATTCCGGCGACTGCGGTATCTTGCCGAACTGGTCGTGCGACATGATGACGCAATCGTAGTCGTTGTTCTTTATATTATTGAAGAAGCGCACACGGTTGGCGGTCGAAAAGTCCTTCTCCGAAGCGTACAGAATACGTGCGTTGGGATATGCCGCCTGATAGGTGGCTGCAATCTCCGCAACGTTGGCTTTCAGCCCGATAATCATCGGCTTGTGTGCCAAATTCAGACGCTTCATCTCATGCGCGGCGATGCACATTATCAGCGTCTTACCGGTTCCCACCTCGTGGTCGCAAATTCCGCCGCCGTTCTGTTTCAACATCCAGACGCAATCCATCTGTGAGGGATAGACGCTCTTGATACCCCGGCTTGCCAGCCCTTTCAGGTTGAGGTCGGGAAAGGTCTGATGGGAGCCGTCGTAGCGCGGGCGCACGAAACAGTTGAACTTGCGGTTATACATCGTCACAAGCCGCTCCTTGAACTGCGGCGACTGCTCTTCGAGCCATTCGGAGAAGCCGTTTCGTATCTCGTCAATCTTGGCGTTGGCGAGTTGTATTCCCTCGCTGTCGCGCATCTTGATGTCGTTGCCATGCTCGTCCTTGCCGATGGACTTCATCATGTCAGGGCAGGTGTTGTGCAGGGCGTGTTTTAGGAGGTGCATACCGTCATAGTTCCGGTAATACCCCTTCACCAGAAACTCGTCCGTGATTTTCATGGTGCGGTAGCCGCACACCACCGAAAACTCGTCCATGCTTGCGGAATAGGCGATTTTCACCTCCGTGTCGAACAGCCGGCTCATGTAGGCGGCATAGACACCCGTCGGAATCCAGCGTTCCCCGAAATTGAAGTCCAGATCCTCGAAGGCGATGCGCTGCGGCTCGGCATCTTTCAGAGCCTCCAACGCCTGCTTCACCTCCGGCATACGCTCATTTTCGGGATTGTCACCCATCCATGCCTCTATGCGTTCCGCTTTCTCTATGACATTTCCGGCGATGAAACGGTCTTTGATTTCGTAACCGGTCACGAGCGGATTGTAGTAGATGCGCCCTTGCAGGGCAGTGAGCAAATCCTCCGCCGTGCTGTCGGTTATCTCCCGCATATAGTCGAGATTGACCGTACCATATTTGTTGAGCGACGCAGACAGGGCTTCTTCGGGAGAGCCTACGTTGGCATGGCTCTCCACCGCGAAGGAAACAGGATGCTCGAAGATGTCCGCCTTGACGAACTTTCCGTTTTCCATCCGTTCCAGCGAAAGGATGTCGCGCCCGCCCGCATCCATCATCACTAACTTCACGTTCTGCTTGGCGTTGAGGTTGCCGTAGCGCATGACAAACTCATCGTAACAGGTATTCAGATGCTCTCGCCACGGAACATTTGCCTCGCGCCGGAGCGATTCATAACGGTACAGACGCTCGTAGGCGTCACGCAGCGACACATACAACAACGCCTTTTCCTTCTGGTATCCTTTCAGGTCGAGCGGCTGGAATGTCGCCCCGTATGGCGTGATGTCTTTCAGGTAGCCGATGTTATGACGCCCCCGGTCAGCCACCAGCGACCCTTCGCGCAGGTGCATCTCCGGCGTGCGGTGGTAGGCACGCGGAGAAAGGTCCACGACTTCCTCCTTCGGCTTTTCCGCTTCGATGTCGGGGAAAAGGAAAGTCCCCACCGCTTCCGATGGGGTATCTGTAACGGCAGGTGCGGCGACTGCCTCCGGCTGTGTTTCCTCCTGTCGTGGCTGCTCACGGGAAGTTTCCGGCACGGCTTTCACTTCCGTCTTTTCCGCCACTTGTTTCTCGTTATGCTGCCTTGCCAGTTCCCGAAGTTCTTTCCTACGCTCCGGCGTCAAACCCATCATCATTTCATAGAAACCGTTGATGGGAGGATTGGTATCCCAGTCCAGTGTGGCATAGATGTCGTCCGGGTCGGCAGGCTTGGCGGTGTTCTCCGCTTTCACCTCCTTATTCTCCATTGCGGGTTTTGCAGTTGGAGCTGTCGGTGTAACCGTGACTTTCGGTTTGGGCGGAGTGGACTTTGCCGTAACTGCCTTTTTCACCGTCTTTTTCTTTTTGGAGGTTTTCGGTTGGCTGACCTCTTCCGTCATCCCCCAGAGGTCAAGCAGGGTGAGCTGCACGCCTGCGGAATATTGCGGGCGCGGTTCTATCTCCGGCTTTTCATCTGCGGGTTGCGGCTTTTCTGTCGGAGTTTCCACCGTCTGCGCCGAGGATACTGTTTCCAATTTTATGGCAGGACGCTCTACTTTATTTTGAACGGCAACTTTTTCTTCCGTTCCTGCCTGCCGGATTGAACCCGAATACAAGCGCATGGCAAGCCTGTAATGGAAATCCTCGTCGAGCATACGGCGCAAATCCCCGGCGATGCCTGCTGCCTTGCCCTCGTGCAGATAAACCATAGCGGGCTTCCCGTAGGGGTCTGTGTCAAGTTTCGCCATCGTATGCACGATGCGTTCCGGGTGGTGGATGAAATAGGCGTTGTCGGTCAGGGCGGTTTTCGTGTCCGTCTGTATCACGGTCATCAGCCGCTCGTCCTGCGACATTTCCTTCTTGCTGAGGTTCTTTTGCAGGACAATCAGGTCACTGCCCACCTCCGTGCCCGCGTTGTCCGTGAACAGGTTGTTGGGCAGGCGTATCGCGGATACCAGATTGGCCTGACTGAACAGCTCGTTACGCACGGAGGTCTTGGTGCTATTCAATACCCCTTGCGAGGTGATGAACGCCACGATACCGCCGTCACGCACGGCATCCAGTCCTTTGAGAAAGAAATAGTTGTGGATGGTTTTCTGGGCGGAGCGTCTGCCGAAAGAGTCGCTCCGCTGAAACTCCGCGTCGAACACGGCAATGTCACCGAACGGAATGTTGGACACCGCCAAGTCGAAATAATTGTTGAACGGTCTTTCGATTTTCTCAAAACCGCAGGTGCGCATTTTCTGGTCGGGATAGAGATGCCTCAAGATTGTACCCGTGAGCAGATCCTTCTCGAAAGCCATCACATCCGCATTGGGGCTGTGCCGCAGCATGGAATCCACGAACACGCCGACACCTGCCGACGGTTCGAGCATACGGGCGGGGCGGACGCTGTAATCTGCCAGCACGTCCGCGATGGTGTCGGTTATCTCTTTGGGGGTGTAGAAAGCGGTCAGCACGGACGCTTTCAGCGAATCCACAAACCGCTTGTACTCTGTTTCGTCCTTGCTGTTCTCACGGATAAGCCTGTGCAGCTCCACCGTCGGGGCGAACAGTTCGAGGTCGGATTTCGCCCACCGGACGGCATCCGTCAGTTCCTTTGCAGGGTTGAGGATACATTTCAGACCGCCGAAACCGCAGTACCTTTGAAGTATGGCACGCTCTTCGGTTGTCGCTGTCCTATTTTCCCTGTCAAGGATGAATGCCGTCCGTATCGCCTCGATGTTGTCCCGCAGTTTCTGTTTGCGGTTAAACGCCATATTCGTCTAAGTAAAGGACGGTTGCTCCCGTCAGCTCCGTGTAGAGCAGGTCGTAATCGGAAGACAGGGCGAAATTGTCATCCGAGAGGTCATAGACGGAGAACACGTTGCCGACAAGCGGCAGCAGTTTCAGGACAAAGGCTTCACGCTTCTCTTCCGGCACTTCATCGGCAAACTCGTTTTCCACGACTTCGCGGAGGATGGCGTAACGGGAATAATGCAGCCCGCGCAGCAGCGTGTCCATCGCCAGTTCCTGCGCACCATCGGCGGGATAGCCTTCAAGCCGTGCCCTCTCATACGTTTCGGCGGCACGGTCGGCCCGTTCCCGTATGAAAGCGGTGTCGTCAGCCTGTTCAAACTTGTTCGTGCGGAGATAGTCCAGCAGGTACAGACCGTAATAGGAAAAGTCGGTCTGACCCTCGTTTTTCTTCTTGTTGTTCATTACTTTGGATTTAGCGGATTGATAATTAACGGGATAATCGGTTGGAAAAAGGAAGAAAAAGGCACTCGGTATCCCTCCGAGTGCCACCACTAAATCCAAAGTATGAGTGTAATCCGGTATCGAAGAACAATTCATTACTCTGAACAAGTGGCAAAGTTAATACTATTTCTTCCGTCCTGAAAATTTCTTGTCCTTTTTAGCCTCCGGGAACACAAAAGTCGTGTTATATTCCCCGTCAAAGGCGACAACAGCATCGAAACTCTTGCCCTGTTTGCTCTTGAACCCTTTGAGCAGCTTGGTATGCCCTTCGGTGAGCAGGTCTTTGATTTCATCGTCGGACAGGGTGCGTCCCGCTTTCAGCCGGAACACGGGCAGTCCGCACTCCGTGTTGTCGCAGCGTACCACCTTGCCGTAGAACCGCATCCTGCCCGTGCCACACTTGGGACACGCGCAGCCGGAGTCACGGCTGCCGAAGAGCTTGTCGCACGAGATCAGTTCGGAGGTTATCTCACGTGTGTACGCCTCTATCTCCTTGCGGAAGGTGTCGTCGGACAGTTCCCCGCGCTCGATACGCGCCAGCTCCTTTTCCCATTCGCCCGTCATGGCAACATCGGCGATGCGCATCGTCTTGACGACGGAATTGAGGGCAAGTCCTTTTTCGGTGGGAACAAGCGACTTCTTGCAGCGTTCCATGTAACCGCGCTTGAAAAGCGTTTCGATGATGGAGGCGCGTGTGGCGGGAGTACCGATGCCACAGTCCTTCATCGCCTGCCGCAGTGCGTCGTCCTCAATTTCCTTGCCCGCCGTTTCCATTGCCGAGAGCAGGGTGGCTTCGGTATGCAGCGGCTTGGGTTTGGTCTTTCCTTCGGTAATGGACGAGCCTTTCGGTGTCAGCGTGTCGCCTTCCTGCCAGCCGGGGATGGTAATTTCCTCTTTTTCCTCGCCATAGACGGCACGCCATCCGGTTTGCTTCACGACGCTGCCTTTTACGGTAAACTCCACTCCGGCACATTCCGCCGTGACAGTGGTCACATCCTTGACGCATTTCTCAGAGAATGCCTCGACCATGCGCCCGGCAATCATCTGATAGATGGTATTGTCCTCTTTGGAGAGGAAGAGCGGTTTCTCACCCGTGACGAGCAGGGCATGGTGGTCTGTCACCTTGCCGTCGTCCACGCTGCGGCGTGTCGGGGCGGCTTTTGCCCGCACCTTGTCTTTCCATTCGGGCTGTGTGCCGATGAAAGCGAGCAGTTTGGGAATTTCGGCAAACACGTCTTCGGGGATGTAGCGGCTTCCCGTTCTCGGATAGGTTATCAACTTCTTTTCGTAGAGTTTCTGCGCGATTTCAAGCGTCTGTTCCGCCGTGAAGCCGTGCTTGGCGTTGGCTTCTTTCTGGAGCGTGGTCAGGTCGTAGAGCAAGGGAGTTTCCTCCGTCTTCTCCTTGCGCTCGGCTTTCGTGACAGTGGCGCAACCTGCCGCCTTTACCTTATTATATAGTTCCATCGCCGGTTCTTTCTCTTTCCATTTCTCGGAGGATGAGAATTTCACGACTTCGCCGTCGCAACCGTCCGTTGCGATATGGAGCTGCCAGAATGCTTCGGACGTAAAGCGGCGGTTCTCCCAGTAGCGTTCACATACCATAGCCAACGTTGGTGTCTGCACCCGCCCCACGGAATACGTGCCGTGTCCGGCGGCGATGGATAACGCCTGTGTGCCGTTGATGCCCACGAGCCAGTCGGATTCGCTCCGCGCTTTGGCGGCGAGGTAGAGGTTGTCGTATTTGCTGCCGTCTTCGAGTTTCCGCAGTCCCTCGCGGATAGCTTTGTCGGTGAGAGAGCTGATCCACAGGCGCACGAAAGGAGTGGTGCAACCCGTATAGTGGTAGAGGTAGCGGAAGATAAGCTCTCCCTCGCGTCCGGCATCGGTCGCCACGATGATATGTTCGCTTGTGTCGAACAGTCTTTTGATGACTTTTATCTGCGACACCACGCCGCTGTCGGGCTTGTAACCTTTCTCCGTCCTGACCTGACGGGGGACGAGCGTGAATGTGTCGGGAATAATCGGGAGGTTGTCACGGACAAATCCGCGCACGCCGTAGCCGTCGGGCATGGCAAGCTGAACGAGGTGTCCGAATGCCCATGTCACGGCATAACCGCCTCCCTCGAAATATCCTTCCTCTCTCTTTGTCGCGCCCACGATGCGGGCGATTTCACGTGCCACGGAGGGCTTTTCTGCAATGATTGTCTTCATGTCTTCTTCTTTTTTGTTGATACTTTGGATTTTATTTTGGATTCAGTGGCGGACACGGGATTACATTTTCATGCCCTTGCCCGTTTTCTTCTGCGGCTTCTCCTGCTGCTGTTGCTGGCGGGCGTCCTTCGGGTTGGTCTGACCTTTCTGCAACGGCTCTCTCAGATTCTTTGTAGCCTCGTTGGNATTGCCGAGAGCAGGGTGGCTTCGGTATGCAGCGGCTTGGGTTTGGTCTTTCCTTCGGTAATGGACGAGCCTTTCGGTGTCAGCGTGTCGCCTTCCTGCCAGCCGGGGATGGTAATTTCCTCTTTTTCCTCGCCATAGACGGCACGCCATCCGGTTTGCTTCACGACGCTGCCTTTTACGGTAAACTCCACTCCGGCACATTCCGCCGTGACAGTGGTCACATCCTTGACGCATTTCTCAGAGAATGCCTCGACCATGCGCCCGGCAATCATCTGATAGATGGTATTGTCCTCTTTGGAGAGGAAGAGCGGTTTCTCACCCGTGACGAGCAGGGCATGGTGGTCTGTCACCTTGCCGTCGTCCACGCTGCGGCGTGTCGGGGCGGCTTTTGCCCGCACCTTGTCTTTCCATTCGGGCTGTGTGCCGATGAAAGCGAGCAGTTTGGGAATTTCGGCAAACACGTCTTCGGGGATGTAGCGGCTTCCCGTTCTCGGATAGGTTATCAACTTCTTTTCGTAGAGTTTCTGCGCGATTTCAAGCGTCTGTTCCGCCGTGAAGCCGTGCTTGGCGTTGGCTTCTTTCTGGAGCGTGGTCAGGTCGTAGAGCAAGGGAGTTTCCTCCGTCTTCTCCTTGCGCTCGGCTTTCGTGACAGTGGCGCAACCTGCCGCCTTTACCTTATTATATAGTTCCATCGCCGGTTCTTTCTCTTTCCATTTCTCGGAGGATGAGAATTTCACGACTTCGCCGTCGCAACCGTCCGTTGCGATATGGAGCTGCCAGAATGCTTCGGACGTAAAGCGGCGGTTCTCCCAGTAGCGTTCACATACCATAGCCAACGTTGGTGTCTGCACCCGCCCCACGGAATACGTGCCGTGTCCGGCGGCGATGGATAACGCCTGTGTGCCGTTGATGCCCACGAGCCAGTCGGATTCGCTCCGCGCTTTGGCGGCGAGGTAGAGGTTGTCGTATTTGCTGCCGTCTTCGAGTTTCCGCAGTCCCTCGCGGATAGCTTTGTCGGTGAGAGAGCTGATCCACAGGCGCACGAAAGGAGTGGTGCAACCCGTATAGTGGTAGAGGTAGCGGAAGATAAGCTCTCCCTCGCGTCCGGCATCGGTCGCCACGATGATATGTTCGCTTGTGTCGAACAGTCTTTTGATGACTTTTATCTGCGACACCACGCCGCTGTCGGGCTTGTAACCTTTCTCCGTCCTGACCTGACGGGGGACGAGCGTGAATGTGTCGGGAATAATCGGGAGGTTGTCACGGACAAATCCGCGCACGCCGTAGCCGTCGGGCATGGCAAGCTGAACGAGGTGTCCGAATGCCCATGTCACGGCATAACCGCCTCCCTCGAAATATCCTTCCTCTCTCTTTGTCGCGCCCACGATGCGGGCGATTTCACGTGCCACGGAGGGCTTTTCTGCAATGATTGTCTTCATGTCTTCTTCTTTTTTGTTGATACTTTGGATTTTATTTTGGATTCAGTGGCGGACACGGGATTACATTTTCATGCCCTTGCCCGTTTTCTTCTGCGGCTTCTCCTGCTGCTGTTGCTGGCGGGCGTCCTTCGGGTTGGTCTGACCTTTCTGCAACGGCTCTCTCAGATTCTTTGTAGCCTCGTTGGTCTTGCCATCGTTGTTCACCGCCACCTGCGTGCGGCTCTCGTTGGACGGAGCAACCTGCTGTGCATTGTCAGGGTTCGTGTCGTAGCGGTACGGGCGTCCCTTCTCCGGGTTGAACTTGATATACATCGTGGCATGGAAGCCCTGCTTGTCGGTCACGTTCTCCAGCTTCACGGCTTTACCCGCCACATAGTCGGCTTTCTGCTGGTCGGTGAAGCTCACGCCGCTCCATTTGCTGATGGGGCGGATGCTGCCGTCCTCGTTCGTCCACGTGTTGCGGCGTTGCTCCTTCTTGGTCTGTGCGGCATTTTCCCCGCCCTGCGCCTGACTTTTCGATGTGTCGCCTTTGGTTTCCTGTGTCTGTGCGGTACGGGGCGACTTGCCGGTTCCCGGCACGAACTCCACGCCGCGCTGCTCCACGTTCACTTGCAGGGTGGTGACGAACTTTCTGCCGTCGTTGCGCTCGATGAGCTTGTCGCGTACGGGCAGTCCGGCGCGGAGCATGTCCCGCTCCTGCGTGGTGATTTCCGTCTTGCCGATGCGCTCCGGGATGCGCACCCTGCTTGCCGGAATGTCCGTGATTTCATTCGTCTTGCGGTCGATGCTGATGTAGGAGGGGATGATCTCGCCCGTTTCCCTGTCCACAATGTCCACGACCCTACCGAGATTGCCCGTTTCGCGGAGGTTCTTCCGGTCATTGTCGGAGAATTTGTGTTCCTTGTACTCATCCAGCTTCTGCTCCTTGCGGATGAAGTGCGGCACGAGGCTGATGTTTCCCTCACCGTCCTTCTTGAAGGAGAGGCGGGCGTCCAGCTCGAATGATTCGCCGCCGAAGGTCGGTTTGACCTTTACCAAGTCGGACTTGCCATAGTTGAGCATCTTCGTAAGGTCGCCGGACTTTTCAAGGTTGTCCCGCTTTACGCCCCATCTGTCCTCCAGCTCCTGCCAGTTGATTTTACTCTCGTCGATGGGCTGGTAGCCACGTTTGCCCTGCATCTGTTCGGATTTGTCCTGTTGCTGTTCTTTCCGTTGTTCCATGTTCTCCTGTTTTTGAGGTTCTTGTTTCTCTGTCTGTTGTGCTGCCATCTCTTCCTGCACCTTCTTCTCATAGTCGGAGGTGTCCACCTTGTGAGGGGCGAGCAGCTCCTTGTTCGCTTCGGGGTCTTTCAGCAGTTGCTTCATCACCTCTAAGAGATTTTCAGCTTGGTCTGCCGCAATGCGGTAGAAACCGAAGCGGCTGGGTTCCTTGCACTGCCGGAAGAAGTTCTTGAAGAAGTTGTCCAGCACGTCGCCATGTCGGTCGAATTGCAGGAAACTCTGCGCGTTCTCCGCTTTTGCGGGGGTGCGCTTGGGTGTGCCGTCCGCGTTCAGCCCGGCTACCACGCTGATCTCGCCTGTCTTCTCGTCACGGACTACCAGCACGTCCTTTTCGTCTTTTTTCTTTGCCATCTGAAAAATGTTTTAATGGGTTATTTATGAAAGAAATTATGGATACGAGCCTTGTAGAAGGCTATATCTTCCTTTTTGAAGTCCTTGATATGGTTGGAAAGGAATGTCAGCACGTCCTCCTCGCTGTAATAGGTCTTCTTGCCCAGCGTCTTGTAGGGCAATGCGCCTACGCTGCGGTAGCGTTGGAGGGTGCGTTTGCTTATCTGGAGCAACATGCACAAATCCTGATTGTCGAAAAGGCGGATGCTTTCCGTGATAGTGGGCTGTTTCCCCTCAGCCTTCATCGCCAGCAGCAGTTCGTCCTGACGGTCGAGCCGTTCCATCAGCTTCTGCATCCAGCCCTCGAAGTTGTTTCGTGTGAGCAGTTCCATGACCTATGTCCTCCTTCCTTTTGGTTTGCCGCCCGTGCGCAGCGTGTGGTTGTGGAACAGGGTGTCTATTGTCCCTTCCTCGTTCCTTACTGTGTTGTCCTCCAATAGCCGCAGTATCTCGGAAAGGCGGTAGCGGCAGCTTCCGCGTACCACCACATACTCGATACGGTGGTCGGTGCGCATACGCTGCATGGTGCGCTTGCTCACGTTGAGCATCTTCGCCGCCTGTGCCGTGTCAAGCAGCTTGTCTTCGGTTTCCCGCTTCCGTTTCTTCTCGTCCCTTGCCTCGCGGATGTACCCTGCGATGTTCGCAATCTGCGCCATCATCTCCTTGTAGGCGGAACTTTCCATTGTTATCACTTTCATGTTCAGTCCTTTCTTTTTGTTTCTGCGACAAAATTCGGCAATAAACAAAAGGGGCTTTAACAACTCACTACGTGACTCACGTAAGATTTTTGCGGAAGATGGCTCCGTAACCCGGTCAAACGGCGCAACAGGCAGCCTTTCAGCGGAAAACGATACGTCTTGTATGCCGTTTCGTTACCTTTGCGGCAAACTCTAAATGACATGAATATGGAAATAGTATCTATCGAGAAAAAGACTTTCGAGATGATGGTGGCGGCATTCGGCGCACTCTCGGAGAAGGTCGCCGCCCTGAGGCGCAAAAGCGACACGGGGCGCATGGAAAGATGGCTCACGGGCGAGGAGGTCTGCGGGCAGTTGAGAATAAGCCCGCGCACGTTGCAGACGCTGCGTGACAGGCGGCTTATCGGCTACTCGCAGATAAACCGCAGGTTCTATTACAAGCCAGAGGAGGTGAAGCGGCTGATACCGCTTGTCGGCACGCTCTATCCGCACGGCAGATGATTTGATTTATTCACCCACTGAATCCGAAGTTATGATGAACGAGAACAACGATGTTTTTACGATGGAAGACGAGCCGATAGCCTCTGTGGTGCAGGATATGCGCAAAGGCTCGAAATGGCTGTCCGCATTTCTGGAAAGCTACCGTCCTCCGCTGGACGGGGAACGTTACCTGACGGACGGCGAGGTGTCGGAACTGCTCCGTGTGAGCCGGCGCACCTTGCAGGAATACCGCAACAACCGCGTGTTGCCCTTCATACTTTTGGGAGGGAAGGTGCTTTACCCGGAAACGGGGCTGCGCGGGGTACTGGAAGCGAACTACCGCAAGCCGCTGGAGTGAGGCGGTTTCATGAAAAAGTAAACGGGTGACACCTTTTGTGGTGCTACCCGTTTACTTGTCTTATGGGGTATGTGCAATCAGCAATACCCGGCTTTTCCGTTCTGTATGAACATCACGTATGTCTGCCGTTTCTCTTGTGAGAGTGCCTTTCCCACCAGCCATGTGCGGAACAGGTGGGTGTTGTAGGTATTCACCCTGAAAGCGACCGGGATGATGATTTCAAGGGCGTACACGTCCGCGTGCAGCCCGTTTTCAAGCTGCATGTAGCGGCACACCTCGTAGTCGTTCAGCACGTCCGACTTGCGGACGGCTCTGATGGCGGCGTTCACTGCCGGGACGGTCGTATGGAACAATCCGGCTATTTCGGTGGCGGTCATCCACACGTCGTTACCGGTTACGCTGACTGCCTTGTCCTCGATGATGATTGTGTCACGTTTCATGGCTTTTCTTTTTAGATGGTGCAACCTGCAAATTCCTCGACGCCGTTCAATCTTGCGGCAAGGTTCTCCATGTCCTGATTGAGCTTCTCTTTGGTTATCTTTGCGTAAATCTGCGTCGTCTTTATGCTCTTGTGTCCGAGCATGGAGCTGACCGTTTCGATGGGAACACCGTTGGAGAGGAATATCGTCGTGGCTGCCGTGTGGCGGCTCTGATGGAATATACACGGCAAAGCAAGCAACAGCGAACAGGTATAGATTAAACGTAAACCGTTAGGAATAAGCGATATTTCGGTATTTTGCGAAGTTGAAAAAATGCAAACGACAACGGAATATTGAGGTTGTTCAGTTACCAAACCGTTAGCCGGGCAGTTACCGAAACGGGAACAGGTAACGGAAAGCGATGAAAAGAAATCCCCACCGTTTTGTTTGCGTTAATACACAGTGTTTTGCGCATCAAGGGACGCTTATATGGCAAGTAAATTTGCACTTAAAAATATAAGCGTATGAAAGTAGAAAAATTCAAGGTGCTGCTCTACCTCAAAAAGAGCGGACTGGACAAGTCGGGCAAGGCTCCCATCATGGGACGCATTACCGTCAACCGCACGATGGCGCAGTTCGGATGCAAGCTGTCATGCCCTCCCGAACTGTGGAATCCCTGTGAAAGCCGTCTGAATGGCAAGAGCAAGGAGGCGGTGGAAACCAACACCAAGATTGAGAAACTGTTGTTGGCGGTAAACAACGCCTTTGACAACCTTGTGAGCCGTAAAATGGATTTCGATGCCACCGATGTGAAGAATCATTTTCAAGGAAGTATGGAAACGCAGATGACACTCATGCGAATGACTGATGTTGTCTGTGACGACCTCAAAGCCCGTATTGGTATTGACCGTGCGAAAACTTCTTACTCGACTTATCATTATATGCGTCTGACACTTGGTGAGTTCATTGGGCATCAGTACAAGGTCAAGGATTTAGCATTTGGGCAGCTTACGGAACAGTTCATCCATGACTATCAGGTTTTCGCTATGGAGAATAAGGGTTATGCAATAGATACTGTCCGACATCACCTTGCCATACTGAAAAAAATATGCCGTCTGGCTTATAAGGAAGGCTATGCAGACAAAATCCATTTCCAGCATTTCACCCTGCCCAAGCAGTCGGATAAAACCCCACGGGCATTGAGCCGTGAATCGTTCGAGAAAATCCGTGATGTGGAAATTGAACCGCATCGTAAATCTCACATACTGGCAAGGGATATGTTTCTCTTCGGGTGTTATACCGGGGTCTCGTATGCGGATGTGATATCCATTACCGATGAGAACTTGTACACGGACGATAACGGAGCGTTGTGGCTGAAATACCGCAGGAAGAAGAACGAACATCGGGCAAGCGTGAAGTTGCTTCCCGAAGCGATTGCACTGATTGAAAAGTATCACAGTGAGGACAGGGACACATTGTTCCCTTTACTACGCTGGCCTAATCTTAGAAGACACATGAAGGCGTTGGCGGCATTGGCTGGCATCAAGGATGATTTGTGCTATCATCAGGCGAGGCATAGTTTCGCCTCGCTGATAACGCTCGAAGCGGGTGTGCCGATTGAGACCATCAGCCGGATGCTGGGACATTCCGACATTTCCACCACTCAAGTATATGCCCGTGTCAGTCCGAAAAAACTCTTCGAGGATATGGACAAGTTCATAGAGGCGACACAAGATTTCAAACTAACCCTATAAATCCAACAACAATATGCGAAGCACATTTTCATTATTGCCATATATTAACCGCAGCAAGGTGAGGGCTGACGGTACGACCGCCGTACTCTGCCGTATAACCATTGACGGCAAGCAGACCGCCATAAGCACAGGTATCTATTGCCGCCCCGAAGACTGGAACGGCAGGAAGAATGAGATAAAGACCGTCAGGGAGAACAACCGCTTACGGGAATACCTGCGTCTGACTGAGGAAGCCTATACCGAGATACTTAAATCGCAAGGAGTGGTCAGTGCGGAAATGTTGAAGAACCATATTTCCCTGAATAATATCCATCCGACTACCTTATTGCAAATGGGTGAATGGGAACGGGAGCGGTTGAAGAAACATTCCGAGGAAATAGATTCCACTTCTTCCTACCGTCACTCCATGTATTATCAGAAATACCTGACGGACTTTATAGCGTCAATCGGGAAAAAGGAAATTCCTCTTGAAGAAGTGACGGAGGATTTTGGCAAGTCCTATAAAGCTTTCCTGAAGAAGTGCAAGAATTTCAGCTCTTCCCAAACCAACAAATGTATGTGCTGGCTTAATCGTTTATTGTATTTGGCAGTCGATAAGGAGATTATCCGTGTGAACCCCTGCGAGGACTTGGAGTATGAACCGAAGCCGGAGGCAAGGCACAGGTACATCAGCCGCGATGAGTTCAAAAAGATACTTTCCACCCCGATGTATGACAAGCGTATGGAACTGGCAAGACGGGCTTTCATCTTCTCGACCCTGACGGGACTGGCGTATGTGGACATCAAACTTCTTCATCCCCATCATATCGGGACGAATGCGGAGGGCAGACGGTATATCCGCATCAACCGCAAGAAGACAAAGGTGGAGGCTTTCATACCCTTACATCCCATAGCGGAACAGATATTGTCGTTGTACAACACAACCGATGATGAGAAGCCCGTGTTTCCTCTCCCAAGCCGTGATTCACTTTGGTTTGACATCCACGAGATGGGTGTTGCCATAGGCAAGGAGGAAAATCTGAGCTATCACCAAAGTCGGCACAGCTTCGGAACTTTCCTGATTTCAGCGGATATACCGATTGAGAGCATCGCCAAGATGATGGGACATTCCAACATCAGAACTACTCAGGGGTATGCACGGATAACCGATGATAAAATCTCCAAAGACATGGACAAACTGATGGAGCGAAGAAAGAAAATATCGGCTGGCGAAAAGAAAGAAAACAGTATATAATCATCATAAAATAAAGGGATTATGAGCAGAGAAATAATAACAATCAGTAAAATGGGAGCGGTCACCGTACCGACAGCCCCAGTGTGGATGACCCAGTTCGAGATAGCCGACCTGTTCGGGGTGTTCTCTTGCAATATCCGCAAGATGATACAGGCAATTTACAAGAACAAAGAGTTGAACGAAACTGATACGATGAAGTATATCAAGCAAACTGACGGCATCAGTTATGATGTGTATAATTTTGAAATGATTATAGCCATCGCTTTCAGAATATGTAGCAAAGAGACCCTTTTGTTCAGGCGGTTCGTAATAAATGAAATCTGCACCACCAAGAAAGGAATCCCGGTTACATTGTTTGTTTCCTATGGTAAGAATGGCAACCTATGGTATAGTCGAGGTTCTTCCCGTCAGCCACCTGTTCCCGATGCACGGATGCAAAGGTAGCGTGTGGCTCTGACAGCATTGGCAAGGTCGGGCGGCATAGCCGTTTCGGGCAGAATCTTCCTCAACGGGGTTGAGCGTATTCAGCCCGAAAACCTTGCCCCTGCCAACCACACGCATTTTGGGCATCCGGCAACGGAAACAAGCGACTGACGGGAAATCAGAAGAAAGAGAAGGAACGGCTTACAGACGAAGCTAAACATTGATGCTTCATCCGTAAGCCGTTCCTTTTTTATTGTACCATTGCTGTCGCAAACATAGGGCAGACGGCAAACTGCGCTCTTTCAAGAAAATCAGATAGCCGTCTGTCGGTAGGCGGTACGGTAGCTGTCAGTCAGCATCCTTTCGATGTCGGACTCTCGGTAGAGGATTTTGCCGCCCAACTGAATGTAGGCTATCCGCCCTTCGTTGCGGTAATCCTGAAGTGTTCGGCGGCTCACTTTCAACCGTGCCGACACCTCCTTGTCCGTGAAGAAACGCTCCCCGTTCAGTGTCGGGCGGTAGCTGGCAGTCAGATGCTCTACGTTGTCCAGCAGACGGTCAAGACTGCCCATGAAGTGGATTATCCACTCGTTGTCTTTGTTAATCAGTTCGTTCATATTACTCTGGATTTAGTGGAATTATTGTCATTACTCTATTCGGTTATCAGATTGTCCTGCCTTTGAACTTTGCTTCCTTCCGTCTGTCCTCCACGATGGAGACGATACGTTGCACATCTTCGGGACGGTAATAGGTCTTGTGGTTGATTTGGCTGTATGCCAAAGTCCCATTGTCCCGAAGCGTCTGCAAGGTTCGTGGGCTGATATTGAGCATCCGGCATACGTCCTGATTATCCATCCACTCGCTCATTTTCTTTTCGCCGTGCCGATGGCAGATGGCATCCATACGGCAGACGAAGCGGTCGAACTTGGCGACCAGCTCCTCAAAGGTCTTTCTTTCGATTGATACGATTTCCATATTGTCTTTTTTTAGTTGTTACTGTTTCTTATGCCGCAAAGGAATGTATAATCCGTTACTTGACAATGGGTTTCCCGGAAGTGGTAGCATGTTGCGCTGATACGGTAGTCATTGTCCGTGATACCGACTTTTCCTTTGGCGGCTATCATTCCTTCTCCCGCAAAGAAATACATAATCCGGCATCCGGCAATGGATTCAATTTGGTCTGGCAGCAAGTGGCACAGGGTGGTAGAGGTTGGCACAGGCATGGTTCACCGATTGCCCAATCCGCCCAGTCCTTAGCCCTTAATTCCTATATTTAATAAGGACACCACAGCCCAAATAAGAGCTTAATTCAAAATCACCCGTAACTAAACCTTTTTCCCTTTCGGTTATATACATCCGGCAAAACGGTGAAGTCTGCACCGTTATTTCTATCACCATAAAGCAAAACCATACAAAATTGCCTAAGAGAACCCAAGTGCTTGACAGACTGCACTGAAGCATCTTACTTTGCTCCCGATAATCGGTCGAGGTGCTTACCAAGACCACAGTTAATAACTTAATCAATTTGTTTTTTACAATGAAGAGAGAACCAAGCATTACAGAGCAGCAGGCTCGTGAAATCGTGGAAAAGATGGGACGCAGGGAATCCTACACTCCCAAGTCGATGAATGACATCTACAGGCGTATCGGCCTGGAGCCGGATGAGCCGGAACAGCCCGGCAAGACCGTCACGGAAGAAACGGAGACCGCTATGGCGGATGAACCGTCAAGTGAGGCGGTCGGGGAAACAGCAATGCCGCAGAAGCGTGTCAGCAGCAAGCAGCGCAGGCTGTCGCTGGAGGAGTACCGCGCCACCTATCTCCAAGTCCCCAAGATTATCAACCGCAAGCCCGTGTTTGTCAGCGAGACGGTGCGTGACGAACTGGACAGGGTTGTCCGCTTCCTCGGAGGAAAGGGTATGAGCGCATCGGGGCTGATTGAAAACCTCGTCCGCCTGCACCTCGACACCTATCGGAACGACATCGAGCAGTGGCGCAAGCTCTGACGGGATTACAGAAAGTCGGTTAGGCTGGTGAATACACTTCATCGGCTTAACCGATACCCAAGATGAGTGATTACACTCGGAAAACAATCCGACAAGCGGAGGATTGTTATGTCTTCAAAGACATAGCAAGATATATTTTCAGTTACCCGAATAATTCTAAGTAACTGAAAACACCTTCACCGCCGTGGGCAGAATTATCCTCCGCAGTCGGATAATTTCGGGGTTCATTAATCAAAGATTAAACAATGGACAAGCCATAAAATTGAAAAAATAAGAAGTATGAAAAAGAAGAGCAAGTACGGGAGAAATCCCAAGTTGAACCCGAAGACGCACTGCGTGATGGTGCGCTTCGATGATGTGGAATGGAACAGATTCCTGACGATGTACGAGGAATCTAACGTGTACGCGAAAGCCGTCTTTCTCAAGGCGCACTTCTTCGGACAGAAGTTCAAGGTGCTGAAAGTGGACAAGACGCTGGTGGACTACTACACCAAGCTGTCGGATTTCCATGCCCAGTTCCGTGGCATAGGCACGAACTACAATCAGGTCGTCAAGGAGCTGCGCATCCACTTCTCGGAGAAGAAGGCGATGGCGTTGCTCTACAAGCTGGAGGAGTGCACCATCGACCTTGTGAAGCTGAGCCGGGAGATAATGGAGCTTTCAAGAGAAATGGAGGCTAAGTGGCAACAAAGACGGGATGATTCTATGGTATAGCTGGATGTCCCTTTGGTTCGCAGTTCGGCAAGTGAACGAAGTCCGACGGGTAACTTCATTGCCGACCATGTCATTGTCGGACATCTGTTAAGAATAAGAACTAACTGAAAGGGATGAAAATATAGTAGAATCAAGTATCTGGCTTTCTAACTGATAAATAGAAATCTAGATACTTGATTTACAAACTAAATATATTTGATACTCTTTTTGCAAGAATAGTCTACCTGTCAATCCATTCTTTAAGCCTCTGCGCCTTTTCCTTGCTCACTTGTATTTCCGTCTTCGGATAACCTTTCAAACGGACAATCAACTTTCCTCCAAAATAATTACCGAGGAACAAAACGTGCTCTACATTGATGATATATTGGCGGTTTGCCCGGAAGAAATAGTCCGGGTTCAGTTGGTGTTCAAGTTCATCCATTGACACATTGACCACTTCGGAAGTGCCATTGTTGAGACGAAGATGTACAATCTTGTTTTCTGTTTCGATATGGTTGATGTCCGAAACTCGCACGGTCTTATATCCGTCACGATAAGGAAGCAGGAAACGCTCCCTATAACGGAACTTGCTCTTCTGTAAGGCGTCAAAAAGCTGTTGCAAGTTTTCGTCGGTATAATTCTTTCCGGCTTTGACTGCCTTGTCAATGGCCGCTTCAAGTTCATCCGGATCCAGCGGTTTCAGAAGATAGTCAAAACTGTTGAACTTGAATGCCTGTACTGCATATTCATCGTATGCGGTGGTAAATATGATGGGAACGGTTGCCTGGGCATGTTTAAGAGCCTCGAAACTCAAACCGTCAGTTAGCCGGATATCAGCAAGGATGAGGTCTGTGGTTTTGCCAGATTGAAAGAATTCGACTGTTTCTTTGATGCTGGCAAGCGGACCTTCAACAATAAATGTTCTGTCAATATCGTTCAGCAGCCTTATGAGGCGTTTGGCATTGCGCTGTTCGTCTTCAAGAATCAGTATTTTCATAAGGGTTGATGTTTTTTATGATGGGCAGACTTACCGAATAGAAGTTTTCGGCATTCTCTATCTTGACCTTTTTATCACAAAGTAAAGCATATCGTTCTATGATATTTTTAAGTCCTAAACCGGTTGATTCGATTGGGGACATCAAAGGTCGTTTCAGGTTGCAGACGGTTATGTAATCATCGGACAACTTTATGTTGATAACCAACGGATGTTCAGATGAAAAGCTGTTGTGTTTTATTGCGTTTTCTACAAGAAGCTGCAATACAGCCGGAGGAAGAAAACCTTTGCATTGTCTGACGCCCGGACTTACTTTTGCAATGACCCCTTCGTTGTGGCGTACTTTCATCAAATACAAGTATGAATCAAGAAACTTGATTTCGTCGGCAACGGGTATCAGATTGCGGTCCAGATTGGTGATGATGTATCGGTACACTTTCGATAGGTTACTCAGGAATTTTCCGGCAAGCTCGGTATCTTCCTCAATCAGTTCCAGCAGGTTGTTGAAGTTGTTGAACATGAAGTGCGGGTTGATTTGCAGTTTCAGCGAGTTGAGTTGCGACTGCAAGGCGATCTTTTTTTCCTTCATCAGCGCCATTTCGAGTGCTTGTTTCTCGTCGCGCGCCTTGATGTAAGACTGAAGGTAGAAGGAGTTGGCATAGACGCTTGACAGGAAGGTAGATATCATGGCAAAGGTGTATGCGCCTTTCATGTTGAGGAGTTCGTCGAGAAGCCCGTTGTCGGTTTCGTCCCATAGGAAATTGAACAAGGTTATCATACCGAACGCAACGATATTGTTCAGTGCCATTAGGCAGGATGCATAGACCATTCCCCACACGTAGGATGTCCTGAACGGCAATACCCTGAAGACCAGAAAACAGAATCCTAAGGATATGTAGGTAAAAAGCATACACAGCAGAAAATCGACCATGTAATCAGCGATTGTCATTCCCGGCAATTGGTCGATGGTCTTGTCATCGAGTATAAACCACATGACAAGGTAGAATACATAGGAGACGGCAGATAGCAACAGGCCGTTCTTCCAACTCATTATTTTCATTTTCACTTGGGTCATATCGGGTGCAAAGTTACTCTTGATTCGGCAAAGATAAGGCTTTACTCCTTTGGTTGATAGGATAAACAGGCTGAAACGGATAAAATTACTATCGAAACGATAATAACTATTGGTGAAATACACATTGTATTTGTTAAAACCGATCTGCACTTGAAAGATTATCCTTTTTTCGGTCTTAACTGTCAGTTTGGATAGTTCGGACTTTAATTTATCCGCTTCGATACTCTTTGAATTGCAAGAACTTTTATAGGGGTATAATTTTGCATCTCAAAAAAAAGTGTATGAAAATTGAAACAGAACGTCTTGTAATCAGAGACTTTCAAAAGAGAGACGTTGTTGGACTTTTGGAATATCTTTCAAATCCTCGTGTGAATTGCTTTGCCGCCGACCGCCTTTGTTCTGAAGAGGCGGCATTCGTATATATGCAGTATTCCCAAAAAGATATGCAACGCTATGCAGTGAGTTTGAAAAAGGAGGACTTTATAATCGGTGATGTTTTCGTTTTGCGTGAAAATGAAGATACTTACAATGTGGGCTGGCATTTCAACAAACGTTTTGAGGGCAAAGGATTAGCTCGTGAAGCGGTTATCGGATTGTTGGATTATCTTTTTCGGGAGGCGGGTGCACGGCGTATCTATGGATTTGTGGAAGATGACAATATTCGCTCCAAACGCTTATGCGAACGCCTTGGTATGCGCCGCGAAGGATGCTTCAAGGAATTTGTGACATTTATAAACAATCCTAACGGCACCCCGAAATATGAAGATACCCGTGTTTATTCCATTCTAAAAAAAGAATGGAATTCAATCAGTGCTAAATCAATTACGAATAATTAAGAACAAGAAAAGAATATGAACAAGCGATTCATTATCATTAATTTCGCCGCATTTGCCGTCATGCTGTTTCTGTCGACTGGATGCAAGCAGGACGGTAAGCAGGATGCGGTACCGAGTTATCGGGTCATAACAGTATCGTCCATGCCGGTGGAAATATCCGAATCTTATTCCGCCACTATCCGCGGGCGACAAGATGTGGATATCATGCCGCAAATATCCGGCCGCATCACGCGTCTATGCGTGAAGGAGGGCACACGGGTGACGACAGGGCAAGTACTGGCAGTGATAGACCAAACACCCTATCTGGCAGCCTTACGCACAGCTTTGGCTAATGTCAGCGCAGCACGGGCAAAAGCGGAAACGGCACGAATCGAACTGCAAGGTAAGCAAGCCTTGTTTGATGAGAAGGTAATATCCGAATACGACCTTTCTCTTGCCCGAAACCAACTAGCTGTGGCACTTGCCGAACTCCAACAGGCCGAGGCGCAGGAAGCGGATGCACGAAACAACCTCTCTTATACTGAAATCAAAAGTCCGAGTAACGGCGTGGTAGGCACATTGCCCTACCGCATCGGTGCGCTTGTCAGTCCCAACATGGAGCAGCCTTTCACGGTCGTGTCCGACAATGCGGAGATGTATGCCTACTTCTCCGTGTCGGAAAACATGCTGCGACACCTATCCACTCGCTACGGCTCGATTGACAGCCTGATAGCCAAGATGCCGGAAGTGAGCCTGCAACTCAACGACGGTAGTCTGTACAAAGCGAAGGGACGCATCGAGACCGTAAGCGGTGTGGTGGACCCTGCGACCGGAGCGGTGCAGATCAAAGCCCTGTTCCCCAATCCCGAACGCGAACTGCTGAGCGGCAGCATCGGCAACATCGTCCTTCGGAACCCCCAAACGGATGCCATCACCATTCCCATGACCGCCACCGTGGAACTGCAAGACAAAATCATCGCCTACCGACTGAAAAACGGACGGGCGGAAGCTGCCTATCTCACGGTGGACCGCCTGAACGATGGCAACCGGTTTATCGTAAAAGAAGGTCTCTCGGTCGGCGACACCCTCATCGCCGAAGGCGTGGGACTGGTGAGAGAAGGCATGAGCATAACCCCTAAAGACGAAACGAAATGAAGCTACGATTTTTTATAGACCGCCCGGTGTTCTCGGGCGTTATCTCGGTGGTGATTGTGCTGTTGGGCGTCATCGCCATGTTCTCCCTGCCGGTGGAGCAATATCCCGACATCGCCCCGCCCACCATCAATGTATGGGCATCCTATCCCGGAGCCAACGCCGAAACCGTGCAGAAAGCCGTGATAGTGCCGCTGGAAGAAGCCATCAACGGCGTGGAAGACATGACCTATATGACCTCCACGGCATCGAACACGGGAGACGCCTCCATCAACATCTACTTCAAGCAAGGAGCCAATGCCGACATGGCAGCCGTGAACGTGCAGAACCGTGTGAACGCCGCATTGAGCCAGCTTCCGGCAGAAGCCACCAAGACCGGTGTCACCACCGAAAAGCAGCAGAATGCCGAGCTGCTGACCTTTGCCCTCTACTCGCCCGATGACCGCTTCGACCAGACGTTTCTGAACAACTACATGAAAATCAATGTCGAACCGCGACTGAAGCGCATCAGCGGCGTGGGAAAGGCGCAACTGTTCGGCTCCAATTACAGCATGCGCCTCTGGCTGAAGCCCGACCGTATGGCGCAATACGGGCTCATACCCGACGACATATCCGCCGTACTCGCGCGGCAGAACATCGAAGCCGCCACCGGCTCCTTCGGTGCCAATCACCCCACGGCCAACGAATACACAATGAAGTACCGCGGACGCTTGTCCGGTGCCGATGAGTTTGGCGAACTGGTAGTCAAGTCCTTGCCGGGTGGCAACGTGCTTCGGCTGAAAGAGGTTGCCGATGTGGAGCTGGGCGATGAATACTACAACTACTCCTCCCAAGTGAACGGCCATCCGGCAGCCATGATGATGATAAACCAGAAGGCAGGGTCCAATGCGTCGAGCACCATCAACGAGATTCACGAAGTGCTCCACGAACTGGACCGTGACCTGCCCGAAGGAGCGGAATTCGTAGTGCTTACCGACACCAACAAGTTTCTGTATGCCTCCATCCGCTCGGTCATCCGCACCTTGCTGGAGGCGATACTGCTGGTTATCGTAGTGGTATATGTATTCTTGCAGGACATCAAGTCAACGCTTATTCCTGCCATATCCATCTTCGTTTCCATCATCGGCACGTTCGCCGTGATGTCCATGATAGGCTTTTCCATCAACCTGCTCACCCTGTTTGCGCTTGTGCTTGCCATCGGCACCGTGGTCGACGATGCCATCGTGGTGGTGGAAGCGGTGCAGGCGAAGTTTGATGAGGGCTACCAGTCGGCGGTGCTTGCGGCCGATGATGCCATGAAAGACGTTTCATCGGCCATTCTGACCTCTACCATCATCTTTATGGCAGTGTTCTTTCCCGTTGCCATGATGGGCGGCACTTCGGGAGCCTTCTATGCGCAGTTCGGCATCACGATGGCGGTTGCCGTGGGCATCTCGGCCATCAATGCCTTCACCCTCTCACCGGCACTTTGCGCCCTGTTGCTGAAGCCCTATATCGACGAGCACGGCAATACAAAGGACAACTTTGCAGCCCGTTTCCGAAAGGCGTTCAATGCCGTTTTCTACCGTCTGAGCCGACGCTATGTGCGTGGAGTGATGTTCATCCTCCACCGCCGGTGGCTGATGTGGAGCTCTATAGCAGTGTCCTTTGTATTGCTGGTGCTGCTGGTCAACGCCACCAAGACGGGCCTTATCCCCGAAGAAGACACCGGAACGGTCATGGTGAGCATGAATACGAAGCCCGGCACGTCAATGGCGCAGACCGTCAAGGTGATGGAGCGCATCAACAGCCGCCTCGACAGTATCGGCGAGATAGAATACAACGGTGCGGTTGCCGGCTTCTCTTTCAGCGGTTCCGGTCCGTCGCAGGCCATGTATTTCGTGACACTCAAAGACTGGGAACAGCGTGAGGGAGAGGGGCAGTCGGTCAACGACGTCATCGGAAAAATCTATGCCGCCACCTCCGACATCCCTGATGCCACGGTGTTTGCCATGTCGCCCCCAATGATAGCCGGATATGGCATGGGGAACGGCTTTGAGCTCTACTTGCAGGACAAGGCAGGCGGAGACATTACCGCTTTCAAGAAAGAGGCGGACAAGTTTGTCGAGGCCTTGTCGCAGCGGCCCGAAATAGGCGAAGTCTATTCCTCCTTTGCCACAGACTATCCGCAATACTGGGTGGATATCGACGCCGCCAAATGCGAGCAGTCGGGAGTGTCGCCCGCAGAGGTGCTTTCCACCCTGTCGGGCTATTATACCGGACAATATGTTTCCGACTTCAATCGCTTCTCCAAGCTCTACCACGTCACCATGCAGGCTCCGGCGGAATACCGTGTGAATGCAGAGTCCATTCATCATATCTATGTACGCACCTCTGATGGCGGCATGGCACCGTTGAGCCGGTTCGTGCGTCTGACCAAGACCAACGGTCCGTCAGACCTCACCCGCTTCAACCTGTTCAATGCCATCTCCATCAATGGGTCTCCGGCCCGGGGTTACAGTTCGGGGCAGGTGCTCGAAGCCATCAGTGAGACGGCACGCAAGGTTCTCCCGGCAAATTACACCTACGAGTTTGGCGGCATCTCGCGCGAGGAGAGCAAGACAACCAACAATGCCACGCTGATATTCCTGCTCTGTATGGTCCTGGTCTATATGATTCTGTGTGCCTTGTACGAAAGCGTGTTTATTCCCTTTGCGGTTCTGCTGGCAGTGCCTTGCGGGTTGATGGGCAGTTTCCTGTTCGCATGGCTCTTCGGTCTGGAGAACAACATCTACATGCAGACCGGTCTGATTATGATTATCGGCCTGCTTGCCAAGACCGCCATCCTGCTTACCGAATATGCAGGCAAGCGGCGGTCGGAAGGCATGACACTGGCACAAGCGGCATACAGTGCGGCAAAAGTCCGTCTGCGCCCCATCCTGATGACCGTGTTGTCTATGGTGTTCGGCCTTATCCCGCTGATGCTGGCTCACGGAGTGGGTGCCAACGGTAGCCGTTCGCTTGCCACAGGTGTAATCGGCGGAATGATTGTAGGTACATTGGCTCTGTTGTTCCTCGTGCCTTCATTGTTCATCGTCTTCCAATATATCCAAGAACGTATTAAGCATAATTAAATGAAAAAGACAGCAATATATATCATATTGTCAGGATGGATGCTTACCGGCTGTGGCACGTACAGCCGGTATCATCGCCCCGACCTCTCGATGGAGAATCTGTATAGCACCCTTCCGGCAGACGCCGATACCACCACTCTGGCCTCCCTGTCGTGGCGGGAAATGTTTACCGACCCTAAACTTCAGTCCTTGATTGAAACAGGACTTGACCGAAACACAGACCTCAATGTGGCACGGCTACGGGTGGAAGCGGCAGCCTCCGCCTTGCTGACAGCTAAACTCTCCTATCTACCCTCACTCGGACTGAATGCCGAAGGTAATGCCGGCAAGCACGATGGAGCAACGGCAAAGACATATAATGCAGGAGCGACAGCAAGCTGGGAACTGGACATCTTCGGCAACCTCACAGCTGCAAAACGTGGTGCCGCTGCCGCCTTGCAAGGAAGCCGTGATTACCGGCAAGCCGTACAGACTCAGCTTGTCGCCACTATTGCCGACAGTTACTATACCCTTGCCATGCTCGACGCGCAAATGGCAATAAGCCACCGCACCCTTGAAAACTGGCAGACTACCGTGCGCACTCTCGAAGCATTGAAAAAAGCCGGACAGTCAAACGAAGCCGGTGTATTGCAGGCAAAAGCGAACGTGATGCAGCTCGAATCGTCCCTATTATCCATCCGCAAGAGCATCTCCGAAACAGAAAACGCCTTGTTTGCAATACTTGCCATGCCGTCACACTCAATAGCACGAAGTAATCTGGTCGAAGCAGCTTTCCCCGATACCGTCTCTATCGGAGTCCCCTTGCAGTTACTTTCCAACCGTCCCGATGTGCGTCAGGCAGAAATGGAACTGGCGCAGGCGTTCTACACAACCAATGCGGCACGTGCCGCATTCTACCCCCATATCACCCTTTCGGGAACACTTGGATGGACCAATAACGGTGGCGGTATAATCACCAATCCCGGACAATGGTTGCTCAATGCCATCGGTTCCCTGACACAGCCCTTGTTCAATCGAGGCGCAAACATCGCCAACCTGAAGACTGCCCAAATCCGCCAGGAAGAAGCGAAGTTACTGTTCCAACACTCTTTGTTGAACGCAGGCAAAGAGGTAAACGATGCTTTGACCGCATGGCAGACTGCGAAATCGCAACTTGAAATCAATGCTCGGCAGGTGGAAACATTATGCGATGCCGTGCGGAAAACAGAATCACTGATGCGTCATTCCAATATTACCTATCTGGAAGTATTGACCGCCCAGCAATCTCTCCTTGAAGCGGAAGTGCAACAGCTGCAAACTCGTTTTGAACGCATACAAAGTGTAATCAAACTTTATCACGCGTTGGGAGGAGGACGATTTTAATTCGTAAGAGAATAGATGGAATTTGTACGTAAGGCAATAGCATTAAGTCACACTTTCATAATTCTAATAGTAGTAGCCATTGCATTTACTTGTCATAATGAATGGCAGGAAGTGGAAGCATTGGAGGTTGGCAACCGGCATATAGATGAATTCAGGAAGGTATTCATATCCAACTGATAGAGTTTTCGCTATTAGGAGAAACTGCATTGGATTGGGACGAAACGGATTTGGAGAATTACCATGCCCAACGCATTGCATTGGACAGCACATTGTGCCTGTTCAATGAAACTCATGTAATTGGACGTATTGACAGTGTGCGCAGTCTTTTGGAAGATAAGGAACGGCAGATGTTTCAGATTGTTCGGTTAATAGACGAACAACAATCCATCAACAAGAAGATTGCCAGTCAAGTACCTCTCATTGTTCAGACAAGTATGCAGGAACAGCCCAAGAAACCGAAACGAAAAGGGTTCTTGGGCATATTCGGCAAAAAAGAGGAAACGAAGCCGCCGACAACAACAACTACGCTTCGTTCACCCAATAGAAGCATGGTCAGTGAACAGAAAGAGCAAAGCCGTCGATTGTCGGAACAAGCCGACAGTCTTGCCGCCCGCAATGCAGATCTTAACAGGCAGTTGAAGGGGCTAATCTGTCAAATAGAAAATAAGGTACAAGCCGACCTGCAAGGGCGGGAAGACGAAATAGTTGCCATGCGTGGAAAGTCATTTATGCAGGTAGGCGGTTTAATGGGATTCGTCCTTCTGCTGTTGTTAATTTCCTACATCATCATACACCGTGATGCAAAGAGTATCAAACAATACAAGCGCAAGACAACGGATTTGATAGGGCAACTGGAACAATCCGTACAACGGAACGAGGCACTGATAGCATCAAGGAAGAAAGCGGTACATACCATCACCCACGAACTGCGCACACCACTAACGGCAATAACAGGTTATACTGAGCTGTTACAGAAAGAGTGCAGCAAGGAGAACAATGTGAATTTTCTTCAAAGCATACAACAATCTTCCGACCGTATGCGGGATATGCTTAACACCCTGCTGGACTTCTTCCGCTTGGACAACGGCAAGGAGCAGCCCAAACTGTTGCCCTGCCGCATCTCCACAATCACGCATACCCTTGAAACGGAGTTCATGCCCGTCGCCATGAACAAGGGGCTTTCCTTGACCGTAAAGAACGGAAACGATGCGGTTGTACTGACCGACAAGGAGCGAATCATCCAAATTGGAAACAATCTGCTGTCAAATGCCATCAAGTTCACGGAGAAAGGCGGTGTGTCGCTGACTATCGATTATACCAACGGAGTGCTGACACTGATTTTCGAGGATACAGGCACAGGCATGACAGAAGATGAACAGCAACGTGTATTTGGGGCATTTGAACGCCTCTCAAACGCCGCCGCAAAAGACGGTTTCGGACTTGGACTTGCCATCGTGCATAACATAGTGGCGATGCTTGACGGCAAAATCCATTTGGAAAGCGAGAAAGGGAAAGGAAGTCGTTTCACAGTGGAAATACCCATGCAGAAAGCCGAAGAAATACCGGAAAAAGAGATACAGACTTATATCCACCGGGAGGAGAGAAACCTCAATGTTGTCGCCATCGACAATGATGAGGTGCTGCTCCTGATGTTGAAAGAGATGTATGCACAGGAGGGAATACATTGCGACACTTGCACCGATGCGGCGGAACTGATGGAAATGATACGCCGAAAAGAATACAACTTGTTGCTGACGGACTTGAATATGCCCGGCATAAACGGCTTCGAGCTGCTGGAACTGCTCCGATCGTCCAATGTTGGCAATTCACAGACAATCCCCGTGGTCGTGGCAACCGCTTCGGGCAGTTGCGATGCGGAGGAACTTTTGGAACGAGGCTTTGCCGGATGCCTGTTCAAACCATTCTCCATATCGGAACTGCTGGAAATTTCCGACAAGTGCGCCATTAAAGCGACACAGGACGGTAAACCGGATTTTTCCGCCTTGTTGTCCTACGGCAATGAAGTTGTCATGCTGGAAAAACTGATAACGGAAACCGAGAAAGAAATGCAGGCGGTACGGGATGCGGCAATGCGAAACGATCTGCAAGAACTTGATGCCTTGACACACCACTTACGCAGTTCGTGGGAGATACTCCGTGCCGACCAGCCGCTGAAGGTGCTTTATGGTGTGCTTCATGGAAAGGATAAGTCCGATAACGAGGCGTTAAGTAATTCCGTGACCACCGTGTTGGATAAAGGAGCGGAGATTATACAGTTGGCAAAGGAGGAAAGGAGAAAATACGAAAATGGATAAGACAAGAATAATCGTGGTGGAGGATAACATCGTGTATTGCGAATATGTCTGCAATCTGCTGGCACGGGAGGGATACAGTACCGTGAAGGCTTACCACCTGTCAACAGCGAAGAAACATCTGCAACAGGCAACGGATGATGATATAGTAGTTTCTGACCTGCGCCTAAACGATGGCAACGGAATAGACCTGCTGCGCTGGATGCGCAAGGAGGGAAAGATGCAGCCGTTCATCATAATGACCGACTACGCCGAAGTGCATACGGCAGTCGAAAGCATGAAACTCGGTTCGATAGACTATATTCCGAAGAAACTGATAGAGGACAAACTCGTCCCCCTTATCCGCTCCATACAGAAAGAGCGTCAGTCGAGACACAGCCGGATGCCCGTTTTCGCCCGTGAAGGTTCCGCCTTTCAGAAAATCATGCACAGGATAAAGTTGGTAGCCGTCACCGACATGAGCGTGATGATATTCGGAGAGAACGGCACAGGCAAGGAGCATATCGCCCACCATCTGCACGACAAGAGCAAACGGGCTGGCAAGCCCTTCGTGGCGGTGGACTGCGGTTCGCTATCCAGAGAACTTGCGCCGTCGGCTTTCTTCGGACACGTCAAAGGCGCGTTCACGGGTGCGGACAGCACCAAGAAAGGATATTTCCATGAGGCGGAAGGAGGCACGCTGTTTCTTGACGAGGTGGGCAACCTTGCGTTGGAGACCCAGCAGATGTTGCTCCGTGCCATACAGGAGAGGCGGTATCGCCCGGTCGGTGACAAATCGGACAAGAGTTTCAACGTCCGCATCATCGCCGCCACCAACGAGGATCTGGAGGCGGCAGTGAGCGAAAAGCGTTTCCGGCAGGATTTACTCTACCGTCTGCAAGACTTCGTGATAACCGTGCCGCCCTTGCGTGACTGTCAGGAGGACATCATGCCGTTGGCGGAGTTCTTCCGCGAGATAGCCAACAAGGAACTGGAGTGCAATGTGAGCGGTTTCAGTTCCGAAGCCCGTAAAGCGTTGCTGACCCACGCATGGCCGGGCAACGTGCGGGAGCTTCGGCAGAAAATCATGGGAGCCGTGTTGCAGGCTCAGGAAGGTGTGGTCACGAAAGAGCATCTTGAACTTGCCGTGACGAAACCGACCTCACCTGTCAGCTTCGCCCTGCGCAATGATGCGGAGGATAAGGAGCGGATAATGCGTGCGTTAAAGCAGACAAACGGCAACCGGAGTGCCGCCGCCGAACTGTTGGGAATAAGCAGAGCTACACTATACAGTAAACTTGAAGAGTATGGACTTAAATATAAATTCAAGCAATCATAACTGATAATCAGACACTGTTTCACTGAGTGTGCCTGAGCAAAAGCTCTAAAAGAAACAGTATCTTATTCGGTTAATGAAAGAGAAAGTCTGATTCTGATTATATATCGACCAAGAACCCAAAGAATACTTTCGGCATTTAAGCTCCTTTATTGTGGTCACCGGAAGTTTAGTCATAAATATACCGTTTTATCATATTTTCAAAATTTCTTTTAAACTCTTGTACTTCGATAGGAATCGAACGTAAAAAGGGATTAAAAACCTTATTACCATTTCGTCCCCAATATTCCAACTGACCATTAAACCATTTTTTTGCATCTTGACGCCCCAACTCACCTCCTGCATTTATTTGTTCCATAGTATAGTCTCGGAAACATAATTGTTTGGTATATCCATTTGCTATATTGCCCCATAATGGATCTGCATCAGAGAGATTATACAAATAGGATGCCAGCAGTCTTTCAGGAGAGTTGTTCCCTGGCAATATTAAAATGTTATCTGCATTTTTTATTTTCTTAAGATACGCCCTATTCATCCTAACATCTCCATCCAATATGATGATAGAATATGGGTGTTTAAATGCAGGTATGTTTTTATTTACAAGTTCAGTTAAGGTTGAACACGGCAGAGTTACATCTACAAAATCTAATATAGATGCTTTAGTCTTTAAAATAGCTTTAACGAATAATATATTTTCATTATCCTCTGTATATACAGTAATTTTGTTTTTCTTACGTTTTTTTCCTTCTGCAACAACATTCAAATCCAATTTAATACCTTTAAAATCTACATTTTGTTTGATTGTTATCTTGTCATCGACTTTCTTTAGATAAAGAATCTTTACCTACTTAGCTGTTTCTTCTTGTTTACTTACTTCTTGAACTAAATCGTCCATAACCTTAAGAAGAGACATTGAATGAGTAGTAAATAAAATTTGCAAATTAAGTTTAGACGCATATTTGCGCAAAATCTTTAATAGCTCAACTTGAGACGCTGGATACATTGTAGCATCCATCTCATCAATGGCAAGAATTCCACCTTTATATTGTTGGGGATATTTGTCATGCAATCTTTTAAAAGAAAATAATGCCAAGATAATTTTGCCCAGATTATCTTGTCCCATAGAGTTTTGATTCCAATCGTATAATTCAGTGGATACGCCTATAGATTGCTTATTTTTTGAGGTTATTGTTGTTGCAGAAGAAATGGGAGTTTGTACTATTAGAATTTTATTGTGTAATTGTTTAAACTCACTTAGTTCCTCTGGAGTTAATAATGTGTCATCAGTTATAATCTTGGCCTCCTCTGCCATAGGAACTAACCGCTTTAAACTTAAAAAGATTGTGGGAAAGGAGATATATCCATCCCCTTCTTGCCTTGCTCCTTTCTTCCAAAATCGCACATTAGGGTCTCCAGTACGTTTGATGCTTTCGACAGTAAAGTCATCTACTCCTATATCAAAAGAAATGGTCCATTCATGACCTTTAGGTCTATCAAAAATGGGCGATAATCTAAACTTATCTTTGAATGCAGAAATATAGCTACCACCACACAAAGGTTTTTCCGCTCTCATTGGATCCTCAGGCTTAAGAGTGAAGGTTTGTGTTACAATACCCAGTAATGTTGACTTTTGAGTTCCGTTTTGTCCTGCAATTGCTGTTAATTGAGAGCCTACTTCAAAGTCTTCATTTTGGAAGCCTCGAAACCTTTCGATATGAATGTGAGTTATTTTCACTTTGTTGAATGATTAAATAATTTGTGTTTGGGAATAACTATATCGTCACAAAATATCATTATTTCTTCACCTTTTCCTGAGTTACTCGCACTATAATTCAATTCAAAACATTGTTGCCTATATTTTGAATATAGGTTGGTTATGAATGGCACATTATCATAAGAGACAATCCACTTACAATTTACTATTGCACCTATAGCATTTGCGATGTTTTGATGGTCTGTGTCATTATAGTAGTTCAGATAAAGCCCTTTTCCTTTTATATAGTATGGCGGGTCTAAATATAATAGAGTATTGTAAGGTAATTCATCTTTTAATCGTTGCACTAAAGTAACAGCATCGTCATTTGTTAGATGAATTCTCTCCGCGTAGTCTGCTATACGTTGAATCCTTTTTATCAAATCTTCTTTGTTAAACCTCGCATCAATCTTGTAATTTCCAGTTTGGTCGTATCCACCTATGATTCCAGCTTTTAAAATTCCTGAACGATTTGTTCTATTTAGGAAGAAAGTGGAAAACCCTAAATTTAATAAATCAACATTTCTATTTTCTTTATTCTGCTGAAACTCTTTTTGCTTAAACCATGTTTCGACATTTATGGGAGTATCCTTAATTAATTGGCAAAGAGCATCCGTGTTATTAAGAACACTATACCAAAAGGCATAAATAGATATGTCTTTATCGTTTATATATATATCACTAACATATTCATTAAAGAGCAAGGATAAAGCAACAGAACCACCTCCTACATATGGCTCAACATAAGTACCATCAAGCAATGCATTTTCTTTGATTAAACACTGTACGAAATCAGCGACTTTTGCCTTTCCACCGGGATATCTTAAAGGTGATAAAAACTCCATAATGTCATTCTTTATTTATAGATTCCCATAATTGGATAAAAAAACTTTCTATGTTGTCCCATCCTATAATCAAATTGTCTGCTTTAGGATAGAAAAACTCATTATGAACATATGCATTCAAGGATTCAATGGATAGGACTGAATTTTTATCATTTATTTCAGACCTTATACCTTTAGATAAATCATTACTCATTGTTCCTAATTGGGTCATATGATTTAATACTTTACAAACTTTCCCGTTCAAATCCTCTTTGGAAGAACACGCAGTTATAGCATTGTTTTTTACCAAATCATATCTTTCCAAATAAGCATCAACTGACAATTCTAAAAACACTCTCAGCAGTACAGAAGATGCATTAGGACATGTTTTAACTTGGATATGTTTTAACTCCTCAAAAATTTTATTGATTTTGGGGTTGTTGATATGCAAAATCAAAGTCTTGGGCACTAAGCCAGCTCTGTTTCTAGCTTTCTGATTATTAGCCTTTTTTATTTCTCTGCGTTCACTATTTATTAATACCTGCCCTTTATTGTCTACAATATCTTGAACACTCCATTGTTCAGACGCTTCATTAGATAGGTCTGGCTTTTGGTTCGTGTCAAAATTGTCAATATATTGCTTCCTTTTTTCTCTATTATAGATTTCTGAAACTTTGAATTCTGGATTAAGAATATCCGTAACAACTTTTATAAGCCCCTTGACGACTTCTGACACTTCAACCTTTGAAACTAAAGTTCCATTGTTAATTCCCAAACCAAGGTGTTCTCTAACATAAGGGTCTGACATCAAACGTTGCAGGTTGGTAATATTTAGTTTGGATAACGAATCCTTAATCGTATCAGAAACATTATCTTGTGATTTCAATAAAGTGATAATTTGCAATGGAATCGATGATTTTCCTTCTGTCTTCTCCTCGAATCTTTGCTTTTGTTGAGCATTCCAAGTAACTGTACCGATACCATTCAGCTCTCCCGAGTGTTTACGTTTTATCCAAATATCAGCTTCCGTTGGGTTTTCAAAAACAGCGCAAGCAATATTCTTCAATTCAGAAATAGCATTAGGATTTTCTTTTTGCAATTTCTGAAATTTTTTCCTTAAAGAAATGTACTTGTCATCAATTAATGTTGGATTGTTTAATAATTTTAATGATGTTATTCTCCTATTACCTTCGAGTACTATATATTTGTTGTTATCTTCGTTAGGCGTTACAATGATTAAATCGACTGGACTAAGACCATTAGTTACAATATCGTCTACAAGAGAATATAATTTATCCCCTTGGTCCTCTACCATCTTGTCTATCGCTTCCTTTTGTGAAGACAGAGGCTCAAATCTATAATTTTCAGTATTGACAAATAGTGATGTCAATTTTATTGTTTTTACAACCATGGTAACACTCATACTTATTAAAGTACAAAATTACTCATTTTTAGTGAAGTTAGCAGTAATTGAGCAATAAAAATATATGGAATTCACTTTTTGTAGGCTAAAACCTATTATAATCCAATTATAATGCCTATCTTTGTAATGCTAAAAGGCGTTCTTTTGAATTACTGCAAAACGAAGTGGAATACAGATTTTCGCTGGTTTCTAAATCGTTACCTGTCAAACTGGGATATTTTGTAAGCTATTGATTTTTAAGAAAAAAGAAAATACACTATGGCTTGCCACATGCCACGTGATATGCTTGGTGATGCCGCAACGCTTGGCGACGGCACGGATACCGGCAAGGCACGTGTTATAATGCGGAACGGGAAATATCCTGCCGTCCCCGCACAGTCCCCGGTATTTGCCGATTATGCGGTTGGCGATGTCGAGCAGGCGGATGTTGGACACCACGCCCGTTTTCTGGCGGTTGATGTTTATCCACTCGTGTTCGTCGAAGTAGGTGCGGATATTCTCTTCCGTAAGGTTGCGCATATCCGCGAACGACAGCCCCGTGAAGGCGCAGAACAGGTAGAGGTCGCGGTACAATTCCTGTTTGGCGTTTTTCAGTTTCCCCTCCATCAGCAGGCGGATCTCATCTTTGGTCAGGAAACTGCGTGTTGTTTCCTCCTTCTTGATTTCATACTCGCGGAACGGGTCGCGCGTCAGCCACTCGTTGTTGATGGCGATGAATACCATCGTCCGTAACGGGCAGACGTACAGCCACACGGTATTGGTGCAGCAGTGCTTGTCCGTGCGCAGGAACATCTCGAAGTCGGAGATGAAAGCCGGGGTAAGCTCTTTTAGGGCGATGTCCTTCACATGGTAGCGGATGTCGAGGAACTCTTGCATGTGCTTGTAAACGGTGCGGTACTTCAGCAGCGTGCCTTTGGCTTTCATGCCTGCCTCCACCTGCTTCTCGTAGTCCTCGTTGTGCTGGCGGAACACCTGCATCAGCGTGTGGTAGCGGTGTTCCAGTCCGAGAAAGGCGTTCTTCACCTTCTCCGCCGTGACGAAGTTGTCACGCTCCATGATTTCCTGATAATGCCTGTTGATGCGTACCCGCATCTTGTCAAGCATACGGTTCGTTTCGAGTGCCGCCGTGCTTCTGCCCGTGACACGTCCACCTTTGGTGTCCCACAGTTTCGGATCGACAGTCAGTTTGCAGCTGAACTGTGTCTGGCTGCCGTCCACCGTGATGCGTCCCATGACGGGAACTGTCCCGTCCTTTTTCACTACCTGACGCTTGAGGTAGTAGATTACTGAAAATGTACTCTTCATTGTCCTTAATTTTTGGGTTTCAAAATTAGTTGGTGAAGAGTCCGGTGTTGGTACGCAAAACGGGGAGGAACGGCGCAATCTTTTTCCGTAACCTGATTTTTCGCATGAGTTATGGATAACTCACTATTCCTTAGAGCCTTGTTTCGCTATTCGTACCCGTTTGTCGCATTTTCGGGCATGGTTACGAACAAGTAACGTAGCGGCGTCAGGATTTGGCTTCGGCAGGGATTGTAATGGCTTCACGGATTATCGCCACTTCAACCAAAACCCTTGTAACTCAATTCTATCACTATATCTTTCCGCATTTCACTTTTTTGTAGTAACTTTGCGCTGCAAAGGTAATGTTTATTTTTATATAAGAATCTTGACAGCTAAGGAACATTCTCAGGTGTTCCATTTTATTTCATCCCGGTGGAACAAAAGTTTCATGCCGGTGAAACAAAAGTTCCAAGCCGATGGAACAAGTGTTTCATGCTGGTGGAACAAATGTTTCAAGCTGATGGAACAAGTGTTTCATGCCGGTGGAACAAACACAATAACTTTCCCTGGTGAAAAAATTATAACTTAGGTAGTTTTAAAACAAAGCGGATTAATGAAACAAATACTTTTCCGTATTTGTCTTGCTTGCTTTCCCCTACACCGCGTATCTCGCTGAATTCTTCCATGGTGACCGGTTTCTTTTTAACCATATCATCCAAAGTGTCATCGGAAAAAATAATGTAAGCCGGTATTTGTTCTCTTTCCGAAATCTGTTTACGTAGCTGGTTGAGGGCGTCAAGCAAGGTTTCTTCGATAGAATCGGCGCTGATAGGACGGATAGGACGGGCCTTAAACGGACGTCTTTTCACAATAGTTAAATCGTCCGGTTTCTTATAAAGAGCCAGCTGGGCAGTCATATCTCCATACAATACTTTAGAGCCCATCGGGGTAACTTTTAGAATGTTCCCTCTTGTGTAATCTACTTCCAGATAGCCAAGCTGAATCATTTGATAAAGGTATTCTTTCCATTCCTTATAACTGAGGTCTTTCCCTGCCCCGTATGTTTTCAATTGATCATACCCTTTTTCTGTGACTTCTGTCCGGTCGGAACCTCGTAATATATTAATCGTCATTTTCATATTGATGTGTTCTTCCGCCCGTACAATCGCGCTTAATGCTTTTTGCACTAAAACACTTCCGTCAAAACGTTCCGGTGGGTTCTTACACACGTCGCAATTGCCGCAATCATGATCTGTTTCTTCACCGAAATAACTTAATAAAACACGGCGGCGGCAGACGTCGGCCCCGCAATAACGTATCATACGATGTAGTTTCTCCATGTTCACTTCCTTCTGTCCGCTCTCCTCGGCGAAGCGACGCAATATAATCTGGTCTACCAACGAGTAGAAAAGAAGCGTATCGCTTTTCATGCCATCTCGTCCGGCACGTCCTATTTCCTGATAATAGTTTTCGATGCTGGCAGGCATATTATAATGTATAACCCACCGGACATTGCTTTTGTCAATTCCCATACCGAAGGCCAACGTGGCACAAACTACGTCTACGCGATCATTGATGAAATCATCCTGCGCTTTTTCCCTTTGGGAAGAAGGAAGACCTGCATGGTAGGCCGTAGCCTTTATATTGTAAGTGGCCAGTTCTTTAACAAGTTGGACGGTGTCGTTCCGTTTCATGCAATATATAATTCCACATTGTTTTTTATGGTCATAAATGAAATGAATGATGGTGGCTAACTTATCTTTTTTGCTCAAGTCACGTTTTATCGTAAGTGATAGATTGGGGCGGTCGAAGGAAGAAGTAAATATTTGAGGATTACGTAATTTTAATTGCTGAACAATGTCCGTCCGTGTTATTTTGTCGGCAGTTGCCGTAAGGGCTACTATCGGTACATTGGGAAAACGTTCCTTTAGTATCGACAGTTGGGTATATTCCGGTCTGAAATCGTGCCCCCAATGAGAGATACAATGTGCTTCGTCTATGGCGATTAATGAAATATCCAAACGAGGCAACAACCAGTCTATTTCGCTCTTTAGTTTTTCCGGTGAAATATAAAGTAGCTTAACTTTGCCCTGCATACAGAATTGTTTGACATGTTGCCTCTCGTCTTCCTGCATCATACTGTTAAGGGCAACGGCAGGAATACCATTGGCAATAAGCGCGCCTACCTGGTCTTTCATCAATGCAATAAGAGGCGAGATGACAATGGCCGTGCCCGGCAGGTATATGGCCGGGAGTTGGTAGCAAATAGATTTTCCTCCTCCTGTTGGCATGAGTACTAAGGAATCCTCTTTGTTTAATATGCGTTGTATAACTTCAGCCTGTAAAGGACGAAAAGATGTATATCCGAAAAACTTTTTCAGTAGTTGCAGTAATTCATTCATAAGAGACGAAGACGATTGTTCTTGTTTGAATTGGCAAAGATAGGACTTTTATCGAACCTTTTATTTTTATACCGACGAACATTTAGTAGTAAACAGGTAATCAAAAAACCAAAATATTTAGGTAAGTTTGCATCAGATAATTTTATAGATACTGTTAAGGGCCTGTGTTTGTTGTAAGAGAAGATATAATTATTTCCATTAATAGAGGAGATGCCAAAGCGTTTGAACAGCTATACTCAACTTATTATGTATATCTGTGTGCTGTGGCAACTAAGTATGTCTATCGAACAGATGCTGCCCAGGAGATCGTAAATGATGTATTCTTAAATGTTTGGAATAATCATGAAACCTTAACTCATCCGGTGAATGCTTATCTGATTCGTTCTGTGCAAAACCGTTGTTTAAACTATCTTCGCCAACAACGTATACAGGAAGTTCCTTTATCAGAAGTACAAGAAAGTTTATTGAATATCCGGGAATCACAGGTAGAGATAGAATCCCAACCCTTAGCAAAATTGGAAAATAAAGAATTTGAAGAAAAAATCTATGTTGCGGTAAATAAACTTCCTCCTAAATGCCGGGATATATTTACTCAGTATCTTTATTATGATAAATCTTATGATGAAATAGCCAAAGCAAATAATATTACTACCAGTACAGTGCGCGTGCAGATTAAGATAGGCTTGTCGAAACTAAAAGAACTCTTAGAAGATATTTACCCTTTATTTCTCCTCGTGTTTAATTTTATACAAAAATAAATGTATTTCCTTTAAACGGATACTGCAATTCTGGTGTATTATATATGAACCGGAATAAAAAAGAGGTTGCAGAGTGATATGAAAAAGGAAAATGAATATATAGAAGATATTCTATTCGGATATTTTACCGGAGATTTGTCGGAGGCTCAGGAGAAGGAATTATTGCAATGGCTGGAAGCTGATGAATCTAACAAGGAAATTCTTTCTAAGATGGCGGATTGGTGGGCTATGGCACATGTTCCCCTTTTTGTGTCTGATATGAAACCGGATTTTGAAAAACACTTTGGGAACTTAAAGAAAACTTCCTCCCTTACTGTTTATCGCCAAAAAATAAATCTATTGGGTAAAATTGTAGCTTCGGTATTGTTATTGATTGCCGTTGGGTCATTATCTTATTTTATCGGAAAGTATGATGTAAACAACAATAACAAGATTGCTTATTTTGAAACGGTTGTTCCAATGGGCTCTTGCTCAAAAGTGATATTGCCGGACCAGTCGGTAGTTTGGCTTAATGCCGGCTCTTCATTGAAATATAGTGGGGCTTTTAATAAAGCGAATCGCGAAATCTTTTTGAATGGCGAGGCTTATTTTGAAGTAAAACGAGATTCATTGAAGCCGTTTGTCGTAAAATCAGAAGTGTTGGATATTCAGGTTTTAGGGACTTGTTTTAATGTAAAAGCATATCAAAATGAACCGGTAACGGATGTTGCATTAGTTTCGGGAAAAGTGAATATCCATTTAAATAGGAAATTTTCAACGTCCGGAGAAGTGGTTCTTTCTCCAAATCGCATGCTGAGTTTTAATAAAAAAACGAACCGGGCAAAGGTAATGGAAATAAAAGGCGAAGATGCTTATACCTGGAAAGATGGTATCCTGAAATTTACAGAACAGCCCTTCGATAGAATAGCAAGAGATTTGGAACGTAAATACGATGTGTCTATCCATATAAATAGCGAATCTTTGAAAAAGGAGGTATTCTCCGGTAGTTTTTCTTCGGACTATAGTTTGAGTGAAATACTGAATGAAGTGGATATGGATAAGAAATATACATGGAAACGTAATGGTCACGAAATTATGATATATGACAAATAGTATTATTAACTAATCTAAACACCCGTATGACAGTATAGTAATTATGGAGAAACTAAATTTTCCACAAGGAAGTATTTAACTTATTGACAGAAAACAGAAATTATTTACAAATCTAACTTTTCATGGAAATGAACTATTTTAAAAAAACCGGTAGGCTAGTGGTGGCTGCTTGTCTTTTAGCAGGAACTCCATTTGTATCTGGAACAGTTTCCGCTTCTGAGTTGCAAACTCAGTACATGTCTGTTCAGGCGGAGAGCACAACATTGAAGGAACTTTTTGATTTAATCGAAGCAAAGTTCAATTATTCTTTTTTAATCAGGAATAATGACATTGATTTGAATGAACGTATCACATTGGATATGTCGAATCGTTCTGTGGAAGAAATCTTGAGAAACGCCCTGAAAAATCAGCATGCTGATTTTGTAGTAAACGATAACCGGATTATCGTTTACAAAGCCTTGTCTAAACAAGAAAAGGATGCTCAGACTTCTTTGGAAAAACAAATTGCCCAGCAAACTCAAAAAGTAGTAGGAACTGTTGTTGATGCAGTTACAGGCGAACCTGTTATTGGAGCAAACATTGTCGTTAAAGGTACTTCAACAGGAACAAGTACGGATTTTGACGGACAGTTTACATTAGATGTTCCGGCAGGCGCTACTTTGGTTATTTCTTATATCGGATATGTTGACCATGAAGTTAAAGCTACCAATGGCAACATGACAATCCGTATTAAGGAAGATACTCAAAATTTGGAAGAAGTCGTAGTAGTAGGTTATGGTGTACAGAAAAAGGAAAGTCTGACAGGCGCTATGCAGGTGGTTGGTAGTGAAAAGCTGACAGATGCAACAACTCCTTCCGTAGAAAACCTTTTGTCTGGAAAAGCTCCCGGTGTATATGTAACAGCCGGTGGTGGTCAACCTGGTGCTGCCGGTAAGGTAGTAATTCGTGGTAAATCAACTGTCAACGGTAGTACAGACCCTCTTTGGATTATTGATGGTGTTATTGTAGGTAGCAGTGCCGGAAGTTTGAATCCTGCTGATATTGAATCTATGTCAATTTTGAAGGATGCCGCTTCTACAGCAATATATGGTTCTCAGGGTGCTAATGGCGTAATTATCGTTACTACGAAAAAAGGTAAAACTGGTAAAGCGTCTATCAGTGTTTCTGCTAAAATGGGTATCAGCCAGTTGAATAAAGGGAACTTCGAGATGATGACCCGCGACGAATTATATGGCTATTACAAATCATTCGCTAACCAGGAGGTTATACCTGATGATGTTTGGAATAAAATTAATAAAGGAAATAATTATAACTGGTGGGATGAAGGAACTAAAACCGGTTTTGCTCAGGATTATAATATTTCTATTTCCGGTGGTTCGGATAAGATAAAGACCTATACATCCATTGGTATTTACGATGAAAACGGAGCTGTTAAGGATTATGACTATACTCGTTATAATTTCCGTTTTAATGTAGACTATCAGGCTACCGATTGGTTAACCATTAAGCCGAAAGTATGGGCTACACGCAGTGATATCATGGATACACAAGCACCTTTAAATGCTTTGTATGAAAATATGCCGTGGGACTCTCCGTATGATGATAACGGTGATTTGATCCAGACTTTAAGACCTAATTCATGGGTGAGTTCAGACCATGACAACTATTTGTTCGATTCGCAGTGGAATTACAAGAAGACGACGAAATATGAATTTATGGGTAACTTTGATTTTGATATCAAGTTTACCGACTGGTTGACTTTTTCTTCTGTAAATAACTATAAATATGGAAATATAGCTTTAAAGGACTATTCGGATCCGCGTTCATCAACCGGTCAGTCCGATGAAGGTAAATTAGAAGACAAGACTACTACTACTTATCGTATATATAGCAACCAGTTGCTTCGTTTTAACAAAGTGTTTGACAAGCATTCTATCAATGCTATTTTAGCTTATGAATGGAATACTTTTACCGAAAAGATAACAGACCAGATAGCAAGCGGTTTTGCTCCGGGTTTTTCTGTTGCCGATGCTGCGATTGTACCGAAGAAGGCGAAAGGTAGCCAAGAAGAGTGGGCTGTTCAGTCTTACCTGTTTAACGCTAACTATGCGTATGATAATCGTTATTTGTTATCTTTCTCTTTCCGTCGTGACGGTGCTTCCAATTTCGGAACGGATGCGAAATATGGTAACTTCTTCTCTATTAGTGGTGGTTGGAATATCCATCAGGAAGAATTTTTCCATGCAGATTGGGTGCAGCAGTTAAAGTTGCGTGCCAGTTATGGTTCTGTAGGTAACCGTCCTACGGAGTTATATCCTCAGTATGCTTTATATAGCATGGGTACCGGTTATAATGGACTTCCGGGCGCAATTATTTCACAGGTAGAGAATAAAGATTTGACATGGGAGAAAACATATACGGCAGGTGTTGGTATTGATGCTATTTTATTTGATCGTGTAACGATTAATTTAGACTATTATAACAAGAAAACAACAGATTTGCTTTATCCGGTTCCTCTGCCGGGCGTAACAGGCGTAATAAGCGTGTTCCGTAATGTGGGTTCTGTAAAGAATAACGGTTTGGAAGCAAGTGTGGCTGTTGATATTTTAAAAGGAGGTGACTGGAATTGGAATGTGGCGGCTAATATCGGATTGAACCGTAATAAGGTAACAGACCTTTATGGTGATAAGGCTGAAATTGTGGTATCTAATGCAAAAGCAGGAATTATTGGCCCTATTGATAAAGTATTGAAACAGGGAGAAGATGTTGATACCTGGTATGGTACGGAATGGGCCGGCGTTGATCCTGAAACAGGTTCTCCGCTTTGGTACACAACCAATGAGGCTGGCGAACGCGTAACAACTTCCGATTATAGCGATGCCTCCAAACATCAGGTAATCGTTGGTAAACAAACTCCTAATTTCTATGGCGGTTTCTCTACCGATTTATCATGGAAGAATTTTGATCTATCCGCTGTATTCGGATATTCGGTAGGTGGTAAAATCTTTAATTATGACCGTACGGTTTATGACTCAGATGGTGCTTATACTTCATATAATCAACAAAAACTGTTGAGCGATTGGAACCGTTGGGAGAAACCGGGTGATATTGCTACACATCCAAAGGCTGAATACGGTAACAAATCACAGTCATGTAAAACGTCTTCACGTTATTTGGAAAGCGCAAGTTACTTGCGTCTGCGTAACTTGACAATCGGTTATAATGTGCCGTTAAAGTTGAACTTTGTTTCTAACTGCCGTGTGTTTGCTTCTGGCGAAAACTTATTTGTGATTTCCGGATTCTCCGGGATAGACCCTGAATTACCGGCAAATACTGATGCAGGAAAAGCCGGTGTGGCTTCTTCTCCATATCCTCAAACTCGTAAGTTCATGTTTGGATTGAATGTTACATTTTAATTAAAGGAAAGACAAATGAAAAAATTAGCAATATTGGCACTTGCTGCCGCCACATTAATGACAGGGTGCGATTTAGACCGTTTCCCTTATGACAAATATTCAAAAGATAAAATCGACGGTGATAAGGAAGCCGCATTCGATATTTTATTGAACGGATGCTATGCGAAATTGAAAAGCGCTTCGGATGTATTCCATCGTACGGGAGAATATCCCGGTGATAATATCAGTAAAGATAAACCCACCACTAACCCGTTTGGTACCTATATTACTTACCAGCATACGGTAAATAACTCGCAGCTTTCGTCTACGTGGAATAATGCATATAACATTATTTCGCAGACCAGCGATTTGATGAAGATGGCCAATGAAGGAGAATCTTCCGAGATTGACCAAAAGTTGGGTGAAGCATATTATATGAGAGGTTTGATGTATTTCTACCTTTGCCGTGTATTCGGCCGGCCGTATTATCAAGAACCGGAAAAGAATTTAGGAGTACCTATCGTAAATGGTATGCCGGACGATATTGCAAACTTGAATTTACCGGATCGTTCTACTGTAAAAGAAACATATGAACAGGCTCTTTCAGATTTGAAGAAAGCGGAAGCATTGATGTCCGGAGATAATTTCAGGTCTGCGGCTTATGTTTCCAAATATGCTGCGCAAGCTATGTTGGCTAAAGTTTATATGTACATGAGCGGTACTTTCGAGAATCCGAATACGGAATATGCTAAGGCTTCTTTGGAATATGCAACTAAAGTAATTGACAGTAATAGATTTCACTTGCTGAGCCGTTCTAATTTTATGAGAAACAATGAAATGGCTCCGGATGATGCTTCACAAACCGAAACGATTTTTGCCGTGAAGTTTATGGATGCGGATATCACGAATTATGCTCAACAGATAGGTAGTATGTATTCTACGATTGATGAAGTTGGTTGGGGCGAAATTTATGCCAGTGCAAAATATCTGGATATTTTGTATGAAACAGGTCGCGGTAATGATGCCCGTGAAGGATTTATTCATCCTGACTATACATTGGATGATAAAGGAGGCAAGACTCGTTGTTTCCGTTTTGTTGCCAATGTTTATAAAGACGGACAGATTACCGGATATACCTATAAACAATGTGAGGTGAAAGCCGGTAGCGACGGAAAATTAGTTGCTGCGATTTTGGATAAAAAAGAATATCCGTTGACTTTGATGAATGAAGCAAGCCGTAAATATTCTATTAATTATGAAGGTGCTACTTATCATGGATATGATGATTACTTCATGAATACAAGTCAGGGACATCCTAAGTTCTTCAATTATAAATGCTCTCTGCAAGAAGGTTATACTCAGTTATACTCTCCGATTATTTCCCGTTTGGCAGAAGTTTATCTGATTCGTTCTGAAGCGAATGCCAAGTTGGGTAAATATTCGGACGCATTGAAGGATTTGAATACGGTACGTGAACGTTCTATTGTTGGAGGAGGCTACCAATCATTAGATGCTTCCAATGCTCATCAGTTGATTATGAAAGAACGCCAGTTGGAATTGGCATTCGAAGCCGACCGTGGTTTTGATGTCTATCGTGTTGGTGAAACTATGACCCGCCATTATCCGGGTTATCATGACGGGACACAGGAATTCCCGGCAACAAGTTTGTTGGTTGTTCAGTATATTCCTCAAACTGAAATTAATGCATATCCTGGAACATTAACACAAAATCCATAATAAATGAATTCCTATTCATCTATTTTAAGTATACTGGCAGGGGTGACCCTGCCGGTTTCTTTGATAGCCCAAACTCAATCTAAGCAACCTAATATCGTTATCATTGTTGCCGATGATCTGGGATATGGCGATTTAAGTTGTTACGGCGCCCACCGGATAAAAACTCCCGGAATGGACCGTGTAGCGAATGAAGGTATACGTTTTACCCAAGGTTATTGTACGGCGGCAACTTCTACACCAAGCCGTTATTCTCTTTTAACAGGATTGTATCCATGGACGAATAGAGATGCAAAGATTTTGCCGGGCAATGCTGCCATGATCATTAATACGCAACAGGTAACGTTGCCTAAAGTAATGAAACAGGCTGGTTATGTGACAGGTTCGGTTGGAAAATGGCATTTGGGGCTGGGTGATGGTGCGGTAGACTGGAATAAAACAGTTTATCCGGGAGCCAAAGAGATAGGGTATGATTATTCCTTTATCCAAGCCGCGACGAACGACCGGGTTCCATGTATCTTTATAGAAAATGGAAAGGGTGTGAACCTTGATCCGAATGATCCGCTTTATGTAAGTTATAAGGAAAATTTCCCGGGTGAACCTACCGGTAAAGACAATCCTGAATTGTTGCGTATGCATCCCAGTGTGGGGCATGCCGGATCTATAGTGAATGGTGTACCTCGTATCGGTTTCCAAAAAGGTGGTAAAGCTGCCCAGTGGAAAGATGAGGATATGGCCGAATTGTTTTTGGAGAAGGCCAAAGGCTTTATGAGAGATAATAAAGATAAGCCGTTTTTCCTGTATTATGGTTTGCATCAACCGCATGTTCCCCGCGTTCCTAACGCGAAGTTTGCCGGCAAATCGGGTATGGGGCCTCGTGGTGATGTAATACTGGAAGCTGATTGGTGTGTGACGGAGTTCCTGAACGAAATGGATAAACTGGGATTGACGGAAAATACGCTGGTTATCTTTACAAGCGATAACGGTCCAGTGCTTGACGATGGTTATCAGGATCAGGCTGTAGAGTTGGTAGGAGATCATAAAATGGCCGGTCCTCTTCGTGGAGGCAAGACCAGTTTGTATGACGGTGGAACATGTATCCCGTTTATGCTGCGTTGGCCGGCAGTTGTGAAGCCCGGTGTATCTGATGCTTTGATCTGTCAGATGGATTTACTTGCTTCATTGGCTGCTCTGACGGGACAGACTTATTCTGATAAGGTAGATAGCCAGAACACATTACCTGTATTTTTGGGACAGAGCAATAATGGCCGCAAAGAGTTGGTAACGGAAGGCTATTTTAATTATGCCCTGCATGATGGCGATTGGGTGATGATTCCTCCTTATCCTGCTTATCAGAAGGACCCGGAAGGAGAGGGTTTTAGTGGTCAGGCTAATTGTTATCAGCTATATAATGTAAAAGAAGATCCGGGACAGCAAGTCAATTTGGCAGAAAAGGATCCCAGACGTCTTCGTCAGATGATGATGCTCTTTGAAAAACTAAAGAGAGAAACCGGAAAGATAACAAACTTCTGATTGTATGATGACGGGTTTTAGTTTTGATTACTGAATATAAAAACTTAAATTTGTCAACTTAAAAAATAACTAACTAAAAGATTCGAACATGGAAAACACTCGTCGTTCATTCTTAAAACAAATGTCGGTAGCCGGCTTAGGCGCTGCCGGTATGGCAATGGCTGGTAAAGCATCAGCAGCAACGGTAATGTCGCCGGAGACAAAAGATAAAAAGAAACCGGCAGGTAAAGATGACGGTAAACTTCGTTTCGGCTTTATCGGAACAGGTTCAAGATGTCATGAACATATCAATAATGTATTGGCTATTCCGGGTAACAAAATTGTTGCCATCTGTGATATCCAGCAAGGACCAATCGAGGCAACATTGAAACATATCGCTAAATTTAATGTTCCGGCTCCGAAAGTGTATACCGGAAGTGAACGTGAATTTGAGAAAATGTTGAATAATGAAGAATTCGACTGTGTAATTATTGCCAGCCCGTGGGAATGGCACGTACCAATGTCTGTTGCCGCCATGAAAGCGGGCGTTCCTTATGTAGGTGTTGAAGTTTCCGCTGCCAATACTTTGGAAGAATGCTGGGATTTGGTAAATGTTTCCGAAGCTACAGGCAGTCATTTGAACATCATGGAAAATGTTTGTTATCGTCGCGACTGTATGGCAGCGCTGAGAATGGTTCGCGAAGGATTGTTCGGTGAATTGCTGCATGCCACCTGCGGTTATGAACATGATTTGCGTGAAGTAAAGTTCAATGACGGTAAACATTATACTTACCAACCGGGTAGTGGTGATCTTCGTATGGGACCGACTGCTTTTTCAGAAGCACAATGGCGTACGAATCACTCTGTTCATCGTAATGGCGATATATATCCTACACACGGTATCGGACCGGTTGCTAATTGTTTAAACATAAATCGCGGTAACCGCTTCCTTTCTTTGTCGGCTATGGCTACACAGTCCCGGGGATTACATAAATATATTGTAGATAATGGTGGCGAGAATCACCCGTTGGCAAAAGTACGGTTCAACTTAGGCGATATTGTTACATCAATGATCAAATGTGCTAACGGACAGACTGTCATTGTTACTCACGATACCAATTCTCCCCGTCCATATTCACTGGGTTTCCGCATTCAGGGAACAGAAGGATTGTGGATGAATGATGGCGACCACGTATATGTTCAGGGTAAATCCAAACCTCACCGTTGGGACGACTCGGAAGAATGGTTTAAACAATATGACCATAACTTGTGGGCCAAACATTCCGCCGAAGCTGCCGAAGCCGGACATGGCGGTATGGACTATATTATGATGTACGATTTAATAAATGCTATTCGCAATAAGAAACCTACGCCGATGGATTGTTACGATGCTGCTGCATGGAGCGCTATTTCCGGCTTGTCGGAAATGTCTATTGCTCGTGGCGGAGCATTAGTTGACTTCCCGGACTTCACACGCGGACAGTGGATTCACCGTGAACCCGCATTTGCATTATAAAGACATATAAATTCCTAAAAAGAAAGGTCTGTCTCGACTTATTTGTCGGACAGACCTTTTTATTTATCAATGATTTTCTTCCTTTCATTAGGTCTTGACCCGTAACCTCTAACTAAGGTGTGGTAAGGAGGTTTAATGTTTACCGGTCTATTTGATGGTCAGATCGATGCTTTTCAGGTCCTGATCGGCGGACGAACTTCCGTATAGTATCTGATAGTTACCCGGACGGACTTCCATCGTTTGGGTTTGATCGTTGAACGACGCGAACGTCTCCGGTTCCAACCGGATATCGATTTGTTTTGTTTCACCGGCTTTTATGTTTACGCGTTTGAAGGCCTTTAGCGTCTTTATAGGGCCTTCCGGATCGTTCGGGTTTTTAATGTAGACTTGCGCTACCTCGTCTCCGTCCATCTTTCCGGTGTTCGTGATGTGGAAAGAAAGAGTAACGGGCTGGTCAATTCCTATCTTCTGATTCGATAACCGTGCGTTCCGGTATTCAAAAGAAGTATAGCTCAATCCGTAGCCAAACGGATAAAGAGGCTTTTGCGTCATATACCGGTAGGTACGTCCCTGCATGTGGTAATCTTGAAAATCGGGCAGTTGGGAAACGGAGGTGTAGAAGGTGACAGGCAGACGCCCCGCCGGGTTATAATCGCCAAACAGAACGTCGGCAACGGCTGTTCCTGCCTCTTGTCCGCCATACCACGCGTTTACAATGGCATCAATGTTTTCGTTTTCCCAGTTCAAGGCTAACGCGCTGCCTGTGCATACTACGTAGACAACCGGTTTTTGTGTTGCTTTCAGTGCTTTTATCATTTCTTTCTGGATAGCGGGGAGTTCCAGGTCTGTGCGGTCTCCTTTGTGGAAGCCAGCTTCGTCAACAGGCATTTCTTCTCCTTCCAGACGGGGGGATATGCCTCCTGCGTATATAATAATATCGGCTTCTTTCACTCTGTCGGCTGTTACCCGGCAATCTACAAGTACGGAATCTGAACCGGCTACGCTTTTTATGTATTTACCGGTGTGATTGCATCCTAATTCATAGATTATTTCAGCTTCGGGCATTTTGTTGCGGATACCGTCAAGTATGGTAACAGTGCGGGTTGGGAATCCGTTATAATTGGCCCATAGCATGGTTGAGTCGGCAGCATTAGGACCTACAACGGCTATCTTCTTTATCTTTTTGCTTAATGGCAGCAGGTCGTTTTTGTTCTTTAGCAGTACAATGCTTTTACGAGCCATATCCAGAGCCTGTGCAATATGCTGGGGTGATTCTACCACACTGTACGGAATTTTTGCGTAAGGGACGCGTTCGTCGGGATCGAACATTCCCAGTTCAAAACGGCCTTTTAGAAGACGGCGGAGAGATACGTCCAGGTCTTTTTCCATTATTTTCCCGTCTTTCAACGCCTGAATAAGTGACTGGTAGCTGTCGCCACATTCCAAATCCGTTCCGCTACGAACTGCATCGCTGGATGCGCTTTCGGCATCGGGGTGTGTTTCGTGTCGCGGGGTGTTCGGGTCTTTTTCCCAGAAGTCATTGATAGCGCCGCAGTCCGACAGGATAATGTTTTGATACCCCCAATCGTTGCGGAGGATGTCTATTAATAGCTTGTCGCTGTTGCAGCAAGGCTTTCCTTCAAAACGATTGTATGCGCACATCACTTCCTGCACATTCGCTTCTTCCACCAAAGCCTTGAATGCGGGAAGATAGGTAAGGTACAGGTCTCTGGGTGTTGCCACAGCGTTGAATTCATGCCTGCTCCATTCCGGTCCGCTATGAACGGCGTAATGTTTGGCGCATGCATGTGTTTTAAAATAGTCGGGATTGTTTCCCTGCAGGCCTTTTACTACTGCCACTCCCATGCGGGCAGTTAGGTAAGGGTCTTCCCCGTAGGTTTCCATTCCGCGTCCCCAACGAGGATCACGGAATATGTTAATGTTCGGAGTCCAGAAAGTTAATCCTTTGTAACGGTCGTATTCTTTGTTTTTCTGGTATTGGTGATACTTGGCACGGGCTTCATCGCTCACCATGTCGAAAGTAGTATATACGGCATTTTCGTCGAATGTTGCCGCCAGAGCGATGGCTTGTGGAAATACGGTGGCTCGTCCTGCGCGGGCTACACCGTGAAGGGCTTCGTTCCACCAATCGTAAGGAGGAATACCCAGACGTTCTATAGCAGGAGTCTGATTCATCATTTGTCCCACTTTTTCTTCCGGTGTAAGCCGGCCCAGCAGGTCGTCTATTCGTTCGTCGATGGGAAGGTCCGGATTCAGGAAGGGATATGTGTACTGTTGTTTGTTGCAGGAGGTAATAAAAAGCAGTATGATACTTGCGATTACTACTGATTTCATTTTCATATTATTAAATTTAAGTTTTATCTCTCTGATCTTATGATTGTCTGTAAACAGATTGTTGTCAGGTACTTGGTAAATGGTCTAATTGGTACAAAACTATACTTTTTGAGGTATTTATTCAAACTTAAATACTTAAATATGGTTACATCGACCGTTATTCTTTTAAATATTCTATTTTTGTACGATTGAATGATTAATTCTAAACAGCAATGAAAAAGTATCTATTCTTATTATTTGCAGGAATTGCCGGTTTGATTTCTTGTGGTGATGACGATAAACCATCTCTTCCGGAATTGAATAAGCTAACCAAAGTAACTTGTTATAAAAACAATAGCCTGTCACCGGAGTTTGTGCTGGATATAACTTATACAAGCGAAGGACAGATTGCGTATATGACGGAAAACAATACGGAGAAAAAACAATTCCTGTATGCTGGCAATACTATTTTGGTAGCAGGTTTAAGTGCGGAAGATGTTACTTCTACGGAATATACATTGAGCAATAAAACGATTGTCAGGAAAAAGGTATCCGATAAAAACTCGTATAAGGGAAACGAAATATATGTGCGTGATGACTACAAGTATGGTTACCGGAACGGAAATCTGGTACAAACATCATGGACTGCTCTAATCCCGAAATCCGATGGAAAGTATGAAACCAAACAATATAACGAGGCCGAATTATATACTTGGGAAAACGGCAATGCCGTTCGTTTTACGGAATATACCCGTGAGATGGTTTATGAATACGGCACAGGCAATATCCGTCCGCTAAACTTCCCCTTCCGTGTAATAGCTTCTTTCACTCCTACGGGAATGGAGCAATTTACTCCGCTTAACCTGCAGTACGGAACTCTGAATAAAAACCTTCCTTCGAGGGCTTACTGGTATAATGTACCTGATACAAGTGTGAAGCAGGCAGAATATACCTATAGCTTTTCTATGATAGGAGATTATATTACGGGTATGACGATCATGGAACAAATTTATTCCGTAGACGGCAAAGCAGGTGAAACCAATACTTATAGTTACACCTTTGAATATGCTGTTTGATACCGTTCGGCGTAAACAGCCGACTCGTTCCCGGTTATTTCAATAAGTCGGGGCGAAGGCGGGCTGTACGTTCCTGAGCCTGTTGTAAACGCCATTCATCAATTTTACGTTGATGTCCGGATAATAAAACATCAGGAACTTTCCATCCATTATAATCGGCCGGACGAGTATAAACGGGAGGAGCCAGCAAGTCGTCCTGAAAGGAGTCGGAGAGGGCGCTTTGTTCGTCTCCTATAGCTCCGGGAATCAAGCGGACTACGGCATCGGTAATGATGGCGGCTGCCAATTCGCCTCCGGTGAGTACATAATCGCCTACCGAAATTTCTTTGGTAATGAGGTGTTCGCGAATGCGGTAATCAATGCCTTTATAATGCCCGCAAAGGATTATCAGATTATTCAGTAATGACATGTTATTAGCCATCGGCTGATTAAATGTTTCGCCATCCGGTGAAGTATAAATAACCTCATCGTATTCGCGTTCGTTTTTCAAAGTGGAGATCGCGCGATCTATCGGCTCTATCTGCATCACCATACCCGCTTCACCACCGAAAGGATAATCATCCACCCGACGCCATTTGTTTGTAGTGTAATCGCGAAGGTTGTGCAAATGAATTTCGGCCAAGCCTTTATCCTGTGCTCTTTTTACGATGGAACAATTAATCATTCCTTCAATCATCTCAGGAAGTACGGTAAGTATATCTATGCGCATAGGTATCTGTTTGTTTATGGTACAAAAATACGGCATTATTTTATAGTTATCAACATTCAGTTGATTCATAATATCTTTTTACTAATTTTGTACCATAAGTGAAACAGTATAAAGATCAATGTTTTTTTTAAGAAGGAATTGAATATTAAATTATGAAAAAAACACAGCGCATAGGGCTTTTTGCAATATTACCGATCTTTGTGATAGTTCTTCTTGCAATGATTATAGAATACCTTAATGTTGATAAAGGGACAATAATCTTCGTTGATGAGGATGAAAGCAAAGATACGGAACTGATTTCTCAATCCGATGAATTGAATTTGCAGAATTCTAACGAATATAAAAGCTGGAAGAGTACGCTGGATACTACTTTCAGAAGCTTGTATAATGGTAACCAGGCGGAAGACCTTTTGGCTCTGCGTCCTAACATGGTTATTTTATGGGCCGGTACCGCTTTCTCCAAAAGCTACTTCTCCCCGAGAGGACATATGTATGCTATTGATGATGTTCACCGTAGTTTGCGGACAGGAGCTCCCCGAAAGACGAATAAAGGTTCGCAACCTGCTTCCTGCTGGGCCTGTAAGAGTATTGATGTTCCTCGATTGGTAGAGAGTGTTGGCTGGTCGGGTTTCTACGGAAAGAAATGGTATGATTGGGGAGCGGAAGTGGTGAATCCTATAGGCTGTGCCGATTGTCATGATCCTGAAAGTATGGATTTGCAAATTCCACGCCAGTTTCTGACGGATGCTTTAAAGCGGATAAACAATCCGGTTGAGAATGCTTCTGATCAGAATATGCGTTCGCTGGTCTGTGCCCAATGCCACTCCGAATATTATCTGAGGGAAGAAAGTCAAGAGATTGTTTTACCGTGGGATTCGGGATATACAGTTGAAGCGATTGAAAACTATTACGACAAGATCGGCTTTACGGATTATGTTCATAAGTTAAGCAGAGCGCCGATGCTGAAAGCCCAGCATCCGGATTATGAATTAGCTCAGATGGGAATACATGCCCGTAGAGGGATTTCTTGCGGAGAATGCCATATGCCTTATGTGGAAGAAGAAGAGATGAACGGATATAATAATCATCATATACAAAGTCCTTTGGCCATGATTGAAAAAACATGTCAGGCTTGTCACCGTGAAAGTGCGGATGTTCTTCGTCAGGATGTATATAGTCAGCAGAATAAGGTGATGGAAACCCGGGATCATTTGGAAAAAGAATTGACGAAGGCGCATATAGAAGCTAAATTCGCATGGGATCAGGGAGCAACGGAAAAGCAAATGGAACCTGTTCTTAAACTTCTTCGTCAAGCCCAATGGCGTTGGGACTTTGGAGTGGCTTCGCATGGCGCTGCGTTTCATGCGTCTCAAGAAGTGCAACGTATATTGGGTGATGGTCTTTATAAAACGATGCAAGCTCGTATGGCGATAAAAGAGGCATTGAATAAATATGGTTATAACAAAGATGTCCCTATGCCGGATATATCGACAAAGGAGAAAGCACAAAAATATATAGGACTGGACATACCGGCCGAAACTGTTTCCAAAGAAGAGTTTTTGAAAACAGTTGTAACGGAATGGATTGAAGAAGCTAAAGCGAATAAACGTTTTATTGAGGAGTAGAGTAAGGTAATGAAATAGTAAATTTACTTCCTTTTCCTTCTTCTGAATCCAAAAGGATTGTTCCTTTAAATGTTTTTATAATGCTTAGGCTGATAGCTAACCCCAGACCGGTTCCTTTTGCAAACTCATCCAATTTATGGAATCGCTCAAACACTTGGTCTATTTTGTCTTTGGGTATTCCTTTCCCTGTATCTTCTACTGAAAGTAAGACGCGCCGGTTATCACTGTCGTATTCGTATTTGATCTTGATATAACCTTTTTCTGTAAATTTGGTGGCATTATTGATGAAATTTGTAATGACCTGGGTTAATCTGAAGCGGTCTGTATAAATAACGACCGGAGTTTCGGGAACCTCTTTTAGTAATTCTACATTTTGAGGCATAAGCAGCCGGTGTGTATTATAAATATCTTCAATCAGCTGGTTCAAGTCGCAGTCCGCATAAGTAAAAGATATTTGCCCTGATTCAATACGCGACAAATCTAAAATGTCATTAATGAGTTTAAGAAGCAAATCGTTGTTTGTGTTTATCAGGTTGATAAACTCATTCTTTTCTTCTTGCTCTAGCTCCATACCCGAACTTAGTAATTGGGAAAATCCTACAATTGCGTTAAGAGGCGTACGTATTTCGTGGCTCATATTGGCAAGGAACGCAGATTTCATCTTGTCGGATTCTTCCGCTTTTTTCAACGCATTGGTCAGATCGATTTCCGTTTCTTTGATTTGCTGGATATTAAGACAAAGACCGTTTACCTCAATAGAATGATCGTTGGTTGATGTTGGTTTTCTGTTTGTGTTTTGTGTATATCGAAATTCCCACCATTGATAGCCTTTGTTATTGAAATCGTATCTTCTTCTGGTAATTTGCCGCGTAGGAAAACCGTGGTCTAATTTATATCTGTTCAGCTTGAAATTCGCTTGTTCATCCGGATGGATGGCATTGCAGAAACGCTCTGCCGTAATTGGTTCTTCCGGCATATCAAGATAATGATAAAACTCTTTATCGAAATTGAATATACCATCTTTATAGCTGAACGTAAATATATTCCCGCTTTCCAATGCAAAAGAAAGGAACTCTTTTTCCCGTTTAAGATTTTCCTGCGCTTCTTTTTTACGAAGGCTTTCTCTCTTATACAGTAAACGTTGGTAAATAATGATTATCGTTGATATAATTCCTAATATAACAGCAGCACATATAATAAATGATTTGTGTTGCACGAAAAAAGGAATATTCAGTATTTCACTATCTACAGGTAATTTGTTGGAACTTATGCTCCATTGATCGAGAATTTTATAATCAAAAACGTATTTCTTGTTTGTTTCTGTTATTTGTGGAAAGCTGTTAACCGGTGCTCCGTTCAGTATGTCGGCAATACGGTTGACAGCCTGGATTGTCAGTTCTTTTTGTGGCGTAACATATCCTCCGACTACTCCATTGTTGTAACCGATCATCTCGTAGATGACGGAAAAACCCGGGAAAGAACTGAAACGTCCCAAAGAAAGTGTCAGATAGTCTCTTTTGATAGCTATATAGGCCTTATTATAATAGTTTTCTCCCAATCCTTTAATCAGTGACCGGGTAGATTTCCCGTTTACCGTACTTATATACATCGCGTCGGGCATGATTTTTTTTCCGTTAGGGAGTGAGGTACCCCGTTTACCGGAGATCCTTATTCTTTCAGTAGAAAAAAGATTGTTTGCTTTACAGATGTCTTTTATTTGTTGGTTCATATCCGTTAGTCTTACTTGATCCGCGTATGGATCATCGGTAACCCGTACAATGATACATTTCCCGATAAGTTGCTCTATCAGTTCTATGTTTGTTTTATAATCGGGTTTGTCACGAAACCCCGTTATGTTAGGTCGCCTTTGGATAAATGATTCATTCGGATAATTTGCCCCGGTAAAAACAATTGGCGTTGTTTTAATAGATGGATGATCGCAAGTAAATAAGGAGTTTAAGGCCTGATCGTCACAAGCCAGAATTATATCCGGTTTCCATGAGGATAATGTGTTTAATTTGTCATATATGATCAACTTTTGTCTTTTCTCGGTCTTATTTGTGCAATCCAGATAAAGGGAATGAACTTCCGCCTGTATGTTTCTTTTTTGTAGTTGATCGGCGAATACCTTTTTAAACTCTTTGTATGCAGGAAAACCTGCTTCGTAAGACTGGATAATTAGTATATGTTTTTGTGGTGCGGTACGATTACATGAACTGTACAGGATGCAAAGTAAAGAAATTGAGAATATGTATAGTGCCGATAATGTTTTATTTAACATGCAACCGTAATTGTATAAATGTTTTATATTTAAATACGCTTCAAAATTAGATTGAATTTTTATATTGAACAAAGATTTTGGAAATGAAATATTACGATAGTCGTTGATATATAAGTTTTTTTTGATGTCATAAGAATAAAGTAGGCATACACGTTGAATAATTATTCTATTATTTGTACTTTTGCAAGTCAAATTAATAGGCCTTTATAATTGATACGGTCTGTTTCTTACTGAATAAATTTTATAGCAATGAATATATCTTACAACTGGCTGAAAGAGTATCTTGATTTCGATTTACAGCCCGAGGAAGTTGCGGCAGCATTAACATCTATAGGTTTGGAAACCGGTGGAGTGGAAGAAGTTCAAACGATTAAAGGTGGACTGGAAGGATTAGTTATCGGCGAAGTATTGACTTGCGAAGAACATCCTAATTCTGATCATTTACATATAACAACCGTAAATGTAGGTGGAGAAGCTCCTTTACAAATCGTATGCGGCGCTCCGAATGTAGCTGCCGGACAAAAGGTGGTGGTGGCCGTAAATGGAACCAAGCTGTACGATGGTGATGAATGCTTTACTATTAAGCGTTCAAAGATTCGCGGTGTAGAATCGAATGGTATGATTTGTGCAGAGGATGAAATTGGCATCGGGACAGATCATGCCGGTATCATAGTACTTCCTGCCGATGCTGTTGTAGGAACACCAGCTAAAGAATATTATAATGTAAAGAGCGACTATGTGCTGGAGGTGGATATTACGCCGAACAGGGTAGATGCTACTTCTCATTTTGGTGTTGCCCGCGATTTGGCTGCTTATTTAAAGCAGGCAGGTAAGCCGGCAGAACTGAAACGTCCTTCGGTAGACTCTTTTAAGATTGATGATGAAACACCGGCTATTGAAGTAATAGTTGAAAATACAGAAGCATGTCCTCGCTATTCCGGCGTAACTATTAAGGGCGTAACCGTTAAGGATAGCCCGGAATGGTTACAGAATCGCCTGAAAGTAATAGGCTTGCGTCCTATTAATAATGTGGTAGACGTAACTAATTTCATTTTGCATGAATTAGGACAACCTTTACACTCGTTCGATGCCGGCAAAGTAAAAGGCAATAAAGTAATTGTTAAGACACAACCGGAAGGTACGAAATTTGTCACTTTAGATGGTGTGGAACGTACGTTGACTGATAAAGACCTGATGATTTGCAACGCCGAAGAGGCTATGTGTATCGGTGGTGTATTTGGTGGTCTGGATTCCGGAGTTACGGAACAGACAACAGATGTGTTTTTGGAATCGGCCTGTTTCCATCCGACGTGGATTCGTAAAACAGCGCGTCGTTTCGGTTTGAATACGGATGCTTCTTTCCGTTTTGAACGTGGTTTGGACCCTAATAATACAATTTATGTATTGAAGCGTGCCGCTTTGCTGATTCAGGAATTGGCAGGAGGTAAGATTACAGGTGCTATTCAGGATGTGTATCCGGTAGCGGCAAAACCATATGTTGTAGAGATTACATATAATAAAATCAATACTCTGATAGGTAAGGAAATCCCGGCAGAAACCGTAAAAAGCATCCTTTCCAGTCTGGAAATGGATATTGTTTCGGAAACGGCAGAAGGCTTGACTTTGCATGTTCCGGTATATCGTATAGATGTACAGCGTGATGTGGATGTTATTGAAGATATTCTTCGTATATACGGATATAATAATGTGGAATTTAGCGATAGTGTTAAGTCTAACCTAAGCTACAAAACACCAACAGACCGTAGCTATCAGCTACAGAACCTGATCTCCGAACAACTTTGTGGCTGTGGTTTCAATGAGATTATGAATAACTCATTAACCCGTTCGGCTTATTATGATGAGTTTTCTACTTATCCGGTAGCTCATTGTGTAATGTTGATGAATCCATTGAGCGCCGATCTGAATTGTATGCGCCAGACGTTGTTGTTTGGCGGTCTTGAAAGCATCGAGTATAATACAAAACGTAAAAATGGCAATATCCGCTTTTTCGAGTTCGGTAATTGTTACGACTATAATATAGACAAGAAGAAAGAAGATGAAACGCTTGCCCAGTTCAGCGAAGATTATCGTCTGGGTCTGTGGGTATGCGGTAACCGGGTAGATAATAACTGGACGCATCCGAATGAAAAGTCTTCTGTTTATGAATTGAAAGCGTATGTGGAGAACATCCTGGTCCGTTTAGGCGTAGATATGAAGAAAGTTATATTCGGAAATTTGACGAATGACATTTATTCGGCAGGTCTGACTATTACGACAGCTTCCGGACGTCAATTGGGAACTATGGGTATTGTAAATAAAAAAGTCTGCAAATCTTTGGATATCGACTTTGACGTTTATTATGCAGAACTGTCATGGACCTTGCTTATGAAGGAAGTTAAGAAAAGCAAAGTCACATTCAGCGAGATTTCAAAATTCCCTGCTGTGAAACGAGACTTGGCTTTACTGATTGATAAAAATGTTCAGTTTGCGGATATTGAAAAGATTGCTTCGGAAAGTGAGCGTAAGCTATTGAAGGAAGTTTCATTGTTTGATGTTTATGAAGGCAAGAATCTTCCGGCAGGCAAGAAATCATATGCGGTTAGTTTCTATTTGCAGGATGAAAGCAAGACTTTGAATGATAAACAGATTGATGCTATCATGAAGAAAATCCAAACAAATATGGAGCAGAAACTTGGTGCACAGCTAAGATGAATTAAAGAATAGTTAGTTGCTGGTCGTTGGAAGTTAGTAGAAATACGATGTTATACTTCCGGTTACTACTGTTAATTATCAACTATAAACTACAAATAAATAACTAATATGGGAAGAGCGTTTGAGTTTCGTAAAGCAAGAAAGTTTAAGCGTTGGGGCAATATGGCCCGTGTGTTTACAAAGCTAGGTAAGGAGATTACAATTGCGGCAAAGGCTGGCGGACCGGATCCTGAAAACAATCCTCATTTACGTGCATTGATGCAGAATGCAAAGAAAGAGAATATGCCGAAGGAAAATGTGGAACGTGCAATCAAGCGTGCTGTAGAAAAAGACTTTTCCGGTTATAAAGAGATGAATTATGAAGGCTACGGCCCTCATGGAATTGCAATCTTTGTAGAAACGGCAACCGATAATACAACACGTACAGTTGCAAATGTGCGTAGTTATTTCAATAAACACGGAGGTTCACTGGGTACAAGCGGAAGTCTTGAGTTCTTGTTTGATCATAAGTGTGTATTCCATATTGTGATGAAAGACGGCGTTTCTTTAGAAGATCTGGAGTTGGAATTGATTGATTATGGAGTTGACGAATTGGATGCAGACGAAGAAAGTAATGAAATCGTTATTTACGGTGAATTTGCTCAAAACTCGGCTATCCAGAAATACCTGGAAGAAAACGGTTTTGAAATCACAAGCAGCGAATTTGTACGTATTCCGAATGATTTAAAAGAAGTTTCTGCAGAGCAACGTGAGGCAATCGATAAATTGATTGAGAAGTTGGAAGAAGATGATGACGTTCAAAACGTCTTCCACAATATGAAGGAAGATGAAAGCGATAGCGAAGAATAGTATTTTGTAGCTAAATGTAAAATGGAAGCAGTAATAGAAATTAAATTTTTATTACTGCTTGTTTTTTTGAATCTTTTTATATTATTTTGACAAACAAATAACTCGTAGAATACTACTAATATGGAAAAATTTAAACAAACTTTACTTTGGAGTTTCGTAGCATTTGCATGTGTTATAAGCAACTCTGCCTTGGCTCAGAAAGAACTGGGCTTATTTAACTCAGTAGCTGTAGGCGTTAGTGCCAGTACTGCCGGTATTGGTGTAGACGTTGCAACCCCTGTTACTCCTCACTTTGCTTTACGCGGAGGCGTATCTTTTATGCCGAAGATAAAGATTAATACAGATGTTGATGTAGAGATTGAAGAAGCTGCAGAGGCTGGAATTAACCCTAACACAACACTGGATTTGGAAGGAAGTATTGGCCGTGCCAGTGGAGAATTGTTGGTTAATTACTATCCCTTTAATAAAGGAACGTTCTTTGTTACAGCAGGTGCTTATTTTGGAGGTTCTAAACTGGTGAAGATAAAAGGACACAGCGATGAATTGGCTGAATATATTAGTCAGGCGGGAAGTGCCGGTATTGTTATAGGTGATTATACTATTCCTGTTGATAAAAACGGTGATGTGTCCGGCGGTCTTAAAGTTGCAGGATTCCGTCCTTATGTAGGATTAGGTTTTGGACGGGCTGTTCCTAAGAACAGAATAGGCTTTTCGTTTGAATTGGGAGTCCAGTTCCATGGAACTCCGAAAGTGTACACTGATTACGGATCTCTTGGTGATGCCTGGGAAGATGCGGATGATAGCTTTACAAAAATCATTGACCATTTAACGGTTTATCCGGTTATGAAATTCCGTCTATGCGGTCGTTTGCTTTAATGACAATAGTTTAAGCTTTTAATTTAACGATAAATAATACAGGGCTTTTCTCGTTCGCATGTTCGGGAAAAGCCTTATTTATTTCTTCTCCGGATTTACAAAAACAATAAGAACGATTATATAAATCCATTGCTTCTAATCTGGCAACTTGCCCTGTTTGATAGAAATTATCGTAAAAGCCGCCTTGTACTTGCCACGACCGGTTGGTCTGTATGTCGTAACAAAATGTATAACTTGAATCTTCATCCTTTTTGTTGTAATAGGAAGAAATCCAGAAACGACTGCCGAAACGTACCGGATATAATAAAATATCGTCTGAGCAAAGAGCTTGTTCTCCGTTCTCTTTCTGTTCTTTTAGAAATAATGTATCGCGCAATAATTTGCCGGGTTCGGAGGTTGGAGAATAGGCATAAACAACGCCAGTGTCTTCCGCAACACCAAGAACAGGTGCTTGGCATGATATGCCGTAATTAGTTCTTCCTAAATCGGCCTGTACTAATTTATGCGTTTCAAGTTTCTGAAAAGAAGAATCATATTCTATTACTTGCTTTTCCATATAAGAAACATGGTTGGCCGAATCTTCCTTCAAACATTCTTCTGTTGTCCAGATGTGATTTTTGTACATGGCAATAGAAGACATACGATGTTCCGGTAAATCGCTTTTCAGTTTTTTCTTTTCAATCAAACGTCCTTCATAAGAATAATAATGAATGTCGTCTATATTGCCTAAAACAATTAACTGTTGGCTTACGGGATTCACCACATAACCGGCTACCTTAATAACTTCCGGATCCGTAATGCGACAAATAAATTCTCCTTTGCGATTGAACCTGTATAGTGTCTCTTCGCTCAGTAGAAACAGGTTGTCACCTTCTTTACGGATATTCTTTGCGTCGTTAATAGTATATTGTTCCGTCGTTTTCAAAGGAATAGCAACAACCTCGTCGGCAATATCCGATAGAGAGCCGCTTGTAAGGTTTTCCAAATAATTGTTTTCGGTCATCAATTTGTATCCTTGTTGAATACAAACAAAGGCTGTAACGGCGAGTAATATTAAGAAGGTCCGCTTCATTCTGTGGATAATTTGATAACACTATTAATAACGGAAACCGGCTTGTTTTATTATTCCTGAAGGAACACCCATTTGTCATTTTCACTCATATCTTCTTTATATGAGAAACCTTCCCACGAAAAAGATTTTATTTCTTCGGGGTTGCTAATCCTGTTTTTGATGATGAAGCGGCTCATTTGTCCTCTGGCCATCTTTGCATATATGACAATCGTATTCGCTTTCCCGTTTTTCCACACTTTAAACTCCGGTGTTATAACGCGGGACGACTTCTCCACTTCTTTCCACTCGAAAGAAGGTTGTACATCCATGCTTGCCAGATTAATAAGCAATCCTCCTGCTTTTTGAATATCATTGATAAGAAGTTCGGTTTGCCTGGACCGCCAGTATGCGTACATATTTCCGTCTCCAAACTCCGGTAGTTTGACATCATATTCCATACGATAAGGTTTTATCAGGTCGAGAGGTCGCAACAGTCCGTAACATATAGATACAAAACGCATATGCTCTTGTGCGAATAAAAAATCTTCCTTGTTGAAATCTTTGGGATTTATATTCTTGAAAACTACGCCGGTATATGCTAAAATGGCTTGTAGAGGTTTGTTCTCTTCCGAATGGAACTCCTGAAAACGCATATAGCTTTCGGTTGCCAGCTTTGGACTGAGTTTTAATATACGGCTCAGTTCTTCTTTCGGGAACTGGGTCATCTGTAACGCTATTTCGTTTGCTTCCCGGATGAAATGAGGGTCTGATCCCTCCGGAGCTTTTATTTTGGACATTCCGGTCATCGTTTTAGCCGGCGATAAAAGGATAAGCATAATGATCTATTTTATTTGTTCCGTAGGTGAAGATATGGCAAATCCGTTTAACAAGCAACAACCATCGCTACTTTTATCTTAAAATACAGGAGAATCTAATTTTTTTGATCCGTATATTTATTCTTTTGACCTAGGGCAAAATCAATTTTGAGCCTGGTCAAAATCAATTACGACATAGGTCAAAATTAATTTCGAGCCAGGTCAAAAGAATAAAAATACGTGATCTTCATATTAAAAAGTCGGTAGGAAAATTATAAAAAGTAGTATGGTTTTCAAGTGTTAGATATATGTAATGAATTATGAGTCGTTGTAGCGTAGAAGTTTGGGGCGGATATTATAAGGTTCGAAAAATATAAATATGGTTTACTTGTTAGTATGTGTAAATGAAAATCACTAACTTTGCAGTTTTGAAAAGCAAAAATGCTAACAATAAGACAACTAAAATATTACTAACGTGGCAGATACAAAGTACATTTTCGTTACGGGCGGCGTAGTCTCTTCATTAGGGAAGGGGATTATTTCCGCATCATTGGGCAAACTGCTTCAGGCAAGAGGTTACAAGGTTACTATCCAGAAGTTTGACCCGTACATTAATATTGATCCGGGTACTCTGAACCCGTATGAACATGGGGAATGTTATGTAACCGTTGACGGACATGAAGCGGATTTGGATTTAGGTCATTATGAACGTTTTCTGAATGTTCCAACTACACGTGCGAATAATATTACAACCGGACGTATTTATCAGAGCGTAATTAATAAAGAACGTAAAGGTGATTATTTAGGTAAGACCGTACAGGTAGTGCCTCATATTACAGATGAAATAAAACGTAATGTGAAATTGTTGGGAACAAAATATAAGTTCGACTTTGTAATTACGGAAATTGGCGGAACGGTAGGCGATATAGAATCTCTTCCTTTTATTGAAAGCGTACGTCAGTTGAAGTGGGAGTTGGGTAAAAATTGTATCTGTGTTCATCTTACTTATGTACCTTATATAGCTGCTGCAAAAGAGTATAAAACAAAGCCTACGCAGCATTCCGTAAAGCAATTGCAGGAATTGGGTATCCAACCGGACGTCCTGGTTTTACGTACGGAACGCGAATTGAAAACAGATTTGTTACGTAAAGTCGCTTTGTTCTGCAATGTAGCCGAAAATGCAGTAATACAGTCTATCGACGTGCCTACTATTTATGAAGTGCCTTTAGTATTGCAACGTCAGAAGATGGATGAAATAATTCTGCAAAAAGTAGGTCTGGAAGTTGGCCCTACACCTGAACTAAAGCCGTGGAAAGAATTCCTGGCATTAAAGACATCTGCTACTGAAACTGTAAAAATTGGTCTGGTTGGTAAATACGTGGAATTACAAGATGCGTATAAATCTATCGATGAATCATTGTTGCAGGCTGCAATCTATAATCACCGTAAACTGGATTTGCATTTGTTTCATTCCGAGAAATTGAATGATATTAATGTGGTAGAGTTATTAAAGGATATGGATGGCCTTTTAATTGCTCCGGGCTTTGGGCAGCGGGGTATTGAAGGTAAGTTCTCCGCTATTAAGTATGCTCGCGAAAATAATATTCCATGTTTAGGTATTTGTTTGGGTATGCAATGTATGGTCATTGAATTTGCCCGTGACGTATTGGGTATGACGGATGCTAATTCGACGGAAATGGAGCCTAATACGACCCATAAAGTAATAGACTTGATGGAGGAACAGAAGAATGTGACGAATATGGGCGGTTCTATGCGTTTAGGAGCCTATGATTGTGTGTTGAAGAAAGGCTCGAAGGTATATGAAGCTTATGGCAAAGAGCATATACAGGAACGTCATCGTCATCGTTTTGAATTTAATAATGAATATAAGGCTCAGTTTGAAGCTGCCGGTATGAAGTGTACGGGTGAAAATCCGGACACGAATTTGGTGGAAGTTGTAGAAATTCCGGATTTGAAATGGTTTGTAGGTGTACAATATCATCCGGAATACAATAGTACCGTTGTTAGTCCGAATCCGCTTTTCCTTAGCTTTGTAAAAGCGGCTGTTGAAAATAAAAAAACTAAGGTTAAATAATAGATGGATAAAAATACAATAATAGGTTTCTTGCTTATAGGAGTTGTTTTATTTGCATTTAGTTGGTTGAATAAACCTACGCCGGAGCAGATTGAGGCGCAACGTCGTTACAATGATTCAATCGCGAGGATTGAATATGCTCAGCAGCAAGAATTGCAGAAACAAGAAAATAAGACGGCTGAAGCCGAAGAGGCATTGGATACTTTGCCGGATTCTGTGCGTGTAGCACGTTTGGAGAAAAGTTTCGGTGTGTTTGCCGAGGCTATGGTGGGTACGGATGGTTATACCGTGTTGGAAAATGAAGTGGTAGAACTTCGTTTTAGCAATAAAGGCGGGCGCGTTTGTTATGCCCGTTTGAAAGAGTATGATAATTACGAGTCGCAACCCCTTATTCTTTTTGACGAGAAAGATTCAAAGTTTAATTTTACATTAGTAACGGCAACCAATCGGGTAGTAAATACCGGCGATTTGTATTTCTCTCCTGTAAAAGGCAGTGATCCGAATACTGTAACCATGCGTCTAAATGCAGGTGAGGGCAGTTATCTGGATTTTACTTATACATTGAAGCCGGATGATTATATGTTGAGTTATTCTATCAAAGGTACAGGCCTGAATGGTATACTTGCTCCTGCAACCAATTCATTGGATCTGGTATGGGAACAGGATATTCGCCAACAGGAAAAAGGTCGTAAGTTTGAAGATCGTTACGTTGGATTGTTCTATAAATTTGTTACCGATAACGTAGAAAACCTAAGCGAGTCTAAAAGTGATAGTAAGCAGATACCTAACCGTTTGAGATGGATCGGATATAAAGATATGTTTTTCTCTACTGTTTTGATCTCTGATGCGGGACTGGAGGCTACGACTTTGGATTCAAAAGCTTTTCCGTCGGGTAATATCCTGAAACAGTTTAAGACGACTACCTCTGTTCCGTTTGATTTGCAAGGACAGGAATCTACCGACTTCCGGTTCTATTTCGGGCCGAATAAATTCGCTCTTTTGAAATCTTATGATCAAGGAGTGGAGGGAGTAGACCAGCAGTTGGATTTGGAAAAACTTGTACCGCTTGGCTGGGGTATTTTCCGTTGGGTGAATCAATATTTCGTCATTCCGTTATTTGACTTTCTAGGATCATTTATCCATAGTTACGGCTTGATTATATTCTTGTTGACGGTGATTGTGAAGATTATATTATTCCCGTTAACATATAAATCGTATATGTCTTCTGCAAAATTACGTGTATTGCGTCCGCAGGTGGAAGAAATTAATGCTAAGTATCCGGGACAAGATAAAGCTGTGGAACGTCAGAAAGCTACAATGGAACTATATAGCCGTGCAGGGGCAAGCCCGATGAGCGGTTGTTTGCCTATGCTTCTACAGATGCCGGTATTAATTGCCTTATTTATGTTTTTCCCTTCAGCAATTGAACTGCGTCACCAGAGTTTTCTTTGGGCACATGATTTATCTACCTATGATGCGATTTTTAGCTGGAATGCACATATTCCATTAATATCAACTTATTTTGGAAATCATATCAGTCTGTTCTGTTTGTTGATGACAATCACAAATATTATATATACAAAATATAATATGGAAATGACGAATACCGGACAACAACAAATGCCGGGTATGAAGATAATGATGTATATGATGCCGTTGATGTTCTTGTTTATATTTAACAATTACGCATCGGGTCTGACTTATTATTATTTTATTTCCACGTTGATAACGATTGTGCAGACACTGGCTTTCCGCTATATGATAAATGAGGATAAGCTGTTGGCTAAATTAGAGGCGAATAAGAAAAAGCCTGTTAAGAAGTCGGGCTTTATGAAGCGTCTGGAGGAAGCTCAGAAAGCCCAACAAGCACAGTTGGAAAAACAAAAACAGCAAAAGAAAAGATAAGTAAAATATTAAATATACAAAAGGAAAAGGAGAGGCTGTTTTTGGGGTTTCTCCTTTTCTTGGTTTTTTGTTTAGTTAATATTTTTAGATAAGATCAATGAACAATCGTGTTGTTTATATTGTATAATATATATAGCATCATTTATTTGCACTGAAAGAAAATAAAAGCTTCTGATGTGTTGGGCTAATAATAATGTCGGACCTTTATGGTAGATTTATCTCGTTAATAATGACAAAAAAGATAGTGTTATTTCGTTGGATAGTAGTAGTAGGACTTGCCATTGCGTGTTTCTCTTTTTTTCAATTCTTCTATCCGTTTCATTTGCTTCATAATGAGCAAATGTCTTTCGATCTGTCTGTATCATCTCTTTTGTCTTATTTCCATAAACCGGCTATGTTGGCGTGTTTGTTAGGTGATTTGGTAAGTTCAATACTTATATCCCCGGCGATTGCTTCTTTTGTGATGACTTTGATCTTTGTTTTTGAATGGGGAATTCTTATTAAGATACAGAAAAAATTCAATATAGGAGAGTGTGCTATTTTATATGCTCTTATCCCGATTGTGTTTGAATGGATACTATATAGTCCGTTAACAAATTCTATAGCATCTACCTTTTCTATTATTCTTACATTACTTTTGTTTTGGGTTTACACAAAAATTAAAGGTAGATGGAGTTCTTTTATTGCAGGTTTTGTAATGCTTCCTTTAATTTATTGGGCAGCTGGTGGGCGTTTGATTGCTTTTTCTTTGATGGTGCTTGTATATGAGGCGGAGCATGATAAAAGACGTTGGATATATTGGCTAGTACTTTTATTATCAAGTTATTTATTTCCGATTTTGGGAGTGGATTTATATGGTATTACACAGGAAGAAGCTTATATATATCCTTTTACAATGGTAAAAACAATGATTCCGGCGATGATTATTGTGTTTGGTCTGTTAGGATTGCAAATAACGGCTATCAAAAAGATTAAGTTGACTGTTAAATCAGCTTCTTTTATCATATTATTTTTGATACTAATGCTTGTTGCAAGCATAGTAGGGCAAAAAGAGTATATCCGGAAAAAGAAAACTCTTCCGGATATAACAAGTTTATATGAAACAGTGAATTACGGTTCTTTATTATTTAATGGAGGCGAGAAAGGCTAATGCCTTTTCCATATCTTCCGGAGTATCAATACCAATAGTTTCCTGCTCGGTTATACCTACTTTTATTTTATATCCGTTTTCTAGCCAGCGCAGCTGTTCCAGGCTTTCTGCTATTTCCAGGGAAGACTGTGGCAAAGATGTAATCTCTTTAAGTACATTTGCTAAATATGCGTATAAACCAATGTGTTTATAATATACGTGATTAGGTAGCCATTCTGTATATTTCTTGCCTCTCATATAAGGAATGATGGAACGGCTGAAATACATTGCTTCCATGTTTTTATTTAATACGACTTTCGGAGAATTAGCGTTAAATAAAGTGGTTTCAAAATCATCGTCCGGCCGAAATGGTTTTACCAGAGTTGCAATTTGTACATGTTTGTCGGAAAAACACGCCTTTAGTGTTTCTATTTGTTGTGGATGAATAAAAGGCTCGTCTCCTTGAATGTTTATAACAATATCATAACCGTCCCCTATTTTACGATAAGCTTCATAACAACGGTCTGTTCCGCTACGATGCTGATCGGACGTCATAACGACATTGCCTCCGAAACTTCTTACGGCAGACTCAATACGACTGTCATCAGTAGCGACATATACGGCATCCAGTACGTTTTGTACTTGTTCATATACTCGTTGTATCATGGGCTTACCATCCATATCCGCTAATGGTTTTCCCGGAAAACGGGTGGATGCGAAGCGTGCTGGTATAATTCCTAAGAATTTCATATTTATATGGTTTATTTTATCTGAAATGGATATTATAATTTTCTACCTTCACTTAAACGAAGAACCTTTTCACGTTCACCTACAATCCATACAATGTCTCCTTCTCTAAATATAGTATCGGGAGGAGGATTCTTGATGGAAGTATTGCCACGTTCTATCCCAATTACCAAACAAGCGGCATTGTCCCGTATTCCTGATTCTACGATAGAACGGCCTATTAATCGGGAGCCAGAAATAATGATAAATTGCTCTATGCTTATTTCTTCCTGTGTGTCATCTGCGAAATTTGCTGAATTTGACAGACGATAGCGCTCTTCTATATATTTATGGAAGTGTTCCAGATCGTCGTCACTTCCTACAACAATTAATTTATCATAAGGGTAAAGGCGTTCTTTACCTCCCGGTATATTGATACGTTTGTTCCCTCGTATAATCGTAACAATATTAACGTTGCATTTCTGACGGAAATTGAGTTCTATTAATGTTTTACCCATGCTGGGTGAGTTAGGACGGACTTCAAATTCGGCTAGATGTAGATCTCTTTCCAATAGATGGTTGGCAAATCGTTGGTTAATAGGGGCCCTTTTCTCTTCTTCAATTTCCCTGGCAACTAAATTACTGAAGAAATGGCGTTCCATTAATATAGATTGCCTTTTTAATTTTTTTGAAAAGATCGTCATCGCTATAACGATAGATGCTATAGAAAGCATAATGCCTAAAGTCAGATTTAGTAGCTTGACAACCGGTAACATAACTAATCCGATACAGAGCACTATACGTAGTACGATAAGGGACACTAACGGCCCTCTATTGTATTTATTGTCATTCCATAATTGCAGAAATTCTTCCGAATGATTTTTTTTCATCATAATAGCCCGGAGCATAGGAGATATTAAGGCTAATATAAGTATTAATGCTAATATGGCACCCCGAATACCCGATATCTCTTTCATTATGAATGGAGCTACAAATTCCAACCAGATAAAGATGAGAACAAGAGTGACAGCGGTATATGTTCCAACAATGCGCATTAAAGCTTTCAATAGCTTATTCCATGCGCTCTTTTGACGAATCGTATTAGAGCCGGAAGAGTAACGTTCTAAAAATCTTTTCCACGTGTCAGGTATGATTCTGTCAACTATTTTATAAGCGGGTTCGGAGAGTTTTATCATATAGGGAGTGAAAAAAGTAGTTATTACAGACACTGCAACAACAATAGGATAGAGAAAATGATCCGTTACTCTCAAGCTTAATCCTAAAGCAGCTATAATGAAGGCAAATTCACCAATCTGGGCTAAAGAAAAACCTGATTGAATGGCTATTTTTAGAGGTTGTCCGGATAATAATATGCCGAATGACGCAAAACTTATTTGTCCTATCATAACAACCAGCGTTAATATGAGAATTGGTATTTTATATTGCCATAACAGGTGAGGATCTATTAACATCCCTACTGAAACGAAAAATATGGCTCCGAATAAGTTTTTAACCGGTTTTATCAGATTCTCAATACGTTCTGCTTCTACAGTCTCTGCCAGTATAGATCCCATAACAAACGCTCCTAATGCAGCCGAAAAGCCAGCTTTGGTTGCGATTATTACCATGCCGAGACATAGTCCGATGCTTACGATTAGTAATGTTTCCTCGTTAAGGTAACTGCGAACTTTTTTCAAAAAAGAAGGAATAAGATAGATACCTACAACAAAACAAAATAAGAGAAAAATGCCAAGTTTGATCACGCTGCTTAACAGTTCAAATCCTTCTACATGCTTACTAATGGCTAGAGTGGAAAGTAAAACCATTAATAAAACAGCAAATAAATCTTCTACAATTAATACACCAAAGACAACGCCGGCAAAACGTTGATTGCGTAATCCCATATCATCGAAAGCTTTGAATATGATTGTCGTGGAAGACATAGACAACATTCCTCCTAAAAAAAGACTGTTCATATGCCCCCAGCCTAACAATAATCCGGAAATATATCCCAAAGTCATCATGCCGATTACGATTGTAATGGCTCCGGTGGTGGCAGTTCCGCCAACTTTCATTAATTTTTTTATACTGAAATCTAAGCCTAAAGCAAATAAAAGGAAAATAATACCAATATCTGCCCATATATGGATACTTTCTACATCTGATACGGTTGGAATTTGTGTAAAGGCGGGTCCTGCAAGAATTCCGGCAACAATATAGCCAAGAACAACCGGCTGTTTTAACCACTTGAATAACAGGGTTACCAGTCCGGCAGATATTAATATTACCGCTAAATCTGATATTAGCGAAGGTATCTGCGACATTGTTTCGTTGAATTTTCGATTGGCAAAGTTATGTATTTATTTTAATTTTGTCGTTCAAATACTTTGCCAAAATGAAGAAGAAGCATCCTATAGAAGTGTTGATTGAGCAAGGAGAACATCAGCAACTTGATTTTAAATTTGAGGTGAGTGATAGTAAGAAGATTGCACGAACTCTCAGTGCCTTTGCGAACACAGATGGTGGACGGTTGTTAATTGGGGTAAAGGATAATGGGGTTGTTTCCGGGATACGCAGCGAGGAGGAATATTATATGATAGAGGCTGCTTCGAAAATGTATACTCGTCCGGAAGTTCCTTTTGATGCAACAAAATGGGATATAAACGGAAAGGTTGTACTTGAAATATATATTGCGCCAAGTTGTAATAAACCTCATTGCGCACCGGATAAAGAAGATAAATATAAGGCATATATTCGTGTGGCGGATGAGAATATATTGGCTAACGAAGTTTTGATGCTTTCTTGGCAGAAGAAATATAAAACAGAAGGAACATTACTTAAAATTAGTAAGCCTGTTGAGACATTATTTTTTTGGTTGGGCAAGCATGACTATATAAGTATTAAACAGTTTTGCCGGATTGCCCATATTAATTATTATACGGCACGGAATATCTTGAGTGATTTAATAGCCATAGATGCCTTGGAATATGTTATTGTGAATAAACATATTCTTTATAAGAAGCAATTTGATGCTGAATTAATGCAATTAAAATAGTGAACATATTATTATGTTCTATTATTTTATGATTCTTTCTTTGCCGTTTCTACATATATCTGGGCATTTTCAAAACGTGTTACTATAACAGGGCTTCCTTTTTCAATGAATCCGTTTTCGGAAATGGCATCGTATAGTTCATTTTCTATTATTACTTTACCGGAAGGCCGAAGAACAGTTCCTGCTGTGCCTTCTTTCCCTATCAGGTTACTGAGAATGGGAGTGGAAACTGCTTTTTCGAGATTTGTATTTAATGCGACTTTGCGGAGCATCCCTCGACTCCCTATTTTACTGGATATCCAGAGTATAACGACAAAGCTGATCCCTAATCCCATTAATACAATTAAAGAAGCACGGCCAGCCTCTATGCCGGAGACTGTTTCAAAGTTGAAGTCATTATTGTTTAAAAGGCTCATTGTCAGTCCGCCTACAATAAAGAGAATACCACAGATGCCGGCAATGCCGAATCCGGGAATAACAAATATCTCCGCGGCAATAAGCAGCACGCCAAATACAAATAATAGTATTTCCCAATTTTGGGCAAGTCCATCTATATAAAGAGGTGCAAAATATAATATGGCGGCAATAAGAGATGCTGCTGATGGAAATCCTAAGCCCGGGGTTTGCATTTCAAAATAAATACCTCCGATAATAATGATTATAAGTAATGACTGTATCATTGGATTCATGAGAAATCCTTTTAGATTATCGAGAAAGGAGGGGGTATATGAAACTAATTTATAGTCTTTATATCCTAGATGTTTAGTAATAACTTCATCCGTTGATTCTGCGATACCATCACAATATCCCCATTTTACAGCATCTTCTGCAGTAAGAGTCAATACCTTTCCTGTATCTATTAGATGGGGAATGAAAACACGTTCGTCTACCATAGCTTCTGCTATTTGAGGGTCTCTTTTCCATTTGAAGACAGTGTCGTTTTTCTGTATAATAGTATCTTTTCCATGAGCTTCTGCTGTAGACCGTATCATAGACCGCATATATGATTGATACTTGTCCGGCATGGCTGCTCCTGTTTGATTTACAACAGTAGCAGCTCCTATATTAGCTCCTTTCCTCATGTATATTTTTTTACAAGCGATAGAGATAAGTGCTCCGGCTGATGCGGCATTGTTATCTATGAATACATATACGGGCAGTGGGCTGTAAAGAATAGCCGTCCTCATTGAATCTGCAGCATCAACCAGGCCTCCATAGGTGTTCATATGTATTAAAACGGCGTTTGCTCCTAGTTTTTGAGCTTCTGTTAATCCGTTACTAAGATATAATCTGGTCGTATTGTCTATCTCTTTTCTTATATCAATTTGATATATGATGGATTCTTGATTTGTCTCAGACTGTAAGATGTTTGCGGGAAGGAGCAATATGAATAATATAAGCGTTAATAGTCTTTTCATTTTTTTTATTTCTTCATGTTTTTACAGATAGTTACACTTTGTAATTGCTTACTTGTAAATATTGAATTTTAAACTTGGAATAAGTTGTAATTTCTGCTCATTTTCAGCTTGTTTTATGATTAAAATATTAAGTTACTATTTTAAATATTAATAATGCTCAAAGAGGTATTTATTTTTATTTTTTATTTATACATTTGTGCATCCATCAATAGTGATAGGGTAATAATTAATTAAAAAGTAATATCATATGAACGCGTTGCAATTTCAGAAAAAATTGTTGAGCATGCAAGAAAATATGATGAATTTTGCACTAATGCTCACTGCTAATAGAGATGATGCTCAAGATTTAATGCAGGACACAACGCTAAAGGTATTAGACAATCAAGAAAAGTTTGTTGATAATATCAATTTTAAGGGTTGGGTCTTAACCGTTATGCGGAATATTTTTATAAATAACTATCATAAGATTGTTAGAACTCAAACGGTCGTAGATCAAAGTGTCGATTTGTATAATTTAGATGTTATAAATGATTCAGGGTTTGATACTCCTGACGGGGCATACCAAATTCAGGAAATCTCAAAAGCAATTAATAGTCTCAATAATGAATTAAAGATTCCGTTCTCAATGTTTTTGAGTGGTTATAAATATAACGAAATAGCAGAAAAATTGAATGTTCCATTGGGAACCGTGAAAAGTCGTATATTCTTTGCTCGCCAAGAATTACAGAAAAATTTAAAAGATTTTAGAAATGAATAAATAATTACTATATATAATTCAAGCCGTCTTACTTATCGTGAGGCGGCTTTTTTATTATGAAATAATTGATATTTCAATGCACGTTAGTTAATAAATCATTACTTTTGATGCAAAATTGAATTTAATATGAGAAGTTTTGCAAGTGATAATAATTCAGGCGTGCATCCCTATATCATGGATGCTATAGTGAAGGCAAATGACGGTCATGCCGTTGGTTATGGAGATGATCCTTGGACTGAGGCTGCTGTTTGTAAAATAAAGGAAATATTTGGGAAGGTCGCATCTCCTTTTTTTGTTTTTAATGGTACCGGAGCAAATTCCGTTGCTTTACAGGCTGTTACTCGTCCATATAATAGTATTTTATGCGCCGAAACTGCCCATATAAATGTAGATGAGTGTGGAGCTCCGGCTCGTATGACAGGATGTGCAGTGGTTACGATTCCTACAAAAAATGGTAAACTATCGCCCGAACTTATCTTGCCTCGATTACATAATTTTGGCGTCTGCCATCATTCTCAGCCAAAGGTTGTATATATATCACAAGTATCTGAGTTAGGAACAGTATATACAATAGAGGAAATTAAGGCTATTGCTGATTTGTTGCATTCATACAATATGTATTTGCACATGGATGGTGCTCGTTTGGCAAATGCCTGTGCTTATCTAAAATGTACAATGAAGCAAATTACAGTAGATGCAGGTGTTGATATTTTAAGTTTTGGAGGGACAAAAAACGGTATGATGATGGGAGAGGCTGTTATTTCCTTTCGACCTGAAATAACGGAAAATTTAATGTATTATCGAAAACAGTCGGCGCAATTAGCTTCTAAACTCCGTTATTTATCTGCACAATTTATTCCTTATCTGGAAAATAATCTGTGGTTGGAAAACGCCATGAAGGCGAATATTAGTGCAGCCAAGCTGGCTGATATATTAGGACAATACTCCCAAATTCAATTTACTCAGAAAGTAGAATCGAATCAACTCTTCTTTACGATTCCTGTAGAAGCATTGAAAAAATTACAAGAAAAATATTTCTTTTATATGTGGAATGATGAGATAAATGAGGTCCGATTAGTGACATCTTGGGATACGTCAGGAGAAGATATTGCCCGGTTCGAACAAGATTTAAAAGAGATACTGGATAGTGTGTCTTAGTGGCACTTATTGATTGAATAATTTTGTATATTTGTTTTCTAAACTTTAAACTAATACGAATGATGATATGAAAAGATGGATAGTATATATTACAACTTTGTTACTGTTGCCAATAACCGGAATTTGGGCTGGAAATAATCTGCAAGAAAGGAATACATTACGTATAATGAGTTATAATATACGCAATGCCAAAGGAATGGACGATATGACTAGTTATCAGCGTATAGCGGATGTAATAAATCAAATTCATCCGGATGTCGTTGCTGTTCAAGAAATAGATAGTGTAACTGGTAGAAGTGGAGGAAATGATGTTCTTCGTGAATTGGCTGAACGTACATTGATGTTTCGCACTTATGCCCCGGCTATTAACTATGATGGAGGTAGGTATGGTATAGGTGTCTTGAGTAAAGAAAAACCAATTAACTCCCGTTATTTACCTTTGCCGGGTAGGGAAGAAGCCCGTGTTTTATTGGCTGTTGAATTTGAAAAGTATATATTTTGCTGTACACATCTTTCATTAACGCCTGAAGATCAAATTCTATCATTGCCAATTATTCGACAATTGGCTAAAGAGGCAAATAAACCATTTTTTATTGCCGGAGATTGGAACGCAACGCCTACCTCTTCTTTGTTGGCTGATATTCAAAAGGATTTTACAATTATAACGAACCCGAAGCAGCTTACTTTTCCTGCAGATGTACCTGATTGTTGTTTAGATTACATAGCAATTTATAAAACGACAAATTTGCCGATTACGTGTTTATCAAGTCACGTCTGCAACGAACCTGTAGCATCAGATCATCGTCCGGTTGTGGCAGATATAGTCTTCAAAGCGGATAAAAAAGATATATTTTTATCGTCCCCTTACTTACAGAATCCGTTTGGAAATGGAATAACAGTTATGTGGCAGACTACAGTCCCGGCTTATAGTTGGGTAGAGTATGGTACGGATACCTTGAATTTACATAGTGCCCGTACATTGTTGGACGGACAAGTAATATGCAATGGCTTACATAATAAAGTACGTTTGGATAATTTGAAACCTGGACAAAAATATTATTATCGCATATGTTCTCAAGAAATAATGCTTTATCAAGCTTATAAGAAAATATTTGGAGAAACGGCGATATCCCCATTTTACTCTTTTACATTGCCGACAACTCAGACTGAAGATTTTACAGCAATAATTTTTAATGACTTGCATAAAGAGATTGCGACATTAGATGGCCTTTACGGACAAATTAAAAATATACCGTATGATTTTGTGATCTTTAATGGAGATTGTGTTGCCGAGTCACATACAGAAGAAGAAGCATTGTCATTCCTTTCTTATACATGTCGCAAAGTGAGAGCCAGTGAAGTCCCAACATTCTTTTTGCGAGGAAATCATGAAATACGTGATGCTTTTTCTATTGGACTACGTGATTTGTTTGATTATGTAGGAGACAAAACTTATGGCGCTTTTAATTGGGGAGATACTCGTTTTGTCATGCTGGATTGTGGAGAAGACAAACCGGATACTACATGGGTATACTATGGTTTAAATGATTTTACCGGATTGCGCCAGGAACAAGTGGGCTTTCTTGCCGATGAATTAAGTTGTAAATCATTTAAAAAATCTACTAAAAGAGTTTTGATTGGACATGTTCCTGTATATGGAAACACAGATAAATATCAGCCATGTACTGAGATATGGGGAGGGCTACTGGCGAAAGCTCCTTTTGATATTAATATAAGTGCACATACTCATCAATATGCGTATCATCCGAAAGGCTCGCTTGGAAATAATTTCCCTGTGGTAATAGGGGGAGGGTGTATGCCTGAAGAGGCAACTGTAATGGTATTACAGAAAAAAGGAAAAGAAATGAATTTGCGCGTAATGAATATAAAGGGAGAAGAAATCCTTAATTTAAAATTATAATAAGGTACGTAACTAAATAATTTGGACGATTGTAAGATTATAATTCGATAAATTATGAAACATTGTATTAAATCTATACTATTAGGATGGGTGTTATTATGTTCGTCTGTTTATGCTAAACAGATAACAACAGATGGTTTACAACGTAGTACACCTGAACAGGAAGGTGTGCCTTCCTCAGCAATATTGAATTATGTAAATGCTGTAGAGCAGCAGAATCTAGGAATACATAGTTTTATGTTACTCCGTCATGGGAAAGTTATTGCAGAAGGATGGTGGAATCCATATGAACCGGAGCTGCGGCATATTGCTCATTCTGTGAGTAAAACATTTACTTCTACAGCTGTAGGATTTGCGGTTAACGAAAAGTTGTTAACGGTAGAAGATAAGGTGATGTGCTTTTTCCCGGAATATTTACCGGATACAATTACTCCTTATTTGGAGCAATTAGCAATAAAGAACTTATTGACAATGGCAGATGGGCAAGAACCTGCTCCGGCATATACAATGGCAGATGGTAATTGGGTAAAATCATATTTATCCACTCCTATTGTTAATAAACCGGGAGAAAAGTTTATCTATAGTTCATATGCGACTTATATGGTTTCTGCTATTTTGCAAAGTGTGACGGGGCAAACTGTGCTTGATTATTTACAACCACGATTGTTTGAACCTTTAGGAATAAGAAATATTCTTTGGGAGCAAAATCTGGAAGGTGTCAGCTGTGGAGGGTGGGGGCTTCGACTTAAAACAGCGGATTTAGCAAAGTTGGGACAATTGTATCTCCAAAAAGGGAAATGGAATGGTAAACAACTTTTGCCGGTTTCCTGGATTAAAGAAGCTACGGCTGTACATATTCATCAACAACCGGATCTGTCTGAAGAAGAATGTGCAAAAAATGACTGGGCTTTAGGCTATGGTTATTATATATGGAGATGCCGGAATAATGCCTTTCGTGCGGATGGTGCTGCAGGACAGTATATTATTGTCATGCCGGATCAGGATATGGTAATGGCGATTACGTCAGAGTCTCCGGATATGAGGGCTGAATTAAGTCTTGTTTGGGATCATATTCTTCCGGCCGTTAAAAATAAGAAACTGCCGAATGATAAAGAGGCATATGAAGCATTAAAGTCTAAGCTGCCAACGTTAAGTTTACCAAAGCCGTTTGAAACTCTTGGCTCTTTGCAGGGGAAAACTATGGTCAGGCATTATTCTGTAGAGCCTAATGAACAAGGTATTAAGCAACTGTCTGTTAAAGTTTCAGCTAATGAATGCCAGTTGATTTTAGTAACTAATGGCGCTACTCATTCATTTACATGTGGTAATGGGCGTTGGATACGAGGTGAAACAGAAAGAAATAGTCCTTATTTTGATTCTAAGCGTCGTAATCCTGTAGGCTTGTCTCCATTTAGTGTTGCGGGATATTATGGCTGGAAAAATGAGAATACATTACAACTTCGACTCCTTTATCTGGAAGATAATACATCGGAAACATTCACTATTTCGGATGATGATGGAAAGGTGGTGGTGACGTTATGTACAAATTCTGATAATAAAGGAATTCAATTAAGAGGATATCGAAATGAATAGAAGTGTATTTGGACAATCGTAAAATAGAAAAGCCGATATACAACTAATGTATGTCGGCTTTATATTTATTCTTTAAAAGTTGCGGAGGCAAGACTCGAACTTACGACCTTTGGGTTATGAGCCCAACGAGCTACCACTGCTCCACTCCGCGATATAGTTGCATATCTATTGCTGATTGCGTGTGCAAAGGTAGCTATTATTCTTAAAGATGCAAATTTATCGTAAGTTTTTTTTATTCTACTTGGTAGATACAATCTTTTTTAAGTACTTTGCGCACAGTTTTAATCAAAATGTGCAATACGATGCCGATGACAGTTTCTAAAACACGTGACATGTTGGTAGATGTGGCCAGACAATTGTTTGCTCGCATGGGGGTGGATAACACTACGATGAACGATATTGCACAGGCATCAAAGAAAGGAAGACGTACATTATATACGTATTTCAAGAGCAAAAATGAAATTTATCTGGCTGTGGTCGAATCTGAGTTGGATCAATTGCATAAGATGCTTTTGGATGTGGCCGGAAAGGATTTGCCTGCAGATGAAAAACTGATGACTTTTATTTATACTCGTCTGGATGCAATAAAGGCTCTGGTGTTTCGTAATGGGACATTACGGGCTAATTTCTTTCGGGATATATGGCGTGTCGAGAAAGTTCGTAAAGGATTTGATATTCGGGAGATAGAGATTATCAAGGGAATATTGGACGCGGGAGTAAAGGAAGGGATTTTCCGGATGCCTGATACTGATATTACGGCTTTAGTACTGCATCATGCTTTAAAAGGTTTGGAAGTGCCTTATATACGAGGTATTATGGGAGATAATATCAGTCAGCGGATTAAACGGAGAGATAATGTGATGAACTTAATATTCAATGGAATCAAGATAAAGTAAAACCAGAGATGTTTATTAATACAACAGGGTTTTATGTGCCCGAAGAGCGGGTACATAACCAACATTTTTTGGAGTTGAATGGATTAACAAGTGAGTGGATTGAACAGCGTACTGGTATTAAAACACGATCAAAGGCTAAATCCGAAGAGAACATTAATACAATGGGATTGGAAGCTATCAAGAATGCGCTTCCTAACTTACCGTATGATATTACGGACGTAGATCTGATAATTGCGGCTTCATATTCGCCATACGATACAGTAGCGACAGCTGCGCATATAGCCCAGCGTGAGTTTAATATTGTAAATGCGAAAGCACTATATCTATCTTCCGCCTGTTCTTCGTTTGTGAATGCACTCGAAGTAGTGGAAGGTTATTTTGCTATGGGCAAAGCAACAAAAGCTCTTATTATCTCAGCAGATAAAAACTCCGCATATTATAATGAAACAGATCCTAAAGCCGGTCATTTATGGGGAGATGCCGCTGCCGCCTTTTTCATATCGAAAGAACGTGTGACGGAGCATGATGCCCGGATTGTGGAAGTATATACACAAGGTTTGGGGCACTTGGGAAAAGGTCCGGATGGTGTACAATTGCGCCCTCGTGATGGTGGTATCATGATGCCGGAAGGACGCGACGTATTCATACAAGCCTGTACCTATATGCCTAAGAATGCGCTCTATCTGTTGGAAAAGAACGGATATGCGTTGGACGATCTTACCTATTTCATCGGTCATCAGGCCAATATGCGTATTATGTCGAATATAGCGAAGCAGCTGAACTTACCCGAAGAAAAGTTCCTGCACAACATAGAAGAGCTGGGCAATACCGGTTCCGTAAGCTCCGCTTTGGTGTATGCCCAAAACGCAGATAGCTTTAAGAAGGGAGATGTTGTTTGCATCACCGTATTTGGCGGCGGATATTCGGCCGGAGCATGCTTAATAGAATGTTAATTGATTAAATATAGAATCGTATGAAATTATTAGAAGGAAAAGTAGCTGTAGTAACCGGTGCCGCTCGCGGTATAGGTAAAGCAATCGCTTTGAAGTTTGCTGCCGAAGGCGCAAACATCGCATTCACAGACTTGACAATCGATGAAAATGGTCTGGCTACACAGAAGGAAATAGAAGCTTTCGGAGTGAAGGCTAAAGGATATGCTTCAAATGCAGCCAACTTTGAAGAAACACATACCGTTATTGCCGAAATCCAGAAAGACTTCGGCCGTATCGATATCCTGGTAAACAACGCAGGTATCACAAAAGACGGTTTGATGATGCGTATGAGCGAAGGACAATGGGATGCCGTATTGAACGTAAACCTGAAATCCGCCTTCAACTTCATCCACGCATGTACTCCCATCATGATGAAACAACGTACAGGCAGTATCATCAACATGGCCTCTGTAGTAGGCGTACACGGTAATGCCGGACAGTCAAACTACTCTGCATCCAAAGCCGGCATGATAGGCTTGGCCAAATCGGTTGCCCAGGAACTGGGTTCACGCGGTATCCGTGCCAACGCCATTGCTCCGGGATTCATTATGACCGATATGACAGCCGCTTTGTCCGACGAAGTAAGAGAAGAATGGTGCAAGAAGATACCTTTGCGTCGTGGCGGTACACCCGAAGACGTGGCTAACATTGCCGCATTCCTGGCCTCCGATATGTCATCATACGTATCCGGACAGGTTATTCAGGTAGACGGTGGCATGAACATGTAACTCTGCATGGAAGTCCTCTACGAAGACAATCACATCATCGCTGTAAGTAAAACTTGCAGCGAGATTGTGCAAGGAGACAAAACCGGCGATACTCCTCTTTCGGAGCTGCTCAAAGCATGGCTGAAAGAGAAGTATTGTAAACCCGGCAATGTCTTTGTAGGTGTAACCCACCGGCTGGACCGTCCGGTAAGCGGCGTTGTACTGTTTGCCAAGACAAGCAAAGCCCTCTCGCGGCTGAACGACATGTTCCGCACCGGTGAAGTAAAGAAGACCTACTGGGCAATCGTGAAGAACTGCCCGCCTGCCGACGAAGGCGAACTGGTGCATTGGCTCGTGCGCAACGAAAAGCAGAATAAGAGCTACGCCTACGACGCCGAACGCCCGGACGCCAAGAAAGCCATCCTGCACTACAAACTGATAGCCCATTCCGACAACTACTGCTTGCTGGAAATAGACCTTAAGACCGGCCGCCACCATCAGATACGCTGCCAGCTGGCAAAGATAGGATGCCCCATCAAAGGCGATCTGAAATACGGTTTCGACCGCTCCAACAAAGACGGAGGAATCAGCCTTCACGCCCGCAGCGCCCAGTTCATCCATCCGGTATCCAAAGAAAACATCAAGATAGAAGCCCCCGTGCCCGACGACAACCTCTGGAAGGCGCTTACCGGAGCTTTGTAGCAGAGAGAGAGGCCATGCAGCCTCTTTTTTTATGCCCTTACGTTGCCATCCATCCCCCGTTCATTCCCCCTTGCCGTAAAAGGGAGGAGGGGCATGGCCATCGCAGCTTCCCCTCCTCGCAAACACAAAACAATCAACAAAAAACTACTGTCTGAATAAGGCTATCGGATAAATAGTAGTTCCCTGTATTTAGGCAGAGTCCACATCTGGTCGTCTACAACCAGTTCCAGCTTGTCGATATGGTAGCGGATGGACTCCAGCATCGGGACAATAGTGTCATGGTATGCTATGGCTTTTTCGCGTTCACTCTCTATCTTGTTGGCCACCTTGCGGGCATTCACCATCTCGTCCACCTTCTCTTTGATGAAGATGGTACGGTTGGCAATGTCTTCAATGATCTCCACGTTCTTCGACGAAAGCAGCGCCGCCTTATCGGCCGGGAACAGGTCTTTCATCTTGTAAACGTTGTCTATCAGCGACGACTGGTAGCGGGTAGCCATCGGGATGATATGGTTCATCGCCAGGTCGCCTAGCACACGGGCCTCAATCTGTATCTTCTTGGTGTAGGTTTCCCACTTCACCTCGTTGCGGGCTTCCAGCTCCTTGCGGGTCATCACGCCGGTGGACTCAAACATCGCCACGCTGCTCTCCGTCAGGTAAGCGTCGAAGATGACCGGCACGCTCGTCTCGCAATCCAACCCGCGGCGGGCGGCTTCGGCCTTCCACTCGTCGCTGTAGCCGTTGCCGTCGAAGTGTACGGCTTTACTGTCCTTGATGTCTTTGCGGAGCACTTCCACGATGGCGGCATACGTCTCCTTGCCCTCTGCTATCCGGGCGTCTACCTCGGCTTTGAACTGCTTTAGCTGTTCGGCCACGGCGGCGTTGAGCACCAGCATGGCGGAGGCGCAGTTGGCTTGCGAACCTACGGCACGGAACTCAAAGCGGTTGCCGGTGAAGGCAAACGGCGAGGTGCGGTTGCGGTCCGTATTGTCTATCAGCAGCTCCGGTATGCGGGCTATATCCAGCTTCATGCCCTGCTTGCCGGCCAGGTTGAAGTCTTCCGCGTCGCTGTTCTCCAGATGATCCAGTACGGTAGAGAGCTGCGAGCCCAGGAAGCAGGAGATGATGGCAGGCGGCGCCTCGTTAGCTCCCAAACGGTGGGCGTTGGTGGCGGATGAGATGCTGGCCTTGAGCAACGCGTTGTGTTTGTAGACGGCTTTCAGCACGTTCACCACGAAGGTGATGAAGCGCAGGTTGTCTTCCGGCGTCTTGCCCGGCGCCATCAGCAGCGTGCCCGTGTCCGTGCCCAGCGACCAGTTGTTGTGCTTGCCCGACCCGTTCACGCCCTTGAAGGGCTTTTCGTGCAGCAGTACGCGGAAGCCGTGCTTGCGGCTTATCTTGCGCATCAGCGCCATCAGCAGCAGGTTGTGGTCGTTCGCCAGGTTGCACTCTTCAAAGATAGGGGCCAGCTCAAACTGGTTGGGGGCCACCTCGTTGTGGCGCGTCTTCACCGGGATACCCAGCTTGAGCGCCTCCACCTCCAAGTCTTTCATGAACTCCATCACGCGGGTAGGAATAGCGCCGAAGTAGTGGTCTTCAAGCTGCTGGTTCTTGCTGCTCTCGTGGCCCATCAGGGTACGTCCCGTAAGCAGCAGGTCCGGACGGGCGGCGTACAGGCCTTCGTCCACCAGGAAGTATTCCTGTTCCCAGCCCAGGTACGAGTACACCTTCTTTACATCCTTGTTGAAGTAATGGCATACGTCTACGGCGGCCTTGTTCACGGCCTCGAGGGAGCGGAGCAGGGGCGCTTTGTAGTCCAGCGATTCGCCCGTGTAGGCTATAAAGATGGTGGGGATGCACAGCGTGTCGCCCACGATGAAGGCTGGCGACGAGGGGTCCCAGGCCGAGTACCCGCGGGCTTCAAACGTGTTGCGGATACCTCCGTTGGGAAAACTGGACGCGTCCGGCTCTTGCTGTATGAGCAGCTTGCCCGAGAATTCCTCCATCACGCCCCCCTTGCCGTCGTGTTCTACAAAGGCGTCGTGCTTTTCGGCCGTGCCCTCTGTCAGCGGGTGAAACCAGTGGGTGTAGTGGGTAGCGCCCATCTCCATGGCCCATTTCTTCATTCCGGCGGCTACGGCATCGGCCGTCTCACGGTCCAGCGGGGCGCTGTTGTCGATGCAGTCCACCAGCTTCTCGTAGGCTTTTTCGGGAAGATACTTAAACATCTTCTCGCGATTGAAGACTAACGAACCGAAGTATTCCGACGGCCGTTCGGCTGCTGCCGGAATCTCGTCCGCTCTCTTCTCGAAAGCGGACTCTACTACTCTGAATCTTAACTTTGACATAATACCTGTTTGTTGTTGTGGTTATAGTGAATTAATTATTTGTTTACTGTCCATTCCTTTTCGCAGCCTCGTATGGTCTGTCTCGCACCGTGCTGTCCGGAGCATGCCCACCGTACTGTTCGGAGCGTGCCACTCGTACGGTGTAGATGAATCCCGTTACCTATCGGGAAATAATCCCGCTACTTACCGGGAACTTATCCCGTTACCTACCGGGAAACAATCCCGCTAGCTACCGGGATGGAGTTACTGCGGGCGGTGCGGTTGCTGCCACACGTACTGTTCGCCGTGTGCCCACCGTACTGTTCGCAGCATGCCACCCGTACGGTGTTGTTCAATCCCCCTAGCTAGGGGGAAACTATCCCCTTACTTAGGGTGAACAAATCCCCTTAGCTAGGGGGAAATCTTCCCCTTACCTAAGGGGAAGCAGTTACTACGTACGGTGCGGACGTTGCCACTCGTGTTATCCGTTCGCTGCCATCCGTACGATGCGGCCGCTGCGCATAGCGTTGTCCGTAGAGTGAGGTAAAAGGTGTATAGAGACGTTCCGCCTTCTTTCGTCAAGGCTTGGCGGCGGTATAACATTCTAAAAAATCAATAACAGGAGGGGTATCTCTATACGGTCCTTTTACACAGGTCTTGTTTACACAACAGTGCGTTACGGCAGCCACTTCCTGAGCCGTTCGATGGCTTCCAGCGTGTCGTCGCGGTCGCCAAAGGCGGTGAGGCGCAGGTAGCCTTCGCCGCTTGGCCCGAAGCCTACGCCGGGTGTGCCTACGATGCTTACTTCGTAGAGCAGCTTGTCGAAGAACTTCCACGAGCTGAGGCCGTCCGGCGTCTTGAGCCAGAGGTAGGGGGCGTTCTCGCCTCCGTACACTTTCAGTCCGCATGCCCGTAGTCCTTCTTCCATGATGCGGGCATTGGTCATGTAGTAATCTATCGTTTCTTTTACCTGCCTTTTGCCTTCGGGTGTGTAGATGGCTTCCGCGCCGCGCTGGGTGATGTAGCTGGTGCCGTTGAACTTGGTGCTCTGGCGGCGGTTCCATAGCTTGTTGAGCGATACGGCTTCGCCGCTCAGGGTGAAGGCGTTTAGCTCTTTGGGCACTACGGTGTATCCGCAGCGCACGCCGGTGAAGCCGGCTGTCTTCGAGAAGCTGCGGAACTCGATGGCTACCTTCTTGGCTCCCTTTATCTCGTAGATGGAGTGGGGGATGTCGGGGTCTTGTATGTAGGCTTCGTAGGCGGAGTCGTACATGATGATGGCATCGTTGGCCAGGGCGTAGTTCACCCACTTCTTGAGCTCTTCGCGTGAGAGGGTTGTGCCCGTGGGGTTGTTGGGGTAGCAGAGGTAGATGATGTCTACCCGCCGGTCGGGCAGGCTGGGGATGAAGTTGTTTTCTTCCGTGCAGGGGATGTAAACCACATCGCTCCACTTGCCGTCTTCCAGCACTCCGGTTCGTCCGCTCATCACGTTGGAGTCGATGTAGACGGGATAGACGGGGTCTGTTACGCCGATGCTATTGTCGTGGCGCAGCATGTCGCCGATGTTCCCGGTGTCGCTTTTAGCTCCGTCGCTGACGAATACTTCGCCGGGCTCCAGATAGACGCCCCGGCTGGCATAGTCGTTCTTTATGATGGCATCAATCAGGAAAAGATAGCCTTGCTCCGGGCCATACCCGTGGAAGGTGTCTTTGTGTGCCAGCTCTTCCACCGCCTTGTGCATCGCTTCTATAGCGGCGGGGGGGAGTGGCTGCGTGACGTCGCCTATTCCCATGCGGATAATCTTCTCTTTGGGATGGGTAACCTTGAAGCTGTTTACCTTCTTTGCGATGTCGGAGAAGAGGTAACTGCTTTGTAACTTGAGGAAATGTTCATTAACTAGTGCCATACTTTGTCTGTTTCAAGTTGTTGTTGTTTGTGTCTATATCGTGTGTCATGCCTCTATTGTTCCTTCGAATACGTTTACGGCCTCTCCGGTCATGTAAACGTGGTTGCTCTCCTGATCCCACCGGATGGAGAGCGGTCCGCCGTCCATCGTCACTTTAACCAGCCTTCCGCTTTTGCCGTTCACAATGGCGGCTACGGCGGTTGCGCAAGCTCCTGTTCCGCAGGCTTGGGTAATGCCCGATCCTCTTTCCCATACCCTCATCCTTATCTCCCGGTCGTTTATTACTTGGGCGAACTCAACGTTTGTGCGTCCGGGAAACAGGGGATGGTGTTCCAGCAGAGGGCCTATTTTAGAGATGTCGGTCTGTGTCAGGTCTTCTACGAACAGCACCAGGTGGGGGTTGCCCATCGAGATGACCGTTCCGGTGTAATGCTTGCCTCCGGCTTCCAGCTCCAGGGCTATCTCGCCAACGGAGGGCATTCCCATATCTACGGTTACTTCGGTTACTTTCCGGCGTTTTACGGTGAGTTGCAGTTCTTTAATGCCGGAGAGGGTCTCTAGCGTGACTACCTTTTTCTGCGTCAGTCCCTTTTCGTATACGTATTTGCCGATGCATCGGGAGGCGTTTCCACACATCAGGGCTTCCGAGCCGTCGGCGTTGTAGATGTGCATGCTAAAGTCTGCACTGTCTGAAGAGCCTATCAGCACCAGCCCGTCCGACCCTATTCCTGTGTGAGGCGCGCTCCATCTTACAGCCAGTTCTTCCGGGTTGCTTATCGGATAGATCATGGTGTTGACATAGATGTAGTCGTTTCCGGCTCCGTGCATCTTTGTGAATTTGATCTTTTGTGTCATTTTGCTGTCTGAATCTGTAGTTGTAATCTTTTTGTCTTATTACTATGCAAATATATGACGTTTTGTAATATAATTGCATTAATATGTGTCCAAATGTTTATTAAAATGCTTTATGTTATGATTTGTATCCATAATCTCTCCCTTTGCTTATAATCCGTAATCAAAAGCAATTGTTCAGATACTATTTGTAAGCAATACGTCCTTTGTGTGAACTAATAAGTTGTATTTAAGTGGTAAAAAGGTTACCCGGGAAGGTGTTATTGCGGTTGGTTGGTGTTAAAAGGAAAGCAAAAGGGATAAAAGCCTGACAAAAAGGAAATGGAATAAAGAGACTTAATATAATAAAAAAAGAGTCATCCGGATAGAACCGGACGACTCCTTTTTATTGGTAAGCTGTGTAGAAACCTGATGTTCTACTTATTTAGCTTTGAATTTAACTGACTTGCTTACACCGCCTTTTGTAATGGTAACAATATAAACGTTACCTTTTGCCAGGCTAGGAATTGAGATGTATTCGTTTGTACCGGCGATTGTACCTTCTGCTATTCTGCCACCATTGAGACTTACGATATAGTAAGTTGCTTTGTCGGCGTTTTCTACATAGATACCACCTTCCTGGGTGTAAACTTTAACTTCTTCCAATACCGGAGCTGCTTCATTGCTGGTGATAACTCCAAGGGCGTTAGATCTGATATAGGCTGTTGCCATAGGAGCATCCATTCCGGTAGGAGTAACGTCTATCGTAATCTTTTCGCTGGTTGTTGGAACAGTTGCTTTTATTGCCATGGATTCAACTAAACTGCCTTCGTTGTTTTGCTTTACTGCAATATTAACAGCTACATTTCTTTCTTGCAGGCTTACGGCTTCGATGGCTGTTTTAACGTTGATGGCCATTACTTTAACTTCTCTTTCTGTTGAACCTTCGTAGTAAACAGAGTCTATTGTTATATCAAAGTCCTGATTCATGTCTGCTTTCAAGCTACCGATAATGCCTGTAACCAAAGAATTCATTATGTTGCCGAATGTTGTGCTTAATGAAGCAGGCATGGTGATAACTTGGGCAGAAGTCTTAGTCCATACCAAATCGTCATTATTAATAACGCCGTCACTGTTAGTATCTGCTGCCGGGCTGACTTCGTTAGTTGTTGTCAGCAACATATTTGCACCTGCTACAGAAACTTCAGGAGTTAATTTACGGTATCCGTTCACTTTGCTGTCTGTACCATAAGAAGTCAAAACGATAGATTCAACCGGCATACCTGTAGTTGATTGCAAGTCGGCATATACAGTTGCATCACCCATAGGGATAGAAGCGTTAGGAGCTTGTAATGGTTTGCCAAACAAACTGGCCTTGATAGTTCCTGCAGTCATTAACTGTGTCATATCAAGAGTGACCAGGAAGTTAGGTACTTGTGCCAGGCTGGCAACCATTCCGCGTAGAGCATCTTCCATAACAACGGAGTAGTTCAATATGCCTTTGCTGTCTTTGGTTTCTTCAATAGACAGTAAATCTCCGTCTTTTAACGGGAAGTTTTCCACCATGCCGCCTATACTTGCCAATGTGGGGCTTAAGGCTAAACTAGCCTTGAATGTGTTGTAAGGCAGAATAACGCCTTGGCTGCCTGATGTAAATGATACGGTTAGCAGGTCGCCCAATACGTCGACAGACGCAACAATCTTGTGAGGTATTTTCACGCTGACAGGACGTGCTCCCATTGCGAATGTGAAATCTTTGGCCTCACTGAATGTCAGTTTTATCTTTTTCAATAACGGGCTTATGGTAGGAGGTATGCCTGCTATTTGGATAGAACTTAAATCCAAGTTCATGCTATCCGGAACAACATTGATAGTTGTAGGAGTTGCAGCACGTGTTATCGCGTTCTGAGGGAAAAACAAAGGAGAAGTTACTATACTTTCAATACTGGGATTGGCTAATCCCAGGAAGTCTACTCCTGATATTGCTTTTACCTGATCAAATATAGCAGGAACTACCTCTTTCACGATAGCTGCTTTTTCTGCATTGGTCAATTGAGGTTGGTTCTGTGCCGAACCTGCGAATGTTGCTGTAAACAACATTACTAACGCACTAATAGATGTAAAGATTCTTTTCATATACATTTGATTTAATTATTAATAAACCATCGCAAAGGTATCATATTATATAGAACGTTCAACGTTTTTTCCGAATAATTATTGGTATCTATTATTATAAATGTTCCCGATGATTTTGCAAAATCATCGGGAACGTTTTATAAAATCATCGGGATGATTTGGTTTTATTAGTATGCAGCTTCGTGCACCCCTTTCACTGCCCGTCCGCTGGGGTCATTCATGTTTTTGAAGGAATCGTCCCAAGCTAAGGCTTCGGCAGTGGAACAGGCTACACTGGGTACGCTGGGTACACTGCGTGCCGCACTTTCACTTGGGAAGTGTTCTTCAAAGATACTGCGGTAGTAATACTCCTCCTTGTTTTGCGGAGGGTTTATTGGAAACCGTTCTGCAGCATGAGCCATTTCTTCGTCGGATACAGCCTCACTCGTTATTCTCTTTAATGTGTCGATCCAATTATAGCCAACACCGTCGGAGAACTGTTCTTTCTGTCTCCAGGCTATTTCGTGGGGCAGCATGTTGGAGAATGCTTCGCGCAGTATCTTCTTCTCTATCATTGTGCCGGGACACATTTTGGCTGCGGGATTGAGGTTCATGGCAACATCCAGAAACTCTTTATCCAGGAAGGGGACACGTCCTTCCACGCCCCATGCGCTCAGGCTCTTGTTTGCGCGTAGACAGTCGTACAAATAGAGTTTGCTCAGCTTGCGTACCGTTTCTTCGTGAAAGATTTTGGCATCGGGCGCTTTATGGAAGTAGAGGTAACCTCCGAATACTTCGTCCGCACCTTCGCCGCTAAGCACCATCTTTATCCCCATGCTCCGGATTACGCGTGCCAGCAGATACATTGGGGTAGAAGCCCGCACTGTTGTTACGTCATAGGTTTCAATATAGTAAATAACATCGCGTACGGCATCCAGACCTTCCTGCACCGTGTAATTTATTTCGTGATGGACAGTACCGATATAATCAGCCACTTTTCGGGCTGCTGCCAGATCAGGAGCTCCTTTGAGACCAACGGCGAAGGAGTGTAGTTGTGGCCACCACGCATCTGCCTTACCGTCGGTCTCGATGCGCTTGGCTGCGTATTTTTTGGCAATGGCGGAGGTGATGGATGAATCCAGCCCCCCCGATAAAAGTACTCCGTAGGGCACATCGCTCATTAGCTGGCGATGCACGGCGGCTTCAAGGGCGTCGTGAAGCTGTTGTGTACTGGCGGGATTGTCTTTCACGTTGTCGTACAGCAACCAGTCGCGGACGTACCACTTGGTCAGTGCCCGGTCTTTGCTATAGAAGTAATGGCCGGGCAGGAACTGCTCGTAATGGGTGGCGTACCCTTCCAATCCTTTCAGCTCGGACGATACCATCAGATGCCCTTCATCGTTGTAGCCTATATATAAAGGTATAACGCCTATCGGGTCGCGGGCTATAAGATAGGTGTCTTGCGCTTCGTCGTAGAGGGCAAAGGCGAAGATGCCGTTTAGGTCTTCAAGGAAGTTGATACCCTTCTTCTTGTAGAGGGCAAGGATTACTTCACAGTCCGAGCCGGTCTGGAAATCGTAATCATCCTTTAGCTGCTCCCGCAATTCGCGGTGGTTGTATATCTCGCCGTTTACACAGAGAATCACCTGTCCGTCCGGACTGATTAATGGCTGCCCGCCCGAAGCCGGGTCGACAATGGACAGGCGTTCATGGGCCAGTATCGCTGTCTTGCCCTGATAAACACCACTCCAATCCGGTCCGCGATGACGGATTCGTTTACTCATCTGCAGCGCTTGCTTGCGGTAGGCGGAAGTATCGCCGTGTATGTTGAATATAGCTGTTATACCACACATAATAGTCGTTGTTGTTTAGTTGTTATTTACTTGTCAAGTATCTATCTATCGCCCGGGCTACGTTACGTCCGGATGCCATAGCCCGTACCACCAGGCTGGCCCCGCTCACGGCATCGCCGCAGGCAAAGACTTTATCCGTCACCATCTGGCTGTCATTATCTACGGAGATGTTCTTGCGTTCGTTCACCGGTATGGACAGTTCCTTCACCAGCCCTTCCTGTTCGGGGTGTACGAATCCCATGGCGAGGAATACCAGGTCGGCTTCGATAATCTCCTTCTTGCCGGTCTTCTTCATCTCCGGACGGCTGCCGTCGGTAGGAGAGGTCCATTCCACTTCTTCCACCTCCACGCCGGTAAGTATGTTTTTATCGCCTATGAAGCGGCATGAAGACAGATTCCACCTGCGTGTGCAGCCTTCTTCGTGGCTGCTGCTGGTCTTCAATACCTGGGGATACATGGGCCAGGGAGTCTGCGGATTATGTTCTACAGGCGGCTTGGGCATGATTTCTATCTGTGTGACGCTTGCCGCGCCGTGGCGGTTGGCTGTACCTACGCAATCGCTTCCGGTATCGCCTCCTCCAATGATGAGCACTTTCTTCCCTTTGCAGTTGATGATGCTTTTGGGAGGGATCGTTATTCCTTCCAGCAGGCGGTTTTGCTGGGCGAGGAGTTCCAGTGCGAAGTGTACGCCTTTCAGGTTGCGTCCTTCTATCGGCAGGTCGCGCGGCACTTCCGCCCCGATGGCTATGCAGACGGCGTCGTAGGCGTTCAGTACGTCTTTTGCCAGTATCTCTTTGCCCACCATCGTGTTTACTTTAAACTGAATGCCTTCGTCCGTCATCAGCCGGATGCGGCGGTCTATGATGTTCTTTCCCAGCTTAAAGTTGGGGATGCCGAAGCGCAGCAAGCCTCCCGGCAGTTCGTCTTTCTCGAAGACGGTCACTTCATATCCCCGGCGGTTCAGCTGATTGGCTGCGGTGAGCCCTGCCGGGCCGCTGCCTATTACGGCTACGCGCTTGCCGTTGCGCTGGGGTTGCACGGGGGTGATGTATCCTTCGCGGAAGGCTATTTCAACGATGGCGGCTTCGTTCTCGCGGATGGTGACGGGCTCGTCGCAGCTTAGCTTGAGCACGCAGCTTTTCTCGCAGAGGGCGGGACAGATGCGTCCGGTAAACTCCGGAAAGTCGCAGGTTTGTTCCAGCAGCCGGTAGGCTTCTTTCCACCGTCCTTTGTAAAGCTGGTCTTGCCATTCGGGTTGCTTGTTTCCCAGCGGACAGGCCCAGTGGCAGAAGGGCACGCCGCAGTCCATGCAGCGCGACGCCTGTGTGCGCCGTTCGTTGCTGTTCAATGTTTGTTCTACTTCGCTGAAGTCGTCTATACGTTCGTGTACGGGTCTGTAGCCCGCTTCCTGCCTATGTATTGTTAAGAATGCTTTTGGATTTCCCATTTGTTATACTCTCGTTTTAATGATGTTTTATTTGTTTGCCAGTTCCAATCCCTGCTATGGAGAAGCCCCAATCTCCGCTATGGAGAAGCCTCGATCTCCGCTATGGAGAAACCCCGATCTCCGCAGCGACCTGTTATTAGGTGACGGGGCTGCTTCTTGCGCGGGTTCTTTCCTTATTAGTAATCTCGTTGCATTTCAGCTATTTTACGCTGTAGTTTCATCATTTGTTCTTCCTGCAGCACCTTTTTGTACTCTATCGGGATGATGCAGATGAACTCTTCGGCGTATTTGCTCCAGTTGTCCAGCATCGTTCCGGCCAGATGGCTGCCGGTGTAATGGTAATGCTTGCGGATCAGTTCATGCAGCTCTTTGTTGGCATTGCTGTTCTCGATAAGCGATAGTTCCACCATTTCCATGTTGCAATAGTAATCGAAGTCGCCCTCTTTGTTCCATACATAGGCCACGCCGCCACTCATGCCGGCCGCAAAGTTGCGTCCGGTACGGCCAAGTACCACCACGCGTCCGCCGGTCATGTATTCGCAACAGTGGTCGCCCACGCCTTCCACAACGGCAATGGCGCCCGAGTTACGTACGCAGAAGCGTTCTCCCACACATCCGTTGATGTAGACTTCGCCGCTGGTAGCTCCGTACAGCAAGGTGTTGCCGGCGATGGTGTTACGTTCCGCCATAAAGGTGGAACGTACCGGAGGCATCACGCTGATGCGTCCGCCGCTAAGGCCTTTGCCCAGATAGTCGTTGGCTTCTCCTTCCAGGCGGAAGTGTACGCCGTGTGCCAGAAACGCTCCGAAGCTTTGCCCTGCCGAGCCTTTGAACTTGATGTTCAGTGTATTGTCCGGCAGCCCCGCATTGCCGTAGAGCTTGGCAATCTGGCCGGACAGCATGGCGCCTACCGAACGGTCGGTGTTGGCTATGGTGTAATCCAGCGATACTTCGCGCTGGTGTTTGATAGCGGGCATAGCGTGCTTGATGATGTCTACGTCCTTTACACTGTCTGTGTTGTGTATCTGCTTTGTTATCTGGCGGATGGCATTCTGTTTGCCCTCTTCCATGAAATGGATCAGCTTGTCGAAGTTCAGCAAGTCGTGCTTCTCGATCTTATCCGAAGGCTTGCGTACCAGCAAGTCTGTCCGCCCGATGATCTCATCCAGGCTCTTTACGCCTAGTTCTGCCAGGTATTCGCGTACCTCTTCGGCCAGGAAGGTGAAGAAGTTCACCAGGTATTCGCTACGTCCGTGGAAGCGTTTGCGCAGTTCCTCGTCTTGCGTGGCCACGCCAACGGGACAAGTGTTCATGTGGCATTTACGCATCATGACGCATCCCAGAACGATAAGGGCGGAGGTGGCGAATCCAAACTCTTCGGCGCCCAGCATGGCCATCAGGATGATGTCGCGCCCTGTCTTGAGCTGTCCGTCGGTTTGCAGGCGAACCTGTCCGCGCAGGTTGTTGAGCACCAGTGTTTGCTGCGTCTCCGACAATCCCAGCTCCGGCGATATGCCTGCGTAGCGGATAGAGCTTACCGGCGATGCGCCCGTACCGCCTTCCGCTCCGGAGATGATGATGCGGTCTGCCTTTGCTTTTACCACACCGGCGGCAATAGTCCCCACGCCGCTTTCGGCCACCAGCTTGACGCTGATTTCGGCATGCGGGTTGACGTTCTTAAGGTCGAAGATCAACTGTGCAAGGTCTTCGATGGAATAGATGTCGTGGTGGGGAGGAGGCGAAATAAGCGAGATACCCGGAATAGAGTGGCGGGTCTTTGCTATGATGTCGTTTACTTTATAACCCGGCAATTGTCCTCCTTCGCCGGGCTTTGCGCCTTGTGCTATTTTGATCTGTATCTCGTCTGCATTAACCAGATACTCGGTAGTAACCCCGAATCGTCCGGATGCTATTTGCTTGATGGCGGAGCGGAGCGATGTGCCGTCTTCACGCGGGGCGAAGCGTTCCGGATCTTCCCCGCCTTCGCCCGTATTGCTCCGTCCGTGTATCTTGTTCATGGCGATGGCCATGGTTTCATGTGCTTCACGGCTGATCGAGCCGAAGCTCATCGCACCGGTAACGAAACGCTTCATGATGTTTGCGGCCGGTTCTACCTGTTCCAGCGGAATGGACTTCTGCTTCTTGAACGTAAGGAAGTCACGCAGGAAGATAGGGGTTTCTTTCTCGTCGATAAGATGGCTGTACTCTTTGAACTTCTTATAGCTGCCCAAACGGGTGGCAAGTTGCAGGGTGGAGATTGTTTCCGGATTCCACGCATGCTTTTCGCCGTCTTTGCGGAATGAATAGATTCCTTTGTAAGGCAGCAGACTGTCCGGAGTTACTCCGAAAGCCTCTTTGTGCATGGCTGCGGCATCGTTGGCTATTTCGTCCAGGCGAATGCCTTCTATATTACTGGTAGTCCCTCCGAAGTATGTGTTTGCGAGCTCGCTGCTGAGGCCTATCGCCTCAAATAGCTTAGCCCCGCGATAACTGCGGATGGTACTGATCCCCATCTTGCTGATGACTTTAAAGAGTCCCTTGCATATAGCCTTGATATAGTTCTTACGGGCTGTTTCGTAGTTGAGCTGGATGATTTGTTTGTTTACCATGTCCTTGATGATGGCAAACACCATGTAAGGGTTGATCGCACTGGCTCCATAACCCAGCAGGAGGGCGGCGTGCATAACTTCGCGCATGTCTCCGGTTTCTACTACAAGAGCTGTCTGTACACGTTTCTGTACCGAAATCAGGTAGTGGTGTACGGTGCTGACGGCAAGCAGGGATGGGATAGGAGCGTATTGCGCGTCTACGTTCTTATCGCTTAATATGATGTAGTTCACACCGTCGGCAACGGATTGCTCCGCCTGCTTGCAAAGTGTTTCCAGGGCAGACTGTAGTCCCTCGCGTCCTTTTGCAACCTCGAACAGCATGGGCAGTTTGACAGATTTGAATCCTTTGTAGCGGATATTACATAGAATGTCCAGTTGTGTATTGGTCAGGATCGGATGGTTTAGCTTAACCATTTTACAGTGTCCTTCGTTCGGGCAGAGTATCTTATTGCCTACAGCCCCGATGTATTCTTCCAGGCTCATAACCAGCTCTTCGCGGATGGGGTCGATAGGCGGGTTCGTAACCTGTGCGAATTGTTGTCTGAAATAGTTATACAGCAATTGCGGACGGGTTGACAATGCGGCCAGTGGAGTATCGTTACCCATTGATCCGATAGGTTCTGCTCCCCCTGTCGACATAGGAGTGAGGATGCGCTCTATGTCTTCGCGGCTATACCCGAAGGTGCGCAGGCGCTGGTCGAAGTGGTCTACGGTGTGAGGTACTTTCCTTCCAGACTTCAACTCATCCAGTTCTACCCGGTTGTTGGCAAGCCATGTGCGGTAAGGCTGGGCTTCTGCCAGTTCCTTTTTCAGTTCACCGTCATAGTAAACTTCTCCCTTTTCAGTGTCTACAAGAAGTATCTTTCCCGGTTGCAGACGGCCTTTTTCCTTAATCTCGTTTGGCTCGAAATCCATTACGCCCACTTCCGAGGCTACTACCATCATATCGTGTTTTGTGATAAGGTAGCGTGCCGGTCTTAATCCGTTACGGTCCAGCATACCTCCGGCATAGCGTCCGTCACTGAATAGAAGTGCTGCCGGACCATCCCATGGTTCCATCAGGATGGAGTGGTATTCGTAGAATGCCTTTAAGTCTTCGGAGATAGGGTTCTTCTCGTTAAAGCTTTCCGGCACTAACATAGCCATAGCATGAGGAAGGCTCATTCCCGAAGCTACAAAGAACTCCAGTACGTTATCAAGGGAAGCACTGTCGCTCATGCCCGGTTGAATAATAGGGCGTATTTCTTCAATATTAGGAATGTTGGGTGAAGAGAGAACACTTTCCCGTGCTTCCATCCATCCCCGGTTTCCGCGGATAGTATTGATTTCTCCGTTGTGTGCAAGCAAACGGAAAGGCTGTGCCAGACTCCATGTAGGGAAGGTATTGGTGCTGAAACGTGAATGTACCAATGCCAGTCCACTGGTGAAATAGTGGTTGGTAAGATCCGGGAAGTAGTGGCGCAACTGCATCGACTCCAACATACCTTTATATATAATATTACGGGTGGATAGAGATACGATGTAGAAGTCCTTTTTCCCCTGCAAGCTTGTTGAAGCTATCTTTTTCTCAATACGTTTGCGTATGATGTATAATTTTAGCTCCATAGTTTGCTGGTCGTTACATCCGGTAACGAATACTTGCTTAATGTCCGGTTCTGTTTCCTGAGCCGACTTTCCTAAAATCTCCGTATTAACAGGCACTTTGCGAAGGTGCATTAATGTTAGTCCTTCCTTTTCTATTTCTTCTATTATAATGCTAAGAATGGTGGATTGTTCCTTTTCATCTTTAGGAAGAAACAAAAGTCCTGTTCCGTATTTGCCTTTTTCGGGTACGGGAATACCTTGAAGTAAGATAAATTCGTGAGGAATCTGAAGCATAATACCTGCACCGTCTCCGGTTTTATTGTCTGCTCCTTCTGCCCCGCGGTGCCGCATATTCTCTAAAATAGTTAGAGCCGATTCAACAAGTTCGTGTGATTTCTCTCCATGAATGTTAACTAACATTCCAACTCCACATGCGTCGTGTTCATTAGCGGGGGTGTATAAACCCTTTTCTTTTTTGCTAAAATGATTTCTACTTTTCATCATTTGTTGACCTTATGTTTGTGTAATACCTGTTATTGTTGTCAAATTGTTTGGCAAATATACATATTACATTTCAAAATGTAATATAAAAAGGATTGCTAGTTGACAATATTTTTAGAGGAGAAGGAAGCTTGGTTTCTATTTGTTAGTTATTGTGTGTGTTTGTGTGATAAATTGTAATCAGAATAGTGCTTTTGTGTTTTAATATGAAATTAACAGGCTTTTGCTTCTAATTTAATCAAAATGATGTTCGTTTTGGTTTTATTATGTCTTTTTGTCGTTTGTTGCTGTTGTTGTCATTTCTATTAAAAAAAGCATCGGATGATGAATTTTAGTTATTCATCACCCGATGCTTTCATATAAACAGATTTGTTATGGGATTCTATCGTTTAAACCTGCAATGCCAGAATAAAACGACAGCCTTTGTTGTATTCTGCGTCAATAGTAAGATTACCGTTCATTTTGCTGGCAATTAAAGAGCAAATCGGTAAACCAAGTCCATCTCCTTCTGCCAAATCTTTAATCTCTTTAAATGGTTTGAATATATTGTCTTTTTGTTCATCAGGAATACCCGGACCATTATCAGAAATAATGAACTGACATAAATGAGCGCCTTTTTTCTTGAATTCAAGTCTGATTTTACCGGAAGAGGTGTATAATGCAGCATTCTTTAATAGATGTACCAGTATTCTTTCCAGTTGTTCGGCATTGGTTTTTATTTCCAATTGAGGAGCATCCACTGCGGTTTCGACCTCGGGTTTAATTTCATCTTTTACTTTGTCCATTACTTCATTACAGAATTTTCCAACGTTAAAAGGTTGTTTCTCATAAGTCTCTAATAAAGAAGTTTCAAGGGTGGACAATTCTTGTATATTTTTACTGAACAGTTTCAATGCGTCTATTCGCTTCTCAATGGATTTTGCCGGTTCCGGGGCAAAGGGTTTTACTTCTTCAACAGACCTGGAAAGATTTTCCAGAGTCGGTTCCATTTGTGCTGATATATTCTGTATGAATTTAGTTTGCTGTTCATTATGTTCATTCGTAGTCTTGATGATTTTCTTTAACTTCCTGTTGCGAATGATGAAACGTAATAAGATCAATATTACTAAAACCAATGCGATAATTACGACTATGGCGAAAGTAAACAGACCTATTATCATGTATTGTTTACCGGCAAGCGTTTTATCTTTTTCTTGTATGGTTTGTAAGCTGCTATCGTATTTTTGCTGCAATGCGCCTAGTTTGTCTTCGGCAGTAAGTGCTTTTACTGAATCGGTCCATACGATGTATTTTTCATAAGTGCGTTCCATTAGAGGAGCATTATTTGCTTTACGGGCTATAGCTATCAGGTTTTTGTAACACTCGTTTACTTTATCGTATTCTTTATTTTCTTTATATTGAGTAGTTAGCTTTTGGAAATAACTATCTCCTTTTTCATTTTGTCCGAACGTGTAGTAAAAATTAGCCTGAGTATATAGTAGCTCTTCCGAAAGCTTATCATTACTGGCTTGTTTTGCTAAATTATCCAGTTCATCGAGTTGAACTTGTGCTTGTGCCAGATTTTTAAGTTGTATATACATTTGCAGTCGCTCTTTGGTTACGGAAAAACGCTGGTCATATAATATTTTCTGGGCTTTTTGCTCTTCGTTAAGGAGATATTGGGTCATCTGTCGGCATAGCTCAAATGCCTCTTTATAATAGTTTTCGCGATAGTAGAGAGAACTTGCTTTGGTACCGCATTCGGTAGCTTGCACATATTCTCCTTTCTCAGCGAAAGCTCTGTATGCTTGGATAAAAAGATAACGGGCTTTTGTGTATTCTTTTGTTTCAAGACTACTTTGTGCCTGTTTCATCAACTCGTCTGCTCTGTTTTGTGCTTGAAGGACAGTACAAAAGCAAACTGCAACCATGAGGATATAATACCTGATTTTCATAATGCAAAATTAAATTTGAAACAAATATATATATTTATTCAAAATTAGTATAGGACTTTTCTATAAAAAGTTTGATGCTAAAATAGGATATTGACGTTATATGCTTTGATTATTATATTGAAACGAAAAAACATCCGAGACTGTACTCTTTTCTGTGTCTTATCATGCATAAAAAGATTACCGGGATTAATTTGCTCTATTTGTATCTATTCTTGATTTTAGCCGATACAATGAACATCCTATCTCTTTGTTTGATTGTGTTTCTATAATTTATAACAATTGCGGCCTTCTTTCTTATGATCTGTATGAAATATGCATTCTTAGACTTTATGATTAATAGGTATGTCTAAATAGTGTTGGATTATAAAATATTTTAACTAAATGCTGGATAAAATCATTATTTCTATTAATGTGTCAAATATTTTGCAACGATATGAACATTATGTTATATAATGTGAGTATCTTTGCGGCGGAAATAAACAATACACATACAGATGGAAGTATTAAAGCATGAGTGTGGTGTAGCAATGGTCCGACTACTGAAACCTTTAGAATATTATCATCAGAAATACGGTAGTTGGATGTATGGGCTCAACAAACTCTATTTGCTTATGGAGAAGCAACATAATCGTGGACAAGAGGGAGCCGGATTAGCATGTGTTAAATTAGAAGCGAATGCCGGCGAGGAATATATGTTCAGGGAACGAGCCGTTGGAACCGGAGCCATCACCGAGATATTCGCTGCCGTTCATGAACATTACAAAGATATTCCACCCGGCAAACTCAATGATCCCTTTTATGCCAAAGCCAACCTTCCTTTCGCCGGAGAACTTTATATGGGACATCTCCGCTACAGTACCACCGGCAAGTCCGGTATTTCTTATATCCATCCTTTCCTGCGCCGAAATAACTGGCGTGCTAAAAATCTCGCTCTTTGCGGCAATTTCAATCTAACAAATGTAGATGATGTTTTTAAGGAGATAACGGCTATCGGTCAGCATCCCCGTAAATATTCCGATACTTATATCATGCTGGAACAGATGGGACACCGTCTGGACCGTGAAGTAGAACGCCTCTACTGCAAGTGTGAAACGGAAGGGCTCAAAGGCATGGATATTACCCACGCCATAGAAGAACAGATCGACCTGTCGAACGTATTGAAGCGCTGTGCCCCTGCTTGGGATGGCGGTTATGTTATATGTGGTCTGACAGGCAGTGGAGAATCTTTTAGCGTCCGCGATCCGTGGGGCATTCGTCCGGCATTCTACTATGTGGACGACGAGATTGTAGTGCTTGCCTCCGAACGTCCGGTGATCCAAACCGTAATGAACGTACATGTTCCGGACATTAAGGAGCTGAACAGGGGAGAAGCCCTTTTTATCAATAAACGGGGCGAAGTACGTACTTCTCAAATAATAGAACCGAAAGAAAACAAAGCCTGCTCCTTCGAGCGCATCTACTTTTCCCGTGGTAGCGACGTGGATATATATAAAGAACGGAAGCGTTTGGGAGAGAATCTAGTTCCGGCTATCCTTAAAGCTGTAGACCATGATCTGAACCATACCGTCTTCTCCTTTATCCCCAATACGGCAGAAGTAGCCTACTTCGGAATGCAGGAGGGATTGAATGAGCATCTGAACAAGATCAAGAAGGAATGGATCTCAGACCGCAGCCACCTTCTTCAAGAGGAAGAGCTTGAACGAATCCTTTCCATGCGCATTCGTTGTGAGAAGGTGGCCATCAAAGACATAAAGCTTCGTACCTTCATCGCCGAAGGCAACAGCCGCAACGACCTGGCGGCACACGTTTACGACATTACCTACGGAAGCATAGTGCCTTTCGTAGACAACCTGGTGGTGATAGACGATAGTATCGTGCGGGGTACGACCCTGAAACAAAGCATCATCAGCATACTGGACCGTTTGCATCCGAAGAAGATCGTGATTGTATCTTCTTCTCCGCAGGTACGTTACCCGGACTATTACGGCATAGATATGTCCAGGATGAGTGAGTTTATCGCGTTCAAGGCGGCGGTAGCCCTGCTGAAAGAGCGTGGCATGGAGCATGTCATCACGGAGGCTTACCGCAAGGCGAAAGAACAACAGCAGGCCGGGGGAAACAACATTGTGAACTATGTGAAGGATATTTACGCCCCGTTTACGGATGAAGAGATCTCCGCCAAGATGGTGGAATTGCTTACAACGGATAAGATACGAGCTAAGGTAGAGATCGTTTACCAGACCTTGGAAGGCCTGCATGCATCCTGCCCCCATCATCCGGGCGACTGGTACTTCAGTGGCGACTATCCCACTCCGGGTGGCGCACGGCTGGTAAACCAGGCTTTCATCCATTACGTGGAACAGGAATTTAGTAGAGAGTAGATGGTAGTTAGTAGAAGAAAAAGAATACCGCTTGTCGCCTACTAACTACCAACTACTAACTACCAACTACAAAAAAACAATATACATCATGACAAAAGCAACATTGATCTTAGACGACGGCAGCATTTTCGAGGGGACTTCTTTCGGTGCGGAGAAGGATGTGGCCGGCGAAGTAGTGTTCAACACCGCCATGACCGGATACCCCGAGAGCCTTACCGACCCTTCGTATGCCGGACAGTTGATGGCCCTTACCTATCCTCTGGTGGGAAACTACGGCGTACCCCCTTTCTCGATAGAGAAGAACGGCATACCCGGCTTTATGGAAAGCGCAAAGATACATGCCGACGCTATCATTGTGAGCGATTATAGCGAAGATTTCAGCCATTGGAACGCCGTGGAGAGCCTGGGCGACTGGTTGAAGCGCGAAGGCGTGCCCGGCATCACCGGGATAGACACCCGCGCCCTCACCAAGAAGCTGCGCGAGCATGGCGTGATGATGGGCAAGCTCATCATTGGCGAAGTGGAAGAAGGCAAACAGCCTGCAGCCGGCAATTATGAAGAGATTAACTACGTAGACCGTGTGTCGTGCAAAGAAGTGCTTACCTATGGTGAAAGCCAGGGCGAAGCCAAAAAGCGCGTTGTGCTGGTAGACTGCGGCGTAAAGGCCAACATCATCCGTTGCCTGCTGAAACGTAACGTAACGGTCATCCGCGTGCCCTGGAACTACGATTTCAACGGGATGGACTACGACGGCCTGTTCATCTCCAACGGTCCTGGCGACCCCGACACCTGCGATGCCGCCGTGCAGAACATCCGCAAGGCGCTGCAGGGCGACAAGCCTATCTGCGGCATCTGCATGGGCAACCAGCTGCTGGCCAAGGCCGGGGGAGCTACGATATACAAGCTAAAGTACGGACATCGCAGCCACAACCAGCCCGTCCGCATGGTAGGTACAGAGAAATGCTTCGTCACCTCCCAGAACCACGGTTACGCCGTAGACAACGATACGCTGGGAGACGACTGGGAGCCCCTCTTTATTAATATGAACGATGGCACGAACGAAGGCATCCGCCACAAGACGAAGCCCTTCTTCTCCGCCCAGTTCCACCCCGAAGCATGCAGCGGACCTACGGATACGGAGTTTATTTTCGACCGCTTCGTGGCCTTGCTTTAAGGACGTTAATTCCAGAGTGTCTGGAGTTATGCCTACAGAGTGTCTGGAGTTATGCTTGCAGAGTGTCTGGAGTTATAACTCCAAAGAGTTTGGACAAATAGTAAAACAGAAAAAGATAAATATACAATGAGAGAAGACATCAAGAAAGTCCTGATACTGGGCTCCGGCGCGCTCAAGATAGGCGAAGCCGGTGAGTTTGACTACTCAGGCAGTCAGGCCCTTAAAGCCATTAAGGAAGAGGGCATACACACGGTGCTTATCAATCCCAACATTGCTACGGTGCAGACTTCGGAGGGAGTTGCGGACACGGTTTACTTCCTGCCCGTTACTCCCTTCTTTGTTGAAAAGGTGATAGAGAAGGAACGCCCCGAAGGAATCCTGCTGGCCTTTGGCGGGCAGACGGCGCTGAACTGCGGCGTGGCGCTCTATCAGAGTGGTGTGCTCGAGAAGTACAATGTGCGTGTGCTGGGTACTCCTGTTCAGGCCATTATGGACACCGAAGACCGTGAGCTGTTTGTCCGCAAGCTGGATGAGATAGACGTAAAGACCATCAAGAGCGAAGCGGTGGAGAACCTGGCCGACGCCCGCCGGGCTGCCCGCGAACTGGGTTACCCCGTCATCATCCGTGCCGCCTATGCGCTGGGAGGGCTGGGCTCGGGCTTCTGCGACAACGAGGAAGAGCTGGACGTGCTGGTAGAAAAGGCCTTCTCCTTCTCGCCCCAAGTATTGGTGGAAAAGAGCCTGAAAGGCTGGAAAGAGGTGGAATACGAGGTGGTGCGCGACCGCTTCGACAACTGTATCACCGTCTGTAACATGGAGAACTTCGATCCCCTGGGCATCCATACCGGCGAGAGCATCGTTATAGCCCCTTCGCAAACCCTGAGCAATACCGACTACCATAAGCTCCGCGAACTGGCTATACGCATCATCCGCCATATCGGCATAGTGGGAGAGTGCAACGTGCAGTACGCCTACGATCCCGAATCGGAAGACTACCGGGTGATCGAAGTGAATGCCCGCCTCTCACGTTCCTCGGCACTGGCGTCTAAGGCTACCGGCTACCCGCTTGCCTTTGTGGCAGCCAAGCTGGGGCTGGGCTACGGGCTGTTCGACTTGAAGAACTCCGTAACCAAGACTACGAGCGCCTTCTTTGAGCCGGCGCTGGACTACGTAGTGTGCAAGATACCGCGTTGGGACTTGGGCAAGTTCCACGGCGTAGCCCGCGAGTTGGGCAGTAGCATGAAGTCTGTTGGTGAGGTGATGGCCATAGGCCGCACCTTTGAGGAGGCTATCCAGAAGGGGCTCCGCATGATAGGGCAGGGCATGCACGGCTTCGTGGAGAACAAAGAGCTGGTGATACCCGACATAGACAAGGCGCTGCACGAGCCTACCGACTCGCGTATCTTTGTTATATCCAAAGCCTTCCGCTCCGGCTATACCGTAGACCAGATACATGACCTGACGAAGATAGACAAATGGTTTCTTCGGAAACTGTACGGTATTATACAAACCGCAAACGCTCTGGAGAGCCAGGATACCCTGAGGGAGATTCCCGACGACCTGTTCCGTCATGCCAAGCGGCAGGGCTTCTCCGATTACCAGATAGCACGGGCCGTGTTTAAGGAGGACATGGAAGACGGCGAGAAGGCCATCCTACAGGTGCGTCAGGAACGTAAATACCGCGGCATCCTTCCGGTAGTGAAGCAGATCGACACGCTGGCTGCCGAGTATCCGGCGCAGACCAATTACCTCTACCTTACCTACAGCGGGACGGAGAATGACGTGGACTATGTGGGCGACCATCGCTCTATCGTAGTGCTGGGTTCGGGCGCTTACCGTATCGGCAGCTCGGTGGAGTTCGACTGGTGCGGGGTGCAGGCTTTGAACACGATCCGCAAGGAGGGCTGGCGCAGCGTGATGATAAACTACAACCCGGAGACTGTGTCGACGGACTACGATATGTGCGACCGCCTTTACTTCGACGAGCTGACCTTCGAGCGTGTGATGGATATCCTGGAGCTTGAGAATCCGCACGGGGTGATAGTCTCCACCGGTGGACAGATACCGAACAACCTGGCTATGCGTATGGACGAACAGCACGTCAACATACTGGGTACTTCTGCCAAGAGCATCGACAATGCCGAAGACCGCGAGAAGTTCTCCGCCATGCTGGACCGCATCGGTGTAGACCAGCCACGGTGGAAGGAGCTTTCTACGATGGAAGACATCAATAGCTTTGTGGATGAGGTAGGCTTCCCGGTACTGGTTCGTCCCAGCTACGTGTTGAGCGGGGCGGCGATGAACGTTTGCTCCAATCAGGAAGAACTGGAACGCTTCCTGCAACTGGCGGCCAACGTTAGTAAGAAGCATCCCGTAGTGGTGAGCCAGTTCATCGAGCATGCCAAGGAGGTGGAGATGGATGCCGTGGCCGACAAGGGCGAGATTGTGATGTATGCCATCAGCGAGCATATCGAGTTTGCCGGCGTGCATTCCGGTGACGCTACGATACAGTTCCCGGCGCAGAAGCTCTACGTGGAGACGGTTCGCCGCATCAAGCGTATCAGCAAGCAGATAGCAAAGGAGTTGAACATATCCGGCCCTTTCAATATCCAGTATCTGGCGAAGGGCAACGAGATAAAGGTGATAGAGTGTAACCTCCGTGCCAGCCGCAGCTTCCCGTTTGTGAGCAAGGTGCTCAAGATAAACTTTATCGAACTGGCTACGCGTATCATGCTGGGATTGCCTGTCGAGAAGCCTTCCAAGAATGAGTTCGACCTCGATTATGTAGGTATTAAGGCCTCGCAGTTCTCCTTCAACCGGTTGCAGAAGGCCGACCCAGTACTGGGTGTAGATATGGCTTCCACCGGCGAAGTGGGTTGCATAGGAGACGATCTGTCGGAAGCTGTTTTGAAGAGTATGCTATCGGTAGGCCTGCGCATCCCCGAGAAGAACGTATTGCTCTCTACGGGTACTCCGAAGCAGAAGGTGGCTATGCTGGACGCGGTCCGGATGCTGGCGGCAAAGGGCTACAATATTTTCGCTACCGGAGGAACACACCGCTTCCTGGAGGAAAACGGTATTGCCAGCACACAGGTTTACTGGCCTAGCGAGAAAGACAAAGAACCACAGGCGTTGGCTATGCTTCACGCGAAAAAGATAGACATGGTGGTGAATATCCCCCGCGACCTTTCGGCCGGAGAGTTAAATAACGGTTACAAGATACGCCGTGCTGCTATCGACCTGAACATCCCGCTTATTACCAATGCACGTCTGGCAAGCGCCTTTATCGAGGCATTCTGTACGCTGAGCATCGACGATATACAAATCAAGAGCTGGCAGGAGTATAAATAAAAACAAGGGAGGGCAACGAGTATTTCTGTTGCCCTGTTCCTTGAATTGAATAGATAAATTGCTACTTTTGCCCCAGTAATAAAAGACCTTGTATGGAGCCACTAAGAGACATTGCAGAGAAAATCATAGAGTTGTCATATCCGCCTCAGCCCATCAGCGACGAAGCTGTGGATAAGTTTGCATCTATATTGATTCGTACCAATCTGAAAAAGAATACCATGTTCCTGCGGGAAGGAGAGGTTTGCACACAGATTGGTTATGTGGAGAAGGGGATGATCCGTCAGTTCTACTATAAGAATAATAAGGACCTGACCGAACATTTCGCCTGCGAGCATAGCATCTTTATCTGCATAGAGAGTTTCTTGCGCCAGCGTCCGGCACGCCTGATGGTGGAGGCTTTGGAAAATACGGTACTATATGGCATACCTCACGATCCGTTGTTGGAGATGGCTGCCGAAGATTATGAAATAGAGATGATCTATCGTGGCCTGCTGGAAGACTCGCTGATCTTGTCGCAGCGTAAGACGGATTCGTTCCGTTTTGAGACTGCCAACGAACGCTATAACCGGCTGCTAAAGGAGCATCCCGAGATCATACGGCGCGCACCCTTGTCTCACATAGCGTCTTATTTGCTTATGACGCCCGAAACGCTTAGCCGGGTTCGTGCCAGCTTGCAGTAGCCCATCGAACAATGGTCGGTTCTTTTTTTATAGCAGGCCCATGAAACCTGTCTTACATACAGTTTTCCAGAATGGCTCTTGCCATCTTTCCGTCTACATTCTGCTTTTCGCCAAAGGCAACACCACGCTCGTTAAAGCGGTGTTCGATCTCAAGAATAGTAGAGTTGCCTATATTAACTTCCGACAGGCGTGTTTGTAATCCGAGGCTGCGGAAGAATTGTTCAGTCTTCTCTATTGTTTTGTCTATTCGTTCATCGGCCGAACCGTAGTTGATACCCCAGATACGTTCGCCATATTGCAGGATCTTATCTTTTTTCTGTTGGCGAAGGGTACGGAGAGTTCCGGGGAAGACAATTGCCAGCGTAGCGCCGTGTGTCATACCGTGTAAGGCAGTTAGCTCATGTCCGATCATGTGGGTAGCCCAGTCTTGCGAAACTCCCATCGAAATGAAACCGTTCAGCCCCATAGTTGCCGAGAGCATAAAGTCTGCCATCAGATCATAATTCTTCTGGCTTTCTCTGATTTGGGGAGCTATTTCTATGAGAGTACTCAATATGCCTTCCGCCCAGCGATCCATCAGACGGGATTGTCCGATGGTGGTCATGTATTGTTCCATCACATGTACGAAAGTATCTGCTATCCCGCAAGCCACCTGAAAAGGCGGCAAGGTGAATGTCGTCTCCGGATCAAGGATGGAGAATACCGGATAGTTGCTGTGGAAAGGGTACTTCTCTTGTGTCTCCTTACAGGAAATCACTGCTCCGTTATTCATTTCGGAACCGGTGGCCGGCAGGGTAAGTACGGTTCCTAAAGGGGTACAGTTGTAGTAAGATCCTTTCTTCACCAGATTCCACGCGTCGTCGCTATAGTTTAATCCTGCGGAGATTAGTTTGGTTCCGTCTATAACGGATCCTCCTCCAACAGCCAACAGGAAGTCAACTTGTTTTTCCTTGCCTAGATAGATGGCTTTGCGGAGTGTCTCGATGGTCGGATTAGGCTCGATACCCCAAAACTCAACGAAGTCGCGGTCTTTGAGGGCTCTGACCACCTGGTCGTACACACCGTTTTTCTTTACGCTACCCCCTCCGAAGGTTACCATAATGCGGTGGACGGCAGGGATAGCAGTTGCCAGCTGTTCAATTGTGCCTTTACCGAAGATCAGGCGGGTCGGATTGTGGAATGTGAAGTTATTCATCTTCTTTGATTTTAATTTGTGAATAGAACATCACAAAGACAACTATTGTTTTAGAGCGTCTAGTAACTTGGTGACGGCCATCTCCGCTGAAGCCTCGCTTTTTAGTAGCTGTACGAACTTGCTGCCGATAATGGCGCCGGACGAGTTGGCTCTGGCGGCTTCATACGTTGCCTTGTTGCTGATGCCAAAGCCTACAAGACGCGGATTCTTTAGATTCATGCCGTTGATGCGGCGGAAATAAGCCTGCTTCTGCTCGTTGAAGTCTTTTTGCGCTCCGGTGACGGCAGCACTTGATACCATATAGATGAATCCACTGGTATGCGCGTCGATAAGACGGATGCGTTCTTCGGAGGTTTCGGGAGTGATGAGCATGATAATTTTTAGGTCGTAACGGTCGGCTGTGGATTTATAGTCGACCATGTAGTCGGCGTAGGGCAGGTCAGGAATAATCATTCCGTCTATACCGGTTTCTGCACAGCTTTTACAGAAGTTTTCAAAGCCGTATTGCATAATCGGGTTGAGGTAACCCATTAATATAACAGGTATATTCACGTCTTTACGGATGTCTTTAAGTTGCTGGAAAAGCAGACGGAGGCTCATCCCGTTTCGTAATGCTTGAGTGGCAGCTTCCTGAATAACCGGACCGTCGGCCATAGGGTCGGAGAAGGGGATGCCCACTTCTACCATGTCGATGCCTTTTGCCTCTAACGCTTTCAAAATCGTTGAGGTATCATTCAGATTCGGATAGCCGGCGGTGAAATAAACGGAGAGGATTCCGTTCCTCTTTGTGTCGAATAAATTTGTAATGCGGTTCATATTGCTGTTGTTTTAATTGTTTCTATAAAGTCTTTAAGTTTCTCTGTATCCTTTAGTCCCGGCTCTGATTCAAATCCACTGTTCAGGTCGATACCTGCGAACAGAGGATGTCGGAACTTACGGATTGCTGCTGAACTACCCGGATTGATACCTCCGCTCAATAAAAATGGAGTGTTTCCCGTATAGGTTGTGAGTATGTCCCAATCAAATTGCTGTCCACTTCCTCCGTAGCCGCTGCATTTGGTGTCGAAAAGGAAATAATCTACACGTCCTTCATACTCTTTTGTCTGTTCCAAATCTTCTGCAGAGTATATGGAGATCGCTTTGATGACGGCATAGCCGCGTTTTTGTAACGCATAACAATCATCCGGACTTTCGTTACCATGCAATTGCAGGTAATCTAAGCCGAAAGAGGTTGCTGTTTCCATTATCTGCTCATGAGAAGCATTTACAAAGACACCCACACGTTTAACGGAGTCTGTTTTTGCAATAGCTTGATCCCGGACGAAGCGAGGTGATTTGGGATAAAAGATGAACCCTATCCAGTCAATACCGAGCATTTCTACATCCCGGATGTTATCAGGTTCACGCATGCCACATACTTTTATGATCATGATAATCCTCCTATGAATTGGGCAAGTGTTTCACCCGGTTGTTCCGTCTTCATAAAGGTTTCGCCGATAAGGAAGCCCTGGAATCCGGCTTCACGTAAGCGGATGATGGTTGCCGGATCGGAGATACCCGACTCTGAAACCAATAAGAGTGATGAGCTTTCAGTCTTTGCCTTTGCCAGCATTCCACTTGCCAATCGGAATGAGTTTTCTATATCGGTATGGAAGCTCCCGAGATTGCGGTTATTCACTCCCAGCATGTCAATACAATCGTTCACGTGTTCCAGCTCGTTTTCGGTATGTATTTCAAGCAAGACTTCCAGTTGAAGACTATGCGCTGTTTCTGCCAGTTGTCTGCACTCTTCGACAGAGAGAGCGGCAGCAATCAAAAGGATTGCATCGGCCCCCATTACCCGTGCCTGATATAGTTGGTAAGGGTCGATGATGAAATCTTTGCGTAATAGGGGCAGGTTTACATGACGGCGTGCTTGTTGCAGGTCGCTCAGTGAACCGCCAAAAAACTTACTGTCTGTTAATATGGAACAGGCGGAAGCTCCGTTTTTCTCATATTCAGTGACGATATCCGATACCTTCGCATCAGGATGCAACCATCCTTTCGATGGGCTTTTACGTTTAAACTCGGCGATGATACCCGAAGGAGAAGCTGCCAGAGCTGCTCGCATGCTGTGAGGCGTGCGATCGAGGCGCTCGCTGCCCATAGCCAATAGGGATTGGAGTGGAATGGCTTGTTTCTGCTGTTCCACTTCTATACGTTTATTGGTGATAATGTCATGTAAGATATCTTTCATAATCTGTTTGTTTTACAAATACTATTCTTTGTTACTTTTCTCTTGAAAGAAAAGTAACCAAAAGTTCAAGGCTGCTGTCTGCTCGCTACTTCGTGCCTTTCATTCGCTGAACCGTCCGAACTCGCTTCGCTCAAACAGCGGACGCTTCGGGCGCTTACTCAAGGCACTACGCTTACGCTCACAGGCAGAGGCCGGATAGGAGAAAGCAAAGCTTTCTTTTATATCGACAAGCGGGATTTAACACACCCCTGCCCCCCTCTCTAGAGGGGAAAAGGGTACTCCCGACGTTACTCCCCCGAAAAAGAGGCAGTATCGGCCATCCCAAAAGAGAGCAACGCTCCCTCGAGAGCGGCCTCAGCGGACGGGCGTTAAACGGAGGTAAAAGACGCAGCGGTAAGAGCGGCGGCTGTTTGAGCGCAGTGAGTTCCGCCGATCCAGCGAAGTCTTTTACCGGAGTAGCCCGTACGGTGCAGCCTTGACCTTTTGACTACTTTTGGGTCAAGCCAAAAGTAATAGAGACGATCTCTAAAATCAGCTGTTCAGTGATACAAACTTGTTAAAGGTTTCCAACGCTTTTCCGCTGAAAAGCGCCTCTCTGGCTTCATCGAGACATTCTTCAATTTTCTTATCGGGACAAATTACCTGTATGGCAAAAGCCGAGTTGGCAATCACGCAGTTCTTTTGTGCTTCCGTTGCTGTATTGTTCAATACGGCATCAAAGATCTGTGCTGCATCGGCGGCGGTTTCGCCTCCGTCCAGATCGGCCTCCGTACAACGAGGGAAACCTAGCATCTCCGGCGTGTAGAGTTTTTCTTTTTCCGGCATAGCTACTTTAAATTCGTCGGTCAACGAAATTTCATCGTAGCCGTCGAGGCTGTGGACAACGGCAAACCGTGTTCCGCTTTCCTGATACGTATAATTGTAGAGACGCAGTAGCGGCAGATTATAAACGCCCAGCAATTGATACGTAGGAATTACCGGATTTACCAGTGGACCTAACATGTTGAAAAAACTACGTACACCAAGACTTTTACGTACGGGAGCAACAGCTTTCAATGCCGGATTGAACAGCGGCGCATGTAGGTAAGCAATGTGTGTTTCGCCAATGGAACGCCGGAGTTGTTCTATATCTTTCGTGAATTTTACACCGTGCTGTTCCATCACGTTACTGGCGCCACTCACTGATGTAGCCCCGTAGTTGCCGTGCTTCACTACGTTATAACCTGCTCCGGCCACAACAAAACATGAGGTAGTACTGATGTTGAACGTGTTTTTTCCATCACCCCCTGTACCTACTATGTCGATCGGCTTGTATTCGGAAAGGTCTACCGGAATACGCATTTCGAGTAATGCCTCGCGAAAACCGGTCAGTTCTTCTACGGAAATACTTCTCATCAGAAAAACTGTAATGAGACTGGCTATCTGCGAGTCGTTGTAACGGCCTGCGGCAATGTTCTGCAATATCCGGCGCGCTTCGTCACGTCCCAGATACTGATGCTCGAACAATCTGTATAATATATCTTTCATACGAATGATGTGTTTAATTTATTATTTTATAATGGATATGGTTACTCATGCTTTAATACCGTCAGCCTCCAACCAGTTGCTTATAATTTGCTTTCCTTTGGGTGTTAATACCGACTCCGGATGGAATTGTATACCACGTACATCGTATTCTTTATGCCGTAATGCCATGATTTGCCCTTCCTCCATGTCTTCGGCTGTTATCTCAAGGCAGTCGGGGAAGTTTTCTTTGGAAACAACCCATGAATGGTAACGTCCGGCACGGAAACCGGGTTCAAGCCCATTGAAAAGCGGATCTTTTTTTAGGATACGTATATCCGAACAAACACCGTGATGTACGTCTGTGAGATTGATGAGTTTTGCGCTAAAGGCTTCACCTATGGCTTGTTCACCCAGACAAACACCCAGGATGCTTTTGGTGGGAGCATATTGGCGGATAAGGGGAAGAAGGATTCCTGCTTCTTCGGGAATGCCGGGCCCGGGTGAAAGAAGTATTTTGTCGAAGCGATCTACTTCGTCGAGTGTTATTTTATCGTTGCGGTGCACTTCTACTTCTGCACCCAGTTCCTTCAATATATGCAGTAAATTGTAGGTGAAGGAGTCGTAATTATCGAATAATAATATTTTCATAATGGATAATTAGTTTATTAATGTTGTTGCCAGATCTATCGCCTTTTTTAACGCACCCAGTTTATTATTTACCTCTTGTAGTTCCCGCTCATCGTTGCTTTTTGCTACGATTCCGGCACCTGCCTGGTAATAAAGAACGTTGCCACGGCTTACGAAGGTACGGATGGTGATGGCCTGGTTCAGATCACCATCTAGTCCGATAAACCCTATACAGCCACCGTAAGCACCCCGATTGTGTTTCTCAATGTCGGTAATTAGCTGCATGGCACGTACTTTAGGTGCTCCGCTAAGTGTTCCGGCGGGGAAGGTGTCAATATAGGTCTTAACCGGGTTGCTATCGGAGTTTACCTCTCCGCTGACACGTGAAACGAGATGGATCACATGGCTGTAATATTGCACCTCTTTGTAGAAATCCACCTGTACATTGTGAGCATTGCGGCTCAGGTCATTGCGGGCAAGGTCTACAAGCATGACATGTTCGGCATTTTCTTTAGGATCGGCTAAAAGAGATTCTGTACGTTGCTTGTCTATCTCTACGTTACCTGTCCGGAATGCCGTTCCGGCAATAGGATCTATACTGGCATGTCCATCAGTTACTTTGCAATGTGTTTCCGGTGAAGATCCGAATATACGGAAGCCTCCGAAATCGAAGTAAAAAAGATATGGCGAAGGATTAATACTGCGTAAAGCACGGTATACTTTGAAGTCGTCACCTTTGAACGGTTGTTCAAAACGACGGCTTAATACGATTTGGAAAACGTCACCGCGAAGGCAGTGTTTTATACCTTTGCGAACCATCGCCTTATATTCTTCTCCTGTGATGGGAGAGGTTTCAGAACCTACGGTCTGGAAATTATAAGAAGCGTAGTTACGGTTTTCTATCAGAGTTTCTATTTCTTGCAGGTTACTGTTTTCACCCTTTTGGAGAAGTTCTACAAGAGTAAGTTCATTTTTGAAATGATTGAAGACGAGAATATACTTATATAATATGTATAGCATATCGGGAGCATCATTTTCTTCGTGATGAGCTTCCATAACAGGGATATTTTCGAAATAGCGTACAGCGTCGAAAGCTGTGTAGCCAAACAGACCGCAGACTTTTTTGTCAGCTCCTTCTACCGTAAAATGTTTCAGGAAGTCATTAGTAGCGTCTGCTACATTATATGATTCCGTAATTGGATTCACTTCACGGCTTCCGTCGGGAAAAACGACTGTGCATTCTCCGTTGTTAATACCTATATTTGCCAACGGACAGAGGGCAATGTAAGAAAGGCTGTTTTCGTTTCCGTGGAAATCCGAACTTTCCAATAGGGCGGATTCGGGATAGATATCACGCACCTTCAAGTAGATGCTGACGGGAGTATGAAGGTCGCCCATTACCTTTTTGCTTATAGTTTTGAATGTATATCTCATGGTCGTTATCTTTTATTGGTAATGTATGTATCCATATCTTTGTCGCCACGTCCCGAAACAGTCAGAACAACAATGTCTTCCGGTTTGAAATCCACTTTGGATAAAGTTCCTAGTGCATGTGCACTTTCAAGAGCCGGTATGATTCCCTCCAGTTTAGTGAGCTCGTAGGCTGCATCCAGAGCTTCATCATCGTCTACAGCCAGAATCTGTGCCCGGTGGGTAACGGAAAGGTTGGCATGGATCGGACCGATACCCGGATAATCCAGACCTGCAGAGATAGAGTAAGGTTCTTCAATCTGTCCGTCTTCACTTTGCATTACCAACGTACGGGCGCCGTGGATAATTCCCTTTTTGCCTAGTTGGATCGTAGCGGCGCTCATGCCGGAATAGATGCCTTTGCCACCGGCTTCGGCCAGAACTATTTTCACACGTTCTTCGTCGAGATAATGGTAGATTGTTCCGGCTGCATTGCTACCGCCACCTACGCAGGCAATCAGATAATCGGGATAGTCACGTCCTTCTTTTTCCTGTAATTGTTTTTTTATTTCTTCACTGATGACGGATTGTAGACGGGCTACCATATCCGGATATGGGTGTGGGCCCACTGTTGAACCGATAATGTAATATGTATCGGAGGGGTGGCAACACCAGTCGCGGATAGCTTCATTTGTTGCGTCTTTTAGCGTCATATTCCCGGAAGTCACAGGAATAACGGTAGCTCCCAGCATTTCCATTTTTTGCACATTGGCATGCTGGCGTTCTACGTCTGTCTTGCCCATATATACGATACATTCCATGTTCATCAGGGCACAGACAGTGGCAGTAGCAACACCGTGCTGACCTGCTCCTGTTTCTGCAATGATACGGGTTTTACCCATCCGGCGGGCCAGTAAGATTTGTCCAATGGTGTTGTTTATCTTGTGAGCGCCGGTGTGGTTCAGGTCTTCCCGTTTCAGATAAATTTTACATCCGTATTTTTCACTTAGCCGCTTTGCCAGATAGAGCGGAGAAGGGCGGCCAACATAATCGCGTAGCAGTTGATCATATTCCTGTTTGAAACTCTCGCTTTCTAATACTTCCAGATACGTTTTTTGCAAGTCTTCCACGCATTGGTGAAGAATTTCGGGAACGTATGCCCCGCCAAACTCACCATAGTACCCATTTTCGTTAACTTGATACGTTTTCATTTTTTTATTATTCTTGTTTTGTTTGTTTCCGGTAATGCTATAAAAAGAAAAGAGGCCTGTCGCAAGTGCAACAGACCTCTTTTTGTATTTTTCTTAATCTAGTATATACATATAAGTCTTCGTTCCTTACGACCTTTTGAGTTGTACGGAGCGCCACCACCAATATGTATTTACTATAAATGTTTTCATCTCTTTTTGTATTATTACGGCAGCAAATATATAGATTGTATAACAATCTGCAAATGTTTTCGCTGTTTTTTTTGAAAAATATTTTATTTGTTTCTGCTAAGGTATAAATAAACCATCTCGATGATTTTGGAAAAAGATCCCGATGATTTTTATAAATCATCGGGATCTTTTTAGAATAAGGCGATTTTTTAAGTAGAAAATTATTTCACTGCTTTTTCAATAGCAGCTTTTACTATTGGTTCCATAATTCTGTATCCTTGAGCTGTAGGATGTACCTCGTCTGATGCGTTTTCGGCAGAAAGACCTCCACGCTCGTCAACCATAGTAGAATAATAATCCAGATAGAAATCTCCTGTTTTGTCTGCGTAGTCTTTAATCATTTTGTTTAACTCTTTTACCAGTGGAGCCGGTTCTACACCCGGACGCCAAGGAAATTTATATGCCGGAAGCGTAGAACAAAGAATTACTTTGATATTATTTGCACGGGCAAGATCGGCCATAGAGGCAATATTCTCAAATGTATTCTTTAAAGGCACGGCATAATCATTGTAAGCAATATCATTAATGCCGGCAAGGATAACTACTACTTTAGGGTGGAGATCAATAACATCGGGACGGAACCGTACAAGCATTTGTGAAGTTACTTGTCCTCCGATACCTCTGTTTACATAGTTGTTTGAAGTGAAAAATGCTTGGTTGTTGTGCCACCATCCTTCCGTGATGGAGTTTCCCATAAATACAGCCACCGGTTTTTCTACGGTCTTGTTAGCTTCTGTGAATTTACCAAAATTGGCCCAATCTTTGTATTCCGGAGTTTGGGCGGAAAGAAAAGCGAAGCTCATAAAGCATAATGCTGTTACTAATAATTTTTTCATGATCGAATAGATATGTTAGTTATGATAGACAAAAGTATAAATAAATATCTGTTTTGTCTATAAAAGTTTTCCCTATCTTTGGCCCATATAATTATAAATTTTGAAAGACTTATGACACTAGTTATTATTGTTGCAATTCTCGTAATTGTTGTTCTCTGGGTAGTATCATTGTATAACTCTTTGGTGAAGTTGAGAAACAACCGGGAGAATGCTTTTGCTGATATTGATGTGCAGTTAAAACAACGTTATGATTTGATTCCGCAGTTGGTAGAAACCGTAAAAGGCTATGCCGCTCATGAAAAAGAGACATTGGAAAGAGTGATTAATGCCCGTAATGGAGCAATCAGCGCTAAGACTATTGATGAAAAGATTGCTGCAGATAATATGTTGACTTCCGCTCTTTCCGGTTTGAAGATTACGTTGGAAGCTTATCCTGATCTGAAAGCAAACCAGAATTTTTTACAGTTGCAGGAAGAAATTGCCGATCTGGAAAATAAATTGTCGTCAGTAAGACGTTACTTTAACTCGGCAACCAAAGAATTAAATAATGCAATCCAGACATTCCCTTCTAATATTATAGCCAATATGTTCGGTTTCCATAGAGAAACGATGTTTGATTTGGGAGAACAACGTGCTACATTGGAAGAAGCTCCTAAAATTCAGTTTTAATGACAATGCAGTACATTGGTATACAAACTCAGCAGAGTAGAAATAATTTCCGTTCATTGCTTTTGCTCTGCCTGTTTCCCTGTTTGGTGATAGGGCTGCTATATGCTTTCTGTTATTTATTGCATGTGTTGGCATATAATGATGATAATATGACTCAAGCCCAGTTGATGAACTATTCTACAGATATGTTCCTTCATCTGGCTCCTTATGTATTAGGAGGTGTGCTTATCTGGTTTATCATTGCCTATTTTGCCAATACAAGTATAATAAATTCGGCAACCGGTTCACATCCGTTGGAACGTAAAGAGAATAAGAGGGTCTATAATTTGGTAGAGAATCTCTGTATGGCTCAGGGTATGAAAATGCCGAAAATAAATATTATTGATGATGATTCGCTGAATGCTTTTGCCAGCGGTATTAATGAGCGTACATATACGGTAACGTTATCGCGAGGTATTATAGATAAATTAAATGATGAGGAATTAGAAGCCGTGATTGCTCATGAATTGTCTCATATACGGAATCATGATGTACGTTTACTTATTATATCAATTGTGTTTGTCGGTATTTTTGTCATGTTGGCACAGATTGCTATGCGCACGGCTTATTATTCTTCTTTTTCTTCTTCACGTAATCGGGATAGCAAAGGGAATGGCACTGCAATTATCATTGTTCTTGTCATGCTGATTGCTGCTGTTGGCTATTTCTTTTCAATATTGATGCGTTTTGCTATTTCCAGAAAGAGAGAATATCTGGCAGATGCAGGTTCTGCAGAGATGACTAAAAATCCTCAGGCTTTGGCCAGTGCATTGCGAAAGATATCTGTAGATCCGAATATAGAAGCTGTACAACGTGAGGATGTTGCACAACTTTTTATTGAACATCCCGGTAATCAGGCAAAAAGTGCATTGAGCGGTTTGAGTGGTCTTTTTGCTACTCATCCCCCTATTGAGAAGAGAATCCAGATTTTGGAACAATTTTAATTCTGTAAAATTGACAAAATGATAATTTTGTAACCGAATAATTGATTTGTGATAAAATAAAACGGTTGTATTAATATTTATAGGTTGTATTTTTGTGACAAAATGATATTGCTGTATCTTTGTATCGTTTGATGAAAGATAATATCATTTTGAAATATGAGTGTACATAAGAATAAAAATACTTCTATCCTGTTAATATATACGGGAGGGACAATAGGGATGATTAAAAATTCGGAAACGGGAGCGTTAGAGGCTTTCGACTTTCAACATTTACTGATGCATGTTCCGGATTTGAAAAATTTAGATTGTTCCATATCTTCCATCCAATTTGATCCACCGATGGACTCTTCTGCTATGGGGCCTGATTCGTGGCAGAAAATTGTGAAAGTGATAGCCGAGAATTATTCTTTATATGACGGTTTTGTTGTACTGCACGGGACAGATACAATGGCTTTTACGGCTTCTGCCCTTAGTTTTATGTTGGAAAATCTGAATAAACCGGTTATCCTGACAGGGTCGCAACTTCCTATTGGGATGTTGCGTACGGATGGAAAAGAAAATCTGGTTACAGCTATTGAGATTGCCGCTGCGAAGGAAAATGATATGCCTGTTGTTCCGGAGGTTTGCATATTTTTTGAAAATGATTTATTGCGTGGAAATCGTACCAGTAAAACAAATGCTGATAATTTTAACGCGTTTCATTCTTATAATTATCCGGTTTTGGCCCATGCCGGAATCTCTATTAATTACGATACGGTACAAATATATCATCCGGTTTCACGAAAACCTCTGAAACCTCATTATTTACTGGACAGGAATATTGCCATATTAAAACTATTTCCGGGCATTTCTCCGCAGGTAATAGAAAGTATTCTGAATATTCCCGGTTTAAAAGGTGTTGTAATGGAAACATTCGGCAGTGGTAATGCTCCTAGTGACGACTGGTTTCTGGCTATGTTGAAAGAAGCTGTAGATAGAGGACTTGTAATTGTAAATGTAACGCAATGCCGTGCCGGTAGCGTAGAAATGCATCGCTATGAAACGGGTTATAAATTATTGGAAGCTGGTGTGGTGAGTGGTTATGACAGTACGACGGAATGTGCTGTTACTAAACTTATGTTTCTTTTTGGACACGGACTAACGCCGAATGAAGTAAAAGAACATATGAATTGTTCTTTAATAGGTGAGGTAACCATACCGGAAAATATCTATCATTAAAATAAATATAAAGTTGCGGGATAAGCCCGCAACGGCAAACTACCTACTATTTAAGTTGAACATACAAAACTTGATTAGTAAATTTCTTTCGCTACTCTGTATACGCTGTTAGAAGCCATCATTGTATAAAAATGCAGGCTGGGTACACCGTGAGCAATCAGATCTTTACATTGTTGTATACACCATTCAACCCCGACTTCTTCTGCTTCTTTATCATTTTTACATTTACTAAGTTCTGTGGCAAAAGGTTCCGGTATTTCCGAACGAAATATTTTAGGCAATACGGTTAGTTGATTTTTGAATACGACAGGCTTGATTCCCGGAATAATAGGTACTGTAATGCCTTCTGCACGACAACGGTCTACAAACGCATAGTACTTTTTATTGTCGAAGAACATTTGTGTTACCAGGTAATCCGCTCCATTTTTAACCTTTTCTTTTAAATAAAAGATGTCGGAATCCATATTGGGTGCTTCTTCGTGTTTTTCAGGATAGCATGCCATACCATAGGAAAACGGTGTTTCATTAGCCTCAAAAGTAGAACCATCTATGGCAATACCGTTATTGAAATTGTTTACTTGCTGTTGTAGGTCGGTTGCATGTTCGTGATATTGACCTGTATTCGTGCTGGTATCCAATGTTTTTATGTCACCTCTTAACAGAAGCAAATCGTAAACACCTAAAAAGTTGAGGTCTATCAAAGCATATTCTGTTTCATCCTTCGTAAATCCTTTACATATAATATGAGGCACAGCAGTAATTCCATATTTGTTCTGGATAGCGGAAGCAATAGCGACAGAACCCGGACGCTTGCGAATATTTACCTTCTGAATATTTCCATCGGGTAAAGTTTTATATATGAACTCACTGTGATGGGATGTTATATTGATATACTTAGGATCAAATTCTCTGAGCTTATCGATTACATTATAAACTTTCTGAATGCTGTTTCCTTTAAGAGGAGGAAGTATTTCAAAGGAAAAAGCGGTGTTTTTGTTGTTTCTTATTAAATCGATTACTTTCATTTTGCTTTTTGTTTTTCTTTTCCGCAAAAGTAGCAATTTTTGTTTACTTGCCCAAAAACATCCAGTTACAACTAAGTTCTAAAAGAACATTTTCGTGATTGGATATTTCCTTTAAAAGTCAATCTTTTTTAAGAAATATAGAAATAGGATAGATTGTGAGTACTTTATGTTTTAAGTGCAAAATATGAATAAGTGTATAATTATACTATGGTTTTAAATTTAACTTAAATCATGGATAATGAATTATATGGCAATGTTAAAATTGAAATTACTCTCTGATTTTTTTAAGAAAAATAACAAAGCGAAATAAATATTTCATATATTTGTGGCGAATATGAAATGTACGAAGTTCTTTTAGTACTATGGTAAAAAACAAATAATGAACTTAACGCCAAATCTAACAGACTTCCTACTCTAACGTTACGTAGTTAATTAAAAAAGACTTGTGTTTTGCCAAAGCAATGTCTATTATTTATTTACATAAAACCATCAATTATGTTGAAAAACTCTAAACCTGTCAGCTTAATTCTATTAGCAGGTGCATTGTGTTTCTCCGGAAATGTTTATGCGGATCTTGCTCCTGTTAAGCAAGGTACCACTATTTCCCAACAATCAGGGAAAGTTACGGGTACAGTTGAAGATGATTTTGGTCCTGTTACCGGAGCATCTGTTGTTGTGAAAGGAACAACCAATGGAACAATTACCGATTTTGACGGTAATTTTACATTGGAAGATGTTAAGAAAGGAGATATTATCCAGATTTCCTTTATTGGCTATACTACTCTGGAGATACCGTATAACGGACAAGCTCTTGGCTCTATAAAATTAGCCGAAGACACTCAAAAACTGGATGAAGTTGTGGTTACCGCTTTAGGTATTAAACGTGAAAAGAAAGCTTTAGGTTATGCTACTCAGGAATTAAAAGGCGATGCTATTTTGGATGCACGTGAAAGTAATGTTACGAATGCTTTATCCGGTAAGGTTTCCGGTTTGCAGGTTGTTCGCTCCTCAGGTGGTCCGGGAAGCTCTTCTAAAATCGTACTTCGTGGTAATAGCTCTATTACCGGCACTAACCAACCATTGATTGTTGTTGATGGTGTCCCAATGGATAATTTCCAGGGAGGTGTAGCTGATGCTTGGGGTAATAAAGGGCCTGACATGGGTAACGGTCTGTCTGATATCAACCCGGAAGACATTGAATCAATGAACGTTTTGAAAGGTGCTTCCGCTGCTGCATTGTATGGTTCACGTGCTGGTAACGGTGTTATCTTGATTACTACTAAGTCTGGTAAGAAGCAAACAGGTTTGGGTATTACGGTTAACGCCGGAGTAACTGCCGAAACAATGTTTATGGAGCCGGATATACAGAGTTCATTCGGACAAGGTTCTACAGGTATTTATAATGTTAAATCTCGTTCTAGTTGGGGACCTATTGCTGATGGTTCTGTTAATATAGATAGCTGGAATGGCCAGAATGTTCCAATGTATACGTATGACAATGTAGGAAACTATTTTGATACGGGGGTATCTTTCAATGAAGGTATATCTTTCCAACAGGCTAACGAAGGAACTTCTGTTTTTGCATCTATCAATCGTTCGGATGATAAAGGTATTGTTCCGGGTGCAAAACTGAGCAAGACTTCTATTAACTTGCGTGGTACAATGGAGTTTGGTCCAGATAAACGCTGGAAACTGGATGGAAAGGTTAACTACTTGAATAATATCGGACATAATCGTCCACTTCAAGGTATCAACCAGTCAAATGCATTCAGCACAATCTACAACTTGCCTCGTTCTATCAATATTCTTGATTTAAAAAATTGTGTGGATTCTGAAGGGCAAATGATCTGGTGGGATACGGAAAAGACTCCTCAAGAAAACCCATATTGGACAAAGGACTATAGAACCAATGAAGATACTCGTAATCGTTTTTTGGGTACAATGTCTTTGTCTTATAAGATTTTTGATTGGTGGAATGTTGAATTAAAAGGTGGTACGGATTACTATACTACAACGACTACCAATAAACTATATGCAGGTGGTAATGTTACTCCGAAAGGTAATTACTCGGAAGGTTCTGAAACTTTCTATGAAAATAACTTTAGTTTCTTAACTACTGCACAAAAAGATAATCTATTGGGCAAATTCGGTGGTTTTGTAACATTCGGTGGAAATCTGATGATGCAAAAAAGAACGAAAGAAAAAATCTCTACGGGTGATTTGTTAATTCCGAATTTATTTTCTGTTAACAATGCAGCCGATAAAAATAATATGGGATATGAATATACGCTGACACAACGTAAGATGAATTCGTTATACGGTTCATTACAAATTAATTACGATGGATGGATGTTTTTGGATCTTACGGCTCGTAACGATTGGTCGTCAACTATGAGTAGTGCAAACCGTTCATACTTTTATCCATCTGTCAGCTTGTCTGCTGTAGTTTCGGATATGATTCAAAAGAATGGAGGATCATTACCAGATTGGATGACATTTGCTAAAGTACGTGCTTCTTTTGCGGAAGTAGGTAATGATTTGGACCCATATCAATTATATACAGTATATTCAATGGATAAAGATCCTTTTGGCAATCCTGTAGCAAAACCTGGAGATGTTTTGTATAATCCGGATGTGAGATCTGAGTTAATTAAGTCTTGGGAAGCCGGAGTTGATTTAAAATTCCTCAATAATCGTCTCGGCATTGATTTCGCTTGGTACAAAAGTAATGCTACTCGCCAGTTGTTAGATTTACCACTTGACCCATTCTCTGGTTATTCAAGCAAAAAAATTAATGCAGGTAATATACAGAATGCCGGTGTTGAAATTATGGCTTATGCAGATATTTTCCAGAATCCTAAAGGTTTTAGCTGGAATATAACAGCTAATTTATCATTCAACCGTAATAAGGTTATTGATCTTTATGAAGGAATCAATGAAATGGGGTTGTCTGATGGTTCTTTTAATGATGAAGTGAAAGTTGTAGCTCGTACAGGCGGTCTGTATGGAGATATTTATGGTAGAAAATTCCAACGTGTAGAAAGCGGACCTGATGCAGGTAAAATAATTGTTGATGCTCAAGGCTTGCCTTTGTTAACTTCTGAATTGCAGTATTTGGGAAATCAGCAGCCTAAATGTATGCTAGGTATCACCAATACATTCAACTACAAGAATATATCCTTAAGCTTTTTAATTGATGCACGTATTGGCGGTAAAATTTATTCAGCAACAACTGCAAAACTGTATTACAATGGTGCCGCAGCAGGAACAGTTGTTAATGGTGCTCGCGAAGAATTCGTTGTTCCTAATTCTGTTACAGCCTCTGGTGATAGCTATACGGCAAATACAACACCTGTTACTCCTCAATTGTACTGGGAACGTGCTGGTAATGGAAATTTAGGTGTTGGTGAAGCGTTTCTATATGATGCAACAAATGTTCGTTTGCGTAATTTGACACTAGGATATAGTTTTGATAAGAAATTGTTGGCAAAAACACCTATCGAACGTTTGCGTTTATCATTCACTGCAAACAATGTATGGATGATAGCAAGTCATATGGAAGGTATTGACCCTGAATCAGTGTCAACAACTAATACCAATGCTACCGGTATTGAATTGGGCGCAGCTCCTACATCTCGCTCATATACGTTTAATGTTACAGTTGGTTTCTAATAGAAAGATTAAAGTATGAAGACATTTAATAAAATAATGATAGGTCTTGCTTCTTCAGCTGCATTGTTGTTTACTGCTTGCAGCGATTTTGAAGACATCAACAAAGACCCAAACGCAGTGAGTGAAGACAATGTTCAAGTTGCTCACTTATTGAACAAATCGATAATTGGTGCACAGATGAACCCGGAAATTGCAGAACGTATATTCGTCTTGACGTGGAAGCGTGCTGCCCGTTTTGATCGTGGAAGTGGATTCACTATTGGCGTGGATAATGATGGTTATAATAGTTTGTATTTCGGAACAAGCTATGGTGTGGGCTGGCTAAATAACGTAAATGCTGCTATAAACTTGGCGGATAAGCGTATTGCAGACGGAACTGCTATGTCGTATGAAAACAATGTGTTACAAATGGCTCGTATTTGGCGTGCTTACCTTGTTTCTGAACTAGCAGACTGTTTCGGCCCTATTCCAATAATTAATAAATTTGATGGAACTGTGGCTCCGTATCAAAGTGTTGAAGAAATCTATACATTTATTCTATCAGAGTTGAAAGATGCTGTGTCAAAAATAGATGTCGAAGAAGATATGTCAGCTATCACAGCAACTAACAATAATTCCGATCAGTTCTATCAAGGAGACATGAAGAAGTGGAAAAAATATGGAAACTCTTTACGTCTACGTCTGGCTATGCGTTTAACTGTTGTAAATCCTACTTTGGCTAGAAGTGAATTTGAAGATGCAGCCAAAGGTGATTTAATCACCACCTTAAACGATATGGCTCAGGTGCAGGAAAAAGGCGGATGGACTGATACGGATGGTGTTATGTCGCGTACATGGAACTCACAGCCTTTATCTGCTACAATGAATAATATATTCCTTGGTTTAGGAGGTGTTGACATTCAGGTTGCCAGTGAGATAAAAAGTGATGTGAAAATAAAGAGTGCAACTAATTACATGGGATTACGGTTGGATAAGCATTTGCCAACTTCAACCAATGATCCAAGCGCCGGTTTCTTTTATGATGGTTTGCCTGATAAAATCGATCCACGTGCACTTACATTATATAATATTCCCGGATATAATGATGGTGTTGTTTATTCTGATTATATTGGAGAGCCTGCTACTACAGCACGTTTGGCAGATCCTGCAACAGGAGAAGTTGTTGACAAGTCGAAAAAACCATATATGGAGTTGACAGTAAAGTACACTTGGAATACATGGGTTGCTGGCAAATGGGATAAGAAAGCCGATTTGTCTACGGAACTGACAGGAGAATCAAAGAACTATCCTTCTATTGCCAAAAAGTTCCGTATGAGCGAAAATAAGCGCGTGTGGTTTGGTCCATGGGAAACTTATTTCTTATTGGCTGAAGCTGCAGAATATGGGTGGAGTGTTCCTGGAACAGCTAAATCTAATTATGAAGCGGGTATAGCTGCAAGTTTCGAATATAATGGTGTGTCTCAATTCCTTAGTCAATATCTGGAGTCTAAGGATTACAACCGTGTAGGAACTTCTGTCGCATTTGATCATACAACAGAAGCCATAGCTCATGAAGTAACTTATATTGACGGCTATACAAAGGAAACAAAGACAATGACATATACTTATCCGAAGAATTCAGTTTATAAAGGTGGTCAGTTCAACAACGACCATTTAACTAAGATTATTACTCAGAAGTATATTGCTCAGAATCCGTGGTTACCTTTGGAAGTATGGTCTGATCACCGTCGTTTGGGATTACCTTTCTTTGAAAATCAGGCAGTAGAGATTGACTATAACCCGACAGCACATGAAGTACCTTTGACAAGAAGTACAGCAAAAGAATGTAAATGGGAATTTTATCCTAAACGTATGCGTTATCCGTCTAGCTTAGAGACTAACAGTAAAGACAGTTACGATCAGGCCATGCAATTACTTGGCGGTGTAAACGATACTAATAATCCGCTTTGGTGGGAAATGAAAAAATAATGCTTGTTTTACTGGCAAGTAAAGTTTAATAAAAAAGTCCCCTTATTTAAATCCCCTCATTTAAGTGAAGGTTTTAAATGAGGGGATTTTTATTGCTCTTATGTTGTAAATTTGGTTTTAAAGGATATATCCTTTGCAACTAAAAGTCCCGTCTTAACATTTCAAAAGTCTGCTCTTTTGAAATGTTAAGACGGGACTTTTAAGTTTAAAAGATAGCTCTTTTTTTTACGTAGGTTTGCTGTGTTAAAGTTTGTTGTATTTTACTTGATAACAGGTAGTAGATAAGTTAGTTTTACTGAGATAACCTGACCTGCGGATTTTGAGAATACATCTTTCTTACGGCTGTTATAAATGTCTCCTAAGGCATAATAATACCTTCCTTCCAGAAGAAAATATCCAATTCCGGTACGAAACTCTAGTCCCGGACCTCCACATAATCCCCAATCAAACTTTTTCTCGACAGGCATGTTATGCTGATCGTTTGTAATATTTGCCTCTTCGTCGCCATGTAAGTTTTCTTTTGTCTTTTCACTAAGGGCAAAACCTACTTTAGGGCCCAGATTGACAAATACTTTAACTCGTTTGCTTCCAAAGTAAATATGGGTAAGGAAGGGTACTTCAAAATAGTTGATGGTTCTGCTGTATTCATATTCAGGGTGCTCTTCAAATTTCTCTTGCCAACCTTGTTGGGAAAGGTTCAATTCTCCTTGCAGACCGACATTTGCTTCCGTATTCCATCTAACAGTTAATCCTCCTGCATATCCCATGAGCATGCTGGTTTTTACTTTGGGATAAAAACTAACGGACGAAAAGTTTACTCCTAAATTAGCCCCTACAGCCAATTCTTTTCTGAACTTATTCTGTGCCTGGCAAATACTTAGACCTGTCAGTATGAATGTTATTAGTATAGCTGTTTTTTGTATCATTTCAGTTCTGTCCGTGTTACTGTATAGTCGTTCTTATAATGAACGATAAACAAGTTGGTGTTAATGAATCCCCCCCAGTTGTTTACGCGATGGAAATCGAAGCCGGTTTGTACGCTGGGGTAGTTGATCTTATCCAGATTATTCTCAAAGTTAGAACCGTATTTACGAATAGCTCCCAGAAAATACATACCTGTGTCGAAACCTAATATTCCATATTTAGGGAATGTGTTTATCAGGTTTTTGCTGTACCAGGTCTTATATAATGTATAGAAATCCTGAACGTTGGAAGCGAGATTGTCCGCATAGAAGTTACTATAGATGTATGTGTTTAACGCATAAAAATCTTCCAGGCATTCTCGCGTATACGTTTGCCATTCCGGATAGCCGAACAACGTGATTCCATATTCCGGTTTTGTCTCTGCCAGCATGCGTAAAGGCGATTTGAATTTGTTTAAAGCATCCAATGATCCCGAAGTCGGGACGATGACGTTTCGTTTGGTAGTGCTTAGTAATTGTTCAATATCCGTTTGGAATGTTTCCGGACGGAATGGAAGCTCCTTGTATTCCATCTGACGGGTTTTCATCTCAGACTTAAATGCTTTGATAAAGTCCGTTTTATTCTCTTTATCTTTTATATCGAGTAGAATGATATTGTAGTCTGAAAACAGATCGCATCCGGCCTGCGCTGCTTTTGAGTACAGGTAGGAGTGAGGAGTATTAACCTGAAATACCGAAGCATTGGATAATACATCATCGTTTTTTGATGTAAAAGGAATGACATATTTGATATTACGCTTTTGGGCAAAGTTTGCTACCGGTGTAATTTGTTCGTTCTGTACGGCACCGATAATTAGATTGGCCTCTTGCAATGCGTCTTCTTTTAATATTTCGTTTATTTTCTGAACGCCGTTACCGGTATCGTATACCGATAATTCAATATTGCATCCCATATTGCGCATACTGTCAACAGCCAGCAATAAACCTTCGTAATATTCAACAAACCGGGAAGTAGTGGCAGAAGGTATCGGCTCGTTGGTCATAAAGGGGAGGAGCAATGCTATTTTTATCCTGTCAACCTTTTTAATGTCTTTCGGTGCTGATAATAACGCATTTACCTCGCGTTCTCCCGGCATCTTTTTTACTTCAACTACTGTTTCTTCTGCTTGTACAGGGATTTTTATCGTCATACCTGCTTTTACACCGTTTCTAAGCGCAGGGTTATGTTTGATCAGCTCGTTGCTGGATATATTGAACTTACGACAAATACGATACATCGTTTCCTTTTTCTGGATGGTGTATTCAATTTCTTTGGTTACGGACTTCTTCTCCGTTGTGGGAAGAGTCTCTATCCGGGTAGCCGGGATACGAATCGTTTTACCGATTGTAAAGGTAGAAGTAGACAATCCCGGATTTGCCTGAATAATGCTTTCAGCCGGTATTGTATATTTCAGAGAGAGCGAATACAACGTTTCTTTCGGTTGTATGGTATGGTACGTATAATCACCTGCCAGGCTTTCTGTCGGAACTGTTGCCGCGTCTTTTTGCGGTATCTTTAATATAGCACCGGCTTTAATTCCCTCTTTACTGCCGGGATTCATCCGGTATATATCATCTACGCTTACGCCGTACATTGTAGCAATGGCATAAACGGTTTGCCCACGTTCTATAGTATGGTAAAAGACATCACTATTCTGTTCATTAGAGGTAGTGATTCGCCTGTTATTATTTTGGGAATAAATGGATGTACAGCCAAGACTTAAGCAAAAAGCTAATACATATACGCTGATCTTATTCATTTGCTATTTAGAATATTTGTGACAAAGATAGTGTAAGTCCGCATAAAAAGCTAAAGCAGATAGAAAAATATGCCCGAAAATCTTTATCTTTGGTGGCTAATTCTGTTGGTATATGCTAAGGAAAGATTTTAGGAAGTCTGGTATAATCATTTGTCTTTTATTATTGGCTGTTGCTGCCATCCATGCTCAATATAGAGTAACGGGCGGTGCGGAAACCCCTCTGCTTGCAGAAGATGATACTCCCAACCGTTTGCAGGTTTACATGGTTTATGGGGCGAATGATGTAGAGATAAGCTATACTTCTTCATCTACGTCTCATCAATGGTATCGGTATAAAACACGTATGCAGGATGCTGAGAGAATACCGTGCGTTCAGAACGGTACAACATCTACCATACGGAACGTGGAAGACGGTTATGGCTACTATGTCGGAGAATCTTCTATTATTGCGCAACGTTACGTATGGATTATTGATTACAGCAAACATGCTTTTGAGATATCCGGCCTCTACGTGTCGGACAAAGGAGATCCTTGTTCTTCCGTTCATTTAACAGGTACGGCCGAGATGGATAAACTATCTTACCGAACTCCTTCGGGTACGGCCGGAGAAGTAAAGAGAGAATTTGAGGTTACTTATAATACGATGGCGTATTCTTCTGATACGAAGATGTTCTCTCAAGTAGAAAAGAAGGAGACTGTTTCAGACCCTTTTTCCGTTTCACTGCCGGCTCCGTTGTGTGATACGGACTTCCTTTTGAAAGGCGACCAGTTTGCCTGTCATTTTAACAGGGAGAAATCTATCAGTACCGGCGAATATCAGGCAGTAGCTATTGAAGTGCATGCCGATTCTTCTTATGTTGCGGACGAACCGTTGAATATGTCCACTGCACAGGAAGGCCTGTGTGCTCCGGTAACAGTTCGCTTTACAGCCCATGCCAATGAGCCGGTAGCAGCTCTTTATATCTGGACTATTTATGAGAATAAAGAAGGCAGCGAGAATCCGGAAGAGGAAGATATAGATCCGATTATCCGTTATACCGGTGATGAAGTAGAATATACATTCCAGCAAGCAGGCAATTTCACAGCCCGTCTGGAAGTCAGCGACCGTACCGGAACTTGTTCGGAGACGGAAGAGATCACCCTTTCTGTTTCCGATTCATTTCTGGATATACCCAATGCGTTTTCGCCCGGCACTACGCCTGGCATAAATGACGAATTCAGGGTGGTATATAAATCATTAGTCCGTTTTAGCGGTACGATATTCAACCGTTGGGGAACGCAGATGTTCCACTGGACCGATCCTGCTAAAGGATGGGATGGTAAAAAAGGAGGTAAGTATGTTCCGCCCGGTGTCTATTTCTATGTGATAGAGGCAACCGGATCGGATGGCAAAAAGTATAAAAAGAGCGGAGATATTAATATCCTTCGCCCCAAAACAATAGATGATCAGATACATGACTAAGAATAATATTGTCAGCTTTTGTGCCGGAGGCTTGATTTGCCTTACGGCGTGTATTTCTTTAGGCTCAAATGATTCGGAAAAGGTTCTGGATCAACGTCCTGTTGTTTCTTCCATGACCGTATCGCCGGATATACCAAATTCTGTCCCTTTCTGCGGGAAGATGATAGATATTACCCGGTATAATATGCGTGAAGGGTTTGACCGTGAACTGAGTAGTTTTACCTATTTTCACTCTACGACCATGTTGCTGATAAAACGGGCAAACCGTTATTTCCCTGTTATCGAACCCATATTGAAGGCGAATGGTATTCCCGACGATTTCAAATACCTGGCCGTGATAGAAAGTCATCTCGACCCGCGTGTTTCTTCTCCGGCACGTGCCGTTGGCATGTGGCAGTTGCTGGAAGGTACAGCAAAGCAATATGGATGTACCATTACTCCCACAGTGGATGAACGTTGCCATGTGGAAAAAGCAACGGAAGCTGCCTGCCGTTATTTGAAGGCAGCCTATGACAAGTATGGCGATTGGGCAGCTGTTGCCTCTTCGTATAATGCCGGAATGGGACGTATCTCCGGAGAATTGGTGAAGCAAGACGCCGACAATACTTTCGACCTGTGGCTGGTAGAAGAGACGGCCCGTTACGTCTACCGCATTATGGCTATCAAGCAAATATTCGAGAATCCGTATAAATATGGTTTTGTGCTTTGTGCACGCGATTTATATAAGCCTATTGAGTGCGCGGAAGTTGCCGTGTCCGGCGATGTGCAGGATTTATCGGCTTTTGCGAAAGAACATGGCATTACGTATGCCGATTTGAAAAGATTTAATCCCTGGTTGCGCGACCGTAAGTTACTTACCGGCGGCAAAACCTTTAAAATACAAATCCCTCAGGAGAAAGACCTGTACTACAAGACACCGAACTCTGCAGTACACAATCCGGATTGGGTAGTGAAATAAAAGAAGAACGAACAATGAACAACAAAGACATATTGGAGGGAGGCCGCATTTCCGTTTTAGGCGCCCGTGTTCATAATCTTAAAAATATAGATGTAGAGATACCGCGCAATAAGCTTTCCGTAATCACCGGGATGAGCGGCAGCGGTAAGTCTTCTCTTGCGTTCGATACGATCTTTGCCGAAGGGCAACGCCGCTACGTGGAAACCTTTTCGGCATACGCCCGCAACTTCCTGGGCAATATGGAACGTCCGGACGTTGATAAGATAACCGGTTTGAGCCCTGTTATTTCCATCGAACAGAAGACAACCAATAAGAATCCCCGTTCTACGGTAGGAACCACCACGGAGATATACGACTTCTTCCGCCTGCTTTACGCAAGGGCAGGAGAGGCATATTCTTACCTGAGCGGAGAGAAGATGGTGAAATATACGGAAGAACAAGTCTTGCAACTTATCCTGGATCATTATCGGGGGAAGAAAACCTATCTGTTAGCCCCGCTTGTGCGTAATCGTAAAGGACATTATAAGGAACTGTTTGAACAGATCCGGAAGAAAGGATACATCAATGTCCGGATAGACGGTGAAATGAAAGAGATCTTTCACGGCATGAAGCTGGACCGGTACAAAATGCACAGCATCGAAGTCGTTATAGATAAGATGGTAGTGTCTGCCTCCGACGAACGCCGCCTGAAGGAAAGCCTCAAGATAGCTATGAAGCAAGGAGACGGCCTGGTGTTGGTGTTAGACGCCGACACGGATAAAGTCCGTCATTACAGCCGTCGCCTGATGGACCCCGCAACCGGACTATCTTATAGCGAGCCTGCACCGCACAACTTCTCATTCAACTCTCCGCAAGGCGCTTGTCCGAAGTGCAAAGGCTTAGGGCAGGTCAACCTGCTGGATATGGCCAAGATTGTGCCCGACCCTTCGCAGAGCATACACAATGGAGGCATCGTAGCTCTGGGTAAATATAAGAACTCCCTTATCTTCTGGCAGATCGAAGCGCTTTGTGAGAAACACGGCGTAACGATAAAGACGCCAATCAAAGATATTCCCGAAGAAGCGATGGACGAGATAATGAATGGAACAGACGAACGTCTTCAAATAAAGAACGCCTCGCTTGGCAGTTCCAACTACTTCCTGTCATACGAAGGAGTAGCCAAATACATTCTGATGCAGCAAGAAAGCGAAGCCTCGGCTTCGGCTCAGAAATGGGCGGGGCAATTCATCAAGATGTCCGTTTGCCCCGAGTGTAACGGACAGCGACTGAACAAAGAAGCCCTTCACTACCTCATTGCCGGAAAGAATATTGCCGAAATATCATCACTGGATATATCCGAACTGTACGAATGGGTACAGGGCCTGGAAGACAAACTAGACCCCAAGCAGCGTCAGATTGCCGTAGAGATACTGAAAGAGATCCGCTCCAGGCTGAAATTCCTTCTGGACGTAGGACTGGATTACCTGTCGATGAACCGCGCCTCGGCAACCTTGTCCGGCGGAGAAAGCCAACGCATCCGTCTGGCCACCCAGATAGGCAGCCAGCTGGTGAATGTGCTTTACATACTGGATGAACCCAGTATCGGCCTGCATCAGAGAGACAACATACGCCTGATAAACTCACTGAAAGAACTTCGTGATACAGGCAATTCCGTTATCGTAGTGGAGCACGACAAAGACATGATGCTCAACGCCGACTATGTGGTAGACATGGGCCCGAAAGCCGGTAGGCTGGGAGGGGAAGTAGTCTTTGCCGGAACGCCGGCACAGATGCTGAACGTAGACACGCTTACTTCCGCCTACCTGAATGGCAAGACCGAGATAGCCGTCCCCGCCCAACGCCGGAAAGGCAACGGGCTCTCCATTACCATCAAAGGCGCCAGAGGCAACAACTTGAAGAATGTAGACGTATCCTTCCCGCTCGGAACGCTGATCTGCGTGACAGGCGTTTCAGGCAGCGGTAAGTCCTCGTTGATAAACCGTACCCTGCAACCCATCCTGAGCCAGCATTTCTACCGCTCGCTGGAAGACCCCTTGCCCTACGATACGATAGAGGGCATAGACAACGTAGACAAGATTGTGAACGTAGACCAGTCACCCATCGGACGCTCTCCACGAAGCAATCCGGCCACCTACACCGGCGTGTTCTCCGACATCCGCAACCTGTTTGTAGAGCTGCCCGAATCGAAGGTGAGAGGCTACAAGCCCGGCCGCTTCTCGTTCAACGTATCCGGCGGACGTTGCGAAACCTGCAAAGGGAACGGTTACAAAACGATAGAGATGAACTTCCTGCCCGACGTACTGGTCCCTTGCGAAGACTGTCACGGCAAACGCTACAACCGCGAAACGCTGGAAGTACGCTTCCGTGGCAAATCCATTGCCGACGTGCTGGATATGACCATCAATATGGCTGTGGAGTTCTTCGAGAACATCCCCTCCATCCTCTCCAAGATAAAGGTGCTGCAGGATGTAGGGCTAGGCTATATCAAACTCGGGCAGCCCTCCACGACCCTGTCCGGAGGAGAGAGCCAGCGCGTAAAGCTCGCTACGGAACTGTCCAAGCGCGATACCGGCAAGACGCTCTACGTGCTTGACGAACCAACCACCGGACTGCACTTTGAAGACATCCGCGTCCTGCTTGGCGTGCTCAACAAGCTGGTAGACAAGGGCAACACCATCATTGTGATAGAACATAATCTGGACGTCATCAAGTGCGCCGACTATCTGATAGACATGGGTCCCGAAGGCGGCCGCCGCGGCGGGCAAATCCTCTTTACCGGAACGCCCGAAGAGATGGTGAAAGCAAAGACGGCAAGCCATACCGCCCCTTTCCTGAAAGAAGAATTAAATAATAACAACAAATAATGAAGAATCCGATACAAATGATTAAACAATGTATGGAGAAAGAAGAGCCATACTTTGTGCTTAGAGGGCAAGACGTCTGCGCCTATCCCGCCATCGAAGCCTACTTCGAAGCCGTGAAGCAACGCGTGAAAGACCCCTATTTCCTGGAAGAGATTGAAGAGATATTGAAAGACTTCCGCGCCTACCGCGAAGAACAAACAACCCACATCCCCGATTAAAACATGGCAAACGACAGTTACAGAACCATCCGCCAGACTGCCGAAGGATATTATACCGAAAAGCGAAGCCGCTTTATCGCCTATGCTATCCCCGTACGTACAGCCGACGACGTGAAGTTGCAACTGGACCGCTACCGCAAGCAATATTATGACGCCCGCCACGTCTGCTGGGCGTACATGCTTGGCGCGGATCGCCTAACCTTCCGGGCCAACGACGACGGCGAGCCTTCCTCTACGGCGGGCAAACCCATACTGGGGCAAATCAATTCCAATGGACTGACCGACATCCTCATCCTCGTAGTACGCTACTTCGGAGGGATAGAGCTGGGCACCAGCGGACTTATCGTTGCCTACCGTGCAGCGGCAGCCAGCGCCATTGCCGCCGCCGAAATAGAAGAGCGAACGGTAGATGAAGACATCACCGTAGCCTTCCAGTATCCTTTCCTGAACAGCATCATGCGGATTGTGAAGGAGGACAACCCGGCTGTTATTTCCCAACGTTTTGACATGGACTGTGAGATGACCCTCCGCATACGTAAAGGCGAAGCGGAACGTCTCAAAAGCCGTCTGCTTAAAGTAGAAACAGCCCGCCTCCTCTGAACCGGAAGGCTGAGGCCGTGCCTACCGTGCGATGCGTGCCCCGCGTACAATACGTGCGACACCCTGTCCACAGTACGTGTGGCAGCGTGCGCACCGTACGTAGTAGACGAATCCCGATAGCTACCGGGAAATAATCCTGCTACGTACCGGGAACAAATCCCGTTAGTTACCGGGAAATAATCCCGTTAGTTACCGGGAAATAATCCCGCTAGCTAGCGGGATCGGATTACCTCGTACTGTGGGTGGGGTGCCGCACGTACGGTCTGCACCGCGCGCATAGTACGCTTGCCTGAGGAGGGACAGGCAACAAAATAGCTCCCTCTCTTGTTGTAAACTATAATTACTGGTGATTAGTAAATGAAAAAGGTACTTTTATTTTCTTTCTTTTTGATGCTTGGTTTGGTTATCTCGCAAGTGCTTCCGGCACTGGCGGGTGATAATTACGCATTGGTGAAAAACGTCTCCAATACGTTCCTGTTTGTCTGCCTGTCCTTCATTATGATTAATGTGGGACGGGAGTTCGAGATAGACAAGACGCGCTGGAAATCATATACCGAAGATTATTTTATAGCGATGGCAACGGCTGCCTTCCCGTGGATATTCGTTGCCCTGTATTATATGTTCGTGCTGCTGCCGGGCATGTATTGGGGCGAGTGGGATGCCTGGAAGGAGAACCTGCTGCTAAGCCGGTTTGCCGCCCCCACGTCGGCAGGCATCCTGTTTACGATGCTGGCGGCGGCCGGATTGAAGGCTTCGTGGGTGTACAAGAAGGTGCAGGTGCTGGCTATCTTTGACGACCTGGACACTATCTTGCTGATGATCCCTTTGCAGATCATGATGATAGGGCTGCGGTGGCAGTTGGGCGTCATTATACTGGTGGTGGTCCTGCTGCTGATTGTGGGCTGGAAGAAGATGGGGACGTACAACGTGCGGCAAGACTGGAAGGCCATCCTGCTATACGCCGTCGTCACCTTTGCCGTTACGCAGGTTATTTACCTGGTATCAAAGAAGATGTATGGCGAAGAAGGCAGTATCCATATCGAGGTGTTGCTACCGGCCTTTGTGGTGGGCATGGTGATGAGGCACAAGCACATCGACACGAAGGTGGAGCACCGGGTGGCGGACCTTATTTCCTACCTGTTCATGTTCCTGGTGGGCGTCAGCATGCCGGTATTCCTGGGCGTGGACTTTGCCGGGCAGGCCTCCGCCGAGGTGGCTACCGTAACCGGTTCGCAGCCTATGATGTCGTGGCCTGTGATAGCGCTGCATGTGCTCATCGTATCCTTCCTTTCCAACGTAGGCAAGCTGTTTCCGCTGTTCTTCTACCGCGAACGGCGTAAGCGCGAACGGCTGGCTCTTTCCATCGGTATGTTTACCCGTGGGGAAGTGGGCGCCGGAGTTATCTTCATTGCTTTGGGGTATAACCTGGGCGGGCCGGCTCTGGTAATTTCTGTGTTGACTATTGTGTTTAATTTGATATTAACCGGTATCTTTGTTGTCTGGGTGGAGAAGCTGACGCGCAGCGCATACAGGCTGGAGCAGGCGGAGGACGCCCGGGAGCAAGTATGATATAATCACATACGGGGAGATATGGAGTGACGGAGTATTTCCCCGGTAAACAAATACGTATTATGGACCGGACTATTCATGTTATCCTTAAACCGCTGCGGCGTTTCGCAATACAGAAGACGAATGCCAGCCTGTTGCTGTTTGTAGCTACTGTTTTGGCTATGGTTCTGGCAAACTCACCCTGGGCGCATGCCTATCATCAGTTGTTGGCTTTTCCGGTAGACCTGCAGGCGTGGACGTTCAACTTCTTTGCCCATCAGGGCGAACCGATGTCGATGCTTGCCTTCGTGAATGACGCGCTGATGGCGGTGTTCTTCTTTGTGATAGGGTTGGAGATCAAGCAGGAGATATTGATAGGCGAGCTTTGCTCCATGCGTAAGGCATTGCTTCCGGTGATAGCCGCCTGCGGAGGCATGATAGTGCCGGTTGTGTGTTACATGCTGGTGTGTAACTCTGCCCCCGAGGTGCAAGGTGCTGCCATTCCGATGGCTACCGACATTGCGTTCGCTTTGGCCGTGTTGGGATTGCTGGGGAAACGGGTGCCGTTAAGTATGCGTATCTTCCTGACGGCGCTGGCTGTGGTAGACGATATAGGCGGCATTATTATCATTGCTTTGTTCTATAGCGGCCGGATTGCTTTCGAGCCGTTGGTTATCTCCGTCGTTATTCTTGCATTGCTTTATGCCGGAGGCAAACTGAGGGTTAATAACAGTTGGTTCTATTATGTGGCAGGCTTTATTGTGTGGCTGTTGTTTCTGGAATCGGGAGTTCATCCTACTATAGCAGGGGTGCTGGTGGCCTTTACCGTGCCGGCCCGTCCGGTGGTTAAGCTGGACGACTTCATGTGCGATATGACCGGTTATCTGAATATGCTGGATTATACCGAAGTGCGTCAGTCTAAGAAGGCGGCCGTACTGACGCCTACCCAAATACAGGTGCTGAACAATATTCATGCTTTGGCCGACAGGACTATCAGCCCGTTGCAAAGCATTGCCGATAAACTGCACCCGATGGTTAATTATGTTATACTTCCGCTTTTCGCCTTTGTAAATGCCGGAGTTACCTTTGGCGACATTCAATTGCAATCGTTATTGAACGTTCCGCTGGCCATATTTGCAGGTCTGTTTGTTGGAAAGACCCTGGGTATCTTCTCATTCTCCTATTTATTTATCAAGACGCGCTTGGCCACTATGCCGGCAGGGATGACCAAGCGGACCTTATTCGGCGTATCGATGCTGGGAGGAATAGGCTTTACTGTGGCCTTGTTTATCGCCAACCTTTCCTTTGGTGCCGACCTGCCGAATGGCGCTGACCTGCTGAACCAGGCAAAGCTCGGTGTGTTTGTAGGTTCGTTCGTCTCAGGGTTGTGCGGATATTTGATATTGAAGAAGATGCTGCCTGCTATTTCACCTCAAACCTGATTCTCCGCTGATTCCCCCAGTTGTCTATCAGAGTAAGGAAGTGCTTGCCGCCGGCCACGGAGCAGGCTATTTGATGGTTCTCGGCTGTTTCGCCAAGATACGTATCATCCAGATGCCAGTAGATGACGGCATCTTTCCGGGCATGGGCGGCTTTAAAGACGAACTTCTCTTGCCGGCCGGAGAATCCTTTGGGCAGATATAACACGGCATTGTGTTCAGGATAGATCAGTTCTATCTGGCGGCTTTGCGGTTGTTCGCAGCCCGGTTTAAGCGGGGGAAGCGGCACATAGTCGATGTGGTAATTCTTATAGTAATATTCTTGCGACGGGGGCAAGACGAACCAGGAGCGGGTAATCATGTTGCCCACAGATTCGCACGAACTGTTTACCCTGAATCTCCCGTCTGCCGATAAATGTACCAGTTGATGATAAGGACAAACCGCCGTATTGTTTCCCGAAACGGGCATATATACCGTATCCACTTGCTCACAGATAGATGAAGCCTTGTAACCGCTGTGCCGGCAGACGGGCATTGGCACCAGTTCGTCGTAAGGCATGTCGAACCAGTCGTTGCCGGGCAGGAGTGAGAACAGGTCGAATAAGACCGGAGCGGCGTTTCCTACACCCGTCAATCCCGGACGTCCTTCTCCCGAGGCGTTTCCGGCCCATACGCCTACTACATAATGCGGTGTAAAGCCTATTGCCCATGCGTCCCGTCCTCCGTAGCTTGTGCCGGTTTTCCAGGCAATCTTCTTCATCGATTCAAACTGCTGCCAGTCGGCTTCCTCTTCCGGACGGTTCAAGGCGGACATGGCTTCTGCTGTAAACCAAAGGGCGGCGGCGGACAGGACGGGTTTGTCTGTTAATCGCGCGTCGGTAACATATTTCACCGGATTCTCATCTATTACAGGGAAAGGAGTAAGGGGGTGAATATCTGCCGGATTGTATTTGCCATTATATCTTCTGTAATGGGATAACACCCGCGACATCGAGGCATACATGCCGGCCATATCCCATAGCGTTCCTTCGGCTCCTCCCAATATCAATGATGCCCCGTAATGTTCTTCCGAAAACCGTAAAGTAGTTATGCCCCATGCTTTCAGCAGAGACATGAAGCGTCCGGTGTTGTATTGCGACAACATGCGTACCAAGGGGACGTTTAGCGACCGTTCAATAGCAGCGTGGGCCGGAACAGCTCCGTAGAACGTCTTGTTGAAGTTTTGCGGCATGAATCCGTTTATATTTAGCGGGACGTCGGATATTAAAGTAGAAGGCAGAAGCAGTCCGTCGTGCAGCATGCCTGCATAGAGTAGTGGTTTTAGAATGCTTCCGGTGCTTCTGGGGGCCGTGATAATGTCTACCTGGTTGCCTTTCTTCTCATCCGATTTGAAACTGACGTTGCCGGCATAAGCCAATACTTCCCCTGTTTCTACGTCGGCAATGATAGCGGCAAGGTTGTTGATGTGGTTGGAGCTGTATTCGCGGGCATAACGATTGACCGTTTCTTGCGTTTGTCTTTGTAACGTTTGCCTGATTGACGTGGCGATGCGCTTGCCCGGTGTTTCGGCAGCCAACCTTTCCAGAAGATGAGGGGCATTGTCGGGCAAAGGAACAGGCGCATCCGGCAAAGGTTCCATACAAGATAGCTCATATTCCGTATTGCTGAGGATACCTTTGGCGTTGAGCATGCCTAATAACTTGTCCCGCTTCGCTTTCAGTTGTTTCCGGTTGCGTCCCGGATGGATAAGGGCGGGAGAGTTGGGCAATACAGCCAATGTCGCGCTTTCCGCCCATGACAGTTCGTTGGCAGGCCGGCCGAAATATCGCCATGCTGCCGTTTCCACTCCGATTACATTTCCACCGAAAGGAGCATGCGAGGCATATAGATTTAGTATCTCCCGCTTGCTGTACCTCGTTTCCAGAAAGACGGCCCAATAGATCTCTATTCCTTTCTCATAAAACGTACGCTTCTTATTTCCTCGTGCTATGCGTGCCAATTGCATAGTGATTGTACTGCCTCCGCTTACTATTCGTCCGGCTTGGTTGTTAAGTTTGAAAGCCCGTGCGATAGCCGCAATGTCAACTCCGGGATGATAATAGAAACGTTTGTCTTCATACGTCAGGAGGCATTGGGTGAATTTCTCCGGCAAAGAGTCGGTTGCCGGAAATCTCCACTGTCCATCCGGGGCAATACGTGCACCCAGTAAATCACCTTCGGCGGAATAGAGCAAGGTAGAATAGGAGACCGGAAATAAAATACGGGGAACTTGAAGATACATTATAATCCATAAGAAGACAATAAAGAATGAAAAGATGATAAGACCGTTTTTCCATTTATCTGATATATGTCGTAGTAGCTGCTGCATCTGTCCTTAAAATAAATCCGAATGAGTCCCTGTGTTTGTAAGTAATAGAATTAATTCCTTGTCATTTTGCTCCCACAGTAATAACCAGTCAGGAGTTATATGGCATTCCCATATATTGGCATATTTTCCTTTCAATTTATGAGGATGATACTTGATAGGAAGTTTCCCCGTTTGCGATAATATAGTAATAACTTCTTTGAATAATGCAGGATTATATCCTCGTTTAATACATAGTTTGAAATCTTTGTCAAACTGCCTTGTGGTTTTGGTTATGTACATAGTTACTTTATTCTTTTAAGAGATGATCCATTAAATCGTCAATGTTTTGTGCTGTAAATGTTCTGCCTGCGGCAGCGTCTTCCAGAGATTTGTCTATTTTATTTACTGGCTTTTCCAGTTTAATAGTCCATCCAAATTTCTCTGCCATTTTTCTTAAAAGACCTATATCCATTGACGGAAGAATAATTTCCGCTTTTTGCAATGTTTTCGTTGTATTCATAATCCTTTATGTTTTAGTTATTACAAAGATAATTGTTTTTAGCAGATACTAAGGGAATGAATAAAATAAATACTATATTCGTGAATTCTATGTTTATGTAATAAAACAATTGATAACCGTTAAATATAAGAAAATATGATAAAGCATTTTTATCTGTTATGTATGCTTTGCTTCTTCGTCTTATTGACAGGTTGTGACGCTAAAAGTAATGAAGGCAATGATGAGAATCTTCCGTTCAATCCTTATGTGGAAGCATTTACCACTGGCAAGATTTCAAGATTCACACCTGTTTATCTGATTTTGAATGAAGATATATCGGCCGAGAAGATGGCTGCTGCCAATTTGAATAAACTGATCCATATTAAACCCGATGTGAAAGGCTCTTTTTCTTTTGAGAACGGGCAGACTATTGTCTTTAAGCCGGCACAAGGTTTTAAAAGGAACACTACATATGAAATGACAGCCGATCTGTCCGAATGGTTTGAGGCTAAAGGAAAAGACAAACATTTTACTTTTAAGTTTTCCACTTTGCCCCTGACGCTTCGTGCAAATCTGGAAGCTATGGATATTAATAAAAAGAATGAAAACGGCTATGATATAACATGTACCCTATTTACTCCGGACAAGGAAGCTCCTGGAACTGTAGAACCGTTAGTGCGCTTTTCCGAAAAAACAGACGTTGTATGGCAACACAGTCCGGATGGAAAGAAACATGAGGCCATATTGCGGAATGTGGCTGCCGGCACAGACGGAGCTCGCAAACTGGTTGTCTCCGTTGCTCCGAATAAATTGAATGTGCCGCAAGAAGAATTGTTGTCTGTAGAAATTCCCTCTATGAACGATTTCTCTGTTTATGATGTGAATTATGTGTCGGAACCTGAGAAATATGTAGAAGTCGCTTTTACCAAACTCTTGGACGAAGCACAAAATTTGCAAGGATTAGCCTTTATCTCCGGAAACACTTCTGAGACAGTCAATATAAAAGGCAATAAACTCCGTCTGTACCCGGATGCTCAACGTGAAGGCTCTCTGAATGTCCATCTGAACAGAGAAATACGGAGTAAGAGCGGTTTAAAACTGGAGAAAGACGTAGTTCGCCAAGTTGCAGTGAACACCTCGTTGCCGTCCGTCCGGTTTATAGGAAACGGCGTTATTATCCCGCAATCCACTCAACTTACTATTCCTTTCCAGGCAGTATATCTGCGTGGTGTGGTAGTTCGTGTGATAAAGATACTGGAACAAAATATCGGACAATTCCTGCAAATCAATAATCTGGATGAAACTTCCGATTTGATGCGCGTGGGCCGTCTGGTAGCTCGCAAGACCCTGTTTCTGGATGATGACGCTTCTCTTGATTTATCCAGATGGAATACTTTTGCCATCGACCTGAAACAACTCATTCAGCCCGAGCCGGGAGCAATTTATCGTATTGAGTTATCTTTTAATAAAGACCTTTCTGCGTACCCGTGTGCAGATGCGAAAAAGATTTCCAAAGAACAGATATTGGCAGAAGACGAGATAAAGTTTAAAGAAGAAACCAGCCGTTTTGACGAAGGTGGTTATTACTATTATAACGGAGACCTGGATTGGTCTGATTATAAATACCGTGAGCGGAATGATCCGTGCGCCAACAGTTACTATTTCAATAAAGTAGCAGGCAAAAATGTTCTGGCTACTAATCTGGGGCTTATTGCAATGGCAGGAGAAGACAATGAGATGACAGTCCTTGTTCACAACCTCATTAATACATATCCCGAAGCAGGAGTTGAAGTGGCTGTTTATAACTTCCAACATCAGGTTCTGGCTACAGGCGTGACCGACGATAAAGGACATGTCAAAGTAAAACTCTCTTCGGGCAAACCATTCTATATCATCGCATCTTATGGCAAACAACGTTCCTATCTCCGGGTGGATGGCGGATCGGCTTTGTCGCTCAGCTCTTTTGATGTCTCTGGAGAAGTGGTGCAGAAAGGCATTAAAGGCTTTATATGTGGTGAACGCGGCGTGTGGCGTCCGGGCGATACTTTGCACTTGGGCTTTATGCTGAACGACCGGTTGAAAAAACTACCTTCCAATCATCCGGTTGTTATGGAATTATATAACCCGTTGGGACAACTCTATACGCGTAAGACGCAAACACGCGGCGAACTGGGTGTTTATGCTTTTGATATGCCAACCGAGCCGGATGCTCCAACCGGAGCATGGAATGTGAATGTCAATGTAGGAGGTGTTACATTTACCAAGCGTTTGCGTATTGAGTCCATAAAGCCGAACAGACTGAAAATAAACTTGTCCATGCCGGAAAATACGCTTCTGCGCGGTGAACCCGTTAATGCCCACATGCACGTGGAATGGCTACAGGGAGCAACTGCCCGCAATCTGAAATATGATATACAGGGCACGTTCATTCCCACGCCGACACAATTTTCCGGATACAAGAATTTCTATTTCGATGATCCTTCCCGTGTATTTAAAAGCGAGGAAAGCAAACTAATATCCGGTACAACGGATGCGGAAGGCAATGCGATTATTCAAGCCCGTTTTGAAACAGGCACATCTGCTCCGGGAATGCTGATGGCAAACTTTGTGACACGCGTTTATGAAGAATCCGGAGATTTCAGTATTGATGCAAGCCGGATGTTATATTCACCATATCGCCGGTATGCCGGAATAAAATCCCCGCAACAGGATATGGAGCAATTGAATACGGGGACAAATTATACTTATGAGGTTGCTTCCGTAGATTATCAGGGTAATCCGCAGCCAAATACAGAACTTAATGTGCAAGTGTACAAAGTATATTGGTATTGGTGGTGGAGTTCGGACAATAGTGATCTGGCAAACTTTGTGTCGGAATCTTATAACAAGCCGGTTAAAAGTTTTACTGTCCGCACCGGAGCTGATGGCAAAGGCTCGTTCAAGCTGTCGTTCAACGATAACCAGTGGGGCACTTACTTTATTTCTGTAAAAGATAAGGAAAGCAAACATTCCACAGGTGTGATGAGTTATTACGACTGGCCATATAACGAAGGCCGCCGCAATACGGATGGCAGTCAGTCGGCAACGATGCTTAGCTTTAAAACGGACAAAGATGATTATGTTCCGGGCGAAAAGATGACTGTCACTATTCCTTCATCCAAAGGAAGCCGTGCAATTGTGAGCATTGAAAATGGAAGCCGCATCCTTTCTGTTTCAGAGCATGAATGCAATGATGGACAAACTGTTATTAAACTGGATGTCACGCCGGAAATGCAACCTAATGCCTATGTCTATATTACATTGTTGCAGCCACATGGCATAACGAAGAACGATTTGCCAATCCGCCTGTACGGCGTAGTGCCGTTTAACGTTACTTCACCCGAAAGCCACCTGAATCCGGTTATCCAGACATCCGATGAGATAAAGCCGGAAGAGAATTATACGATTACCGTTTCCGAAAAAGGAGGTCGCGAAATGGCTTATACATTGGCCATTGTAGACGAAGGACTTCTTGACCTCACCCGGTTCAAGACTCCGGAACCTTGGAAAGCATTCAATGCCCGTGAAGCTTTGGGAGTGAGTACTTGGGATTTATATAACTATGTAGTAGGCGCTTATGGCGGACGCATCGAACAACTGTTCAGTATCGGAGGCGATGATGCTTTGAACAAAGGTCCGAAAGCCATTGTGAATCGCTTTAAACCGGTTGTGCAGTTTGACGGCCCGTTCTTGCTGAAGAAAGGGCAGAAGCAACGCCATACTTATAAAATGCCCAACTATAACGGACGGGTAAAAGTGATGGTTGTTGCCGGCAATGGCGAGGCTTATGGCCATGCCGATAAAACAGTGATGGTACGTAAACCTGTGATGTTGCTTGGCACTTTGCCGCGCGTTATCGGTGTGGGCGAAGAAATGGTTGTTCCGGCAACGGTATTTGCTACAGAAGACGGTGTGGGTGATGTAAATGTCTCAGTGGCCTGTTCCGATAATATGCAGATCATAGGAGAATCTGCCAAAGTACTTAACTTTGCTCAAAAAGGCGACAAACAAGCCCGGTTCCGTATTCGGGTGAAGGAGAAACCGGGAGCCGGACGTGTAACGATTACAGCGACCGGAAAAGGTGATAAGTCTGTTTATCAAACAGATATAGAAATACGTTCCGTGCGGCGGCCGCAAACCCAAGTGCTTCCTGTTACTTTAGAGGCCGGAAAGTCGTGGAAAGAGACAGTAAAGATGCCGGGAACGGACGGAACAAATTCTTTGACATTGGAATTATCCGACATACAGCCTGTTAATCTGACGGCACGTTTGTCCTATCTTATAGGCTATCCGCACGGGTGCATAGAGCAAATAACATCTAAAGCCTTCCCGCAACTCTTCCGGAAGGAATTTGCATTCCTCTCGAAAGAAAATGAAATTTCTTCCGAAAACATCATAAAAGAGGTGTTGCGTCGTTTGCGTTCTTATCAGACTGTAGACGGTGCATTCTCTTATTGGCCGGGCGGAACGGGAACGAATGCGTGGGGAACAGTTTATGCCACCCACTTTATGCTTTCTGCCGAATCTAAAGGTTATTTGCTGCCCGATGCCGTGAAACGCAATGCGTTGGCTAATCTTCGAAAGGTTGCGCGCAACTGGAAACCGGTTCAGTCTTATTATTCTAACTCGGAAGAAATGACGCAAGCCTATCGTTTGTATGTACTGGCTTTGGCGCAGCAGCCCGAAATGGGAGCGATGAACCGTCTGAAGGAAAATAACTCGCTCACCGCCATGAGCCGCTGGATGCTTGCTTCCGCCTATGCTTTGGTAGGCAGGGCGGATGTGGCTAATTCTCTGATAACAAAAACTACGGATATGAAATCGGACTATTCGGAATACGACCTGACGTTTGGCAGTGATTTGCGGGATGATGCTATCCGGTTGATGACACTTTGCCTGTTGGATAAAGGCAAAGAAGCGGCTGGACTGGTGAATGAAATATCCCGCACTTTGTCTTCGGATGATTGGTTGAGTACGCAAAGTACGTCATTCGGTTTGGTGGCATTGTCCGAATATGTGAAGCGTTATAAAGTATCTGGATCAATGGACTTTGCTTATGCCTGTAGCGGAAAGACCGGAAAAGTGAGCACCGACAAAAATGTCTGGTCTGAAACCTTGCTGAGTAAAGCACCGCCTACGGCCTCTTTGGAAGTGAATAACACCGGACAATCCACCTTGTTTGCCCGCATTATTATGGAAGGAATACCGGAGCAGGGTGAGGAAGAGGCCTACTCAAACGGCGTGTCGATGGCTGTTAGCTATGTTGACGCCAATGGTCGTCCGGTCGATATAGACAGCCTGACGCAGGGAAGCAACTTTGTTGCAGTTGTAACCGTGAAGAATCCGGCATCGCGCGGAGTCAATAATTTGGTACTTACTGAAATATTCCCGGCTGGATGGGAAATACTGAATACGCGTTTTCTGAATGACGGAGCAACCGATGTGAAAACAACCGGAATCAGTTACCAGGATATTCGTGACGATAGAGTATATAGTTACATTGATTATCTTCCGGCCGGAAAGCAAGTGACAGTCAAAATAAACCTATGTGCCGTTTATCCGGGCAAATTCTATCTGCCGCCTGTTTACTGTGAAGCCATGTATGATAATCTGATCCGGGCAAATACAGCCGGACGCAGGGTTAGCGTACAATAAGATTACTTATTTTTTCCAGATAGGCTGAATCTGTTTCATCAAAACAGTTCAGCCTGTCGCTGTCTATGTCCAGTACGGCAATAACGTTCCCGTCTTTCAGAAGAGGAACAACAATCTCCGATTTGGACGCAGCGTTGCAAGCTATGTGTCCGGGAAACTTGTCAACGTCCGGAACAATAATCGTGCGGGCTTCTTTCCAGGCCGTTCCGCAAACGCCTTTGCCATATTTAATTCTTGTACAGGCAATAAGCCCTTGAAACGGTGAGAGAACCAGCATATCACCTTTTACCCTGTAAAATCCGGTCCAGAAGAAATTAAAAGTTTGTTTTAAGGCGGCCGATACATTTGCCATATTGGCAATTATGTCGGGTTCTCCGGCAAGTAAAGCCTCTATTTGAGGAAGCAATACTTTATATTGTTCCTCTTTGTTTCCCTGTTCTATGACTAGTTCTTCTGCCATATTTTAAATTATTATAGCCTGGCAAAGGTAAAAATTAAGAGTAAATATGTGTACTTTTGCCGAAAATATAATGTATGGCGACACAAAATTCCCCTCTTATATTAGGAACCGAACGGATTGGAAAGCTACTTACGCAGTATGCAATTCCTGCAATTATAGCCATGACGGCTTCCTCTCTTTACAACATGGCGGATAGTATATTTATCGGACATGGCGTTGGCCCGTTGGCTATTTCCGGTTTGGCTCTTACTTTTCCGCTGATGAATCTGGCGGCGGCTTTTGGCTCTTTGGTTGGCGTAGGTGCTTCTACTTTGGTATCCGTTAAACTGGGGCAGAAAGATTATGACGGGGCAAACAACGTATTGGGAAATGTGCTGATATTGAATATAGTGTTAGGTGTTACCTTCACTATTGTATTTCTGCTACTGTTAGATCCTATTCTCTATTTTTTCGGAGCTAGCGAGAACACGATAGCCTATGCGCGTGATTATATGCGGATTATCCTGTATGGGAATGTTATCACACACATGTATTTAGGTTTGAATGCCGTGTTACGTTCTTCCGGCTTCCCAAAGATGGCAATGTATGCAACATTGGCTTCCGTAGTAATAAACTGCGCCCTTAATCCGCTCTTTATCTTCGGCTTTGGCTGGGGAATAAAAGGTTCAGCCTGGGCAACGGTTATTTCGCAGGTTATTTCGTTGACAGGACAGTTTATCCACTTTTCCAATCCGAAACAATTCCTGCATTTCCGGCAAGGCATTTTTCGTTTGCGGAAGGAAATAGTGAAAGGTATTTTGTATATCGGCATGTCTCCGTTTCTGATGAATCTTTGTTCCTGCCTGATCGTGATTCTGATAAATCGCGGACTGAAAGAATATGGCGGCGATATGGCAATTGGCGCCTATGGAATTGTGAACCGCATTATTTTTCTTTTTATTATGATAATAATGGGATTCAACCAGGGAATGCAGCCTATTGCGGGATATAATTTCGGTGCGCGCCAGTTTCACCGTGTTACCGAAGTAACCAAGCTCACAACATGGTGGGCTATTGGCGTTGCTTCAGCCGGATTCCTATTGTGCCAGTTGTTCCCTTCTATGATAGTCCGTCTGTTTACTACAGACCCGGAACTGCTGGGAGCGGCTGTTTATGGTTTGCATATAGTCTTTGCCGTGTTCCCTATTGTGGGTTTCCAGATGGTGGCCACCAACTTCTTTCTGTCTATCGGCATGTCTAAAAAAGCTATTTTCCTGTCTCTTACCAGGCAACTGTTGTTTCTTATACCTTGTCTTGTTATTCTTCCCCGTTTCTTCGGAACGTTGGGCGTCTGGATCAGTATACCTGTTGCCGATGCCACAGCAACCATTGTTACGGCAATTGTGCTGGTTAATCAATTCAGAAAATTTAAACGAATGCCGAAGGAATAAAAAAATTTGTATCTTTAGGGCAGTAACAAAATACTAATGATTGTATCTATGGATAATAGAATCATACTAACTATAGGCCGGCAATTTGGTAGTGGCGGACGTGAAATAGGGCAGAAGTTGGCGAAAGCCTTAGGCATTTCCTATTATGATAAGGAACTGATCACGATGGCAGCCAAAGAAAGCGGCCTTTGTGAAGATGTTTTTGAACAAGCCGACGAACGTGCGTCCAACGGACTGGCATATGCTTTCACGATGGGTTATTCATACATGAGTATGTTCACGCCGTTTAATGATATACTTTCCAATGATGCTTTGTTCAAGTTGCAGAGCGATGCCATTCGGAAGTTGGCGGAAACAGAATCGTGTGTACTTGTAGGGCGTTGTGCCGATTATATTCTCCGCGACGATCCGGCTTGCCTTAGTTTCTTTGTCCATAATACAATGGAAAACCGTATCCAGCGGATTATCCAGAGACAGCCTGTTACCGTAGAGCAAGCGAAAGAGTTAATGACGAAAACCGATAAATCCCGTGCTGTATACTATAATTACTATACAAATAAAGCGTGGGGCGTGGCTTCTTCTTATAATCTTTCTATTGATGCTTCCGTATTGGGCATCGACGATACGGTTACATTTATGAAAAGTTTTGTGGAAAAAAAGCAAAGCATGCGTCCGCCTCATTTCGGTTGAGTTATAATTCCGTAAAATATTCCAATAACGGACTTCTAAGTCAGGACATCGCTGAAAAATAGAAAAAGCCCTGTTTCTGCAGGGCTTTATTCTTTGCGTTTTAAATAAAAAACAGCGGTCTATATTCTATTAAAATTTCTCTAAAGTTACATTGCGGAACTCAATATTGTTACCTTCACTTTGTAAAGCGATATAACCTTCTTTTACCTTATTAGTTCCCGTGTTCTGGTAAACGCCATTTATAAACACCGTAATTACACCGTTCTTTACGAAAATGTTCGCCTCGTTCCATTCACCGGCAGGTTTCTCACTAGACGGATTTGTCTTTTTCAGCATCGGAAAGGTCGGACGCGGTTGCGGACCTTGATACTCTGCGAGGTCAGAGCCTGAAAGCATTACCAGGTCGCCTGCGTCGCCGGCATGCAACTGGCATTCGATACCGTTTGGAAACGGACTTTTAACTTCTTCTATCAATAAGAAAATGCCGCTATTGGAAGCCACGCCATTAGGCCAGCGCCATTCCACATGCAGCTTGTAGTCTCCGTACTTTTCTTTGGTGTACATATAACCGAACGGATTTCCCGTGATATGAATCAATCCGTCTTTCACAGTAAATACCTGATCGGCAGGAACAGCATTTTTGTCTACTATAAAATTCCAGTCAGACAAATCCTTCCCATTAAATAACTTCTCTGTTTTCTGCGCGTTTGCTTCTCCGGCAAAGCAGAAAATAGAAGCAGCCAATATGGCCAGCGATAGCATTCTTCTTTTCATGGTCTCTTCAAATTATTAATGTATAAAATCAATCAACAATCAGTTTACGGTAACGTATCCGCTTCGGTTCTGCTTCACCTAGCTGTTTACGCTTATATTCTTCATATTCGGAGTAAGAACCCTCATAAAAGACAACATTTGAATCTCCCTCGAAAGAAAGAATGTGAGTACAGATACGGTCGAGGAACCAGCGGTCGTGAGAAACCACTACAGCGCAACCTGCAAAATTTTCCAGCCCTTCTTCCAAAGCCCGGAGAGTATTAACATCTATATCGTTGGTCGGTTCGTCCAGCAAAAGCACATTTGCTTCTGCCTTTAGAGTGAGAGCCAGATGCAAGCGGTTTCTCTCTCCACCCGATAATATACCGCATAACTTTTCCTGATCGGCTCCTGCAAAATTGAATTTAGACAGATAAGCGCGCGAATTAATCTCTTTTCCGCCCACTCTTATAAATTCTTGTCCTCCGGAAACCACCTGATATACCGTTTTGTCCGGGTCTATATCCTTATGTGTCTGGTCGGCATAACCAACCTTTACTGTTTCGCCCACATCAAACGTACCTTTGTCAATGCTTTCCATACCCATAATCATTTTGAACAGAGTTGTTTTTCCCGCTCCGTTCGGGCCTATAACGCCCACAATCCCGTTAGGCGGAAGCATGAAGTTGAGGTCGTCAAACAGCAACTTGTCACCAAACGCTTTAGCTACATGCCGGGCCTCTATCACCTTGTTACCCAGACGCGGGCCATTCGGGATAAAAATTTCCAGCTTTGCTTCACGTTCTTTCTGGTCTTCATTCAGTAACGCTTCATACGAATTCAAGCGGGCTTTTCCTTTGGCCTGCCGTGCTTTAGGCGCCATATTGATCCATTCCAATTCGCGTTCCAGTGTTTTACGTCGTTTGCTTGCCTGTTTTTCCTCCTGAGCCATACGCTTCGTTTTCTGATCCAGCCAAGAAGAATAGTTACCCTTCCACGGAATACCCTCTCCACGATCCAATTCAAGAATCCATCCGGCTACGTGATCCAGAAAATACCTGTCGTGTGTGATACAGATCACAGTTCCCGCATATTGTTGCAGATGCTGTTCCAGCCAGTCAATAGATTCTGCATCCAGATGGTTGGTAGGCTCATCCAGCAACAATACATCCGGCTGCTTAAGCAACAAGCGGCAAAGAGCCACGCGGCGGCGTTCACCACCGGATAGCGTATCTACAACCTGTTCTTCGGGTGGGCAGCGTAATGCATCCATGGCACGTTCCAGACGGCTGTCTAAATTCCATGCGTCGGTTGCATCTATTTTATCCTGCAATTCGGCTTGCCTTGTAATCAGCGCATCCATTTTGTCCGGATCTTCCAGCACTTCCGGATCGCCAAATTTCTCATTAACTTCTTCATATTCCTTTAAGGTGTCAACAATCTCTTGCACCCCTTCCTGAACGATTTCCTTCACTGTTTTTCCGGCTTCCAGTTTCGGGTCTTGTTCCAGATAGCCCACCGAGTATCCCGGTGAAAAAACAACTTCACCCTGATATTCTTTTTCAATGCCGGCAATAATTTTCAGTAAGGTAGATTTACCAGAGCCATTTAAACCTATAATTCCTATTTTAGCTCCATAAAAGAAAGACAGATATATATTTTTTAGAACCTGTTTCTGAGGCGGAAAAGTTTTGCTTACGCCCACCATAGAGAAAATAATCTTCTTATCGTCTGCCATATATAATAATATAATTATGATGTTATTTTTATCTTTGCGTACAAAGATAACAAAATAAAAAAGAGGTAAAAGCTTGCATGAAAAAAATATAACTCATATCTTTGCACCCGTGTTATAAAAATAACACCATAGGCTGATTCGCTAGCTCAGCAGGTAGAGCACATCCCTTTTAAGGATGGGGTCCTGGGTTCGAGCCCCAGGCGGATCACTGAAAACAAAAGAAAAATCAAGCAAATCCCTGATAATCAGACATTATCAGGGATTTCTTTTTTCTAGCAGGTGGCAGAAAATAGCCGTTTCAAGCATATTATTGGTGGATAAATCGTGGGACTAAAATTTAGTTCAAAAAAGTCCCACGAATTTGCATCTTTCTCACTGATTAATAGCATTTTGCATAGACTTACTTTGGAAGAGAATACATAGTTTTGTAACTTTAAAAACGATGTAAAAATGGCTCGAAAATCATTTTCTGTATTGTTCTTCATCAAGAAAGGCAAATTATTAAAGAACGGAGAAGCACCCGTGTGCATGAGAATCACCGTAAACGGCTGTATGGTAGATATTTCTATCAAAAGAAGCTGTCCCGTAAACCTATGGAATCAGGCAAAAGAGAATTCAAAAGGTAAAGACCGTATGTCGGTGGAACTGAACCACTACTTAGAAATCACACGTTCACACGTACACCAAATTTATAGAGAATTGGAAACTTCCGGCAAAGTTATTACTGTTGATCTTGTGAGAAAGTTGTTTTATGGTGTGGACGAAGATAACAAAACGCTATTGCAGGTATTCAGAGAGCATAACGAACAAAGCCGTAAGCTGATCGGCAAAGACTTTGTAAGTAAGACCGTTCAACGGTATGAAACCACTACCCGATATTTGGAGGAATTCATTAAGAAAGAATATCAGCTATCGGATATTGCTCTAAACAACTTGGAAGCTAACTTCATTTCTAAGTTTGATGCTTTCTTGAAGATTGAAAAAGGTTGCGCGCAGAACTCTGCTATCACTCGATTGAAGAATTTGAAGAAGATTATCCGTATTGCTCTGGAAAACGACTGGATAAAGAAAGATCCGTTTGCTTACTACCGCTTCAAACTGGAAGAAACCGATCCTGAATTTCTGACGATGGACGAAATTAAAATCATTCTTGCCAAAGAGTTCACCATTAAGCGAGTAGAACAGGTACGGGACGTTTTCATTTTTTGCGTTTTTACTGGTTTGGCGTTCAGCGATGTGAAAGACTTATCACCTGAACACTTGGTAAAAGACAATAAAGGAGAACTTTGGATAAGGAAGAACCGCCAAAAGACAAAAATTATGTGTAACATTCCTGTACTACCTGTGGCAGCTTCTATACTTGAAAAGTATAAAAATGTGGCAGAATGTACCGGAAAACTATTGCCTGTATTGAGCAATCAGCGCATGAACAGTTATTTGAAAGAAATTGCCGATGTGTGCGGAATTCATAAAAATCTTAGCACACATACCGCCCGTCATAGCTATGCCACAAGCATTTGCCTTGCAAATGGCGTAAGTATGGAGAATGTTGCTAAGATGTTGGGACACGCAAATACAAACGTAACAAAACATTATGCACGAGTATTGGATCAGAATATTTTCAAGGATATGCAAAAAGTAAATAGCTGTCTGTCGGAATTAGCTATATAATAAAGGTAGTAGCTAATATTGAAAAAGGATTGGGAAGAATGAATTTCATTTTCTCAATCCTTTTCTTTTATAGTAAGTTTTCCAGAACTCAATATGAAGCATTGACAAAGGTAAGTTCCGTATTTAGCCTGTTCAAGTCCGAGCCTTCGGTTTAGATGAAAATCTTCCTCTCACTATATTCGAGCGTATTTTCATCTAAAGACTTGCACAGACTAAATACTTCACTGGAAAAGTCAATGATTCAAATTAAATTCCGAAAAACAATGTTTTTGAGCTTGGCAGGTTACTCTTTCCAACTTTCAAAATAGTGCCTTTGGAGCAGTTTATCAATATCACTCTGACGGTAGATGATTTTACCTTTTATCTGGATAAAGGGGATTAGACCTGTATCTCTCCACTCTTGCAGGGTTCGCAAACTGACATTCAGTTTCTTGGAAACTTCATGATTGGAAAGAAATCGTTCTCCGTTCAGGTGGGGCTTATAGTGCTTTACAATCGATTCAATACCGTTCAGCATTGAAGCAAGCGAAGAAATAAATTCTTTGACTTGTGGGGTATCTTTATTTATTAGTTCCATGATTGAAAGATTGTTTTATTGAAATATTGATTTCAAGATTGCTGGATAGCTAATCAGTTGAATGATTAGCTGATTGATTAGTTTCGCAGATAGTCACCCAATGATGAAAGGCTAAGCACATCTTTTGCCGGATCATAATCTATATAGAGCCGTTTGGATGCAACAGTAATAAAATACTGGCTACCATCTTGCTGTATCTCATAAGTAGCGGGTGAAGCCTGTTTGGTGGTTTCCGATACATATATAATAGAGAGAAGATAATCGTTGTCGTTCCGGTAGATGATTACCGTAGGATTCAGATTAATGCTTTCCCATGTGCCGACAATGGAGAACAGGTTGAAGGTCGGATAATCTTCTTTAGTTCTTTCCATAAGGCGTTATTTGTTTGGGTGATTGATTTTGCGTTTCACTGTCCGCAATAATTCTTTCAATATCGGAAGATTTATAATAAATCTTGTTCCCTATTTGAGAATAAGCCAATCGCCCACTACTTCGGTAATATTGCAGCGTTCGTTTACTAAAGCCTAACAACAGGCACACTTCCTGACTATCCAGCCAGTTTTCAACTTTTTGAGTATGAGTGCTGCACAAACTTTCTATCCGTTTGGCAAACTCCGTGAACCGTTCGCAGACATACGAAAAGGTTCTCTTTTCAATGGTTACTACTTCCATACTTTCAATTTTAAATGGTTTATAAAACGTGTTGATTCCTTATTTCACCAGCAAATGAAAGAAGAATCAAGAGCCGTTTTCAAAACTGTCTGAAAGTGGTAGGAAGTGGTTATAACTGGCTGGATAAATGAAGATAGAAATTATATACTGTGAACATACAAGATGTTAAAATCGCCAATTTCATACTTACTACTAAGTAAATTGCATATATTTGTGCCATGAATGATACAAGAAGTGAAATAATACGGTTAGGAAGTGAATTAATTCGCTCTATTGGCTACAATTCTTTTAGCTACGCAGACATATCTAAAGCGTTGAATATAAAGAATGCAGCTATTCATTATTATTTCCCTTCAAAGTCGGATCTGGGAGTAGAAATAATAAGGAAAAATCTGAATGCTTTTAATGAGCTAACTAGAACATGGGAAAGTTTGGATTATAAATCGCAGTTTTCCAATTACATTCATATGCATGATAGTTTTATCAATAATCATTGGGTTTGTATAGTTGGCTCACTTTCACCATCTTATGACACTTTACCTGAAAACATGCAGAAAGAGTTGCAGGGATTGGTAAACACGATTCTGAAATGGCTTACAGCTTTATTAGATAATGGTTTAAAAAACAATGCTTTTTCATTTGCGGAAACACCAAGAACAAAGGCTTTTATGGTTCATTCTGCATTACTATCTTCTTTGCAAATGAATAAAGTATTAAGAAATGATGTGTATAAATCAATACAGGAAGGATTATTAAATATCTAATATTTTTTTGCCTTAAATACTTACTTACTAATAAGGATATAAATTTACAGAAATGAAAAGGATTGATTTTTTAAGAGAACAGATTATCGAATCGAGGAATTTTGTAAATCGTTTGATTTCCGAAATGCCACAAGATTTGTGGTACACAATTCCTCAAAACACAGATTCAAATTTTGCTTGGCAAATTGGACATTTAATGATTAGTCAAAACTTCCACGCTATCACATGTATCACAGGAAGAAATACTAAAGTAGCAGAATTGATACCCATTGTTGATTATGTGAAAATCTTCAATGGTATGGGAACCCTACACAGGTCAGTAGAAAAAAACTTGATACCAGCATATGAGCTTAAAAATCAATTTGATGCCATTCACGAAATATGCCTAGATAATTTATCCCAATTAAATGATGATATATTATTTGAGCAATTAGAACCTATTCCGTTTAAGCATCCAGTAGCTAATAACAAATATGAAGCATTGTCTTGGTGCTTCAAACATGAAATGTGGCATAGTGCAGAAATGGAAGAACTAAAACGTATGCTCGGCTATCCTATCAAATGGCTATAAAGATAGTTTGCAACGGTAATAAAAATCCAATTACATAGTTCTATTTCCCTGAAAATATATACCTTTGTATGTATTCAACAAGTTAATATATCGTTCAACTTATGAAATGGCAACTCTGTATATAGCTTAAATGCTTCAGGGCGGTCGGAGAACTAACAAATCTTCGACCTATGTTCTTATACCCTATCCAAAACACAGAGTTTTCTCAATTACATTTCTGATTATGATTTATGTCACTGCAAAAGTAGTGCTTAACAATCATGTTATATTAAGTTGAATAATGAATTATACATATAAACAAATATGGCTCGTCAACTTACCTATAATGGTGAGCCTACTCATGGAACAATTGATTAATTTCACAGATTCCATTTTTCTTGGTCATGTTAGTCAGATAGATTTAGGAGCATCGGCACTGGCTACCATGTATTACACAGCCATTTATATGCTCGGCTTTGGATTCAGTCTTGGAGTACAAGTTGTTATCGCAAGGCGAAACGGTGAAGGGCGATATATGGATGTAGGCAGAGTATTTTATCAGGGATTGATTTTCTTATCTGTTTTTGCCATTATTGTTTTCATATTATCCAAACTGTTTTCTCCTGTATTACTTCGCATGACAATTTCGTCTGATAGTGTCTATCAAGCCACCATGAAGTATATGGAATGGCGAGATTACAGTTATTTGTTCGCATTTCCTTTATTGGCAATTCGGGCTTTCTTCGTTGGAACAACCAATACTAAAATTCTTACAGCTAACTCTATCGTTATGGTAATCTGCAATGTTATATTTAACTACTTGCTAATATTCGGGAATGCAGGTTTCCCTAAATTGGGTATTAGTGGGGCTGCTGTTGGATCATCACTTGCAGAGCTTGTTGGATTACTGTTTTTGATTCTATACGTATGGAAGCGTGTAGATAAGAAGCGGTATGATTTGCGTGCAAGTTTTGATTTAGGGTTATCGCTCCACCTCTTAAATATTTCAGTTTGGACAATGGTACGTTCGTTTTTTTGCATTGCTCCCTGGTTTTTGTTCTTTGTAGCAATTGAACATTTAGGTGAATGCGAACTTGCAGCAGCAAATGTAGTAAGAAGTATCTCAATGCTCTTTTTTGTGATTGTCAATTCATTTGCCACTACTGCTATTTCGTTGGTTAGTAACCTTATCGGAGCAAATCAAATTTCAGATGTTATGCCACTTTCCCGTTGTATCATATTGCTAACTTATGCAATGGGGATTCCATTGATTATATTATCTTTTGCTTTGTCGGGAACTCTTTTAGAGCTGTTTACTAATGATAAAATAGTTGTTCAGAAAGCATTTTACCCATTCTGTGTAATGCTTTCTACGTTTATTATCTCTGTGCCAGCTTATACATATTGTAATACAGTAATAGGCACAGGTAATACGAAAGTAGTTTTTGTGTTCCAGATGATTAATATTATGATCTACCTGTCATATCTATTTGCTTTGTCGAAATTTCCAAATATTCCCCTTGCAGCATATTGGACTTCCGAACAAATATATGTGTTAGTGTTATTACTGATGTCTTATGTTTATATGAAAAAAGGCAGATGGTTCAATAAGAATATTTAATCCTAACAACGATTTATCTATGTGGGATATTCTGGAAACAAAGCTATTCAAGTTCTTGTCAGCTTCTAATACAGAAAGTGACCCTGAACCGCAAATCAAAGAGGCATATAGAGAGTTTGTGGAAAGGTTAATCTTCTATATGGATTCAGAGACAGATAATATGAAGCGTATTCGTACCCTCAATTTGATTCATATAGAGATTGAGACAGTTAAATCTTTAGAGGTTTCGTATGGAACAAAACAAGATGTATTGAAACTTATCTATTGTGATAAAGTCTTGTCTTTCATTCAAAAAGAGTTAGAGCTAATCCATAAACAAATGGAGTTTCCAAAATACTTTATCAGGATAGAAGCCGCATGGCAATCACCGCTTTATCTAACAGATAAAACTAATCTCATTGAAATAATGGAGATAGTTAGCGGATTGTTTTTATCTGAAAAAGTTGTAACCCACACCGGAATAAAATCACCACTGACAGAAATCGGGCGAGCCTTTGAATATCTATTCAATATTAAACTAGGGGACATTCACAAAAAACATGAAAATGTAATTTGTCGGAAAGCCAATAAACGCACCGAGTTTTTGGATATACTTCGGAAAGCTATTTCCGAAGAAAGTAAAAAGAAAGGCTATCTATAAATCAGCTACTTATGAACAATTATTAGGGGTGTAGTATATCTACTCCCCTAATTTAATTTCATCCGTTTACCGAACTTTGCTTCATCAATCGATTGAAAATAATAATGTTGAACTTAAAATTGAAGCAAAATGTATATAGACAATGAAAACTTCGAGAAGTGGATGGAGCAGCTTTCCAAGAAACTGATCGAAATAGGCAAAGACCTAAAGTCACTTATCAATACGGACAATATTCTCGATGATAATGAGAAGCTGTTAGATAATCAAGATTTGGCTTTTCTCCTGAAAGTATCGTTCCGAACTCTCCAACGTTACAGAGTGAGCGGACAACTACCCTACTTTACCATCGGAAAGAAAACCTACTATCGAGCGAACGATATTCGGGCTTTTGTTCGTGAACGTGCCGACTCTCAAACTTACAAGCAGTTTGAAAAAGCTAATCAATTAGAGAATAAATCTTGAAAGCAAAATGTAGCAGAGAAAAGAAGTCTATGTTTAGGCTATTCCTCTATGCTACCACCCCAATTTAGCAGAAACAGCTACGCCTTCCGGCTTCGCTCATTTCGCTAAATTGAGCAAGAGGGAACTGGACAAGTCCTGTTCTTCCCTCTTGCCCTGCGGGACAAAGCCTTCGGCTTTAGGGTGTTACAAGAACACGCTGTAATGACACCTGTAATAAGCATTTTCTTTTTAATGCTTATTATCAGGTATTTATCTATTCATATTTCTACAAAAATGTAATTACCATGCCAAATAACAGTCGAAAAACGATATTCACCACCATTTCCATAGACAAGGAAACGGCAGCTTTGGTAGAAAAGATATGCAAACGCTATTCACTGAAAAAGAGCGAAGTTGTAAAGTTGGCGTTCGGGTATATAGATAAGGCACATATCAATCCATCCGAAGCACCTGAATCTGTAAAATCAGAACTGGCGAAAATAAATAAGAGACAGGATGATATTATCCGGTTCATCCGTCATTATGAGGAAGAGCTACTGAATCCGATGATACGAGCTACAAATTCTATCGCTTTGCGTTTCGATACTATCGGCAAAACATTGGAAACTCTCATACTCTCTCAACTGGAAGCCAGTCAGGAGAGGCAAACAGCTGTGCTGAAAAAGTTAAGTGAACAGTTTTGTAATCATGCCGATGTAATAAACAACCAATCCAAACAGATTAGCGCACTCTACCAGATACACCAACGAGATTATAAAAAGTTGCTTCACCTAATACAACTCTATTCGGAACTTTCTGCTTGTGGTGTGATGGATAGCAAAAGGAAAGATAATCTAAAAGCAGAAATTACAAACCTTATAAATACATAAGCTTATGCACATAGACTTTGCTCCACCATCTAGCGGCACATATAATAATGCTGGTAGTAGCCGGCAACTAGCTAATTACATGGAACATGAAGATTTAGAACGGATGGAGAAAGGTATCTATACCGAAGGCTTTTTCAATCTGACAGATGATAACATCTATAAATCAAAGGTCGTAAAAGATATAGATACTAATATCGGGCAGCTATTAAAAACGGATGCTAAGTTTTATGCTATTCATGTCAGCCCATCGGAACAGGAACTCCGGGCGATGGGTAATATAGAGCAGGAACAAGCCGAAGCAATGAAACGCTATATTCGTGAGGTCTTTATTCCTGAATATGCCAAGAACTTCAACAAAGAATTATCCGCTTCGGATATAAAGTTCTATGGTAAGATTCATTTTGATCGTAGCCGTTCAGATAATGAACTGAATATGCACTGCCATTTGATTGTAAGTCGTAAAGATCAAGCCAATAAAAAGAAACTGTCACCGCTTACCAACCATAAAAATACTAAGAAAGGCACTGTTACAGGAGGTTTTGACCGTGTGAACCTATTCAAACAAGCGGAACAGGGCTTTGATAAACTATTCAACTACAATCGTCAGCAAACAGAATCATTTGATTACTACAATACGATGAAGAACAGTTCTATCTCCGAACAACTTGCAATACAGAATCAAAACTTTACTGGCGAAAAGAAAAAAGAGAGATTTCAATCCTGTGAAAAAGAAAACAATATTTTTTGCAATCTTGATAGCAAACAAGATAATAAATACTCTAACAATCAGCAAAATAATAGTGGCGGTGATTCTCTTTTGTCTATCTTTTCATTAGGAGATAGCAATAATTATGACGCAAGATTAACAGAAGGACTACGGGCACAGAAACGCCAAAAGAAAAAGAAGAGAGGAATAAGATACATCTAATACAATCAAAGAAGGAACATATTTCAAGAATAAAACGATAATACCAAGTCCTATGGCTTTCACCTCACTCATGCTATAAAAGAGATGCAAAAACAGATAAAACAACGAAAAAATTTCCTTAGATCAGTAGTTTGTGAAATAGATTCCATATATTTGTCTAAAAAATGACAGGTATATGGAATCAAGCTTTGGGCAATACTTAAGAACTCTAAGAGAAGAAAGAAAATATTCTTTGTCGGAACTGGCAAAGCTAATAGATATTAATGCCACAAATTTAAGTAAAATAGAAAGAGGAACTAGAGATTTTGATATGAAACGTTTATCAAAACTCTGTGAAATCTTCTCTCTTGACTACAAATCTATGGAGGAGGAACTTTTCAGTGAAAAGATTGCAAAAAAAATATGTGAAAATAATTACGACTCTTCAATTCTAAAACTTGCTGAACAGAAAATAAAATATATCTTTGATGGGCAAGAAAATTTATCAAATGTAACAGCAATACAAGGTGATTTATTTGAATCCGAGGATTGGAGGTTGAAACCTTTTGCATGTCCTGCTTCAACAATTAGAATAGCTACTCTATTTAGTGGCATTGGTGCAATTGAACATGCTTTTGATAGGTTAGGATTGAATCATGAAATCATATTTGCTGGTGACATTGACCCATTTGTAAAGAAAAGCTATTTTGGAAATTATGAGATAGCTGAAAAAGACTGGCATAATGATGTTAAACAATTCTCTGCAAAGAAATACAAGAAAAAGGTGGATATTCTCGTAGGTGGAAGTCCCTGTCAAGCCTTTTCCATGGTGGGTAAACGATTAGGGTTAGATGATATCCGCGGAACTCTTTTTTATGATTTTGCACGGATAGTTCAGGACTCTCAGCCAAAAGTTTTTATCTATGAAAATGTACGTGGACTGGTAAATCATGATGGTGGTAGAACGTGGCAGGTAGTACAGGATGTCTTCAACGAACTAGGGTATAAAATACACTCTAAAATACTAAACAGCAAAGATTATGGCATACCTCAGAATAGGGAACGTATTTTTGTCGTGGGATTCAAAGACCATGATTTTGTATTCGATTTCCCTAAAAAAATAAAGCTTGCTCACAGAATGCAGGACTTCTTAGAGGATTATACTGATTCAAAGTACTATCTCAAAGAAAAGGGGATAAAGTTTGTAACAAGTTCAAAGAACAAAAACAAAAGATATACGCAGATCAATGGAAATGTAGCTTTATGCCAAAAAGCTAACCAACAGTTTAATTGGCATGGTGATTTTGTCTTTGAACCAGCCGATGATGCAGACTTTGATGAGTTCATATTCGATGTTAACGATGTGGAAGAAAAGTATTATCTATCGGATAAAGTCCGTGACTATGTGCTAGCAAGTGGTACAAAAACTTTTAGGACAAGCATTCGTACAGATTTAGAGGTAGCACGCCCACTGCTTCAAACGATGCACAAGATGCACCGAGCAGGAATTGATAATTATGTAACTCATAATAAGGGACGCATTCGGAAACTGACTCCAAAGGAATGCCTACGCCTTATGGGGTTCCGGGATACTTTTAACCGTGTTGTTAGTGACACACAACTATATCGGCAGGCAGGGAATAGTATAGTGGTTGATGTACTAATAGCCATATTAAAACAAATGGATATAACACAATTTGGAGAATAACGATATGAATAATCAACAAACAATGGATATTAAAGGCATCACTTATGAATATGCTGGTGCAATAGAAAAAATAACCATAGCAGATTCTTTTGTAATGCCATCTAATAAGGTAGGAGAAGGAAATGGCGAGGCCAAGTTATATGTAGGCCAACGAGATTCTTCTGTTATCAATTTCTTTGGGGATAAAAGAGGTTTTGGAGGTCACTGTATCCTGCTTAAAAGCAATCTGTTGAAATATCTAAATGATGCCAAAGGTGAATACTTCGAGCCTTCATACGAATATAGGAGAAAAAATTCTCTGCGCGAGTTATGGTATGAGAGAATAAACAGGATTAGTGGGATGGATGAGATAATTCATTTCAATATAGAAGACCAAAACCAACTTGCCGGACCACGAGTATATGTGAATGCATCTGATGGATCACAAGCCGCATATAAGCTGATCCGAGAGATTCCTCTGCCTGTTATTTCATATTTGGATATTATTAAATTAAAATCTCATGATGGAGACATTCTATATTACTTCAAATTGGTCTTTAATATAGAGAGTGCACCTGAGGGTGAAATAGAAAAAGAAATGGGAAATGATCTGATTACAATCAAGACTCCATTTGATCCAAATAAAATAAAAGTCAGAACAATGCCTTCAACAATTGGGCAGATAATTGATGATATTAATGACAATATAATCAATCTTTCTACTGAATTTCAGCGACGTTCCGACTTGTGGGATGACAAGAAGAAAAGCCGTTTTATCGAATCTTTACTTTTAAAACTTCCTATTCCTGCTTTCTACTTCAATGAAAAGGAAGAAAACGATTTAGAAGTTATTGATGGACTACAGAGGATAAGTACAATAAGAGATTTTGCTATTAACAAAAGATTAAAGCTCGTTGATTTAGAATTTCTAAAGGAATACAATGATTATTCTTTTGATAATTTGCCCGTAGTCCTGAGTCGAAGGATAAAAACTTTTCCTATCACTACCTATATCATTGAAAAAGGTACTCCTGATGAGGTAAAATATAATATATTTAAAAGAGTGAATACGGGTGGACTTGAACTCACGACTCAAGAAATAAGACATGCTATCAATAATGGGAAACCTGCAAATCTAATTGCTGATTTAGTTAGAGGGGAAGATGATCAGAAAGAAGATAAAACTATTAATATACGAAAAGAGAAAGATGGTTCGGTTATTTCTCTCTATGCAACTATTGAGGGAAAAGCTTTTGTAAGAGCCACTGACAATAAAATAGGTACCTTCCGAATGGAAGATCGAGATTTTGCCAATCGCTTTGTTTCATTCTACCTTATTCCTTATACTGAATATGAGCCTGACCTTGACACCTTTATGAACAAAGGGATGGCTAAAATAAATACTTTGTCTGATCAAGAAATTTCCATGTTAAAAAATAGATTTAAGATAGCAATGAACTTAGCCTTCGACATTTTCGAAAAGGATGCTTTTCGAAAAAGATTCAACATTGAAGATGCCAGAAAACCTATCAACAAGGCTCTTTTCGAGGTTCTTAGTGTAAATTTTGCAAAACTAGAGAACAGTGAAGTCTCATTATTATTATCGCGCAAAGAACTATTCAAAGAAAAGTTTATTGCACTACATAATGAACTAGACGGTAAGTTCTTAAGGTCGATCACTCAAGGTACAGCTTCAAAAGAGAACGTCGAAAGGCGATTTAGAGATATTGAAAGAATTATAAAAGAAACACTTATATGATAAAAAAGGTAGAGCTAATCAATTTTAAATCTCATAAGAATACAGTTCTTAATTTAGAAAATCTTACTGTATTATGTGGACAAAACGGGACTGGAAAGTCATCATTTATACAAAGCCTATTATTACTGCGGCAATCTAATTTAAAAAATCGATTAGATAAAGTGTTAGATTTGAATGATCCATTGTGTTATCTAGGGAAAGCTCAAGATGTATTCTATCAATTTGCAGAAAAAGGTAAATTTGAAGATAAAATTAAAATACTGATTTCAGACTCACTTCTTAAAAATTACTCTTGGGAGTTTGACGTAAAAGGAGACGCGACATTCCTAAATAGAGTTAGCGAATTAACAGAAAGTGAAGGTTTCTCAGATTTATCTCTCTTTTCTGCAAATTTCCAATATATAAGTGCTGCTAGAAATTTAGAATCAGTTTTTCCTGATGATTATGCAGTAACTATAGAAAAACAGATATCACAAAAAGAAGGAAAAGGAGAATTGACCGCACAGTTCCTCTACCAATGGGGAGTAAAACAGAAGATACAGGTGCATTCTGAGCTCATACACGATTCTGAATATGATTCCGAAAATAACTCTTTACTTGATCAGGTTTCTGCTTGGGAAAAAGAAATTAGTAAAGGAGTCAATATAATACCACAATTAGAAGGTAATAATTACGTTGTTAGATATAAGTTTGATGCAGAGGTACCTACAGATGAATTTTCTAGTAGGAATGTAGGATTTGGACTTTCCTATTCACTCCCTGTCGTTACAGCGATTTTGTCTGCTCAGCCAGGCTCATTGCTGTTTATTGAAAATCCAGAAGCGCATGTACATCCATATGGACAATCGAAGCTGGCTGAATTAATATGTAAAGCTGCTCAAGCAGGAATTCAGTTAATTGTCGAAACCCACTCCGATCATATTATCAATGGAATTCTTGTACAATGTAAAAAGTACGAAGAAAAAGGTTCGGGAATAAATCGTGAGCATGCAAGAATCTACTATTTTGACAGAGATGATAAATATCAAGCTACATTTTCTCAAGAAATTAAAATAGAAGAGGGTGGAAAGATTAAAGGCAGACCTATAGGTTTTTTTGACCAAATAGGAAAAGATTTACGCAAACTGATATAGATTGTTATGAATGACAAATTTTCTATTTTCTTATTATTTCCAACAGAATCCATAAATATTTCATCTAAGGCAGATGGAGAATCTTTGCTTAAAGAAATTCGGTTAATTCTAGATAGAATTGACTGTGAGAATAATGCAGAGCTATTTTATGGCTCTTCTAATAGAGAAGAGTTCTCCAAAATCCTAAAATTATATGAAAACGATGATATGCTTGGATACTTTGGCTTTCTAGATTTTGAGGAAGCCATGCTGCAACTTTTTTTTGAGTCGGATATTAAAGATTGGGAGAAAGCCCCCAAATTTTCAGATGAATATTCATATATAGAGTATATTCCTGAAGTAAAATATGAAAATCCTAATATACCCTGTGTCTTAAAGGAGATAGCAGAGCGCTTGTCTATTAAATCCGCATACAAAATGCTACTCTTAAATATTGATCATGATGAATTTATGAGTGATCCCATTCAGATTAAGAGATTTGCAATCAATAAGCCTACTTGTATAGTTAAAATTAAATCAGTATCTTCTTTTAGGGAATTGGACAACTGGTTCGATTCGGAACGAACTAAACGCAATTATAATTATAATGATTTTCGGCATATACAGGGACATCCCGATTATCGTTATTACAACAAAAAAGGTAAACGTGTAGGAAAATCACCACTATTAGGAGGACTTGCATATCGAAAAAACGCAGATGAGATTCTCCAAACGGCACTTGGTGATCTAAAGGAACATTCTTTTCTTATCAATTGGGATACTCAAAATGAATGCTATATGAGATTTGAAGATGAAAATGTCCAAAATATGTATCATGGATACCACTTGGTTGATTATCAAACACATCAAAGAGACAAAGAAGAGGAAAAAAGAATTTCAAGAAGAGTTTTGGCTATTATAAGTTACAGAAAGAATAATTCTTAAATTCTCCTTTCTAGTTTATTTAACTAAGCACAAAACTTTGCAATAAAAAACTTTACATTTTACTTAAAAAAACAAACAGCTTACTCAACAGGAACAATAAAAAGCATGAAATAAAAATAAATCTATTTATTATTTTCATTTAAATATCCACACTTGCAAATAACATAAAAAAATGGCAGACGTTCATTCTAAAGAAATAAGAAGCTATAATATGAGCAGAATAAGAGGGAAAAATACAAAACCTGAAATTCTGATTAGGAAATCTCTATTTTCTAAAGGGTTTAGATATAATCTCCATTCAAAAAATCTTCCAGGTAAACCTGATATCGTTTTACCAAAATATAAGACTGTGATTTTTGTGCATGGATGTTTTTGGCATGGTCATGAAGGTTGTCAATATTATGTTATACCTAAAACGAGAACGGAATTTTGGCTTAACAAAATAAACACTAATATACAAAACGATATGAAAAATCTTATATCACTAAAAAATATGGGGTGGAATGTAATAACTATTTGGGAATGTGAAACTAAAAAAAAGAATAATATTAAAGTTCTAATTGATCAAATAGAAAAAGAATTATACAATAACTTGATGTCAAACAAAAATACATCTTGCAAAATCTAAACTTCAAAATTACAAAGATTTATGATTATGATGAAAATATTGTTATAAAACACATAATAAATTTCTTCATGTATATCATAGATTCTTCTATATTGAAATTTTTAAATAATTTATTATCTTTACCCCAGTATTCTCCATGAGCAAACTACCGCAAAAGCACGTAGAAAATTAGTGGGTTAAATCATGGGATATGCTTGAAGCTAAAAATATAAAGTTTTAAATATCAGCATGGTAACTCTCTTAGGAGAATCCCAGGCGGATCACTGAATAAGAAGAATGCCCTGATAGTCGATGATTGTCAGGGCATTCTTTTTATTTAGGTCTGATAACTTAGAAGAGATGACCATTTTATCAGGGGGGACTATTTAGCGGAATTCTTCTATTACCCGGCTAAAAAATTAAAGGAGATTATCCGAAGTGTTCTCTTCTATATTGAATTCAAAACACTTTTGAGATTAGGCTTACCTTCAATAATGAATTGTTTTAAGCATCATTTCTATAATAAGTTTATATCATAGCCGATAAATAAGTTCTGAAATCATTTTGTTCCAATGCCTTTTCCAGTTGTTCTGAATTTTGACTTGTAAAATCTTTGAAATATTTTCTTTTCAATTTGGCAGTCTCTTCGAATATAGCATAGGAAACGTATTTATTGGGCAATTTTAATGTTCGGTTAAAATTTATTTTGCATTGTTCTAAGAAACGTTCATATAATTCTTGGGAAGGAGGTAGTTTTAAAAGTTCCCTGTCAACTAATAATCGTTTGGTTATATAATACGTATCAAGGGCTTTTGGATTTCTCCTGCTTGTTACAGTTATTCCATTGTTATTTTGTCGATAGTAATATACAATGTCAGATATAGAAGCCATATTGGAGGTAAGATCGAAAATAATAAGGAACATGACAGTATCTTCAAACCAATAACCTTCGGGGAAATGAATTCGTTCCATCAATGTCGATTTAATAACTTTTCCCCAAGGGAATCCCCGTAAATTCTTTAAATGTTGCTTATTGGGATGTTTGCAGATTCCAGTAATTTTACTGTTAAAACTATAATTATAATAGCCGCCTTCCACTATGTCTGCATTCCATTCAATCGCCTTTCTCATTAATTTCTCTATGGCGCCATCAGCCAATTTGTCATCACTGTCCACAAACATCACATAATTTCCCTGAATATGTTTGAGAGCCGTATTTCTTGCTCCAGAAAGCCCTTTGTTTTCTTGGTCTATGATTTTTCCATTTGGAATGGATTCATATTTTTTTAGCTTATGTCTTGAATGATCCGGACTGCCGTCATTTACAACCGTAATTATAAAAGAATACTGGCTCTTTTGGGAGACAATTGAATCCATGCATTCTTCAATATAATTTTCTACATTATAAACAGGAACAATGATTTGCAAATCATAAACAGATTCAATGGTATTGTTGCAAATACAACTCTTATCCGGGTCTTTAGAAATGGAAGATAGGTATAGGGCTGAATCTATCTTGCTTTTCTTTTTAGGGACGAATAGGAACGTAAAATGAAGGGCAAACTTTTTTAATTTGAATTTGCGGGATAAAATAATAAGTACAAACAATGGAGTCTGTACCATAGTGCTGATTTTCATTACAATTTAATATCTAAGTAATTAATGCTCTATTATAGCCTTTTCAAAAACACTTTTCAAGAGTTGCAAATTTATGCAAGGATAACTGTTCTTTTGAATATGACAAACAAATTTAACAAAAATAACAATAATAAAATAGACTGTTTCACTTCTTCTAATTTGGAAGCTGCTGCTTGTTTCTGTAAATTGGCAAGAGAAATCATTTGTTTACGAGCTTCTTTTTCTATCTTTATCACCGAAAAAAAAGTGGTGTCCGGAAAGTTGACAAAGTAAATCATCTTACTAATACTAATTACCAGAAAACAAATAAGAATGAAACGTATTGTTTTTTTAGACTATGTACGCGTGTTTGCATGCTTCCTCGTTATAGTTGTCCACGCTAGTGAAAACTTTTATGGCGCTGCCGGATCTACAGATATGGCAGGACCGCAGTCTTATCTGTTTGGTGAGGCCGATAGACTATGGGTGGCTGTGTACGACGGGTTCTCACGTATGGCTGTTCCTTTGTTCATGATTGTTTCCGCTTTTCTTCTTGTGCCGATGAAGGAAGAACAGACTACGTGGCAGTTTTATCGGAGGCGATTTACACGCATCTTGCCGCCGTTTTTTATATTTATGATACTATACAGTACTTTGCCTTTGTTGTGGGGGCAGATAGATGGAGAAACATCATGGACGGATTTATCGCGGATATTACTGAATTTCCCTTCGCAGGCCGGACATTTCTGGTTTATGTATCCTTTGATCAGTTTGTATCTTTTCATTCCTGTAATATCGCCATGGTTGAGCAAAGCTACAGCTAAGGAAGAACGTTTCTTTATTGGCTTGTTTTTGTTATCGACGTGCATGCCGTATCTTAACCGGTGGTGTGGGGAAGTGTGGGGACAGTGTTTTTGGAACGAATACCATATGTTATGGTATTTCTCCGGGTATTTAGGATACCTTGTATTGGCACATTACATACGGGTGCATCTTACATGGGGGCGCTCTAAGCGTTTCATTGTAGGGATCGTTATGATGCTTGCCGGAGCTGTTTCTACCATTTATTCGTTCTATATTCAGGCTATACCCGGAGAAATACTTTCTACACCTGTAATAGAACTTGGATGGGCTTTCTGTACGATAAACTGTGTGGTTCTTACGATGGGCACGTTTCTTATGTTTACCTGTATAAACCGCACGGATTCTCCACGGCTCATAACGGAAATGTCGAAACTGAGCTATGGCATATATCTTATGCACATATTCTGGCTCGGGCTATGGGTTGCTGTGTTCAAGTATACGCTGGAACTGCCTTCTGTTGCTGCCATACCTTGTATTGCTGTGAGTACTTTTGCCTGCTGTTTCGTAACGGCAAAAATTATCTCGTATATACCAGGCAGTAAGTGGGTAATAGGGTGAAAATAAAAAATCATCCTACTTTCGCAAGCCGGATGATCCTTATAGAATGATAATAAAAGGTTTGCCCTTTGATATACAGTAAAAGGATGTTGCAAAATGTATGCCATAATTAAAAGAAATAAAATAGAATTGTAAATGCTTGCTGATCAGTGATAAGGTGAGGCGGGCGAATTATAAGGGTTGGGTGCTGTGGTGTGGAAATGTGTGGAAATATGTGTATTTTTTCCACATATTTCCACGTTGTCGGGGTATATGCATTAATTATAATGGATATTCTTCGAAGGCATACAAAACGGTGGAAAGGTAACGTTCTCCTGTGTCCGGTAATAATACAACAATGTTTTTTCCATTATTGCTTGCTTGCTTAGCCAGTTGTAAAGCGGCATAAACAGCTGCTCCGGATGAAATGCCAACTAATAATCCTTCTGTTTGCGCTAGTTCCCGGCTTGTACGTATCGCATCGTCATTTTGTACTTGGATAATTTGGTCTACTACATCCGGGTTGTATGTTTTAGGTATAAATCCGGCACCAATTCCTTGTATTTTATGAGCACCGGGTTTACCTCCGGAAAGAACCGGTGAATCGCTTGGTTCTACTGCTACAATACGTATGTTGGGATTGTGTTTTTTTAATCCGGCGCCAACACCGCTGATTGTTCCGCCTGTTCCTACTCCTGCAACGAAAATGTCGACTTTCCCATCTGTATCGTTCCATATTTCTTGGGCTGTAGTCCGTATATGGGTGGCCGGGTTTGCCGGATTCTCGAATTGTTGCAGGATAATGGAACCTGATATTTCTTGCCGTAATTCATTAGCTTTGGCAATAGCTCCTTTCATTCCTTCCGCTCCGGGTGTGAGAACGAGTTTGGCTCCTAATGCTTTTAATAAATTACGACGTTCCATACTCATTGTGTCCGGCATTGTCAGAATTAATTTGTATCCTTTTGCTGCCGAAACGAAAGCCAGTCCAACGCCTGTATTCCCGCTGGTTGGCTCTATTATTGTTGCACCGGGCTTTAAAAGGCCTTTCTCTTCTGCATCTTCAACCATAGCCAATGCTATACGGTCTTTTACACTTCCTGCCGGATTAAAGTATTCCAACTTCCCGATTATTTTCGCATTCAGGCTTTTACTTTTGTTAAAGTTAGAGAGTTCCAATAATGGGGTGCTACCGATTAGGTCGGTTAAATGTTTTGCTATTTTTGCCATACTATGAACTATTTATTGTCTATATTTACATAACAGATATATGGATGCAAATTTATTTTTTATTTCGATAAAATAATGGAAAATGTTATCTTTGGCAAGAATTAATATTTGAATGCCTGTTCAACTAAATCCCGATAAAACGGATTGCCTTAAATTAATGATCTATGAAGACGAATGTAAAAAAGGTTCTGACTTGTTGCGTTTTGCTATCCTTCATTGTTTCCGGATGCCAATCCGAACAGAAAACGGAGGAAAACCAAGCCGGAAAAAGAGAAAAGACGGCTTTCCAGACCGGACAGCCCTGGAAACCAACTACGGATGTGCGTGCTGATGTGGCTATAGTCTATGGGGTTGGTGGAAATCCTTCGGAAAAAAGAGATGGTATGTCTTTTGAACAACGTGTACAGAGTTGGAGGGATAAAGGTTATATCACCCACTTCATGACCGGAATCGCGTGGGGAAGTTACCAGGATTATTTTACCGGAGATTGGGATGGAGAGTGGCATCTGGATGAAGGCCAGGTGACTATGGAGGGAGATACGATCTGGCACGGACACATGGTTCCGTATATCGTGCCTTCCATGAATTTTATTGAATACATGAAAGAGAGACATATCAAACGTGTAATTGATGCAGGTATTGATGCTATCTATCTGGAAGAACCGGAATTTTGGGCTCGCGGAGGTTATAGCGATGCTTTCAAAAAGGAATGGAAAGCGTATTACGGGTTTGATTGGCGGCCGCAACATGAATCTGCCGAAAATACATATTTGTCTAATAAGTTGAAGTATCATTTATATTATCGTGCATTGAACGAATGCTTTACGTATGCAAAAGAGTATGGTAAAAGCAAGGGTATGGATGTACGTTGTTATGTTCCAACCCATTCATTGGTAAATTATTCACAGTGGCAGATTGTAAGCCCGGAGGCAAGCCTGGCTTCTCTTCCTTGTGTGGATGGCTATATTGCGCAGGTATGGACCGGCACTTCACGCGAGCCGAATTACTTTAATGGCGTAGTTAAAGAACGCGTATTTGAAACGGCTTTTCTTGAATATGGTTGTATGGAGTCTATGACTGCCCCGACAGGGCGCAAAGTCTTTTTCCTGACAGACCCGATTGAAGACAGGGCTCGTGACTGGGCTGACTATAAGAAAAACTATCAGGCAACCTTTACTGCCAAATTGTTGTACCCGAACAATGATAATTATGAGGTAATGCCATGGCCGGATCGTATTTATGAAGGATTGTACCGTACAAGTGCCAATAGTGATAAGAAAGAACGTATTCCCCGTTTCTATTCTACACAGATGCAGGTTATGATTAATTCTTTGAATAATATACCTTTGTCTGATAATAAAGTAAGCGGTTCTACAGGTATCAGTGTGCTGATGGCCAATTCTTTGATGTTCCAACGTACTCCTCAACCGGTGGCAGGTTATGACGATCCTCAGTTGTCTGACTTCTTTGGCCAGGCAATGCCTTTCTTAAAACGGGGAGTTCCTGTTCATTTGCTGCATCTTGAGAATGTATCTTATCCGGAGAGCTGGAAAAACACAAAGTTGTTGTTAATGTCTTATTCAAATATGAAGCCTTTGGATAAAGAGGCTCACAGATATATAGCCGATTGGGTAAAGAAAGGTGGTGTATTGGTATATAGTACACGCGATACCGATCCGTTCCAGCAGGTACAGGAGTGGTGGAATACCGGAGATAATAAGTATAAAACTCCTTCTGAACACCTGTTTCAGGAGATGGGGATAGCGAAGGATGCCAGAGAGGGTGAATATGCTTGCGGCAAAGGTACGGTTTATGTAATCCGCAAAGACCCGAAGGAGTTTGTATTGACGGCTAATGGCGATGCCCGCTATGTGGCAACAGTTAAGGATTTGTATGAACGGAAGGTAAAAGCCGGAAAATTACAGTTTAAGAATAATTTCTCGCTGTCCAGGGGAAACTATGATCTTGTATCTGTATTGGATGAAAGTGTGAGCAACGACCCGTATGTAGTGAAAGGCTTGTTGATCGATTTGTTTGATCCGAAGTTGCCGGTCCTTACAGAAAAAACAGTTAATCCGGGCGAACAGGCTTATTTATATAACATAGGCCGCGTTGCTAATCCTGAAACACCTCAGATACTGGCCGCCGCTGCCCGCGCTTATGATGAGAAAGTGAAGAAAAACAGTTATTCATTTGTTGCAAAGAGCCCGATAAATACAACGAATGTAATGCGTGTGTTGCTGCCGGCCGAACCAAAGTCGGCCACGTTTACAGATGCAAAAGGTAAAAAAATAAAAGAGGCTACTTGTGAATGGGACGAAGCCAGCAAAACGTGTTTGCTAGGCTTTGAAAATAATCCGGATGGTGTAACGGTTTCATTAAAATGGTAATTTTCCTCTATTTATGCAGGAGATAAGGATAAGCCTCAGGTATTTTACAATCCATGCTCCGGATAGAGGAAGTTAGAGGTCTCTTGCAGCGAAATAATCTCTTTTTGCATCTACTCTATAAGGAAAACAAATGATAGCCGGAAAGAGATAGTTAAAGTATATGTAAATGCTTTGTTTCATTGAATAACCAATTATATTTGTGCATATGTTGCGAAGAATTTAGCCGGATATTAAATGTGTGCATATTAAACTTTAGCATCTTTGGTAAGTCTATTATATAAAGGTATTGATTAGAAATATATAAAGAAGAGGAGAAACGAATATGAAACCCATGAAATTAACATCTTTAATAGTGATGCTTCTGGTTGCTTTTAGCGGAGTAGCCCAGGAAGAGTTTTTTGATGATGTGTATTTCTCTTCAAGCAAAAATAAGAAAAAAGAAAAACAGGAAGAGAAACAAGTTATACAAACCAAAAAAGAATCAAGTCGCATTTTGTCGGAAACAGCTCCGTCGAGCAATTCCGGCTTTAGTGAAACAAGGGACGTAGATGAATATAATCGCCGTTATTCTTCTGTGAATGTAGATGAACCTTATTATGAGGATGATGCTGAGGATGATGCCGTAGAAACAAAAACAACGCCTGAACGTCGTTCCGATACGGAATATACAGAGCGCATTATCCGTTATCATTCACCCAGTAAGATTACCATTGCCGGAGCAGATCAGGTAGATTTGTATCTGAGCGACGGGTATTACGGTTATGGCTATGATACCGATTATTCGGACAATGGTTCAAATGTGAACTTTAATATTAACATCGGTAATCCGTGGTATAGCGGTTGGTATGGCGGCTGGTACGATCCCTGGTATAGTCCGTGGTGGTCTTATTCCTCCTGGTATAGCCCACGCTGGAGCTTCGGTTGGGGCTGGGGCGGATTTTATGCCGGTTGGTCGAGCCCTTGGTATGGTGGCTGGTACAGTCCATGGTATGGCCCTTCATGGAGCTGGGGTGGCGGTTATTGGGGACATCATCACCATCATTATTATGCAACTCCGTATACAAGATATAACAATGGACGTACTTCCGGAGGAAGGAGCTATGCAGGTACTAGCTTAAGCGGACGTACCTCCGGTGGCAGAAGTTATGCAGGCAGCCGTTCTACATCGTCTTCATTGAGAAGCGGAACAACGTCTACGGGCAGGAGTTCTTCGGGTCGCGTGTCTTCATCAGACAGATCAAACTCGTCTACTTCACGAGGATCAGTTTCCGGAGCAGGCAGAAGGTCGTCATCTTCTTCTGTAGGAACAAGTTCGGGTTCTACCCGTCGTTCTTCTTCGGCAACCGGTGTAACAACAAGGCCGAATCGTTCTTCTTCCGTGAACACAACCCGTTCACGAGTTGTGGATAGAAGCAACAGTGTAGGAACTTCTTCTTCGAATCGCCAATATACGGCACCCAGCCGTTCAAATAACAACAGTAGCAGCCGTTCATCGTCTTCTTATGAGTCGAGAAGTTATACTCCGTCTCGTAGTAGTTCGGTAGGATCTTCCAGCAGCTTTGGCGGCAGCCGTTCAAGCGGTGGCAGTGTTAGTTCAGGTGGACGTTCGGGTGGTGGAAGCCGCTCGGGTGGTGGTCGTAGATAACGAATATCAGGTTGAATAAAAAGAGAATAAGATGAGGAAAATATTAATCGTAATGTCGGCACTTGCTTTAAGCAGTGCCGCCTTTTCACAAGGAGAATTGGATGCCTATAAATATGCTCAAAGAGATTTGAACGGAACAGCCCGCTATCTTTCTATGGGAGGGGCTTTCGGAGCATTAGGCGGCGATATTTCAGCCATGCATACCAATCCGGCAGGTTTAGCTGTTTATCGCAGTTCGGAAGTAGTTACGACATTGAGTTTGTCCAGTGTATCAGCTAAGTCGGACTGGCTAGGTAATAAGCTCGATAATAGCCGTACCAGAGTGAATTTTGATAATATTGCTTATGTAGGTTATTTTCCTACATCGAATGACGAAGGTCTGGTTAGCTGGAACGTTGGATTCTCTTATAATAGAGCGATGAACTACAGCCGTAATTACACAATGTCTGCCGGACCGGGAATGGATACTTCTCTATCCGATTATGTGGCAGAACTTACAACGCGTTTAGCTCATCGTAATGCTCCCGAAGGATTTACTGCAAATGATTTGCAGGATGGAGAAGGACGTAATCCGTATGCAATAGGAGCGTGGATGCCGGTTCTGGGTTATAATGCCGGTTTTATAGAATCGATAGGAGGAAGTACGAGCAGGGAATTTGCCAGCTCTTTTAAAAATCCGACTACCGGAGAATGGCTGAAGCTGAGAGGTGCAGAGTTGAATGTAACGGAAAGAGGTGCGATAGATCAGTATAATATTGCTTTCGGCCTTAATTTCTCGGATCTGTTTTTAGTGGGTGGCGCATTGGCTATCACAGACTTGAATTATGATTATTCATCTTGGTATACGGAAAGCATTACGGATAATAGTAGTTTGACGTTGGACAACACGTTAAGTACGGATGGTACGGGATATTCTTTTAATTTAGGTGCTATTGTCCGTCCGTCGGATTATTTCCGTTTCGGTGTGGCTTATACTTCTCCTACCTGGTATAAGATGACGGATTATTTCTATGCAAAAGGAACATCCGTAGTTGTTGGTGGAGAACAATGGGCAACTACTCCTGATGGCGCTTATGCAAATTATGAATACCGCTCGCCGGACAAATGGTTGTTTAGTGCAGCTGCTATTATCGGAAGTTATGGTTTGATCAGTGTAGATTATGAGCTTACCAACTATAAGAACATGAAGATGTATTATGACGGAGGTTCGGAAAACCTGGAAACAAACGGATATATTAAGGAAGACTTCAAGGCAGGCAATTCTTTACGTATTGGTGCGGAAGCAAAGATAACACCTCAGTTTTCAGTTCGTGCCGGTTATGCTTGGATAGACAGTCCGGTTAAAGCCAGCTTGAAAGATCAGGTGTATGAGACAGTTACAGTAGGTACTATTCCTAATTATACCGTAGACGGAGGCATGAATAACTATACTGTTGGTTTGGGATACCGTTTTACTCCTAATTTCTATATGGATCTGGCATGTGTATATAAAGTACATAAAGAAGATGCTTATGCATTCTCTAATTTGTACCCGATGGAAGATGGAGATATAGAAATAAATAATCAGAAGGCTACATTGAAAACAAAAACAACCCGCGTAGCCCTGACATTGGGATATAAGTTTTAAAAAGATAGATTTAGTTCAAAAATGTCCCCTGTTTGTACAATAAAAGTATGAATGGGGGACATTTTTTTATGAAAAGAAATAAAAAACTTGCTTATTTAAAATAGTTTTTGTTCTTTTGCTTCATAATAAATATTGTATAACACTAAAAACTTTATAGCCTATAGCATAACGTTACTCAAGGAAACTAAAAATAGAAAGTAATGAGTACATTGAAAACGATGACCGATGAAGAATTGGTTGTCATTTATGCGCAAGGTGATAATGCTGCTTTTGACGTATTGTTGAACCGCTATAAGAGCAGTATCCATTCTTACATTTACTTTATAGTACGTAATAAAGATCTCACCGAAGATATCTTTCAGGAAACCTTTGTAAAAGTTATTATGACTATTAAACAAGGCCGTTATACTGAAAACGGTAAGTTTAAGGCCTGGATTACGCGTATTGCCCATAATCTGATTATCGATTATTTCCGCCAGGAACGTAGTGAGAATACGATATCGAATGATGAAGTGGAAGTAGACCTGTTTAATAATATAAAACTTTGCGACGGAACAATTGAAGATAATATTGTACGCCATCAGGTCCTTTCCGATATTAAAAAACTGGTAAGGCATTTGCCGGATAGCCAACGGGAAGTATTGGAGATGCGTTATTATCAGGATCTCAGTTTTAAGGAGATTGCCGATATTACAGGCGTAAGTATTAATACTGCTTTGGGGCGTATGCGTTATGCCATATTAAACATACGGCGTATGGCCGAAGAAAACCGGATAGAACTTTCGTTGGCTTGATTTGATAAAATAATTTCGTTTCATGCAATAAGTAGCTCATGGCAACGTTCTATTATCAAACAGAAAAAAACGATGCCTATGAAGAGATCTTCTACTCAATGTATGAATGAAACGGACAATAAAACCAAGAGAAACCCTGAAGGAAGGCATAGCACTCCTCGCAAACAAACATTAGATTTCCTTACTCAGTTTGCACGGGTTTATCATGCGGAAACTGCCTTGAGAACAGAATTCTGCGGTTATGTAATGAACTAGAAAAGTTAAAGGTTACAAGTAATGACAGTTGACAGTTAAATGGGATTTTCTCATATTAACTGCCAACTGTTTATTTGTTATACCAATTTGTTTTATCTTTGCAAAAAGAACGTAGAGATATGAAACATTTAATAGCCCCGTCTTTGTTATCTGCCGATTTTATGCGTTTGCAAGAAGAGGTGGAAATGATAAACAACAGTGATGCCGACTGGTTGCACCTGGATATAATGGATGGAGTGTTTGTTCCGAACATTTCCTTTGGTTTCCCTGTACTTGATGCGTTAAAGTCGGTTTGCAAGAAGCCGATGGATGTGCATCTGATGATTGTGGAACCTCAGAAGTTCATCCATGAAGTAGCTGCCACAGGGGCTTATATGATGAATGTACATTATGAGGCAAGTACACATTTACACCGTACGGTAACTGCTATTAAAGAGACTGGAATGAAAGCGGCGGTTACATTGAATCCGCATACTCCGGTTTGCTTGCTGGAAGATATTATACAAGATTTGGATATGGTATTGCTGATGTCGGTTAATCCCGGTTTCGGAGGTCAACGTTTTATTGAGCATTCTGTAGAGAAAACGGCACGGCTCAGGGAAATGATTGACCGGAAAGGGCTGAATACGCTTATTGAAATAGATGGCGGCGTAAATCTTGAAACCGGCAAACGGTTGATTGAAGCAGGAGCGGATGTGCTGGTGGCCGGCAGCTTCGTTTTTAAGTCCCCCGATCCGGTGCAAACTATAAAAGACCTGAAAGCTTTATGATATTTGAATAAATATGGAAACCAAACCTTGACAAATGATAAGAGAACTACAAAGGCGGCCTTTTGTTCGGCCGCTTTTTTTATGGATAACCGGAATCTTGTTGCAATTGACTTTCTCATACAATTATCTTTCAATTCTATTCTTGTTGTATCCTTGCCTGTTATTACTATCTGCCGTTTTCCTAAATAGAAAAATGGGTGCTACCTGCTGCTATAGTGCCCGGTGGATATGGGGCGCTGCTTTTGCCTGTTTATTGTTGGCCCTCTCGGTGCAAGTAACGGAATGGAAGCAGAACAGGCCTGCGAAGCAAACTGCAATATTGCAACTTGCCGGAGAGAAACAGACGGAACTGGTAGATGCTTTTGATTCTTTGCATTTGCCGGATGAAGAAAAATCAGTACTGGCAACGATTACTTTGGGATATCGCAAAGGCATGAACAGAGAAACAAGAAAACGTTTTTCCGTTGCCGGAGTTGCCCATATTTTAGCGGTCAGTGGTTTTCATGTGGCGATAGTTTGCGGATTCATTTCATTCCTGCTTAGTTTCTTTCCACGCTATGGGATATGGAAGTGGTTGAAGTATCTGTCTACACTTGTTCTGCTCTGGGGATTTATATGTATTACCGGATTGGCCGCATCGGCTGTCCGCGCCGGCTTGATGTTGTCGCTTTATCTGACGGGAAAGGCGTTGAGGCGTAATGCAGATAGTTATAATACGTTGGCCGCCGCCGCATTCGGCATGTTGGTGTACAATCCGTTATACTTGTTTGATGTTGGTTTCCAGTTAAGCTATATAGCCGTTTTCTCTATCCTTTATATTCAGCCGATGCTGAGAAGATGTATAGTTGTAAAGAACCCATTGTTGGCTGTTCCTTGGGATTTACTGACAGTAACAGTGGCAGCTCAGATAGGTACGTCATTGCTTTGTTGCTATTATTTCGGTCAGGTATCTTCTGTGTTTTTATTTACAAACCTGCCGCTTGTTATTATCGCTATGTTGCTTGTCCCGCTTTCCTTGCTATGGCTTGGAATGCCGCACTGGTTACCGGGACTGGAAGTGTTACAACAAGTTGTAGAAACACTGGCGGGATGGATGGTGAAGATTGTAGACCTGTTCAGCCATGTTCCGGGAGCGGCATTCACGTTCCGGCTTGACTTTTCGGATATGCTGATTGGCTATGGCATTCTATTTTCTGTAATGGCATCTATACGGAAATATACTCCGAAATACCTGCTTTTATGGCTGTTTTTATTGTTAATTAAATTGTTTGCCGAGCTTATTAAAAGGTATTATGCTTTTGGAATATAAAAAAGTAGTACCTTTGGCTGGGAAAATTTAGTAAGATTATATGATTACAAAAATCATTCAGGAAGAAAAGATTCAGAAAGCCAAGAAGTACGTAGAGAAAGGCGAAAATTTTGTTATAGTAACGCATGTATCGCCGGACGGTGACGCTTTGGGATCATCATTAGGATTGTATCATTTCCTGATGGCCTATGGCAAAGATTGTGTTACAGTAATTGTTCCAAACGAATTTCCATCATTTTATAAATGGATGCCCGGAAGTAAGGATATTGTGAATTATGAGAAATATCCCGATTTTGCGGAGCAACTGATTCGTGATGCGGATGTTATCTTTTGCCTTGATTTCAATGAACCGAAACGGATAGAGAAACTGGCGCCTGCCGTTGTTGCTTCTTCCGGGCGTAAGGTTATGATAGACCATCATTTGAATCCTGCGGATTTTTGTCGTGTAACGATGTCATATCCTGAAATGTCGTCTACAAGCGAGATGGTTTTCCGGTTTATCTGCCGTATGGGAATGTTCGATTTGATGGATAAAAATACGGCGGAATGTATCTATACGGGAATGATGACGGATACGGGTTCTTTCACATACAACTCCAACAAGCCGGAAATATATACGATTATAGGAGAGTTGATAAAAAAAGGAATAGACAAAGACAAGATATATCGTCAGGTAAATCAGGTATATTCCGAATCCCGCTTGCGTATGATGGGATATGTACTGTATGAAAAGATGAAAATATATCCCGAATATAATGCAGCTTTGATAACTTTGTCTGAGAAGGAACTGAATCGTTTTCATTATGTTACCGGAGATACCGAAGGGTTTGTAAACCTGCCGCTAAGCGTGGAAGGTGTCAGCTTTAGCGTATTTATTCGTGAAGATTCCGATTATGTAAAGATATCCCTTCGCTCGGTAGGCGATTTCCCATGTAATCAGTTTGCCTCAGCCTATTTTAATGGAGGAGGGCATAAGAATGCTTCCGGAGGGGAGTTTTACGGCACTTTGTCTGATGCTGTAGCTGCATTTGAGAAAGGATTAGAAGAATTTAATCCTAATAAAATAGAAGAATTAAATAAAAATGAGTAAGATGTGACGGAGATTATTTACATTTGCCGTGCATTATATTTTAAAGAATAACAGATGAAAAGAGGTTTTAATATCTTGTTGATTATATGTGCTGCTCTGCTTGCCATATCTTGTAATAAAGGAAAAACGTACACGGATATGTTGAAGGCAGAGAAAAAAGCCATAAACCGGTTGATTGATAAAGAAGGTATTGAGGTGTTGGACGATTATCCGGAAGACGGTGTTTTTAAACCGAACCAGTTTGTAAAGTTGGATAATGATGTCTATCTGAATGTAATAGATTCCGGGAACGGAAATCGTCCGGTACTGGCATCAACGAAAATATTATGTAGGTTTATTGCAAACCCGTTGTTGGGAGATACGACAAGTTTTAATACGCTGACAGAGAGCAACAGCTATCCAGAAGAGTTTACTTACGGGTATAACACTTCAACAAGCGGGCAATATACTTATGTCTTTATAGGTGAAGGATTGGCCAGTGCGTTAGCCTATGTCGGCGATAGTGCGTATGTAAAGATGATAGTTCCTTTTAAACGGTTCACACAGCAGACTTATTTTAACACCAATGGCATTCCTGTTTATTTTGAGAAAGTGAAATTTGTATTCGAAAAATAATCCGAACTTATGACTTTAATTAAATCTATTTCCGGTATCCGGGGCACAATCGGAGGTAGTCCGGAAGACGGACTGAATCCGTTGGCTATCGTGAAGTTTGTAGCTGCTTATGCTACCTTCATAAGAAAAAACACAAAAGCGAAAACGAATAAAATTGTTGTAGGACGTGATGCCCGCATATCCGGTCCGATGGTGAAACAGATCGTACTGGGTACACTTACAGGCATGGGCTTTGACGTTGTAGACATTGATCTGGCTACAACGCCAACTACAGAATTGGCCGTTGCTATGGAGCAGGCATGCGGAGGAATTATTCTTACTGCCAGCCATAATCCGAAGCAATGGAACGCCTTGAAATTATTGAATGAGAAAGGCGAATTTCTGAATGCTGCCGAAGGTAATGAAGTGCTTGAAATTGCTGCTTCCGAAAACTTTGTATTTGCGGATGTGGATCATTTAGGAAAAGTTATCGCAGACAACACCTACAAGCAAAAACATATAGAGAGCGTACTGAATCTTAAACTGGTGGATGTGGAAGCTATCAAGGCAGCCAATTTCCGCGTAGCAATTGATTGCGTCAACTCCGTTGGCGGTGTTGTGCTTCCCGACTTACTTTATGCTTTAGGCGTGAAAGAAATCTTTAAGTTGCATTGCGCACCTCATGGTAATTTTTTCCACAACCCCGAACCTCTACCGGAGAACCTGACAGAGATATCCGAATTGATGAAACATGCAAGGGCGGATGTCGGTTTTGTGGTTGATCCGGACGTAGACCGTTTGGCTATTGTATGCGAGAACGGCGAAATGTTTGGCGAAGAATATACACTGGTTGCCGTTAGCGATTATGTGTTGAGCCATACACCGGGTAATACCGTAAGTAATTTGAGTTCCAGCCGCGCATTACGAGATGTAACCCGTGCACATGGTTGCGAGTATAACGCTGCCGCCGTAGGAGAGGTGAATGTAGTTGCCAAGATGAAAGCAACAAATGCCGTAATTGGTGGCGAAGGCAATGGCGGTGTAATCTATCCGGCCAGCCATTACGGACGCGATGCTTTGGTAGGTATCGCATTATTTCTTACCCATCTGGCAAAGAAAAAGATAAAGACCAGTGAACTGCGTGCAAGTTATCCTCCGTACTTTATTTCCAAGCAGAAAGTTCAGCTTACTCCGGAGATAGATGTGGATGCGATACTAGCCAAGGTAAAAGAGAAATTTGCCCAATATGATATTACCGATATCGACGGAGTAAAGATAGATTTCCCGGATAAATGGGTACATCTCCGCAAGAGTAATACAGAACCAATTATCCGCATCTATTCGGAAGCCCATACCATGGAAGAAGCCGAAGAGTTGGGCGGTCAATTGATACAGATTATAAATGATATGTGCAAGTAAGGAATTATAAGGATATATCTTTTGCATAAAGAAGTCCCGTCTTAACACTTCAAAAGAGCTGACCTTTGAAATGTTAAGACGGGACTTTTGTGTGTAAAGGATATGTCTTTTTAAAGGAATAAACGTTCGAATTCCTTCTCAAAATTAGGCGTGAAAACATTCTTGCTCAGGTTGGCTTTGATTTCTTCTATCGACCAGAAACGGCCGTCGTCCAGTTCTTCTTTATCGGGGGTGATAATGCCGTTGTAGACTGTACGGAACGTATTTACTAACTCCTTTTCTATAGATGATTCAAAAACATAACGAGTGATAAATTCAGGGGTAAATTCGGTAATGCCTAATTCTTCACGAACCTCACGCCGAAGGGCTTCTTCTACCTTTTCGCCGTAATCAATGTGCCCACCTACGGCTGCGTCCCATTTACCGGGCTGAATGTCTTTTGTCATGGAACGTTTTTGCAAGTACAGATCGCCTTTGTCGTTAAAGATGTGCAGGTGCACTACCGGATGTAGTTGTTTGCTGCCGCTATGGCACTCTTGTCGGGTAGCTTTTCCTATTGTCTCTCCTTCTTCATTCACTAAAGGAAACCATTCTGTTTTCATTGTATAATTGTATTTTGCAGGACAAATATAGGGAATAAATCTTATCCCCGTTTCTCTGCTTACAGATTACCCGGCAACTTCCTGCATTCGGTAATACCGGAAGATGGAGGCTGAGCACTGTAATAGATTTATTAGTAATAATGTTGTTAGTAATAACGTTATTACTAAATAATTACATCGCTTTACTTCCCCATCATTTTGATAACCTCTATCAGTTCTTCGTCTGTCAGACCCTCGCCATAGGTGGTGTAATCCAGGCGGAAAGTACAACCGTTCTTGTATTCGGAACAACCGTAAGCTGCTTTGCCTCGCAGGATAGACCCTTTCTTGCAGATAGGGCAAACCGGCTTCTTGGCTCTTGGTTTTCGGGGTTTCTTTTCTTTCTTCGCCTTCTCTTTTTCTTCTGCCTGAGTTTCCAGTTCAGTCTTTTCGATAGTAATTGTATGATTACTCCGGTCTGATAAGACATTGATTACAATCTGCCCCACAAGTTGTTTCAGTTCTTCAAGGAAAGTGCGTGCCTCATAAGTCCCTTTTTCTATCTGGCGGAGTTTCTTCTCCCATAGGCCTGTCAGCTCCGCGCTTTTCAGTAATTCCTCCTGGATAGTGCCGATCAGTTCCGCTCCGGTTGCCGTAGGATATAGATTCTTACGCTCTTTACGTATGTAATTACGTTTGAATAACGTCTCGATGATAGCTGCACGCGTAGACGGACGACCGATACCGTTTTCCTTTAACGCATCGCGCAGTTCGTCGTTGTCTACCAGCTTGCCCGCCGTTTCCATAGCCCGCAATAGCGTTGCTTCGGTGTAAGGTTTGGGCGGCTGTGTCCATTTTTCACCCAGTGTAGGTTTATGCGGTCCGCTTTCTCCTACTTTGAAATCCGGCAATACGCCTTCCTCTTCCGTCGGTTCGGCATCCGGGTCTTTCTGTTCCGCACCGAATACAACACGCCATCCCGGTTTGAGTATTTGTTTTCCGGTTACCTTAAACTCTACCTTCCCTACTTTGCCCAGCACGGTTGTGGTTGATATGTCACAATCCGGATAAAAGGCAGCAATGAAACGGCGTACAATCAGATCATAGACCTTCCGTTCGTTATCCGTCAGGTTGCGCGCGGCAACGCCTGTCGGTATAATGGCATGGTGGTCGGTTACTTTGGAGTTGTCGAATACCTTTTTGCTTTTCGGGATTTTAGCTGCAAGTACAGGAGCTGTCAGCTCGGTATAGTCCACCAATCCCTTTAAGGTATTAGGTACTTTGGGATAAATATCCTCGCTCAGGAACGTGGTATCCACGCGTGGATAGGTAGTTACTTTCTTTTCGTATAAAGATTGTATCAGTTTTAATGTATCATCGGCAGTGAAGGCATATTTCTTGTTGCATTCCACCTGCAATGATGTCAAGTCGAACAAACGGGGAGCGTATTCTTTCCCTTTCTTCTCTGTAACATTGGTTACGGTAAAATCCTCTTGCTGTACTATTTCCAGAAAAGCTTCGCCCTCTTCCTTTTTGGTAAACTTGCCTTTGGCTGCTGAAAACGTGGTATTTCTGTACACCGTTTTTAATTCCCAATACGGCTCAGGCTTAAAGTTATCTATTTCGGCCTGCCTGTTTACAATGAGTGCCAGTGTTGGTGTTTGTACCCGTCCGATAGAAAGTACCTGTTTGTTTTGCCCGTAACGCAAAGTGTATAAACGCGTAGCGTTCATTCCTAACAGCCAGTCTCCGATGGCGCGCGATAAACCGGCTTCATACAGCTTGTTGAATTGAGTTTGTTCCTTTAACCCTTGGAATCCTTCCCGTATGGCCTCTTCTGTCAATGAAGAAATCCACAGGCGGTAAACCGGACATTTGCATCCTGCTTTCTGCATAACCCAGCGTTGTATCAGCTCTCCTTCCTGTCCGGCATCACCGCAGTTTATCACCATCTCGGCATTCTGCATTAATCCTTCAATAACTTTAAACTGCTGTTCGTAGGTAGGATTACTTATCAGCTTGATACCGAAACGGGGAGGTATCATAGGCAGTGAGCCTAAGCTCCAGCGTTTCCAGTTCTCCGTATATTCATGTGGTTCTTTAAGGGTACACAAATGGCCGAACGTCCAGGTTACCTGATAACCGTTTCCTTCGATATACCCGTTCATTTTATGGGTTGCACCGAGTACTTCGGCAATCTCACGTGCCACACTGGGCTTTTCGGCAATACAAACTTTCATCAACTCTTTAATTCGTTTCTAAATAAGTACACAAAAGTACATCATCCCGATCATTTATTCAAATCATCTCGATGATTCGTAAAAAACATCGGGATGATTTTTGGTCTTTCTTTTTATTTAGTTTAGTTTTGTATGACATAAGACACATATACCATGAACAACAAATTATTATTATTGGCTGCAACATCAAGCCTTTCTTTATCTGCCATTGCTGCAAATTACACAAATATCGTACTTATTAATCTGGATGATGCCGGTTACGGAGATTTCTCTTTCAACGGGGCATACGGTTATACAACTCCCAATATAGACCAGATGGCATCGGATGGCGTTCGTTTTACCCATTTTCTGGCCGGACAACCTATCAGCGGTGCTTCCAGAGCCGGTTTGATGACAGGGTGTTATCCTAACCGGATAGGCTTTGCTGGTGCTCCGGGACCTGACTCCAATTATGGCATTCATCCCGATGAGATGACCATGGGGGAGTTGCTGAAACAAAAAGGATACAGTACGGCTGTGTTTGGAAAGTGGCACTTGGGCAGCCAGGAGGAATTCCTTCCTCTGCAAAACGGCTTTGACGAATACTACGGATTGCCGTATTCCAATGATATGTGGCCCTTCCATCCGCAGCAAGGTGAGATATTCAACTTCCCGGATTTGCCTACATACAACGGCAATAATGTGGCAGGTTATAATACAGACCAGAGCCGGTTTACCACCGACTATACGACACGTTCCGTCAACTTCATAAAAAAGAATAAGAATAAGCCCTTCTTCCTCTATCTGGCCCATTCCATGCCGCATGTCCCGTTGGCTGTATCCGACAAGTTTAAAGGAAAAAGCGAACAGGGATTGTATGGAGACGTGATGATGGAAATAGACTGGAGCGTAGGTGAGGTAATGAAAACTATCCGTGAACTGGGACTGGAAGAAAATACACTTATTATACTGACATCCGATAACGGCCCTTGGGCTAACTATGGCAATCATGCCGGTTCGACAGGCGGATTAAGAGAGGCGAAAGCTACTACCTTCGACGGAGGTAACCGCATCCCCTGCATCATGTACTGGAAAGGCCATACCAAGCCGGGCACTATCTGTAATAAGCTGGCTTCAAACATAGACCTTTTCCCAACCTTTGCCGAAATAAGCGGCGCTCCGTTGCCAACCCGCAAGATAGACGGGGTAAGCATCTTGCCGCTGATAGAAGGAGAGAAAGAGGCTAACCCGCGCGAGTCTTTCGTGTACTATTATAACAGGAACGATTTGGAAGCGGTTACCGACGGCATGTTCAAACTGGTATTCCCGCATAAATACGTTACTTACGGAGCTTATGTTCCGGGTAACGACGGACAGCCCGGTAAATTGGCCAATCTGGAATTGCTGAAAGCCGAGATGTACGACCTGCGCCGTGATCCGGGTGAACGCTACGACGTCATCACCCAGTATCCCGAAGAAGCCGCTAAGTTGATGAAGATAGCCGATAAGATGCGTCGGGAGTTGGGGGATAACCTGACCCGCGTAAAAGGAACTGAACGTAGAGAACCCGGATTAGTAAAAAATAAAGAAAGACACGACTTATGAAACCATCCTTATTAAATATCGGATTAACGGCTTGCTGCCTGACAGGCGTCGGCCAGTTGTTGTGGGCTGCCGATAAGGCAAAAGCAGACCAGCGTCCTAACATCCTCTTTATCCTTTCGGACGACCATACCTCCCAATCGTGGGGTATTTACGGAGGAGTGCTGGCCGATTATGTGAAAAACGAGAACATTCGCCGCCTGGCTTCCGAAGGATGTGTACTGGATAACTGTTTCTGTACGAACTCTATTTCCGTACCCAGCCGTGCCGCTATCCTGACAGGTGCTTATAGCCATCGTAATGGCGTTTATTCCCTGAGTGACGCTTTGTCTCCCGAATCGGATAATATCGCCAAGCAATTGCAGGAAGGAGGATACCAAACTGCCATCATTGGCAAATGGCATTTGAAGAAACGCCCTACAGGCTTTGATTATTTCTATGTCTTTCACGATCAGGGAGAATATGTAGACCCCGTATTTAAGTCTGCTGCGAATTGGATTGACGATATGGATGGCAAACAGGGAGAAGTAGTAAAAGGCTTTTCTACGGATATTGTTACAGACCGTACCATAGAATGGGTAAAGAACCGCCGGAAAGACAAACCCTTCATGATGTGTTGTCATTTTAAGGCTACGCACGAACCTTGGGACTTTCCCGAACGGATGAAGCATTTGTACGACGATGTGGAATTTCCTGAGCCGGCCAGCCTGATGGAGTTCGGACCGGAAAAGTCCGGCCGTGCCTTTCGTGGGCAACAACTGGAGAATCTGGCATGGCGGTGGGAGACTGCCTCCAAAGACCCGGACAGCTGGTGGTGCCGTTATCCCGAATTGCCGTTCTCTGCACAAGGACTGGACAAAGAGTCCGCCCGCAGGAAAACATATCAAAAGATGATCCGTGATTATCTGCGTTGCGGGGCGACAATAGACGATAATATAGGCCGCCTGCTTAAAATGCTTGATGAAGAAGGATTGGCGGACAATACGATTGTTGTCTATGTTTCCGATCAGGGTTATTTTCTGGGAGAACACGGATTCTTCGACAAACGCATGATGTACGAAGAATCGCTCCGCATGCCTTTTGTTATCCGTTACCCGAAAGAGATTCCGGCCGGTACGCGCAACAAAGATATTATCCTGAATATAGACTTCGCTTCTTTGATAGCCGACTATGCAGGTGTTTATACACCGCAGGAAGCACAAGGACGTAGCTTCCGCGACAATCTGAAAGGCCAAACGCCTTTCGGCTGGCGCAACGAAATGTATTATCGCTACTGGACGCATCACGATATCCGTCCGGCTCATATGGGGATACGCAACCAGCGTTATAAACTGATGTTCCTCTATGGCGACCGCTTGAATACCACCGGATCGGAAGAGAAGCCAACTACTCCGGCTTGGGAGTTCCACGATTTGCAGGCAGACCCCTATGAAGACCATAACATGTATGATGATCCGAAATATGCCGGTGTGATAAAGGAAATGAAACAGCAGCTTCTTGAACTGCGTAAACAATACGGCGATACCGATTCGGAAACACCTAAGATGCAGGAAATAATGGAGAGATATTATTGATAAGCTTTTATATTAAATTATTAAATGATACACTTATGAGCAAATTTATTATTTATCTGGCCGCGATTTTATTATCCGCTTCTACGGCCGTAGCGCAGTCTGACGCCTTCTATTTTGTGCAGATGTCAGACCCCCAGTTTGGAATGTTGGAGGGCAATAAAGAATTCTCCAAAGAAACGAAGTTGATGGAACAGGCGGTGAAAGCTGTAAACAAGCTGAATCCGGAGTTTATTGTTTTTACCGGCGATTTGGTGAACGACTGGAAAGATAAAAAGCAGATTGCCGAATTTCAGCGTATACTTGGCCAGATAAAGAAAGAAACTCCTGTGTATGTATTGCCGGGCAATCATGATTTCGATCAGAAAGTTTCGGACGAAGCCCTCAGTGCCTATCTGGATGAATATGGTTACGACAGTTTCTCGTTCCATACTAAGAACACATGCTTTATAGGTTTGAATACTCCGGTTATTTTCGCGGATAAGAAAGACGAAGAACAATCTCAGTTGGTATGGATGGAAAGGGTTTTGAGAAACTCGCAGAAATGCAACCATCGTATTCTGTTTACTCATTATCCTTTCTTTGTGGAAACACCGGACGAAGCCGACCAGTATTTCAATATTCCGCTCACTAAGCGCGGCAACTATATCGACCTGTTCAATAAATACAATGTGGATGCCATGTTTGCCGGACATTTACACCGTAACGCCGATGGTTCTTCCGGTAACTTCCGGATGGTAACCACCAGTGCTTTGTGCTACCCGTTAGGAAAAGATAAAGTGGGTTTCCGCATCGTAAAGGTGTATCCCGACAGAATAGAGTCCGAATATTACGATCTGGATAATATTCCTTCCAAAGTGAATTTATAATACGATAGAATATGAAAAAAATAATATACGGCATCTTGTTCCTGTTCTGCGTTTCATGGATGATGCAGGCAGGAAAACCAATGATTGTAGCTACCTACAACTTGAGGTATGCAAACGAAGGAGATTCTGCTAAAGGTAATGGATGGGGGCAACGCTATCCTTACATTGCCCAGTTGATACAATTCCACGGATTTGATATTTTCGGTACGCAGGAAGGTCTTTACCCCCAGTTGGAAGATTTGAAAAAAGCAATGCCCGCCTATGATTATATCGGCATAGGCCGTGACGATGGCAAGCTGGAAGGAGAGCATTCCGCTATATTTTATCGCACCGATAAGTTTGAAGTACTGGAGCACGGTGATTTCTGGCTGTCCACAATTACCGACCGTCCTAATAAAGGATGGGATGCGGTGTTGCCCCGTATTTGTACCTGGGGTAAGTTTCGCGATAAGGAAACAGGATTTACTTTCTTGTTCTTCAACCTGCACATGGATCATGTAGGAGTGCAGGCGCGTGCGGAAAGTGCAAAACTGATATTAAGCAAGATACGCGCACTTCCCGAACAGCTGCCGGTTATACTTACCGGCGATTTTAATGTAAGCCAAAAGAGTGACGCTTATAAGTTGCTTGATTCGTCCGGTATATTGCGTGATTCATACGAGATTGCCGACTTTCGCTATGCGCCGAACGGTACTTTCAATGGCTTTCATACCGACAGGAAGACAGGAAGCCGCATCGACCATCTGTTCCTGACAAACGATTTTGAAGTCTTGAAATATGGTATCTTGACCGATACCTACCGTTCTGAAATTCAAGGCAGCGAGGTGGAGGAAAAGAATGGAAACTTCCCGAAAGAAGTCTCTATGCAAAAGTACCGGGCACGTACTCCGTCCGACCATTTCCCGGTAATGATTGTTGTGGAGCCTAAGGACTAGCGATTTAGAAAATTTGGTTATTCTTAACCAGAAAACCCATGCCAATCTTGTTTAGCATTTGTTATACAATCAAGAGGACTTTTGTCCGGTATAAATGATCTAAATAAGTTTGGTATGGTACGTAAATTATTAATTCGAGATTTAACTCTTCGGGACGGTCAGCAGTCGGCATTTGCAACCCGGATGTCGCAGGGACAGATAGACCGTATACTCCCTTTTTATAAAGATGCAGGCTTTTATGCCATGGAAGTATGGGGTGGGGCAGTGCCCGATTCCGTAATGCGTTATTTAAATGAAGACCCGTGGAACCGTCTGGAAAAAATCAATGCTGTAATTGGTAACACATCTAAACTTGCCGCTCTTTCACGCGGACGTAACTTGTTTGGTTACAATCCGTACACCGATGAAATTATAGACGGCTTCTGCCGTAATGCCATTCAGTCAGGCATCAGTATCATGCGTATTTTTGACGCTCTGAACGATGTAGACAACATTAAATCCACTATCCGATATGTCAAAAAGTATGGCGGAAAGGCCGACTGTGCCGTTTGCTACGCCATAGACCCGCATCATTCGGCTGTAGACCGGATAATGGCCGCCTTATATGGCCATCCGTTGCATAAGCCGGTTTTTACGGATGATTACTTTCTCACGAAAGCCCGTCAGATGGAAGCCCAGGGCGCCGATATTATTACCATTAAAGATATGAGCGGTTTGCTTCCGCCCGGACGTACGGCCGAACTGGTCCGCCTCTTTAAGAAGAACCTGAAAGTACCTGTCGATTTCCATACGCATTGTACGCCGGGTTACGGGCTTGCTTCCGTATTGATGGCTATTGTCAACGGGGTGGATATAGTGGATACGAGTATCTGGAATTTCGCAGGCGGCCCGTCTGCTCCGGCTATTGAACTGGTTTATATTTTCTGCCGTAAGATGGGCATTGAGCTGGATGTTAATATGGAAGCCGTTGCCAATATTAACGCCCAGTTACTGGAAATCCGCAAAGAACTTTCTTCCTTTGATGTCAGTAAAAGTTATCCCCGCTATTTTGATCCGGTGGACGATAAGATACCTGCCGAGATAAACCGTTTTTTTAATGATGCCATCGAAGCTGCGCGTAAAGACAATGAAGATGATGTATTGCTTTATTGCCATGCTATCGAGGAATATTTCAATTTCCCCGAACCTGACGACCTGGTTCGGAAAGCCCAGATACCCGGATGTATGTACACACATATAGTAGCTCAGTTGAAGCAGATAGGACGTTCGGATTTATTGGAAAAGGCCATGTCGCTCATTCCGCAGGTACGGATGGATGCCGGTCTGCCTCCGTTGGTTACGCCTATCTGCCAGATTATAGCCGAACAAGCCGTTTCGTGTGCGCTTGATGAAGAAAACGGTCGCCCGGTGTACAACAATCCGTCCAATCAGTTTGTGGCTTTGGTGAAAGGCGAATATGGCAAAACGCCTATACCCGTTGATCCTGCGTTCCGTTTGAAAATAGCAGGAATCAAAGAAGAAATGCCATACGACGGTTCGGGATACATTATGCAGGAGAATCCTGTTTTGGAAGAGTTGGGTGTGCAGTTGGCGGAAAATGAAAAGGAACTTCTTTTGTTGGAACTTTTTCCTACGGTAGCCCGTACGTTCCTGACAAGGCAAAAGACGAAGAGGCAATAGACGGTCTAAAAGCATATATCTTTAGCAAGTAAAAGTCCCGTCTTAACACTTCAAAAGAGCAGACCTTTGGAGTGTTAAGACGGGACTTTGATGTTCAAAAGATATATCTTTTCAGGTGGTAGGCAGGCTATTGTACCGGAATCTTGTCTATTCTTTTCTGATGACGTCCGCCTTCAAACGGTTCGCTCAGGAAGATATTAACCGCTTTGGCTGCTTCTTCTTTGGAAATAAAACGTCCCGGCATGACCAATATGTTCGCGTCATTGTGAGCCCGCGCAAGACGTGCTATTTCTTCATTCCAGCAAAGAGCCGCACGCACTTTCTGATGCTTGTTCAATGTCATGGCTATTCCGTTGCCCGAGCCGCAGATGGCAATGCCTGGATACACTTCCCCTTTCTCGAAGGCATTTGCCAGTGCATGGGCAAAGTCGGGATAATCACAACTTTCGGCCGAGTAAGTCCCGAAGTCCGTGTAAGGTAACCCTTTTTCGTCGAGCAGTTGTTTTACATACTCTTTTAATTCATAACCTGCATGGTCGCACGCTAAACCTATTGTCTTCATTATGCTAATAATTCTTTTACTTGCTTATAGACATTCTGTCCTGTGAAACCTAATTTTTCGTCCAACACTTTATAAGGCGCCGAGAATCCGAAAGATTCCAGTCCCCATACTTTGCCGTTTGCGCCTGCCAGACCTTCCAGATTGACCGGCAGACCTGCTGTCAGACCGAATATCTTGCTTCCTGTCGGGATGATAGATTCCTGGTATTCTTTGCTTTGGCTGCGGAACAGACCTTCGGAAGGAACGGATACGATACGTACCTTGATTCCGTCTGCGCGAAGCAATGCCGCTCCATCTATCAGCGTAGATACCTCCGAGCCGGAAGCTATCATGATTACATCCGGATTGGCATCTTCGTTAACGATGTATGCGCCTTTTTCTGCCTGCAACGCTTCTTCGTAACGGTTACCCTTGGCAGGTATGTCGTTTACGTTTTGACGGGACAGTATCAATGCGGTAGGCGTATAGATGTTTTCCATCGCCATCTTCCAGGCTACGGTTGTTTCTACAACGTCTGCCGGACGAAGTACCAGCATGGAGTTGTGCCCTTTGTGATTCTTTAGTTTTTCCATCAAACGGATCTGCGCTTCTTGCTCAACCGGTTCGTGTGTAGGACCGTCTTCGCCTACGCGGAAAGCATCGTGAGTCCAGATGAATTTAACTGGTTGCTCCATCAATGCTGCCATACGGATTGCCGGTTTCATATAGTCGGAGAACACGAAGAATGTACCGCAGGCTGCAATGATTCCGCCGTGTAGCGACATGCCTATACATACGCAAGCCATTGTTAATTCGGAAACGCCGGCCTGGAAGAATGCCCCGCTGAAGTCTCCTTTGCGGAAGGCGTGTGTTTTCTTCAGGAATCCGTCTGTCTTGTCCGAGTTGGAAAGGTCGGCGGATGCAACCACCATGTTTTCAACCAGGGTTGCCAATACGCCTAAAACGGTGGCAGAGCCTCCGCGTGTCGGTTGGTTGGGTTTCTGTTCGATAGCCGACCAGTCTATTTGGGGAGCAGCTCCGGAGAACCATTTTTGCATCTTGGCTGCCAGTTCCGGATTCTCTTTAGCCCAGGCATCGCGCACTGCATAACGTTCGGCAACGATGGCTTCCAGTTCTTTGGCCCGCTTTGCATATAATTGGGCAACTTCGGGGAATACGGTAAACGGGTTTTCAGGATCGCCGCCTAAGGCTTTGATCGTTTCCGTCATGGAAACACCGGCGGCAGACAGAGGTTGTCCGTGTGTGGATACTTTATTCTCATAGCTGCTGCGGTCTTCGCCCAAAGCGCCTTTACCCATGATGGTATTGCCTATAATCAGGGTAGGTCTTTCGGTTTCGGCCTTGGCTTCTGTCAAAGCCTTGCGGATTTGTTCCACATCGTTGCCGTTGATGGTGATGACTTTCCATCCCCATGCTTCATATTTCATGGCTACGTTTTCGGTAGTAACCTCTTCCACTGTAGTGGACAGCTGTACGTTGTTGGCGTCGTAGAACATGATTAAGTTATCCAGCCCTAATGTTCCGGCAACGCGTCCTGCCCCTTGTGAGATTTCTTCCTGTATGCCACCGTCTGAAATATAGGTGTAAATAGTCTGGTTCATAACATCGCCCAGACGTGCTTTCAGGAACTTGGCGCCTATGGCAGCTCCTACGGCATAGGTATGTCCTTGTCCCAGCGGACCGGATGTGTTTTCGATGCCGTGCATTACGTCTACTTCCGGATGTCCCGGAGTAATGCTGCCCCACTGGCGGAATTGTTTTAATTCATCTAAGGTGTATTTGCCGGATAGGGCAAGTACGGAATAGAGCATGGGAGACATGTGTCCCGGATCGAGGAAGAAACGGTCTCTGCCTTCCCATTTCGGGTTCTTAGGATCGTACACTAAAAATTCGGAGAACAGTACGTTTATAAAATCGGCACCGCCCATTGCACCCCCCGGATGTCCAGATTTGGCTTTCTCTACCATAGAAGCAGCTAAAATACGGATATTGTCGGCCGCTCTATTCATTATTTTAATATCGTTCATTTTGATGAATTATTACTTTATGTGCGCAAAGATAATTAAACTCTTTGTATCAATTAGTATATAAGTCAAACAATTCAATTTTGCGAAAGGTTTCTAAATCCGACTTGTTTTTGTAGAATGGCCTGATTCTAACTGAAATGGTTGAGAGAGAATGATTTTTTTTCTGTATTTAAAGAAATAAAAATCTTTTTCTATATTTACAGAATTAAAAGACCCTATAAATTGAATACTGATAGATTTATATAATGAATAAAGAGATTACTACTACCATTGATGATAACGAATACTCGTTAATACTGCAACAGGCCGTTGCAGTAATTCATTCGGTGCGAACTACTATCGCCCGCCAGATAAATAATACTGTTAATTCTGCATATTGGAATATCGGAAAACTACTCTTTGATAAACATTTAGAGGGGGGATATGGTAGTGGTGTAGTCAAAAGATTGTCGGTTGATTTAAAAGCCGAGTTTCCAGACATGGGATTGTCGCCCCGTAATCTTTGGTACATGAAACGCTATTATGAACTTTATTATCAGGCGGATATAAAAGTGCAACAAAGCGTTGCACTTTTACCGTGGGGGCATAATACGCTGCTTATTGACAAGGAATTGCCCCTGGAGCAAGTATTGTTTTATTCTCAGGAAGCTATACAGAAAGGGTGGAAGAAAGAATTATTGCTAAATGCTATTAAAATGAATACATATGCTATCCGCCAACAACAACTTAAAAGTAATAATTTCGATGTTGCATTACCAGAATCTCAAGTAGATTATGCAAATGAAGTATTTCGGAGTTCTTACAATTTAGGATTCCTAGGAATAACAGAACCTGTTAAAGAGTTGGAGTTGGAAAAACGATTAGTTGTCAAAATCAAGTCGTTTTTATTGGAGTTAGGCAGAGGGTTTAGCTTTATTGGTAATCAGTATCGTTTGGAATATAATAATAAAGAGTATTTCGTGGATATGCTTTTCTTTCACCGAGGGCTTCGGGCACTGGTTGCTGTTGAATTGAAAATCGGTGCCTTTCAAGCAGAGTATGTAGGTAAAATGAATCTTTATCTTTCGTTACTTGATCGTTTGGAAAAAGGAGCGGATGAGAACCCGTCAATAGGCATTATTCTTTGTGCTGATAAGAATCATCTGGATGTAGAGATTGCTTTACAGGATGTAAATAAGCCGATTGGAGTTGCAGAATATCAATTGTTATTGCCGAAAGAGGAGTTGCAAGCATTGATTTTGCAAGAGATAAATTCTAAAGACCCTATAAATTGAATACTAATAACAAGGAGAAATAAAAATGAATATCAGGTTTGCAACTGTTGCCGATAGTGTATCGTTATTAAATATCTATGCTCAATATATAGATACTCCGATCACTTTTGAATGTTCACTTCCTTCAGAGCAGGAATTTGCCGAACGTATCCGAAGCATTTCAAATGAATATCCATATCTGGTATGTGAGGAAAATGAGGAGATTATAGGATATGCTTATGCGCATCGTTTGAAGGAACGTGAAGCGTATCAATGGGATGCGGAACTGTCGGTTTATCTGGATAAGCGTTATACTTCAAAAGGGTTGGGACGAAAGCTGTATTGTATTTTAATGGAGATATTGAAACTGCAAAGAGTAAAAACTGTCTATGGCTTAGTTACCATACCGAATGTGAAGAGTGAGAAGCTTCACTTGTCATTAGGTTTCAAATGTGCCGGAACGTATCACAATACCGGTTATAAGAGCGGTGCATGGCATGATGTGTCCTGGTTTGAAAAGGAAATAGCGCCTTACCAACCGGAACCTGCGCCTCTTTTATCCATACAGGAAATCCCGAAAGAGAAACTGGAAGGAATATTAAGGAACGCAGAATACACAGATTAACGCAGATCATATTATTGTTGAAAATAGATATGCGTCGGTCTGTGTAGTCTGCATCCGGGCTATTTTATTAGCATAGTTTTCTGGAACCGTCGCTGATTACTACGTCGTACACTTTCGGTTTACGTCCGTATTTAGCTTGGTATGCGGCAGTTGCTTCGGTTATGAAGGCATCGTATTTATCGTCTTTTACCAGGTTGATTGTACAGCCTCCGAATCCGCCGCCCATCACGCGTGAACCGGTAACACCGCATTGCTTGGCTATGTCGTTCAGGAAGTCCAGTTCTTCACAGCTTACTTCATACAACTTGCTCATGCCGTAGTGTGTTTCGTACATTTTCTGTCCTACCGTTTCGTAATCGCCTTTTTCCAGAGCATCGCAAACGTCTAATACGCGCTGTATCTCTTCAATTACATATTCGGCACGCATATAATCTTCGGCAGAGATGTCGCCTTTTACTTCTTCCAGCCAGCCCATATTGGCATCACGCAGGAATTCTACATGCGGATGTTTTTTCTGTATGGCGGCAACAGCTCTCTCACATGACTCACGACGTTTGTTATAAGCGGAAGAGGCTAATTCATGCTTAACCACCGAATCCAACAATACCAGCTTGTAGCCTACCGGATTGAATGGGAAATATTGATATTCCAATGAACGGCAATCCAAACGGATCAAACTGCCTGCCTTACCGAATACAGAAGCGAACTGGTCCATGATACCGCAGTTCACACCGCAATAATTATGTTCCGTTGCTTGTCCTATTTTAGCTAATTCGAATTTATCGAGTTTGCAATCGAACATTTCGTTTAAAGCATAAGCGTATGTGCTCTCCAATGCGGCCGAAGAAGACATGCCTGCTCCCAGAGGAACATCGCCTGCAAAGGCTGTATTGAATCCGCCTATCTTACCACCCCGTTTGATTATTTCACGGCATACGCCGAAGATATATCTGGCCCAGCTTGCACGTGGAGCGTCTTCTTCGTTCAATCCGAATTCTACATAATCTTTCAGGTCGATGGAATAGGCGCGAACCTTGTCCGTTCCGTTTATCTTGATTTCGGCAATCATACCTTTGTCTACAGCACCCGGAAATACAAAACCTCCATTGTAGTCGGTATGTTCGCCTATTAAGTTAATACGTCCCGGTGATGCGTATACTGATCCTGTTGTTCCGTCAAAATGTTTGATGAAACGACTTCTTACAAATTCTATATCCATGTTATTCATGTTTTTATAAAGTTAAATTCAATATCGTTAAATGAAGAAGATTAGTTAAGTTTCATAATCAGATGCCTTAACTAATCTTCTTTTCAATATCCGTTTTTAATAAATGATTATTCTACCGGAATATCTTTATTTACGTTCTTACTACCTATTAACGCATAGTACAGGATATAAGCAAGACCCAGGATAATTACCCAGAAACTTCCTATAAAGCCGCAACCGTCTGCTACAGCGCCCTGAATCAAAGGCAGGATACCGCCACCGCAAACCATTACCATGAAGATACCGGAAGCAGCTGCCGTATATTTACCCAAACCTTCTACTGCAAGGTTAAAGATACCTCCCCACATAATAGATGTACACAAACCGCAAAGGGCCATAAACATGATTCCTACCGGAACTTCCACCATACCGAAGGAGATATCCGACAAGAATACCGGCATGCTTACTTTTGTGCTTTCCGGAGAGAAGATGGCTATCAGGATAAATACAATACCTATTGTAGCGGCAGTTATCAACATCGCCTTACTGGATATTTTAGCACCCAGCGATGCACCGGCCAGACGGCCAACCATCATCAAGAACCAATAAGTACCAACCAGTGAACCGGCGATAGTTGCGTCGATGCCGATTTCAGGAGAAGTGGCAAACAGGTTCATAAAATTAGGAATACCAACTTCAACACCTACGTACAGGAAGATGGCTATTGTACCTAAAATGAAGTGACGGAAAGATAGCGCACTGTGTTTGTCTGGTGTCTTAGGTCCTTCGTGAGCTTTCTCCATGTGAGGTTCAGGAATGTCCATAATGAACAATACGATGAATACAACAGCGAAGATACCCATTGCAAGGAACAATGCTGGGTTGGCATTACTGATCTGTGCCTTAGCAGCGTCACCAATCAGGTAACCTACCAATACCGGAACGATTGTTGCACCGATAGAGTTTACAGAACCTGCAACCTGAATCAACTGGTTACCTTTGTTTCCGCCACCGCCTAAAGTATTCAACATCGGGTTTACTACTGTGTTCAACATACACATAGAGAAACCGGATACGAAAGCACCTGTCAGATAAACGGCATAACTTCCCACTACACCCGACAGATAAGAAATAGCTACACCGCAAAAACCTACGATAATAGCCAACAAAGCTGTTTTCTTGTAGCCGATCTTCTGCAACAACAAACCGGCCGGAATACCCATAAAGGCATAAGCAATAAAGTTTGCAGCGTTACCCAACTGTGACATGAAGTTGCTGGCTGCGAATTGATTTTTAACGATAACGCCAAATGGGTTTTGTAAACCTGTTACAAATGATATCATGAAGAACAAAGCCACCATCATGATAATTGGCAACGTGTAATTTTTTTGTTTGGTAGATTCCATTGTTTTTTAATGTTTTTGATTTATTGAATAATAATTTATTTTTCCGTATTGAATTTGTATATCGTGGTACTGTTGAATATCTCGTCCGGACGGAGTAGGGTAGAGGGATACTCCGGTTTGTTCGGACTGTCCGGATAGTGTTGTGTTTCCAGGCATAGTGCGGCACGTTCGGGATAACGCTGTCCGTTTTTCCCTTCAAAGTTTCCGGTCATCCAGTTTCCAGTATACAGCTGAACTCCCGGTTGTGTGGTATATACCTCCATCACGATTCCTGTTTTCGGAGAGACGCAATGTGCGCAAAATGCCAGTTCGTCTCCTTCTTTATTTAATATGTACGTGTGATCGTAGCCTTTTCCGAAGATAAGTTGTTCGAAGTTTTCGTTAATACGTTCGCCAACCTCATGTGGTGTGCGGAAGTCCATCGGAGTTCCTTCCACTTTTTCTTTCGGACCGTATGGAATAGCCGTGTCATCAGTAGGCAGGTAATAATCTGCATTGATAGTCAGTACATGATCTCCTATATAAGGATCACCTGCTCCTGATAAATTGAAATATGAATGATTGGTGAGGTTCAGAACGGTAGGTTTGTCGGTTACGGCATGGTAGGAAATAACTACTTCGTTATCGTCGGTCAGGTGATAGGTTACGGTTGTTTGTAACTCACCCGGGAAACCTTCCTCCCCATCTTCTGAAATGTATTCTAATGTTACTGTTTGCAGGTCTTGTTGAAGAATATCCCATACCTGGGCATTAAAACCTTTTATACCTCCGTGCAGGCTGTTCGGACCGTTATTGATGGCCAGTTTGTCGTAAACAATGCCATCTATAGAGAATTTCCCTTTGGCGATACGATTGCCGTAACGTCCGCAGATAGCGCCGAAATAAGGTTCTTCGGAGGTCAGATAATCATCTATGGATTTATGTCCGGTCACTACATCGGTCAACTTTCCATTTCTGTCCGGAACCATAAGGGAAACGATTTTAGCTCCGTAATTGGTAATGGTCAGCTCTGCCCCGCTTTTATTCGTAAGGATACAAAGCTTTGTATCTTTTCCGTCTATATGTCTGTTGAAGTCAGTGACTTGCAAGCCAGACAACGTGCGTTTGTTTTCCATGTGTATTTGTCAATTATTCAAAATTGAGTGTAAATGTAACTTTCTTCTTTGTATTAGTGTAACATATAAACAATGTTTTAGAGCATGATTTCCGGTTTAAAGGCGATTATTATGAACAAAAGTTTGCTATTTTGCCTTGGTTTAGTGTACTTTTGCTATCCGGAATGATATTTATATATTTTATGTCAAAAATAATAATTTAAGTGATTATGGAAAAATCAAACTCTACTCCAAAAGGGTATGTTTTCCCTTTGGTTGTAATCGGCATCTTGTTCTTCATGATAGGATTTGCCCTTGGTATTAACGGCCTTATTGTACCTTTCCTGCGTACGGCGCTCGATCTGACTACGGCGGAATCTTACCTGGTACTTGCTGCCACATTTTCAACATTTGTAATTTTCGGTTATCCTTCCGGTCTCGTTATTAAAGCGATAGGGTATAAGAAAACAATGATTTTATCTTTCTTTTTCTTTGCAATCGGATTATACCTGTTTATTCCGTCTGCCCAGAATCACAGTTTTGCCATGTTCCTGCTGGCTTCCTTTATCAGTGGTATCGGCAATACCATGTTGCAGGCTGCCGTAAATCCGTATATTACGATTTTAGGACCGTTGGAAAGCGCTGCCACCCGTATGAGTATGATGGGAATCGCTAATAAAGCGGCTTGGGCTATTGCTCCTATATTTTTAGGCATATTTTTGAACCTGAGTGATGTACAGCTTGGCGATATGACACTTCCTTTCTATATGATTTCCGGTATTTTTGTTTTACTCGGGATCGTGGTTGCATTTGTCCCGCTGCCGGAAGTGAAGGCAGAAGGCGAAGACGAATCGGATGCGGAAGCTGTTGCTTCGTCTTATGCTGCAAATAAAACAAGTATCTGGCAGTTCCCTCACCTGATTTTGGGTCTGATTACCTTATTATTCTATGTCGGTGTCGAAACACTGGCGATGGCAAGTATTGTAGACTATGCCAAATGGATCGGATTGGATAATCCGCAAACCTATACATCTTATACGGTAATCGGTATGGTAATCGGTTATCTGGTGGGAGTATTCTTTATACCTAAATATCTTTCTCAGGAGAGAGCCATGTTTATTTGCGCTATTATCGGTTTGGTCAGTTCCTTGCTGGTCGTTTTAACTCCGGTAACCGTTTCTATCTGGTTCGTAGCCGTGTTAGGTTTGGCAAACTCATTAATGTGGCCGGCTTTATGGCCGATGGCAATGAAAGACCTTGGTAAATTTACCAAAACAGGCTCTTCCTTGTTGGTTATGGCTATTGTGGGTGGAGCTATTTTCCCGCTATTGTTCGGATGGCTTGCCGACGAGTTTGGCAATTTGCAACAGGCTTATTGGATTTGTTTCCCCACTTACCTGCTCATATTCTATTATGCGATAGCAGGTCATAAAATACGCATTCGATAAAAAAGCAAGGTATAGCGTTCTTTTTATCCTAAGTATTAAGAACCGCTACAGAATATTGAATAATAATAAAGAAAGGCTGCCGGAACGACTAAAAACAGTTTCCGGCAGCCTTTCTTTTGAAAACTAACTGTGATAGACAGTTGTTATTCTTTCCGGAAAGTTACATATTTGTGTAATCTATAATTAATAACGTGGATCAGTGGTTAAAGAAGTTAAGAAGCTAAGAAGTTACTGATTCATATAAAACTCATTACTGTTTTATGAATATTGAATGTAAAACGGCAAAGAGTTCTTATGCTAAGAATTTTTTGCAGTACATGGATTATGTGGTTCACAACAAACGTTATGCGGGAAAAGAAGGAACAGCCCGTTTATATGAAGCAACCCGTAACCGGTTCGCTTTATTTTGTCAGAACCGTTCTGTTTCTCTGAAAGGAATCAATGCCCAAGTAGTTAATTCCTTTGAAATGTATCTTCAATCCAATCACTTGAGTGTAAACTCCGTTACGAATTACATGAGCGTGTTTCGTTCCATGTATAATTGCGCTGTAACGGAATCATTGGTTCATCCGGCAACGAATCCGTTTCAGCAACTTAAATTGCGTCCGGTATCTACACATAAAAGAGCCGTTACGATGGATGTGATAATGGATATCGTACGTCTCGATTTAAAAAGTTCGAAGCCACTTTCTTTTGCCCGCGATTTATTTTTGTTTTCTTTTATGGCATGTGGTATGACCTTTGTCGATATGTCTCATCTTACGAAAGGGAATATTGTTAACAACACCATTATCTACCGTCGTGTTAAAACGAAAACGGAAATACGTGTAAGCATAACAACAGGTATGCGTCGTCTTATTGATAAGTATAAAGACATGGATGATACTTATCTTTTCCCTATATTGAAGAAGGATTGCACGTACACACAGTATAAAGTAGCGCTGCGTACCTATAATCGCCGTTTGGAACGCATAGCTTCCATGTTGCCTTATGAAATAAAACTGACCTCTTACGTAGCCCGTCACTCATGGGCAATGAGAGCTAAAGAAAATAATTTGTCGGTAACAATGATTGGAGAAGCTTTGGGACACACGTCGGAAAAAACTACGCGTTTCTATTTAAGCAGCCTGGATCAATCCATATTGGATAAAGCGAATAAAAAGATCGTATCTGTGTTGGATAAGTGGATAATAAAGCCCTCTTGGGGTGATTGACCCTTATTTACGGAATAAGGGTCATTCTTTGAATGATTATGAAAATCATAAAAAATTCGGTGTTGGAAATACCCTATAAAATTTCCGTAAATGTATTATTTTGCAAAGTAAAAGAATAAAATTGACAAAAACGAACCAAAAGAATGTTTTGTGATTGAAACATCATAATTTTTATGATGTTTCACAAAAATAGACGTAAAAATAAAGGATTTTTAGTCAAATTTGAACAGTAAAGCAAAAATCAACCTTGCCAATCTTCCAAAATTAACAATCGTTAGTAAATGAGAAATTTGTGAGTTCTTTCGTTTTCGAGAGAAAGCGAAGAAGTATTGCCATTATTTTCGTATTGTAACTATTGTTTTATCAGAAATGTTATTTAGTCTCAGCGGTCCTTTAAGTATGTTGCAAATAGCAATACTTAGAACGGTTGTTTTTCAAATAATCTTTTCTCTTTTACCTTCTTTTTTATTTTAGAAAACTGATAAACAATCTTTTATAACACAATGACCCTTATTCCGTAAATAAGGGTCATTTTTATTAGGTAAAATTTCACTGTCATCTCTATGGGACTGACGAACATTGTTATATAATAACTTAAACAAAGAAACATATGTTAACTCTTTGCTTGTTAAACTTTTGCAGTATTTTTTTCGCCTTTTCCGATAAAGATCTCAAATGTCTGCTCTCCAACTTGTTTTGTTTTTCCCTTTCATTTTTTTTCGCCTTATATATTCTACCTCGAATATTATTGATTTCCAAAAAGAAACATTTATATGATATACCTGATGAACGGAAAGTCCATTCCGGTTCAGTTCCCCGTTTGGGCGGTTTGGTTTTTGTTCCTGCCATATTGTGTACGTTACCATTGGTAATTGCATTATGCAGTTTACTCAGTTTTCCGTTGAATATTGCTCAGGTGGATCGTATGGTTTTGGAAATCTGCTTTTTAGTGTGTGGCGTTTGCTTTTTATATCTGGTCGGAGCTAAAGACGATTTAGTGGGTGTACGTTACAGGAAGAAATTTTTGGCCCAGTTTATGGTTGCTTCTCTGGTACCCCTATCCGGCATTTATATTAATGACCTATATGGCTTATTCGGTATTTATTCGTTGCCGGCGTGGATAGGTATGCCCTTAACCGTTGTAGTGGTAGTATATATCACAAATGCGGTCAATCTGATAGACGGCATAGACGGCTTGGCAGCAGGAGGCTGTTCTCTTTCTTTTCTAACCTTCGGTATTTTATTTATGATTCGTGGATATAGCATATATGCCATGCTTTCTTTTTCATTGCTGGGTAGTATTTTATCATTTACATATTACAATATATTCGGTTCTGCCGAAAAAGGAACAAAAATGTTTATGGGAGATTCCGGATCGTTAACTTTGGGCTATTTTCTGGCATTTCTAACAATTAAATATACAATGTATATGCCGGAATATTATTTGCCTTATGATATAAGTTCCATTATTATTCCGGTTTCCGTGCTCTTTGTACCGTGTATCGATGCTTTTCGCGTAATGCTGGTTAGGGCTTATTATCATCATCCGCTATTTCTGGCGGACCGAAATCATATTCATCATAAATGTTTGGAGGCCGGATTAACACATTTGCAATCAACCTGTTTAATATTATTATATTCAATTGTTTTAATATTAATGAATGTATGTATGGCTAACTTATTAGATATAAATATTATTGTAATTCTGGATATTTTGAGTCTTGTGTTGTTGGTAGGATGGTTGGATATGAATAAAAAGATATGATTGGAAAAATTAAAAAAATTGTAAGAAGATTGCTGGCGCAATCTTTAATTCTTACCGGTAAGAAAGTCGATTTTATGATAATCGGAACAATGAAAGGTGGGACAACTTCATTGTTTGATTTTTTGTTCAGACATCCCCAATGTGTCGGACATACGAATAAAGAACCTAATTATTTTTATTACCATGATGAGAATAATAAAAAGTATAAAGAATATTTATTGCACTTTTTATCTAGGTGTAAAATAATGCATATATATAATAGTTTATTTTTTGAGGGATCCACGATTTATTCATATTACGATCATATTCCGGCCCGTCTTTATAAATATAGCCCGAAAATGAAATTGATTTTTATGGTTCGTAATCCTATAGATCGTGCGTTTTCCCATTATAATATGGATAGGCAATGTGTTCATGGAACAGAACCTTGGGAAATAAAGGGACTTTATAATAGGGTAGAATGGGAGTCGTATTCAGATAAACAAAAACAACAGGAAATAGATATACTTGAAGATGTGGAAGGATATCCGTTTTCTTATTTCGCATTACGAGAAATGGGAGAGATAAACAATACAGGCTCTGTCCAATCTTCGGCTTTCCCTTATCCGTCGTATTTAAGACGGGGTATTTATTCCGCCCAGTTAAAGAATTATTATAAATATTTTAAACCGGAACAAATATTGATTATTGAAAGCCGTGAATTGAAAAATAATAAAATTGAAACTTTACGGAAAGTCGAAACTTTTTTGGGCATAAAGCATATTGATTGGCTATTGCTTGATTTGCAGGATAAACATATCCGTGCATACGATGTAGAAATGCCCGAAGATGTTCGTTCGCGTTTATCCGAATTTTATGCACCCTATAATGAAGATTTTTATCAAATGATCGGTAAAAGATTTGATTGGGAATGATACGTTTACTCGTTTTTTTGGCTTTATTCGTAACTATACCTCATATAAATAGTGCTTATTTTGAGCTTCCGGATTTTATTTCATACGGAAGTTTTCTAGGAATAGCTATTTTCTTTATTTTACAAGGAAAAGGGCTAAAGATCACTGGATTGTTTTTGCCGTTTTTACTGGCTATTCCGATATCTTTATTGGTGAACGATATCCCTTCTGTTTTTCGTGCTCCGGCAAGAGCTATTGCCTTTCTGGCAATTATGATGGCTATCGGTCCGTTTATCTATAACGATCTTTTTTTACGATTCCGCAAAGAATTATTTACCTATACTCTTTTGATGATAAGATGGATTGTTTTAGTGTCTTTTGTGGGGCATTTGCTGAAATGGGATTCATTTGCTAATGAGCGAGGTTTTTGTGGATTGACCTATATCTCTATGCTTTTAGGCCCTCTGGCCGGAATTGCGGTTTTGAACTATTTATATTGGATATATATGTCAACGGATAAACGAGACTATCTTTTAAATGGCATAAAGATGTTAGTTTCTTTTTTAGTATTGATACTTGCCAGTTCCCGTGCTGCGATAGGTGCATGTTTGTTAGGGATTGCCTTTTTTATGCTTACTGTTTATCGATCTAATTTGTTCCGTATAATGAAGGTGGTGGTGATAGGGCTTTTGCTGGCTGTTTCTACCATATCTATTTGGTGGCCCTATACCGGACAAATACGGGAAAAAATGAAACATGGCGAAAAAGAGGGTAGTTCTACTGCCAGCCGTGACGCTTTATGGGCCGACCGTGCTAATGAGTTTTATCACTATCCGGCATTTGGGGTTGGTTTTGCCAGTTATAACCTAGACCTTATAGAGGATCAGAGTTTTAGTAAACAAGACGGTGACGGTGTTATAGAGCCGGGAAGCAGTTGGCTCTTTCTGCTATCTTCTATGGGATTGATGGGCTTTTTTTCTTTTTTGATCCCGTCATCTTATATGCTTTACCGGGCCTTTATATTGAATAAAGAGAGAATCCGGAATGCTTTTCTAGGTTCGGTTCTGCTTATGCTTATGGTGCACATGCTTTTCGAAGGCTATGTGGTTGCCTCCGGAGCATATCTCTGTTATTTCCTATGGCTTTTTTTATCAGAATGCTACTTGTGTTTAGTTAATTCAAATAGAGTAAATTATGAAATTAATACCGAAGCCGGTAGCTTGCCTTTATAAAATATTGCCGGGCCGTTATCGGAGGAAATTGCTGGCTGTAGGAGCTAGTGTGTTTGCCTCTGCTGTGGTAGATTTAATAGGAATAGGAGTTCTTTTACCGATTCTATTACTTGTTTTGAGTGAAGACAATATGTCGCAAAATAAATATCTCTCTTTATTTTATGAATGGGGAGGGTTTGAAAGCAACCGGTCATTTATCTGTTTTATCAGCATTTTTATTTTTCTGATTTCCGCAGGGAAGCTTTTATTCACTACCTATATGCAATATGCCCAGAATAAACGGCTATTCGAACTTTCCAGTTATTTGTCGCTTCATTTATACCGGTATTATTACGCAAAGGGATTTCTATTTATAAAACAAAACAACAGCCATACTTTAATTAATAAGGTAAATAGCGTTGCCAGTAATTTAATTCAAGGCTATTTTATTCCATTTTCATCTTTAATTTGCGAAATGGTGGTAATTATATCTATTCTGGCAGGAATAATCCTTTTTAACATATACGTTTTTTTATTGGTTATATTAACCTTTGTACCAGTATCGATGCTCTATTACCGGTTTTCACGTGCCCGGATCAGGCAGTATGGCAGGCGGTTGTTTGAACTGGCTCCTCTAAGGGGAAAATTGCTGCAACAAACTTTTGTCGGATATAGCGATATGGAAATGAGCAATTCCTTTTCGCTTAGTCTCGATAAATTTCAGAGCCTATTGCGTGAACAAAATTCACTTTCCATACGGAATACAATTCTCAATAGTTCGTTGCAACGGGTACTCGAGCTTGCGGTTATTTGTTCGGTTATCGTATTGATCATCGCTACGCAATTATTTCAACTGCCCTCCTTAGGTATTATTATTGGTTTGTTTGCTATTGCCATATACCGTGTATTGCCCGGTATCGTAAAGAGTACAGGATATATTTTTACAATGCGCGGCAATTCATTTGCATTAGATTTGTTAGATGATCTGAAAAAAGAAGAAATAGATAATTCTTTACCTGATGAGCAAAAAGAAATTCAGTTCAACCGGACGGTTTGTTTTGATAAAGTCTCATTCTCTTATAAAGAAAATGTACCGGTTCTTAACAACTTATTTTTAGAAATAAAAAAAGGCGATTTTATAGGTATAAAAGGAGAATCAGGTTCTGGCAAGTCAACCTTGTTCCATCTATTCTTGGGCTTTTTAAGGCCGGATTCAGGTATCATTTATGTGGATGGACAGCCTTTATCTCCGGATAAAATGGTTTCCTGGCATCGGAAAATAGGATATGTTTCCCAACAATTGTTTATGATAGAGGGCACTTTGGCCGATAATATCGTTATGGGACAAGGAACTCCGGATAGAAAACGTATTTTGGAAGTCTTAAAACTGGCTTCTTTGGATAAGTTTATTAATACGCTTTCCGACGGGATAGATACTTTTGTCGGTGAGGGAGGATGCCTTCTTTCCGGCGGGCAACGCCAGCGTTTGGGGATTGCCCGTGCATTATATAAAGATGTTGAAATACTTCTTTTCGACGAGGCTACTTCTTCGTTGGACGAAGCTACCGAAAAAGCAATTAACCAGGCAATTATTCACTTATCGGAGCAATGCCGGAGCTTAACGTTACTGGTTATTTCCCACCGTCAGGAATCATTGGCTATTTGCCGGAAGATTGTAGATATAGAATCGTTGCAAAATTGATAAAAAATATCTGTTATGATTGAATTTGGTTATGATGAAAAAACAGAAGCAAAACAGGAACTGATAACTGTTATTGTTCCGGTTTATAATCGTTCTTATTGCCTTCATACCTGTTTGGATTCCATTAAGAACCAATCTTATCCGAATTGGGAATGCGTCGTGATTGACGACGGTTCAACAGACAGCACGTGGGATATCTGTGAAAAATATGTCCGAAACGACTGTCGTTTCAGAGCATACCATCAGGAAAATAAAGGAGTATCCGTAGCCAGAAATAACGGCATTAAGAATGCAAAGGGAACATATATTTGTTTTGTAGACAGTGATGATTATCTCCGGGATAATTGTTTGGAGAGATTGGCATATCATACCTCAAAAGGGATGTTAGCCATGGGAGGAATGCGTGTGAAGGAAGAAGGAAAAGCGGATGTTTTATTTACTTTCCCCGAAATGTGCATATCGTTACATAGCCTCTATGAAGACGAAATTATTTCTTTGCAAGGCACTATGCCATTATATAGCCCTTGTGCGAAACTTTTTGACCGGATTGTAATTGAACATAACCAATTGTATTTTCCGGAAGACATTCATAGTGGAGAAGATATAATTTTTATTTACCGTTATCTACGATTTGTTGAAAAAATATATATAATTCCCGATGATTTGTATATTGTAGTAAAGACAAAAAATTCTTTAAGTACGGCTGCTCCCGATAATTATTTGGAAATACGCCATGCCATATTAAATAGTATAATAGCTTTCTGCATATATAAAGGCCTTTGGAATAAAAAAATGAAGAACTGTATAGGGAATATGTATCTTTATGCAGCTAATTTTTATTTATATGATTGCTATTTGTCAAATAATACTCATTCCTTGATAGAAAAATATAAATTATTCGCCCAAAAAGTTGATGAAATAGATCCTTCCTATCTGCAAGGTTGCCTTACTCATAAATGGCATGTGTTTTTCTTAAAGATGAGTAATCCTCTTATTTTATGGCTGATTATATATACTAAACATATATGGAGAAACAAGTGCTAATAACAATCATTGTTCCGGTTTATAATAAATTACTTTTCTTACAGGACTGCCTAGATAGTCTATTAAGGCAAACATATGGCAATTATGAAATAATATTAATAGATGATGGCTCTACCGATAACAGTGGTACAATTTGTGATCGGTATGCTGATATAGATAAGCGTATCCGCGTATATCATATACCGAATCAAGGTGTTTCTGTTGCCAGAAATAAAGGGCTTGATGAAGCAAAAGGAGAATACGTATGCTTTGTTGATGCTGACGATTGGGTTCGGCCTGATTGGTTGGATGTTTATATCAGAGAGATAAAATACTTTCCGTACGATTTGATATATACGGAAATGCAAAGAGAAAAGGAAGGTGTAAAACCTTACAAGATATCATTACCTAATTTTTCTGCGAAATGTATAGATGATGTTGTAACAGGGCTAATCGTTTTATTTCGTAATAAAGAATTTGGTTTTATGTGTAATAAGTGTTTTAAAAAGTCATTGATAGATATAGGCAATGTGCGTTTTTCTGTAGGAACCAAATTGCATGAGGATGCTTTGTTTACCAGTGACTATTGTAAATATATAAATTCATTATGTATACGTCCGGAGGCTACCTATCATTACCGGATAACTGATGATTCTATTTCTGTAAAACTGATAAATCACTGGTCTTTTGAAGAAGATATTGAAATCTGGTTTATGGTAAGTCAACAACTATTACAACTTCACGGACGATTAGAAATACAGCAAAGAAAAAAGATTTACGCATTATGTGCCGATCTAGTTATAAACTGTTTTTTGGATGCTTATAATAATATGTACGGTCCGGTTTCTCGGAAAAACCGGATTAAATATTTGCGATTGCTGCATATTTATTGGGGATATACTATTATTGTAAATCGTGATTTCAAACTTTTTTCCAGACTAATATCAAGTATAATAAATTTGAAAAGAGTATGGTTGTCGGATTTCTTGTTAATGCTTGTTTATAGAATACGTAATTTTTTTCGTGGTTGATATGAAAAGAACAATACGCTGCGCATTTACTGATTTGGACTCTTGGCCAAACTTTCGTCCTCCATTGCTTGAGGATAATTATGAAGTGATAATAGACACGGAACATCCAGATTATTTATTTTATTCCTGTTTTGGCAGAGAGCATTATAAATATAAAGATTGCGTTAAAATATTTTGGTCCGGAGAAAATGTAGAACCTGATTTTAATGAATGTGATTATGCCGCAACCTGTTCAGAGTGTGTATATGGAGATCGGGCAATGCGTTGTTATAGCAACGATATTTATAAATACTTAAAAAACGGTAGAGTAAATATATTATCTAAAGAGGACTTGCTTAACCGTAAGTTTTGTAATTTTATTTACGGCAATAATTGGTGCGCCGATCCTTTCAGGGTTCGTTTTTTCAATGAATTGTCTAAATATAAGAAAGTGGATTCAGCCGGTCCTTTATTAAATAATATGGGATTTACCGTTCCGCAAGGATGGGATCCTAAAATACAGTTTCAAAGCGGATATAAATTTTCATTGGCTATCGAAAATTCCAGTATGCCGGGGTATACAACGGAAAAAATACTTCATCCTTTCCAGGCTCATTCATTGCCGGTTTATTGGGGGAACCCCCATATAAGTTCGGATTATAATCCGAACTCGTTTGTTAATATAATGAATTTTTCGTCCGTCGAAGAGGCTGTAGAAGAAATCATCCGCCTGGATAATGACGACGATGCGTACCTTGAAAAGGTAACGGCCCCGTTCTGGCCTTATGGAGACAGTTTTGAAGATTTTCAGAGCCAGGAGAAAAAACGTCTTCTCGATTTTTACGATTCTATCTTTAACCAACCGTTAGAACAGGCCTATCGCAGGGCTAAATATGGATGGAATAAGGTAGAACAATCGAAACGACAAAGATTGGAATTGCCTCAACCTTTGCTTTCCATCGTGAAAAGTAGAGTGAAAAGAAAATTGAAAGGGGGGTGGACAAATTTGGGATAGAGGAACTGGAGGCATGTCAATAATCCGACACACCTCCGGTCTTCAAATCTACCTCCGGCTACAGCGAACTTGCCAGTTTCAGTAGATAGCCGCCGGCAGCGCTAGCAATCATAGCCCACCCTAGCAGGTTTACCGGGGTTGTTTGGGGGCCGGATTCGACAGCGCCAGTATCGCTCCGATGGCAGCTAGTGCCACTTCTTGGTTCTGATGGCAAACACACAGGGCAGCCAGTACCGTCAACCAAAGGTTTATCGGATTTACGTTTTCGTTGGAACCGAAAAAACATACCGGCAACGGAAAGAAGAAAGTCTAGAATAGCTTGTAATGGTTTCATGTTTTTTTTTAAAAGTAGTTAGTAGATAGTAGTTAGTAGATGGTAGTTAGTAGATGGTAGTTAGTAGGTAGCCACCGGAGGTGGCTTGTAGTTGGAAGCTTCTTTCTTCTTCTACTTTCTTCTACCAACTACCAACTACTAACTACTAACTACTAGCGAAACGCAGTGAAGCGAAACGAGCGCAGCGAGTTTAACTACCAATTCCCGGTAAGCTTCCCGGTTGTCGCCGTTTACTTCGCTAATGTATTTGCTGTAAGCAATCTCTTTAGCGTAGGCCTCCGGATGAAAACTCATGGAAGCGGCAATAGGGTAGGCCGACCGTATCAAACGGGCGAAGTCCATAAAGCTGTGCAATTCGGATTCATAGATACGGAACAGTAAATGCGAAGGGCCTCCTTCTCCGGCCGGTTCGGTTTTGCTGCCGTCCCAATACAGATTAGGTTTGCCGTAGCCCGTAATTCCGAAAAAGTTATGATGCACTTTTGCCAGATAGCTTTCGCCCCATCCGCTTTCAATGGCAGCTTGCGCCAGGATGATGGCCGGATTCAGTTTGAACCGGTCTCCCGCCTGCGTGGCGGCAGGCAGGAAACGGTTGATGAAGATGTTTTTTTGCATGATCAGGAGGCGTTTTATACGGCATGTGGACGGTCGCATTCTTTTTCAACCACAGTGGCTTTTTCAAATTTAACCTTGCCTTTCATGCTGTTAAGCATGTTTCCCGGAGAAAAGACGATGCGGGGTTTGTTAAACAAGGCGACACTGAAATCTTTCTCGGTTTCGGTTCCCTGGCTGCCGGCTACGATGCGGAAATTACCCAACCGGCCCAGGCGGACAATGTCGCCTTCGGTGAGGCGCTCTTCCATGACGGAAAGCAGGCCTTCGATAACCAGCATGACGTCTCCGGTAAAAGCGGTGCTTCGTACGGCAATCATGTCGCACAGTTTTTCAAAGCTCAGCTTTTGTTGTGAACGGACTTGGGCATAATACAACTTGGCATCTTTGTCGGCATCTTTGTGCATGTCCGGTCTTTGAACTAAACGATACGTTAATGGCATAAATATTAAAATTTAAAAGTGAATAAATTGGTTTGTTTTGACAGCTCAAAGATACGGCAACGTCAAAAGGCGGAATCCGGTTATATCCGGTTAGCTCCGGATAATGCTGTTTATTTCCTAATAAATATAAAAATAACATATAAGAATGTTGAAAACGTATATCGTTAATTTAAAAAGGTCGGTAGACCGTCGGGAGCATATCTTAAAAGAAACGGCCCGATTTCCCTTTCTGGACATCGAATTGGTAGAGGCTGTGGATGGTCGTGAATTGCCCGGCGAGGAAATACCACGGCTTTTTGACACTGAGCATTTTATGGATCGTTACCACGGCCGTATTCCGTTAATGGGCGAAATAGGATGTACCTTAAGCCATCGTAAATGCTACCGGAAGCTTTTGGAGTCGGATGAAGAGTATGCGTTGATATTGGAGGACGACGCCACCTTTTTATATCCCGAAAAAATGGCTTCATATTATGAAGCTTGCCGGAAATTAATTTCCGGCAAAGCGGATGTTATACTGAGCTCATCTCGTTGTCTTTTGTATACATACAGAAGGCAACGTGTAAACGGTTTTGATTTTTATCCTGTTCATACAGCTTTTGCTACGCATGCTTATATCATCAACAGGAAAGCGGCGATGAAGATATTGCAAAAAGATGAACTTCCTTCTATGGTAGCGGATGATTGGTATGCCATTCGTAGAATGGGAATAACCATATATACACCATCTCCTGAGTTATTTTTCACTTTAGAAACTCTTAACTCAACAATCAATTTTAGCGGGGAATTTAAATCCACCCGGAAATCAAGAAGATACATAAAGTATCGCATATATGGCAGATATTGCCAGTTCTTTTATCTTTTGGGTGATATTTTGGGCTTTTTAGGGAATATGAGGAAGAAGCGTTTTAGGATTTCCCGTTACATAGATAAATCAAACGGACTGTAAATATTAAGAGCATAATTATTCTTAATTAATTGTTTTTCTGTTTGTTATTGCTTATCTTTATAAGATAGTAAATGGCATGAAACTAGTATATATATGGTTAATCAAGACGAATTTGAAAACAGCAAGTTTAAGATAAAAAGTTATGGTATTACCGAGTTGGGATTAATGTATAATCCTTCTCTCCAGCCCGATTCCGCACAAAAGGCTTTGAACCGCTGGATTGCATATAATAAAGAGTTAACAGAAGCATTGCATAATACCGGATGGCGGAAAGGACAACGTAAATTCACTCCGTTGCAAACTATGCAGATTATACGCTTTTTGGGTGAACCATCGTGATGCTGAATACAAATTAATGATATGAATAAATATGTTTCCATTATTCCTGCCCGGGGAGGCTCTCAGCGTTTGCCTCGGAAAAACGTCAGAGATTTGATTGGTATTCCTTTAGTTGCTCACTCTATATTGTATTCCCATAAAGTATTGCCGGAAAGTGAGGTTTATGTTTCAACGGATGATTCGGAAATAGCGGCTATATCATACCGGTATGGCGCTAAAGTTATTAATCGTCCGGCTGAATTGTCAGACGCTTATACAAAAACGGATACGGTTATACAGCATGCTGTATCTGAACTTATTTCCTGCGGAAATAAATTTGAATATGTTATCGTCTTGCAACCCACAAACCCTTTACGTCCGGAAGGGATGATGGAAGAAGCATGCAGGATATTGGAAACCGGCCTTTACGACAGTCTGTTTACTGTTTCTCCCTTTGTCCGGAAAATGGGACGGATAATTAATAACGGCTTTAAACCCTGGAATTATTCATTTGGTCAGCGAAGCCAGGATATGGAAACATTATATTATGAAAACGGATTGCTTTATATAGCTCAAACGGAACTGATATTGAAAGGTAAACTGATGGGCGATACTTTATATCCGATGATTGTCGACCATATTTACGGGACATTGGATATAGATACGGAAAGAGATTTTAGGGAAGTGGAGTATTATTGCCGGAACAAGGTCTGATTAGTCATAGCAAAATAACACAAATATAGCAATGATGAGTTATGTTGAAATAGCAGGTCGTCGTATTGGGAAGGATTTTCCGCCTTTGGTTATCGCCGAATTAGGGATTAATCATGAAGGAAACCTCCAATTGGCTTATGAAATGGTTGATGCCGCAGCTCGTGCAGGCGTTGAAGTTTTAAAACACCAGACACATATTATTGATGATGAAATGTGTGCCGCTGCCAGGAATGTTATTCCGGGAAATGCAATGGTTTCTATTTATGAAGTAATGCAACGTTGCTCTTTATCGGAAGAAGATGAAATTCGTTTGCAGAAATATGTGGAGTCTAAAGGCATGATCTTTATCAGTACGCCTTTTTCACGTGCGGCTGCCAAACGTTTGGTTAAAATGAATGTTCCCGCTTTTAAAATTGGTTCGGGAGAATGTAATAACTATCCTTTAATTGAATATATAGCCCGGATAGGCAAACCGGTAATACTTTCCACAGGGATGAATACTATAGAAAGTATTCGTAAAGCAGTGGATATCTTAGACCGGTATAAAGTGCCGGTTATTTTACTTCATGCTACAAATTTATATCCTACGCCATCTCATCTGGTCCGTTTGGGTGCGATGATGGAAATGTCTGCTGCTTTCCCTGATAAGGTATATGGTCTGTCCGACCATACAACAGACAATCTGGCTTGTTTATCTGCCGTTGCTTTAGGAGCTTCTGTTGTAGAGCGTCATTTTACAGACCGGATGGATCGTGAAGGACCTGATATTGTTTGTTCTATGGATGAAAGGACGGCACACGATTTAATCGGGCAAAGCCGGATTATCCATCGTATGCTTGGCGGGCATAAAGCCCCCTTACCGGAAGAACAGGTGACGATTGATTTTGCGTATGCCACGGTAGTGACAATCCGTCCCGTAAAAAAAGGAGAGCTGTTTACCCGTGAAAATATATGGGTGAAACGTCCTGGAATGAATGGAATATTGGCGGAATCGTACGAAAGTATATTAGGCCGGCAAGCTTTGGTCGATATAGATGAAGATATTCAGTTATCGGAAGAAATGATTGGAGATGAAATGGTGTTTTTTGAAATTGAACCAGTCTAGACTGGTTCAATAAAAATTAATTTTTATTGAAATGAGGTATTGTAAAAAATGTTTGATGACAGACCTTCGTCCGGGCATTAAATTTGATGAAAACGGTGTGTGTTCTGCCTGCAATAATTTTGAAAAACAAAAGCATACAGATTGGGATGCCCGTTTGGAAGAACTTCGGATCTTATGCGACAAATACCGAGGTTGCAATGGTAAATCGTATGATTGTGCAGTGGCAGCTTCCGGTGGTAAAGATTCAATTTATCAACTTTATTACATGAAGGAGGTCATGAAAATGAATCCTGTTTTATTGTCGGTCGGTAATTATGATTGGACTGATACAGGCCGTAAAAACCTGGACAACATTGCCGAAGCATTTAGTGTGGATCTTATTTATCTTCAACCTAATACCCGTCTCTCAAAATTGATGGCCCGCAAAACATTCGAAGAAATGGGCTCTCCTGCCTGGTATATTGATGCTTTGATTTACGCATTTCCTTACCGTATGGCTGCCCAAATGGGATTGAAACTGCTGGTTTATGGCGAAAATATCAATTACACGTATGGCGGTAAATACGATTACGAAACCCCATCGGCGCGGATGCAGATGGCTAATGATGTAGTGAAGCCTGTTTGGAACAAATTGCTGGAGGATGGCTCTGTAACGGAAGAAGAACTGAACTCTGCCCGAATGATGACTCTTGAAGAATACGATGCAGCCGGAATGGAAGCCATCTATATGAGCTATTATGTGCCGTGGGATGCCCATCACAATTATGAAGTAGCCAAGCGCTTCGGATTCCGTCATCTTGATCATGAGCACATGCGTGAGGGTACTTTGGAGAACTACAACCATATCGATTCAAGTGCCTATGCTTTGAGCGGATGGATCAAATATATTAAGTTCGGCCATGCTGCCGCAACAGAAATGGCTTGCCGTTGGATTCGCGCCGGCCATTGTACGCGTGAGGAGATGATCCCGTTAGTGAAAAAACATGATAAGAAACTGGATCAGAGCATAATTGACGGATATCTTGCCTATACAGGAATGACTCCGCGTGAGTTTTGGAAAATTATGGATAAATGGTATAACCGTGATATTTTTTATCAGGATCGTGATGGTGTATGGCACGAGAAATTTGAAGTTGGGGTAGGCATGGTAGAAGGCAAACGTTCGGCCCTGTTCTAAAATCTCTGCCCGAATCGGATGCCGTTTTAAAAAATAAAGTATCAGCCTGGTTAATATGAAAATATTTAGAAGCTATAAGTCGGTTGTTTATGTGGTTAATTTATATGGAATACTTCAGTATTTACTTTTAACACACTATAAAATAGAGGAAACACTGTTTATTATTTATTGTCCTATAGTGAAGGAGTGCATTGCTTTTAAATGTCGAATACCCTGGCCGTTCAGATTGGTGCCGAATAAGAGATATAAAATCCTTATTCAGTCATTTTTTATTCGAATATATTCCATGTTTTTTTCGGAAGCTGATGTTTATATCTCAGGTGATTTTCTGTTTACAGCTTTGATTAAAGACAGATTCGCTCATGTATCTTATTTGGAAGAGGGAGTTAAGGACTATATTTATCCAAATGAATTACGTGGTAGTCCGAAATGGTTTAAACAAATAATTTATGGGAAACCGGATTTTATTCATGGTTACTCAAAAAAAGTAAAAAAAGTGTATATGTCCGGCATCTTGCCTGTGCCCGAAGATCTCGCTAATAAAGTTGAGATATTTGATTTGGAGGCTTTATGGGAAAAAAAGAGTGAGGGAGAAAAGAGGATGATAAACTCGTTGCTTATGCCGAATATCGATGTTTTTAAACAAATTGAGTCACGGACTATTTTATTGCTTACCCAGCCTCTTTCGGAAGATCAGTTGATTTCATTTGATGATAAAATAAGCATTTATAAAAGCTTGGTTTCCGGGTATGATGAAAAGCAATTGGTTATTAAAATGCATCCCCGGGAAAATACGGATTACAGAATGTATTTTCCGGATGCTTGTATTATAAATTCTCCATTCCCTGTTGAGCTTTTGGTTCTGAATAAGAAAGGACGTTTTAAAACTGTAATAACCGTAAATTCCACTGCTATTTATGCGTTTGGCGATAACGTGGAAAAAGTAATTAGCGGATTTTCTTACTTGTGGGAGCGTTAGATAACACATAACGATAAATAGATAAATAATGGCTATACCTAAAAAAATTCATTGGTGCTGGTTAAGCGGTGATCCTCTGCCTGCAAATATCCGGCAGTGTATAAATTCATGGAAACGGATAATGCCGGATTATGAAATTATTTGTTGGGATAAGGAACGATTTGATATACAAAGTGTACCGTTTGTAGAGCAGGCATATGCCTGCCGCAAATATGCATTTGCGGCAGATTATATACGTTTATACGTGTTATACACGGAAGGAGGAATTTATTTAGATTCGGATGTTATGGTTTTCGAGCGTTTTGATAAATATTTAAAATGGTCGGCATTTAGTTCTGTCGAGTTTTTGTGGAAGGTATGGCATCGTAGAAATGATGAAGACAGGTTCCAGAAATACCAAGGGTATGGTATTCAAAGTGCAATAATGGGAGCTGAAGCCGGAAATTTGTGGATAAAAGAATGTTTGGACTATTATAGCGATAAATCCATTAGGTTGGAAAACGGAAAAATTAAAGGGATAAATATCATTACGGAGATTATGGCCAGCATCGCTGAAAAATGGGGATTTAAGTATGATGTCTTTGAAGATCAGTATTTAAAAGACAATATCGTTATATATACTCCGTTTACTTTTGCAACATTATGGGAAATGGTGAGCTTCCGAACTTCAGCAATACATTTAGGGGAACAATCATGGCTGGTTGACGGTGTTTTAGCACGAAGAAAAGATGAAAGATTAAGGAGAAGGTTGGCTCGTTTATTATGTAGTAAGTATCGTATTTTTGCTGTATTATATTATTGGATATTTACTGAAGAACGGAAATTTATTCGGGAAATTAAGAATGCATAGGTCTCTATTCTAACCGATAATCAGGAAATAGCGGCTATAGAAATAAAAACATATAGTAAGAAATGAATTATTTTTGGCGCAAGATAGTGAGCATTTTATCCTTATTTCTCTATTATACGTTTGTTTATTTACTGGGAGGAAAAAAGATACAATTTTCTATAATAGGAGGACAAAAATGCGGAACAACTTCTTTGGCTTCTTTTTTGAAAATACATCCTGATTGCTCCTCCTTGCAAGGAGGAAAAGAACCGAGGTTCTTTTCTAAGTTCTATATAGAGAATAATTTGACATGGCGTCTGATGCAGAATATGTTTCCGAGAAGAAAAATATTTGACAGGAACTATTTATTTTTTGACGCGACCACCGAATATTGCTACCTGGAAGAAGTGCCGGAACGGATCTATAAATATAATCCGAAAATGAAACTGATTTTTATGGTTCGTGAGCCGGTAGGACGCGCTTTCTCGGAATATATGATGGATTATAATTACGCACAGGTAAATCGTCTGTTTTGGGAAGATCCGGAAGGAGAATACATGAGCCGGCTGAAAGATGCGGAACACTATCCTTTTTCATGGTTCATTGATGAAGAATTGCGCAAAATAGAGGAAACCGGTTCCGTGTCGTCATCGGCATTCCAATATCCCGACTTTTTGCGCAGAGGTATATACAGCATACAGCTCGAACGGTATTATCGGTATTTTAAACCGGAGCAAATATTGATACTGGAAGATAAGGAACTTAAACAAGACCGGAAACAAACACTGTACAGGATAGAAGAATTTTTGGAAATCCCGCATATAGACTGGCCTGATGATGCGTTGGCAGATAAAAATATAGGAAAATATCATTTTTCTTTTCCTGAAAATTGCCGCAGCAAACTAAACGAATTTTTTGCACCTTGGAACGAACGCTTTTTTGAAATGATAGGCCGTAGAATGGACTGGGGAAAATAAAAGAGCTATCTTTTGAAAGCAAAAGTCCCGTCTTAACATTTCAAAAGTCTGCTCTTTTGCGAGTAAAAGTCCCGTCTTTGAAGTACAAAAGATATATCCTTTGGAAGAGGAAAAACAATGTGTTAAGAAAGAATAAAGCAAAGCAGGACGGATTTGGCAGGAGGCCTTAAATTTACGAAGAATGATTACTAAAAAATTTTTTATAGTCTGGGAGGCGTCAGGTTGTCGTTTCCGCAATTCCGGAAAGCAATAGAAAAGAGTGATAATAAACAGTTGATTATTATGGAATGTGCCCTGTTTTTACGCCAGCCCGAACAGCAATCGAAAGAATGCTGGAGGAAGTTTTCGAAGCAATTTTTTAAGGTTTATAGAGAGGAGATTTTTGCTTATCTGGGGTATAGTCCGGAGGTGTTAGACGTGCAACGGACCGTTGTGAACAACAAGCAATTATTTCTGGCCGTGATGTCGGTATTATACCGCACCGGAATGTATGAAGGGACAAAGGAGGAACTGGCCGGTTCGTTGTATGCCGTATTCAATACGGGCGACAAGTTTTCAACGCTTCTGCGATCTTTGTACGACGATTTGGGTGAATATGAAGATGTTTTACAGTTTTTTAAGAGTTATAAAAAGTACGAATGTTGAGTTTTTAACTTATTAATCGGCTGAATGTGAGTTTGTCTTGTTTTGCTTTTTCTCATATTCCGCCTACTACGGCCGGAAGACGTTTGGAGGTACTTTTGCCGGTGAAAGGTAAAATGATGTATCCCGAATTTGAAAATTTTTTGCAGAAGCCTTTTTATGTATTAATTATTATATTATTAATTTTATATTATATAGGGTGGTACAAACGGTTGTCAAAGTAATGGATCGTAACCAGACTAAATCTGTTGTGAATTATATAGTTAACTATGTCGAAAACTTGTCATTTTACCTGTCACGTTTTATTTAGTAACAAATAAGCCAAAAAAAATGACAAAACGAAAGGAAATGTTTACTTCCGACGTTCGGAAGTGTGGGTATCTCAATGTAGGCCGTAGTGAGTTGAAAGCTTTATTTTCGCCAAACTTGGAACTAAGGGAATTATCAAATGTTTTATTATGCGTTCAAACCTTTGCCAACTTTGGTGAAGGAGAGGTCTTTATAGGAGACTTTACTTATTTTTGCCATCGTGGAGAATGGATTACTTCACTCAAGGAAATAGCTTTACGGACGGGGGTGGAGCGCCGTCGTGTAAGTAAGCATTTGAACCGTTTGGAAAAACAAAATCTGCTACGTATAGAAACTTTGGGCAATTACAAACGCATTATTCTTGTTAATTATGGCAGCCTGGAACATGTTTCCAATGTTCCGGCAGATCAGGATATAAGCCTTTTTCAAAGTGCGTCCTCTTTGTATTCACCTTCACAAATGATAGGAGAGGCATAAGGAGATGGAAAAGAATCAATTGATGTTGACAGAACAGGCAGTTATAGCCGGTTTGCTGAGCCGTCCGGGTTCGGTTTATGATGTGTCCGGCCGCTTGCGTGCGGAGATGTTCGGAAACCAAGACTTGGGATTTGTTTACCGTTCCATTCTTTCCTTGATGGACAAAGGGGTGGGAATAGATATGCTGACGGTGGAGAATGAAATGGAACGCTTGGATAAGGCGGCTTACGACCGCTTGAACGGTCTGTCGTTCCTGTCGGAAATGTTGGTGGCGGTTCGTACCGATCACCATATCGTGTGGCATGCCAACGAGATCGTCCGGAAGTATCTGCTTCGTTTCCTTTCCGCCAAATTGCAGGAGAAACAACTGGCCGCTTCGCTGCCGGATGCGGAAGTGCCGGAACTTCTGAAGGGGATAGACGATGTGACCGACCGGGTGCGGAGTGAACTGGCTTCGGAGGCTTCTATTGAGGATGCCGGCAGTGTTGCTTTGCGGGTGCTGGAGATTTCGTATGGCAACCAGTGGAGGCGTGAACAGGGCGACGACAGTTGCATCGCTACCGGATTGAGTGAGTATGACGCCTTGACAGGCGGTTTGTTTGAAGGCGAACTGACGGTACTGGCCGCCCGTCCTTCCATGGGAAAATCGGCCGTAGCTTTGTGGATGGCCTTGCGGGCGGCACGGAGCGGAAAAGCAGTCTCTTTCTTTAGCGTGGAGATGAGCAAGGATCAGATAGGTACGCGGTTGCTTTCCATGATAAGCGGTGTGGATTCCGCCTGTCTCCGCTATAAAGGGACGAATGAACAGGAGAGGGGGTTGCTGGGGAAGGCTCAGGAGGAGTTGGCACACCTGCCGCTCACTATCGAATATTGCGGCTCGGACACGATAGACGATATGCGCGCCAAAGCGATGATGCTGCATAAGCAGGGCAAACTGGACTTGCTTTTTATTGATTATCTGAACCTGATAAACATAGGCGTTGCAAAGAACACGTTGCAGGAAACTACCGACCTGGCCTTGGGAAATATAGCCCGTAAGGCGAAGCTGATGGCGGAGGAGATGCAGGTGCCTGTCGTGTTGCTGGCGCAGCTGAACCGTGAGAGCGAGAAGCGTCCGGCTCCGCACTTCCCGGTGTTGAGCGATTTGCGTAACTCGGGGGCTATCGAACAGGTGGCGGATGTGGTAACGTTCGTTTACCGTGCCGAGAAGTATAATATTACTTTCGACAAGAATACAAAGGAGGATCTGCGGGGCGTAGGGTTGTTGCTTCTTGCCAAGAATCGGAACGGGGCAACGGGGATTGCCAGATTCAGGTATAATCCGGCAATGAGTTGCCTTAGCGATTATTCTGCGTCACTTTTCTCTTGACTCAGAGTAATGTCACTAAACAAAAACACCCTGCAATCAGGATGAGATGGCGGATCAAGTCCGCCAAGACAGGGAAGTTGGCTTTAGTTTCAAATAGCGTGTCATTGCGGGCTTGACCCGCAACCTCATACTAAACAAAAACACCCTGCAATCAGGATGAGATGGCGGATCAAGTCCGCCAAGACAGGGAGGTTGGCTTTAGTTTCAAATAGCGTGTCATTGCGGGCTTGACCCGCAACCTCATACTAAACAAAAACACCCTGCAATCAGGATGAGATGGCGGATCAAGTCCGCAAAGACAGGGAGGTTGGCTTTAGTTTCAAATAGCGTGTCATTGCGGGCTTGACCCGCAACCTCATACTAAACAAAAACACCCTGCAATCAGGATGAGATGGCGGATCAAGTCCGCCAAGACAGGGAGGTTGGCTTTAGTTTCAAATAGCGTGTCATTGCGGGCTTGACCCGCAACCTCATACTAAACAAAAACACCCTGCAATCAGGATGAGATGGCGGATCAAGTCCGCAAAGACAGGGAGGTTGGCTTTAGTTTCAAATAGCGTGTCATTGCGGGCTTGACCCGCAACCTCATACTAAACAAAAACACCCTGCAATCAGGATGAGATGGCGGATCAAGTCCGCCAAGACAGGGAGGTTGGCTTTAGTTTCAAATAGCGTGTCATTGCGGGCTTGACCCGCAACCTCATACTAAACAAAAACACCCTGCAATCAGGATGAGATGGCGGATCAAGTCCGCAAAGACAGGGAGGTTGGCTTTAGTTTCAAATAGCGTGTCATTGCGGGCTTGACCCGCAACCTCATACTAAACAAAAACACCCTGCAATCAGGATGAGATGGCGGATCAAGTCCGCCAAGACAGGGAGGTTGGCTTTAGTTTCAAATAGCGTGTCATTGCGGGCTTGACCCGCAACCTCATACTAAACAAAAACACCCTGCAATCAGGATGAGATGGCGGATCAAGTCCGCAAAGACAGGGAGGTTGGCTTTAGTTTCAAATAGCGTGTCATTGCGGGCTTGACCCGCAACCTCATACTAAACAAAAACACCCTGCAATCAGGATGAGATGGCGGATCAAGTCCGCCAAGACAGGGAGGTTGGCTTTAGTTTCAAATAGCGTGTCATTGCGGGCTTGACCCGCAACCTCATACTAAACAAAAACACCCTGCAATCAGGATGAGATGGCGGATCAAGTCCGCAAAGACAGGGAGGTTGGCTTTAGTTTCAAATAGCGTGTCATTGCGGGCTTGACCCGCAACCTCATACTAAACAAAAACACCCTGCAATCAGGATGAGATGGCGGATCAAGTCCGCAATGACAGAGAAAATTGGCAATTGAAAAAATAATGAGAGAAAACATAAAAACATATTTGCTTCATGTCATACAAATAGAAGACGTTATTTCCCGCTATCTGCCATTATCAAAGGCCGGTAGCGGTGGAAAAACGTTGACTGGCCTCTGTCCCTTCCACGATGACCACCACCCATCGCTCCACGTTAATACGCGCGACGGCTACTATAAATGCTTTGCTTGCGGCGCGGGCGGGGATGCCTTTAAATTCGTGCAAGAGATGGAAAAATGCAGTTTCCCGGAAGCATTGAAGAAACTGGCAGGATGGTACGGACTGACGGATGACTGTTACGCTCCCGCCCTGCGGATTCCGAAACACCGTGCTTCGGTGCAAAAAACGGTTGCCATGCCGGTAGCCAGTGTTGACCGGATACAATATTTGCTTCGCGACAACCGGATGATACAAGGTTGCCTGGCAGGATATACACACCCTAATCCACTGTTGGCGGATACATACCGCTCTTTCGGGATAGGTACGGCTCCCGATAGCTTGCCTCAGAGCTTCCGTTTCTTGCAAAGGCGTTTGGTCTTTCCTGTTCATAACGAACGGGGTGGACTGGTAGCGTTCTCCGGCCGTTATCAGGGAGATGCCAAAAAAGACGGGGTAGCGAAATATGTCAATTCGCCGGAGACAGCAGTATATCACAAAAGGGAAACGCTGTACGGGCTTTATCAGTCTGAAGAAGCAATTACCCGTCACGGATTTGCGTATATCACCGAAGGATATAAAGACGTGCTGGCCATGCACGCTGCCGGTTTCACCAATACCGTTGCGTTGTGCGGTACGGCATTTACGGACGAACAAGCCCTGTTGATCGGAAAATATACAAAGCAGGCCGTTGTTATGCTGGACGGCGATGCGGCAGGCCGTTCTGCTTCCGACAAAACGGCATTGAAACTGAAAGAACATGGTTTTACGGTGGGGCAGGTATTCCTGCATCCCGAACAAGACCCGGATTCTCTGCTGGCTTCGTTGCCTGAAAATGATTTCCGCCATTATATCCGTCAGGTTACCCGTTATAGCCGTTTGGAGGCTTATGAACGTTCGCTGGCAGTCAGAGAATACGGGCTGTTGAAGCAGCTGCCGTTGGTCTTTACCGTAGAAGAACGTATCTCCCTTTTATCGGAGATTATGAAAGTAAGACGGCGTTTGGGCAAGGTAACGGATAAGTTGGAGCATGCGGCGGTAACAGTAATAGGAACATATAACAAATAATATTGCAAATTATGATTGTTGATGAAAAACGTAAAGTTCTTTATTTGCATAACCCAAAAACAGGGGGAACTTTTTTAAGAAATACTTATATTAATCAGTATGGTGAAACGGATGCTACAAAGTGGTGGGGCGTCTATGAAGAGACATATAATACAGACTTAGGCCATATTACTTATAAAGCAATCCCTCGTTTTATTCCGGATTGGAAAGACTACCGGATTTATGTGATGGTTCGTAATCCTTATAATCGTTTTGTTTCATCATTGAAAGAGACTATCGATATGAAAGTGTGGAATGTATATAGCCGTGAAATAATGAATCGGAAATTTTCATATATCTATGGTGCTGACTTTCGAGGCCTTTCAAAAACACAACAGTATAGTAAATGGATTAAGATGATGTTGCTTTATACGTTGAACTGGAATTATGAGAAAAGTATCCATTCATTGCTGACGATGGACCTCAAGCAACTCTGTCTTTGTTTGCAGTCATGGAGCTATTATAAACAGGATCTGATTATCCGAAACAGACGGATGCCCTGGTTGAATCCGCAAGCTGATTTTATTGGAGAGAGAACAGAAGTTTTATATTACGAATTGCCGGAGGATTGGAAAAGATTGGAGAATGCTTTTGAGTTACAAGGCCTTGTAACTAATCTTTCTGTTCAGAAAGATTATGAATTGGATATTGAAATAAAAGAGATTATACGCCAACTCTATTTTGAGGATTGGAATTTGTTTGACAAATACAGATAAGAGCAGGAAATGTTTAATGCATAAAGAAGATATATTATGTTAACCGGTAATAGTTATAAGAGTGAATCTATGGATTCCGAGTTCTATGTACCTATCCCATTACCCTATAAAGACCGTCCGGTAGGGGTAAGCGGCTTGATGCGCGTAAAAGATGAAGAAGAGTATGTGGAGGCTTCCATCGACTCGGTGATAGATGTGTTGGACGAGCTGATAATCTGTTATCAGGAATGTTCGGACGATACTCCGAACATTTTGAAGCGTAAACAACAAGAATATCCTGACAAGATCAAACTCTATTATTATGCGCCTACAGTATATGCCCATAACCTGACGCCGGAAGAGTATGAGTATGCCTATAATTTGCCGGACGATTCGCCGAATTTATTGAGTGGCTATTACAATTATACATTATCGAAAGCTACTTACCGGTATGCCGTAAAGATAGATGCCGACCAGATCTATTTTACGGATGAAATGAAACAATTGTGTGACGCTTACCGGTCGGATAAAAAGATGAAATTATCCTGGCAGGAAAAGTTGGCAGGAAAATGCTTGCCACCCCCTAGCATGTTATTCACATGGAAAAAAAGAGTATGTATACATTTCCTGTCTCTTATAGGTAATTTCGAGACTTATTATTGGCAGTTTGTATTAAAGACAATAACCAATGAAAAATGTATTGCTTTTTTGAGTGGTATCCAACTGCATCGGATAGGTGAAGAATTATTTGCAGGGACGGGTGACAGATATGGAGGAAAAGCTAGTTTTTATAACGGAACAGAAGATCTTTGTTTCTTTGAGATAACTTCTGATACTTATTATTATTTAGGTCGTGGATCTAGTTTTTGCCATTCACTTATTGAAGCATTTTACATAGGAAATGGTATGAGGTTATATGCCGGATTTATGTGGTTTCATATGCGCGGCTGCAAAAAAGCCTTTATAAAATACAATGTAAAACTTAAACCGGTCTCTTATGAATGGTTTAAGCGCGTTTCGTCTCAAAAGTTAAAACATACCGGTATTGGAGCATTTTCAAAAAAGTATGAGGTCTATTTCTCGTTTTTTCATGATTATTTTAAATTACCGGATATCCATAAAATTATAAAATAAATAACAGAATGAGTAGAGTTGACGTGTCAATTATTTTATCAGTTTATAACCGGGAAAAATATCTTTGTAAATGTTTGGATTCCATATTGTATCAGTCGTTTACCGATTGGGAGTGTCTGGTAGTGGACGACGGTTCAACAGATGGTTGCTCTGCTATTGCTGAAGAATATGCAAAGAAAGACAGCCGTTTTAGAATTTTCCATCAGGAAAACGGAGGAGTATCCGCAGCCCGGAATAGGGGATTGGATCATGCTACAGGGAAATATATATCATTTGTAGACAGCGATGATTTTATTGACATTGATTATTTGCGAGCGCTGTATGAAAGGATGACGACAAACGGTTTATCTATGGGTGGCTTGAAGGTTTCTCATTTAAATGGAGAAATGCAAGAGAGGCTACCAATAGCGGATTGTTTTTTAGTAGATAGAACCAATGAACAAAAGCTGACGGATTTATATGATTCATGGTTGTTATATGCTCCTGTTTGTAAATTATATGATCGTAATTTAATTGAAGCCAATGGACTTCGTTTCTGTAAAGAAATCAATTATGGAGAAGATGTCGTTTTTAATTTTACCTATTTACTGTATGTAGATACAATATCTGTCGTTCAGAAGCTGCTTTATAATGTGGTTAAAGTTGAAAATTCATTATCTTATATAGGCAAAGTATCTCCGATGCGGGTACATAATGCAAACTTTGAGGCTGTTGTTAGATTTTATAAAACGAAGAATATATTAGGTGAATATAGCAAAAATATTATAGGAGGACGTTATTTCTTTTGGACTTGGATGATGTGTAGATCTGTCCTTCGTAAACATGGTGAAATGTCTTTCGCTGAAAGATATAGATATTTAGCTGATGCAATGAGTGAAATAAATAAAGAATATTTATTTAATAGTCTGAAGGGGTACTTTCTTTATAGCTTATTATTGAAATCGCCGTTGTCCGTTTTTCTCTATTTTGAAATAGCGTATTTATGCTATAAATTAACAGGAAAGTTAAGTGCTGAGTTTATGAATGTGGGATTATGAAAATACAGCATGTTATTACCTCTATGGGGATGAATTGGGGCGGACCGGCGTTGACTACATTGCTTGTGGTACGAGGGCTTCGGAATATACATATAGATGCAAGTATATTGACTTATGGCGTAGGAGATGGAGATAAACCTGTATCCGGTGAGGATTTTATTGTTAGCCTTCCTTCTCTCTCGGCTTGGCAACAAACTGCCGGCTGGTCCTTACCTATGAAAAAAGCTTTAAAGAAAACGTCGCCGGATATTTATCATATACAAGGGCTTTGGCAGTATCCTATCTATGAAACAGCCCGGGTAGCGCAAAGAAAGAATACTCCGTATATTATTACGTTACACGGGCAATTATACCCTCAGGCTTTGGTTCTTTCGTCGCTAAAGAAGAAGATTGCGCTGTCGTTGTTTCAGAGGCGTCAGTTGCAGCAGGCAGCCTGTATTCATGCTACGTGTATGGAAGAATATCGTTATTACCGCGCTTTGGGCTTTACGAATCCGGTAGCCGTTGTGCCTAATCCGATAGATTGCAATGAATATCCTTTGTATTCGCGTACCGATAATATAAAGCGGGTTGGGTATTTGGGACGTATCCATCCTCGTAAAAATATACATCGCTTGATTGATGTATGGGCTCGTTTAGAGATAGAAGACGGAGTGCTTCTGATTATGGGCGACGGAGATGCGGCTTATTTAGAGCTGCTGCATGAAAAAGTACGTAAACTGGAACTTCGGAATGCGTTCTTTACAGGGTTTGTGAAAGGGGAGAAGAAACAGCAATTGCTGGCTTCTTTGTCGTGTCTGGTTGTTCCTAGTGATTTTGAGAATTTTGGTATGATCATACCGGAGGCTTTATTGCAAAATGTTCCGGTAATAGCCTCCACCGGTACTCCCTGGGAAGAACTTAATACCTATAACTGCGGCTGGTGGGTGGATAATGATGCGGATACTTTGGTAAATACGCTTCATGAAGCTTTATCATTGAATGAGGATACCCGTTACGAAATGGGTAACCGGGGAAGGGAGTTAATGCTGCAAAAATATTCAATGGAAACAATTTCTATTCAAATGAAACAAATGTATGACTGGGCAATCGGTAATACGTCTAAACCTGAGTTTATATTTGTAGATTAGAAATAAACGCATGTGTAATATGAATACTGTTTCGTTTATCGTTCCTGTATATAATAGAGCTCATTGTATCCGAAAATGTCTTGATTCGATATTGAATCAAACATGCCTTGATTGGGAATGTGTTATTGTGGATGACGGTTCGACGGATAATACATGGAATATCTGTACTGAATATGCCGGCAAAGATGACCGTTTTATAGTATACCGTCAAGAAAATAAAGGTGTATCGGCTGCGCGTAACAAGGCGTTGGATCTGGCAAAGGGACAATATGTTGCTTTTGTGGACAGCGATGATTATATAGAACTTGATTTTTTGGAAAAACTTATGCAAAATGTTACGGGGAATATCATGCCTGTTGCTTGTTTATCGTTGGACCAGAAAAGTCTTTATTCTTTTTTTTCTTCTGAACAGAAGTTGAAGTTAAGAGACGGAAATGAACGTGCTTTTGCAGAACTTGCTGAAACCGGATTATTATACGGTCCGGTAGCTAAGATATACGATCGTTCGATTCTGGAAAATAATCATATCCGTTTTCATACGGATGTTTCGTATGGAGAGGATGTTATTTTTAATTTTACCTATCTTCAATATATTAGTGAAATTCACGTAATACCGGAGCGTCTTTATAATGTAATACAAACTTCGGATTCATCAGTTATGCACCCCGAAAAACAATCTTTTGAATCTCATTTGCTGCGTTGGGAAGCTATATATCGTTTTTTCTGCGTTAAAAACATGAAGACCGGATTGTCTGAATATCTGAATGGCGCTTATTATGGGGTTATATGGTTGGGGTTATATGCTGTACTTTACAAACATAAAGAACTATCTGCCATATCCCGTTACAGATATATAAAGAATATAGCGAAATCACGCAAAAAAAGACCGATGGAAGGAGCCGGATTCGATTTTCCGGCATGGAAGCGCTTTCTGATCAATCATCCGTTTTTGTATTGGCTTCTTTCTGAATTAAAATACATGATGCGTAAATAAGAGAGTAAACGGTGATAAATAAAAAGAAAGCGCTGTACGGATGGTTTTCGGTCCTTTATGAAAAAATAAATATCATATTTATCGGTTGAGTCATGAAGATATCGTTTATTGTACCTGCGTATAATGCAGGACGTTATGTTCTTCAATGTCTGCAAAGCCTGTATGACCAGAATCTGCATCCGGATGATTTTGAGGTGATTGTGGTGAATGACGGTTCTACGGACGGGAGTTTGGCTGTTATAGGGGAGTTTGCGGTAGGCTGGAGTAATCTGGTTATTATAAATCAGGAGAATCAAGGGGTATCTGTGGCTCGTAATACAGGGTTGAAAAGAGCAAGAGGCAGGTATGTTATGTTTGTAGATGCGGATGATTATCTTTTGCCTTTATCAATCGGACAGTATTTGAATAAGATTGAAATGTATGATTTGGATTTTATACGGGGAGAATATACGGTTGTTGATGAGAATGGTAAGTCTCTGCCTTTTTTAGATAAACGAAAATATCGGGAATCTTGTAGCAATAAAGTTTTGGATGGTAAGGATTTCTGCCGTTTTGTTTTTCGGGAAGAATTTTTTGTTTGGTTGTATATTATCAAAAAAAGTTTTCTTGTAGATAACGACTTGAAGTTTCTAGTGGGTATCAGTATGTGTGAAGACCTTTATTTCTTGCTGCAAATGTGTCTGCCTGCAAAATCTTGTATGTATCTGAGTACAAATTTGTATGCTTACCGTATGAGTTCGCATTCCGCTGTTGCTTGTTTGAATAGAAAAAAACTGGAAGATTTTTTATGTGTATTAACCCATGTTTATGCCGAATTTGGAGATAGCGATATACAGAAAACCGTACATTCTGTTATTTCCCGCGGCGTTTGTATGATTGCTTATAGTACGGCTTCTTTGCCAAAGCAAGACCGGAAAAAGATGGTTGAACAGTTGAATGCCTCTCCTTTTTCTATATTACCGGTGAATGGGACATTCCGGCAAAAGCTTCAGGTGCTGGCTTACAATTTGTTTTCGGTAAGCGGTTTTATTTTCTTGAAACAACTGAAAGATTTTATTTTCCAACATAAAACAAATCAATGAATATAGTTTATTGTATTCCCAGCTTGTATGGTGCGGGCGGGATGGAACGCGTATTGACCCGTAAAGTGAATTACCTGGCGGCAACGGGTAAGTATGCTATTACGATCGTTACGGTAGAACAGGACGGGAAGCCTGTTTATTTTCCTTTGGATGAATCTGTTAAAAGGGTGGACCTGGATGTCGATTTTAAATCTCATTATAACAGGAACCTGCTTGCAAAAACCTATCTGCATTATAAGAAATTAAAGCTATACAAAAAGAAACTGGAGGCTTATTTAAGAGAGTATCCGGCTGATATTTGTATTTCGTTATGCGGGAAAGAAATAGATTTTCTGGCATCGATGGCAGACGGCAGTGTGAAAATGGCGGAAGTTCATTTTGCCAAAAATTTCAGGAAGCAGTTTCTTTTATCTGTCCATAGGGGCAAACTATGGGAATGGATTGGGGCCTGGCGGACGCAAAGCCTTGTACGCCGAATTAAGAAATTAAGTCATTTGGTGGTTCTGACGAAAGCGGACAGGTTGGATTGGCTGAAGGATTTCGCGGAAGTTAGTTATATCTATAATCCGATAGAACAGATGGCGGATGGTTTGCCGGAACAACCGGAGCGTAAGTTTATAGCGGTGGGACGCTTGGAACCGCAAAAAGGTTTCGACCGTTTGATAGAAACCTGGTGCATGGTTGCATGGAAACATCCTGATTGGGTATTGCATATTTGGGGAGAAGGAACTTGCCGGGAACAATTGGAAGAGCTTATCGCCCGAAAGAATCTGGAGAAAAATGTATTGCTGAAAGGGACGACGAGGGATATACGGAAAGAATATTTGAATAGTTATGCGTATGTGATGAGCTCCCGTTATGAGGGTCTTCCTATGGTATTGCTGGAAGCATCTGCTTGCGGGTTGCCATTGGTTTCGTTTGATTGTCCGTGTGGCCCAAGCGAGGCCATACAGAACGGATTAAACGGTTTCTTAGTACAGGCAGGCGATTGTGAAAAGCTTGCAAAATATATATGCTACTTAATAGAAAATAAGGCCGTTCGCGACAGGATGGCTAAAACTTCTTATGAGATGTCAAAGCGATATGATATTGAGCCAATCATGAATCAATGGATGGATTTGTTTGATTCACTTGTAGCCCGTTATAAAAAATGATCCGTACTGTTTTACTCTACCTGCTTTATCTGAAAGAGAAATTCCGCTTGTGGAATAAGGTTTCTTTCCGGGGATTTACGGTTGTCTATGCTTATAAAGATTCCCGTATTATATGGGGGAATAAGGTCATAATTAACAGCCATCCTTTATCTAACTTGGCGGGTATGCGCCAGCGTGCAATCATTGTAGCGCGCTACGGCGGTACGATCCGGATAGGCAACGGGGTGGAAATGTCTGGCATGACCATTTATGCCTACCGGCAGATAGTGGTAGGCGACCGGACGATGATAGGCGCTAATACGATTATAATGGATACGGATTTCCACCCGTTGCAAGCGGAGTATCGGCACGGTACGGACCGGTCTTTGATCAAGCGTAAGCCGGTTTCCATTGGAAAAGACTGTTTTATCGGCATGAACGTAACAATTTGTAAAGGAACTGTACTTGGCGACCGTTGTGTGGTTGGCGCCGGAAGTGTGGTTTGCGGAGAGTTCCCTGCCGACTGTATAATTGCCGGAAATCCGGCTAAAATAATTCGGATATGTAAATAATGTATTTATCGTAAATAAATAAGTAATGACAAATAATTCAATACTATGAACAAGCAAAATTTAGTAAAAGAGATCTCCATTAGAATGAGGGTAAATCAAAAAGAATGTAATCGGTTTTTAGATTGTCTTTCGGATGTCGTTATAGAAAATTTACAAAAGGACGATTCTGTAAAAATCCCTAATCTGGGGCGTTTGTATCCCCGTTTGCAAACTACTCGTCCGGGACGTAATCCTCGCACGGGAGTGAGTTGTCCTGTTCCGGAACGTATGAATGTTAGATTTAAAGCATCGTTAATTTTGTTGGAGGCGTTGAATTCTGAAAAAAAGGAGAATAAAAGATGAAAAAAGTAATAGTTTCTATTTCCGGTTTCATGCTGCTATTTGTCTTTCTTGCTTCATGCGGTTCGGTGAAAGACATTACTTATTTGCAGACAGACGGTTTGCTTTCCAAAACGGAGATTGTCGATACGTTTGAGTTGCGTATACAGAAGGATGATATTTTGGATATAAAAGTTAGCAGTATCGATAAAGATGTATCGGAACCGTTTAATCCACAGTATGTAGGAAGCTCAAGTTATTATAACAATAACTATAATTGGAGTTATAATCAACTCGGCTTTTTGGTAGATAAAGAGGGGGCTATCAATTATCCTGTATTGGGAAAAATAAAAGTGGCCGGTTTATCATGCAGGGAATTGATCGACTATTTGCAAGACCGTCTTTCCAGGGAAGGGTATATAAAAGATCCTATCGTAATGGTGCGTTTTCTAAATTTCCGTATTACGGTATTGGGAGAGGTTAACCGTCCTGGTACATACAATATCAATACCGAACAGGTCACTTTGTTCGACGCGTTAGGGCTGGCCGGCGATTTGAATTTGTATGGCCGTCGTGACCGTGTAGCGGTTATCCGTGAAGATAAAGGAACGCGTACTATCTTATATCATGATCTCCGTTCTTTGGACGTTATGCAATCTCCCTTCTTCTATTTGAAACAAAACGATGTGGTTTATGTGGAACCTAACCGGGTAAGAGGGGAGCAGAGTGCACAGAACCAATTCTCAAATATAGGTACATGGATTACGATGATTAACTTCTTGACTACTATGGGACTTCTTATTTTTAAATAGTAAATATATGAATGGCAAATATAAAGTGAGCGATTTGCAGGGCGAGGATTTTAATATCCGTGTGGTTGTTGATGTTTTAAAAACAAAGTGGTATTGGTTTGCCATCTCCGTTTCTGCCTGTATGTGTGTTGCTTGGTTTTATAATCAAATTTCACCGGTACTATATGAAGAGAAAGCAATAATATTGATAAAGACTGAGGAGAAAACAGATGCCGCTTTTATTGAAAAACAGTTATTTTTTCCGAAAGGCAATTTGGATAATGAGCAAATTATGCTGAAGTCTCGTTTTCTAATGTCTAAAGTGATTAACCGTTTGGGGCTTGAAACGGAATATAGTGTAAAAGACGGATTCCGCAAAAAAGTGTTATATCCGAATATTCCTATTTCTGTAAAATTTGATTCTTTATTTAATAAAAACGTTTTTTTATCTGTGACGCCCTTGTCTGAAACTTATTATCAAATAGGGGATTTTTCGGAAGAAGCGGATCGGTTAGTGAAGGGAACCTTCGGAATACCATTAAAAACTTCTGTTGGAGAATTGAATATAATACGGACACCCGATTTTGACTCAACTTATATAGGAAAGACTATTTATGTGAATTGTTCGACATTGCCGTCCGTTGTTTCAAATTTTACGAGTCCTTTATTTGTAAAAAAAGTAACGGATGTTTCTACTTTGATGAATATAACCTATAAGGATACGAATCAAGATCGTGCTGCTGCTATAATAGAAACTTTGGTAGATGCTTATAATGATGATGCTAAACAGGATAAAAATCAAATACTGTTCAATACATCATTGTTTATAGATGACCGTATAAAAATAATTAATGAAGAACTAGGCTTGGTAGATAGTGATATAGAAAATTATAAAAAGGAGAACGGCTTGACCAATCTTGTGTCGGAAGCTTCTATGTATCTTACTAATAATAATGTAAGCCGTCAGGAGATAATCCGGTTGACCAACCAAATGGAACTGGCTCGGTTCATCAAGGAATATTTGAATGATCCGACTAAGCAGTTCGAACTGCTTCCTGCCAATAACGGTATTATGGATACAGGGGTGGAATATCTTATCAGTCAATATAATGAAAATATGCTTTTGCAAAAGAAACTTACCCAGGTTTCGGGTGACCGGAATCCGGCAGTAGGGGCCTTAAATAACAAACTGGCGTCTTTAAAAAAAGCAGTGATTTATTCGCTGAATAATATATATCGTTCTTTGCAGATCAAGCTGAAGGATATGGAGCGTCAGGAAGAATTGACTGCCCACCAGATTGGCACAGTTCCGGAGCAAGAGCGGTATATCATATCTGTAGAGCGCCAACAGAAGATAAAGGAAGAGCTGTATCTGTATCTTTTAAATAAACGGGAAGAGAATGCCTTGAGTATGGCAACGATTGAAGATAAGATACGCATAATAGATACGCCTTATAGTGCAGGAGTGGCTTCGGGCATGAGTTTTATGACTTTGTTGCTGGCCGCTGTAATAACAGGGATACTTATACCAGGTGTGTGGTTTTATATTCAACCGATGCTGGATGTCAGCGTTCGCAACCGTAAGGATATTAAAGGCGTATTAACTATTCCATTTTTAGGAGAGGTCCCTCGTAAAAAGAAAATGAAAGGGGTAATTGTTCTCGATAAAGATGCAAGGGATGAGGTTTCGGAAGCATTCAGGATTCTCCGTTCCAATCTAGATTTTGTTTTGTCACCGAAAAATGGGGCGCAGGTAATCATGTTTACTTCTGCCAATCCGGATTCCGGTAAAACGTTTATCTCTTCCAATCTGGCTGTTTCGTTATCCATGACGGGCAAACGCGTTTTATTATTGGATATGGATCTTCGGAAAGGTTCGGGGCGTAAACAGGATGGCAGTATTTATCCGGGTATCTCTACTTATTTGTCAGGAAAAGCAGCCGACTGGAAAAGCCTGGTACATGCGCCGAAAGAATATCCTAATTTTTATGTTATTCATTCCGGTCCTGTTCCTCCGAATCCGGCGGAACTTCTTTTAACTCCGGGATTGGATGAGTTGGTACGGAATGCGAGGAAAGAATATGATTATATTTTGATAGATACGGTTCCTTGTGGCATAATGGCTGATTCCCAGATTATTAATAGGGTTGTGGATATGACTGTCTATGTTATACGGGAGGGACTGATGGACCGGCGCATGTTACCGGAGGTGGAACTTTTATATAAAGAGAAAAAGCTTTCTAACATGACGGTAATTTTGAATGACGCAGGGGCTAAAAGCGTACCTTATAATTATGGCTATGGATATGCCTATCAATATGGCGGAAAGAAAAAACGTAAACTTATATAATTTTATATGTATATGAAGAGCGGAAAAAATGTTTTCTTTTTTATCTTATTTTTCCTGTGTCCTGTCTGTTTATTGCATGCCCAGTCGGAAGAATCTATTCATAAATATGTTTCGTTACGCAAACAAACATCTTATGTACGGGATAATAAAGGATCTTGGACTGTCTCTTTAGCAGGAGGAACAAATGTTTATTTTGGAGAGAATGACTTATCATCCGGAACAAGTCCGGATAAACGTTTGTCGCCGTATGGTAAGTTGACAGTCTCTTGCTGGTTGTCTTCCGTATGGGGATTCCGCGCACAAATAGATGGCGGGTATTTCAAAAATCAGGCGGTGAGAGAAGAAGACGATAGAAATAAAGGCGAATTTTACTTTATGGATGGGTATTTGCAGGTGATAACCAATATTATGAATTGGGGAACTTATAAACGGACCAATCGCCCTGTATCCGTCTATATTTATGCGGGAGGCGGTATGATTTGGACTCCCGACCGGAAACATGCTCCGGCCCAATATTCACCGGCTGCTGTGCTGGGGGGACAATTGAATGTAAGGATAAATGACTATTGGAGCATTTATCTGGAATGCGACGGTTCTATTATAAAGGATAATTTTAATAATCATACAGGAGAGCGTACGTATGAAGGTGCTGCCGGTTTAGCGTTGGGACTGACATATCGTTTTCCGTATTAACACAATTCAAAGCAGGTGATGAAAACGTATATTGTGAATTTGAAGGAATGCGTAGAACGCAGGAAACATGTATTGCATGAGATTGAAAAATATCCGTTTATGGATGCAGAGATTATAGATGCGGTAAACGGTAAGCTGATGAGTGATGAGGAAATTAGCAGGGTATTTGATATTAAGAAATTCAAACGGAGATATGGACGTTTTCCGGTTAAAGGTGAAATAGGGTGTACATTAAGCCATCGGAAATGTTACCGGTCATTATTATCAACGGATGAGCCTTATGCTCTGATCCTGGAAGATGATGTTTCTTTTATCAGTCCGGAAGATACGGAATTTATAATTAAGCAAGGTGCGAAATTGCTGGAAGAAGGAAAAACGGATATCGTATTGTTTGTGCCGATGCTTGTGTTATATAACCGTCCCCGTAAAATAAACGAAAAATATGTGGTTTATCCTGTTTATGCAGCTTATGAAACTTGTGCTTATTTAATCAGCCGTAAAGGAGCAAAACGTTTATTGAAAGATAAACGGAGCAGTTTGCTGGCCGATGATTTTATATATATGAACCGGCATGGCATTCGGATAAAAGCTTTTTATCCGAATATCGCGGTGGGACTTTCTACTATAGATAAAATGGAAGGGATTATTGGAAAAGAAGAAAGGAAAAAGGTCAGACTGCATGTGGAATTTCCTTTTTGGGAAAAAGTAAAAAGGTGTGTTCTATTTATCTATAGCATTATTGCAATAAAGAAGGGATGGCTTATAGATAAAGATTATTATAAATGGAGTAATAAATGAAAAAAGTAATACTGTTTTTTAGTTTACTTTGTTTTCCTTTTTTCTCTTATCCACAGTATTCGTTGGGAGGAAGCGGATTGATGAATGTCCCTTCGGCTGATATGCATGAAGACGGTACGTTTACAGTAGGAGGAAATTATTTGCCGAAAGCTATGTTGCCCGATCATTTTAGGAATCATACGGGAAATTACTTTGTAAACCTGACATTTTTGCCGTTTGTGGAAATGAGTTACCGGTGCACTTTGCAACGGATAGAAGATGAGGTTAACAGGAAGTCATGGCAACAGGACCGCTCTGTTTCATTGAAACTACGTGTATTGAAGGAAAAAAAGTATGTTCCGGCTATTGCATTCGGTTCTAATGACGCGTTTACTACCTATCAGTTAAACCCGTTTTCCGATAAAGGGGACAACCGTTTCTTTGCTTCCGTTTATGGTGCGGTAACGAAAAATATACCTATGGGAAGCCATAGTTTGGGTTTTACGGCCGGTTACTATATTCCGGTTCGTAAGCAAAAGATAAACGAAGGGGTATTCGGAGGGATTCGGTATGTGCCGGGCTTTTTTCCACAGATGGAACTGATTGCGGAATATGGCGGTGAGAAGGTTAATGCCGGCGTTGCCTGCTTCTTGTTTAATCATGTTCGATTGCACCTGTTTACGTATGGCTTAGAGGCTGTTTCGGGAGGTATCAGATATGAGTTTAAATTGTTTCATTAGGAGATGAAAATATCGGTTATTACTACCACCTATAATAGCGGCCGGACCGTACGGGATACGATAGAAAGTGTTTTATCCCAGGATTATCCGGACATTGAATATATTATTATAGATGGAGCCAGTACGGATGATACTTTACGGATCGTAAATGAATATGCGGATCGTATTTCATGGATCGTATCAGAACCGGACAAGGGAATTTACGATGCTATGAACAAAGGTATACGGATGGCAACAGGAGATGTTGTAGGCATACTTAATTCGGATGATTTTTTTGCTTCCCAGGATGTTGTAAGCCGTATTGCCTCCGAATTTGCCGAACCCTCATTGGATGCTGTGTATGGCGATGTGCGTTTTGTTTCTCCGGAAGATTTGTCACGTTGCGTCCGGCACTATTCATCCCGTATATTCCGGCGTCCGTTGATGCATTTGGGATTTATCCCGGCTCATCCGTCTTTTTATGTAAGGAGAGTTTGGTATGAACGTTTAGGACTTTATAATATGAGTTATCGCATTTGCGCCGATTTTGAATTATTACTACGTTTTATTTATATACAACGCATTAATGTCCGCTATTTGCCGTTTGACTTTGTTACAATGCGTACGGGAGGAGTTAGCACAAACGGTTTTCAGTGTTATAAATGTATCATGGAGGAGCATCGGCGTGCCTGTAGGGAGAATAAGGTGTATACCAATCCTTTTTTACTGTCTTTGCGCTATTTGTATAAACTAACGGAATTTATTTGTGCTTATTGAAGAATGCTTTATGGGTAAATTCAGAATTATTGTTGTTTGTTGTTTTTTATTTGTTGCATACGTAAGGTCTCAACCTTCTTCTTTATTAAAAGAGCTACGTTCTCTGGGGTTTGAAAATTTGTCTTCGGGTAATGCAAAGATATATGATTGGTTTGCTTTCGAGGATCGTGTCCACCGGAATACTTATCAAGGATTAGGGGATGCGGTCCAACTGTTGTTGGACGACCGTTCCATAGAACGGGATGTTGCTTTTATTTTACTAGAGAATAATATTCCTCAGATAAAAGCAGTAGTTCCTTATAAATTGGTATCAGCTTGCCGAAACGGTCTGATTTCTATCCAGGATGTTTTTAAGGGGATGACTATTGCGTACGATACGGATAATTACAGGCAAGGCGGGAAAAAAGGCAAAACTTATAACCATTCGGCCGGAAAGATCGATTTGGTTTTTTATCCTCAGTTGCTTTTGGCTAATTATCGTTTGGATGTGCTGTATGTTGTAGCTTTGGACTTGGCTCCGGCAGTGGAAATGCAGTTATGGCCGGGCGCTAAATTCACAGGTCAGGTTATTTTTCCTTTGTATAATAATCTAAAAGGTCAGGTTGATTATATCCGTCCGGGCATATTGGCTTTGTCGCAGTCGTTTCGTTTACATGATAATGTTTTCGGATCGCTTAGTGCAGGAAACTTTAATGCAAACAGGATGGGGGTGGATGCGTCATTGCGCTATCGTACGAATAACGGACGTTTCAGTATTGGGGTGAACGCCGGTGTTACCGGTTCATCTACTTTTTACGATCATCGCTGGCAGGTCTCTAATTGGGATCGCATGAATTATTCCGGTATGGTTTCTTATTACGAGCCTTCTTATAATATGGAGTTTGATTTGCAAGCCGGTCAATACATATATGGCGATAAGGGCGTCCGTTTGGATTGTACACGTCATTTCGGAGAAGTCTCGGTAGGCGTTTTTGCCATGTATGTGGGCGATCTGGCAAATGGCGGTTTCCATTTTGCTATTCCGCTTCCCGGTCGGAAACGGAAACGTCCCAAGCATTTTCCGGTGCGGTTTATGTTGCCTGAGCATTTCGATTGGGAATATCAGGCTCAGGCATCGCCGGAGTATCAGGAGCGTCGTTTAGGGCAGGTTTATGAAGTAAGACCGGATGAAAACCATAGCAGCCGTTTTTATAATCCGGATTATATAAAGTATAATTTAATACATTTTCAAAGATGAAGAGAAATAAAATATGGTTTAGCCTTGTTGCCGTATTTGTTGTATTGTTCTTAGGTATGGAATTATGCCTTCGATCTATTTGGGGCTTTTGCGATGCCGTCTTGATGCAACCGGATGCGGACTTTGAGTATATTGCCCAGCCTTGCCAGAACCGTTGTCGTTTTGGACGGCATATCGTGTATAATTCATATTCCCAGAGAAACGGAGAGGTCGATTCGACGGCTATTATAATATTGGGGTTGGGTGATTCTGTTATCAATGGTGGAACGTTGACCGATCAGGATAGTTTGGCAACAACTCTCCTCGGGGAAGAGCTATCTTACCCAAGTCGTAGGGTACAGGTTTTGAATATTTCTGCGGGTAGCTGGGGACCGGATAATTGTATGGCTTACCTTAAACGGTATGGGACATTTAATGCTCAGGCGGCTTTTCTTGTTTGCAGTTCGCATGATGTGCATGATACAATGGATTTTACTCCGGTTATAGATAAAGATGTCAGCTATCCTTCCCATCAATATACGTTTGCCGTATGGGAGTTGCTGGACCGTTATCTGTATCCTCGTTTGTGCAACTTACTTCATATATCAGGTTCGTCACCGGCTGTTGATTCTGTTCAAATCATCCGGAAACCCGGAAAATCCTTTAACCCGGGATTCCCGGCATTGGCCAGTTATTTTCGTGATAATCATATCCCATTCTTTGTGTTGCTTCATGCTGAGACCGGTGAACAGCAACAAGGTCATTATGGTGAGGAAGGAATGGCAATATTAGATTTCTATACGGAAAATCAAGTGCCGGTGTTGACCGATTTAGGTAAATTGTCTTTATCGGATTACCGGGATAATATTCATATAAATGAACGAGGACAACAAAAACTAATGTTGTTGTTGGGGTCTTCGTTGTTTGAAATACTGAATAATCATTAATAATTACAGTTATGAAAAAAACTTTGTTCTTTCTGATAGTAATACTGTTAGTCGGCGTTACTTCTTCAGGATTCATTTCCTGCACGTCCAACGAGCCGTCTCCCGAACAAGTAGACGACTCTTTTAATGATGAGATCTATTTTGTTTCAGGTCGTGTAACTTCCGGACAATCTTCATTATCCGGGGTAAGTGTCAAAATTGATAATGACTCACCGGAAACAATGACCTCGGCAGACGGAACGTATCAATTGTTTTTATCTAAAAAAGGCAATTATGTTCTGCGTTTTCATAAAGACGGTTATGTAGATATTGTTACTACCGTTTTATTTAATGATAATACGCCTAACAGGAGCAGTATTGTTGTTTCGCCGGACATGACACTTTCCAGCGCTGCTATAACTGTTACTCCGGATAGCGAAATAGAAATAGCGGATCCTACAGGGCGTGCGGTTTTAAGTGTGATGCGTTCTTTTGCGGAAAAGACGGATGTGGCTTTAACGGTTTATAAAGAGCTTCCTGCTAATTATTCTCCGGGCAATTCTTTGAAATCCGAACTTTACGGAGTAGGATATACTACTGTAGAAATCTCTCCGACAGGAACGGAATTGACAAAGGAAAGTACCCTGCGAGTGAATAAACAGACATCGGATGCCATATCGTTTGCTTCGGTTGATTTATATCAGCGTAATGCCGATAACGAATGGGAGAAGACAAATGATGTAATATTGGATAAGTCCCGTAATGCTTATACTGCTAGTATTACTGCGCTTTCTTCTTATTCGATGCGCATTCCTTATACGGTTTCGGGTGGACAAGAAACGGTTTCGGACCATTTAAACGGTAGTCTGGACGTGGATAATTGCGGAAATATGGCGGCTCGTGAGAATATTGAAATTAAAGTTAACCAGCTTTGCGGTTGGGATTTTGTTACAGATCTTCACAAGGAAGTCCGCTCTACTTTTTCGGGGATTTCCCAATCGGATGAAGACGCCTTATGTGCCCAGATAACGGAACAGATCATTTCGCTGGAGGGTAGCACTGACGGTTATTATGAATTGCCGGTAACATTGTCTGCTGCTGCGGTTAGTGGTAATTCGGTTATGCACTATGAGAATTATGCGAAGGAATGTATATTGACTTATTCGTTTGATATTGCCTATCTGGATACTTCGTATACAATTGCTGTTATGATTAAAAAATACACAGGAATGGATGAAAGGTATACGAATAAGAGCTGCTATCAGCATTCGGGAGGACAGGGACAGTAAGTTTTAATTATAAACGGAATGAATTATAAAAATTGGCTTTTATATCGGTTGTTACGGACTATATATCATTGGATACTGCGAACATGGAAGTCTTTTATTTCCATGTTTACAGATAAATTTTCTCGAGAATTTATCTGTAAACAAGACGTACGTCTTGTTTATTTGAATAATCCTAAAGTTGCTTGTTCTTCCATAAAGGTTTCTATGTTCGGGGATTTTGAATATATTCATAGGTATGTTCAAAATAATAATTATGAAACTAAGAGTTTATCTCCGGAAATGCGGTCTTACTATAAATTTACTTTTGTGAGAAACCCCTATGTACGTTTGGTCTCTTGCTATGAGGATAAGATTGTGAAAAATAAAGACCACTTCCCACAGTACTATCATATAGATATGCAGGGAATAACAAATTTTGATGATTTTATAAAGCGAATTATAAAAATATCATATTATGAAGCTGATCCTCATTTTGCAAGTCAATATCGCTTGACTCATAATAAATGGGGGAAATGCTTGGTTGATTATGTGGGAAAGTTTGAAAATCTAAAAAATGATTATGAACCGATACGAATCCGATTCGGGTTAAATCCTTTACCACATAGAAACAAGGTGGCTTCGCTTTTAGGTAAAAACTGGATGGATTATTACACTTTAGAGACGGCGGAACTGGTGTATAAGAAATATAAGAAGGACTTTACTGCATTCGGATATAAGGATGAATGTCGTAAGTTAAAAGAATACCTGAAACAAAAAGTATAAAAACAGAATACGCGTATGCTGAATTTTTTCACAAAGAATAAAATTGCCTTACCTTTTTCTTTTGCGGATGTTCATACCCATATTCTTCCTTGTGTGGATGATGGGGTGTCATCTGTGAAGGAAGCATTGGAATTGCTCTCTTTCCTGAAAGAGAGGGGAGTGGAGCGGTTGTTTTTTACTCCGCATGTGATGGCGGATTATCCCCGTAATAATGCTTCTTATCTGAACGAACGTCTCCGCTCGTTTATGGAGCTATACATGGAGCATACTCCGGATAAATATCCGGAAATCCGTTTAGCTGCCGAATATATGCTGGATGAGGAATTTTATTTTCATCTGGATAAAGGGCTTCTTACTTATGACGGGATACATGCTTTGGTGGAGATGTCGTGCCTGCAACGTCCTATGGGGTTGGAGGAGATGCTTTATAAAATTCAGTTGTATAATTATGTACCTGTCCTGGCACACCCGGAACGTTATTTGTTCTTGTCACAATCCGATTTTATTTATTTAAAGGAATTAGGTTGTCGTTTTCAATTGAATCTGTTTTCGTTGCAGGGCTTGTATGGCGCATCTGTAAAAGAGAATGCCGAACGGTTGTTGGGCAACGGTTTGTATGATTTTGTAGGGAGTGATATACATTCGGCGAATAGTACATCACTCTATGAAAATTTTTTCTTGAAACGAAAGTCCGGTTTGTTGGTAAAAGACTTGATGGAAAAGAATGAAGTGCTTTTCCGGGAGAAACAATCCTCTATAGAGTAACTGTTTATCCGTTTTTACGTGGACGTCCTTTGTGGTGAGCATTGCTTTGCCTGGGGCGTCCATTGTTGTTATTGCCCTCTTTACGTGGACGTCCGCGTCCGCGTCGGGGGGTATTATACTTTTCAGGTTCGTATAAAGGAGCTTCTCCGAATTTCGGATCAACAGGTATTTTATATACCGGTTTTTCCAGAAAATCTTCAATACGTTTGAATTGGGCTTGTTCGTCGGTTGAAATGAATGTAATGGCCAGACCTTCTCCATTCGTTCCACGGGCCGTACGTCCGATACGGTGTACATAATCTTCCGGATCGTGAGGTATGTCATAGTTAATGACAAGGCGGATATCATTGATGTCGATGCCGCGTGATACCACATCGGTTGCAACCAGAATATCAATGTGCCCGTTCTTGAATTCTTTCATAACCTCTTCCCGTTGCGACTGTTCCAAATCGGAATGCATGGGCGCAACGTTAAATTTCATCCTCTTTAAGGTAGCTGCCAATTCTTTGACTTTTATCTTTGACGAAGAGAAAATGATAACCCGTTGCGGACGGCTTTGTAAAAATAAATCTTCGAGGATACGTATTTTCTGCGGTTCATAGCAAACGTAAGCTGTTTGCAAGATGGTTTCGGGAGGGCGGGAGATAGCTATTTTTATTTCTTCCGGATTCTTTAGTATCGTTTTAGCCAATGTCCGGATTTTAGGGGGCATGGTAGCCGAGAACATGATGACCTGGCAGGTAGGAGGCAACAGTTTATGTACCTGCATGATGTCGTCATAAAATCCCATATCCAGCATACGGTCTGCTTCGTCGAGAATAAAGAAAGAGGTTTGCGACAAATCTACTGAACCTAGCTTGATATGCGCCAGCAAACGTCCGGGAGTTGCTATAACAATATCGGCTCCCATTTCCATCCCTCGCTTTTGTTGTTCCCAAGCTATGCCATCAGTTCCTCCATACACAGCCACAGCCGAAACCGGGATAAAATAGGTAAATCCTTCGATCTGCTGGTCTATTTGCTGGGCAAGCTCGCGGGTGGGAGCCATAATTATTGCGTTGATAGCGTTAGCCGGATGTGTTCCTTTGCTAAGCTCGTTAATTACCGGCAACACATAAGCAGCCGTTTTACCTGTTCCTGTTTGGGCACAGGCAATAATATCCTTCCCTTCTAAAATAACCGGAATAGTAAGCTCTTGTACCGGGGTTGTTTCTGCGAAATTCATGGCATCCAGCCCATCTAGTACGGCTTCTTCCAAGTTCAATTCATCAAATCTCATCTTGCATCATTAAATTCTCCGTAAAGATATATAATATTTGGCAATATTTTAAAGCCAGGTGTATATAGTTCTTTCAAATAGTTTATTTTATAGGAATATTTGTTGATTTTCTTGTGGTTTTGGTTGTTTTTTTAAACAAATGACATATCTTTATGCCCAACAATCATGTCTTTATAAAAAATGGATAATATAAATAAAGATGAAGATATTAAAGATCTTCTAACGAGATTAGAAGAAAAAGCAAAGGTTAGTCTGGAACTTCATGAACTTATAAATACAATTTTAGATAAGCTCCCGTTAGGTGTTTTTGTAAAGGATGCAGAAGACCAATTCAATTATTTGTATTGGAATCATTTTATGGAAGAAATTACCGGAATTGATGCGTCTGACATTAAAGGAGACAACGGTTCTAAAATGGATTTTGGTGGCATATTATCTATAGAAGAACGTTTTGAAATAGATCGTATGACTATGAAGACCGGTAAGGTTAAAGAGTTTCAAGGCAGAGTGAAAACACCTTCGGGTGAATTTAAAGTTATTGAAGTTACTAAAATACCTATCTCATTAAAAGACGGAAAACCTCTGTTACTCACTTTATGGAGGGATATAACAGCCAAACAGGAAATAGAAAAGACTTTAAAAAGGACGCGCATTTTGACAAAAATGGCTTTGCGTACCGGAGATATACGTACCAGTTCCATTTTTGTTAATCCGGATAGCACATCGAATTATGAAGATTCTATTGTTACTATAAATGATTGGAGTACAAAGGATGAAAGTACTATAGATGTGCCGTGGAAAGCTTTTGCGGGAAGAGTACATCCGGATGATTATGAGGCTTATGTTAAAGCCTTTTATGATCTCTGTGCCGGTAAATGCCAAGACATGAAAATAGAGTCTCGCATCAAGTTATCGAATAATAGTGATTATACCTGGCGCGATACTACGGCGTATGTTTACGAACGTGATGAAAGGGGACGTCCTACTATCATTATCGGTTGTTCTACGGATATTCAAAGCCAGAAAGATCAGGAATTGGACATGGAAGTAGCCCGTAAAAGAGCGGAAGATGCCGATAAAATGAAGTCGAAATATCTTGCCGATATGAGTCATGAAATACGTACTCCGTTGAATGCGATTACCGGGTTTGCAGAGCTGATGGCTTTTGCCGATACGGATGAGGAACGTATGTCGTACTATGAAATTATTAAAACCAACAACCAGTTGCTGATGCAGCTTATCAACGATATCCTTGACCTCTCTAAGATAGAGGCGGGTGCTATCAAGATAAGTTATGCTCCCATTCATATTAATGACTTTATGGATATGGTTTATGCTTCTGCAAAGCTGCGTGTTCAGGAGGGTGTTGAAATGATTCTGGAGAAAGAGGCTGCGGATTGTGAATTTGTGACAGACCAGATTCGCTTATTACAAGTAGTTAATAATTTGGTGAATAACGCAATTAAGAACACAAAACAAGGCAGCATTACTCTTGGATACCACCGGTTGCCGGAAGATATGTATGAATTTTATGTAACGGATACCGGTATCGGTATAGCTAAAGACGAGATAGATACTCTGTTTGAACGTTTTGTCAAACTGAATGATTACGTAGAAGGTATCGGTTTAGGGCTGGCTATCAGTAAAGGTTTGGTTACCCGAATGGGTGGTTCTATCCGGGTCGAGTCCGAACTGGGTAAAGGCTCTCGTTTCTCATTTGTACTTCCTTGCCATAGAAGGAGCATCTAACGGAAGCCAAGCGATACATCACTTCCGTTTGCCGTAATAGCGTTCGTATATTTTGTTATATAAACCGCTTTCCCTAATCCGGTTAAGCCAACTGTTCAAACTGTCCAATAAGACGGGTGATTCTTTTCGCACAGCCCACGATTGCAATTGGGTAAAGCTGATATCCGTGTCGATATCCAATTCAGGCAATTGCTTTTGAGAAAGGCGGGCTATCTGCTGGTCGCATACGGCATAGTCTATATCGCCTTTGGCAACCATGATGGCTAATTGTTCGGACGAGTATAATTCATCTTCTATTACATAAATAGAGTCCCCAATCTCAATCTCCAGATTATGCAGACGCAAAAGTGCCGGAGAATCTTTAGGTATATAAAGCGTCTTTTTAGCCAAGTCCAATTGATTCCGTATAGGTTGTTTCCCGTCATTTGCTTCGGCAGTACGCTGTACCAGAACCTGCTTGTTTAATACGATAGGGTCTGTAAACAGATATTCTTCCTTTATTTCACTTGTTGCCGGAATATTGCGGGCAATGACATCGTATTTATTTCCGGATAAGTCTTCAAAGCTTTTAGCCAGGCTCATTTCCAGATGCGTTTGCACTTCCAGGCCCGACAGCTTGGCTATGGCCTGGCTCAGTTCATACTGAAATCCTTCAATGGTATCTCCGGCAACGTAGTAACCGGATTGGTTGTATTCGGTTACCATTCGCAGAACGCCTTCTTCCTTTATCTGTTCATAATCGCGTGGAGGTATTTCATGCAACGGATGCTTCCATAACATAATCATTGTAGAAACGGCTATAGCCAGCAGGGCTATATAGAGAATGAGCAGTTTTTTAGTTCTCATACCACCTGTTATTAAGGATGCGGATACTAATTATTGAATACAACGGCAACACCCATCTTGAGTACCATCGGATCAAGCGGATAGTGCGACAATGAGAAGTAGTTCGGTGTAACGAACTTGGAGCCCAGATTGTATGCCATCACGAAGAAACGGGCCTGTTTCAAGTGGAAATTGGCATAGGCGTTGATCAGCGGATAATTGCCCACTTTGGCTTCCTTGCCTTCCCTTTGCAACTGGAATTGTTGCGTGGCCGGTTCGTAATAAGGAGCGTAGTAAGCAGTATTATAATACATATTGGCTCCAACCTGTATGGTCAATACTTTGGCCAGCTTGAATGCCACATACATGTTGGTATATAAGCTCATTTCCGGAAGGGGCAATACCTCTTTGTCGCTGCTCAACTGATAGGCAATTTCATTGTCCCACCCGAAAGCACGGTATCTGAGGTCTTGTTTCAGACGTGCGGAAACAACCTGTATGTTTCCGTTATTTTGTTCCGGTACGCCTGCACGGTTGAAGAATATGTAATTCTGTATGCTTTCTACGCCGGCAGACAACTTTGTGCGTGTTGATTCCAGATTGATTTCCCCGCCTACATAGATTTGCTGTATTTTCTTAAAGTCGTTATCCCATACGAAAAAGCGGGAGTGGTTATGACGTATGTAGAAAGCCGGATTGACATTCTTGATGTATCCGTCGGCTTTGATAATGGCATCCTTTTTGAAGAGGGGGAAACGGGTTTGTATGTCTCCTGTTACGCGCAGCTCCCCGATGTCGTCGCCTAGCAGTCCCAGTTCTCCACGGGCATTGAAGGTAAGGAGGCTTCCCCGTCGTTTCGATATTTCAGCTCCCAGAAAGGTAGAAAACTCGTCATATATCTGGTTGGCATCGGGGGATATAACCGGATAAGAACCAATACCTTCATTTGCCATATTTACCCGGGGCAGTTTAAACCGGCGTTTTTCAAAGTTTACGTAGGCTGTTAATCCGAACTTCACCCAATCCTGGAATCCTTCGCGCATGGAGAGGGCAAAGGTGTTGCTTAAACTCCAATAGGAGGTACGGTCTTCCACCTTATTTCCTGTTCCTGTTTCATAAATATTGGCGTAGCAAGTATCTATACCGGCATCAGTAGAACCGAAATGGCGGCGGTTGTCTTTATACTCAAATGTATGGATGATGCTGGAAACGGGTACGAATACTTTCTTGGTTTCACCTTCTTCATCCGTCTCATCCAGTTCACGTTCAAATCCCAGATTATAACGCTGGGTGAAAAAGTATTGTTTTCCGCGAACACGGTTCCAGGTGTCTGTAAAACGTACGGGAAATGCTTTTGTGTCGGTGGTACGCTTGCTGTCGTAACCTTCTACGGGGTTGTCCGGATTCGTTATATACCGGTCGTTTGTCAGTCCGCCGTTCTCTTTATTGATAAAGTTGAAGTTGCTCAGGTAAGCGTATAATTCGTATTTCTCGGAAAGGTAATTCCCAAACACGCGGTAACTTAGCAGCTTGTTCCCGTTAGAATCATAATGTCCCCTGCTGTAGATGTAATCCAGGTCGCCGCCAATGTTTATCTTTTTCCCGAAGTTCAGGGTAAGCGTACCTTTCAACCGTTCGTCTTTGTTTTGGCTCGAACCGGCTGTCGTGTACATAATATTGGTGTACGGGATTTTTGTATCGTAGAAATAAGCATTTTCCGGCGTAGTGATATAATAGTCGTAGGGATCGGCAAAGATAAAATCACGTGCTTCTTTCCGGTCGAAGAACATGCGTGTTTGTGCTGCCGAACCGACGTTTCCTTCGTAGCCTACAGCCAGCGACTGGCTTTCTACTAAAGTGGAGTTGGCTATGTTAAGCCTGTCGGTATCCATTGGCGCTATATAGGGATCTCCCAGTAACGGGGTGAGATGATAACCGATGATGCGTCTTGACTTTAACGATGTGCTGTCTGCAACCAGCAAGCTGTCCGGTATATCTTTTTTAGCCGATGAAAGATTGGATAGCGAGAAACTGCCTCGTCCACCACCCCGGCGATCTTGTGCAGGCACGGTTAAAGTTCCACACAGGAAGAGTAATATGAATAAATAATACTTCATGGGCTGCAAAGATAATAATATACCTCTTTTGAATGCAAAAGACGGGACTTTTACTTGCAAAAGAGCAGACTTTTTAACTGTTAAGACGGGACTTTTACATTTAAAAGACAGGACTTTTGATGTCAAAAGAGGTATCCTTTTTTTGCAGAATCTACAAATTATACTTTCTTAATAATTTCCATTCCTTTTTTTATGGCAGCTTCATTCATAGGGATAAGCTTGTGGTGACGTTCGGGCAATGATTTCTTCAAGCCCAGCAATACGTTTTCAAGTTTTACCATCGGAACGATTTTCAACAGTCCGCCAAGAATAAGCATGTTGAATGCTTTTTCATTTTTCATTTCCGTAGCAGCATCCATGGCATCTACGCGATATACGTCGATGTCGGTACGTTTTACGGGAGTGTGGATACCATATCCGTCATAAATAAGGATACCGCCCGGTTTTACTTTGCTTTCAAACTTCTCCATCGATGGCTGGTTCAATATGATAGCAATGTCGTATTCGTTCAATACGGGAGAGCTGATACGGTCGTCGCTCAATATTACGGTAACATTGGCTGTACCGCCACGTTGTTCGGGGCCGTATGAGGGCATCCAGCTTACTTCTTTTCCTTCCATCAATCCGGAATAAGCCAGAATCTTTCCCATAGACAAAACGCCTTGACCTCCGAAGCCTGCTATAATTATTTCTTGTTTCATTTTATTTAATTTAATTGTAGTTGGTAGTTAGTAGATAGTAGTTGGTAGACGACAAGCAGTATTTTTATTGCTCGCTGTGCTCGCAGTAGTTAGTAGTTGGTAGTTAGTAGACGACAAGCGGTATTTTTTACTAACAATCAACTACTCATTACAAACTACTAACTACTCACTACCAACTACTTTTTATTCTTCGTTTTTTAAATCTCCCAACGGGTAGAAGGGGAACATGTTTTCTTCCATCCACTTGTTTGCTTTTTCAGGAGTCATCTTCCATCCGGATGAGCAGGTGGAAACAAATTCTACAACAGATGTGCCTTTACCGGACATTGAATTTTCAAATGCTTTGCGTAGCATCTTCTTTGCCTTCTTAACGGCTGCCGCTGTTTGTACACTCTGGCGGGTTACCAGGCAAGTGCCTTCCAGTTCAGCCAGCAGGTTGCCTATCTTTAGCGGATAACCGTTCAGCGCGATGTTACGTCCATAAGGGCAAGTGGATGTAGGCATGCCTTCCAATGTGGTAGGCGCCATCTGTCCGCCTGTCATACCGTAGATGGCATTGTTAACGAATACGATAACGATGTTCTCGCCACGGTTGGCGGCATGGATTGTTTCTGCCGTACCTATGGCTGCCAAGTCTCCGTCTCCCTGATAAGTAAATACCATTTTACCCGGATTCAGTCTTTTTACGGCGGTAGCAATGGCCGGCGCACGTCCGTGTGCGGCTTCAATCCAGTCTATATCAAGGTAATTATAAGCGAATACGGCACAACCTACGGGGGAGATACCAACGGTTTTATCTTCCATGCCCATTTCGGCGATCACTTCGGCAATCAGCTTATGTATTACACCGTGGCTGCAACCGGGACAGTAGTGCATGGGATTTTCATTCATCAACCCGGGCTTTGCATAGACCAGATTTTCCGGTTTAATTATTTCGTTGAGTTCCATAATGATAATTTTAATAATGTGCCAATTTGATAATGTGCCAATGAAGTTTTTCTAACCGGCATAGGATCGGATTAACACATTTGCTTATTTAATTAATATATCTTGCTACGTATTGTACCAGTCTCAACACAATGGCAGAACCGCCACAATACAAGAATACAGTACGGTCGCTTACGGCAAAGTAACAGATTACAGCTGCAATGGCCAGTAGCATAAAGAGCAATGTCAATATTTCGTCTATTTTACTTCCGCGCTTCATAATGAATAATTATTCAATGTGCTAATTTGCTAATGTGCCAATTAATAATTTTTGAAATTGGCATATTGGCTCATTATCTTATTATCAGTTCTTTCAGCGCATTCAATACTTCATCCGGAGTAAATACGATACCTCCCAGGCGACCGAAATGTTCAACCTTTATTTTACCGTTTACAGCCAGACGAACGTCTTCTACCATCTGTCCGGCATTCAACTCAACAGAAAGCATCCCTTTTACCTTGTCTGCATACCGGGCAATTACTTTAGTAGGGAACGGCCATAGGGTGATAGGACGCAGCAGGCCGAGTTTGATACCTTCCGCACGCGCGTTTTCCACTACCTTCTGGCAGATGCGGGCAGAAGAACCGAATGCGATTAACAGGTATTCGGCATCTTCGCATTGGAATTCTTCGTAGCGAACTTCGTTTTCCTCAATCTTACGGTATTTGGCCTGAAAACGTAAGTTGTTTTCTTCCATCGTAGCCGGGTCTAATTCCAATGACGTAATAACATTGGGCTTGCGGCCGGCTGTTTTACCTTGTGCTGCCCATGGACATTGAGCCATGATTTCTTCTTCGGTACGGCGTTGGTGGAATGGGGGTAATACTACCTTTTCCATCATTTGGCCTATAATACCATCGGCCAGAATAATTGCCGGATTAGAATACTTGAATGCCAGATCGAATCCCAGACCTACAAAGTCAGCCATTTCCTGAACGGAAGAAGGAGCAAGGGTAATCAAACGGTAGTCGCCATGTCCTCCGCCTTTAACCGTTTGGAAGTAGTCAGCCTGACTGGGCTGGATAGTTCCTAAGCCCGGACCTCCGCGCATAACGTTTACAATTAAACAGGGAAGTTCAGCTCCCGCTATATAAGATATACCTTCTTGCTTCAAGCTGATACCCGGACTGGATGAAGAGGTCATTACCTTCTTTCCTGTTCCTGCACCACCATATACCATGTTGATGGCGGCCACTTCGCTTTCGGCCTGCAGAACCACCATGCCGGTAGTATCCCAAGGCATTTCCGCCATTAAAGTTTCCAGAATCTCCGATTGGGGAGTGATAGGGTAACCGAAGTATCCATCTACACCATAGCGAATTGCCGCATGTGCGATGGCTTCATTTCCCTTCATTAATTTTATATCTTCTGCCATATCAATTTATATTTTCACTTTGTAGATGGTTAAACAACCGTCCGGACAAACCCAGCCGCAACTTGCACAGCCTATGCAGTCATCCGGATTTTTCATGTACACGTAGTGGTACCCCTTGTTGTTCACTTCACGGGGATGTAGTTCCAGAACGTCCGAAGGACAAGATACTACGCAAAGGTTACATCCTTTGCACCGCTCTGTGTTTACAACAACAGCTCCTTTTATCTTCGCCATAATTTCTATATTTAAAATCTGATGTAACACTTATAAGGCGTCAAAGTTAGCAAAAACTTTGTAACTCGGTTACTTTTTACTTTAATTAGCAGGAATAAGCTGACACTATAGATGGAAAAAAGCGTATGTTCTCGATCAATAAGATACAGAGTTCTTAATGTATGATCATTTTCCTCCTGATGAAATAGGTAAAGTCTATAAATCTGATGGTACATTTGTTGGAGTGGCAGATGGATTTCCTATAAATTGGGTAGGTATACCTTCTATATATTATCCGGGAAGAAGTAATATAGGTGTTTTTCCGTGGATAAGAGATGATATAAATGAACAACATCCATTGCCTCCCGGTAATTATTATGTAGGTTTTACTTTCAGATTTGACTTGTCAAATACTAAAGATGAATATTACAAAAATGCCATCACGGATGAAATGAAGTTTAGAATTTATTTTACTGTAGAATAAAAATCAAATTATCATGAAAAAGCTTACATACATAATTATAGTATTGTTTGCGATAGGGCAGTATATCACTAGCCAAGTTGCAACGACTTTCTTTAGCAATAACAAAGCGTTATCAAAGGTAAAATCATTAAAAAGTGGTATGAGTACTCAGAAGGTGAAAATATTTCCATCTGTAAATGTAATTCAACTATTAAAAGAAGATGCAGAGCTTGAAGGGCTAGATGTCCCATTCCGTTTTGGGGAAGGCTTTGATACTAATATGACATTGGCAGATGGAGAGTGGACAGATGTGGACAGTGGGCGATTGTGGATGATGAAGTTTAAGTCTGCAGGAGCCTATTCTTTGAATTTCGTATTTAGAGATTTTTATTTACCTGAGGGAGCGGAGTTATATATTGCAAATACGGAAGGGAGTATGCTTTATGGTCCTGTTACTTCGAAAGAAAATATTAATGAAGGAACTTTCTTAACAGATTTGGTTAAAGGCGATGAAGTAACGATTTATTTATTTGAGCCTACGGAAAAAAAGAACTTATCAAGTTTAACAATTGCTAGAGTTGTGCATGCTTATAAAAATTTATTTTCAGATAGTAATACGCGAACATTGGGTGAATCAGCATCTTGTAATAAAGACATAGCATGTTATTCTCAATATCAGCAAGATGCTGATGGGGTCTGCATGATTTTACTTAGTAGTGGTACAGAATGGTGTTCCGGAAGTCTAATGACAACAACGGATCAAAGTTTTAAGCCTTATATTTTAACAGCGTTTCATTGTATAGACGGTACTAATGACAGAAACTTGAACTATCTTGAGATTCAAAATGCCGAGAATTGGATGTTTAAATTTAATTATCAGAAAAGTGCTTGTAATGGAGGGTATGTAACGCCTAGTTATACTTTTAATAGAGCAACATTCAGAGCTGCATGGAGTGATACTGATTTTGCATTGATGGAGATGAATCAATCTCCTGCGGCAAATATATCCTGGTTAGGATGGGACAGAAGTGGCAATACCCCAAGTTCTGGATTTGGAATACATCATCCTAGAGGTGATGTAAAGAAAATATTTTTATCAAATACAGCCTTGTTGCCAAACACAGAGAGTTGTGAATTCAATTATAATGAATATAATTCATTTATTATGCAACCTTACACACTATGGAATGCTACTTTTACAGAAGGAACAACGGAAGGAGGATCTTCGGGATTTCCATTGTTTAATCAAAATAAAAGAGTGGTGGGACAATTAGTAGGAGGACCCGTTTTGCCAATTTGTCCTCCAGTTGTTAGACGTTATGGTCGCTTAAGTCAGTCTTGGACAGGTGGAGGAACAAATGATACTCGGTTAAGTAATTGGTTAGATCCTACCAATACAGGTGTGACCACTACTGATACAAAAGTAGTGAGGGCAACTATTTCTGGACCGGATGCGATTTGTAATGATGAATTGGTTACTTATAGATTGTCACCGGATATTCCATCTTCAATATCTGTTAATTGGACTGTTACAGGAGGCCATGCGTTTATACAATCTGGGCAAGGTTCATCAACTGTACGAGTTGGCTCTACTAGCTCTTTTGAGCAAGGAAACTGTACACTTACTGCAACCTTTGCCGGTTCTTTACCTGTTAGTAAAACAATACATGTTGGAGCTGAAGAAGTGATGAGAATAGATGGCCCAACGCAAGTATTCTTCTGGGGGTGCTTTTTACACTTATACAGCGTATCCGATAATTGATGCTTCTATAGCAGATTATCAGTGGACAGTAACTCCAAACTATTCTTCTCAAATGGTGAACAGGCATGAAAACCTTATTAGCTTTGGAAATCCAGGGCAATATACAATCAGTTGTAAAATAGTGAATAATACTTCTGCTTGTGGTGATCAGCTTATACCAACAACGATAACAGTTAATGTTAGTTCCATGTATATGTTTTCAAATGCGAAAGGGATAATAACTATAACACAGCAAGATCAAAATTCTGTGATGGATAAAGCCGCAAATAAGTTATACACATATGAAGTCTATAATCAAGGATCAGGTATTTTAGCAACCAAAGGAAGTCTTCAGGGTGCGAATAGTATGACAATTGATTTAACCTCTCTTCCGTCAGGAACTTATGTGTTAAAACTATTTATTTCGGATACACAATCAGAAACATTTAAATTTGTTTTGTGATTCCTTTTTCATGGTATTAGTTTAAACTTGCCGCTCTACCTATAAAGGTAGGGCGGTTTTTGCTTTATGGTTGATTTTATCAGTCCTGAGAACTATATCCCCCGTTTCATACGTGAAAGTGATATTTCCTTTCTTCCTGTTATTTGGGGGTAAAAGTGGATATTTTCTGAATAAACAATTACAATTCTTGTATATTTGTTAGCGAAACAATCTACGTATATTATGAAAAACACATACCTGTATTATATACTTCTTCTTTATCTGTTCACCTCTTGTGTCCGACGGGATGCCACGTTCTTTCTGCAAAACGCTGAAATGTACTGGCTTACGAATCCGGACAGCTGTCGTTTCTATCTGCAACAAATACGCAACCCGAAAAGATTGTCGTCTGTAGATTATACGAAATACCAACTTTTCCGGCAAGTGAATGAACGGCAAAATGGAAACAGGCAACGGCCGGACTCTCTCTTTCTGACGTATGCCCGTGATCTTATTCAAGCCAAAGACTCTAACCTTGCCGCCCAATGCTATCTTTGGCGAGGCATTATCTTACAGCGTGACAGACAGTATGTTGAAACAGAGGCCATGTTTCGGAAAGGGTTACAGATTGCTTCCAATCCGGAGACGCGCTCTGTCCTTTATCGGTATCTGGGCATTTCTTTCTGGGAACAGAATAAACCGGATGTCGCTTTGCTGATCAATAGGGAAGCTATGCGGTTATATGATCAGGTTGGTTTGCCTACACAGATAAACCTGTTGAATGATGTGGCTTATTCCTTGTCTTGCCTTAATCAGCCGGATAGCGCACTTTATTATTACCGGGCTGCTATACGGGAATCGGAGAAAGATTCGTTGAAAGCAACCTTATACCAGGCATTCTTTTATGATAAGGTCAGCTGGGTTTATCAAAAAGCAGGGAAAACGGAAGAAGCGTTGGAGGCCTTAAAGAAGGGTTTGCAGATGCAGCGTTCAAGGCAGGATATACCTTACTCTCTATTGGCGGAAGCCCGCATATTCTTATCTGCCGGAGAAATAGATTCGGCCCGGATATATCTTAAAAAGGCAATACAGACCCCGGATACCTATGTAGCCACATACGCATACCAGCTACAGGCAGAGATACAGGAGGCATATAGTCCGGCTGAGGCTTTGGATAGTTGGCGGAAATATCAGAGAAGCATTCGGGAGAATGCAACGAATCAAATAGCCTATTCCATTACTGCACAAAAATATCAAGACGAGAAACTCCGGAGCGAAAACGCTGAACTTCGACTTAAAAAGAAGCAACAGGATATTTATCTATTATCCCTCTGCCTTATCTTTATTACGCTGACCACCTGTGGATACATCTGGTATATGCGGGAGCGAAAAAAGAAAATACAACAAGAGGTTACCCGTCTTAAACAAGAACGCGAGCTGATCAGGCTTCAAGAACGGGCCACCGCCTTGCGTGAGCAACTATTCCGCCACCTTTCCGCCTCTAATAAGCTCTCTTCTTTATCGAATGGAGGAAAAAATGCGGAAGAGAAGTCTCGTCTTACCAATGAGGAAATAGAGGAGCTTATTCAAACAGTGGATTCCATTTGGCCGGGGTTTGCCGAGCGCTTGCGTACGCAATATCCGTTACTCCGGGCAAAAGATATTAGTTTCTGTTGCCTTATCAAGTCCGGAATCACTACCAAGGACCTGGCTACAATTTATTATGTAACCCCTTCTGCTATCAGCCAAAAGAAAGCTCGTATGAAACGGGAGAAATTCGGGATTATAGATGAGAAGTTATCTCTTGATGACTTCTTAAAGAACTTCTAATCAGGAAATGTCAATCGTTTTTTAATACGATAGAATAGTAAATAACTAATAAATAAGAATATATATCTTTGTTATAAGCAATAAATGTCAACTCCTTTTTGTCCTTTTCTCCAAGAAATCGGTTTATATTTGCTTTTGTTAATCATTAAAAACAGAATGACATGAATGCACAAATGAAATGGATCGGCGGTTTTTTGTTCCTTTTCTTATTGATGGCTTGCGGAAATGGGAAGCAAAACACAAAAGGAGGAAACCTGTTAGACGATTGCACTGTGATAGGAAAGGTGGTACAAGTAGGGGATGATAAGGTCATATCCTGCGACCAACGTGAAATCAAAAATGCGATTCGTTTTCCTGTAAGCGCGTTGGTAGAAGATGTGGAATATATATGGTTGGATAACAGGGAAGATGCCTTGGTTAGCAATACGCGGGTAGTTCCGTCGGATAATTATTTGTTGGTATGGGGCCAGAAACAGAATCCTTTCAAACTATTCGACCGGAAAGGGCACTTTATTACGGCTATCGGCTCGTATGGGCAAGGGCCTAATGAATATCTGAATGTATATGATGCTCAACTGGATGAGATTAATAACCGTATTTTCCTGCTCCCTTGGCAAAGCGATAAGATATTGGTTTTTGATTTGCAAGGAAACTCGTATCCTCCGATTCCGATTTGCATACGTGCGCCTAAAGGGGTATTCCACGTAGATTATGCGAACGAAACCGTAGCTGTTGTTTTACTTCCTTTCCAAGGTTTGCCGGCGGTAGCATGGACGCAAGACTTTGAAGGAAACCGGAAAACTTATATCGAACCCGAGCATCTGGAAGCTCCCCAGGATTATAGTAATGAGGTTCTATCCGGACGGAATACAGATGTTTTTGATGTGAGTATCCATTGTATTATGCCTACCCGTGTCGATTCGCTTTATCATTATGATGTGCAAAACAACCGTTTACGCCCTTGCTTTACGATGAATTTTATGGACGATCCTATCCCTTGGCATGGTTATACCGAGCTACCCAACTACTATATAGGGAATATCTCATCGCCGGTACAAGTTGCAGCCGGAATGTTCGAGCCGTCCAAGCGTACTTTTTACATTATCGATAAGCAAACATTGCGGGGAGCTTATGTGCAATTTGTGAATGATTTGATGTTTGAAAATATACATCTTAGCCATTATGATGGATTTGAATTGCCTTATTTCAGTTTAGAATATGGCTATTTTATCCAGAACATGGAACCGGCCGGTATATTGGAGAATATCGACACAGCCATAAAAAGCGGAAAGTTATCGGACAAGGAATTGCAAGAGCTACGCGAGCTACAAGCATCTATCCACGACAATAATAACAATTGTATTTTACTGGCCCGGTTAAAAAAATAAGCAAATTATGAAAAAGAAATCTATATACTTATTCATCTCCGTATTATCTCTGATACTCCTGTTGGATGGATGCCTTTCAAAACAGGCTGAACAAAACGAGGGTGACGGAAATACAACGGTTGTACATCGTTCTCCCAAATCACCTCTTTATACGGCACAGACAGACAATTCCCGTCCGGTTGTTTCCATTTCTGTCGAGAATGCGATCCAAAGCCAGCCTGCCACCTTACGGCTTAGCCAGATCGCCTCGTCGGTAGAATATTATGCGGTTGGGGATGATAAATACCAGGTTACCCAAATACTGAAAGTGCCGGAAGGATTCATCGCGCTCAACAAGCCCAAGATTTATCTGTATCGTAAAGGGATGAAAAGAAAACGGGTAGGTTTCAAGGCGGAATATAGCGAATGGGCAGCCTCTTTGGTCGGTAATAGCCTGTATTATGATTCGGAGAGCGGACAGTTATACGGATATATAAAAAGATTGGAAAAAGATCAGGCTTACCGTACTTATTATATTGGCGAGATGCCTAAACTGGACTCAATATTAGCCCGGCAGCGATATCTTTTCATTGATTCCTTACCGAATTTATATCCTGTTCCGTATTTGCCGGGTGATTATTCGGACCCTCTTCTTGACTTTAACGAAAAGGGGTATGCTAAATTTTCAACAATGCCACAAATAACTTATATTCCAAACGGTATCCTGACATTTAACCTGCAGGGAGATACACTTTGCCGTTTCCCGGCAGGTATGGACCCTTTCCCTAAGAAACTGCCAGACCAATACAGACATACGGATTATGCAACAGCCTATTCTTATGACAAACAGCTTACTTTCAAGATAACCTATAGCGATACGATCTATAGGATAGCAAGTCCCAATATCCTTATTCCCGCGTATCATCTGGATTTCGGTAAACATAAAGCTTCCGCATCCTACATCTTCTCACGTCAGGAGATGCAACATAAAGCATGGTTGACGGACCTCAAAGAGAATCAATACGCTCTTTTCCTGGGTGTTCATTATGAAGGAAAAAGGACTTACGAAGGTTGGCTGGATAAAAACAGCGAGCGCGACACCGCTTCACCGGAGTATCGGATCGTTTATTTGAAGAAATCACGGCAAGCTGTTGTATTACCGGAGAAAGACTACGCGTTTATCAATGATTTGGACGGTGGCCTTCCTTTCTGGCCGGACGGACAGGCGGATGGTTACTTTTATATGATTCGCCCTGCAAAGGAACTGAAAAAAGAGATTCGCTTGGACGGTTCTCCACGACAGAAAGAACTGGCAGCTTTCCTGAAAGACTTGCCGGACGATCAAAACGTATTGATGGTAGTTCATTGAAGTTTCATCCGGAAATAATTTACAGCCCGTATCCCCTGATCCGGTAAAATATACTATATTTGTATCGACTTATCATAGGGGTGCCTTAATATACGGGCTGAGATTATACCCATTGAACCTGATCCGGGTAATGCCGTCGAAGGGAATAAGGTAGATAACTAAATAAAGGAGAGCGTTACCTCTATGTGCTTTCCGATGTTTAAATTCTAATTATTAATAAGAATGGAACAGATTGTTTCAAGCGGAATTATTGATTCCTATTTTGCAAAGCTGAAAAGTAATTTATCGGTAGATGTGGCTATTGTTGGTGGCGGGCCGTCAGGTATTGTGGCGGCTTATTATCTGGCTAAAGCCGGTAAAAAAGTAGCTCTCTTTGATCGTAAGCTGGCTCCAGGTGGCGGAATGTGGGGCGGTGCTATGATGTTTAACGATATTGTAGTGCAGGAAGAAGCCATGCCTATCGTAAAAGAACTGGGCGTTTCTTTCCACGATGCCGGCAACGGAACTTACATTATGGACTCGGTTCATACTACTTCGGCTCTGATTTATCAGGCAACAAAAGCAGGTGCAACTATATTTAATTGCTATTCGGTGGAAGATGTGGTATTTCATAACGATGCGGTAGCCGGTGTTGTTGTAAACTGGGCGCCCGTAATCCGTGAGGGAATGCACGTAGATCCTCTTACAATCATGGCTAAAGCAGTGTTGGAAGGAACCGGACACGATTGTGAAGTAGCCCGTACCGTTGCCCGTAAGAATGACATCCGTTTGAATACGCCCACAGGAGGTGTTATAGGCGAACGTTCCCTGAATGTTGAATTAGGTGAAGCAACTACTGTTGAGAATACAAAAGAAATCTATCCGGGACTATTCGTATCCGGTATGGCTGCCAATGGGGTAAGCGGCAGTTTCCGCATGGGCCCTATCTTTGGCGGTATGCTGATGAGCGGTAAGAAAGCTGCCGAACTTATTTGTGCCAAGTTGGATAAATAACAGAAAGTAAGTTTACTATTGATATATTGGCTTTAGCCGCATTTACAGAATGTTTGGCTAAAGCCAATTTTATATTTATATTTGTCTCGTCCGTTTGCAATTGGGCATCTGGATTAGGAATATCATTAAAAAACCACTATTATGAAGAATCAACTAAAGACTCTTTTTGCGGCTGTTTTATGCCTTCTTTTTTGTTCGGTTACTGCAAATGCGATAACCGATAAATTACCGGATATTATTATCGAAAACAGTCAGATGCGTCTGGTTATAAGCCCGGACGGCAAAGCACGCAGCCTGATACATAAACCGAGCGGACAGGAATGTTTGGACACGAATGCCGATCTGCCTGTTTGCGCTATCACCCAGTATCGCCCGTATGATAACGAGAACTTCCTGATGTTTCCGGCAAAGCCCCGTACTTTTCCTTCCAACAAGGTAGAACGGATTGGCGATACCTTACGCGTGGAGTTTGAAGATACGTACGATATCGCTTATATCCCTATGCACATTACAGACGATTATATCCATTTTACGCTCGATAGGATAGATTACCGTATTGAAGACTTCGGGGTGAAACGTAAAACGGAAATAGACGAATTTACACTGATGCAATTACCCGTACGTAAGCGTGAAAACTTCGGTGAATGGCTGAACGTTATATGGGATAACGATGTTGCCGTGAACCTTCTGGCTACGTCGCCGTGTACCCGTATCGATGCTTTTCAACAGAAAGAGGCTATCAATCTCTATGCCGGACTGGACTTTCAGGTAAAGCTGTTTCATGCCGGAGCAGCATTGATTACTACCTCAAAAGACCGTTTGCTGTCCTGCATAGATCGTTTGGAGAGGGATTATAACATGCCTTTGGGCGTAGAGAGCCGTCGCCGGCAGGAATACCCTTATTCATATTATGAGTTGCGTGATGTAACCACCGATAATATAGACGAACATATTGAGTATGCCCGTAAAGGCGGTTTCAAGACAATTGTTATCTACTATGTGGATTTTGCCGAATCGTGCGGTCATTATCCCTGGCGCAAGGAATATCCGAACGGTATGAAAGACCTGAAAGAAATAACCGACAAAATCTATAAAGCAGGTATGATTCCGGGCCTGCATCTTCATTATTCAAAGGTGGGAAGGAACGACCCGTATCTGTTGGGAGAAGAACCCGATACCCGTTTAAACCGCGTACGTAACTTTACATTGGCCCGTCCGGCCGATTCAACATCTACCGTTCTTTATATAGAAGAGAATCCCGAAGGCACACAAATGGAGAAAGACCGTACATTGCTTCAAATAGGAAAAGAATTAGTGTTGTACACGGGTTATACTTCCACGCCTCCGTATCAGTTAACCGGCTGTACGCGTGGAGTAGGTGGTTCTGTTCCGCGCAATTATGAAAAAGGGGAGAAGTTCGGTTTACTGGATGTAGACGATTGGCCTTTGTTTGTCAGGATAGACCAGAATACGGGTTTGCAAAAAGAAGTGTCGAAGAGGCTGGGAGAGATATATGCCGGAGCCGGTTTCAAGTTCGTTTATTTTGATGGCGCAGAGGATGTTCCAATGCCTTATTGGTATAACGTATCCCGTTCGCAGTTGTCTGTTTACGAAGAATTAAATCCGTCACCTCTATATGCGGAAGGTGCGTTGAAATCTCATTACGGCTGGCATATACTGAGCCGCGGTAACGCTTTCGATATATTCCCGCCCGAACGCATCCGTCCGGCCATGAAGAAATATACAGCCCGTGCAGCCCGTCAGATAGCGAAAGATTTTACGTCGGTCAACTTTGGTTGGGTCAATTATCTGGCTCCCAGTGAAAAAACAATCGGTATGCAGCCGGATATGTATGAATATATATGCAGCCGGGCTTTGGCATGGAATAGTCCTATATCGCTGGTTGGCAATTTGAAAGAGATACGAAAACATCCCCGTTCGGACGATAACCTGTTGGTCATCAGTTGGTGGGAAGATGCTAAGCTGAAAGGTGCATTTAGCGAGGAACAGAAGGAGGCTTTGAAAAACCTCGATCAGGAATATACGATCCTAAAGAATAAGAAAGGCGGTTATGAGCTGTATCCTTGCGAACAGATAACCACCGATGCGGAAGGGCCTGTTCGTGCTTTCGTGTTTGAGCGTGACGGAAAGACATGTATTGTGTACTGGCACATGTCCGGTTCAGGTGAAATTCAGCTGGATGCCGACAAACGCCTTATCCGTCTTACGGATGCTTTTGGCAAGCGCGTATCTGTCCGCCAGAAAGACGGCAAACTTATCTTGCCTGCTGCCGGACGTTTGTTCCTGGATATAGACCTGCCTCGTGCGGAAGCTACGGCTTTATTCCGGAACAGCATTGGACTTTCCGGTAAATAAACAGATAGAATTACTTGCCGGGTAAAGGATATATCTTTTGCAACTAAAAGTCCCGTCTTAACACTTCAAAGGTCTGCTCTTTTGAAATGTTAAGACGGGACTTTTAGTTGCAAAGGTCAGCTCTTTTGTTTGCTCTTCTCCCGATCGGATTATCTGATAAATATTACAGGAACATGTATTACCTTTGTTCATTCTTTGTAGGCGTTGATTTTATATTTAGGGGAAATAGAAATATTGTTTATGGATAAGAAATATATATTGATGGATCTTGATGGAACATTGACTGATCCTTTTTATGGTATTACCCGTTCGATACAATATGCTTTGAAGCATTGTGGCATTGTGGAAAATGATTTGCAGAAACTAACTCCTTTTATCGGGCCTCCGCTTGTTGATTCTTTCCGGGAAATCTATCAATTCTCGCATCAGCAGGCAGTTGAAGCAATAGGCTATTACCGGGAATATTTTGTTAAACAAGGTTGGAGTGAAAATAAAGTCTATCCCGGAATGGAAGATTTTCTTAAACAACAGCGTGCATTGGGTAGGCAACTTTATGTTGCCACCTCTAAACCGGAAGAATTGGCAATAAAGATACTGGAACACTTCGGACTTTCACGATATTTTGAATATATTGGCGGAGATACGATGGAGCATACGCGGACTGATAAAGCGGAAGTTATACGTTATGTGTTGCAATATGCCGGAATAACCCAATTGGAAAAAACAATTATGATAGGAGACCGTAAGTTTGATATCAACGGGGCGCATCAGGCTGGTATAGAGTGTATAGGGGTTCTATATGGTTATGGTTCGCGTGAGGAACTGAAAAATGCCGGAGCTGACATATTGGTTGATTCCATAGAAGAACTGTCTCGTATTATGTAACGCAACACATCGACGTGATTCTATAAAATATTTATGAAACATTGATAGAAGATAGAGAATTCAAATACTTTTAGTATCTTTGCCGTCGTTGTGAAAAGGTTTATGAAACATATTATCAGGTATATGATGCTGCTGGCCGGTATCATAGTACTGGTTTCGGTGATTGTTCCGCATCATCATCATGAAGACGGTTTCCCGTGTTATAAGCCGCTGGCTGAATCTCATCATGCCAATAAAGCTCACGGTTGTTGTTGCGACGGACATAATCTGGCTTTTTTCTCTTCTCTCCATTTACATGTGTCTAGTGTGGATGCAAACATGCACCTTTATCCGCTGGCAGTTCTTTTTGATTATATCAATCCTCCTATGCCGGTCTTTTGCGAAAGCATGTTTGAACGCGAAAGCGCCGTCTACATAGAATCCTTGCACGATACATGGATTGCTTCGGCATCCGGATTACGTGCCCCTCCTTTGTGCTGACTTTTTTTGAACCCATTCGGATGAAAATTGGTTTTCTCTCGTAAGGAATTTAAATTTCTCCCGGAAGAAACGTTTTTTCCTTCTTATTTCAGTAAGCACATAAATAATTTATATCGATGAAGAAAATATATATATTGTGGGTGCTTTGCGCCTACATTTTTGCCGGCTGTGCAGGAAATAGCAAATCTGCCGGTCACGACGAACATGAGGGACACGAGCATTCACATGAACACGAAGCTCACGATCATGAGCATGAAGGACACGATCATGAGCACGAGAATGAAGGTGAACATACACCCGGTGAAGTCATTTTTAAAAAGGCATTGGCCGAAGCAATCGGACTGGAAACTATGGATTTGCAGCCGGCTCCGTTTACCAACGTGATAAAAACAAGCGGGCGCATAATGGCTGCACAGGGCGATGAGTCTGTTGTAGTTGCAACTGTGCCCGGCATAGTAACTTTAGGCAGTTTGCCGTTTATAGACGGAACGGCTGTACGTAAAGGACAAGCCATCCTAAGTCTTGCTTCCAGCGGATTATCAGATGGAAATGTAGCCGCCAAAGCGAAGTATGCTTATGAAACGTCAAAGAAAGAATATGAACGTATGCAGCAATTGGTGGGAGATAAGATTGTATCTGCCAAAGACTTTGAACAAGCGCGTTTGAACTACGAAAATGCTAAAGTAGCTTATGAGGCGATAGCCGGAAAGCAGACGGCCAACGGGGTATCTGTGGTTTCTCCTATCAATGGCTATTTGAAAAACATACAGGTAAAAGAAGGTGATTATGTATCTGTAGGCCAACCTATAGCAACCATTGCACAGAACAACAGGCTGGTGCTGCGTGCTGAGGTTTCTGAAAAGTATTATAGTGAATTGCCAATGGTCAAATCGGCAAACTTTCGTACTCCATACGATAATATGACTTATAAATTGTCGGATTTGCACGGACGTTTGTTGTCGTACGGCAAATCGTCTGATGCCAATTCCTTCTATGTTCCGGTAACATTTGAGTTTGATAATAAAGGAGCTGTTATTCCCGGTTCTTTTGTGGAAATTTATTTATTGTCTTCTGTTATTGAAGATGTGTTGAGTGTGCCTGTTTCTGCATTGATTGAAGAACAAGGGGTTTATTCTGTGTTCGTTCGTCTGGATGAAGACGGTTATTTAAAGAAGACAGTTACGCTGGGTGCAAATAACGGTTCTGAGGTACAAATCTTATCCGGTTTGCAGGCGGGTGATCATGTGGTAACCAAAGGAGCTTACCAGATTAAGCTGGCATCGGCTTCCAATGCCATTCCGGCGCATTCACACTCACATTAATAATGTGCCAATGTGCTAATTAAATAATTACTCGTATGCTAAATAAGATAATATATTACTCGCTGCATAACCGGTTGGTCGTTTTGGTTTGTGCGGTGTTGTTGATGATAGCCGGAACTTACACCGCTTTTCATACGGATGTAGACGTTTTTCCGGATTTGAATGCTCCTACCGTTGTTATTATGACGGAAGCCAATGGTATGGCGCCCGAAGAAGTGGAACGGCTGGTTACTTTCCCTGTGGAAACGGCAGTGAACGGGGCTATGGATGTACGGCGCGTACGTTCTTCTTCTACCACCGGATTCTCTGTTGTGTGGGTCGAGTTTGATTGGGGAACGGATATTTACCGTGCCCGTCAGATCGTATCGGAAAAGCTGGCTGTTGTAGGCGAGAGCTTGCCGGAGAATGTAGGTAAGCCAACCTTAGGTCCGCAATCGTCTATTCTTGGTGAAATGATGATTATCGGCCTTACTGTTGACGATACGAAAAGCGTATCCGAACATGTTACCGAGATGGATTTGCGTACTATTGCCGACTGGACGATCCGTCCGCGATTGTTGTCTACCGGAGGTGTGGCGCAGGTGGCCGTAATAGGCGGCGATATTAAGGAATATCAGATATTGTTGAATCCGGACAAGATGAAATATTATGGGGTAGGCTTGAATGAAATCCTGGCCGTTTGCCGTAATATGAACCGGAATGCCAACGGAGGTGTACTTTATGAATTTGATAACGAATATATCATCCGTGGTGTTTTGTCCACTTCAAAAGCCGACGAGATTGCACAAGGGGTAATTAAAACGGTGGATGGTTATCCTATTACATTGCAGGATGTAGCTACTGTGAAGATAGGAAGCAAAAGCCCCAAATTGGGAACAGCTTCCGAACGTGCCAAACCGGCCGTACTTATAACGGTAACCAAACAGCCCAATACAAGTACTATTGACCTGACAGATAAACTGGACGGCATTGTGGCCGATTTACAGAAAAGTCTGCCGGCAGATGTGCATATCTCTACGGATATTTTCCGCCAGAGCCATTTTATTGATAACTCCATCAACAATGTAAAGAACAGTTTGCTGGAAGGCAGTTTCTTTGTTATTATCGTTTTGTTTGTCTTCTTGATGAACGTACGGACAACGGTTATCTCATTAGTGGCATTACCTCTTTCTTTACTGGTTACGATTATGGTGTTGCACTATCTGGGGTTGACCATAAACACGATGAGCTTGGGAGGTATGGCTATTGCTATCGGCTCACTGGTGGATGATGCCATTGTGGATGTAGAAAACGTATATAAGCGGATACGGGAAAACCGGGCATTGCCGGAAGGTGAAAGGCGCTCTGTTTTGGATGTCGTGTTTGACGCTTCCCGTGAAGTTCGTATGCCTATCCTGAACTCTACGCTGATTATTGTTGTCAGCTTTGTACCTCTTTTCTTCCTGAGCGGAATGGAAGGACGTATGCTGATTCCGTTAGGTATAGCTTTTATTGTTTCACTGTTTGCTTCCACTATAGTGGCGCTTACGTTGACGCCTGTTTTGTGTAGCTATTTACTTAGCAGTTCCAAAGGAAGTGATGCGAAAGCCTTAAAAGAAGCATGGGTGGCACGTAAACTGAAAGTCGTGTATGGAAGTGCCTTAAAAGGAGCTTTAGCTCATAAAAAGATTGTGCTGGGCGCTACATTGGCTTTGTTTGTTGTGGCACTGGTTGTATTCTTTAATCTGGGACGCAGTTTCTTGCCTCCGTTTAATGAAGGTTCGTTTACGATTAATGTAAGTACGTTACCGGGTGTTTCCTTAGATGAATCGGATGAGATGGGACACCGTGCGGAAGAAATGCTGCTACAGGTTCCTGAAATCCAGACAGTAGCCCGTAAGACCGGTCGTGCCGAACTGGATGAACATGCGTTGGGCGTAAATGTTTCCGAGATAGAAGCTCCTTTTGTATTGAAAGACCGTAGCCGCGAAGAGGTGATGAATGATGTCCGCAGGAAGCTTTCCACTATCAGTGGTGCCAATATTGAAATAGGGCAGCCTATTTCTCACCGTATTGATGCCATGCTTTCGGGTACGGAAGCCAATATCGCTATCAAGCTGTTTGGAACGGACTTGAATCTGATGTTTACGATCGGTAACCAGATAAAAAGTGCTATCCAGGGTATTGACGGATTGGTAGACTTGAAGGTTGAACAGCAGATAGAACGTCCGCAGCTTACTATTACCCCGAAACGTGAATTGTTGGCCAAGTTCGGTATCTCTCTGCCGGAGTTTGAAGAATACATCAATGTGATGCTTGGAGGTGAAGCTGTGAGCCAGGTTTATGATGATGGCAAAACTTTTGATCTGACAGTGAAAACTTCGGATGCCAGCCGTGCAACGATGGAAGATATCCGTAACCTGACGATTGATGCGGAAGGGAAAAAAGTACCGTTGAGCTATGTTGCAGACATTCGTTCGGTAACAGGTCCGAATACGATCAACCGTGAGAATGTGCAACGTAAGATTGTAATCAGCGCCAACGTTTCCGAGCGTGATTTGCGTGGTGTGGTAAACGATATACAACAAAAAGTAGAGCAAAACATCAAACTGCCGGAAGGTTATCATATTGAATACGGCGGACAGTTTGAAAGTGAGGCGGCAGCAAGCCGTACGCTTTTGTTTACTTCGTTTATGTCGTTGTTGGTTATCTTCCTGCTGTTGTATAATGAGTTTAAGGATGCCAAAGAGAGTGGCGTTATCCTGTTGAACCTGCCTTTGGCATTGATCGGAGGCGTGTTCATTCTGTGGATTACTTCGGGAGAGATCAGTATTCCGGCTATTATCGGTTTTATCTCTCTGTTCGGTATCGCAACCCGAAACGGTATGCTGCTGATAAGCCATTATTCGCAGTTACGTTCCGAAGGTTATTCGTTGAATGATGCCGTGTTGCAAGGTTCTCTGGATCGTTTGAACCCGATTCTTATGACTGCTTTGAGTTCTGCTCTGGCACTGATACCGTTGGCATTGAACGGCGATTTGCCGGGTAATGAGATACAAAGCCCGATGGCCCGGGTTATTCTGGGAGGCTTGCTTACATCCACCTTCCTGAACGGATTCATCATCCCGATTGTTTACTTGTTTATGAATAAGAATAAAAAATAGATATGAAACAATATATCATTGTAGTCTCTTTGGTTTTAACGGCCTTCTCTGCCGGAGCTCAGACTTCCATAGATGAAGTGCTTCGAAGCATAGAGACGAATAATAAAGATTTGCAGGCTAACGGCCAGCTTACAACAGCTATGAAGCTGGAGACTAAGTTGGATAATAACCTGCCTGATCCTTCTGTGTCTTATACTCATCAATATGGAAATAAAGAGGGTATGGGGATTCAGGGTGAATTGGTCGCTTCCCAGTCTTTTGACTTTCCGACTGTCTATGCACAAAGAAGTAAGTTATCGAAGACAAAGTCTGTTGCTTTAGATCGTCAGCATGCCGATTTCCGTCAGCAGATATTGTTACAGGCGAAAACGGTATGCCTGGATTTGGTGCTGTTGAATCAGCAGAAAAGCCTGTCGGATTTACGCTTGCAGAATGCGAGACAGTTGGCAGACCTGTATGAGAAACGTCTTTCAACCGGTGATGCCAATATTTTGGAAACAAATAAAATCAATCTGGAACTGCTCAATGCACAGAACGAAGCGCGTATGAATGAAGCGGCACGTGTCGCTAAATTGCAGGAGTTGGCAACGTTGAACGGCGGTATTGCAATCAACTTTACCGATACCGTGTATGCACCTGTTCAGGATGTTCTTTCCTTCGAAGACTTTAAGGTGGAAGCAATGGCTGCCAATCCGCAGTTGCTTTCTTTGCAGAGTGCGCAAACCGCTGCGTTGCGACAGATAAATGTCAATAAGGCGAAAGGTTTGCCCGGCTTTGAACTGGGGTATCGTTTGAATACGGCAACCGGAGGCGAACGTTTCAATGGATTCCTTGTTGGCGTATCCATCCCGTTGTTCTCTAACCGGAACAATGTAAAACAGGCAAAAGCACAAAGTCTTTATGCCGATTTACAACTGGAAAGTACCTCTTATACGGTAGAGAGTGAGTTGCATCAGCTGTATAATCAATCGACGGCTCTGAAAACATCTATGGATGAATATAGCCGGGTGCTTAACAGCCAGAATAACCTCGCTTTGCTTAATAAGGCAATACAAACCGGACAGATTTCCATGATTGAATATTTCGTTGATGTAACGACCTATTATCAAAGCATGCAGAATTATATGCAGCTGCAAAACGAGTATCAAAAGGTAATGGCTCAATTATATAAATATAAATTGTGATATTTTTTCCCATCCTGCATGCAGTATTTCCGGAATCATTACATTTATATATATATATAGTAAAAGCACTATAGAAGAGAATGAGTGAATCTGAGTTGACCGACAAATGCAGGGTGGGAGATAATCCGGCCCGCAGAGAGCTATATGAGCTTTATGCGGAAAAGATGTTGTGCCTGTGTTACCGGTACACCGGTGATATCGAGGTGGCACACGACCTTCTTCACGACGGTTTCCTTAAAGTTTTCTCCTCTATCTCTTCTTTTACTTACAAAGGCGAAGGTTGTTTACGGGCTTGGCTTAGTAAAGTGTTTACAAATACGGCACTGGAATACCTCCGCAGGAAAGATTTACTTCGAGAGGGCGTTTCTTTGGATGAGATCTATGACTTGCCTGATGAATTAGAGCCTGATGCCAGTAGTCTTTCAATGGATATCCTGATGCGTTTTGTTACCGATTTGCCGCATGGCTACCGAACTGTGTTCAACTTATATGTATTTGAACACTGGTCGCATAAGGAGATAGCAGCCCAGTTACATATCAATGAAAAATCTTCTGCGTCCCAGCTAAACCGGGCACGTAAGATTTTGGTTGCCAGAATAAGAGAAGAACTAAAAAAAGAAAGATAAACTGGATGGATAAAGAACACGACATACTGCAAACGTATCGCCAACGTCAGGATGAATTTCATCTTCCGTTGCGCGAAGGCGGGTGGGAGAAGCTGGAAAAAGAACTGGCTTCATCACCGGTGGTAGTCCGTCGTATGCCTTATCGCTGGTGGGCTGTGGCGGCAGTGATATTATTGTGCATTGCTGTGTCTATTCCGATATTTTTGCAAAAAGAGACTGCGGTGATCGTATCGGATAGCCAGACTGTGACAGTTGCAGAACCGATCGAGAAAGCAGGAGGGGGGAATACGATGTCGGAAACTCAGACTACTTCTCCTGCTGTACCGCAGCATCCTGTTCTGCCGGTAAAGAAACGTCCGGCAAGCCAAAGCTCTTCTGTCTCTGTTGTTTCCGAATCTCTTGCTATTGCTGATGCAATACCTGTTATTCCGGAATGTGAGCCAGCGAAAGAGGAAGAGGCCGTTTCTGAGAAAGAAGCAGTGGAAACATCGATACCCAAACATTCGGATTTAGGTCCGCAGCCGGAGAAGAGAGTGAAACTCTCTAAAGACATTGCCAGCCGGAAAAAGAGGAATTATAAAAAACATGCCGAAGGCTGGTCGTTCGGTATAGGTGCAGGTAGCGGTAAAATGGTAAAAGGATTTGACGGTTTTGGTAATAATGATTTTCTTGCTAGTAATCCGGAGCCTCCTGTTACTGATCCTGAAAACCCGGATGATCCTGATAAACCGGAGCTGGAACGTGCAATGGTTCCGCTGTCGGCAAATACATTGCCTCAGTTGAGAAGTACTTCTTACGAATATGTTCACCGTATGCCGTTGTCTGTCGGAGTTTCCGTAAAGAAGAACATAACGGACGATTTCGGATTGGAAAGCGGACTGTCTTATACATTCCTTTATTCCGACATTAAGCAGTCCGGAGCTACGGGTTATGTAGGAAGCCAGCGTATCCATTATCTGGGTATTCCTGTCAAAGCCAACTGGACGTTTTACCGTAAAGGCGTATTCTCCGTGTATGTGTCGGGAGGAGTATTAACGGAATATAGTATATCGGCCCGGCGGCGGTTGAAGAATGAGTATATGAAACTGGATATGAACCGGTGGCAATTTTCTATGAATGCTTCGGTGGGAGCGGAAGTAAAGCTGGTTCCTCCTCTGTCCTTATATCTCGAACCCGGAGTAGGTTATTATTTTGACAATGGCAATGACATACCTACCGTGCGCAAAGAACATCCATGGTTGTTCGGCTTGCAATTAGGCTTGCGGTTTTCCTATTAGTTTGTATTAATCCTAAATATAAGAAGTATGAAAAAAGTAATCTCTTTAATGGCGATAGCCATTCTTATGTCTGCATGTGATGGTGATGATGGCATGTATCCTCCTCCTCCAATTCCTCCCGGACCCGTGCAGGAACTTGTAACTATTGATTTAAAGGTACAGCTTGAAAATAATGCGGTGGAAACAGATCCCTCCGTACTATTCGTTTCCAAATGGAATGAAGGACATCGTTTATTTTCTTATTCTGCGAAATCGCAAGAAGCTCTGGATGCTTCCACAAAATCGGAAGGTGCGGAGACGAGAACTTCTGTGATGAGCCCTTTTACTTCCTTTTATCTGGTGGACGGAATAGGTCTGGAGAATGCCGCTTTTAAAGGTAGCGTTGTGAAGGGGGATGATTCGTTGGTCGTTTTCAGGGTTTCAAGAGAGCTTTTACAACTCAATTATGTTAGCCGTCATTATAAGACGGACTCTATTCCTGAGGTTTTCCGCTTTGACGATCTTATGATGGGAACGGTAAAGATAGATACTGTGAACGGAACAACAATAACAATGAAACATATCACTTCTGTTCTGGACGTCAAGCTCATCAATAAAACCGGTATTGATTTGATGATTAATAAAGTGATAATACATCCTGCCGATCCGGATAGCAAGCCCTTCTACAGTACTTTTGAAGAGTGTATCTATTCTTATGGAAAGGTGGATAGAGGAAGCTCCGGTGCATTAACTGCCGAATATTCAAAAGGATATGTGGAAAATGGAGATACGTTTACCGTACGCCATCCGTTATTCCTGTTAAATGAATCGGTATTGGAAGGCAAAGCATTGATTATCTCCATAATAACAAATCATGGTATGTATAGTTATACAAAAACCGGAAAGAAATATGAAGGCGGAATGCACCATGTGGAAGAAGTAATATTGGAAGGACAATAACCTATTGGTAAGTCCTTTGGCTGATACGGCTAAAGGGTATCTAAAGGTTATATCTTTTGCATAAAGAAGTCCCGTCTTAACATTTCAAAAGAGCAGACCTTTGAAGTGTTAAGACGGGACTTTGATGTTCAAAAGATAGCTCTTTTGTTTTATGCTTTTGTTCCCTTCATGGATAATTTCTCGAGGAAGTAAACCATGGCAAAGCCTATTATCATTAATCCTACAGCTTCCCAAACCAGTTGGTTTGGCATGATGTTTACTTCTACCAACGGTTTTGTAATCCCGTGGCTATCTATATAAGTTTCCACCGTTTCTTTCCACGGCCAGACTTTGTTTAAAGAGCCTAACATAAAACCGGCTAAAACAGAAATAGTTATATCATGGAATTTGCGTAATGCAAACGATAGAATCCGGGAGAAAGAGGTAATGCCTATAGCTGCTCCGCATATAAATACCAGCATAACCGGAATATTAAATGTTTTGACAGCTTCCATTATATAAAAATATTTACCTAACAGCACCAGTATGAAACTGCCTGAAATACCCGGTAATATCATTGCGCAAATGGCAATTGCCCCGCATAGAAAGATAAATAAGTAGTTATTGGATGTTTCGGCCGGTGTTGCTACTGTGATATAGAATGCCAGAATAGCTCCGGCAATGAAACTTAGAATCGTTTTCCAATTCCATTTCTTTATATCTTTAGATACGAACAGGGTAGAAGCCAGTACCAGGCCAAAAAAGAAAGCCCATACCAAAATAGGATGATAAACCAGCAGATAAGTGATGATTTTAGCCAAAGAGAAAATACTGATACCTATACCTCCAACAATGGAAAGCAGGAAGTTGGCGTTGATAGCTTTCCAGAAGGTAGCAATTTTTCCACTGAGTAGCAATTTCAGTGAGGCGCCATTGATGCTCTTGATTGAGTCGATCAATTCTTCATAAATACCGACAATAAAAGCTATTGTCCCTCCTGAAACGCCCGGTACTACGTCGGCAGCACCCATTCCCATTCCTTTTAATACTAAGAGGCCGTAGTCTTTTAGTTTTCTGTCCATTTTGAGTAGTTCTTGTTAATTACTATTGTCTTTGTTTTTTAGAAATTCTTTTGCTAAATCTTCCGGAGGAATGTGGTGATTGATAAACGGATTATTCAAATCTATTTTATCAAGGCTTATTCCCGAATTCTTTAAAAAGTTCAACATTTCCTGAGGAGATGTTTGTTTGTAATGTTCTTGAAACTTTTGAATATCTCCCATACCCAGGTAAGCCATTGCTATGTGGATATGTATATAGGGTGTTTCCGGATTCTTCTGCATTATTTTATGATAATATTGTAGAGCCTTTTCGATATCACCTTTTAAATATAAATATTGTCCGGCACGCAAAAGGCTACTGCATTCTTCATTCGTGTCTCCTTCGGCAGAGTCTAAAGCATTGAACAGATAATCGGTAATATTGAGGGCTTGGTCTTCTTGTCCGTTCTCTAAGTAAGTAAGAGCAAGCAAAGATAAAATACGCACATTGTCCGGAAATAGTTTCATGGCCTTTTTTAAGGTGGTGGAAGCCTCTTTTTCCCGTTCTATTTCCAAACAGCAACGAATGAAGTTTACGTAAGCAGTAGGCTCTTTCTTAACCTCTTTTTTGGACAGAAGCTGTTTCAGTATATCATAGCCTTCCTTGAAACGCTCAAGTTTAATATAACATTCTGCCAGATGAGGTTTTATCCAATAATAATCATCATTGTCTATTACTTCGGAATAAGCTTCAATTGCTTTTTCGTAGTTCTCATTCATGTACAGGCAGTAGGCTCTTAAGATTTTAAGCTCGATGTCCGAATCATCGCAAGTCAGGGCAAAGTCGAATGCTTCAATAGCTTTGTCGTAATCCGGAAGCATGGAATACAAACGTCCTAAAGTAAACCAGTAATCACAGGAATATGGATTCTTGTCTATTAACTCATTGCATATTTTAATAGCTTCCTGAAACTTTCCTTCGGCTTCCAATAAAAGACATAATTCATTTTTTATGGTAAAGTTTTCCGGAAACATCTTCAAGGCAAGGTCTATAAACTCTCTTGATTCTTTAAATAAGTCCAGGTCGTTCAGTATAGGAATAATACACTCGAAAATGGATTCCTGGTATTCACAGCTGTCCGTAATAAGCTTTTGGACAAATTCAATGGCTTTATTATGTTTGTTTGTATAACAATAGCACTCTATTCTTAATAAGTCCAGATCTTCATTATTGGTTTCGGCAATGCTGTCTATAAGTTTCAACGCATCTTCGAAATTATTATTATACACATATTGTTTACACTCCTTGATAAGTAGTGCAGTATTGTTAGGATGAAATTTTAAACCGAGTTCCAAAACTTCATCATAATAGGTATAATCGTCAGACTCTTCAAAGCTTTCAAGCAAGTCGTCAATTTCATCTGCATCAAAATAAGGTTCTTTTCCTCCTTCCTTTGCATTCAGATAACGTTGCAATAAGCGTGAAATATCGTCTTTTTTCATATTTAATAATAATCAGTTAATGTAATAATTTGCCAATTTGCCAATGCTTATAAGTAACTCTACAGACATATCGCATTGGCAAATAGGCACATTATTTATTGATCTTCGACCATGTGTCTTTTAAGGAGACGGTACGGTTAAAGATTAATTTTTCCGGTGTAGAATCTTTATCTACATTGAAATAACCGATACGCTGGAATTGCAGGTAACTTAAAGGTTTGGCATTTGCCAGGTATTTCTCTACATAACAATTAGTCAATACATTCAAAGAATCCGGATTGATGATTTCTTTCATTGCATCTAACACCGAACAGTCTTTCGCTTCACGGATAGCCGCCAATTCGTCACGTGGATTTTCCACTTTCCACAGGCGGTCGTATAAACGAACTTCTGCAGGTAAGCAATGTGCACAGCTTACCCAATGCAAAGTTCCTTTTACTTTGCGGTTACTGTCCGGCATTCCGCTCTTTGTCTGCGGATCATATTCACAGTATACTTCTACAATTTCACCGGCATCGTTCTTTTTACAGCCTGTACATTTTACTATATAGGCATTTTTCAAACGTACTTCCTGTCCCGGGGTCATACGGAAGTATTTCTTCGGAGCGTCTTCCATAAAGTCTTCCTTTTCGATCCATAGCTCACGGCTAAACTCAATTGCGTGAGTTCCTGCCGACGGATCTTCCGGATTGTTGACGGCCTCCATTTCTTCCACTTGTCCTTCCGGATAGTTCGTGATAATTAACTTTACCGGATTAAGAACCGCTGATACGCGAGTTGAACGTGTATTCAAATCCTCACGTACGGCACTTTCCAGTAAGGCAAAGTCGTTCAACGCATCATAGGTTGTATAACCGATTTTATCTATGAACTTCCGGATTGATTCCGGCGAATAACCACGGCGACGGAATGCGCAAATAGTTGGCATGCGAGGATCGTCCCAACCATTTACTAAACCTTCTTTTACTAATATCAGCAAGTTGCGCTTGCTCATTAGTGTATAATTTAAGTTCAGTTTGTTGAATTCGGTCTGGCGTGGACGATTGTCATCCAAGTCTTTTCCTTCTTTCAACCAATCGATGAACAGGTCGTATAATGGACGGTGTACAACAAACTCAAGTGTACAGAGGGAATGGGTAACTCCTTCAAAATAGTCACTTTGTCCGTGAGCAAAATCATACATCGGATATACATTCCATTTATTGCCTGTACGGTGATGCGATGTTTTGATGATGCGATAAATAATCGGATCACGGAAGTGCATATTCGGATTGGCCATATCTATCTTTGCACGCAACACCATAGAGCCTTCTTCCAGTTCGCCGCTATTCATTTTATTGAACAGTTTCAGATTTTCTTCTATCGGACGATTGCGGAAAGGGCTGTCTACACCCGGTTGCGTAGGAGTTCCTTTTTGTTGGGCGATAACTTCGGCACTCTGTTCGTCTACATAGGCTTTGCCTTCCTTAATCAATTGGATGGCAAAATCCCACAATTGCTGGAAGTAATCGGATGCGTAATATATTTTGTTCCAGTGAAAACCTAACCATTCGATGTCTTCTTTAATGGAATCAACGTACTCCATATCTTCTTTCACCGGGTTGGTATCGTCAAAACGAAGGTTGCATACACCGTTGTGGCGCTCTGCAATACCAAAGTCCAGACAAATCGCTTTGGCGTGTCCGATATGAAGGTATCCGTTGGGTTCCGGTGGAAAACGTGTTTGTACGTATCCTCCGTTTTTACCTTCTGCCAGGTCACTCTCTACCATTGCTTCGATGAAATTCAGGCTTTTTTTGCCTTCTTCTTCATTTGTACTGATGTCGCTCATATTATATGATGTTTCCTTTAAGGGAACAAAGGTAGCGATTTCTTTATTGGTTACATAATGATAGGTGTTTTTTCCTGCTTCACCTCTTCATTTTTATAAGAAGTAGCGGCATTGGATTATCCTAAAAGAGACTTATCAGCAACGCTATGTTCAATATGGTTACCATTGTTCCCAAAAGCAACAGGATTATCATTGTTGACCGGCTATTGGCGTAGACACCCATAACTTTTTTGCTGGAAGTCAGATACACCTGCGTAAAGACTGTTACAGGAAGTTGGACACTCAATAACATCTGTGATAAGATCAGCCCTTTAAACGGGTCTCCAATCAGGAAGATGATAAGTAAAGCCGGGACAAAAGATAATAATACACCTAGCTTTGAGTGTAAATCTTTGTGGTTATAAGCTTCTCCGAAAAATCCGGCGAATATGGAAGCTCCTGCAATACCTGATGTAATTGTAGACGAAATGCCTGCGAATAAAAGAGCGACGGCAAAGATAACACCCGCGTTGCTTCCTACCAATGGTACTAACAGTTGTTGTGCCTGGTCTAATTCTTCAACAGCTATTTTTTCTTTGAAGAAGGTGGAGGCGGCCAGTATGATCATTGCCGAATTAATGGCCCAGCCGATTACCATTGATAACAATGTGTCGTAAAACTCATACTTCAATTGTTTTTTGATAACGGTTTCATCTTCAAGATTCCACTCACGGCTCTGTATTACTTCCGAGTGTAAGAATAGATTATGGGGCATAACGACCGCCCCCAGCACACTCATAATAATGAGCAAAGAATTTTCTGGAAAGGATGGCTTTACCCATCCCTGTACGGCTTCACCCCATTGTACATCAACCAAAGCCAATTCATATAGGAAAGAGAGTCCGATGATGGAAACAAACATAATGATCCAACGCTCTATTTTGCTATATGTGTTACTTAATAACATGATGATACAGGCTATGGTAACGATAATGGAACCTATTTTGATTGGTATACTGAACAACATGCGAAGGGCAATAGCTCCTCCTAATATTTCGGCTAAAGAGGTGGAGATACTTGCCAGCATTGCCGAGCCAAGTATAGGACGGCTCAGTAAGCGGGGCATATATTTATTTGTTGCTTCCGATAAGCATAGTCCGGTTACAATACCTAGATGGGCTACGTTGTGTTGTATGATAATCAGCATGATGGAAGAGAAAGTCACTACCCATAGCAACGCATAACCAAACTCTGAACCGGCTGCCAGGTTGGTAGCCCAGTTTCCCGGATCAATGAAACCTACGGTAACCAATAGTCCCGGACCAATGTATTTAAGTAAATCTAACGCACCGGAATTTGGATGGTGATTCTTCTTTAGTTTATCTAGTATATTCATCTTTTTGAGTTGACAACAAACGAGTTGTATTTAATAGATCCTGAAAAATCATTCGTTTTGATTTGTAACACTGCAAAGATAAAGTTTGTTGCTGAATATCTGATTGTAAAAGAGGGATAGATTTGCTATTTTCTTTAAATCGGGAGATTGTCGTTCAAGGCAACCTCCCGAATAGTTTATTTAGATTTTCTTACCGATATAGAATACATACCCATAGAACTCTTTGTATTTATGGTACAATTCCATTTCATGGCGTTGTCCGGCAATAAGCTCCTCTACAGTTTGATTACCTGCATGTTTTTTTAGGAACATCTCTTGTATCCTGCAACATGGAGCAAAATAATGCTCAGTCCAACAATTCTCCGGTATAGTGAAAGTAGCAACAGGCACGTAGCCTGCATTCTGCACCTGGGCAACTTTATTCGGAATAGTATCTATTTCGGGATAATTTGCCATCCAAAAGTCGTATATCTCTGCCGGACGTTCTTCTGTAAACCATGAAGCTTCCGATACGGCGATATAACCGTTTTTCTTTAGATATTGCTTCCACTCATTTAACCCTCGTTCAAAACCAATGTTATAGATAGCTCCTTCCGACCAAATCAGGTCTAAAGATTCTTTCCCGAAAGGAAGCGTCTCTATCATCGAACCGACAATTCCATTTACTCGGTCGGACAAACCAAGTGTATGGGCATTTCGATTGAAGATGTTAATAAAATCGGGGAAAAGGTCAAGCCCTGTAATCTGACCCGAAACGTTTTGAGCCAATGTCATAGTCTGTCCGCCTGTTCCGCATCCGATGTCGGCAATTCGGGATTGTGGGGTCAGATTATCAATGAAGCCTAATGCTTTGACAGTTACTTCAGGACTTCCCGGTCCTTGACGTTCTACGTTTGAAAAGTATTCGCAGATTAAATTAAAATCGAATTCGTGAATTGTTTTGTTTTTGTTACTCATTATTTTAATATATATAGCATACACGCAAAAGCATAATGATACTTTCATCATTGTACGCAAGTTAAACTGAAATATAAATGCATGAAAAAACCTCTCAGAAAGATTATCTGAGAGTAAACGAAGGGACAATCCGCATCAGAAACGCAGATTGTTTACTAGACCAAATCCGATTTATTTGTTCTTGTCATGGTTGCAAAGGTACGTAATCTTTTATTATTAACAAAAGATTGAAGAAAGAATGGAGAAGAGACTAAAAAAATCCTTTATTGAAGAGAACCGGAATTTTATGGAAAGGTTAATACGAATGTAGTCCTTTTTGTTGCCGGAGAACTTATCAGGGCTATGCTTCCGCCTGACAGACGCATAATTTGCCGGGAGATGGAAAGCCCGATACCGCTACCGCCTTCTTTTGTCGTGAAGAACGGGATGAAAATATGTTCGGCTTCTTCGGGAGGAATGAGTGGACCATTGTTGCTTACTTCAATTAAAATGGCTTCTTCCTGATTCGTGTAGGCTTTTAGTTCGATGTAACCGTTTGGCTGTTCGTTACCGATAGCTTGCATTGCATTCTTTAGTAAATTAAGGACAACCTGGGTAATCAGATTCTCATCAGCATATACAATCAGATCGGACGGTTGCACATCTGTATGTATCGTAATATTGGGATAACTGTTATGATGCCGTGCTAATTGTACCATCCTGTCTGCAAACTTGGATACGTAGAACAAGGTTGGTTGCGGAGTGGGGATGTGGGTAAACTTACGATATGATTCTACAAAGGCAATCAGGCTTTTTCCCGTACTGCTAATTACTTCCAGCCCGTTGCGAATGTCTTCATTAACATCTTCATGGATGGAAAGCAATGTCTCGCTTAATGAGGTGATGGGAGTTACGGAGTTCATTATTTCATGGGTTAACACGCGGGTTAAGCGTATCCATGAATCAATTTCCTTTTCCTCCAATTCACTGTTGATGTCATTAAGGGCAATGATACGTACATGTTTTTCCTTTAAAGACATTTCGGAAACACGAACAGACAGATGCACCGTTCCTCTTTCATTTGTAAAAGAGACCTGATGCTTTTCTCCGGGAAGGATAGACGATATGGTCTCTTCCAATCCCTTGTCAATACGTCCCAGTTGCCTTACGTGGGTAAAAACCGTTAAGCCCAGCAAACGTAATGCTTCATTGTTTGTTTGGTATATATTTCCTTTGTCGTCTATAACTAAAATACCTGTATTTACCCAGTTCAGGATAAGCTCATAATATTTCTCTTTTTGAATGGCATCAGCTTTCGCCTGAAATAGTATTTGTGTGATACGGTTCAACGATTCGCTTACCAGTTTGTCATTGGATGAATGCCCGCGTGTAGCATATTTAAAAGCGTAATCACTATTGTCTATTGCATCAAACATGAATGCTATTTTTTGAGCATTACGTTTATACAATGTCCGAACCATCAATAACGACATAGCCCAGCAAAGGGCTACCGGTATACAAAAGCCCCAAAGACTGTTTAAACAGCAATAGGTAAGCCCTACCGTTGTAATGATCAACAGTAAAAGGCGAAGTGTGAGGCTGTAATATATACCTTTCAGCATACGAATAATTCTTTAATGTGCCAAATCCCGTAGCAGCTATTAATCTGTCGGTCCGTTATTTAATAGGTGATTATTATAATTCGTATCGTTTGATCTTATTGTATAAAGTTTGCCGGGAAATACCCAACTGGCTTGCTACCAGAGAAAGATTTCCTTCATATTTATCCATGGCATTTTTTATCATGTTGTATTCCATCTCTTCGAGAGTGGTAATATCTTTTGCCGGCGCATCCTTTTTACTTCGTGGAAAATCAAAATTATTGCTATCCAATACATCGCCTTCACAAATAATAACAGCCTTTTCTATGGTATGTTCCAATTCCCGGATATTTCCATACCATGGTTGTTGTTTCAACTTTTCTTTGGCATCATTACTTAAATGCAGGGATTGTTTACCGTATATATTGCCATATTTGGAAAGGAATAACTCTGTTAGCGGAACAATGTCTTCCTGCCGTTCTCGGAGTGGAGGTATTTCTACATGAATGGTGTTGATACGATAGAGTAAATCTTCGCGAAACTCTTCTTTTTGTACCATTTCCTGTAAATCTTTATTTGTGGCGCATATCAGGCGGATATTGACCGGAATAGGAGTGTTGCTTCCTACGCGGACAATACTTCTTCTTTGTAATGCGGTAAGAAGTTTGGCTTGCAAATGATAGGAAAGATTTCCTATTTCATCTAAAAAGAGAGTTCCGTTGTTTGCTGCCTCAAACTTTCCCGGACGGTCGGCACGGGCGTCGGTAAAAGCCCCTTTCACATGTCCGAATAACTCGCTTTCAAATAACGTTTCCGTAATGGCACCCATATCCACAGGTATCATAGCTTCGTTCTTTCTGCTGGATAATACGTGTATTTCACGGGCTAACATCTCTTTTCCTGTTCCGTTTTCACCCGTAATGAGGATGTTTGCATCTGTTTTAGATACTTTTTCAATTAAATTACGGAGTTGTTGCATGGAGTTGCTTTCTCCCCAAAACATACCGCTTTCCTTAGAGATAACTTGCTTTTTGCCAGCATTTATCTTTTTATTGCTGGATATACGGATATTGTAGGCCGATTGTAATGTCTCTAACAGTTTTGCATTGTCCCACGGCTTTACGATGAAATCGGTAGCGCCCTCTTTGATGCCGCGTACGGCGAGGTCTATATCCGCATAAGCTGTAAAAAGTACGACTTGAATGGAAGGATGTTCTTTTTTTATTTCCGATAACCAGAAAAGCCCTTCATTTCCATTATTAATGCCCGCACTGAAATTCATATCCAGTAAAACAACATCTACCTGTTCATCGTGTAACGTAGATTTGATTTTATTTGGCGTAGAAATTGTAATTACTTTCTCAAAGCAAGTACCCAGCAGCATCTGTACAGCTGTAAGAATTCCTTTATTGTCGTCTACAACGAGTATGGTTCCTTGTTTTGCCATTTATTTATATATAATGTATATGTAAGGCAAAGGTAATAAAAATACTTGAGATTATAATTTAGGATTTTATATACATAGTTTAAGTAATTTGAGGGTGATGAATCCGATAACAATAGCGACTGTAAAACTCGCAAAAGTACCTATAAGTACATATTCGGTGATTTTAATATCTTTGGCTTTATTCAACTCTCCAAAACGGAAAATAGATTTGGTTGCCAGTAAAAATCCAACGCCTTCAATATTTCCGGTGAGAATGAAAGTCAATATGAGTATCCGCTCCAGGTATCCTATTGTTTTTCCTGCATTAGGAAGACTTTGAGATATAGTTTCTTTCGGTGTCCACCGTTTAGTGAATAGACTAAGAAAAATTGAGGTTGGTTTCAACACAAGCAAATATGCAGTAATAACAAACCAAAAACGAGAATCATCCAAATAATATTCCAACCATTCCAATCCAACCATTCCATTCTTATATAAGAGTATCCACAGTGTAAAAATAACTGCTATATGAACTACTTGATCTATAAGAAATGTCTTCATCCCATCTTTCATATATGTAGATTTGACATAATCCATCATAAAGTGAGTTACGAGGATTACTGTTGGAATAATCCAATTATTCCATTGTGCAACAAAAAGATAAGTTATACATGCATGAGTTAGGCTATGGAGAAATTGATACCGGAATTTAATAGAGCCTTCCCTTTTTTTCCTTTCGCAGATGCGATCTGTTTGTAAAATAAAATCTGAAAAGAAATGGGCAAATAGTAGTTTTAGCAAAATTATCATATTTGTTATATTAAGTTTCTGGTTATCAATGTTGAATATCTTTCCAAATACATACGGATAAGATTTTCTTTGGCGGTTCCAAGTAGTTTACTTATGTTTTGGGCAGTCTTATTATACTCTATTGCGATGTCTTTCTGTGATGTCTGGTAAAGTAATGTGGGATAAATGACTTGGGCTTGCGAATTTGTCCAATCCGAAATGATGTCATCTGCAAATGCAGTACTAACTTTTAGTTCTTCATTTACGTTTTCCCATCTTGTCCTTATAGTCAGTTTTTGTTTTCCGATTTCATCAAGCCCCCATCCGGAAAAATGAAATGCTTCCCCGTCTGATATAACAACCTTATCAGATGTATAAGATATTTCGCCTACACCAAGAGCGATGCGGGCGTCCCATATATTTTTACTTTCAGGTGGAGTTTTGCGTTTGAGCCCTGCCCGTAATAGAATAGCAACTTTTAGTGCTTCCTCAGGTTTGTCTACAACAAGTTGAAAGCTATCTCCTCTAAAAAACTCAATTTCTAAAGGAGTTAGAATTGTTAGTTCATCTGCAACGTCTTGGATGGAATCTATTAATTGTTTTTTCCAATCAACTCTTATTGCTGTTGAATTGATAACATCTCCTGTTATAACGCCTTTTATATTCATATTCCGTCTACATTGAATAGTTGTCTACAAAGGTAACATATCTCTTGATAAATCAACCAAAATCGGTTGTTTTCTTCAAATCAACCAAAATCGGTTGTTTTCTTCAAATCAACCAAAATCGGTTGTTTTCTTCAAATCAACCAAAATCGGTTGTTTTTCTAAAATCAACCAAAAATGGTTGTTTTCTTCAAGTCGATCGGAATGATTATGAAAAGAGGCGATTGCTGGAATTTGTCCAATTATTTTACAGCACTGTCTAATTTCTTGACACTCCTTTATTTCTTTGTTTTTATTAATGTGTTGATAAATATTGATTTACCTGTTTTGGCATGCTCTTTGCTTCTATATAGGCAGAAAATAATATAACGATGAAACAGATATTACTTACAACAGTTCTTTCGTGTGGTCTGGTTACTGTGGCAATAGCACAAGAGAAGACCTGGACATTAGATGAATGTATGCAGTACGCCGTTGAAAATAGCCCGGCTGTGAAAAAACAGGCTTATACGCATGACACATATAAGGCGGAACATAACGCATCAATTGCTTCTTTCTTTCCGACCGCGTCAACCAGTATAAGCGCACAGTATAATTTTGGACGTTCAATCGACCCGGAAACGAATACATATAACAATACATCTACTTTTAATAATTCATACGGCTTATCTACACAAATACCTGTTTTTACAGGCGGACAATTGATTAACCAATGGCTATTGGCTAAATCGAATGTGAAAATGGGTAAGAATGACATACAGAAGAAAAAAGATGATTTGGCATTGGAAACGATGGAGGCTTATATGAATGTTGTATATTATAAAGGTACGATCAAGATGGCGGCTGATAAATTGGAAGAAAGCCAACGAACCCTTTATAAAACGAAACGTCAGGAAGAACTCGGTTTAAAAGGCAGAGCCGATGTGGCACAATTTGAAGCTCAGGTAGCAGCGGATGATTATAGCCTGACCCATCAGCAGAATCTTTATAATGCGGCTTTGCTGACGTTAAAAGAAAAGATGAATTGTCCTTCCGATATGGAATTGGAAGTTGATACACTCCTCTCGGATGTATCTTTTGGACCGATGGTTGAAAACGTTAATGAGATTTTTGATTATGCCAGCGCAAATAATCCTACAGCCCTGCAGGCGGATTACCAGTTAAAAGGCAGCAAATATCAGTATCGCATGTATAAAGGCGCAATGTTGCCCCAAATCTATTTTAATGCCGGTATTTCTACAAACTATTTTGAAAATCTGAAATCGGAAGCAGCAGCTGCTGCTTTTGGCAGCCAGTTTAAGAATAACCGCGGCGAATACGTCGGATTTAGCGTTAGTTTTCCTTTGTTTAACGGTTTGAGTAAAGTAACCAACGTACGTCGTTACCGTAATAATTTGCGTATCGCGGAAGAAACAAAGACAGAAGTTCTTCGTCAGTTGCAGAATGCCATAGAACAGTCTGTTCTGGATCGTGAAGGATATGCGAAAGAGGCAATCCAGATGGATAAGCAAGTAAAATCTAATGATCTGGCTTATCGTGTAACACTTCGTAAATATGAAGAAGGTTTGATGAGTTCATTGGACGTACAAACCAGTTCAAACAATTTGCTTACATCGAAAGCAGATCTTCTTCAAAAGAAATTGATGTATCTTATGAAATCGAAGTTAGTAGATTATTATAAAGGCAAACCGCTTATAAACGGGATAATCGGAAAGTAATAGATATAATTATTAATCAGGAAAATAAAAAATAAAATACAATGGATATACAATTAGAAAAAAAGAAAGGCATTCAGAAAAAACATATTCCGTACATTGCAGGTGGAACTCTGTTTGTCGTATTATTGGGATGGATTATTTTTGGTGATCACGCTTCTACATTGAAGGTTGATGTTCGTGGTATCAGTATTGGAGATGTGACCCATGAGCAGTTTAATGACTTCGTTCGCGTAAATGGCCAGGTGCAGCCTATTACGGTTGTACAGCTAAGTCCGGAAGAAGGCGGTATCGTACAAGAGAAAGTAGTGGAAGAAGGCGCCCATGTGAAGAAAGGCGACATTATAGTACGTCTTAGCAATTCTAACCTGGATTTGCAAATCCTGAATGCAGAAGCTGAATTGGCTGAGAAACAAAACTTCCTGCGTAATACGCAGGTGACGATGGAACAGGATAAACTGACCAATCAAACGGAGAAATTACAATATGATATGGATATGACACGTGCTTTACGTGCTTATCGCCAGCAAGAACAGCTGTATAAAGAAAATCTGATTGCTAAAGAAGATTATCTGAAAGCAAAGGAGGATTATGAATTAGTCTCTAAAAAACATGCTTTGATAACTGAACGTCTGCGTCAGGATTCTATTTCACGTACAATTCAGATGGATGAAATGGAAGCCAGTTTGGCAAATATGCGTAAGAATATCTTGTTGATACGGGAACGTAAGGAAAACTTGAATGTACGTTCTCAGATTAATGGCGAATTGGGACTGCTGGACGTTGTATTGGGACAGAATATTACTCCGGGACAGAAGATAGGACAGATCAATGACTTGTCCGATTATAAAATTGAAGCGATGATAGATGAACATTATATTGACCGTGTAAAATCCGGTTTAAGCGCTACATTCGACCGTCAGGGAGGCAGTTTTGACTTGATAGTACGTAAAGTATATCCGGAAGTACGCGACGGCAAGTTCCGTACCGACTTTGTATTTACCGGAGAACGTCCGGATAATATCCGTAGCGGACAGACTTATTATATTAACCTTGAGCTGGGGCAGCCTACCGAAAGTATTATTATTCCGAAAGGTACATTCTTCCAGAGTACAGGCGGAAGCTGGATATTTGTTCTTGATAAGGACGGTAAGAAAGCATATCGCCGTAACATTAAGATCGGCCGTCAGAATCCGCAATATTATGAAGTGCTTGAAGGGCTGGAAGCCGGAGAGAAAGTGATTGTATCCAGCTACGAAAGTTATAAAGACAATGAAGTTCTGGTATTAGAATAAACCGTGCTTATATGAAAAATATAATAATAGCATTCCGTTCCCTGTTTAAAAAGGGAAGACATAATATAATGAAGATTGTTTCTTTGGGTGTAGGCCTGGCTGTTGGCCTGGTGTTGATAGCAAAAGTGTATTTTGAGCAATCTTATGATAGTTTTTATCCGGAAGCCAACCGTATTTACCAGATATGGGAGAGTGTAGAAAGAGATGGAGAATTAAAGGATTGGGGACGTACCAGCGGAGGAACGGCCGGCCTGATGAAGGAGAATATTCCGGAGATTGAGATGGCTACCCGTATCAATCCTTATGGAACCTGGACGTTTACAATGACGGATACGAAGCTGAAATATAAAGGAAAGGTTATTTTCGGAGACAGTTGTTTGTTCGATATGTTGCCCCGTCCTGTTCTGGCGGGAAATGCGAAGGAAGTGCTTTCCACCCCGATGCAGGTTATGATTTCAAGCCGTATGGCGAAAAACATAGGAGGCAATGTGGTTGGGAAAACATTTACACCGGATGATGCTCCCGAGCGCCAGCTTACTATTAGCGGCGTGTATGAAGAAATACCTGAAAATGCGTCCGATAGTTATGACGTCATTATTTCCATGCCTTCTTCACCCCGGTTTATGCGTGCAAACTCACATACGAACCTGTTTGGCAACGACCGCTATATAAGTTACATCAAGCTATATCCTAACACTTCTCTTAAATCTGTTTCAGAAGGAATACAACAGGTAGTAAATAAATATTTCCCTCCGGAAGAACAAGAAAAAGCCGGATTCAAGTTTTCGTACACATTGCATCGTCTGCCGGACATACATAAGGAAGATCCGCAGGTAAAAAGGATGACATGGTTACTTTCTCTGCTGGCATTGGCTTTGATAGGTACGGCTATGATGAATTATATTTTAATTGTTGTTTCCAGTATTGTAAACCGTTCCAAAGAGATTGCCGTACATAAGTGCTATGGTGCGGGAGGTAGAAATATTCATGGTATGATGCTGGGAGAGGCTTTCGTACACATAATCCTTTCATTGCTGCTGGCTACTGTATTGATATTGGTATTTCGGGGAACAGTGGAAGAATTGCTGGACGCTTCGCTGGAAGCCTTGTTGCTGTCGAAAGGCAGCCTGATTCTGTTACTGGTTTGCGCATTCGTCTTTTTGGGTACTGGGTTGATGCCCGGTTATTTATATACCCGCATACCGGTAGCTTCGGCATTTCGAAATTTCAGGGAAAGTAAACGTATCTGGAAGCTGGCTTTATTGTTTGTCCAATTTATTGCAGCCGGTTTTTTGTTTACGATGCTGGCTTTTATCGGACGTCAATATACTTATATGGTGAACGATAATCCGGGGTATAGTTATGATAATCTGGCTTATTGCGAGATGGTGGGAATAGATTCCACCGCGCGTAGCAAAGCCATATATGAACTGATGCGCCGGCCGGAAGTGGCTGCTGTAACAACATTTACCCAAGTACCGTTCTGGGGATTTAGCGGGAATAATGTCTATCTGCCCGGGACTGACAAAGAACTGTTTAATATAGCGGATCATTATTGGGTGGGCAACGACTACCTGAAAATAATGGAAATACCGGTTATTCAGGGACGGTCTTTTACGGAAAATGTAACTAATTCCGATGAGGTAATGGTAGATCGCCGCTTTGTAGAGAAAATGAAACTTGTTGCCGGTTGGACAGACGATGTAATAGGTAAATCAATTTGTGTAACAGAACATTGCGGTGATGATATGAAGGCGCATACTATTTGCGGCGTATTTGAGAACATCCGCCTGGGATCTATAGATGCACAGGATGAGCGCCCCTCGGTGCTGTTTTACGACAATATTCCGTCCAGGTTACTGCTTGTGAAGTTCCATCGTCTGGATGCTGACGGTATGGCAGAGGTACAGAAAACGATCTCTTCATTGTTCCCGGACCGTGACTTGGTATTGAATGCTTACCGGACAGAGTTGACGAATATATATGCAGACTCCCGTCAGTTCCGCGATTCCGTGATGATTGGCGGTTGCATTACCCTTCTGATTGCCCTGATAGGGCTGATTGGTTACACGAATGATGAAGTGAACCGCCGCCGGAAAGAAATTGCCATTCGCCGTGTAAGCGGTTCTACCCTGATGGAAATAATGAAGATGTTCCTTAAAGATATAATATGTATAGCGTTACCGGCTATAGTATTAGGTGGTTGTCTTGCTTTCTTTGCCGTGCAGAAATGGATGGAGCAATTTTCGGAAAAAGTGCCGCTTTCCTGGTACATATTTATCGGTTGCGGCGCTGTTGTTATGCTGATTATTCTGGCTGTTGTTAGCCTGGATGTCCGCCATACGGCAAATGATAATCCGGTAAACAGTTTGAAATCGGAATAAAGAATGAAATGTTTCATTTTGTTCCGCCGGCATGGAACAAATAAAATAAAAAATAAAGAATTATGAATAATCTGCTTAATTTTAAAACCTTCATTAAGTTTCTGAACCGAAACAAAGCCTATACGGCTATCGATATATTCGGACTGAGCATTTCATTGATGTTCGTGTTGCTAATTGCAGTTTATACGGTACAGGAAATGTCTACCGACCGGCAGCATTCCAAAGCTGCCCGGATTTACATGGTAGGTAACGAAAACTGGGTTGAAGCCGGGGCTGCCATATCTTATAAAGTAAAAGACCGGTATCCCGAAGTGGAAAAGGTCTGTCCGGTAGTGGCTAATTATGGCGGTGAAGGGTCTAAGGTTGTCAGTGAAGATAAGAAATTGAAAGCAGGCGTTATGTTTGCTGATTCTACCTTCTTCGATTTCTTTGACTTCCGGTTGTTGAAAGGGGATCGCAAGCAGGCGTTGGCAGCACGTAATTATGCCGTTATATCTTCTTCCTTTGCCCGTAAGATGTTTGGTAATGACGACCCTATGGGAAAACAACTGTTTGTTGGCGATACTATATCGGCCATAGTCAATGGCGTGGTAGAAGACATACGTCACTCTTCTTTACCTGAAGCAGATATTATTTTGCGCTGGGAGCAAGTAGCTTGTTTTAATCCGTCGTTGGCTCCTGACAGAATGGGTAATGCCGGTGCTACGGTTGCTTTTGTTATGGCGCGCGAAGGTAGTAATTTCCCGTCACGTGCCGCAGAGATGACGGAATGGATGAAAACATTCTATTGGCCTTTCGAGATGGGAGTAGTTAAAGAGGTACGTATCGAATCGCTGAAAGATTTCTATTTTTCCGGCGCAGTTTCCAATTCATTGAAAACCGGCGATAAGAAGTTTGTGCTTGTATTGATGTCCATCGGAATCCTGATCCTTATTTTCGCCGTAATCAATTATATTAATCTGACGGTTGCCCAAGCCGGTTTCCGGGCAAAAGAAATGGCTACCCGCCGGTTACTGGGGTCTTCACGTGGAGAGTTGTTTGCACGGCTGATGCTGGAGGCTACTTTGCTTACCTTCCTGTCGCTTGTGGTTGCAATACTGCTTGCTTTGGCAGCCGTTCCGTTTGTGAATGACCTGTTGCAGACACAAATTGATATGAGTGTGCTGGTAACATTGCCCTGGCTGTTGTCTATGCTGGGAGGAATGCTGGTGATAGGAGCTCTTTCAGGGTTACTGCCTTCCATTATTATTTCCGCACCAAAACCGATTGATGTAGTGCGCGGAACTTTCCGGGCCAAGACCAAGATGGTGTTCAGTAAGTTCTTTATTATATTCCAGAATGTGATTACGATAGCCATGATTGCAGCCTCTATCCTGATGATATGGCAAATACAACATATGATTCATGCACCTCTGGGCTATAACTCAAACAATCAGATAGCTGTGATGCTTAATTCGGTGGATAACAGCCAATGTACGGCGTTAGTGAATGAACTGCGTGGCTTGCCGGGAGTTAAAGCTGTAGGAAAAACTCAGGGACTTCCTTTGAGGGGCAGCAATAATCAAACGGTTAGTTTGGACGGTAAGGTTCTTTCCTTCCAGCAATTTGCGATGGATAAGGAATGTTATGATATCCTGGGGTTGGAAATTCTGCAGGATAACCACCTTTCTTCCTTTGGTTGGTTTATGAGTGAGTATGCTTTAAAAGAGATGAATCTTCCGCAAAATGCGCCGTCTGTTACCTTTGACGGATGGAAAGAACCTATTTCTATAGCCGGTGTTATCAAAGACTTCCATCTGGGGAATATTACGCGGGTAGAAAGCCCTGTCATGTTCCGGTTTTTGAAAGACGATGAAGGGGCATGGATTCTTCTTGTAGAAACACAAGGCGATCTTTTTGCGGCTAATAAAGAAATAAAACGCGTGTTTGAGAAAATAACCGGACTGGAATGCGATAGTTATATTCTGGATCAGGAACTACAGAAAACATTCGATTCTCAGATTCGTTTGGTAAAGATTGTGATTGTATTCTCTATTATCGCTATTCTTATCTCTCTGCTTGGTCTCGTTGCCATGTCTACTTATTTCATCCAACAACGTTCTAAGGAAGTTGCGGTGCGTAAAGTATTTGGTTCGACAAATAAAGAGATATTGATAAAATTGGTACGTACGTTTATGGTCTATGTAGGTATTGCTTTTGTGATAGCTGTCCCTATAATTTACCATTATGGAACTGATTGGTTATCCGATTATTCATACCGGATAGCATTGAGCCCGCTCATCTTTATTGCTGCCGGCTTGTTCTGCTTCGTTATCTCATTTGCTGCTGTTTTTGTTCAGAGTTGGCGAGCTGCGAATATGGATCCGGTGGATAGTTTCAGAAACGTGTAGCAATAGTTAAAAATCCGAATAAATAATATTTTATATGAAAACAATCGTTCGAAACTTCATAAGCGTGCTGCGGCGTTTTAAGATGGCAACAACTCTTAATATCTTGGGGCTGTCTGTCGCATTTGCCGCTTTTATGATAATTATGATGCAGGTAGATTATGACCGCACTTTTGATCGGTTTCATAAAGACACCCGGAATATTTACAGAGTAGAATTGCAGTGGGAAGGAGATCCTTTTCAAGCCATTTTTGCACGTCCTATGGCGGACGTATTCATTCGTTTTTCTCCACATATCAAGGCAGGAGCTTTAACGCGCCCATTCAGTAATGAAACACTTTTTACTGTCGAGAAGAATGGGCAAAAGGAGAGTTATTTGGAAAGAGATATGGCGGTTTATCCTTCTTTTACCGATGTGTTTACTTTTGATATGACGGAAGGATCGGAAAAGGCGTTGAACGAACCCGATAAGGTATTAATCCCGGAAAGCCTCTCCCAGAAAATCTTCGGGGAAGAATCGGCTATCGGAAAAATATTGGAGACCGGAGAAATTAAGTCTATGTTTAGCGGGGCTTTTAAAGAGAATGTTGGAGCACGCTTTACTGTAGGTGGCGTTTATAAAGATTTTCCGAAGAACAGTATTATCGAGAATGTGATTTATACGCCAATGGATGAACAGGAGAATCTGCAAAGCTGGGGCAATTCAAGCTATTATTTTTATATTCGTCTGGATTCTCCCGAATCATCGAAAGACTTGGTAAATGATTTTCTGGCTTATTATAAGAAAAATGAGTTGGGGAAAAATCTTTCCTGGTATAACGGAGAGATTAATTTCCGTTTGGTGCAACTTCCGGATGTACATTTTACAACAGATGTAATTTATGATTCGACTCCTAAGTCGAATCGTCAGACAATGTGGATATTGGTTGCTATCGCAATAGTCATTCTTGTTATTGCCGGCATTAACTTTACGAATTTCAGTATGGCCTTAACTCCGATGCGAATAAGGAGTATAAACACACAGAAAGTGCTGGGTGGCTCCGGAAGTATGCTTCGTTTTTCTTTGCTGACGGAGGCCGTATGTATTAGTATTGTTGCTTATTTGTTGGCCTTGTGGATGGTCTATTCCGTTGGAATATCTTCGTTGGCTGAACTGGTAGATGCAAACGTTTCATTGGCAGCTCATCCCGGATTGATAGCTATCACGGCATTTATTGCCATTTTTGCCGGCTTATTGGCCGGTTATTATCCCTCTTGCTATATAACTTCTTTTCCTCCGGCATTGGTGCTGAAAGGGACTTTTGGTTTGTCTCCTCAGGGACGCGTATTGAGGAATGTGTTGATCAGCATTCAGTTTTTTGCCTCTTTTGCCCTGATTATAGGAGCTATGTTTATGTATTTACAGAATCGTTATATGTCTACTTCTCCTTTAGGATATGAGAAAGACCAGATTATTGTAACGAATGTTACCCAAGCTGTGAAGAATAGTAAAAGTGCGTTTGTCAATCAGGTAAAGTCGTTTTCCGGTATTGAAGGTGTCACTTTTGCGGAAATGCTGTTATCCAGTCAAGACCAGTATATGGGATGGGGACGCGAATTGAATGGCAAGAATATTCAATTTCAATGTTTGCCGGTAGATGCTTCCTTCCTGAATGTGATGGGAATAAAAGTAAGTGAAGGCCGTGAATTCAGGAATGAAGACGAATTGACAAATCATGGTGCATTTATTTTTAATGAACGTGGACGGGATGTATTTGACATACAATTGGGTGACAGGATTGATGATGCGGAAATAATTGGTTTTATACCGGATGTGAAATTTGCCAGTTTCCGGACGGAAGTGACTCCGATGGCCTTTTATCTATGGGGAAAGGATAATTGGGGTAACGGATCGGCTTATGCGTATATTAAGGTAAAAGCCGGAAGCGATATGCGTGCGGCTATGCAGAAAGTGCAGGATACTTTGAAAAATATTGATCCGGATTATCCTTTTAATGTTCGCTTTTTCGATGAGGTATTGAATTCCGTTTATGCTAAAGAGAAAAAGTTGAGTATGTTGATTACTCTTTTCAGTCTGATAGCTGTATTCATCTCTATTGTAGGCGTCTTCGGGTTGGTTGTGTTTGAAAGTCAATATCGCCGGAAGGAGATAGGGTTGCGTAAAGTGATGGGGTCTACTACTTCACAAATACTGGTTATGTTCAATAAGACATATTGCCGTATTCTTTTGATTTGCTTTATGTTGGCAGCACCGGTGGCTTATTATGCGATAAGTCGTTGGTTGGAAAACTTTGCTTATAAGACACCTATCTATGGGTGGGTATTTATAGTTGCTTTCCTATTGGTGGCTATGATTACTATTATAACAGTAACTTTCCAGAATTGGCGTGCTGCAAGTGAAAATCCGGTAGATAGTATTAAAACAGAATAATATATAAACAATAAAATAGTTACGATTATGATCAAGATTGAAGGATTGAGTAAGTTTTTCCGCACAGAGGAAGTAGAAACAATTGCATTGAATAAAGTATCATTGGAAGTAAAGGACGGTGAGTTTGTTGCAATCATGGGACCTTCCGGTTGCGGTAAGTCAACATTATTGAATATCCTTGGTTTGTTGGATAATCCTTCTGAGGGTAATTATTACTTGGGAGAACTGGAAGTAGGCCATTTAAAAGAGAAAGAACGTACTCAGGTACGTAAAGGAAATATCGGCTTCGTTTTCCAGAGTTTTAACTTGATTGACGAACTGAACGTGTTCGAGAATGTAGAACTGCCGTTGACTTACCTAAAGATAAAAGCTGCCGAGCGTAAGCAAATGGTAACGGACATCCTGAAACGAATGAACATCAGTCACCGTGCGGCTCACTTCCCTCAGCAGTTGTCCGGCGGTCAGCAGCAGCGTGTGGCCATAGCCCGTGCCGTTGTATCTAACCCGAAGATAATCCTAGCCGATGAGCCTACAGGTAATTTGGATTCAAAGAACGGAGCAGAGGTTATGCAGTTATTGACGGAATTGAATAAGGAAGGCACAACCATTGTAATGGTAACCCACTCCAAGCATGACGCCAGTTTTGCTCACCGTGTTATTAACTTGTTCGACGGTAGTATCGTTTCGTCTGTCAGTGAGTTTATCTAAATTATATTTGAGCAAGTCAAAAAAGATTTGTAAAATATGCAACCCTCAATAGTTCTCATACGTTTTATATACTAAATGATGGATTTAATACTAGGGATATGAAAACTATTCTGAGGAATTTTATCAGCGTGCTACGTCGTTTCAAGATGGCAGCGATATTGAATGTATTGGGACTTTCTATTGCATTTGCCGCTTTCATGGTTATTATGATGCAATGGGATTATGATCAGACATTTGACCGTTCCGACAAGCACGCTGATACTATTTATAGAGTAGATTCATATAGTGAAGAACGTGGTCAGTTAGCCATTATCAGTCGTCCTGTTGCTGATATATTTATACAATCCTCTCCTCATATTATTGCTGGAGCGCTGACTGATTCATGGGTTGGGAAGCTTTTCTTCTATGTAGATGAAAACGGTAGCCGGAATAACTTTCAGGAGTCTAGCCGCAGGATTTATCCGGAGATGACGAAAGTGTTTGATTTCAGAATGTTGGAAGGAGACATAGATGCCTTGAAAGATCCCGAAAAGGTATTACTTCCCCAAAGTATAGCAAAGAAAGTATTTGGTAATCAGTCGGCCACCGGAAAGATATTGAAGACACCGGACAGAACCTTTTCGGTAGGAGGCGTATATCAGGACTTCCCGGAAAATAGTTCAATGGGTAATATGATTTATTATTCGTTGGGTGACGAGAACTTACATAATTGGGGCAACTGGAATTATTCTTTTTTTATTCGTATAGACAAACCGGAAAATAAAACTGTTTTACTTGATAATTTTAAGAGATATGTTGAAACCAACAAGTCTTTCGGTAAGGACTTTTCATGGGAAGAGGGAGGAATGACTTTGCATATCACTCCGCTTACCGATCTGCATTTCAGCGGACAAATCTTATACGATTCTACTCCTAAAACCAGTAAGCAAACTTTGTTGCTTCTTTTTACTATTGCTATTATTATAGTGGTGATAGCCGGAATTAACTTTACTAATTTTAGTACGGCGTTAACTCCGATGCGTATAAAGAGTATCAATACTCAAAAAGTATTAGGTGGTTCTGAATCTATGATCCGGCTATCTCTTATCTTGGAGGCCGTTATAATAAGTATTCTCTCTTGCCTGATTGCCTATTTGTTGGTTTTCATAGCAGGATGGACATTTATCGCAGATTTGGTAAGTGCCGATATGAGCCTTAGCAGCCATCCGTTATTGGTTGGCATAACAGCCTTTATTGCTGTATTGACAGGATTGTTGGCCGGAATATATCCGGCTTGTTATATGACTTCTTTTCAACCGGCACTTGTGTTGAAAGGTTCTTTTGGATTGTCTCCCAAAGGGAAGAAGTTGCGTAATATATTGATTAGCGTGCAGTATATAGCATCGTTTGCGTTGATTATTGGAGCGATGTTCATGTATCTTCAAAACTATTATATGCACCATACACCGCTTGGTTATGATAAGGATGCCGTGATTGTAACGAATATGAGCCAGAAACTGCAAAGTAGTTATAAGGCTTTTGCTTCACAGGTGAAGAATTTCTCTGGCATTGAGGATGCCACCTTTGCCGAAGTCCTCCTTTCCAGTTCAGATCAATATATGAATTGGGGGCGTACATTTAAAGATAAAGATATCAGTTATCAGTGTCTTCCTGTTGATGCTGAATTCTTGAAGGTGATGGGAGTAAAGGTTGTTGATGGTCGTGATTTCAGGGAGGGAGATATGAAGACGACCAGAGGAGCATATATCTTTAATGAAGCTGCTCGGAAGAAATATGATTTTCAGTTGGTGGATATGATAGACAGTACGGAGATTGTTGGTTTTATGCCGGATGTGAAGTTTGCTTCTTTCCGTATGGAAGTTACACCAATGGCCTTCTTTGTGTGGGGTGCGCGTCGTTGGAATGGTTCGGAAGACAGAAATTACCAATATGCCTATATAAAAGTAAAAGCGGGATCGGATCTCTATGCTGCGATGGATTATATACGTGAAACGTTGAAATCTTTCGATCCTGATTTTCCTTTTGATGTCCGTTTCTTCGATGACGTATTGAACAGGTTGTATGAGAATGAACAAAACCTGGGTAGCCTGATTACCCTTTTTAGTTTGATTGCTGTCTTTATTTCTATTGTAGGCGTGTTTGGCCTGGTTGTGTTTGATAGTGAATACCGGAAAAAGGAAATTGGCGTAAGGAAGGTGTTGGGCTCTACTACCGGACAAATTATTGTCATGTTTAATAAAACTTATATCCGCATATTATGTATCTGTTTTATTATTGCTACTCCGTTAGCCTGGTATGGAATCAGTCTTTGGCTGGAAAACTTTGCTTATAAGACGCCGATGTATATTTGGGTGTATATTATTGCTTTTATTATAGTGGGGATTATTACGGTACTGACCGTTACATTCCAGAACTGGCGTTCGGCCAATGAAAATCCTGTTAATAGCATTAAGTCTGAATAGTTTTTAAAGGATATATCTTTTGTCATTAAAAGTCCCGTCTTAACATTTCAAAAGAGCAGACCTTTGGAATGTTAAGACGGGACTTTGATGTTCAAAAGACTGCTCTTTTTACGAGAATAATTTCATGTTGTTTATATTGTCGAGAGACAGTTTATATCCATTGATGATTTCTTTCATTATATCATCGACAGATTGCAATTCCCAGAAAAGGGAAGCTACCTGGCCTATCTCTAATTCACCTTCCTTTAGATCGCCTTCAAAAATACCTTTCTTGGCGCGTCCTTTACCTAATAATTCACGTAACTCTTCTATGGAAGCGCCACGGGCTTCGGCTTCTTCTATAGCAGAGGCGAAATCTCCTTTTACCAGGCGGGTAGGAGATAGTTTCTTCAACAGTAACTTTGTGTCTCCTTCTTTGAGGTTCAGGCAAAGTTTCTTGAAGTTTTCATGAGCCGAACTTTCTTTGGTGATAGCAAAGCGTGTTCCTATTTGTACTCCGTCCGCACCTAGCGATATAGCAGCCAACATAGCTTCACCTGTGCCTATTCCTCCGGCAGCCATCAATGGGAGTGAAGTTGCTTTGCGTACGGCGGGGATGAGACACATCGTAGTGGTTTCTTCCCGTCCGTTATGTCCGCCTGCCTCAAAACCTTCGGCAACAATTGCATCTACTCCTGCTTCTTCGCATTTGGTCGCAAACTTGGAACTGCTTACCACATGGGCAACCGTGATGCCATGTTCTTTTAAGAAGCCCGTCCATGTTTTCGGATTACCGGCAGAAGTGAAAACTATTTTTACTCCTTCTTCAACAATTATATTCATTATTGTTTCTATTTCCGGATACATAAGGGGTACGTTTACACCAAAAGGATTGTTTGTTGCCGCTTTGCATTTTCGTATATGTTCTTGAAGCACTTCGGGGTGCATAGAGCCTGCTCCCAATAATCCAAGTCCGCCGGCATTGCTTACTGCCGATGCTAGTTTCCATCCGCTGCACCATACCATTCCTCCTTGTATAACGGGATATTGTATACCGAAAAGTTGTGATATTCTATTCTTCATTTTATATATTGTTTTATTTGCTAAAATAAGCGATACCCATGAGAAAACAAAATATGAACTCTATTTGTTATAAAACTGAGTTTAGTAAACAAAAAACATAATATTTGTATGCCAGAGAAAATAATGAAAACATTGTGGGACGAAAGTTCTGATTTGGAGAGTGAAACTGAATCAACTCGTTCTGTAGTATCGGATAATTATACATCCGGTGATATTAAAGATTTGAGAGAAACTATTGAAAATGAAGATATAGAAGGAGGCATTGTTGATGATACAATAAAAGAATAGCTTCTTTTTTATCGCTCATTTGGATAACCATTTAGTTAAAAGAATATCTGCCTTGAATAGATTAAAAGGAAGATATTCTTTTTTGTTTGATTTTTATCTTAAAACTTCTGTATATTTGCGCAATATGTAATCTAATTGAAATTATTCTAATATTGCAATATACTTAATATGAACAAAATGCTTATGGCTGCGGGTTTAGCAGTTATGTTGGGAGCTTGTAGCTCCTCTAAAAAGGGTGATGTGGCAGATACTACGTCCAATCCGTTTTTTACGGAGTATACAACTCCGTTTGGTGTACCTCCTTTTGACAAAATAGAAGTAGCGCATTATAAGCCTGCTTTTTTGAAAGGAATAGAAGAACAATCGAAGGAGATAGATGCTATTGTAAATAATTCGGAAGCGCCTACTTTCGAGAATACAATTGTAGCTTTTGACCAGAGTGGCGAATTGCTTAAAAAAGTGTCTTATGCTTTCAATGGACAATCCAGTGTGAATACGACTGAGGAAATTCAGGCATTGGAACAGGAGTTGTCTCCTTTGCTTTCTAAGCATCAGGACGATATCCGGATGAATCCCGGATTATTTGCTCGAATTAAAGCCGTGTATGAGAGCCCGGCATCTTCTGGTTTTGATAAGGAACAGAAGAAACTGCTGGAAAAAACGTATAAAGACTTTGTTCGTGGAGGTGCAAATCTGGATGCGGATAAACAGGCAAAATTGCGTGAGTTGAATGAGAAGATCTCGATACTGGAGCTTACCTTCGGCCAGAACGTATTGAAAGAAACGAATGCATTTCAATTGATAGTTGATAAAAAAGAAGATTTATCAGGACTGCCGGAAACTTCTATTGCCGCAGCAGCTTCTGCCGCAAAAAATGCCGGTATGGATGGTAAATGGTTGTTTACATTGCACAACCCGAGTGTAATGCCTTTCTTGCAGTATGCCGATAATCGTGCTTTGCGTGAAAAGATTTTTAAAGGATATACTAATCGCGGTAATAACAACAATGCAAATGATAACAAGGATGTTGTTAAGCAATTGGTAACTGCCCGTTTGGAAAAAGCGAAACTGATGGGAGATGACGACTTTGCTGCATTTGTACTGGAAGACCGTATGGCTAAGGATGAACAGAATGTCTATAAGTTGCTGAATCAGATATGGACTCCGGCTTTGGCAAAAGCCAAAGATGAATTAGCCGACATCAATGCGGAAATTAAGAAAGAAGGAGGGAACTTTGAAGCAGAAGGCTGGGACTGGCGTTATTACTTTGAAAAAGCTAAAAAGACAAAATTCGATATGGATGAAAATGAAATTCGTCCGTATCTGGAACTGAATAATGTCCGTAACGGTGCTTTCTATGTGGCTAATAAGTTATATGGCGTTACTTTTACGGAAATAAAAGATATACCAAAGCCGGATGCGGATGCTATGGCTTTTGAATGTAAGGATAAAGATGGTACACATTTGGGTGTATTGTATATGGATTTCTTTACCCGGCCGGGTAAGTCTGCCGGCGCATGGTGCGGAAGTTACCGGTCACAAACTTATAAAGATGGAAAACGACTTGCTCCGGTTGTTACTACTGTGTTTAACTTTAGCAAACCGGAAGAAGGTAAACCTGCCTTACTAAGTGCCGATGAAGCAGAGACTGTATTCCATGAGTTTGGACATGCTTTGCATAGTCTGTTCAGGGATGTACATTATTATGGTGTATCCGGTGTACCTCGTGATTTTGTAGAATTGCCTTCTCAGGTAATGGAGCATTGGGTGTTTGAACCGGAAGTTCTGAAAGTATATGCTAAACATTACCAAACCGGAGAAGTGATACCTCAGGCTATTGTAGATAAGATTATTAAATCCGGTAAATACGGACAGGGATTTGCTACTACTGAATATGTTGCTGCTTCTTTATTGGATATGGATTATCATATATTGAAGGAAATACCTGCCGATTTCAATGTAGAGGCTTTTGAAGCAGATGTGATGAATAAGCGTGGCCTGATCCGTCAGATTCCTCCACGTTATCGTACTACTTATTTTAAGCATACGATGGAAGGTGGATATACGGCAGGTTATTATAGCTATATTTGGGCAGAAGTATTGGATGCCGATGCTTTTGAGGCCTATAAAGAAACAGGTGATATCTTTAATCAGGAAATTGCCGATAAGTTCCGTACTTATATTCTTACACCGGGAGGTATTGATGATGCAATGGTTATGTACGTTAATTTCCGTGGTAAAGAACCGGGAATCGATCCTTTATTGAAGAATCGGGGATTGAAATAATAACAGCTTTATATATAATAAAGAAAGAGGTATGAAAAGTGAATGCTTTTTATGCCTCTTTTTTATTGGTGAATTTCCCCGGATACCCGAATAAGATCGCAAGCAAAGCCCCTGCTCCCAGTAAATAAGGATAGTACAGATACTGCATGATTTCAATCGGAGATATGCCACCTAATCCGGAAGCCATCAATAATTGGGCTCCATAGGGGATGATTCCTTGAACAAAGCAAGAGAATATATCTAATATACTGGCACTGCGGCGCGGATCTACATTAAACTTGTCGGCAATGTCTTTCGCTATAGGACCGGCCATAATCAAGGCAATTGTGTTATTGGCCGTACAGAGGTTGGCAAAGCTTACTAAACCGGCGATACTGGCTTCCGCTCCTTTGGAGGAACGAATATGTGAAGTTAATTTCAGAATAATCCAATCAATGCCTCCATTATACCGGATCATTTCAAGCATGCCTCCGGCCAACAGGGTAACGATAATCAGTTCCCCCATATTGGTTATACCCGAACCCATAGCGGCGTTCCATCCCCATACATCGAAACTGCCGGTAAACAAACCTACCATGCCTGAAAGAATAATTCCGATGAAAAGTACCAGCATGACGTGTACACCGCATACTGCGATTATCAGAACAATAAGATATGGTATCACTTTCGCCCACTCGATAGGTAAAGGCGTATATGTATTATCCATACCACTACCGATAAGTATGTATATGATGCCGGTAATAATAGCTACCGGCATTGCAATGCGTATATTCACTTTGAATTTGTCAGCCATTTTACATCCTTGCGTTCGCGTTGCCACAATTGTGGTGTCGGAGATAAAAGACAAATTGTCCCCAAACATAGCTCCACTAACAACAACACCCAACATTAAGGCGCCGGGCATTCCTGTTTTGTCGGCTATTCCTATGGCAACAGGAGCTAAAGCGACTATCGTACCAACGGAAGTTCCAACGGATATGGATATGAAACAGGCGGCAATAAAGATTCCGGCAGCTAATAAGTTACCCGGCAGAACGGACATGGCCAGGTTTACGGTTGCATCTACAGCCCCCATCGCTTTAGCTGTTTGGGCAAAAGCTCCGGCCAGTATGAAAATGAGCACCATTAGCATTATATTACTATTAGCGGCCCCTCGGCAGAACTGTTCAATTCTGTTGTTTAATTTTCCCCCTTTGGATATGGCTACGGCTACAATAGATGATACGACGAAAGCAACGGTAATAGGCATTTTATAGAAATCTCCGGCTAATATAGACACTACCAGATACGATAGCAGAAATACAGCCAGAGGCAGCAAAGCCCAAGCATTTGGAGTATGATTAAATGTCGGAGTTTTTTGATCCATCATTCTTTATGCTTTAATTCCAAGATTAGAATGAGAATCGGAGAGCTATACGGATACCGCCTTTTTTAATATCGGGCTGATCCAAATAGGTTAACCGGCGATAGTAATCAATACGTAATATCTTAAAGATATTCTCTAAACCGATACTGGCTTCCAGATAAGGAGTATGTCCCAATGGACTTGTTCCGTCAGGTAGTACAAATAATCCCGGAGTCTTTTCCGGATTATTTTTGTCGGTTAGTCCACCGTAGACTCCACTGAAAGAAACAACTTCACGTAATCTTAACCATTTTACTCCGGGTACGCGGTTCAATATCCATCCTTTCAAATAATATGTAAAATAGAATGATACATATTGGTCCGTTACAAATTCAAGGGCACGCATCATATTGAATGATTCCGGTTGGATAGTAATGGACTGGTTGGTATTAGGCATGATAAGTAGTGGGAAGGGGACTTTATCCCATACTTTTCCGGCTTTAACCTGTGCATCGATGTGTCCGAAAGATGAAAGCCAGATACGTTTTTCCGCGCTTACTTCCGTATGGTTATAATTATAATCGCTTCCAAGTACGCCTTTTATTCCCAGCTGATGTGATAACTTAAATACCGGTGCGTCTTTCGATAGGTTAAATACCGATCCTTTTCCGGCACGCCCATTGTATGCGCGTTCGCCGGGTGCAAAGCGTAACTGCGCTCCCAATTCGGAAGTGGTAATACTTTTTATGCGGGTTAATGTTCCGTTTTCATTCATTAAATCGTAATGCAATGTCCCGGCAGCTTCATTGTTTTCGTTACGTGCCCAAGTCTTGAAAGTAAGTCCGTTCAGCCATTCCTTTTCATATTGGAACATACTTTTACGGATGTATTGCATCTTAGTTACAGGTTCACCTACTTTCCAGGCTACAAACATGTTGTCCTTACTGGTGAATAAGAAATCCTGGCCAGGGGTGTAAACGTCATATTCCTGGATGAATGAGAGATTATTAACAGGACTTTCTCCTTCATGGTAAGCCTTCTTGTTGAAACTATGTGTCAGTTTTATGTTGTATTTCAGCTTACGGTCGTTTACACCGTATGCCATATAGCCACTTGCAAACCAATAAGGATTGAGGTTGGCTGTAGTCATACCGCCTACGCGCATACGGAAGCCTTCCAAATGGTTGGCGCTGAATGTTGTATTCATCGGACCAAAGTCGAATTTGCTTTTGCTTTTATCCCCGGTGGTAGGAACATAGCCGGAGATAAGAATTTCGGCCGTTTTGATAATAACATTAAATGCCGGAACTTTGCGTAACTGTGCCAACAAATCATCCAATGCGTTCTCTTTTTCCTTTAAAGGGATATGCCGGTTATTTATCCAGAAGGTATCGGTTTGTGCTGTAGCTTCCGGCAGAATATGAACAGGTCCTAATAGCCCGAAGATAGAGTCCGCATTTTGTATGTTGAAATTATATTTGTCGAAGTTACGTACCTGGTGTGCATATAATTGTTGTGTACCCTTTACGATGTAGAAGTTGACATATGTGTTTTCGTTGCTTAGTACCCAGGTACTATCCGGCATTCGTTTAAACTCCTGTTCGATACGGAGCTTATCCACCCAGTTCAGGTTAATGTTGGCCGGTGTATTCAGCAGGAATTTCTTTACCGCATAGCTCCCGTCCAGTGTAATGTATAGACGGCCGGTAAATCCGTAACTTTGACTGTTTACCGGAACAAATGCCAGGTCTACACATTTATCACCCGAAACATCGAGCGTATCCATGATGTAATACTTGTAGTAGGAGGTAGCCAAAGTAGAAGATAGCGGGCTGACAAAACGATTCAATAGTATGTTGATGTTATTGTCGAAGATATTTACCCCTTTGAATATTTCTTCCAGATTGGAGGTGATACCGCCACCATCATCAAGTGTTTTGTCAATACCTTGTTGACGCTTCGCCTTCGTTATCGTTTTTTCCGTTTTGGGATGTTTGCGATAATAAATATCCGATAGTGTTTCGCGGACAGATATGGTAAGGATCGGTTTGCCATTGAATTCGGACGTATCCAGATAATTCTTTATAAACTTAAACTTCTTGAGGAATTTGTTTTTGTCCAGATTCGGATTAAAATCATCTAGTGACATACTGAGCTTTTCGTATACTTCGGTCTGGTATTCACCTTTTGCCTCGATACGGTTATCGTTCTTATGCTCGATAACTTTTTTTATCAGTTCTACTGCCGGATTATCTTTACGGGAGTATTTTTCCTTCTTTGGTTTTACAACCACTTCCGCAATCTCAAAAGAAGTAGGACGGAGCATAATATCCAGGTTGTCATTCTTTTTACCTGCATTCAGATGGAGCGTTTTGTTGTCATACCCTAGTGAGGATATGATGAGGTTTGTAAGCCCTTTGTCGTTTTGTATGGAGAACTTTCCGTTATCGTCGGTCATCGCGCCAATTGTAGAGTTCTCAAAAATTACAGATACAAAAGACAATGGTTCACCTGTAATGGAATCTTTAACGATGCCGGATGCAGAGGTGATACTTTGTGCGTGTAAAAGGGATGAGCCGGTTACTATGTGCAACAGAACTAGCAGTAATATATAGCGAATGAGTTTTACCATAAACTATTGTTATTCCTTCACGAATAAATATAGTATGCAAAGGTACATCTTTTCTTTGTAGGACAGAGGGTAAGGCTATTAATAATCATTAATCGTCTGTTATCAGAAGTATATGAATTTAAGGAAGTATTAAGACCATTTTAAAGGATATATCTTTTGAACTTAAAAGTCCCGTCTTAACATTCCAAAAGAGCAGACTTTTGAAGTGTTAAGACGGGACTTTTAGATTCAAAAGACCGCTCTTTTAATAAGCATCCGCAAGACTTTCGTTTTTCAATTGTTTGTCGAATGTTTCTTTATCCAGTTTGGTTGTGACATGAATGGTTACAGGCTCTCCCGGCAACAGGTCGAAATAATTGTCGGAGAAGAAGTTGTCTATTCCGTCAATGCTAAGAAAAATGCCTCTGGCAAATACATTGCTTTGAACAGTCACGTCATAGCCGTCACCAGCCGGGACACTTGTCATTTGTATATCTGCTTTAGGGAAGTCTATGTCTTTAAAACGAGTGAAAAAATAGTTGTTGGACACGACTTTTTCGTTGCCGTTTTCAATGAAACGGGCATTAACTACCACTTCGTTTTTCTGTTTTCCGCCAAGAACGGATTCTATCGGAGCGGAGAACTGTATTTGGCTGGTATTTGCCGGCAAAGTAACGTTGCTTTGCTTTTCAAATAACACATTCCCTTTTAAATCCATTACGCGGATATCCAATTTACCTTTGGTTGCTTTTAACCGGTCGGATACAATCCACACATTTAGTTTGCCGTCTTCTGCGACAGGAGAGACAAGGATGTCATTAAAGGCCTTTTTGGCAAAATAGTGTTGTGCCTTCCAACGTCCGTAGTAGTCACGGCTGGACCATGAGGCAACCGGCCAGCAGTCGTTGTGTTGCCAAAATAAAGTGCCCATATTATAAGGCATCATACGGCGGTGGGCTTCAATAGCTGTTTTTATGGCATCTCCCTGCAGTAATAGTCCCATATACAGGAAGTTCGGAAAATCTTTCGGCTTACGGTATTCATTCAACAGATACCATTCAATCAAACCGTTTGCGTGGCTTCCTCCGCGTTGGTGAGCCATCATAACATCCGAATAAATGTTATGATCCCGTTTTTCCGGAGCATATTTTAGTACCGATTGATATTCGGGGAAAGCCTGGAAACCGTATTCGGAGAAGAAACGGGCTTTTATTTTATTGTAGTTGGCAATAGAGTCTTTCGCATGCCATACTCCCCAATAGTGGGCGTCGCCATCCGGATTCCATATCTCTTTTCCCGTCTCACATTTAGCATCCGGATTTCCTCCGTATGGAGAAGAAGGCCAGTAAAATACAGTCGGATCATATTCCTTCACCACATCAGCCAACAGGTGGTTAAATAGTTTTTTTGTATCGTTGCGTAATTGCTCTGTAACTCCGTATGCGTCGAATTTCTTCATCCATCCCCAGTTAAACCAGGCTGTGTGTATTTCGTTATTCCCGCACCAGATAGCTATGCTTGGATGATTACGCAAGCGTACCACGTTGTCTACTGCTTCTTGACGGATATTATCTTCCAATTCAGGTGTTAATGGATAGATACTGCAGGCAAACATGAAATCTTGCCAAACCATGATGCCGTATTTGTCGCAAAGATCATAGAACAAATCATTTTCGTAAATACCGCCCCCCCATACACGTAGCATATTCATGTTGGCATTGACGGCATCCAGAATTGTCTTTTCATATTGCTCAGGTGTTACGCGAGGCAAGAAGTTGTCTTGAGGAATGTAGTTCGCCCCTTTGGCAAAGACAGGCACGCCATTGAGTTCAAAGTAGAAACTATGTCCGTCTTTATCCGGTTTGTTGATGACTTTCAAGCTACGAAGTCCTAAATGAATCGTTTTCGTGTCGGCAACCTTACCGTCCATATTGATGCTTGCGGTAAATGGATAAAGATGTGGTTCTCCAAGACCGTTAGACCACCAAAGCTTCGGATTGTTGACAGTCAGTTCTGTTTCTATCAGGTTAGTGCCTTTTTTTACCTGCGCTTTTTTAGTCCAGACCGTTTTAACACCATCTGCTTTGATGGTTAAGGTCGCTTCACCTTCTTTATCTGCATTGAAACGGATTTGCGCTTTGATATCTGCACGTTTGGATGTCACTTTTGTCTGTTCGTAGAAAATATTGTCTATAATGGCATCGTTCCAACCAATCAGGTATACCGGACGCCAGATGCCGCTGGTTACGATGCGTGGTCCCCAATCCCATCCATAGTGATAACCTGCCTTACGGGCAAATATGCTGACTTTCTTATCAAAAATACCTCCGTTCTCGGACTGGTCGTTTCCTGCCTCTACAGGAAACTTTAAAGCGTCGAACTTGGGTAAGTCCACTTTAATGGGAGAGTGGAAGTAAATACGTAATTCGTTGCCTTCTTTTTTCAGCAAACTTTTTACACTTACTTTCCATTCCCGGAACATGTTGTCCGCTTTCAGTATGCAAGAGTCGTTCAGATATACATCGGCATACGTATCGAGTCCTTTGAAATCGAGTTCAATGTTGTCTTTGTCAAATATGTCGGGAGAAACGTTTAGAGTGGTTTTATATTCCCAATCTTCTTTATCTACCCATTGGATGCCCCGTTCGTTCAGGCGATAGAAAGGGTCTTCTATAATTTGATTGTTCATCAGGTCGGTTTGAACTACTCCGGGAACTGTGGCCGGATACCAGTTGTTGCCCCGTACCTGCTTGAATGTCCAGCCATTGTCGATTTGTTGTTTTGCCACGTTGTCTGCTTTTACAGGCGATGTAGCTGCCAGGGTGGAGGCTAACACCAAAGTGGATACTACTGTTTTGTAATGCATAGATGTTCAGTTTTGTTTACGTTTATATTGATTTTATATTTTCTTCGTTTACCGGATTTTTACCGCTCGGTGTATATAAAAGATCTATTCGTCCGGCATATGCTTTTTCTACTTTGCCGCGTACAATCTTCATGGTGCTGTTAACCATGCCATTTTGTTCCGTGAAAGGTTCGGGCAGGACGGCAAATGTAGTGGGTAACCAACGTTCGGGGAACATGCCTGCCAAGTCACCGCCTTTACGAAAACGGTCTATCTGGCTTTGGATAATCCGGATAGCAGCTTCTTTTCCTTCTTGGGTGTCGAGAGTCAGGTGCTGATGGATTAAATGTTTTTTCAAATGTTCTTTGTTGGGCACTACCAATGCTACCGTGAAAGGATTCTGATTGTTGTAAAGAAGCAATTGATCAATGCAGGATGAATGTTCTACTAATGCTTCTTCAATACCTTCGGGACTGTATTTTTCTCCGTCACTACCAATCAGCAGACTTTTGAAACGGCCTAATACATATAATAATCCATCTTTTCCCATGTATCCCATATCTCCGGTGTATAGCCAACCATTTTTGATCGTTTCTGCAGTGGAAACCGGATTTTTCCAATAACCGGCCATTACATTCTCGCCCTTGATAACGATCTCTCCTTTTTCTCCGGCAGGCAATTCATTGCCTTCATTATCACATATTTTTAAATCCAACGGCTGAACCAATACGCCGCTGCTTCCGAAGGTATGACGTTTAGGGCCGTTTGTTGAAATAACCGGAGTTGCTTCACTCAATCCATATCCCTGATACATTGGCAGGCCAATCGCGTAATAAAACTTCTGTAAATCTTTATCCAGCAGAGCACCTCCACCTATAAAAAAACGAAGCTCTCCACCGAAGTTTTCCCGGATTTTCGAGAATATCAACTTATCGAAGAGGCTTACCAAAGGTTTTAGTATAAAATGCCATCCTCTTCCTTTATCATCTCCGCCATCCCCGTTATATGTATAAGCAATTTGTAAGCCTGCACGGAAAAGACGGGTAACCACCTTTCCTTGGGAACGAATACCTTGTTCTATATTTTTCTTGAAGTTCTTAGCCAGGGCCGGAACACTTAATATCAGATAAGGTTTAAATTCTTTTATATTGACAGGTATGTTTTTCAATGTTTCCAATCCGGTCTTACCGACTTGCACAGTTGCAACGGAAGCTCCCTGTGACATAAAGATATAGAAGCCTACCACATGCGCAAAACAATGGTCTAAAGGAAGGATTACCAACGTACGCCATGAGCTGTCTATATCTACGCAAGTAAGCGACTGTTCTACATTGGCCGTATAATTACGGTGTGTAAGGATAACACCTTTCGGATCAGCGGTTGTTCCTGAGGTGTATGTGATTGTTGCATAGGTGTCATCTTGCAATGATTGCCCGATAGACAGGAATTCTTCCAAAGAGTGTTGTTGTAACCAGTCTTTCCCCATGCTGATAACATCAGATAGAAGAATCTCTTTTTCTCCATATTCTTTTTGTTCGTCGAAAACGATGACTTTTTGAATCAAAGGTAATTTATCTAGAATATTTCTGATCTTCTTCAACTGGTTACCCGATACCATGATATATTTTACATCGGCATGTAAAAGACGGAATAACAGATCGTTTGCTTCTTCCAGCTTAATAGATAGGGGCACATTGGTAGCTCCGGCATAAAACATAGCCAGTTCTCCAATGATCCAGGCATTTCTGCCTTCGCTGAGTAAGGCCATATTATCGCCTTTTTTTACACCCAAGGCTACTAATCCGGCACCGAAAGCGTATACCTGATCTTTTACCTGGCTATAGGTCGTTGGTTCGTACTTATCTTTGGTCTTTTCCCAAAGAAAAGGATTATTCGGATATTGCTTTACCGAGTTTTCAAAAAGGTCTACCAGCGTCTTTTTCATGTTCTGTTTGTATATTGTCTGTTTTTATTTCATTTCTTGCAGATAGCTACAAGCCATTTCTACCGTTGGCACATTTTTAATAACAATACTTCGTTTATTGTTTTGTTCACGGAGAGTACATTCACGCGGATGCCTTTGGATAAAGGCCAGCAACTTGTCGAATGCCTCACTCTGATAGTAGGGGCTGTCTGTATTAGAGACGAGGAATATACTCATTTGTCCTTTCTTCAATATAATCTTTTCAATACCTAAATTTTTAGCCATACGGCGAAGGCGAACAATGCGTATCAGTTCTTTTCCTTCCGGAGGAACTTTTCCGAAGCGGTCTTTCAATCGCTCGGTAAAATCCAGAATGTCCCGTTCTTCTTCCATCTTGTCTAACTCGCGGTATAAAGATATACGTTCTGAATCGTTGGGAATATAAGTGGGAGGGAACATTAATTCCAGATCACTTTCTATATAGGTTTCACGAACATATTCGGTACCACTGCTACGTTTGCCGTCTTCGGCATCGGAATAAAGATCAGCAAATTCATCGCTTCTTAATTCATCAACAGCTTCTTCCAGAATCTTTTGATATGTTTCATATCCCAGATCGGCAATAAAACCGCTTTGTTCTGCTCCGAGTAAATTACCTGCTCCCCGAATGTCTAAGTCTTGCATGGCAATGTGAATACCACTTCCCAGTTCGGCAAAATTCTCAATTGCTTGTAATCTGCGACGGGCTTCCTGGCTAAGAGTAGAGAGAGGAGGAGATAGTAAGTAACAGAAAGCTTTCCGGTTGCTTCTGCCTACTCGTCCACGTAGTTGATGAAGGTCTGACAAACCGAATTGTTGGGCATTATTGATGATAATGGTGTTTGCATTAGGCACATCAATACCGCTTTCTACAATACTTGTCGCGATCAGTACGTCGTATTCATAGTTGACGAAATCCAGAATGATTTTTTCTAATTTCTCAGGTTCCATTTGTCCATGACCTACTGCTATACGTGCATCCGGTACTTCACGTCTTACAAGCGTTTCCATTTCATAGATGTTCTGGATACGGTTGTTTATGAAGAATACTTGTCCGTTACGGCTCATTTCAAAATTGATAGCCTCACGGATAATGTCCGGATTAAAACGTTCTACTTCTGTTTGTACCGGATAGCGGTTAGGAGGTGGTGTCGTGATGCTGCTTAAATCTCGAGCCCCCATCAATGAAAATTGTAAAGTACGGGGAATAGGGGTTGCTGTCATTGTAAGTGTATCGACATTCACTTTCATCTGGCGAAGTTTTTCTTTAACGGATACGCCGAATTTCTGTTCTTCGTCAATAATGAGTAATCCTAAATCTTTGAACTTAACATCTTTGCTTACTATACGGTGCGTACCGATTAATATATTTACTTTGCCCTCTTTCGTGTCTTTTAGTATTTCTTTTATCTGGGCGGCAGTACGTGCACGGCTGATATAATCAATTCTGCAAGGGAAATCTTTCAATCGTTCGGAGAATGTCTGGAAATGTTGAAATGCCAATACAGTAGTAGGGACTAATACCGCTACTTGTTTATTGTCTGATACGGCTTTAAATGCTGCACGTATGGCTACTTCCGTCTTTCCGAAACCAACATCCCCACAGATAAGCCTGTCCATAGGAAGAATATTTTCCATATCCGCTTTTACATCGGCAGTAGCTTTCATCTGGTCGGGGGTATCTTCGTATATGAAGCTGGCTTCCAGTTCATGTTGCATGAAGCTGTCCGGACTGTAAGCAAATCCTTTTTCTTGTTTGCGTTTGGAATAAAGAAGAATAAGATCGCGGGCAATATCTTTGACCTTTTTCTTTGTCCTCTCTTTCATCTTTTCCCAAGCGCCTGTACCTAATTTATTCAGCTTGGGGGCTTCGCCGCTGTCTTTTCCTTTGTATTTTGATAGCTTATGGAGGGAATGTATGCTGACGAAAATAATGTCGTTATTCAGGTATATAAGCTTAATTGCCTCTTGTATTTTGCCGTTTACTTCGGTGCGTACCAAACCTCCGAATTGCCCGATGCCGTGATCAATGTGTACGACATAGTCTCCTATGGAGAACTGGTTCAACTCTTTTAATGATAATGAAATCTTACCACTTCGGGCTTTGTCACTTTTAAGACTGAACTTGTGGAAACGATCGAAAAGCTGGTGATCGGTAAAGAGGCAAATACGCAATGTCTCATCTGCAAAACCTTCGTGGATAGTTTTGTTTATCGAAATGAAAGGAATGTTGTCGCCTCTATCTTCAAAAATTGCACGGATACGTGTAGCTTGTTTTTCCTGGTCACTTAATATATATAAGGTGTATCCGTCATCCAGATATTTATGGAAAGACTCGCTAACCATATCAAAATTCTTATGATAGATAGGTTGAATCTGTGTATTGAATGTAACAGTCGCATCTGCTGTTCCTGTTGCTTTTGCCCCGAAATTGATACGGTTAAAATTTAATGCCGTACGTATGAAATCATCTGCATGAACTAGTTTTTTATGGATTTGATCAATGTCTGAAAATGATTCTTCGTCACCAATGACCGGCTCATCCATCCAAATGCTTTCAATCCTTTCTTTGCACCAGGCTAAATCGCGTGAGGCAAGTATTGTTTTTGCCGGCAGAGAATCTAATAGGGATGTCTTGGAATTATCGTTTTTAGTCATCTCCGGTACGATATAGATGCTCTCAAATTTTTCTTTAGATAACTGAGTTTCTACATCAAATGTTCGTATTGTTTCAACTTCGTTTCCGAAAAAGTCTATACGATATGGAAATTCATAAGAGAATGAAAATACGTCGAGGATACTTCCGCGTAGGGCATATTGCCCCGGTTCGTACACATAATCTACCCGTTCAAAACCATATTGATCCAGTACGTCGGAAACAAATATGTTATCCAACTTTTCTCCCGTATTGATTTTTAATGTGTTTTCTTTTAATATCTCGCGGGCAACGACTTTTTCGGCTAAGGCATCCGGATATGTTACGATAATAAAGGAGGCATCGGCTTCTTGTAGCATACTTAATACTTCTGTCCGTAATATTTCATTGGCCGGATCTATGTGCCCGTATTTTATGGCACGGCGATATGCCGAAGGAAAGAAGTATATTTGATTACTTGCTGTGAGCTGCATTAAATCATGATAAAAGTAACCGGCTTCTTCTTGATCGTTAAGTATACACACATAGCTTCCCCTTCTTTTTGTAAAAAGAGAAGCAATTGTTATAGCTGCACCCGAACCATTTAATCCTTTTAGGAATATGTTGTGAGACGTTTCTTTATCTAACAGGGTGTCTACTGCTGCTACCTGAGGATGTGCAGCATATATTTTAAGTAATTCTTGTACCTCCAATTGTGTAAACAGATAATTGATAAATGCAAAAGTACGGAAAATGTCGCAATGTATTATTTAAATAGTCGAAAAATAAATTGACTGCGAATTTACCGATTTTGTGGAATTCCACCCCATGATTCCACATAAGTACTCAATTTTTTCTACAGTATAAATCGAATTTGTTTTTTATAATGTGTTGGTAGTGAGCCTTTGTTTGAAAATGAATAGCTCTGGCATATCTCTTGTTTTATATTTATTGACTTAGTTATATAAAAAGATTGTTTAATTTAAAATTTAAAAGTCATGAAAAAGGTATTAGTTGCAGTAGCATTATTGCTTAGTGTTAGTAGTTTTAGTGGTGTATTTGCTGCAGAAGCAAATGTTGATTCAGTAGCAGTATGTTGTGTTCAGGCGACTCAAGATGAATACACAAATATAGAAATATCAGATGTGCCTGATGTTGTTAAAGCAGCTATAGAGAAAGCATATCCCGGGCAGATAATTAAATCTGCAGCAGTAGCAGAAAAAGAAGGAGTTAAAACTTACAAACTTGTACTTGCTTCAACAGAGGGTACTGAAAGTACTGTCATTTTTAATGACAAAGGTGAAGAAATAAAATAAGTAATTGCAAATAGTAATAAACTCCCAACGAGTTAGCACAATAACATTGTAAAGGCGTTCAGGCTAGTGATAGTCTGGACGCTTGTTTTTTATGAGTATTGTCAATATAAGACATATATTGAGCCTTTTTTATTTATACAGAGCCTTGCTTTTCTGGCATAAAGACTGATTTACACGGAAAAATATGTAACTTTGAGCGGTATTTGACGAACAATTTACAAGTTTGTATACAAAGAGCTAATAATAAATATATTATAATTTATGTCAGATAGTATTGTTATTATCCCTACATATAACGAGAAAGAGAATGTAGAAAACATTATTCGTGCCGTATTTGGTTTGGAAAAAGAGTTTAATATTCTGATAATAGATGATGGTTCGCCTGACGGAACGGCTGATATTGTTAAAGGATTACAGAATGAATTTCCGGAACGTTTGTATATTGTAGAAAGGCAAGGGAAACTGGGGCTAGGCACTGCATATATTTGCGGATTTAAATGGGCTATTGAGCATAAATATGATTTTATATTTGAAATGGATGCCGATTTTAGTCATAATCCGAATGATTTGCCTAGATTATATGCTGCTTGTACGGAGCAAGGTGCAGATGTTGCCGTTGGCTCTCGTTACTGTAACGGAGTAAATGTGGTGAACTGGCCGTTAGGACGTGTATTGATGTCTTATTATGCTTCTGTATATGTTCGTTTCGTTACGGGAATGAATGTACAGGATACAACTGCCGGATTTAAATGTTATCGTCGTGAAGTATTGGAAACAATAGAATTGGACCGTATCCATTTCAAAGGTTATGCATTCCAGATAGAAATGAAATTTACAGCCTATAAATGCGGGTTTAAGATCGTGGAAGTTCCTATTATTTTCATTAATCGTATATTGGGGGTTTCTAAAATGAATTCGTCTATATTCGGCGAAGCATTATTTGGCGTGCTGAAATTAAAGTGGAAGAGTTTTTTCAGGAAATATCCGAAACGGAAATAAAGAAATAGTAAAATATATGAATGATCCCGATGTTTTTTATAAATCATCAGGATCATTTTATAAAATCATCGGGATGAAAATGAATAAGAAGTTAATCTATAATGCCCGTATCATTAATGAAAACCGTATATATACCGGTTCGGTAATGATAGAAGGCGATAAAATTACAGCAGTATATGAAGGTGAAGTTCCTGCGACTGTAAAATCGGAGGCAACAGAGATTATAGATGCTACCGGTAAATGGTTGTTGCCCGGGGTGATAGATGATCAGGTTCATTTCCGCGATCCGGGGCTTACTCATAAGGGAGATATGTCGACGGAGAGCCGTGCGGCGGTTGCCGGAGGTGTCACTACTTTTATGGATATGCCGAACACCAAGCCGCAAACAACAACAATAGCCGATCTTGAATGGAAATTTAAACGTGGGGCAGAGGTTTCTGTGGCTAATTATTCTTTTTTCTTCGGAGGAACTAATGACAATATGGATGAAATCCGAAAATTGGATCGTTCCCGTATTCCCGGTTTAAAATTGTTTTTAGGTTCTTCTACCGGCAACATGCTGGTAGATAAGAGGGAAACTTTAGAGCGTATTTTTGGAGAAGCGGATATGCTAATTGCAATCCATGCAGAGGAAGAAGATGTTATTAAGCGAAATATAGCATACTATACCGGAAAATACGGAGAAGATTTGGATATATCTTTCCATAGTAAAATACGTAATGAAGAAGCTTGTTATGCTTCTTCTTCAAAAGCCGTTGAATTAGCAACTCGTTTGGGTTCCAGACTGCATATATTGCATTTATCTACGGCCAAAGAGCTTACTTTACTGGATAATAGTAAACCGCTTAAAGAGAAGAAAATTACCGGAGAAGTATGCGTACATCATTTATGGTTTCACGATGGTGATTATGCTCAATTTGGAAATCGCATAAAATGGAATCCGTCTATAAAGACGATAGAAGATCGTACTGCTTTACGTGCAGCTGTCAATAATAATACAATTGATATCATCGCAACGGATCACGCTCCACATTTATTGTCGGAGAAGGAGGGCAGTTGTCTGAAAGCTGCTTCGGGAGGTCCGCTTATTCAACATTCGTTAATTGTTATGTTGGAATTGGCAATGGAAGGCCGTTTTACTTATGAAAAAGTAGTGGAAAAGATGGCTCATATGCCTGCCGAATTATTTCATATTGACAAAAGAGGCTACATTCGTCCCGGTTTTTATGCTGATCTGGTATTAATTGATCCTGAATCTGAATGGACTGTTTCAAAAGATAATATTTTATATAAGTGCGGTTGGTCTCCATTTGAAGGCTATACTTTCCATCATTCTGTTTGGATAACCTTTGTAAATGGTGATTTAGCTTATAGTGATGGAAAAGTGAATGATTCTGTTCGTGGCATGGAAGTGAAATATTCTTGAATTAAAGGTATTGGCTTTCAATAGAAAATAATGATTTTAGGCAAGTTGTCTTACTGAATATGTATAAGCTTGTGGGTTTGTAAACTCAATTTCCATTCAGGATGTGTCAATATATAGTTGATCACTTCTTGGGTGTTTTGGCAGGAACAGGGTTGTAAATAATAATGATCTGCCGGTATTTGGAGATAAGGGGAGAGATCTTGCCCTGTATAAATTACTTTTATTTCATTAGCATGTGTTATCTCTAACCGTGAGTTTTGTTTAGGAGAGCAAGTTACCCAGTCAATAGTAGAAGGTAATATGTTTGTGCCGTTTGTTTCTATACAAACATATTTTCCGGCTTTATGTAATAACTCAATAAAATCAGTATTTATCCATAAAGAAGGTTCTCCACCGGTTAGTATTACTGTTTGAGCAGGATGAGTTGATATTGCCGCCAAAATATCTTCATCAGACATTAAGATGCCGGTTTCATGTTGTGTATCACAGAAATCACATTTTAAATTGCACCCGGAAAAACGAATGAATATTGCTGGCGTACCGGTATGGAAACCTTCTCCTTGCAGACTATAAAAAATCTCATTAATCTTTTTCATAGATAGCAATATTGCCTGTGGATTCTTGAACTTCTACCTTAAAACAAGAAGGAAACTGGTCGCATATCCATTTTGCGATATTTTCTGCTGTCGGATTGAAAGGTAATATGTCATTTAAGTTCTGATGATCGAGTTTTGTTTTTACAACCTTTTTAATATGGCTGAAATCTATCACCATACCGTCGGTATTTAACTCTTTGGAACGGCAGTAAATAGTAATAATCCAATTGTGACCATGCAGATTTTCACATTTACTGGAATAGGAGAGGTTGAGGCTATGAGATGCCGAAATCTCCATGCGTTTAATAACAGTATACATATAGAAATAGTTATAAATTTGGAATTTGCATCTAATGTCACCTTGATGCAAACGCAAAGATATATATTTTTACGCTTTATTCATCCTGACTTTGTAGTTTCAATGAAAAATAGAAAGTGGTACCTTTTCCTTCTTCTGATTCAAACCAAAGTTTACCATCGTGTAATTCAACAAAATCTTTACATAACATCAAACCTAAGCCTGAGCCTTTTTCATTGTTAGTACCGTACGTTGTAAAATGGGTACTTTGATTTAATAGTTTTTGTTGATCTTCTTTTTTGATTCCTTTACCTGTATCTTTAATACTGACAATAACATACTCTCCATCGACTTTCGTGCTGACAGTAATTGTACCTCCATCAAAACTGAACTTTAAAGCGTTGGATATTATGTTTCGGGTAATCGTTTTCAACATATCAATATCAACTGAACCCATTAGTTCTTTATCCAGTCCCTCTAAAGAAATGGAAACTTTCTTTTGAGTGGCCATCGGAATGTACATATCTACAGTACTTTCGATGATGGTATTAATATCTGTTTGTTGTTTATATATTTTTTGTTTATTCAATCGGTTCTTAGCCCACTTTAATAGATTGTCGAGCAAAAGGAAAATTTCTTCAGATGTTTTATTCATCATCTGAAGCATTTCATATACTTCATCTCCCACTTTTTCTTTATCTACCATCATTAATATGGCGTTGTTCATCATTTTTAAAGAACCAAGTGGAGAACGTAAATCATGCGCAATTACTGAATATAGAGTGTCACGAGACTCAATTGTATTTTCCAGTTCTTGCTTTATACGTTTTATACTGTAAAGCTCATAACGGTGAGCAACACGTTTTACCAATTCTTCCCGTTGGAAGGGTTTGGTTACATATTCGGTTGCTCCCAATTGATATCCTTTTACAATGCTCTGCATATCACTTAATGCAGACATAATGATAACAGGTATATTATTGGTTTCGGGATTGCTTTTTAGATGTTGAAGAACCTCGTAACCATCCATTTCCGGCATCATAATATCAAGTAAGATCAGATTTGGATGTCTTTCTTGGGCAATGCGTAAAGCTTTAATTCCACTGTCACAAGTGAGAAGAGTGTATCCTTCTTTTTTTAGTATAGCTTGTACAAGCATGACGTTTGTCGGTACGTCATCAACGATTAATACAGTATATTCTGATGCTAAGTTATCCATTCTATTTTGTACTTTTATTGATATTCAAAAACTATCAATACACAAAAGTATTAAATAAGTTGATATGTTTAAGTTTTTTCGATATCAATTTGTATTTATTTTTTCAATTTTCTCTCTTTTAGCTTTATTCCAAATTCCACTTCCCTTGTTTTTCTTAAGGTAGAAAAAACCTTTTATAACGTTTATATTCATGAATATAAAATAATAGGGAATAAACAATAGCTTATTTCTTATTTGTTTTTGTTCCAGTTTATAGCCGGTATAGGCCATTACATAAAATAACATTTGTATAACAAATATAATTGTATAAAAAGTTGAAGTTTTAATAAGTATTATATTTAAGGGTATAAGCAAAAACAATACAATAGGGGTTATAGTCCATCGTAAAACACGATGACTTATATATTGAAAACTCAATATTCCATATTTGAAAATATTCAATAGACTACGTAGACGCCATATAGATTGTAATCCTCCGGCAGCAATACGGATTTTTCGCTTTTCTTCTTCTTTCATATTTAAAGATGCGCTTTCCACCGCATATGCTTTCTTGCAGTATGCAATTTTATATCCTTTTTGGGCGATGCGAAGGGAAAGTATAAAATCATCTAATAATGTATCGTTAGGCATTTGTTCAAATAATGCTGTTCGAATCGCAAATAATTCTCCGGCCGCCCCAACTGCAGAATAAAGCTGGAAATCTAACTCTTTTAATGCCGATTCATATTTCCAATAAATTCCTTCTCCGGCAGTCGCTCCTTGCTTCTTTTGGATCTCCACCCGCTTTTCTCCGGCAACACACCCTACTTTTGGATCATAAAAACATTGGATAATTTCTTGTATTGCATCTTTATTAAGCATTGTATTTGCGTCAGTGAATACGACGAAGGGGGTTGTGATATATTGTATTCCACGGTTTAAAGCTGCTGTTTTTCCTTGACGCTGAGGTTGATATAATATCGTAACTTCAGGATATTCGTTTAATAATTTATTGGTGTTATCCGTTGATCCATCAGTTATCCATACTATTTTTAGTTTATCTTTTGGATATGAAATTGCTAGACAATTAGCCATTTTTTCATTAACGATATCTTCTTCATTATATGCTGCGATAAATAAAGTTACTTCAGGAAGAAGAGTTGATTTCGAAGAATTTATTTTGTTTTTACAAAATATTTTTTTAACCTTTACCATGATATATAGTAATATACCGTATCCTACATAAGTGTAAAAAACAAGAAAGACTCCTATCCAGAATAGAATTTCAACGATGGTATGGCTTGTCATTATGAATTATATTTTTATAGAATATAAGCAAAGGAATGAAATTTTTTTTATTTAGCAAATAGCATGATTAAAGAATTGATGAAATATAAAGCTTTTAAAGTGAGTTTATTTATTATTTTTGCAAACAAAAATAAGAATAGATGAATATAATGATATTATATACTTTGGAGATTCTACTATTTATTATAATGTCTCTTAATGTGTTATATATATTGATCTTTAGTATCGCTTCTCAAAAAAAGTATAGAGTGCCTGCTTTTAATGATAAAAAGACTAATAAACACTTTATAATATTAATACCGGCTTATAAGGAAGACAAAGTTATATTGGAATGCGTAAAATCATGCCTAAATCAGGAATATCCTACTGATAAATACGATATTGTTGTTATTTCAGACCAAATGAGTGAGGAGACAAACGAATTATTATCAGCTTTACCTATTCGACTGGAGATTGTGAATTTTGAGAATAGTACAAAAGCGAAAGCTCTGAATTTTGCGATGAGCCATCTTGATGGATATGATATTGCCCTGATTATGGATGCTGATAATACAATAAAACCAGACTTTTTGGAATATATTGATAAAGTTCCGTTTACAGAAACGATTGTTGCTTATCAAGCACATCGTATAGCAAAAAATAAAAATACAAATATAGCTTATCTTGATGCGGTAAGTGAAGAAATAAATAATAGTATATTTCGATTGGGGCATGTAAATTTAGGTTTTTCTTCTGCGTTAATAGGTTCAGGAATGGCTTTCCGATATGATTATTTAAAGGAAGAATTAGCAAAGATAGATGCGGTAGGGGGATTTGACCGTGCTTTGGAACTGACATTATTTAGAGATAATAAAAAAATAGGTTATATACCGGATGCATATGTACTGGATGAGAAAATACAGAATCATAAAGATTTTTCGCGTCAGCGTAAACGTTGGATGTCTGCCCAAATCCATTATCTGGTACATTTTTGGAAAGATATTCCGCATGCTATAAAAACAAAGAATTGGGATTTTTGTGATAAAATGTTCCAACAAATGAGTTTTCCAAGACTTATTTTATTAGGACTTATTTTTATTATCTCCTTTATTGTCTCTTCTTTAGATTCATCTTTAGGTGTAAAATGGTGGATATTGTTATGCGTTTTGTTAATGTCTTTGGCGTTAGCTATTCCGCGAAATTTATATACAAAGCAATTCTTGAAAGCAACGACAGCATTGCCTGTTTCTTTTTTCAGTATGTTTCTAAATTTATTTTGTATGAAAGGTGCGAATAAAAAGTTTATACATACAGAACACGGAAGTAAATAATTTAATAATATACTGTGATGTTTGTTGGAAAATGGAATAAAGATGAAGAAGACGATATTATATATAAAGATCCATGTCAAATATTCAAGGATGGAGAGTTTCGTGTCTGGTTTTTCGGAACATTGTATAATAAGGAAGAACTAAAATATGAATCTTTGATGAATGATGCAGAAGTTATTGCATCAATTTATCGAAAAAATGGATATGAAGGTTTTGCAGTATTGGATGGTTCTTTTACTTGTATCATAAGATGTCCCGGAATGACTATTATTGGTAGAGATCATCATGGAACTTCTTCTCAAGTATATTATACAGATAAATACTTTGCGTCTTCTCTCGCTCAATTGCAGGAAACAAAAGAGGTTTCTTTAATACCTGACTATCATGCATTGAGTATGTTCCTTTCTGTTGGCTATGTTGCGACTCCATCTTCTGCTTTTCAAAATGTATATAAGTTGGGGGCAGGAGAGGTTTTAATATGGAAAAATAATGTACTTAAACGTATATCGTTATTTCCTGTAGATGAAATATTGCCTGCTTCAAAAGAGAAAAGTTTAGATGAGTATGCTGGTGAATATGCTCGTTTACATGCAGAAGCGATTCGGAAACGGATAGGTATGAGTTCTAATGTTGGCATTTTATTAAGTGGAGGATATGATTCTGGCTGTAACCTGGCTGCTTTACGTCAGATATACGATGGAGAAATTCGTTCTTATTCTATAGGTTTTAAAGGTGATAACTGGACAGAGCTACCGTTAGCTCGTTGTATGTCGGATACATTTCATACGCGGCATTCCGAATATGAAATAGATGGTAGTGAAATAGATGCACTGCCTCAAATCGTAGAATATTTGGGCGACCCGTTTGTTGAAGGCGGTCTGATGGTAAATTATTCAGTTATGCGTTTAATAGGGGATGATAAACCTGATGTTATTCTTGGTGGTGATGGAAGTGACCAATATTTCGGAACATCAGGACGAGAAGTTGCATTACACTACTTAATGTCCAAATATGGGATTAGACCTTTTGCCGGTTTAATATACAATTTGTTGAGTCATAACCTGTTTGATAAAAACAATTCTTTTTATCGTATTCGCTTTCACTTGGATAAAATATTGCATATCCTTCAAGGAGATTTATTTGGTTTTCCTTCTTTTTTATTAAAGGAAATGCTTGTAGATCAGTCGTTGGTGTCGATACCGGATATTATTTCTCCAGACACCCGTAGTTTTGAACAATTATATATACAACATACTTATAAAAGTGATATTGAGAAAATAATTAACCAGGTAATTTTATTTAAGGCTTCTAAAATGTCAGACATGTTTGGCAATAATTTAGCTTTTCCTTATATGGATCTTAATTTGTATAAATTCCTGTTACAGCTACCCGTCTGTTATAAATGTAAAGGTAATACTCCGACAGATATAGCTAAAGGGCATTTTGTCGCAAAGTATCTTTTGAAATATCATTATAAACCAATATTGCCGGATGCAATAACTTCGAAGAAGAAACAAGGAGGTTTTGCTCCTATGCCTATTTTCTTCAAGGATGATAAAAGAAGAGCACGAATAGCCGATTTTATATTAAATTCTTCAGTAATTGGTTCTTTCTTGAAAAAAGAGGCTGTAGAACATTTCATCAAACAATATGATAAGGAAGTGCATGAGGATGGCAACTGGTTTTGGTATAAACAGAATAGGGCTATTCAATATTTCAACTTATTGACACTGGCTATCTGGTGGGACAGGTTTGTAGAACAAAAACAGATTTCTTTAATTTAATAAAACATGTCTATTAAGCAACAGGCTACTAAAAGTGTTTTCTGGAGTGCTATTGAACGTTTATCTGTACAAGGTATACAATTTTTACTAAGTATTATTATTGCGCGTTTATTGTTGCCTACAGATTATGGATTGATAGCAATGCTTAGTATATTTATGGCAATTGCCCAAACATTTATAGATAGTGGTTTTGCAAATGCCTTGATACAGAAAAAGGATAGGACTGATGCTGACTATAGTACTGTGTTTTATTTTAATATCGTAGTTTCGGTAGTTGTTTATTTATTACTGTATATTGTTTCCCCTTTTATTGCGTCTTTTTATGATGAACAGGCACTCACTTCTGTTACCAGGGTAGTAGGACTTATTCTTATTATCAATTCTTTTGGTATTGTTCAACAGGCAAAGATGACGGTGGTACTTGATTTCAAAAATTTAGCTATTGCCTCTTTGATTGCCGTAATCGGAAGTGGTACTGTTGGTGTATGGTTGGCATATTCAGGATATGGTGTTTGGGCATTAGTATATCAGTCTTTGTTGAATAACTTGTTGAGAGTTGCATTTGTGTGGATTTTTTCCGGATGGAAACCTATTTTATGTTTTTCGCGCGATTCTTTCCGCGTACTGTTTGCTTTTGGGTCTAAATTGTTATTATCAAGTCTGTTGCATACGCTATATACCAATTTATATACCTTGATTATCGGTAAGAAATTTTCTTCGGAAGAATTAGGTTATTATAATCGTGCTTTTACTTTGGCACAATTTCCATCAACAAATCTTACTAGTATTATTGTACGTGCTGTTTATCCTATACAATGCCGTATTCAAGATGACGATGAACAACTAAAAACTCTGTTTCTGAAATATACGCGGATATCCTGTTATCTTATTTTTCCTATTATGATAGGTTTTTGTGCTTTGGCAGAACCGATTATACGTATACTTTTAACAGATAGATGGTTACCTGCTGTTCCGATGTTGCAGATTATGTGTATTACTTATATGTGGGATCCAGTAATGAAAATCAACAATAGTATGCTTAATGTTAAAGGTCGCTCCGACTATTTTTTATATGCAGAGGTCTGGAAAAAGATCGTTGCTTTTTCTATACTTTTTGCGACAATGCCATTTGGTGTTATTGTTATGTGTATTGGTTTGTTTTTTTATGCATTTGCAGATATGGGGATTATTATGTATTATTGTAAAAAGGTGACTAATATCACTTATGGAATGCAGTTTAGAGCAATATACCCAATATTCCTTTTGTCTTTTACGATGGGAATTGGGATATATATGCTGACTTTTTTTAATATTCCTTTATATCTCCAGCTGGTAATGGGTATATTATGTGGAATAGGATATTACATTATAGTATCTTATATTTTTCGTTTTAAAGAATTGACTATTTTGTATGATATTGTCTTGAAATACATACATCGTAGAAAATAATTTTCAGTCGTTATTTTTTTTATGCATTTCCATATACTTTTCTAATGAAACCGGATTGTATGGTATAAATTTTCTTTTAATTTTTTCCATTACTAAATGAATGAATGCCTGTATTGAGATTTTTATATCTTGGCTTTTACTACGATAAGGAAAAATTGTTCTACTTATCTTGTCAGACCAAGTGTATTCAAAGAATGATTTGTAGTAAGGGTCTTCGGGGTTTACTATTATATCAATGTTATCTTTCCATTCATATCTAACAGTATGAGCTTGGTGATATGATAAATAGAATATATGTAAGGCAAAACTTTGATATGGTAAAAAATTAAGAAATGTTTTACCTAAATCGGGATATAATGATGGAATTCTTTTTTTATCATAAAGTACTAATTTTTTGTCAATTTCCAAACATACCCATTTGTGCGATTCTTTTGGAAATAAAGATTCTCCGATGAAACTTGGTAGTTCTATATATCCTCTGGAGGCAACGCGTGATAATTCATTGGTAAATAGCATTGGATCTTCAACATGTTCCAATACTTGGTTACATATTAGATAATCAAATTCTTTATCTTTAAAAGGCATATCTTCTCCGTCCGCGTTAACAAATTCCTGATAAGGAAATATTCTTATATCTCCTCCTCTATGGTAATTAGACTCAATGAATTTTTCAACTATAACATTTGCTCTGGGATGAGGGCTTTGTCCGCTTCCTACTTCCAATACACGATCTCTTTTATTGATATTTAGATCGTTTCTATCCATTGGGTTTCTCTCTTTCATATTAAATTATTTTTATATTTAAATGAGTTTTATATTTCTCTCCACTAGTATCTCTTTAAAATTGAGATATTAGAGTTATAATGAAAATTTTATGGCTCTAATCCCTGATGCCTAGGTTTGTTTGCTTTTTTAATTGATATACTTGCCTCATTTTTATTTAATCCCCAATATTAAAGTTCGTGTTAATCTCCATTTTTGTCCCAATTTTCCAATTATAACCGGGAATATTATTGCTATACTCAAAGCAAATAAGAAAACTGGAATTTCTGAATGAATTCCAAACCAAGAAAGCAAGATACGTCCGCCGGAAGTCCCAAATCCATGGTATAAATAAATGACATATGCATAATTTCCTAACCATATGAGAATCTTATTAGAATGTTTTTGGTGAAGTAGTAACAGTAATAATGCCATAATCCAGATTGGCTGTAATCTTTGATACAAATTATTTTCTGCTAATGGATAAAACCATTCTAACTGTAAAAGAACGATACCTATTAATGCTAAAATCGCATATACCCCCCATTGTTTATCTGTGATAAATAGTTTTCCTGAAAATCGATTGGCCCCCATTCCTATAATAAAATAAGGGAATAAAGCAATTGCTCCTTTAAAGCTGAATAAATTAGGTATAGAGGAAGGTATTACTTCTTTCAAAATAACAACTCCAATATAAGTAACAATTATGCAGGTGATCCAATTCTGTATTCGACTTGCCCATCCCCGAATATCAATAACTGCTGCACATGTAAACATGATAAAAAGAGAAGGTAGATACCAGTAAATAGTATAAGGGAATATATATATTCGCCAGATTTCAGATAAATATCCTTTATTATTTGTTCCTGGAGTTATATATTGAACCAGAAAATATAAAGTAGCGGCAACAGCCATAGGGATCAATAAACGGTAAAATTTCTTTTTAAAGAAATTTCCTAACGAATCCTTTTGAATGGGTTTTATTGCGTAGACCCATCCTGCTATTGCTGTAAACAATGGCATTTGAATATAATCAATCCATAGATATAGATAACGCCAAGGAGAGGGGTAATCTATTTTCATTCCTCCTTCCGGTGTGGAACCTATAACATGACCTATTACAACAAGAAGGATTGCTAATCCGCGTAAAGTTTCTATTGATGGAATTTTTTGCTGAGTACCCATATATATTTCTTTTGTGTTTTGGTTTTTTGAATGAATCGTATCTGTGAAACCGTGGAAACATCCTTTAAGAAAGGATTTAAGCATGGCTTGTTCTCTATGTATTGAATATAAAAGAATATTTTTGGGGACAACAATTGCTATTTGATAGAATAATGCTATCAATTTGTTTATGAAAATATAATTACGACGTGCGAATAAAATTCGACTTCTAGTTAGGTAATATAGTCGGAATGGAGAACCTCTTTTAATGGTCATACTTTCTTTGTGAAAAACACAGGCTGCTGGTTCATACCAAGTTTCATAGCCTGCACGTTGTAGTTGACAACTCCAATCCAATTCTTCATAGAAAAGAAAATAGGATTCTGTCATTGGTCCAACTTTCTCTATGATTTTCCGTGAGGTCATGACACATGCTCCGTGTATTGCATCTGTGGGATGAGCTGTATTATATTGACCGTTATCTTTTTGATTCAGTCCAATCAAATTATAGCTTACTCGTATAGGATTGGCGGCTATATATCCAGCATATTGGATAGTATCTTTTTGATATTCATATTTGATTTTAGGAGAAACAGCCCCAATTTTATCAGATGATTGTAATCTGTCTACTAATGCCTTTAGAAAAGGTTCAGCAATAGTAATATCGTTATTAATATATACAATATGCTCACCTTTTGCGTACTGATACCCTAGATTATTTCCTCCTGCAAATCCTAAATTTTTGTCACTACATATTACTTTGACATTGGGTAGTGATGCCTTAAGTAAAGGACCATCACCATTAGGTGAATCATTGTCTACAACAATGATTTCAAAGGGATAATTCTCAAATTGCTGAAGACTTTTCACCAATTCGCAAGTATCATTATACCCATTGTAATTAATAGTGATAAGTGAAACCATGCCTGCTATTTTTTAGGAACTTTAATCCATTCACCTCGTTCGAAGTCATATTGTTTTAAAATACGGGCAGGGTTACCGCCGACTACTGAATAAGGGGGGACAGATTTCGTTACAACGCTGCCAGATGCAATAATACAATGCGTACCTATCGATATGCCTTGATTGATACACGAATTACCTCCGATCCAAACATCATCTTCTACTACTGTTTGATTGGGTGTTACCCCTTGTTTCGCTATTGGGCTGGTTATATCCAAATAGTTATGTGTTAATCCCGTTATTTGTGCTCCACTTCCAATAGTAACATAATTACCTAATTTGACAGGACCTACTAATTTGACACGAGATGTTACATGGGTAAAGTCTCCTATAATTATGTCTCCCATCCCATTGTTTATAATACAATAATCTTCAATTATACTTTTTTGTCCTAAGGATATTTTTTTAGAAGGAATGATGTCTAATCGGGCTTTTCTTCTGACTATTGCACCTTTTCCTTTTTTTATGACGAATGGAATAAGGAAGACTCTGGCCCACCAGCGTGGGCGTGATGAATAAGGGTGTACTAATAAATAGTGAAGAAATTTCTTTAATCGCGGATATTTATTTAGCATAATATTATAGTTTTAAATGTTTATATGTGAATATAGTTGATTAACTGAATTAGTCCATGTGTGGGTATGGGCAAAATTAATTCTTTCTTGTATTAGCTCTTTAGAATTGGTTTGTAAAGCTTCATGAATAGCATGTATATATTCATCTACGCTTGTGCAATTCCATACATATTTGTCAAACATGGCCATCGCCTTTGTTTTTGTTGCTATAACAGGTTTCCCTAATGCTAAATATTCATCTATTTTACGTGGATAATTACCAATTGTTATTTGATTGATTTGTTGTGGATTCATACAAATATCAAAATGAGCAACATATGCCGGTATTTCTTCTTGTTTTTTTTCACCTAAAAAATATACATTACTAAGAGTATGTAGTTTGTGATTTTTGAAATATTTGTCTTCACCACCAACGAGGATGAAAGACATCTGTCTACATTTTTTTGCTACTTCAAAAATAAGATCAGCATCCAATCTTCGACTTGTAATCCATCCGACATAACCAATTGTTGGTTGTGAGATATTTAATATATCTTTAGGCTTCGGATACTTCGTTCTATAATCATATTTGCTGAGATCTAACCCTTGGCCTATATCATAACATTTGGGGTTATAAGGTAGAATAGACTCTGACAATTGAATGGAATTTACCACTACTATATTACATTTTTTCGATAGTATAGGTTCTAGTCTTGGTGCATGCTTTTGCCAATACGATGAGACTAAATTGTCTCGTCTATAATAAATAGAAAAGACGGGAGATAGTATTTCATTTGCATAAAAACTACGGTATATATCATTGTCAATGAATAAAATATAATTATCAAAATGTAGTTTTTTTAATATTTTCTTTGCAAAAGAATACATTCTTATACTATTATATTTATTTGCTAAATCAAATAGTATTCCATCAGGCAGGAAATTAATAGGCCAAATTGTGAATGGAAAATCTAATACCCATAAGTTCAAATTGATTTGTCTTAATATGGGTAGTTTTTTTTTAATTACATTTTTGCGTCGGGTAATTTCAGGAGTGTTTTCTTTACTTTGGTATGTTTTTTTATCCAAAGGTGTATTTATATAAAGAACTTTGTTTTGTTTTGATATTTCTAATGCTATATCTTTTGCATTAGAACCTATAGATATATCCCAAGGTTGAAGTCCTGTAAATACAAAATTTTTTCCTTTTATCATGATCTTGTAGTTTGTAAGTTGCAATATATAGACAGTAAACCTTGAGCAGTTTCCTTCCATGAAAATGCTTTTACTCTTTTTAATCCATACTCTATTTGTTGTTGATATAAATCTTGATTTTTTTCTAATAAAAGAAGTTTTTCAGCAATGTCGTCTGCTTTGCTTGGATCTGATAATAATGCTTCATTACCAGCAACTTCCGGCATTGACGATGTATTCGAAGTAACAACCGGAGTTCCACATGCCATTGCTTCCAATAAAGGAATGCCAAAACTTTCTCGCAGGGAAGTATATAAAAAAGCAAATGCACCACTATATATATAAGGTAGATCTGTATTAGGAATATATCCTGAGCATATGATGTATGGTCGGATTTCTTCAATGTTTTCTTCTTTTATTATAGCATTCAATATAGTTTCCTTTATATCTGCAATTAATAAGGGTAGGGGATTCTCTGAATGTTTCCGGTAAAGCTGATAAGCCTTTAAGGTTTTAGGGACATTTTTTTTAGGATCTGTATTTCCTAAAAAAAATATATAGCTTTTATCTTGTATATATTTTCGTGTGATGGAATAAGCATTTTCTCGTGGAAAAAAATAAGGGCTATATCCATTATATACTGTTATAATTTGTTCTTCCGGTAATTGCAATGCGTTTTTTATCCTGTTTCGTTCAAACTTTGAAACAGTAATAATTTTTCTGCAATGTGGTAATATACGGGGGACAACAAAACGCCGATAATACCATCCCATATTTTGATATACAGATTTGTTGCCGCTTTGTCGTGGCTCCAAAAAGATAATATCATGTAAAGTTAATACCAATGGCACGGAACAGTATAATGGGGCCGTATTACTTGTACAATGCAATAAATCCGGTTTTATTTTTGCAATCGCGCGAGGTAAAGCTACTTGTTCCCATAGAGGATAAGTTGGACAACGTAATTCGATAATATGAAAATTGTTGGATTCCTGTAAACAATGATCTTCACCGGAACTTACAAATATAAAATATTCATTATCGTGATCTATTTTTTGTAATTCCCGTATGCTTTCCAATGCAACAAAATCCATTCCATGTTTATTGGCTCTGAATATGCGTTGCGCCTCGATTGCGATTTTCATATACTAATCCATATTTTTGTTTGTATGCTTGGTGTGTATAAATTTTTTGTTAGCTCCTCTTAGTCTAAAGAAATTCACAAACATCAATAAAAAAAGAACAGGAAGACTTGCTAATGCTTTCGTGAAACGTTTGTCAACTAAGTAATCCGGAACAGCTATGCTGAATGTTATACACAAAAGTATCAATAGCCCCCACCACTTTAAAGACATACTCCAATCAAAGAAAGTAAAGAAGCAGGCTATTAAAATAATAAATCCAAATAATATGATTCGGGGAGGCATCATCCATTGGAATAATTTGTCACAATAATCCCAATTACCTCGTATAATGGCTAAAGGCAATTGTGATAAGCCTGAAAATAAATTGGATATTTGATTTGCCAACCATCTGCGACGTTGGTTGTAAAATCCAGCTTTACCACTTATCTTTTCATCATAGGTTAATACAAGTTCCAAATATTCAATATATATATTTTGCATTAACAATGACTTTTCGAGTTGTTTATCAACTCCTATATTCCCAATTTTGTGAATATTTTCCCGGAATAGATCGTACTCAAAAGCCATTCCTGAACCAATTAAAGCCGATGAAAAGCCTAGTTGGGTATGTCCTTTACGGAAAATAGAATTATTTATTTCTTCACTAACTGCATCTAATACGGCTGTGTTGGTATCCCGGTTTTTGGCAACTCTGTGTGTTTGAATAGCAGAACAGCCTGAGTAAAACGCATCATTGATTTTATCAAGATAGTTCGTTTTTACAATATTGTCAGCATCTAGTATAACAATGATGTCATATTTTTTATCGCTCTTGTCTATATAGTCAGTAGCAATTTGTAATGCTTTTGCTTTAGTGCTTCTAGGTGTCTCTACTTTTATAACTGTTGCCGACAGTTCTTCCAAACGTTGGTTTGTCTCATCTGACATATGATCGGATATGACAATGATGTCATATTTTTCTCTTGGATATTCTTGCATGAGGAAGGACTGGATAGAGTCTACGATAATGTTATCCTCATCATATGCAGGAAATAATACGGCAAAGCGATATTTCTTTTTCGCCGTAGGATAGACATATCTCCTTTTCTTCAAAGAATAAAGAGCAAAAATAAAAAGATATAATACTCCTATTAAAAATAATAAGAATATGATGGCATCTACCAGTCGGTAAAATTGCTCATTGTTATTAATCCAATTAGTAGCTATGTAATATATTTGTTCCATATTGTTTAAATAGCTTCTTTATTTTTTATTGATTCTGTTAATATTTTCTCATTAATATACTTGCCATTCAATACCAGGGATAAACCTGTAAATGCAATAATGTTAGTTGGGTACTGTCCCCAGAATGCATTTCCGTATGCACTTAGTATTAATCCAAATATACAGCATATAAAACCCGATAATCTTGCTTTCAATTCAGGGTCAGTAACTTTAAACATTAAAATCCATGCTCCGGCTCCAATTGAAATAAATATAATGCCCAAATAAAGCACTGCTCCAATAATTCCTGTTTCCACCCATAGTTTTACGTACCATGAATCATGTGGGATAGAAGTAGTAAAACGGAGAGACAATTTTTGGTTTTCTACTCCGGACAATCCCAATCCCTCACCAAAAGGCTTATTTTTTAAATAGGTTGCTAATTTGGCTTGATTCTCTTTACGTACATTAAATGAGGCGTCTGCTGATGGATTAAATGCTGAACGCATACGACGAATTTGGGTGTTTCCTTGACCAATAGTTGTAAAAGCGAAAAAAACATAAAAGAAGATCAGTAAAGAACCTCCTGTAATGAGTGCCTTCACATTTTTACAAATAATAGTGTACAATAATAACCCCGCTAGTGGTACTATGATAGCTCCTCGTGTTCCCGATAAAAACATTGCATATATGCTAGCTATGGAAACAATACCATAATATAGTTTAGTCCGAATATTTTTTGTTTGGACAGAAATAATTCCAAAAAGAATACCAGCTCCTCCCATATTTGACCCTAAATTACCAGCATCCGTAAAGAACGAGAAATAACGGGGGCCTGTATTGATCAAATGTGTTATAGCTCCTCCATTATTTAACCATCGTAATTCTGCACTGTCAAAACCATGAAATTTTTGCATAAGTGCTTTTAATACGGCCGTTAAAGTAAATATAGATAATAAGAATATCAGTATCTTTACAGTTTTATAATTTGTACACAACAATGTAGTTATCAATGATATGATAAAACCATTAAAAATAAGATTTCTGGATAGCAACCATGCTTCCGGTTGTGCGGAAGGATTAATGATTTGGGCAAGTGTATAAAGCATCCATATGAACATCCCTATAGTTAATGGATTCCATATATGCTTCCAATCGATATTTTTTAATAATCTGGAATGAATGCAGATAAGAATCAATAACACTATCATCAGGCAATCCATCAAAAAACTGACTCCGTTTATATCTATATAACGGGTAATCCCCAATATGTAGTAATTTACTGTGAATATTAAAAAAAACAATACTACGGGATATTTAATAGAATATATAGCCGATATTATAACTAAAGGCAATATAGTAATGCCAATTAAAAGTGCCCAATTGTCAATACATATTGATAATATAATTCCCACTAATCCCAAAAATAGGGATATTAGGACCAATTTACTTTGCCGTATGTCTACTTCCTCATAGTTCATAATTGTTATTTTTTTACGGCAGAATCTTTTGAGGTTAATCCCAAATACATAATCCGATTTGCGAAACTTCTCATGGAACTTTGAGGAGGCAATTGCCCTGTGAAATCTTCAACGGCATCACGTTGTGCATTGTTCAATACCATAAAGATAGATGTATTGTTGCCTGTGATCTGTTGTAGATAATTTAATATTTCATTATCGCTGTTCTTCCATACTTTTTGTGCATTGACTATTAATAAATTAATATCAGCATTTTCTATTAGAGCAGATGGTATGTTATTTGTCTGGATAGATAAATGTTCAACCAAAACAATATTTACATTTTTCTGTATAGGTGAGAATATATTAAAATTCTGAGCTAATAAATATGAAGCATCTGTCGGAAAATCTTTATTTGCTTGAACATACTTTACATTAATACCTTGCTCATCCCATTGTTCCATAAGATATTTTGCGACAAAACTCTTTCCTTCCTTTTCTTCTATACTTAAAAGGTTTATATATATTGTTTTATCTTTTTGTAAAAGATGGTTCAATTGGTTACATATTTGTGCTGCCGATATACGGTTACAAGCTTTTATATATCCACGGTATTTTAATTGAGTATTACCTGTGAATGCTCCTTTTACCGACATCCCGGTTAAACGTTTCGTACGTTCTGCATCACGTAATGTTCTATCTAATAACTCAATGACAAGGTTAAGTCCAAGGATGAAAATAAGACTTCCTATAAAAGCCACTATTGTGAATAACATACGTTTGCTATTACTTAACAATGGAAATGTCGGAGTTGAAATTGTATTTAATGTAGCTGATGTTAATAACAAATTCTTTTGTTTCATTTTAGCGAGATTTAAAGCATGAAGAACTTCCAAATAGGATTCTTCTGTTACTTTGATTTCCCGTTCCTGACGATTAATTTGGGTTCCTATAGGTGAAAACTCCTTATATTGATTTATAAAATCTTGTTTCCGTTTATCAAGTATTTCTAATTCTTTTTTTGATTTAATGTTGAGAATTACTTGAGTTAACCATTCATTAACAAGTTCATCTATAGCCACCCCTTCCTTACTTGCTTTATATGTATTAATTTGCTCTGTTAATTGAGCTATATTTTTTTCAGCTTGTTGGAGTTCTTCTCTATATTGTTGTAATGTTTCATTGGATGCTTGGGCCTCTTCACTGGTAAATGTTTCTATTTCGGTTATTTTCCCATTTATAGATGAAATTTTATCCAATGTTTTTATAAATTCTTCGTTTGATTTAATTAATGAAGCACGTAGTTCCATATAACCTTCTAATTCTTTAATCAGTTGGTTGGAACTTTGGTATTGTCTTAATGTATTTTCATAGCGATTCTCAAAATCAGTAAATGAAATAGCTATTGCTTTTGTTTGTTCTATATAGTTAATGACGCTATTCTGTACATTATACTCAGTAAGAGCATTCTCAAGATTATTAAGTTTTACTTTCAGCTTCCTTAGCTCTTCTTCGTAGTATTTGACAATATCATCAGCTGTTTTATATCGTAGTTTATCATACGATACCCGTAGCTCTTCGCTTACCAGTTTTACTGTATTTAATGTAATACCCGGATCAGAAGACTGATAAGAAATATCAATCAGGTCACTATTCCCTAATCGTCTAACAATTATTTGGGAAAGCGCGCTATAGCTATAAAAAGGTGCTTTTCCATTGAATAATGTATATAAAACACCTAAAGGGTCTTCGTTTTGATATTGAATTAAATTATTTACTGTTTTATCAAAAGATGTCTTATCCACTAATTTGATTACTTCCGGAGGTATTATCGTCAATAGATTCCGATAATTTTTGGCTAATATAAATGTATTATCTTTATCCGGATCTCCATTTATCAAATTAAGAGCCAAGAGCTTTATCGATACTTTTTCTAAAGTCCCTTTAGACTTGGTTAGATTGACAATGTTATCAAATGTATTGTTTACAGATAACCAGTCTGTTCTTTCTTCCGGCTCCAATCCTGAATTTGAGGCAATACCTGTATATATAGATGTATTTACAGTATATGTTTTTGGTAAAAACTGGGAAAAATACATGACCAGTACAGTTACTACTAAAGAACCGTACAATAATTGATATCGAATGCGATATAGGAAACGCGATATGTAGAGAGTTATATCCATTTACCTGTTTATAATTTTTATATTAGTAAGCATCTCCAATAAAGTCACAGCATTATGTAATGTTGCTCTTCCTTCCTGATATGAAATGTTGGCAGATGAACGTCTACCTCTTTCAAGTGACAATGCAATAATATCAATTCTTCCGTTAATAAAATCCTGTTCGGAAATTTTCATCTGTGCATTATATAATGCTGCTGCATCTGATTTCGCTTTAAGCGTTGCTAAAGCTTGTAATACCTGATTGTAGGCTTCCAATATTCTTAATTTCCGTTCTTCTATGGAAATATCATATTCGTAATCCAATTGGCGCAACCTTGCTCTTTTTGCTCTTGTTTTTTGTTTTTGCCCAAAAAGATCACCTAATGGTATACTTAGAGAAATGCCGGCATTATACATATGTTGGTTTCGCCCTATACTGCTTTCATATATAGGATCATTTGTTGTAGAAGTAGTCGATAAATAGGTTACTCTACCATATTGATATTGTCCAAAGATTCGGAAATAGTTCAACCATTCTCTTTTTGTTATTTTTAATTCAGCGTCAGCTTCATCTCTTCTGGCTTCATATATTCGAATAGATGGATGATCGTATACAGATTGAAGGAAAACAGACAAAGGTGGTAATTGCACGCGTTCGTAATCGTTCAACATAGCTTGGATAGAATCATTGTTGGACGCAGATACAGAAACTATTGCACTACGGTCAAAAGAACTTTTCTTTTTTTTCTGACCGTAGCTGTAACATGTACAGAACATTAATAATATGATTATAATAAATCTCTTGTTAAACATCTTCTTTTTGAATGAATGCTGTGAATGTCTTAAAAATAATTTTCATATCTAATAAAAAAGAGAATGAACTCGCATATTTTATATCCAGTTGCTTTCGTTCTTCCGCTGACATCTTGCCTGCTTTGCCTCGTCTTTCTACTTGCCAAAGACCTGTAAGTCCAGCCGGACCCATGAAGCGCTGAATGTATTCATCACTTGTGAGTAATTCGGCTTCATATAGTGGGAGAGGACGGTTTCCAACAACCGACATATCGCCTATCAATATATTAAACAATTGAGGAAGCTCATCCAAACTATATTTGCGGATAAATTTACCGACATGTGTGATACGTGGATCTTTCTCTAATTTAAAGAATGTACTTGAACGTTCCGTTTGCTTTGTCTTCAAATATTCTCCTTCGGATGTGCTGTCATTATCAGAGAAAAGTATCACGTTTTTCTCATCATCATATATTTTAACCGGGACGTCAGGCTCTTGATCTATATAATTTTCATTATCTTCCTCAGAAGAATATTGATTCAGTTGTTTATATTCTGCTAAACGACGGTCTGCATCCGTGTACATAGAACGGAATTTATAAAAATAAAATATCTTAAAATTGCTTCCCACACGTTTGGATTTATAGATTACTTTTCCTTTACTTTCCAAGCGAATAGCTAATGCCAAAACAATAAAAACAGGAGATAATAATAAAATTGCTATTGACGATGTTATAATATCAAATATCCTTTTCCATAAAGGTAGCTTAAACAGACTTAAATCGGATTCGGAATTTTTACTGTTTGTACTAACTTTATTTTTGTATGTTACTGCGAAGGAAATAATTTTATTTATTTCTTCTTGGGTAACTTCTTCAGAGATAATACAATCTATTCCGGCTTTTAAATATGGAAATTTTTCTTCTTTGGGAAGTGGAGGACTTATCAGAATTATATATATACTTGGATATAGTTGTGTTAGCTGTTTAATTGTCTGTATATCTGAGGATGTTTGTTTTCTTTCAAAAAATACACAGCATTCTATTGCAGAACTTTTAGGTTTGGTGGTTTTGGAAAGTATATGGTTTATTCGTAAGTTATTAGAGCATATAGATACATCTTTATGTATTATCTGCTTTAAATGATCAGCAATATGTGTATTGTTACCAAAAAATATGTAATTCATTATCTAAGTATCCTTTTTACTCTAACTTTTAGTTCTTCCGGATTAAACGGTTTTAAGATGAAATCTTCTGCTCCTTCCTCAAAAAGTCTTATTCTATTTTCACTACTTTCAACAGATGAAAGAATTAACACCGGTATGTCTTTAAACATTTCATTTGATTTTAGATATAGAAGAAATTCTTCACCTGTCATCTCGGGCATGTTTAAATCTGAAATAATTATATCAGGGATATTACCTTCTTTTAACCAAGCTATTGCTTTAATTGGATTTTCTACATACTTTGTTTTATATGAGGCTAAATAAAGCATGATAATTTTCGCAATTTCTGGTTTATCATCAACTAAAAGAATCGATTTCTCCATATGTGAATGCTAAAGTATATATTTTTATATCACCATTGCAAATGTAAACTAATATTTTGAAAAATACCATAGTTATCAATCTGTTTTTTAAAAGAATTAGTGAGAGTCATAAAAATAAGAGTATATAAAAATAATTAATTAGATTTGTCGTTTAAATGAAATATAGGATAAAATTGACTTTGATGATTAAATTTAAAGTGTGTCCTCAGATTGATATATCGGGCTTACATCTTTTTTTGTTATTTCTTTGTTTAATAAGTTGTAAACCGGAAATGCCTGTCACTTCCATAATTTCTATTGACGCGGAAAATTTAGCTTTTCCTGTAAATAAAAATTTGTATGGTTTGTCTTTTGAGGAGATTAATCATGCGATAGATGGTGGAATTTATGCTGAACTTATTCAAAATCGAAGTTTTGAGGATGGCATTATCCCTCTGAACTGTGCATATGACGCTTCCCGAAATCATTTAATTACTCCTAATGGTTGGAGTATTCCTTTTATAAAAGCGGATTCGATTCCTGGCTGGCACCGTTTGTCTCCTAATACATATATATGTACTGACAATAAAGACTTGATTAATGAGAAGAATCGTCGTTCTTTGTTAGTGGCGGTTAGCGCGTCATCAATAACCGGAAGAGGCGGGGTTGTTGCAGAAGGATATAAAGGCATTCCTATTCGTAAAGGGGAGCAATATAATTTGTCTTTGTTTGTAAAAGGTATAAATGCTACTCCTAAGAAAATCTATATTGCTTTGGAGGATTCATCAAAGACTACTGTATTAAGTGATGTAATGAATATCTCTACTTTTTATGGATGGAGGCGCTTTCGTCATACATTTACTGCAAATGCGGATGCGGATAATGCAGTGTTGACAATTTCAACGGATTCGTCGGCAGTTTTTGGACTGGATGTTGTTTCTTTATTTCCTAAAAAAACGTGGAAGGATAGCCCCAATGGTTTAAGATCCGATTTGATGGAAAAAGTATCAGCACTAGCTCCTCGTTTTATTCGTTTTCCGGGAGGAAGTTTTGTAGAAGGATATACGGCCGGAACTTATCCGGTCTGGAGAGAAACAATCGGAGATATTGCTGAACGGAAACATTTTTGGAATGTATGGGCTTATGGCACTACCAATGGTATGGGATTTCATGAGTATTTACAAATGTGTGAAGATTTGAATGCAGAGCCTGTTTATGTCATAAATAGCGGAGTAACAAGTCAAAGCCGGCGTCCCCGGTATGAAGATATAACGGCAATGGACCTCCTTGTGAAGGATGCGCTGGATGCGATTGCATATGCCAATTCTCCCACTGATTCTATTTATGGCGCTATGCGTGCCCGAAACGGGCATCCGCAATCATTCAATTTGAAATATATAGAAATTGGTAGTGAGAATTACGGACAGGAATATACAAAACGTTTTACACTGTTTAGAAATGCGATAAAGGAAGTTTATCCCGATATTACAGTTATCAGCAGTTCTTTTATCTCCCGGAAAAACAGGGCAGATTGGGTTGATTCTCATTTTTATTCTGATAAGAATTTTTTCATTTCTAATTACGGTCGATATGCAATCGACAAACGGTCTCGTAATTCATCCGGAGTATTTATCGGAGAATTTGGGACAGCTACCGGAAAAGATTTTGGCACTTTACGTGACGCAATTGGTGAAGCTTGTTTCCTCATTGGGGTAGAAGATAATCCGGATGTGGTTAAGAGACTTGCGTATGCTCCTGTTTTTGCTAATGCGAATTTCGAATGCAATCGTCCAGCTTTGTTGGCATTTAATAATAAGCAGATTGTAGCTTCTCCTTCTTATTATATGTTACAATTGTTTGCTAATAATAGAGGAGATGAAGTTTTGAAGACAAAGATTGATACATATCATCGTCCACAGGTTATTTTTGGCCGGGCGGCTATAGAGCTGTTTGATAATAGTTATGAAATCAAAGATGCCCGAATAAACGGGGTATTAATAAATGAAGCGACCATTCGCACCGGTGGTTGGCAGGTTAATGATGGAGTCTTGATACCGGATGCCAATCATTGGAATTATTTGTTGATAGGAGATTCTGCTGTTCATGATTGCGAGTTTACTGCAACTGTCTGTCGTACAAAAGGAAGTGGACAGATACAATTCCGTTTACGGGATAATGGAATAACAGGTGAACAGAGTAATTATATCGGAATGACTATTGGTTCAGGGAAGTGTGAATTGTATCATCAGGCAGGAAGTGTAAGAGATTCTCTTGCTGCACCTAAACCTTTTGTTGTAGAAAACAACCGTTGTTATAAGGTTAAATTAGTATGTAAAAATGAGCAGATACGCTGTTATATAGATGACGTCCTGTTACATGAAGCCAGCCTTCTGCCATTGCCTTCGTTAGTCTCTGTTGCTACTTTAGATAAAGAAACGAATACTGTTTTGCTTAAAGTAGTAAACACTACGGAACACGAAGAGAAGACCGAATTAAAGATTCATGGTCTGAATGTTAAAAATGAAGCGGATATAATACAAATAACAGGTTTACCGGAAGCAGGCAATACATTTTCCACTCCGGATGCGATAGTACCTGTAGAAAAACATATTTCTTTTTCGTTAGGAGGTTCAATGATCTGCAATTTCCCTCCAAATTCCATCACATTGGTAAAACTTGTAATTGAGTGATATAATCCGGGTAGTTACAACGGGTTTTGTAGCAATTGTTGAAGAGGTAAGAATAAAAATGCCCTTTACACTTTTCTGTGTGTAAAGGGCATTAATAAATACCTTAACTTATATAGGTGATTCTCTTAATATACCAACATTTCCGGAGTAACAGGAGAAAATTCCGTAGCATCAGCTTTACGAAGTTTTACGCCTCCGTCATTCCAGTTGGAAGGCCATCCTCCAATGATGTGTCCTAAGAATACAACTTTAAATTCGTGCAAGCCCTTAGCCAAAGCTATGGAAGTATCATGACGGGAGAAACGTTTCACTTCACCACCATTGTTTACTAACAACTTACCGTCAATCCAAACTTCTTCATTGTTAGAAGAAATATAATATACACCATCTTCCGGGATATTTATATATCCTGTAGCAATAGCGCCATATTGTTTAACTCCACGCATCGATTCGTCTGTTTTCTCAACGCTTGTAATTTCTCTTAAGCTCTTGATAGTTGAACTCTTCCAATCTTTTGCGTCTGCCAATTGTGAGGATTCAAGGAAATAACCATAGGTAACATCCATCTTCAAACCCGGAGTTGTTTTAGCTACTTCTTTTGCCGGAGCTAGTTCTTGCTGCTCAACTGTAATAACGCGAGTAGGGCTCATCTTACCGGAAGGCAACACGGAACGGATTTTCAACACGCCGGACTCTGTAAACTCAATAGGCATTTCATATACGGTCGATTCAGGAGTTGGTTCTGAACCGTCTATTGTATAGATCATTTTAACAGGACGGGTTGTTTTAAATTCCAAAGATGCTTTATCCGTAAATGCTACGAAGTTGCAAGAGCCATTCGGTTGTTCCGGTTGTGGAATATGATAGTTAATATCATGTCCGTCCAAGCGAACATAAGCATTCTCAGTTCTACGTTCAAAATCTTTGTAATCCTTTTTAGCTACCGGTGTCCATGCAATCTCGGAAAGAGCTAATATACGCGGATAGATGCGGTATTCCATCAAGTCAGTATTATACAGATATTCCGACCAGACGTTGCATTGAACGCCCTTGATGAATTTATCTTTATTTTGGGCTACCAACGTGTCCGGTGTCGGGTTATAATCATATACTTTGCTTAACGGATCATATCCGCCAATAGCAACAGGCTCAATCTTGTAATCTCCCTGATACTGGTCAATATACATACCGTTACTACCCGGGGTCATTATTACTTCATGGTCCATGCTGGCAGCAGCAATACCACCTGCTTCACCGCGCCATGACATCACGGCTGCTGTAGGAGCCAAACCTCCTTCAAGTATCTCATCCCAGCCGATAATCTTCTTACCTTGTTTAGCTAGAACCTTTTCCATACGCTGCACAAAATAGCTTTGCAGCTTTTCCTCTGCAGTGTGTTTGGCGTTGCCTTTTAAGCCTTCTTCACGAATACGTTTCTGGCAAAGAGGACAATTTTTCCAACTGATTTTGGGGCATTCGTCGCCTCCGATATGGAAATATTCGCCGGGGAATAATGGTACAACTTCCGACAGGACATTTTCCAGGAACTGGAATGTTTCTTCTTTGCCTGCACACATTACTACATCTTCCACTCCCCAAATGATACGAGGAGTAATAGCTTCTCCTTTACATGATAGTTCGGGATAGGCGGAAATTGCAGCTAATTCATGTCCCGGCAATTCAACTTCTGGAACGATTGTAATAAAACGGTCGGCTGCATATTTGACAATGTCTTTGATTTCTTCTTGTGTATAGAAACCTTCATATTCAGTACCTTCACCATCAATACGTTTGGCACCTATTTCTGTCAGTTTCGGATATTTCTTGATTTCAATACGCCAACCTTGGTCATCGGTCAGATGCCAGTGCATACGATTCAGTTTGAAAAGAGCCATAACGTCTAATTGCTTCTTGACGTTTTCCACCGGAATGAAATGACGGCAGGCATCCAACATCATACCACGGTAACCGAACCGGGGTTCGTCTTTTATTGTTACGGCAGGAGCAGTCCATGCCATTCCGTTTACGACAGACGGACTTTCTATCTCGGCGGGCAATAATTGCATGAATGATTGCATGCCGTAGAATAATCCCTGAGGTGTTTTAGCTTTGATATTAACGTTGTTTTCCGTTACATCCAAAGTATAACCTTCGTCGTTTACATCCAGAGTTTCATCTATTACTAAAGAAATACCATCGGATGTTTCTTTATCACTGACAGTTACATTATAGCCTGTTGCAGTGTTCATTTTAGCAGCAAAGAATTCCGCCACAGTTTTCGCTTCCGGAGTGGAAGCATAAATTTGTGTTTTCTTATTAAGCTTGTAACTGCCTTCCTTTTGTATCAGGTTTGCCGGAGCCGGAATGATATTGATGCCTTGATTGTAAGGCATTTGCTTAGCCGGTGAATCGTTGCAGGATGCTAAAAGGCATAATGCACTTGTAGCACAAATTGTTGCAATGAGCTTCTTCATGTGTTTTTAAATAAATATTGATGGATTGTTATTAATATAAGCAGAGTTACTGCCTTTTTAAAAGTAGAGCAGGAAGAGGTTCCTCCTGCTCATATAATAGGGTATGATAAATAATTACCAGGCAAAAATAGGATATTCCTTCATAATGCTGTTTACCTTTTCGCGGACGGTAGTAATTGTTTTGTCACATTCGGGAGCTGCTAGTACAGTATCCATAAGCTCAACGATCTCAGCCATTAATGGTTCTTTTGCACCACGTGTTGTAATAGCAGGAGTTCCTACGCGGATACCGGATGTCTGGAATGCGGAACGGCTGTCGAACGGAACCATATTTTTATTTACGGTAATATCGGCAGCAACCAAAGCCTTTTCTGCCACTTTACCTGTCAGATCAGGGAATTTGGTGCGTAAATCAATTAACATGCTATGGTTGTCTGTTCCGCCGGAAATAATTTTATAGCCTTTATCAATGAATGCTTTAGCCATTGCTGCGGCATTTGCTTTTACCTGAGATTGATAAGTCTTGTATTCCGGTTCAAGCGCTTCACCGAAAGCTACGGCTTTAGCGGCAATAACGTGCTCCAGCGGTCCTCCCTGAATACCGGGGAATACGGCAGAGTCCAGAAGTTGAGACATCTTTTTAATTTCACCTTTCGGAGTTTTCTTACCCCAAGGATTTTCAAAATCTTTACCTAACAGGATAATACCACCACGCGGACCGCGAAGTGTTTTATGTGTAGTTGAAGTTACGATGTGTGCATACTCCAACGGATTATTCAACAAACCTGCAGCAATTAGACCGGCAGGGTGGGCCATGTCAATCATTAACAAAGCTCCGACTTTGTCTGCGATTTCGCGCATACGTTTGTAATCCCAGTCACGGGAATAAGCAGAACCTCCGCCAACGATCAATCTGGGTTTTTCGCGTAAGGCTACTTCTTCCATTTGGTCGTAATCCACACGTCCGGTTTCTTCTTTTACATTATATTCTGTTGCGTGATATAATACGCCGGAACTGTTTACTGGAGAACCGTGAGACAGGTGGCCGCCGTGCGACAGGTTCAATCCCAGAAAAGTATCGCCCGGATTTAATACGGCAAAGAATACGGCCGCATTTGCCTGTGCTCCCGAATGAGGCTGGACATTCGCCCATTCTGCATTAAAGATTTTTTTCAATCGTTCAATAGCAATAGTTTCACTTTGGTCTACAACTTCACACCCTCCGTAGTAACGCTTGCCGGGATAACCTTCTGCATACTTGTTTGTTAAGCAGCTACCCATGGCTTCCATAACCTGGTTGCTTACAAAGTTTTCGGAAGCGATCAACTCAATGCCTTTTAATTGACGTTGATGTTCCTTCTCAATGATGTCAAAAATGATTTTGTCTCTTTCCATTACCTGTAAAATTGGTTATTGCAATGAATCCTTATGCTTATCAAAAAGGATCGATGCAAATTTACGATAAAAAATTATATACGGGGCTAAATTGTTTCAAAATATGTAAGATAACGGTTTTGGCTTCCTGAATAAACAAGAAAGCAGGACAACCTTTTTATTATTAAGTGTAAACCGAGTCTACCTCTTTTATGTATAAGACAAAATATAGTCAACTAAAAACGTTAACAGACATATGTCTTTTTGTTCCATCGGCATGAAACACTTGTTCCATCAGCATGAAACAGTTGTTCCATCAGCATGAAACAAAAGTTTCACCAGCATGGAACAAAAGTTTCACCAGCATGGAACAAAATGGAACAAATATCCGGGGCAAAGACAAAGACGATCGGGATGAAATTAAAAAAACATAGGGACGATTTTATTTATGCGGCGTATGTTCACGAAAAAAACTATATTTGCACATTTAACAATTAAAGAATTTAAGTGAAGATGAATTACGCCAATTATTTGTATATAGCAATACGCGCCGCTGTTGATGCGGGAAAATCAATAATGGATATATACACAGATCCCGAAGCGGATTTTGAAATAGAACGGAAAGCCGATAACTCACCCCTTACCCGTGCGGATAAAGCTGCCCATCGTTTAATAGCAAATGCTTTGTCGGTAACTCCATATCCGTTGCTTAGTGAAGAAGGGAGCGAGATTCCGTACGAAGAACGTGCAAAATGGGAGACCTTGTGGATTGTAGATCCATTAGACGGTACAAAAGAATTTATTAAAAAGAATGGCGAGTTTACTGTGAACATCGCATTGGTTGCAAAGGGAGTGCCTGTGCTGGGAGTAATCTATGTGCCGGTACGCCGGGAGCTGTATTTTGCCGCCGACACGGAAGGCGCTTATAAGTTGAAAGATGTGGATTGCAGTAATCAGCCTTCAATAGACGAATTAAAGCAGAAAGCCGTCCGTTTGCCTATCCCGTTAGCTCATCAAAGCATTGTAGTAGTAGCTTCCCGTTCGCATCAGACTGAGGAAACCACCGCGTTTATTGAAAATTTGCGTAAACAAGGCAAACCTTTGACATTGATCAGCAGTGGCAGCAGCCTTAAGATATGCCTGGTTGCGGAAGGCTCGGCAGATATATATCCCCGTTTTGCCCCTACGATGGAATGGGATACGGCGGCAGGACATGCCATAGCAAGGGCCGCAGGCTGTAATATTTACCATATAGATGAGAAAACACCTTTATCCTATAATAAAAAAGATTTACATAATCCGTGGTTTATTGTAAAGTGAAATTGTGCTGAATAATGAATCTATTAGTCTGGATATTTATAAAAGAGAAAATAGTTTATAAAGTGTCAACAGCTACTGATATTCTTATTACATTTGCACTCCATCTGGAATAATAGACAGAATAAGTGGGCATGAACTTTGAGATGATATTTGTTTTGCTGGCTTTGATCGGTATGATTGCGGCACTCGTGTGGGATTGTATGCGCCCCGGAATGGTACTACTAACGGTAGTGGTACTGTTTTTATGTGTGGGTATATTAACTCCTAGAGAGATGTTGGAAGGTTTTAGTAATAAAGGAATGATAACGGTTGCCATGTTATTCCTTGTTAGTGAAGGTATCCGTCAGAGTGGTGCATTAGGGCAATTAATAAAGAAATTGCTTCCCGTGAAAAAGACTACCGTTTTCAAAGCTCAGCTTCGTATGTTACCTCCGGTTGCTTTTATTTCCGCATTCCTGAATAATACTCCTGTCGTTGTTATTTTTGCTCCTATCGTAAAACGTTGGGCCGAATCGGTTAAGTTACCGGCTACCAAATTCTTGATTCCCTTGTCTTATGTTACTATCTTAGGCGGTATCTGTACGCTGATAGGAACTTCTACCAACCTTGTAATACATGGAATGATTCTGGATGCCGGATACGAAGGGTTCACTATGTTCGAGTTAGGACGTGTAGGGATATTTATAGCGATAGCCGGTATAATATATCTGTTTCTGTTTTCTAATAAATTACTTCCCGATGAACGGGCAGACAACCTGTCTGATGATGCGGAGGAAGAAAGCCCCAGTAATCTGCATAGGGTAGAGGCTGTATTAGGCTCCCGGTTTCCCGGTATTAACAAAACATTGGGCGAGTTTAATTTTACAAGGCATTATGGTGCGATTGTGAAGGAGGTGAAGAGCGGAGGACAGCGGTTTACCCATAATCTGGAAAATGTCGTTCTTCATGAAGGAGACACATTGGTGCTTTGGGCGGATGATTCATTTATTCCTACCTGGGGAGAATCCAGTGTCTTTTTAATGTTGGCAAACGGAAGTGAAGGAACAGAGCCTGTCTCAAAAAGTAAACGGTGGTTAGCTTTGGGACTGTTGATTTTTATGATTACAGGTGCTACTATTGGTGAATTGCCTGCTGTGAAAGAGGCTGTACCCGGTATGAAATTGGATATGTTTTTCTTCGTCTGTATAACAACCATCATCATGGCGTGGACAAAAATATTCCCTCCTAAAAAATATACCAAATATATATCGTGGGATATATTGATAACGATTGCTTGTGCTTTTGCTATCAGTAAAGCTATGGAAAATTCCGGCTTTGCTGCGATGATAGCCCGCCATATTATCAGTATGGCCGATAATTTAGGTCCTTACGCTTTATTAGCGATATTGTTTATTATTACAAATATATTTACGGAACTTATTACAAATAATGCGGCGGCAGCATTAAGCTTTCCGATAGCTCTTTCTGTTGCGATGCAATTGGGAGTAGATCCAACTCCGTTTTTTGTAGTGATTTGTATGGCTGCCTCGGCAAGTTTCAGTACTCCGATTGGTTATCAGACCAACTTGATTGTACAAGGTGTTGGCGGTTATAAGTTTACTGATTTTGTTAAGATCGGATTACCGTTAAACCTGATTACTTTTTTAATTTCTATATTTGTAATACCAATGATCTGGAAGTTTTAAATATTTTAAAGAATGATGAAAGAAACTGGCTCTGCAAACATTTATCCGATCTTTGACCGGATGTTGAGCAGAGAAGACAAGGAAAATTTGTTGGGCCAACATAGTGTGATGGTTTGGTTCACAGGTTTAAGTGGTTCGGGTAAAAGTACAATTGCTATTGCATTAGAACGAGAATTGCAAAAAAGAGGATTACTCTGCCGTATTTTGGACGGTGATAACATCCGGAGCGGCATTAATAATAATTTGGGCTTTTCTCCGGAAGACAGGATAGAGAATATCCGTCGTATAGCCGAAGTCAGTAAGTTATTTATTGATACCGGTATCATAACGATTGCGGCATTTATCAGCCCGAATAACGAAATGCGTGAAATGGCATCTTCCATAATAGGAAAAGATAATTTTTTGGAAATATATATCAGTACCCCGTTGGAGGAATGTGAAAGACGGGATGTGAAAGGATTATATGCTAAGGCCCGTAAAGGAGAAATAAAAGATTTTACCGGTATATCTGCTCCATTTGAAGCACCGGCTCATCCTGCATTGTCTCTGGATACTTCTGTATTAAGTATAGAAGAATCGGTAAATAGCTTGTTAGAATTAATATTACCTAAAGTACAACTTAAAGAATAATTGGGAATTTTTATTTCCGGTTTTCTACTAAAATAAAATTAGTATGTCAGACTATAAATTGAGTCATCTACAGGAATTGGAGGCGGAATCTATTCACATTATTCGTGAAGTTGCAGCTGAGTTTGAGAATCCTGTTATGCTTTATTCTATCGGAAAAGATTCTTCCGTAATGGTACGTTTGGCCGAGAAGGCTTTTGCTCCGGGAAAAGTTCCTTTCCCGTTAATGCACATCGATTCCAAATGGAAGTTTAAAGAAATGATAGAGTTCCGTGATAATTATGCGAAGAAATATGGTTGGAATCTTATTGTCGAATCAAATATGGAGGCTTTTCATGCCGGAGTAGGTCCTTTTACTCATGGCAGTAAGGTGCATACGGACCTTATGAAAACACAGGCGTTACTCCATGCTTTGGATAAATATAAATTTGACGCGGCTTTTGGCGGTGCCCGCCGTGATGAAGAAAAGAGCCGTGCGAAAGAACGTATATATTCTTTTCGTGACAAGTTCCATCAATGGGATCCTAAAAACCAGCGTCCGGAATTGTGGGATATTTACAATGCCCGTGTTCACAAAGGGGAAAGCATCCGTGTATTCCCGCTTTCAAACTGGACGGAGTTGGATATCTGGCAGTATATCAGATTGGAGAATATCCCGATTGTACCGTTATATTTTGCCAAAGAACGTCCGATTGTTGAGATTGACGGGAATTTGATTATGGCGGATGATGACCGGCTGCCGGAACAGTATCGCAGCCAAATACAGATGTGTATGGTGCGTTTTCGTACATTAGGATGCTGGCCGTTAACCGGAGCGGTAGAGAGTAATGCCGATACAATTGAAAAAATTGTGGAAGAGATGATGACTACAACGAAAAGCGAAAGAACAACGCGTGTAATCGACTTCGACCAGGATGCGAGTATGGAACAGAAAAAACGTGAAGGCTATTTTTAAATGATTGACAACTATGGCAGATAGTAAATTAAATATAAAGGAGTTTTTGGATAAGGACGAACAAAAAGATTTGCTTCGTTTTCTTACCGCAGGTTCAGTGGATGACGGTAAATCGACTTTGATCGGACGTTTATTGTTTGACAGTAAAAAACTATATGAAGATCAGTTAGATGCCCTCGAACGGGACAGCAAACGTATGGGGAATGCCGGTGAACATATTGATTATGCTTTGTTGCTTGACGGCCTGAAAGCCGAACGCGAACAAGGTATAACAATAGATGTTGCTTACCGTTATTTCAGTACGAATAACCGTAAGTTTATTATTGCTGATACTCCGGGACATGAACAATATACCCGTAATATGATAACCGGAGGTTCAACCGCAAATCTGGCTATTATTCTGGTGGATGCCCGTACGGGAGTGATCACCCAGACACGACGTCATACTTATTTGGTTTCTCTGTTAGGTATAAAACATGTTGTGCTGGCAGTCAACAAGATGGACTTGACTAATTTCGACAAACAAGTATTTGATGATATTGTTTCCGATTATAAGCAATTTGTTGCTTCATTGAATATTCCGGATATTACCTGTATCCCTTTGTCTGCTTTGGATGGTGACAATGTGGTGGAAAAGAGTGCGCGGACTCCGTGGTATGAAGGGCCTTCTTTATTGGATTTTCTGGAAACAGTTCCTATTGACCTCGATCGCAATTATGAGGATTTTCGCTATCCGGTACAATATGTATTGCGTCCGAACCTGGATTTTCGTGGCTTCTGTGGCAAGGTGTCAAGTGGCGTTGTAAGGAAAGGGGATGTGGTGATGGCTTTGCCTTCCCGTAAAACATCAAAAGTGAAAAGTATTGTAACTTATGAGGGTGAACTGGATTATGCTTTTCCTCCCCAGTGCGTAACTATAACTTTGGAAGATGAAATAGACGTTTCCCGGGGAGAAATGCTTGTACATCCGGACAATGTACCTATGGAGGACCGGAATTTTGAAGCAATGCTGGTCTGGATGGATGAAGAACCTATGGATGTGAATAAGCAATTCTATATTAAGCAGACAACAAATACAACCCGGGCGCGTATAGATAGTATTCGTTATAAAGTGAATGTGAATACAATGGAGCAGTCTTCTGTAGATCATTTGGAATTGAACGAAATCGGACGTGTTGTATTTACTACAGGAAAAGAATTGTTTTTCGATCCATATCAGAAAAATAAACAAACAGGTGCATTCATATTGATAGACCCGATTTCAAATAATACATCTGCTGTCGGAATGATAATAGACCGTGTAGATGCTAAAGATATGGTTAAGGAAGATGCTTTGGCTGTTCTGAATCTGGTAGAACTTGGTATCGGAAAAGAGCATTATGATGCTATCCGTACGGTTTGCGAAGAATTAGGCCGGCAGGGACTTCCTATAAAGTGCTTGACATAAAAGAAAATATATATATATGGGGGTATTAGAATTTGATAAATTGCCTATCAATACTTTGGTAGGCGCAGATTGGGATACTTTTAAGAAAGTTACAGCAAACCAAACGATAGATAAAGGTTATCGTAACAAGTTTTATTTGACGAAAGGAGTTTGTCGTTTGCTTAGTTTATTGGAACCGTTAGAAGATCGGAGATACCGGAAATACGCTGATAATTCCATAGAAATGGATCCGTTATTCGTTTTAGGACATTGGCGTAGCGGAACAACATTTGTTCATAATGTTTTGGCATGTGACAAGCATTTTGGTTATACTACGACCTATCAAACGGTATTTCCTCATCTAATGCTCTGGGGGCAACCTTTCTTTAAAAAGAGTATGGCCTATTTGATGCCGGACAAACGTCCTACGGATAATATGGAGTTGAGGGTAGATTTTCCTCAAGAAGAAGAGTTTGCTCTGTCAAATATGATGCCGTATAGTTATTATAACTTTTGGTTCTTCCCTCAACGGATGTTAGAATATTGTGATCGTTATTTGACATTTGAAAAGATTACGGAAGAAGAAAGGAAGGTATTCAAAGATACGTTCTTGAAATTGGTGAAAGTTTCTTTGTGGAATACTCACGGAACTCAATTTTTAAGCAAGAATCCGCCTCATACCGGTCGTGTAAAAACTTTGTTGGAAATGTTTCCCAATGCAAAGTTCATATATTTGAAAAGGAATCCATATACTGTATATGAGAGCACTCGTAGCTTTTTTACAAATACAATAAAACCTCTTAAGTTACAGAATTTACCGGACGAAGTATTAGTTCATAATTTCGTAGAGGTTTATAAACGATTGTTCTATAAGTTTGAAGAAGAAAAACATTTGATACCTGAGGGCAATCTTATAGAATTGAAATTTGAAGATTTTGAGAGTGATGCCTTTTCCATGACGGAAGAAATATATAATAAATTGAATCTTCCGGGCTTTCGTGAAGCAAGAGGTAGCATTGAAAAATATCTTGATAAGAAGAAAGGATATAAGAAAAATAGCTATAAGTATGAAGATAAGACGATTAAAACCGTTGAGGAAAATTGGGGGATGGCTCTGAAAGAATGGGGATACAGTTTATAAAATAGAGCATATAATAGAAGGACAATGGATAAATTGATTAAAGTTATAGTAGGTCTGATAGTGCTGAGTGGTTCTTTATTTGCGCAGGAACAAGAAGTCCCTTTTTCTTATGGAGATATGGATCAATGGGTTGTACGTGAGATTCATGAATCTGCCATTATCGGAGGTAATACAAAATATCTTTATGAACCCGGTCCTACGGATACAATTAAAGGGAATATCGCTTATCATAATAGAGGAGGTTCGCCATGGGCAACATCCAATGTAATGGCAAAAGTGACGGGAGTTGTTAAGACAAATACGTCTGTTTTTCCCGAACGTCGAGGCGATGGCTGGTGTGCCCGTTTGGAAACTCGCTTTGAAAGTGTAAAGGTTTTAGGATTGATTGATATAGAAGTTATAGCTGCCGGCTCTGTTTTCTTAGGCACTGTACATGAGCCTATAAGAGGAACAAAGAACCCTCAGAGCATGTTGGGAAATGGCGTTCCTTTTACAAAGAGACCGAAAGCCCTCCGGTTTGATTACAAAGTGAAGGCAGCCCCCGAAAAGAACAGAGTACGCAGTACCGGATTTAGCCGTAAGAGTGTGGTTGAAGGGCAAGATTCAATAGCTGTAATTCTTTTGTTGCAAAAGCGCTGGGAAGATAAAGAAGGAAATATATATGCTAAACGCGTTGGTACTATGGTACAACGTTATACGGCTTCTACTCCGGATTGGGTGGATAACGCCACATATCCTGTTTTATACGGCGATATAACATCTCTTCCTGATTATAAGCCTTATATGAGAATACAAGTTGAAGAACGCTATTCTCTGAATAAGGAAGGTAAAAGCGTCCCTATTAAAGAAATTGGCTGGGCTGAACCGGATGAGACGCCGACGCATATGGTATTGCAATTCGTTTCCAGCCATGGAGGTGCATATATAGGTTCTCCCGGAAATACTTTTTGGATTGATAATGTGAAGTTGATATATTAAATTAATTGAAAATAGGAAATGGAAAGTTGCTAATTTAAAGAGGTATTTGTATTTTCCCATTTTCAATTCTTATTTTTGAGTATGAAAGAGGTCGAAGCAAAAATAAAAGCTTTACGTGATGAGTTGGAGCAGCATAATTATAATTATTATGTGCTTTCAACCCCGACAATATCGGATCATGAGTTCGATATGAAGATGAAGGAGTTGCAGGCTCTTGAAAATGCTTATCCGGAATATGCCGATCTCAGTTCACCTACTCAACGTGTGGGGAGTGACTTATCAAAAGACTTTGAGCAGGTATTACATACCTATCCGATGCTTTCCTTGAGTAATACCTATTCGGAAGAAGAGGTCCGTGAATTCTATGAGAGAACGGAACGGTCCTTGAATGAACCATTTGAAATTATTGCCGAACTGAAATATGATGGCACATCGATTTCCCTTATTTACGAAGATGGACGTTTGGTTCGTGCGGTTACCCGTGGGGATGGGACGCGTGGGGATGATGTTACGACTAATGTAAAAACAATTCGGTCCATACCTTTGAAGTTACGGGGAAATGATTATCCACAAGATTTTGAAATACGGGGTGAAGTGTTGTTGCCTTGGGCTGAATTTGATCGATTGAATAAAGAGAGGGAAGAACAGGAGGAATCCTTGTTTGCTAATCCGCGAAACGCGGCATCCGGTACATTGAAACTACAAAATTCCAGAATAGTGGCTTCCCGTAGGCTTGATGCTTACTTTTATTATTTATTGGGCGAAAGCTTGCCGGCAGAAAGCCATTATGAGAATCTGGAAGTTGCTCGTTCGTGGGGATTTAAGATACCGGATGTAATTCGGAAATGCCATAGTTTACAAGATATATTTGATTATATAGCTTACTGGAATATAGAACGGAAGAATTTGCCGGTGGCAACCGATGGCATTGTATTGAAAGTGAATTCACTTCGCCAACAGAAAAATTTAGGGTTTACAGCAAAGAGTCCACGTTGGGCTATCGCTTATAAGTTTCAGGCGGAACGCGCGGTAACGCGTTTGAATTCTGTCTCTTTTCAGGTTGGGCGTACAGGTGCTATTACTCCGGTTGCTAATCTGGTGCCGGTACAATTAGCCGGAACTGTTGTTAAACGTGCTTCATTGCATAATGCTGATATCATAGAAGGCTTGGATTTACATATCGGCGATAATGTATATGTAGAAAAGGGAGGAGAGATCATACCAAAGATTGTTGGTGTTGATTTGGAATCGCGTTCTATTCTTATTGGCGATAAGGTTCGTTTTATCCGGATTTGTCCGGAATGTGGAACCCGGTTGATTCGTCCGGAAGGAGAAGCTGCTCATTATTGTCCGAATGAAACCGGGTGTCCTCCTCAGATTAAAGGGAGAATAGAGCATTTTGTTACCCGCAAGGCGATGGATATAAATATAGGGCCTGAAACAGTAGAAGATTTATATGATGCAGGACTTATAAAAGATGCTGCGGATTTGTATATTCTACAAATACCGGATTTATTACGTTTGGAGCGTTGGGCAAAAAAGAGTGCTCAAAATTTAATGGATAGTCTGCAGGAATCAAAAAAAGTTCCATTTGAACGTGTATTGTATGGATTAGGTATCCGCTATGTTGGTGAGACAATGGCGAAGCGACTGGCTGCATCTTTTCATTCTATGGAACAGTTGGAAAATGCGACTTATGAAGATCTTGTGAATGTGGATGAAATAGGAGAACGCATAGCTCGTAGTGTTGTTGACTATTTTAGTGAGGAACGGAACAAAAATTTGGTTGTTCGTCTTAAGGAATACGGGTTGCAGATGGCTGTTTCCGAAGAGTTATTATCCAATCGTTCGGATAAATTACAGGGTTTGACTATTGTTATCAGCGGTACTTTCTCAAAACATTCCCGGGATGAGTATAAAGCGATGATTGAGCAAAACGGAGGAAAGAACAGTACTTCTGTATCCGGTAAGACTGATTATATTCTTGCCGGGGAGAATATGGGACCGGCTAAATTGGAAAAAGCAGCAAAGCTTGGTGTTAAGATTATAAATGAAAACGAGTTTTTAAATATGCTATCCCAATGATTCTAACTAATTATTTTATAAAGAAGAAGATCCATTCTTTAATAAAGAAAGATCGTCACCGGAGTTTCCGAGGTCTGAGGGAGGCCCATCTTATTTTAGTAATATATGATGCGAAAGACCAGAAAGATATAGAACCTTGTCTTGAAACTTTCCGGATGATGCATAAGCAGGTGAGGACATTGGTCTATAATGAAAATCCGGTAGTGGCTGATAATGAATCCGGTTTGTTACTATGCCCCAAAAAGGATTTGAATATTTGGGGATATCCGACAGAAGAAATATGTAGTAAATTGAAAGATATCCGGGCTGATATATTAATAGACCTCACTAACTCTGATAATTATGCCATGCAGTACCTTATGTTACAACATCCCTGTAATTTTAAGGTTGGAGCGAAACGCAACGAGCAGGATTTATATGATCTTTCTATTACTGTAACAGAAAAGGATGATATTAAGCATTTATTCGGACACATATTATTTTATTTGCAGACAATCCGCTCTAAGTGATATAATTTCTTTATTTTTGCAGTGCTAAATAACAAAAAGGAATAATTTCCCCATGGCAGACATAAATTTAAAAGGAATGGGTGTGGCATTGATCACTCCCTTCAAAGAAGATGAAAGTGTAGACTACGAGGCGTTAGGCAAATTGGTGGATTATCAATTGCAGAACGGAACGGATTATTTGGTCGTGCTGGGTACAACAGCGGAAACTCCGACACTCACGGAAGAAGAAAAGAAAAATATTATCAATTTGGTTATAACAAAAGTTCGTGGCCGTATTCCTATTGTATTGGGAGTGGGAGGTAACTGCACACGGTCGATCGTTGATAAATTGAAGAATGACAATTTTGAAGGGATAGATGCTATTCTATCTGTTGTTCCTTACTATAATAAACCCTCTCAGGAAGGTATATATCAACATTATAAAGCGATAGCAGAAGCAACAACGTTGCCTATTGTATTATATAATGTTCCGGGCAGAACGGGGGTCAATATGACTGCGGAGACTACTTTGCGCATTGCCCGTGATTTTAAAAACGTGATAGCTGTAAAGGAAGCATCGGGCAATATTGCTCAAATGGATGATATTATTAAAAATAAACCGGCTAATTTCAACGTAATTTCCGGTGATGATGGCGTAGCATTTCCTCTTATTACATTAGGTGCTATTGGGGTAATCTCTGTTATAGGAAATGCTTTTCCGCGTGAATTTAGCCGCATGGTACGTTTGGCGTTGTCTGGCGATTATGACAGTGCCCGTACAATTCATCATAGTTTTACGGAATTGTTCAGTCTGTTATTTGTAGACGGCAATCCTGCCGGTGCGAAAAGTATGTTGAATGCTATGGGATTTATTGAGAATAAACTTCGTTTGCCTTTAGTACCTACGCGTATTGTCACTTTTGAGAAGATACGTGATGTATTGCGTCAGTTAAGTATTAAGTGCTAAAGATTCAATTTATACGGAATAATAAGGATTTCTGAAAAGCGGTGAAGATAATTAAGGTATTATCTTCACTGCTTTTTATTTGTCTGATATTAAGAATTATGTATACAGGGAAGCAAAGTAATATGAAAGACTTTGAGATAATTTTTAAAAGGAATTATCAGAGGCTTTGTATGTTTGCTTATCAATTTCTGGAAAATGCTGAAGACGCCCGTGATGTTGTAAATGATGTCTTTGAACAAGCCTGGAAAAATTATTCCTCTTTAAAAGAAGAATCTGTCGATGCTTATCTGTATTCAGCAGTAAAACATCGCTGTTTAAATTTTCTTGAACATAAAAAAGTAAAACATCGCTATATAGAAATAGTTTCTGTTTTTCAAGAAAATATAGAAACGGATTATGAAGCATACGAACAGTTGATTGAAAAAATTAATTCCGTATGTAGCCGTTTGCCGGATCGAACTCGTTATATATTAAGTCAATGTTATTTTCATCATAAGAAATATAAAGAGGTCTCCGAAGAGTTGGGTATAACGACTGATGCTGTGAAGAAGCATATTATGAAAGCTTTGCGGATTTTACGTGAATCTATAAATAAAAATCAATAAATCAGTCCCCTAAAGTGAATTTCAACTGTATATATAAGAAAGCGTGATTATGAGAAAAGAAAAAGACATCTCTGATGATCAGTTAGAGCATATTATTGATGCTTTAGAAGATCAACAGCCTGTAACTGATAAAGAAACTCAGGATATGGCTGAGCTTCTGCTTCATGCGGGAGAATGTTGTTCTTCCGGTATGTTTGACGCGGATTCTGCCTGGCAATCATTCAAACATAAGGCTAATAATAAGCGCCGTCGTATTTATGTGGCATGGAGTGCTGTTGCAGCTGCAATTTTATTGTTATTTGTTTACAGGTCGGTTGTATACTGGACTGATGATTTGCTTCCTCTTACTTTATTTACTGCTGTAGACGGACAGAATAATATTGTTTTAAATTATGGAAATGAAAATACAGTTATCATTGTAGATAGTTGTATTGATCTCACATCCGCTAAAAATGATAAACATATAAAATACTCCATACAAACTCCGGTAGGGAAGAATGTTCATGTTTTATTGCCGGATAGCAGTATGATACAGTTAAATGCTAAGAGCTCGTTAACCTATCAATTATCCGCTGTTTCGGGACAAAGGAATGTCACGTTGGACGGTGAAGGGTATTTTGATGTAAAAAGAGATACTTTGCATCCTTTTATTATACAGACAAGAGGCGTTAAAGCGAAGGTGCTGGGAACTTCTTTTAATATCCGTAATTATGAACGTGAACAACTGCATATTACATTAGTAAAAGGAAGTCTAGCTTTAGAAGATTCTAGCAATAGTCAAAAGATTATGAAACCGGGAGAAGATGCGGAACTCCTTATCAATGGCGATCTTTTGATAAAAGAGACAAAAGTAGAAAACTCCGTTTTGTGGACACAAGGCTACTTTGTATTCGACAATATTCCTCTTTCCGAAATGATGGCGGAAATAGGCCGTTGGTACAATCTTAACATAAAAGCTACGAATAAAGAAGTAACCACACGCCATATTCACTTTCGTTGTCATCGTTCACTTTCTATTGATACTATTGTTGACATATTAAATGAAGTAGGATATTTTAAACTGGAAAGAAAGGATAATACGATTTTTATAAAATAATTGTTCATTAATAGTACCCGATATTCATTTTGCCTGTATTACAGGTAAACGAATAATGAATTCTATGAAGAAAATCATCACATTGTTATTGTTAAGCTTATACGCTAATATTGCTATTGCTCAGGAAGAAATAAGAAATACAATAATATTTAACGGGAATCAGATTCCGCTCTCGGAAGCGTTGAAACAAATAGAGAAATCGACAGGTTGTACACTTGTGTTTTCCTATGACGACATACATGATTATGTAGTTTCAGTTTCTTTTGAAGAGAAAACGGTGCAAGATGCGTTGAATATTGTTTTAACGGACTTACCTTTTAAATACATTTATAAAGAAGGATGTTATATTATATCTAAAAATAAGCAGGCTCATGTTTCTGAAAAGTTGCAGACTTCTATGCCTCTCATTATTCAGGAGAAAGGTATTTCCGGTAAAGTAACTGATGATAATAAACAGCCTGTGGAGGCTGCTTTAGTCTGGTTAGTTAATCCGGAGACAGAGCAGTCTATAGCTCAGGCTATTACTGATGATTCGGGAAACTTCTTTTTACCTTGTATCAATAAAGAAATAAAACTTACGGTAACATGTCTTGGATATACGCCTTACGTATCGGAAATATTTAATGCATCAAAACCTGTAAACCGTCCGACAATTATTCTTTCCGAGAAGTCCGAAGTCTTGGATAATATAGTAGTAATAGGAGAGAAGTCCCGTCCTGTTATTGAACAAAAAGCCGGAAAGCTTATTTTTAATGTAGAGAACAGTATTAATGCTCAGGGTTCTAATGCTTTTGAAATTCTTCGTCAGACACCGGGAGTATCTGTGGATGAAGGCAGCAAGTCTATTAGTATTAATGGGCGTTCCGGAGTGTTGGTAATGCTGAATGGAAAACAAACTTATATGCAACAATCCGAAATTGTAGACTTGCTGAAATCAACATCTTCTTCCAATATAAAGATGATAGAAGTAATGTCTAATGCAACCGCACAGTATGATGCAGCCGGTTCTGGGGGTATCTTGAATATCGTATTGAAGAAGGAACGGGGAGCAGGTTACAATGTTATGGCAAATGTCGGCATGTCCTACTGGTTTCATGTCAAGCAGAATACTGAATTATCATTTAACTATAATAGAGGGAAATTGAATTTTTATGGAAACTATAGCCATGATTTAGGACATGTCGGACTTTTTTACGGAAGTACCAGGAAACAATCAGGTAAATTATTTGAAAGCCATTCCGATGATGTTGATAAAAGAAATATAGCTGCAGCAACATTAGGGCTTGACTATGAAATTAATAAACATCATTTGGTAGGAATACAGGCAAATGGAAACTTTTTATTTGGACCGGGTCTTATAGAAACCAATACGGATATATATAATTCCTATGATAAAGATCAGCTATTATATACAATCCGCTCTAAAAGTGATTATTATCATCAGGTAGCTGATCGTTATAATTTTAATGCAAACTACCGTTATGAAGTCCCGGATGAAAGATTATTTACTTTCGATCTGGATTATGGATTATTCCGTGGAAACTCTGGTAATTATCAACCCAATGAATACTATTCACCAATGCAGGTGTTGGATTCTGCGCAGAACTATCGTTCTACAGGGAATCGGGATATTGATTTGTATGCCTTATCTTCCGGTTATAAGCAGTCTGTCTGGTTGGGTGAATTGATGGGGGGAATGAAATTTTCTAATGTGTCTTCTAAAAATACGTATAGTTTATACGATGTACAGGAAAAAGAGGAGACAATAGATCAGAATATGTCAAATGATTTCCATTATATAGAGTCAATACTTGCCGGTTTTATAATGTACGATCTGAATATTTCCGACAAATGGTACGCAAATATCGGGGCTCGCATTGAATATACACATTCTAATGGTCATCTTATACCTCTTGCCGGAAGCATGAACCAGGAAAGTAATGTACGAAGGGATTATGTAGATTTCTTTCCTTCGCTGGGAATTACTTACAAACCTAAAGAGAAGCATACGATCTCGATTAGTTATGGAAAACGAATAGATCGTCCTGTTTATTCCGATTTGAATCCAATTGAACAACCGTTGGACGGATTGGCTTCATGGAAAGGAAATCCTTTTTTGATTCCCCAAAAAACACACCGCTTTAGTCTGCAATACCAGTATGATAAGACGTCTGTGGAACTGTCATATTCCCGTACGAATGATTACCGCGTACAAATTACAGATACCTTAGGGGTTGATAAAGTAATTATGGAACCTCAGAATCTGGGAACACAGGAATATTATGGAATGGCTTTATCGCAGTCACTGCGTTTCTTTCATGCCTGGGATATTAATTTTTCCGGCAGAGCATATCATCTGGATAACCGTATGGCTTTTGATGCTGAACGCTTTTACCATCGGAAACGTTGGGCAGCGGGGGTTACTCTCCAGACTTCTTTCCCTGTAATATGGGGTATCAGGTCGGAAATACTTGGTGTTTATGCAACTAAAAGGCTGGGAGGTTCTACGGAGGTGATGGGTAGCAATGGCTTGGTGAATCTGGGTTTCCAAAAGAAATTTATAAATGATAAAGCTATTGTAAAGCTATCATTTTCTGATATCTTCTGGACAAATAACTGGGATAACGTAAACAACTTCGGTAATTTCCAATCTAAAGAATATGGTTATGGAGAAACGCGTCAAATAAAGGTAAACTTTACCTATAAATTTGGCGGTAGCAACAAAAAACATACAAAACAGTCCAATGTCGATGCCGAGTTGAACCGTTTTTAAGCCAATCTTTTTATCATTCTTCGGCAGGTTGATATAAATACCTCTTAATACTACGCTTGGGAGTTTTTTCAAATTCTTCCTGATAAAGCTTGAAACAGGAAACTTTGCTATAAGCGGGCATTTCTTGATTCAATTGATCTATATTAGCTTGCATCAGTGTTTCTATTTCGGAATGTTGAATAGATGCTTTATCTACTTGTTCCCAATCCGGATAAATTAAAGCAACTAACTTCCCGTTTTGTGATATGATGATAGATTCCGCAACATACAGCATATTATTCAAATGGTCTTCAATCTCTTCTGGATAAATGTTTTGTCCGTTTGCCCCTAATATCATGCTTTTACTACGTCCACGGATATAAAGTGAGCCATCTTCGTCTATCGTTCCCAAGTCTCCGGTTCTCATCCACCCATCCGGCATCATCACGGCTTTGGTAGCTTCCGGATTTTTATAATAGCCCAGCATAACATTCATGCCTCTAACCAGTATTTCGCCAACTTCACTCTGAGGATCAGAAGAATCTATACGGGCTTCCATCCTGTCCACAATACGTCCTACAGAGCCTTGTTTAAATACATCCCATTGGGCATAAGAAACCAGTGGCCCGCATTCCGTCATCCCGTATCCTACTGTGTAACGGAAATTGATAGATTTCAGGAATGTTTCCACTTCTTTGTTTAAAGCGGCTCCGCCTATTACTATTTCACCGAATTCTCCACCAAAGGAAGCATTTAATTTTGCCGCGATCGTGTCGCGTACTTTCTGGTCTATATAAGGCACTTTTAATAATAGCTTGATAAGAGGCTTTTCCAGTTCCGGAAAGACTTTATTCTTTATAATCTTCTCGATGATCAATGGAACGGCAAGTATCAGTGCCGGCTTAATCGTTGCAAATGCCTCGGCAATTATTTTAGGGCTTGGTGTTCGTGTAAGGAAATGTACGTGACAACCTTTATTTACTGAGTTTAAAACCTCAAACGCCAGTCCGTACATATGGGCCATCGGAAGCATACATACAATATTATCTCCCGGATGGATAAAAGGCAAGTTATCGTATGCGAATTGTGTATTACTCCACAAGCTACGGTAAGGAATCATCACCCCCTTCGAAAAACTTGTCGTCCCCGAAGTATAATTCAGCACAGCCAGTTCTTCCGGTTTCTCTAAATGGTATTTTACATCGTTTGCCGTAAAAGAACGGGGATATTTCTTTCCGAAATATTCATTAATTCGCTCTCTAACAACTTTTACATTCTTATTTTTACTATGGATGATTGAGAAGTTATCCAGTAGCATGAACAGTTTAACATCAGGCATCATACCTTCATTCATGTTCTCCCAGTTGTTTGATCCGGCAAGAACGGCTTTCGCTTCCGAGTGATTAACGATATGATGTATATTATCCGGCTTAAATTCGTGAAGAATCGGTACAGCTACCGCTCCATAGGCTAAAATACCGAAGAAACATATAGCCCAATTGGACGAGTTTCGTCCTACAAGGGCTACCTTATCGCCTTTTTTAATGCCGGCATGTTCTAATATGATATGAAATTTCTCTATGCGTCGGGCTACATCTTTGTAATGATAGGTATGTCCGTTATAATCAGAAAAGGCCGGATAATCCCAGTGCTCTTTTATACTGTTTTCAATTAATCCTAAAAAACGATTCTCCATGTTACTTTGTTATATATTGAGAATAACCATATAATCGAAGCGAATGTTTGCAAAGATAGCAAAAATCACAAGTACTGATTACACGATTGCTTCTTCATCTGCAGCAATTTTCAATATGACCTTGCGCATATTTCCTTCGCCAATGCCCGGAGCATGACCATCTTCGGGGAAATAAATAACAAACTGTCCGGGATAAATCTTTGTATATGCAGTTGGCCTGTCCACATAAAATGTAATATCACTTTCTTCATTATACGGAACAGACTCTTCCGTTAATTCACATCCTGCTTTCCAACCAATCTTCTCAACGCCTAGCAAAGGCATTTGGATATCGATATATTTTTTATGTGTTTCTATGGCTGCATCTTCTTTCTTCTTACAAAATAGGCTTGTTACGGAAGCTGTTAAACGTTTTCCTTCCAATTCATATTTTCCGTCTTCCACTTTAGAAAAGTTGGTGGATTTAAGGTATTCAAAAGCTTGTTTGAACAAGGGATGCATATTCTCAAAACGCTTTGAGTTACATAGTGAAGCTAGTATCATGGCATAATCTTTTATAGGTTTGTTTTGATGACAAATATCGTAGTTGGACGTGTTAAATAATAGGACATATTCTACAAATAAAACTATTAATTAAGTACATATCTTAACAAGTGCGTAAATGTTTTTATTTTGTTTTAATGATAACTATTTTCCGTGTACCTTTGTTACTCTACATATAGGATAAAGATAATATAGAGATTATAAGGAATGAAAGACTTGGAAACAAAAGTACTTCCGGTATTAGACATGAGTTGTGCTGTTTGTGCCGGTAATGTTGAAAACACGGTGAAGGCTATGCCGGGTGTTGAAGAAGCTGTTGTAAACTTTGCCGCCAATACATTAAACGTTAAATATCATCCTTCCGTTATAAGTTTGCAGCAAATGAAGTTTGCCGTGCAAAACGCCGGATACGATCTGGTAATTGAAGAAAAAGATTCCGCTTCTATCCAGGAAGAAATGGAACATAAACGCTATAAAACACTTCGTCGTAATACAATCGGTGCGTGGGCGTTGTCTATTCCTTTGGCTTTACTGGGCATGGTGTTTATGCACTTGCCCGGAGCTAATTGGGTCATGATGATACTGGCATTGGCTATAATGGTTTTATTCGGCCGTTCATTTTATGTAAACGGTATTCGTCACGCTTTGCATGGAAGTGCGAATATGGATACATTGGTTGCGTTAAGTACTTCCATTGCTTTTTTGTTCAGTTTGTTTAATACCGTTTATCCCGGGTTCTGGTATGAGAGAGGGCTGGAACCGCATGTTTACTATGAAGCATCCGGCGTAATTATAGCTTTTGTCCTTCTTGGAAAATTACTGGAAGAGCGGGCTAAGAACAGTACTTCATCCGCTATTAAAGGATTGATGGGATTGCAGCCAAAAACAGCATACCGCATTAAAGATGGAAAAGAAGAAGAAGTGGCTATTTCATTGTTGCAGGTAAAAGATGTGCTAAGCGTCCGTCCCGGCGAAAAGATTCCTGTAGACGGTACAGTATTACAAGGTTTCTCGTCTGTGGATGAGAGCATGTTGAGCGGAGAACCTATTCCAGTGGAGAAGACAACCGGCGACAGGGTATTGGCCGGGACAATTAACCAGAAAGGGGCTTTTACAATGGAAGCTACAGGCGTGGGTAGCGCTACCGTCTTGGCTCAGATTGTGCAAATGGTGCAGGCTGCTCAGGGTAGCAAAGCTCCGGTGCAACGCATTGTAGACAAGATAAGTGCTGTTTTTGTTCCGGTAGTAGTAGGACTGGCGGTTATTACGTTTATATGCTGGTTGCTGATAGGGGGAAGCGGGTATTTTTCCTATGCCTTGCTTTCTGCTGTCTCTGTTCTGGTAATTGCCTGTCCGTGCGCGTTAGGCTTGGCTACGCCTACTGCCCTAATGGTGGGGATGGGAAAAGGAGCGGAGCACCATATCTTAATCAAGGATGCTTTCGCTTTGGAGAATATGTGTAAGGTAAATACCGTTGTATTGGATAAAACGGGTACTCTGACGGAAGGTGTTCCTGAAGTAACCGATTCTTTCTGGCCTGTAGAATCATCACAAAAATATTTGGATATCCTTTATACGGCGGAACTGAAATCGGAACACCCTTTGGCTTCGGCCATTGTCCGTTCTGCGAAAGCATCCGGGGCACAGGCTTGTGAAGTAGATAGTTTCGAGAGTATAACGGGGCGTGGTGTCCGCATGGATGTAGATGGAGTTACCTATTGGGTAGGCAGTTCCGGTTTGTTGGAAGTGTTTGGTGCTACGGTTTCACATTTTACATCAGTACATATTCAAAACTGGCAACAGGAAGGAAAAAGTATCGTATATTACGGCTACAATAATGATTTGCTTGCCGTTATGGCAATAGCAGACCGTATTAAGCCCACTTCGGCGGAAGCTGTGGATAAACTGGCTAAGATGGGAATAGATGTCCATCTGCTTACGGGAGATGGATTGAAAACAGCGGAATCGGTTGCCGGCCAATTAAACATACATCATTATAAAGCTGATGTGTTGCCAAATGACAAAGAGGAATATATAAAGAAATTACAGGCAGAAGGAAAGAAAGTGGCTATGGTTGGCGACGGAATTAACGATTCGCAAGCCCTTGCCCGTGCCGATGTAAGTGTGGCAATGGGCAAAGGTACGGATATAGCCATGGATGTGGCAATGGTCACACTTATAACATCCGACTTACTGTTGCTGCCTGAGGCAATACGTCTTTCCAAACGTACGGTGCAACTTATTCACCAGAATCTGTTCTGGGCGTTCATCTATAACTTGATAGGAATCCCGTTGGCTGCCGGAGTGTTATTCCCGGTAAACGGCCTGTTGCTGAATCCGATGTTGGCAAGTGCAGCTATGGCATTCAGTTCGGTGTCTGTCGTTTTGAACAGTTTGCGGTTAAAGTGGAGTAGAATATAAACATTAAATAATAGTATTATGTCAGTAATGAAGTTTAAAACAAATGCCAAGTGCGGCGGTTGCGTAGCTGCCATTGGCGACAAATTGAATAAGATAATGAGCCCGGATAACTGGTCTATCGACTTGTCGAAACCGGAAAAGGTGTTAACCGTTACGGCAGAGCTTCCTGCTGCAACTATTATTAAAGCGGTAACCGACGCCGGCTTCAAGGCCGAACAGTTACTATAAAGAATGGCAAAACAAAGACAAACCTACGAAGAAGAAGTAGCAAATGTATTTACCCACGGTGCCGGTATGGTCTTTGGGGCGGTAGCCTTAGTCGTCTTAATACATAAGGCGGTTTGTAGTGGCGACAGGTGGGCTGTGGGCTGTGTAGCGGTGTATGCGGTGTGTATGACATTGTCGTATGTAACTTCCACCTTCTATCATGCCTCTGCCCGTGCGCGCCGGAAGAGGTTATTGAGGCGGTTCGACCATAGCGCTATTTACCTTCACATAGCCGGGACATACACCCCGTTTACATTAGTTGCTTTACGCAATGAGGGATATTGGGGATGGAGCTTGTTTGCCACGGTTTGGATTGCCGCGATAATAGGCGTATGGCTCAGCTTCCGCAAGATGAAGAAGAAGGACCACCTGAAAACTATTTGCTACCTGGCAATGGGATGGGTGGTTGTTATTGCATTCAAGCCTTTGGTGGATGTCTTCCGGCAAACGGATTCTATGGATGTATTGTACTGGCTTATTGCCGGAGGCCTGTCGTATACGGCGGGAACAGTCTTTTTCTATCTGGATAACCATAAGTATATGCACCCTGTTTGGCATATTTTTGTACTGGGAGGGTCTATATGCCATTTCTTCGCTATATATAGCTTGATATAAATCGTCCCGATCATTTTGCCAAATCATCCCGATGTTTTTATAAAATCATCGGGATGATTTGCGTTTTCTTTGCTGCTGCCATTATTATTCCTACTTTTGGAGGATAGAAATATAAAACCCATTATTATATGAAGAAACAAATACTATTCATGCTGCTGGTTAGCGGCATGTGCCACTTTCAGGGGGCACGATCACAAGAATCATATTCTTCTGATGTAACGCCGAACTATACGCTGGCACAACGTTTTACGGAAGACAAACTAAAGAGTATGCTTTTCTCTACAACCGTAGACCCGCATTGGTTTCAGAAAGGCAACCGGTTCTGGTATGAATATAAGACGACAGACGGCACCAATTGGTATGTTGTAGACCCGGCGGCAAAGTCGAAACGCCCGTTGTTCGACTTGGATAAGCTGGCCGCCGAAGTTACCGAGACGATGAAAACACCCTTTACTGCCCGGCATATCCCGATACAGAAGCTGGAAGTGCAGGCCGATGGCAGCACCTTTACGTTTCAGGTGAAGACGCCTAAAGACTCCGCCTGGTTCTCCTACAACTATGATACACGCAAGCTGACGGAACTGAAAGATAAGAAAGAAGACAAGTACCCGGAATGGGCCTCTATTTCGCCGGATGGCAAAACCGTTGTATACGCAAAAGACATGAACCTCTACCGCATGTCGCGCGAAGATTACGAGAAAGCGAAAAAAGACGAGAACGACAAGTCTATTGTAGAGATTCCGCTCACTACCGGTTACGTAAAGAGCTTCGGCTTCGGTGAACCCCGCAGCCTGCTGAATACCGATACGCTCTGCAATGGGAAACGCCGTTATCCGGATGATTTGGTATGGTCGCCCGACTCCCGTCGTTTTGCCATTACGCTGGCCGACAACCGTGCCGTTAAGGAGCTATGGGTTATTAACTCCATGGCCGAGCCGCGTCCTACGTTGGAGACCTATAAATACCAGATGCCGGGCGAGAAAGAATCTCCTGTAGAGTATCTCCTCCTGTTCGACCTGAGTGACAATTCTTATAAAGAGATAAAGACCTCCGCCTTCAAAGACCAAACCCTGCAAATAGCCCGCAAGCCCCGGTTGGAGAAACAGCGTGACATGAAGGAGCAGTCCCGTTGTTGGTTAGGTGACAGCAACCGCTTCTTCGTGACCCGTTCCAGCCGCGATTTGCACCGGATAGACATCTGCTCCTATACGATAGGCGATGAGGCCGTCCGTCCTGTTATAGAGGAACGGATGAACACCTATATGGAGGTCCGTCCGCTGGCGGCTATTAATAACGGAAAGGAGCTGGTGCATTGGAGCGAACGCGACGGATGGGCGCACCTTTATCTGTATGACGACCAGGGGAACTTGAAGAAGCGCCTTACTTCCGGCCCCTGGCATGTGGATGAAATACTGAAAGTGGATGAGGCAAAACGTGTTGTCTACTTTCTTGCCAACGGCAGGGAGAAGGACGAGAATCCTTACTACGAACACCTTTACCGGGTAAACCTGGACGGCAGCGGACTGCAACTGGTATCGGCCGGCGATTACTTCCACGCAACCCGTATGGATGACGACTGCGCTTTCTTTGTAGACAACTATTCACGCGTTAATACCGTTCCGGCGTCGGACTTGTACGATAATACAGGGCGCAAAGTGATGTCTTTGGAGAAGAGCGACTTCTCACAGATGTTTGCCGCCGGCTATCAGTTCCCCGAACCTTTCAAGGTGAAGGCCGCCGATGGCATTACCGATTTGTACGGCGTGATGTACAAGCCTTTCGACTTCGACAGCACGAAAGTATATCCTGTTATCGACTACGTCTATCCTGGTCCGCAGGTAGAAGCTACCGTGTATCCGTTCAAGTCGATGACGCCGCGTACCGACCGCCTGGCCCAGGCCGGCTTTATCGTTATCTCGGTAGGCAACCGTGGCGGACACCCCAGCCGTTCCAAATGGTATCATAACTTCGGGTACGGCAATTTGCGCGACTACGGCCTGGCCGACCAGAAGGCTGCCATCATACAGCTGGCAGACCGCTATAAGTTTATCGACATCCACCGCGTAGGTATTCATGGGCATTCGGGCGGCGGATTCATGTCTACGGCAGCTATCCTGCAATATCCGGACTTCTTCAAAGTGGCTGTTTCGTGTGCCGGAAACCATGATAATAAGATCTATAACCGTTGGTGGAGTGAAACGCACCACGGCGTAAAGGAGGTGGTAACGGATAAGGGAGACACTACCTTTGTGTATAGCATAAAGAGCAATCCCGAAATAGCAAAGCAGTTAAAAGGCCACCTGATGCTTATCCACGGCGATATAGATAATAATGTACATCCGGGCAATACGCTCCGTGTGGTAGATGCTTTGATCCGCGCCAATAAACGCTTTGACATGCTTATCCTTCCGCAGCAACGTCATGGCTTTGGCGATATGAACGAGTATTTCTACTGGCGGATGGTTGATTATTTCTCCCGCCATTTGCTGGGTACGTCGGATACTTCGGTAGATATTCCGGAGAGATAACGGAGGGGTTTTAATTCCAGACTCTCTGGAGTTATGCTTGCAGGGTGTCTGGAGTTATAAGTGCAGAGTGTCTGGAGTTATAACTCCAGACACTCTGTAATTATCAGCAGAATAAAGAATCGCCTTACCGCACGAACCTGTTTCGTGTAGTAAGGCGATTTTCTTTCGTCTATACGTAGCTGTTGTTTACAGTCCGCTAAAGTCTACATCATTGAACAGTAGTGACGGGATGCGCCATCTGGAAGACATGATCGGGTCGTTACCGGTTTCCGCCAGGTTGTTCCATAAGGTAAGCATGTTGCCTGTTACGTTCATTTCTGAGATAGGCTGTGCCAGCTTGCCCTTTTCAATCAGGAAGCCTTCTACGCCATATGAAAAGTCGCCGGTAGTGCTGTTGCAATTACCGCCGTTGAATCCGGTAATCAGAATGCCTTTGTCTACCGAGGCTATCAGGCCGTTTACATCGTTGCTCCCCATTTCCATCGTGAAAAGGGAAGGAGAGGAGATGGTAGGCTCAACGCCCATCTTGTTGGCCGAATAAGTATCGATGTAATACGTCTTCAATACGCCGTTTTCAAACACAGGCATACGTTTGGTGGCAATACCTTCGTTGTCGAAATACCGCGCGCCGGCCGATTTGATAAGGTGCGGTTCGTCTATCAGGGTCATCCTGTCGCCCAATACCTTTTGATTCAGCTTGTCCAGCAAGAATGAGTTCTTTTGCTGGATGGAAGACCCATATAACGCGTCGATAACCGGCGAGAGCAGGTCGGACGAATTCATGTTGTCTACTACCATCCGGTATTTGCCGGAAGCCACTTTCTTCTGTCCTAACTTGCGTAGTACGCGTTCCAACGCCTTCGTGCCCAGTCCGTCTTTTACCAGGGTGTCGTAATACAGGGAAGAGTCGTACCAGAAAGATTCCGGGCGGGCATCGCCTTCGCCTTTGATGCTTATGCCGGCTACCAGGTCGAACGACGACTTGGATGTTTCCCCTTCAAAGCCGTTGCTGGCTATCATGTATTTGTAGATTTCTTCATCACTGTAAGTGGAGTTGGCCGAGATGATACGGTCGTCTTTACCCATCATTTCGTTGCATACGTTCATGGCCAGCGCCACCTTGTCGTCCGGCTGTATGGACGCGAACTTCGGGTCCATTAACTGCAGGTCCGCCCCTGTACCTTTGTAGTAACGTGAAGGGTCGGGCAGGGCACGGGCTTTGTCTTCCGCCAGATAGCGGGTAGAGTCTATGCCGTTGCGGATGAATGCTTCCAGTTCCTTTTTATCCAGGCGGTTGGTAGAGTATGACCCGTAGCGGCCGTCTACGAACAGATGGATGACCAGGCTGTTTTCGGAAGCTTGCTTCAAACGGTCTATCTTCATATCCCGTACTTCGATGGTACTGTTTGAACCGTTGTAAAGACTTACTCGTGAGGCCTGGCAACCATTTTTCAGCGCAAATTCCATGGCCCATTGTGCCAGCTTTTTATTATCTTTTGTTATCATAATCTTTTCAAATTAACTGTGATTCGCATCTCTTTTTAGTTCTCGCCTCCTACGGTAAGTTTGCTTACCAGCGCGGATGGCATGCCGCAGGTTACCGGGCATGATTGTCCGTCTTTTCCACAAGTCCAGGTACCGTTGTCCATCTTGTAATTGTTGCCCACCATCGTTATATCGGCCAGGGCTTTCGGTCCGTTACCGATAATGTTAATGTCTTTGATAGGCTGTGTCAGCTTGCCGTTTTCAATCAGGTATCCGTCTTTTACGAAGAACGTAAAGTCGCCGGCGCCAATCTGAACCTGGCCGTTTGTGAAGCTCGAAGCATAGATGCCTTTCTTTACGGTAGAAATCATCTCTTCCTCCGTTACATTGCCTGCTTCCATATAGGTAGCGCGCATACGCGGTATAGGCATCTGGCGGAACGATTCCCGTCGTCCGTTTCCTGTAGACGGTATGCCGTAATACTTGGCGCTGATGCGGTCGTGCAGGTAACTTGTCAGAACGCCTTCTTTTACAATATAAGTTTTCTGTCCCGGTATGCCTTCGTCATCTATATTGACCGAACCGCGGTTGAACGGAATCGTTCCGTCATCTACAACGTTGATGTGTTCGTTGCAAACTTTCTTGTTCAGCTGGTCGGAGAAGATGGAGGTGTTCTTCCGGTTGAAGTCTGCCTCAAAAGCATGTCCTATCGCTTCATGCAGCAGGATGCCCGAACCGCCTGCACCCATCACCACCGGCATTTCGCCGCCTTTAGGCTTGATGGCCTGGAAGAGGATAGCTGTTTTGTCTACCGCTTCCCGGGCTATTGTGTCTATGACTTCGTCGGTCAGGAATTCCGCTCCCATACGGAATGCGCGTGAAGCATAAGAGTTCTCTATTTTCCCGTTGTCTTCCATGATACATACGGCAGCCAGTGTTACCATAGGCCGGTAATCATAGTACATCTGTCCTTCGGAGTTGCAGAACAGGATGTGTGAAGTAGTGTCTCCCAATGAAGCCATTACTTTATGTACCCGTTTGTCGAGGGCGAATATCTTATCGTTCAGCTTTTGAAGATAAGGCTTTTTCTCGCTTACGGCTATCTCGTCCCACGGTGTCTGAATCGTATAATAATTCTGTGCGATAGTTTCTTCCGTCAGGTTTACCGGGCTTTTTGCCGCCGAGCCTGTTGCGATGCGTGCTGCCGTACGGGCGGCTTTCAGCATTTCGTCCATGGTAACGTTTTCCACATAAGCATATCCGGTTTGGTCTCCTGCCAAAACACGTACTCCCATACCGAAATCAATATTGGAAGCGGCACGGTTTACTTCCCCGTCCTGCAAGCCTATATTATTCCGGAAAGAATGTTCAAAGAAAAGATCGGCATAATCTCCTCCCTTTTCCAATGCTGCGGTCAGCACTTTTTTCAAATCACCTTCGCTTACACCGAAATGGTTCAGTGCGAATGAGATACCGGCGGCTTTGTCTGCCGCGCTACCGGTACAACTGCTTAAAAAAGAGGGTGCAGCCAGTGAACCTAGCATAACCATACCTCCTGTCTTGATAAAATCACGTCTGTTGTATTTCATATTGTTTTTATAAGTTATTCTTATTCTCTTTGGCCCATTGCATCACATTTGCCGGAGGACGCTGTGCCAAAAGTTCTTTCTTCATGAAGTCCATATAGGGTGCAACGTGGCGGAAGAACTTTTTATATCCTTTGCACAGGTAATTTAATCCGGCTTCTCCGTTGGCGGTGTGCATAAAACGGTTCTTGGGGCATTCTCCGTTGCAGGCAAACAGGTATTCGCATTCTTTGCATTGCGCAGGCAGCTTATCGTGCTTGTCTGTTCCGAACTTTAATTGGCGTTGGCTGTACATCATTTCGGTAAGCGTCTGTGTCCGGATGTTACCCAGTTTGTATTCCGGAAATACGAAGTGGTCGCACGCGTAAACGTCTCCGTTGAACTCCATCACGCCGGCATGTCCGCAATTTCTGGCAAGGGTGCATACGCCCGGTTGTTCCCCCACCCAGTTGGCAAGCGTGGAGTCGAACAGTTGGATGTAATAGTTGCCTACGTCTTCCTTCAACCATTCGTCGAAGATGGCACATAAAAAGTCTCCCCATTTCTCCGGGTCTACCGAGAAAGAGGCTAACTCGATGTTCGCATCTTCCTGTTCCGGCGATGTTAGTTTAGTTCCGTTATTATGTTGCAGCAAACGTTCTACGATAGGGGCGAACTGGATATAATGACAGTCCATTTCCTTAAAGAAGTTGTAGAAGTCCAGCGGATAGTCTACATTATAATCGTTTACTACGGCCATGGCATTGTATTCTATTTCATGTTTTTTCAGTAGTTCAATACCTTTCATCACTTTGTAGAAAGAAGGAAGTCCTTGCCGGTTACGGCGGTATTCGTCGTGAAACTCTTGCGGGCCGTCTATTGAAACCCCTACAAGGAAATTGTTTTCTTTGAAGAAGCGGCACCAGTCGTCATTCAACAGCGTACCGTTTGTCTGGATGCTGTTGTCTATCTGACGTCCGCGGGCGTATTTACGTTGTAACTCCAATGCTTTTTTATAGAAACTGATAGGACGCATCAAGGTTTCTCCGCCATGCCAGGTGAAAAGAACTTGTTGCATGGTTTGGCATTCGAGATATTCCTGAATAAATTTTTCAAGCAATTCATCGGTCATGATGTGGTTCTTGACCTCCGGATATAATTTCCCTTTTTCCAGATAATAACAGTATTCGCATGCCAGATTGCAGACAGAGCCGACAGGCTTTAACATCACATATACAGGTTTAGCGAATGGCGATATATAGGGATTATTCATGGATACTATATTAATAATGTATGTATTGGACGCAAAGTTATGAAAAATATTGTCAGCATGAAACAAAAGTTTTGCCGGGAGTGAACAAAATTCCATACATTTGTTTTTAGCAGTATTAAAAACAAGAGAAATGGAAAACGATTTGTTGGTTTATTCGTCCGGTCTGATCGCTTTGAGGCGTTCGTCGGGCAAGGAGAGTACGGCAGACCTGTACCGTGGCCTGTAACCGCCTGAGGGCTTTTACGGGTGGCGGGGGTCTGCCTTTTTCATGTGTTACCCCCGTGTTTATCGAGCGTTTCGCTTCGAGCCTCCGCCATGAAGGCCTGGCTGTTAACAGCGTGAACAGTTACCTCAGTTGCTTCCGCGCCATCTATAATGCGGCGGTGCGTGAGGAGTTGTTTGTCCCGGAGAGGAATCCTTTCCGCTTCCTGCGCCTCCGGCGTGAGCTTACCGCCAAGCGCGCGCTTCCGCTATCGTCGTTGCAGGAGGCTTGCCGTCTGGAAATCGGCGGGTCGGAATTGTCCCGTTCGCTGGACTTCTACCTGTTCAGCTTCCTTTCCTGCGGCATGCCTTTTGTGGATATGGCGCACCTGACGCGTGAGAATATCGTGGGCAACGGAGGCTTTCAGGCAGCATGTGCCTGTTTCGGTCATCAGCCAGGCTTTGGGCCATACGTCGGAGAAGACCACGCGTATCTACCTGGACCAGTCGGTGCTGAATAAAGCGAATAACAGGATAACGAGATCGATAGCCGAATTGGTGGGGAAGACGGGATAACATACCTTATTTTGTAAATAAGGGAAAAATGTGTTGTTCCTGTAAAAAAGGGGTAAATGAACAAATTCGGTCTATTGTTGATAATCATGCTTTGCCTGACTTTAACGCCACTCAGAAGTCAGCACGTTTCCTTAAAGAGCAACCTTCTTTATTGGGCCACCACTACGCCCAATATGGGCTTCGAGTTCCGGTTGTCGGACCATGTGAGCCTGGATGCCTGGGGCGCTTACAACGCGTGGGTGTTCAACAACGGGATGTCGCTGAAACACTACCTCGCCCAGCCCGAAGTCCGTTACTGGCCCTGCCAGACGTTCNAGTTCCGTTATTATGTTGCAGCAAACGTTCTACGATAGGGGCGAACTGGATATAATGACAGTCCATTTCCTTAAAGAAGTTGTAGAAGTCCAGCGGATAGTCTACATTATAATCGTTTACTACGGCCATGGCATTGTATTCTATTTCATGTTTTTTCAGTAGTTCAATACCTTTCATCACTTTGTAGAAAGAAGGAAGTCCTTGCCGGTTACGGCGGTATTCGTCGTGAAACTCTTGCGGGCCGTCTATTGAAACCCCTACAAGGAAATTGTTTTCTTTGAAGAAGCGGCACCAGTCGTCATTCAACAGCGTACCGTTTGTCTGGATGCTGTTGTCTATCTGACGTCCGCGGGCGTATTTACGTTGTAACTCCAATGCTTTTTTATAGAAACTGATAGGACGCATCAAGGTTTCTCCGCCATGCCAGGTGAAAAGAACTTGTTGCATGGTTTGGCATTCGAGATATTCCTGAATAAATTTTTCAAGCAATTCATCGGTCATGATGTGGTTCTTGACCTCCGGATATAATTTCCCTTTTTCCAGATAATAACAGTATTCGCATGCCAGATTGCAGACAGAGCCGACAGGCTTTAACATCACATATACAGGTTTAGCGAATGGCGATATATAGGGATTATTCATGGATACTATATTAATAATGTATGTATTGGACGCAAAGTTATGAAAAATATTGTCAGCATGAAACAAAAGTTTTGCCGGGAGTGAACAAAATTCCATACATTTGTTTTTAGCAGTATTAAAAACAAGAGAAATGGAAAACGATTTGTTGGTTTATTCGTCCGGTCTGATCGCTTTGAGGCGTTCGTCGGGCAAGGAGAGTACGGCAGACCTGTACCGTGGCCTGTAACCGCCTGAGGGCTTTTACGGGTGGCGGGGGTCTGCCTTTTTCATGTGTTACCCCCGTGTTTATCGAGCGTTTCGCTTCGAGCCTCCGCCATGAAGGCCTGGCTGTTAACAGCGTGAACAGTTACCTCAGTTGCTTCCGCGCCATCTATAATGCGGCGGTGCGTGAGGAGTTGTTTGTCCCGGAGAGGAATCCTTTCCGCTTCCTGCGCCTCCGGCGTGAGCTTACCGCCAAGCGCGCGCTTCCGCTATCGTCGTTGCAGGAGGCTTGCCGTCTGGAAATCGGCGGGTCGGAATTGTCCCGTTCGCTGGACTTCTACCTGTTCAGCTTCCTTTCCTGCGGCATGCCTTTTGTAGATATGGCGCACCTGACGCGTGAGAATATCGTGGGCAACGGAGGCTTTCAGGCAGCATGTGCCTGTTTCGGTCATCAGCCAGGCTTTGGGCCATACGTCGGAGAAGACCACGCGTATCTACTGGACCAGTCGGTGCTGAATAAAGCGAATAACAGGATAACGAGATCGATAGCCGAATTGGTGGGGAAGACGGGATAACATACCTTATTTTGTAAATAAGGGAAAAATGTGTTGTTCCTGTAAAAAAGGGGTAAATGAACAAATTCGGTCTATTGTTGATAATCATGCTTTGCCTGACTTTAACGCCACTCAGAAGTCAGCACGTTTCCTTAAAGAGCAACCTTCTTTATTGGGCCACCACTACGCCCAATATGGGCTTCGAGTTCCGGTTGTCGGACCATGTGAGCCTGGATGCCTGGGGCGCTTACAACGCGTGGGTGTTCAACAACGGGATGTCGCTGAAACATTACCTCGCCCAGCCCGAAGTCCGTTACTGGCCCTGCCAGACGTTCNTCCGGCTTCTCCGTTGGCGGTGTGCATAAAACGGTTCTTGGGGCATTCTCCGTTGCAGGCAAACAGGTATTCGCATTCTTTGCATTGCGCAGGCAGCTTATCGTGCTTGTCTGTTCCGAACTTTAATTGGCGTTGGCTGTACATCATTTCGGTAAGCGTCTGTGTCCGGATGTTACCCAGTTTGTATTCCGGAAATACGAAGTGGTCGCACGCGTAAACGTCTCCGTTGAACTCCATCACGCCGGCATGTCCGCAATTTCTGGCAAGGGTGCATACGCCCGGTTGTTCCCCCACCCAGTTGGCAAGCGTGGAGTCGAACAGTTGGATGTAATAGTTGCCTACGTCTTCCTTCAACCATTCGTCGAAGATGGCACATAAAAAGTCTCCCCATTTCTCCGGGTCTACCGAGAAAGAGGCTAACTCGATGTTCGCATCTTCCTGTTCCGGCGATGTTAGTTTAGTTCCGTTATTATGTTGCAGCAAACGTTCTACGATAGGGGCGAACTGGATATAATGACAGTCCATTTCCTTAAAGAAGTTGTAGAAGTCCAGCGGATAGTCTACATTATAATCGTTTACTACGGCCATGGCATTGTATTCTATTTCATGTTTTTTCAGTAGTTCAATACCTTTCATCACTTTGTAGAAAGAAGGAAGTCCTTGCCGGTTACGGCGGTATTCGTCGTGAAACTCTTGCGGGCCGTCTATTGAAACCCCTACAAGGAAATTGTTTTCTTTGAAGAAGCGGCACCAGTCGTCATTCAACAGCGTACCGTTTGTCTGGATGCTGTTGTCTATCTGACGTCCGCGGGCGTATTTACGTTGTAACTCCAATGCTTTTTTATAGAAACTGATAGGACGCATCAAGGTTTCTCCGCCATGCCAGGTGAAAAGAACTTGTTGCATGGTTTGGCATTCGAGATATTCCTGAATAAATTTTTCAAGCAATTCATCGGTCATGATGTGGTTCTTGACCTCCGGATATAATTTCCCTTTTTCCAGATAATAACAGTATTCGCATGCCAGATTGCAGACAGAGCCGACAGGCTTTAACATCACATATACAGGTTTAGCGAATGGCGATATATAGGGATTATTCATGGATACTATATTAATAATGTATGTATTGGACGCAAAGTTATGAAAAATATTGTCAGCATGAAACAAAAGTTTTGCCGGGAGTGAACAAAATTCCATACATTTGTTTTTAGCAGTATTAAAAACAAGAGAAATGGAAAACGATTTGTTGGTTTATTCGTCCGGTCTGATCGCTTTGAGGCGTTCGTCGGGCAAGGAGAGTACGGCAGACCTGTACCGTGGCCTGTAACCGCCTGAGGGCTTTTACGGGTGGCGGGGGTCTGCCTTTTTCATGTGTTACCCCCGTGTTTATCGAGCGTTTCGCTTCGAGCCTCCGCCATGAAGGCCTGGCTGTTAACAGCGTGAACAGTTACCTCAGTTGCTTCCGCGCCATCTATAATGCGGCGGTGCGTGAGGAGTTGTTTGTCCCGGAGAGGAATCCTTTCCGCTTCCTGCGCCTCCGGCGTGAGCTTACCGCCAAGCGCGCGCTTCCGCTATCGTCGTTGCAGGAGGCTTGCCGTCTGGAAATCGGCGGGTCGGAATTGTCCCGTTCGCTGGACTTCTACCTGTTCAGCTTCCTTTCCTGCGGCATGCCTTTTGTAGATATGGCGCACCTGACGCGTGAGAATATCGTGGGCAACGGAGGCTTTCAGGCAGCATGTGCCTGTTTCGGTCATCAGCCAGGCTTTGGGCCATACGTCGGAGAAGACCACGCGTATCTACTGGACCAGTCGGTGCTGAATAAAGCGAATAACAGGATAACGAGATCGATAGCCGAATTGGTGGGGAAGACGGGATAACATACCTTATTTTGTAAATAAGGGAAAAATGTGTTGTTCCTGTAAAAAAGGGGTAAATGAACAAATTCGGTCTATTGTTGATAATCATGCTTTGCCTGACTTTAACGCCACTCAGAAGTCAGCACGTTTCCTTAAAGAGCAACCTTCTTTATTGGGCCACCACTACGCCCAATATGGGCTTCGAGTTCCGGTTGTCGGACCATGTGAGCCTGGATGCCTGGGGCGCTTACAACGCGTGGGTGTTCAACAACGGGATGTCGCTGAAACACTACCTCGCCCAGCCCGAAGTCCGTTACTGGCCCTGCCAGACGTTCGAGGGCCATTTCTTCGGCTTGCACGGCCATTACGGCCACTTCAATATGGGTAATATCCCTTTCATAACGGCCATGAGTGATTACAATTACCGTGGCGAGCTTTACGGCGGCGGCCTGACCTACGGCTACCACTGGATTCTAGGACGCCACTGGGGACTGGAGGCATTTATCGGCGCGGGCTATGCCCGTATGACTTATGAGAAATATGTCTGCTACGACTGTACCGAGGTGGTCGCTTCCTATAAGCGCAACTATTTCGGCCCTACTCGTGCGGGCGTTTCCCTGATCTTCTTTATCCATTGATCCCCCCGATAGCGAAATGAAACAGATACTGCTCTACATATTCTATATGATGGCTTGCCTTCCGGCTTTGGGGGGCGAGGCAGTCCCTGTCCGCATCACGCTCTTGAAAGCGGAGGTCGGGGAGGACGACAGCGTATCTGTCCATCTTCGTATCCATTTGCAGGATATCCGCGTTCCTTCTTCGCGCAGCCTTGTGCTCGAGCCTTGCCTGGGCAGCCTTCTTGACGGTAAATGCCTCGCGTTGCCTCCGGTTGTTATCAGTGGCCACCGCCGCGCCCTGTACGACAATCGCCGGCAGGCTGTCACTCCTTCTCCGGAGTATGCCCGCCCTTATACGCGTATCGTGAGCCCTAAAAAGGGAGGATCTTACCGGGTCGATTACAGCGTGTGCGTGCCGTTTACTACGTGGATGCGTAATGCGGGTTTGACGCTCAACCAGTCGTCTCACGACTGTTGCCACAGCCGCCCCCTGTCTTCGGTGCGCCTGGCCGAGAACCTCGGCCTCGTTCCCCCTTGCGTCAAGCAGGCGGGCGATCCGGACGCCCGCGCCCTCCGGGCTTATGCCTGTTACAGCCGTGACATCCGTTTCGTCATCCCCGAGTCCGAGCCTGTCAAGTTCCGTACCACTACGGGCGTGGTCTATATAGATTACCGTCAGGGCAGTGCAAAGATCGATCCCCGCTACGGCAGCAACCCGTGGGAACTGTCGGATGCCGACAGCCTGTTCATCCGCCTTCGTACATTGGGTATCACCTCCTTCCGGCAGATAGGCATCACCGGCTACGCGTCCCCCGAGGGAGCTTACTTCGACAACGAGAAGCTGGCTCGCCGGCGTGCCGAAGGGTTCAAACGTTACATAGCGGACCATTACGACGTAAAGGATTGCCCCATGTCTTGCACCTGGGTTGCCGAGGACTGGGACGAACTGCGCCAGTTGCTCACCGATAACCCCCGCCCGTACACGAAACAGGTCTTGTTCATCATGGATAACTACGGCGTCTTCGAGGGGCGCGAGGCGTACCTGATGCAGCTGGACGGCGGCAAGGTGTATAAAGAACTGCTCAAGGAATTCTTCCCCCGCCTTCGTCGCGTGGAGATACGCGTCACGTACGAGTTGCCTGCGTTCTCGGACGCGGAGGCCGCCGAGCTGTTGTACACGCATCTCGAGCAGCTGAGCCTTGCCGAGATGTACCACGTGACGCGTTATTACCCTCCGGCCACCGAACAGCACCGCGAGGTCTATGTGATCGCCGCCCGTACGTACCCCGACAACGTGGCCGCCCAGATCAATGCCGCTGCCGCTTCGCTGTTGTTGGGCGATGGCGCTACCGCCCGCGAGTTCCTGGAGCAGGAGAGCGTGCAGGCCGACCGCTGTGCCGACTCCTGCCGTGAAGTCCTGCGCCAGCTGATGATAGACGACAGCATGGAAACCGAGCCATGACCTATCCCTCCATTGGCATATTGGCATATTACCTCATTGGCACATTAGTCTTGGCCATGAACGGTTGCGACATCTCCTCGGAGCTTCCGGATTGCGATTACAACGCCCGGTTGGAATACTGGTACGTGTATACCGGCGGTGAGAACGAGTTGCCCGATTACGTGGACAGCATGGAGGAGTACCTGTTCGACTCCGACGGCATCCTCCGTCATGTCAAGCACCTTCCGGCGGACAGCTTGCCGGCGCATACCCTTGTGGTAGCCCCCGGCGTTTATACGCTGGTCAGTTGGGCGAACCTGGACGGGCGCAGCGAGATAGCCCCGGCGGTCATCGGCCAGACCCGGCTGGGCGACATCCGCCTGAAACACGCCTCCGCCACTCAAAGCAAGAGCCAGGCGGGCGCTTACCTGGATAACAACGAGCGTCTTTATTACGCCACCGACATACTGGAAGTACCCCGCTCGGGTATCGTCCGTAAGCGGGTGAACACCACCCATTCGCATGCCGTGCTGAAAGTGACGGCGCAGTGGGTGAGGGACACGCCTGCCAATACGGGCGACTTTTCCTTCACCCTGCGCGGGTTGCCCAGCGCTTATGGCTTTGGCATTGCCGAAACAGTGAACACCGCCGTGTCCGGTTTCAATACCGGGAACGGTACGGTCTATTATATCCCCCGTATGGTGGAAGTCCCTTATGTGGACCACCGTGTGAAGGCGTCTATGCGCCCGAACCGCACCGTAACGGGCGACCTGGTAACATACAGGTATACTGACGACACAGACCTCTTTTTCCGTATCTGGGCAGGTGACAGGGCCTTGATCCGCGAGGTCAACCTCTCACAGTTCTTCCGTGAAATGAGCGTTCCCCTCTCGCGCAACATCCGTCAGGAGTTCGCCATCACGGTACGTATAGACGGCGACAACATCTCCGTCCTCTTCACCGGCGTTTCGGACTGGGAAGACGGAGGAACGATTGGAGGAAGCATGTAGCCACCGGAGGTGGCTAGTAGTTGGTAGAAAGTAGTTAGTAGAGAGTAGAAGAAAGTAGAAAGGATTTAGTAGTTTCTCCCTTCCCCTAATTCTCCTTCTTTCTCTCAACGAGCGAAGCGAGTGATTCCTACTAACTACCAACTACTAACTACTAAAAAAACTACTCCTAAAAACATAAAAACAACATAAATATGAAACACAACCTAATATCCCCCTTCCTCCTCCTGGCCTGCCTGCTTGCAACAGCCAGCAGATGCAGCGAGACGGAGATAGACGGCGGTGGTCAGCCCGAAGGGGCTAAGACCGGCCTGGCCGCATGGCAGCAGCCTATGAAGGGGGCAGGCCGCTTTTCCCTGTCCTGGCGGACTTGATCCGCCATCGCATCCTAAGCAGTATTCCTGTAATTAGTATGAGTTTGCGGGTCAAGCCCGCAATGACAGGAAGAAGGTAACCTATAAAGCCGGTAGCCCGCTGAGTATCTGGGGATATGGGAGCAGGTCTATAATAAGGAGTTTAATTATGGCGAATTCGCCACAATTAAAAGTAAGTCCGTGCGGCGGATATAATAAAGAACTGGATCAGGAACAGGTCTACTCTTGAGTTTCTAGGCACATGGGAGATGATGTATAACCCGGACTTTAAAGTGGTCGAATTCGACCACTTTAAATGGAAGCAGCCCCGCTTCCATTTGTCTTAAGTGTTACCATATCCATACGGATGCCGTCCGTCAGTGTCTGGTTCCGCCGGAGTTGACGGCAGCGCAGGTTTCCATGATCTATGCCAGCGAAGCCGACGTGCTGAACGTGGCCATGTTTGGCATGACAGCCCGTGAATGGCGCGAGCAGCATCCCGACTTAAAAGGGAATATCCGCGACTATGCGTCTATCAACGAATTGATCTGCCTCTCCAACATGGAGAATCTGAACGCGGTGTTCATAGACGAAGGCCAGAGCCAGAAAGACCGCCTCCTGAAACTCAACCGCATCGCCATCTCGCAGATGAAAATCCTGGAAGACACCGGCAACCGCCGCTTGCTAAAGTAAAGCAGGAGGCAACAGGCAGTTTGTTTATTTGGTGGAGATTATCTACATTTGCGATGAACAATGCATTGCTTTATGAAAACGTCTATTCTTAATAAGCTATCAGCCTTTTTCTCCATGCAACCTGTCCAGAAAGCATGGCTGTTCGGCTCTTTCTCCAGAGGTGAAGAGACGCAAGAAAGCGATATTGATATACTGGTTCAGTTTCAACCGGATGCCAATATCACACTCTTTAAATATGCCGGCATGGTGGAGACGCTCCAGAAACTGCTGAAACGTAAGGTCGATTTGGTGGAAGAAGGACAGTTGAAAGACTATGCCAGTGAGAGTGCAAACCGCGATAAACTATTGATCTATGAGAGAGAAGCCTAAAGACGAAAGCCGCCTGCTTCACATGATTGAGGCAATCGACAATATTATGGAGTTTACGCAGGATGTGGACTCTGAGTCTTATAAGAAGAATAAGGTTCTGCGTTTTGCCGTGATAAAGAACCTCGAGATCATTGGCGAAGCAGCTTATCTGCTTACCAAAGAGTTCCGCGAGGCTCACAGCGAGGTGGAATGGCATGTGATAATAGGCATGCGCCATGTCCTTGTTCACGGATATTACCGGATCAGAGACGAAATAGTCTGGGCAACAATCACTCAGGAATTACAGCCACTGAAAAAGCAAGTGATGCAGATACTTGAATCCAACGGCTAAATGTAGCCGGAGTTTAGTTATCATATTCTTATTTCCCCCGCCATGCCAACAGATAAAGAGTTCTTTGACATGGTGGGGGAAATTATTAAGAAGGGGCAGGTGCAATTATGAAGATAACACACCCCCTTCCCCCTCTCAAGAGGGGAGGGAAGTTACCATCAGCCGCACTTTCCCTAGCTACCTCATCTCACACAGATAACACAGATGAAACAGAGTTACGCAGATAGTATTATTAAAGAGAATAAATAATCTGTGTTCATCTGTCCAATCCGTGTCATCAGTGTGCCATGAGATAGCCCAGCCCAATATAATTCCCCCCCGATGTCATACTATAGATACCTGAGCTTTTTGTTTGTAGCAGGAAGCCCCGGTGAGACAGATGAATTGTATAACATTAAAACAGAAACGAAATGAAACAAATATCAACCATCCTCCTCACGCTGGCGGCCCTGTGGCTGTCCGGGTGCAGTGTGGAGGAGTTAGAGCAGAACAACGGCAATCCGCTGCCCGGAGGCGTCACCCGCCTCTCGGCGGCTATTGCCATGGGTGCTCAGACGCGGGCGGTGGGCGACAAGCTGACCGACGCTACCGACAACGAGAAGCGTATAGACCGCCTCGCCTTCGTGGTACACACCGAGGCCGAGGGCATGCAGGTCTACCCGCCTCTTAAGACGGGCGAAGACGAGAAGGACTTCCCCAATAAAGTGAAGCTGACCAACAATGGCGACGGCTCATACTCCGCCCCCACCGCCATAGAGGTAACCGGCACATTCCGCGGCAAGCCCGTTACCCGCCAGATACCCTTCGAGGTGCTACAGGCGGACGGCCTCACCCGCAAAGCCGTGCTCATCGTGCGCAACCATCGCTACCTGGTGCTAATCAAGCCTGCGCCCGGCCTTACCGACATTGCCTACGAGGTGAAGGTGGACGACTGGAACGCGGTAGACACCATCAACGTGCAGCCCGACCAAACCCTGCTGCCCGTCTACACAGCCTACGAATGCGCAGCGGCCACGAAGACTTACGGTATCATCCCGGACACCAAGCCCATGCCCGACACCATCGTAGTGCCCTCTACTGGTGCAACCATCAAGTTTACCGCCAGTTGCCCGTTTGATACCCGTATTACTCTGGGCTACGCTTCTGCGGAGGACGGCAACGGCTGGCTTACCGCCACCGCCCCCGTGCTTGTACCCACCACCAAGGCCACTACCGAGCCTACCTACCAGCGGGAGTACACCGTAACGGTGTCTGCCAATACTCTGGACGCCACCCTTGTAAACCGTGGCTACATCTACGTTGCCAACGGCGGCAACGGCTCTGCGGTGGATACCATTACGGTATATCAAGGGGCTGATATTGCCTACGCCGATACCCGCTTTGCAGCGGTAACCTTAGGCTCATTAGATGGCAAGGAGCTTGTTTGGGCGCCGATTAATGTAGGGGCAACGGAGATTGCGACGGATATTGACGATCTTGGCACAAGCGAGGTTTATTCTTATTCCGAAGAAGTGATAGCTAAAATTTTCCCGCAATGCGGTTACTTTTACCAGTGGGGCAGGAATGTGCCGTTTAAGTTCGGGACGAAGCTTAATGGTGGGCCTGTACTGGAGGATAATCTACCTGCATATGCGGAGGCTTGTCAAAATACAGGAGAGTATGCTAATATTTATATCTATTGTGGAAACGCTTGGTTTAAGGATTATCCTTCATCAACAGGCGGTCTATCTCCACTTTTAACCGATAAGAAATGGCCTCGTGAGTATCAGCCTTGCCCTGCCGGATGGCATGTTCCTTCCAAAGATGAATGGATGGTGCTTGCAAAAGTAAATCCTATTGCATCGAAAGGAGTATATATATATGATGGGAAATTATCTATGCCGAAAGTGGGTTCTTGCTTTGCTACTAAATGGAGCTCTGGAGGACGAGATTTTGTATATTGGTCATCAACTATATCAGATGATATCTATCCTTATTCTATTTATAACGCTTCTTCTGCATCAAAAACGTGGCCTGTATCATCTGCTTTGCCCGTCCGCTGCGTAAAAGACTACGAATAAACAAATAACAACATTAAAACATACAATCATGGCTGAATCAGCAACAAACAAACTATACGCCGCCCTTTACGACAACGTGCTCACCGAGCAGGAGGGTGACTACACCGCGAAACCCAAGTCTACAGGCACGGTGTATTAGCGTACCGGTAGATTGCCGGCGAACCAGGCTTTGGCCTCACGGCACAGCAGGCTTTGGCCTCACGGCGAATCTAAAAAGCGTTCTTTGACATGGTGGAATATGATTTTTAACAGGGAAGCTGCTTTTTGGTACGGATATAATAATGAATAAACAAGAGATGGTACAGGCCCTATCGGAGCGCACGCGCTTGAAGCAGCAAGACTGCCTGCGCATGCTCAACACCTTCATGGAGCTGCTGGGCGAGGAGTTGGGCCGGGGAGGCCGGGTAGGGTTTCAGGGCTTCGGCACGTTCTGCGAGTGGAAGCAGTCCGGGCGTCCGGGCCGCAACCCGCGTACAAAAGAAGAAGTAATGATCCGTCCCCGCACCAGCGTAAAGTTCAAGCCCGGCCTCGACCTGCTTGCCCGCCTTAATGGGAAGTAGGTGGAGGGGGGGGACTTATAAAAAAAAGAAGCTGACTAACTTTTATTGTTAGACAGCTTCTTATAAAATTAATCACGTACCCTTTTTAGGAGATCATCAGACTAGCCTTTCATATAATTAATCAGACCCTGTCTTGTTTGCGAGTCTAATCCGTTATAAATAGCCTCTCCCAAACTAGAGAATAGAGCAGGTACAGCATCATTGAATTCTTTCCACTTGTCGTCAATGTAAGAACCATCCAAACCAATCTTTATGCTATGCATGTATTGGCTAAATTTGTCTTTGTCTACTTGGTTTAATACCAAAATGTCATCTTGCTTTCCCATAATAAAATTTTTTTAATTAATAATATATTGATTTATCACGATGTAAAGATAAATCGGCCATACTTGAAAGAAAACTTTATTTTCTGAGATGATGCAATATGTCTCTGGATTGGGTAAATGAGCCTATGAATCAGATATTATACAAAAACAGAATCTGTTTTAGGTTCTCCTCAATTATCTTTTCTTCATAGATTGTTTATAGTCGGCGATGAACCCTTCGCACAGCCAGTTTGCCAGTGCTTGCCGGTTATCACTGAGTACCAAACGCTTTTGATCGTCGCTATTCTGTATGTTTCCTAACTCAACGAAGGCTGATACCGGAACGGTATGATTCAGGACGTAGAGGCTTCGTTTTTCTACAGTTCCGGTAAAACCTCGTCCGGGCTGATGTTTTTTGTATTTATGGTTAAATGTGGAACGGAGGGTTTTGGCCAGCCGCTTGCTTTCTTCGCTTTTCAGTGAATGATAGAAGAACACATCGGTTTGTTTTCCTTTGTGCCGGCTGTCTACGTGGATAAAGAGTGCCCGGCGGTATTTCTCCTTGTCTTTTTTATTCAATGCGTTTATCTTGGCACAGCGTTGTTCCAGTCTTCTGAACTGGCTGAAAGGGATGGGGCTTCCCATGCAGGTTTCCCTTTTGCTGTTGTTCAGGTATTTCTGATTACGTATTCCGTCTTTTGCATCTTGTATGATGATATGTACTTTTGCTCCTCGCATCATCAGGTTTCTGGCCAGACGGAGCATGATGTCGTAGGCGTATTCGTCTTCGTGTAATTCAATATTTCCAACTTTGCCGATAGCTCCCGGATCAGGGCCTCCATGACCACTAACCAGATAGAAACATGCGTCTTTTAGTTCGGATGATATCTGGTTGTATTTTGCATATTCTTTACCAAACAGAGGCTCGTAATTCTTTTGTTTGGTAGCGGCCGTTTGGCTCTGCAAAGGCGGAAGCGTATATTTTACTCCTAAACGGAGCGTGTTGTTTTTGCCCAGCTTGTCTTTATTCAGTTTTATAAATTGCTCGTGATACTCTTTGCCTGTCCGGTTGTGGCGTTTCAGAAACGTACTGATGCCTTCGCCTGATTTCGGCGAGGCTTTTTCTTGAGCTGTTAATGTATAGCTCGATATGAATAAAAGGATTATGAATGTAAATATTGAGTTCTTAAAAACCATACTCTGTTTGTAAAAGTGTGGTGTAAAGATAAATAATTCTGCGTTAACGGGAGTAAAAACAGCCTGTTAAAAGGTAAAAGGCGGGAACTATATTGGCCTGTTTCCTGTTTCATATGAACAAGAATTTAAATATATAACCATTTAAAATGAAATAGTTATGAAAGATGTACTTTTAGGAATAGGTTTAGGCGTAGTTATTGGATATGCTCTTCGCCGCATGCAAGACCATGGTGATTTTAAGTGTTTGCATGATGATATTGACCGTTTTGCCGACAAAACAAAAAAGACCATCCGGCACGTCGTGGATGCCGGAGTGAATCAGGCGGAATATATTAAAGACCGCGTGGAACATGTTGCCGGGGCTGCGAAAAGCGGAGCAACCAATTAAAAGAGATAACTACTGTTTTTTATAATGGGGCAACCTGTGGAGAGTATCTTTCCGCAGGTTGCTTTTCTTGTTTTTATCGGGTAAGTCTTTTGTATATTTCTTTTGTTATATAGATGTCGTAAGAGGCATCGTGGAGCTTGGACGTATCTAAGTCTATCCCTAAGGTCCGTGCTACTGTTTCCTGTTTGAAATCAATCATATCCGGACGCTTCTCCGCCAGGTGTTGAGTGGCCAGTACCATTACATCTATAGAATTAACCCAGAACCAGGAGTAAAAAAACTTATCGTTGTTTTGAACAAAGAAAGCTTTGAGGAAATGGTTGTCGAAGGCGGCGTTATTATAGCCAATGAGGAAGAACTTGTCTTTTTTATCGAACTTGTCTACATACCTGGAAAGCATACTTACGAATTTGCTGTATACTTCTTCCATTCGAGGATAGGCCAGTATTTGTTCTTTTGTAACATTACATACTTGTAATGCTTCTTCTTCGATTTCACATAAGGGATTCGGACGTACGTTAAAATTGAATGATTCTTGTGTTATTCCGTCAATAACAACTTCACCGCTGATTTGATGGATGCCGTTACGCCAGTGTTTGATACCTGTCGTTTCCAGATCGAAGAATAGTTGTTTCATAGTATTTGTATATATAATATATAATGTATAGGAAAATGGGAGAGTTTAGAAACTCTCCCGCAAAGATATTCATTTAATTAAATATCTGCATAGCATTCTTTACGGAAGTGAAACCAATTAGCCGGTCGTAACGTGCTCCCATAGGTTTATAATATACATATATGGTATATTCGTTTTCTGTTTGATAAAAGTTACCTTCAACCGGCCCTGTTTCTCCTGCAGTCTGTCCGTTTGGAACAAAGAGGTATTGGTAGTTATAACTGCCTTGCTTTAATAAGACCGCTTTTTCGTAGCAATTGGTTTCGGGATTGTAACTCATTTTACTCTTTTCGTCTAATACATTATTATATAATTCTCCGTTAAGGTAGAGATTCCCATTTGGGAGAAGGTCGCAAGCCTGCGTGAAATGGACGATATAATAATCGGCTTCCGTATCAGGATCATTGCAGTTGCTGCAACGGATAAAGAAACGTCCATCCTGATCCTGGTCGTATTGGTAACTTTCGCTGTTACGCTTATAATCCGTCATTAACTCTACATTATAATAAGGATTATGGAAGGAGATACTTTCTATGTGCATTCCGTTATACTTGTTGCTTAGAAATTCCATACGGCGGTATTCGTTTCCTGCCTCAAATATCAGGTTGCGATTATTTGCATAGGTAATCTGATTCTCCAGGATAGACATTGGTTGCAGGCCGGTTACGGCATTGTCTCGACGATTGTCCTGATAAACCCATAGTTTCAGGTCTGTTTGAGGATAAGGAATAGGGAAGTTCTTATTGTTAATAGTAAAACTTACCTGCTGATGACTTTGATTGGTATCAATGTCCGTATTGCCGCTTACAGACGCGGAAAGTCCGACCATCGGTTCTACTAAAGAAAAACAAGCCGTGAAAACGATTTCACCCGGATTGTCTTCTTTGTAAACAGTCATGGCATAGTTTCCGGATACTTTAGGCTGTACATCTTCATTGGGTATGAGTAATCTGTAGTTTGTGTACTGTACGGTTGTCCCCATGGAATTGGCAAAATCATCAATAGTCATACCCTGGAAACCGTTCATATATTCAATAGGAGAGAGTATGGATTTCGTCCAGTCCGCATTACAGTGGATAAGGGAGTAGGCATAACGAACCCCTCCCTCGTTTAGCGCATCGAAATTGATTTCGATACGGTCGTCTCCATTGAGAACAATGCACGGATTGGAAAACATTTCTCCGGCAACCTTTACCTGGAGCGTTTTTATTTGTTTGCTACTGACGTTTGTATAATACGTCGTTTGTTGTGCATTCACCGGTACTGCAATGAAACAGAACAACAATATGAGAGTATTAAAAGCTTTCATTTTCTTTATTATTTCTATGACGATGCAAAATTATGGAATTATTTCTCTATTTATTTTCTTTCACCTGCTTTAAAGCATAAAAAAATGTTTACTTTTGCAGGAAAATTACATATAAACAATTTTAGTTGTATCATGGCAAATGTGATTAAGATTAAAAAGGGTTTAGACATTAATCTGAAGGGCAAAGCTTCGGATGTACTGTTAAGCGGAGGAAATAGTGCCACGTATGCTATTGTCCCCGATTATTATAACGGTATTGTCCCTAAAGTTGTTGTCAAAGTAGGTGATAAAGTCAAAGCCGGTTCTGCATTGATGATTGACAAGAACCGTCCCGAAATCAAGTTTGGTTCGCCGGTAAGTGGTGAAGTAACTGCCGTAAACAGAGGAGAGAAGCGTAAAGTGCTTAGCATAGTTGTGAAGCCGGATGCGCAGATCGAATATGAAGATTTCGGCAAAAAAGATGTAGCTTCATTAAATGGTGAAGAAGTAAAGGATGCTATTTTGAACGCCGGTTTGTGGCCTTGTATCAAGCAACGCCCGTACGACATTGTATCCACTCCTTCTGAAACTCCGCGTGACATCTTTGTTTCTGCTTTTTATTCTGCTCCTTTGGCTCCGAATTTTGACTTTATTGTAAAAGGCCAGGAAGCCGATTTTCAGACAGGTTTGAATGCTCTTGCCAAACTTACTACCGGTAAGGTTTATGTAGGGATAAAAAAAGGATCGTCTATAAAAGTAAATGGTGTTGAGACGTTTGAAATGGAAGGTCCGCATCCTGCAGGGAATGTAGGCGTACAAATTAATCACATAAAACCCGTAAATAAAGGTGAAGTTGTCTGGACGGTAAATCCGGCGGATGTAATTATGATCGGACGCTTATTTAATAAAGGTGTTGCCGATTTTAGCCGTATGGTTGTTATTACCGGTTCGGAAACAACAGAAAGAGGCTATATTAAGACGATAGCGGGCTGTACGATTGAAAGCCTTGTTGCCGGAAAGATATTAAATAGCAATGAGCATATTCGTATTATTAGCGGTAATGTATTATCGGGAACAAAGGTCTTGATGGATGGCTATCTGGGAGCCTATGACAATCAGATTACAGTTATTCCGGAAGGTGATGAAACTCATGAGTTTTTGGGTTGGGGCGTTCCCGGATTTAATAAATACAGTACCAGCCATTCTTACCTGACCTGGTTGTCCGGTAAAAATAAGGAATATGTTATTGATGCCCGTATCAAAGGAGGTGAACGTGCCATGATCATGTCTAATGAATATGATAAGGTATTCCCTATGGATATTTTCCCCGAATATCTGTTGAAGGCAATTATCGCTTTTGATATTGATAAGATGGAAAATCTGGGTATTTATGAAGTAGCTCCGGAAGATTTCGCTTTGTGTGAATTCGTAGATACTTCCAAGATCGAATTACAGAAGATTGTACGTAATGGTCTTGATCTGTTGTATAAGGAAATGAATTAATAATAACATTAAAACATAAAATACATTGAAAGCGTTAAGGAATTATCTCGACAAGATTAAGCCTAACTTTGAGGAGGGCGGCAAGCTGGCGATGTTCCGTTCTGTATTTGATGGTTTCGAAACATTCTTGTTTGTTCCGAATACAACATCAAAATCGGGCGTACATATTCATGACAGTATTGACTCAAAGCGAACAATGATAGTTGTTGTAATCGCTTTGTTGCCTGCTTTGCTTTTTGGTATGTATAATGTCGGTTATCAGCATAACCTTGCAATAGGAGCTGACCCGGGATTTTGCATGACATTTATTTATGGTTTTTTGGCAGTGCTGCCTAAAATCATTGTTTCGTATGTGGTAGGTCTGGGCATTGAATTTATGGTAGCCCAGTGGAAGAAAGAAGAAATACAGGAAGGATTCCTGGTATCAGGTATTCTTATTCCGATGATTGTTCCGGTAGATACTCCATTATGGATGATTGCTGTAGCTACAGCATTTGCCGTAGTGTTTGCGAAGGAAGTATTTGGCGGTACAGGATATAATGTGTTTAATGTAGCTTTGGTAACTCGTGCATTTTTGTTCTTTGCTTATCCGGCTGCCATGTCCGGCGACCAGGTATGGGTTCGTACGGCTGATACGTTTGGCATTGGCGCAGGCCAGGTTGTTGACGGTTTTTCCGGAGCAACGCCTCTCGGACAAATTGCTGTAGCTTCTAAAGATATGATCGGTTCGTTCCAGGCTGTTGATGTTTTAGGACAACCGGTTACAACAATGGATGCTTTTTTAGGGTTAATACCGGGCTCTATAGGTGAAACTTCCGTATTGGCTATTCTTATTGGTGCGGTTATTTTACTGTTCACCGGCATTGCCAGTTGGAAAACGATGATTTCCGTATTTGTAGGTGGAGCATTTATGGCTGCAATCTTCAATATGATCGGTTCTACGGTGGCTATGGCAGTATCTCCTTTAGATCATTTATTCTTGGGAGGTTTTGCTTTTGGTGCTGTATTTATGGCAACAGATCCTGTAACATCTGCTCGAACAGAGACGGGAAAATATATTTATGGTTTCCTTGTCGGTGCCATGGCTATTATTATCCGTGCATTGAATCCGGGTTATCCGGAAGGTATGATGCTCGCTATCCTGTTGATGAATGTATTTGCTCCGCTGATTGACTATTATGTTGTTGAAAGCAATATTACACGTCGTCTCAGCCGTGTTAAATTGAATAAATAAGCAAGGAATATGGCTACAAAGAAATTTAAGTGTAAGGTATGTGGCTATGTCCACGAAGGAGATAAAGCTCCAGATGTATGTCCGATTTGTGCAGCTCCTGCTTCTGAGTTTGAAGAAATCAAGCCGGAAAAGAAAGGATTGGACAGAGATAGTAATGTATATACAGTAGTATATGCAGCTGTGATGGTTGTTTTGGTTGCTGTTTTGCTGGCATTTACATCTCAGTCATTACGTAGCTATCAACAGAAGAATGAAGAGAACGATAAGAGACAACAAATCTTGCGTTCAATCAATATCGTAGTTTCTTCCAATGAAGCGGAAGCCAAATATAATGATTTGATTAAAGAAGCATTCCTGGTAAATGAAAATGGAGAGAAAGTAGAGGGGGATGCGTTTGCTGCTGATGTGGTAAAGGCCGCTTCTGAACATAAGTATCCTGTTTTTGTTGCTAATGTGGATGGCCAGACTAAATATATCATGGCATTGCATGGTGCCGGTTTGTGGGGGCCACTTTGGGGATATATTTCGGTTGATGGTGATAAAAACACCGTTTATGGAGCCGATTTCAGTCATCAGGGAGAAACTCCGGGTCTTGGCGCTGAGATTGCTAAACCTGCATTCAGTGGTGAATTTAAAGGTAAGAAGTTGTTCATGGATGGAACGTTCAAGTCTATTGCCGTTGTTAAACCGGGAAAGAGTGTTGCCGGACAAGATTATGTAGACGGCATTTCGGGTGGTACAATCACAAGTAAAGGTGTTGACGCAATGTTGTTCAACAGTTTGAGTGGTTATGTTAAGTTTCTAACCTCACAAAATTAAGTAGAAGATGGGATTATTATCTAATAAGAATAAAGAAGTTCTGTTAGGCCCGCTTAGTGCAAACAACCCGGTTGTCGTTCAGATGTTGGGTATTTGCTCTGCGTTGGCTGTAACATCAAAACTGGAGCCGGCTATTGTAATGGGTATTTCCGTTACGGCTGTAGTGGCATTTGCCAATGTGATTATATCATTGATCCGTAATACAATTCCTAACCGTATCCGTATTATCGTGCAGTTGGTGGTTGTAGCTGCTTTGGTAACAATCGTTAGTGAAGTATTGAAAGCATTTGCTTACGATGTGAACAAACAACTTTCCGTATTTGTGGGGTTGATTATTACCAACTGTATTTTGATGGGACGTTTGGAGGCTTTTGCTTTAGGTAACGGACCTTGGGAATCATTTTTGGATGGTATAGGTAATGGATTGGGATATGCTTTGATTCTGATAATTGTAGGATTTTTCCGCGAATTATTAGGATCAGGAACATTACTTGGTTTTCAGGTTATTCCGGAAGCTTTCTACAAGCTGGGCTATGTGAACAACGGTTTGATGATTTTGCCTCCTATGGCATTGATTGTAATCGCTGTGATTATATGGGTTCATCGTTCCAGAAACAAGGAACTCCAGGAAAATTAATGCAAAACGATTAAATTAATAATAGAATGGAACAATTATTAAGCACATTCGTCCGCTCAATTTTTGTAGACAACATGATTTTTGCATACTATCTGGGTATGTGCTCGTTCGTGGCTGTTTCCAAAAATGTGAAGACTGCTTTAGGATTAGGTATAGCAGTGACATTCGTACTTGTATGTACGCTGCCGATTAACTATATGCTTGAAAATTATGTATTGAAAGAAGGCGCATTAAGCTGGCTAGGTCCGGATTTTGCGGATGTAAACCTGAGTTTCCTTGCATTTATTATTTTCATTGCCGTTATTGCTTCTTTCGTACAGTTGGTGGAAATGGTTGTTGAGAAGTTTTCTCCTTCCCTGTATGCTTCCCTTGGTATCTTTTTGCCGCTGATTGCTGTAAACTGTGCTATTTTGGGTGGTTCTTTGTTCATGCAACAAAAGGCATTTCCAAATGTCGGCGTTGCAACTGTATATGGCTTAGGTTCTGGTATCGGATGGTTATTGGCTATCGTTGGTATGGCTGCTATCCGTGAAAAGCTGGCATATTCGGATGTCCCCAAAGCATTGAAAGGTCTTGGTATTACTTTTATCATTACCGGTTTGATGGGTATGGCATTTATGTGCTTCTCAGGTCTTAAGATTTAAGTATTAACGCATTAAATAATATATAAAGATGATTTTATTAATGTCGGGCGGACTTACAATCGCAGCCAGTGCAGTTGTTTTCTTATTGATTACGCTGATTCTTGTTGCTGCGCTTTTGTTCGCGAAAGCAAAATTAGTACCCTCCGGTAATGTGAAACTGGAGGTAAACGGGGAAAAAGAAATAGAAACTCCGATAGGTGGTACGCTTCTGGGTGCTTTGCAGAGCGGCGGTATTTTCTTGTCTTCTGCTTGTGGTGGTGGTGGTAAATGTGGCCAGTGCCGTGCTCAAGTAATAGAAGGTGGTGGCGAAATACTGCCTACCGAAAAAGGTTTCTTTTCCCGTAAGCAGGTAAAAGACCATTGGCGTTTGGCTTGCCAGTGCAAGGTGAAGGAAAATATGACCGTTCAGGTTCCGGATGAAGTATTCGGCGTAAAAGAATGGGAATGCGAAGTTATCAGTAACAAGAACGTAGCTACTTTTATCAAGGAATTTATTGTTGCATTGCCGAAGGGGGAACATATGGACTTCCTTCCGGGTTCTTATGCCCAGATTAAAATCCCTGCATATTCAATGGATTATGACAAGGATATCGATAAGAACCTTATTGGTGATGAATATATGCCTGCATGGAAGAACTTTGGTTTGTTTGGTTTGAAATGCCAGAATACCGAACCGACTATCCGTGCTTATTCTATGGCTAACTATCCGGCGGAAGGTGACCGTATCATGTTGACTGTACGTATCGCCACTCCTCCGTTCAAGCCGAAACCACAGGTTGGATTCCAGGATGTAATGCCGGGTATCGCATCTTCTTATATCTTTACCCTGAAACCGGGTGATAAGGTAACGATGAGCGGGCCTTATGGTGATTTCCATCCGATTTTCGATTCTAAGCGTGAAATGATGTGGGTTGGCGGTGGCGCCGGTATGGCTCCGTTGCGTGCCCAAATTATGCACATGACGAAAACTTTGAAGACTACAGACCGCAAGATGTCCTATTTCTACGGAGCCCGTGCTCTGAACGAAGTATTCTATCTGGAAGATTTCTTGGAAATAGAAAAAGAATTCCCGAACTTCACATTCCATCTGGCGCTTGACCGTCCGGACCCGGCTGCTGATGCTGCTGGTGTGAAGTATACTGCTGGTTTTGTTCATCAGGTGATATATGATACTTATCTGAAGGATCACGAAGCTCCGGAAGATATCGAATATTACATGTGTGGACCTGGCCCAATGTCGAAAGCTGTAGAAAATATGCTTGACAATCTGGGAGTGCCTCGGGAAATGTTGCATTTTGATGACTTTGGTGCATAAAAGAGTATATAATCTTTTGTTTATTACGGGGAAAGAAAACAATCTTTCCCCGTTTTTGTTTCTTGGAAAAAGCTCAGTTGAAATAGATTTATGAGAAAATGAGAAAATAAATTTCTTCATTTTGCAATAAAGTAAAATATAATGCAGCGTTTTGCGTTTAAAAAGCATCTAAGCTAATGTAGTATTTAAATGAAGTAGACATGAAGCCGTTGATATTATCTTTTTTTGCAGTGTTATTAGGTTATTCTTTATTTTTCGATAAGGAAGAGGATGTAAAGTTACGTACTCCGGAACAAGTTTTATTGGCTTTCCCGGAAACTAATAGTGTAGAATCCAAATCGGATTCTATTGAATTATATGCAAGAAAAACAAATAAAACTTTCCTGAATATGAAGGAATGGGATGGTTTCTTCTTTTAAACGTATATTTTGTAGAGAAAGATTTGTTTATTAAATAAATATTATTATGTTTGCTGCCGTGTAACCAGATTAAATACTCGGAGAATGCAAAATTTTTCTATTCAATATATACAGAATTTCTGGAAAGATGTTTTTTTGTCTATTATGCAACGTTTTATTTTGAAGATTCGTTTAGTTCTCCAAAATGAAACGTTTTTTAGTTTGAAGGTATCGTCTATTTATTGTTTTTCCCCTTGTGAGGTCTTATCTTTTCCTGCTTACAGAAAATATCAATTTTATCATCCGTTTGGTTGGTTGGGCTGAGAAACTCTTATCTTTCGAATTTGCTGAAAGATAAGGGGTAATGAACTTTTTTATGTATAAGTAATCTGTCTTTATTAAAGGTAGAATTGTTTATTATTCCTCTAATTTATTATATTCCGGTATCTCTTTTAAAAAAGAATAGGTTTGAGTGTTGTAGTCTATTTTACAACAAAAATGATTTATTCCATTACTTACGGTTAAATATTTTACGCGTAAAGACATATTATAGCGTGCAATTTGATCAAATACATTTTTAGTAATTTCAATATGAGGGGCCTTATATTCTACAATCATTAATGGGTTTATAAAGTGATCGTAAATTATTGTATCGCAACGTTTTGTTGTGTTGTTTAGTTTTATGGAAATTTCATTAGCTATTAATTCGTGAGGGTATTTTTTTACTACAATCAAATAATTTATAAAATGTTGCCTGACCCATTCCTCCGGAGTGAGAGTTACATATTTACGCCTTATTATATCTAAAATCAGACGCTTTCCTTCTTTTTCTGTTACTTTGACGGCAAATGTTGGTAAATTTAATGGGAGCATTTATTATATTTGCTGATTAATATTTATACCACCAAAGGTAGTTATTTATGAAAACAAAACAAGAAATAGTAGAAAATTGGCTTCCCAGATATACAGAACGGAAGTTGGAAGATTTTACAAAATACATACTTCTGACGAATTTCACTAAATATGTGGAAATATTTGCGGATCACTTCAATGTCCCTATTCTGGGACTTAAAAGTTCTATGCCAAATGCTTCAGCAGAAGGATTGACAATAATAAACTTTGGCATGGGAAGTGCGAATGCGGCTACTATAATGGATCTGTTATCGGCTATAATGCCAAAAGCCGTATTGTTTCTCGGCAAATGTGGAGGATTGAAAAAAGCGAATAATTTAGGTGATTATTTACTTCCTATTGCGGCTATTCGCGGAGAAGGTACTTCGGATGAATATTTACCACCGGAAGTACCCTCATTACCTGCATTCTCAATGTTACGAGCTATTTCATCGGCGATTCGTGATTATGGACGTGATTATTGGACAGGAACTGTATATACGTCAAATCGTCGCGTATGGGAGTATGATAATGATTTCAAAGATTATCTTCGTTCTACGCATGCAACAGGGATTGATATGGAAACGGCAACACTTCTAACGGCCGGTTTTGCTAATCAAATACCAACAGGGGCCTTGCTTATGATTTCGGATAAGCCTATGGAAGAAGGTGGTGTTAAAACAGAAGAAAGTGACCGGCAAGTAACGCAGAAATTTGTTGGAGAGCACGTGATATTAGGAATAGAGGCTTTGCTGCAAATTATAAATGGAAAGAAAACGATACGTCATATTCGTTTCAGCTGGTAAAAGATTAGACTATGGCTAAAAAGGTATATAGTTTTGATGAAATTTGTAGAGATATAGTCGCTAAAAAATTCTTACCTGTTTATGTATTGATGGGCGAAGAGCCATTTTTCATGGACCAGATTACGGATTTATTGATAGATAACGTATTGGATGAATCGGAAAAAGACTTTAACCAAATTATCATGTATGGGGCTGACACTGATGCAACGTCTATTATTAATGCAGCTCGTAGATTTCCAATGATGTCTAATTATCAATTGATTGTAGTTCGGGAAGCTCAATTAGTCCGTGATATAGAGTTATTGTCTAATTATGTAAAGAAGCCTTTAAGTTCAACAGTCCTTGTAATAAATTATAAATATAAAAATCTTGATCGTCGAAAAGCATTAGCAGCGGCAGCGGATACTAGTGGTGTTTTATTTGAGTCTAAAAAGATTCCTGATTATAAAATGCCTGCGTTTATTGTATCATTGATGCAGCAACGTTCTATCAGTATTGATATGAAAGCCTCTCAAATGCTCTCAGATTTCCTTGGAAACGATTTAAGCCGCCTGAATAAGGAATTGGATAAGCTGATAATTTTAATGCCTGAAAAGGGCTTAAAACGCATCACACCCGAAATGATTGAGGAAAATATAGGCATAAGTAAGGAATATAATAATTTTGAGCTAATAAAAGCCCTTGCAACTAAGGATATTTTAAAAGCTAACCGGATTATTCAATATTTCGAGAAGAATTCAAAAAATAATCCTATACAAATTACCCTCTCTGTTTTATTTAATTATTTTTCCAACTTATTGATTTGTTATTATACGAAGGATCGTTCAGAAACGGGGCTTATGACTGCATTAGGCTTACGAGGTACTTTTCAAGTCAAAGATTATATTTTAGGATTAAAAAGTTATTCTGCAATGAAAGTTTTTAATCTTATAAATGAAATTCGAATTACTGATGCCAAATCGAAAGGAGTGGAAAGTAATTCAATTTCCGATGCAGATCTATTAAAGGAGCTTCTGTATAAAATATTGCATTGAGTCTTTCGTTTTTCTTTTCTAAGAGAGAAAAGGAACTATTTTTCTAGAATAGAGTTCTAATTGGTTGTGTAAAATCTCTTTTTCTTTTTGTTTTTCAGTTATTTATGTCATTATTTACTTCGCGAGATTTTAATATTTTCTTTTCTCTGTGTCTGTGTTCACAAATATCTCCAAAATTTGAATGTTTAGTCTTTATTTTTTAATATAGATAGAAGAAAGGGACATAATGTCATCTTAATAAACAAAATCAACTCATTTATTGATCACATATGTTTCATTTGTAGGTTTGTTACAAATGTAATCAATCGATAATCATACATATTGTAAACACTTATTTGTTTACAAAAGTGTTATACCGGATTCTTGTTATCTTTGTATAAAGATGGTAACATTTGTATCTGCAATGATCATAATACATTGTTATCGACCTATTTTCTTATTATAAAACATTATAAACCAGTTATATTCAAAAGATATTTAATCTATTTCATTAATATATGATATATACATAGTGTATATAATTGTATATGCATAACTATAGTGGCTTTTATATTGTTTTTATTTATTGTTATGCAGTGATTTAGTGTAATTATCTAAAGTATTTATTCGAGACTATATTTCCATTTTTACATAGGTGTTACATATGTAAAGTATATGATTCTATATTATTAAATACATCTGTATACTTTACAGTTATCAAAATAAATTGCACAATTGAAAACAAATGTCTATATTTGTATTCTATTACATTTGTATCTATATATGAATGTAATCGGACATATTGACAGCTTATTGATAATGAACCAATAGTCACTAAACAATGAGAGAACGTATTGTAAAAATTATGGAACGAGAAGGATTAACCCCTTCTAAATTTGCAGAAGCTATCGGTATCCAACGTTCTGCTATATCACATATTCTAAATGGAAGAAATAATGTGAGTCTAGATGTGTTGACTAAAATATTGGAAAGGTTTACTTATGTAGAATCAGACTGGCTTCTTTTTGGTAAAGGCGAAATGATCCGAGAACATGTGTTAACACAACCTGATTTATTTATAAATACGCCAATAAATTCGTCCAAAGTTACAGATGATTCAGAATATCGCAAGGAAATCATAATTGAGAAGCCTGTTTATGCTTGTAAACAACCTGTAATAGAGCCAATTGTATACCCGGAGAAGCCTAGTAAAAAAGTAAGCAAAATAATGATATTCTACTCGGATAATACGTATGATACTTTTGTTCCGGAAAAGGACAAGAAAGAATAGCTAAGCTTTTGATATATACATTATATTCATGTATCTTTGTACTCAAATTGAGTAGTCATATATGAAGAAGTATATTTTAGATATGAAGGTTTCTGAGAATCATCGCCTTCATAAAAACTATTGCCTATTGAAGTTAACCTCAGATCAGCAGTTGCCAGATATGATTCCCGGGCAATTTGTGGAGGTTCGCGTAGATAACTCTCCTACGACATTTCTTCGTCGCCCTATTTCCATTAATTATATAGATAAGGAAGCAAATGAATTATGGTTATTGATACAATTGGTTGGTGACGGTACTAAAAAAATGGCAGAATATAGGATTGGAGATATTGTAAACATCCTATTGCCTCTTGGTAATGGTTTTACAATTCCTAAATCTGAACAAAAAAAGGAAAAATTATTATTAATTGGTGGTGGTGTCGGAACAGCTCCGATGTTATATTTAGGGGCTATATTGAAAAATGCAGGTTTTGAACCTACATTTTTGTTAGGCGCCCGATCGAAAGATGATCTATTACAAATAGATCAGTTTGAGCGTTTTGGTACTGTTTATGTTACAACGGAAGATGGTACTTTGGGAGAAAAAGGATACGTTACCAATCATTCGATATTAACGGATAAACATTTTGACCGTATTTACACTTGTGGACCGAAACCAATGATGATGGCTGTTGCAAAATATGCCGCTTCCGAATCCATAACATGTGAAGTCTCTTTGGAAAATACGATGGCATGCGGTATTGGAGCTTGCTTGTGTTGTGTTGAAAAAGACAATCAAGGCCATCATGTGTGTGTATGTACTGAAGGACCTGTATTTAATATAAATAAGTTGACATGGCTGAGTTAAATGTAAACATAGGCGATTTACAGTTGAAAAATCCTGTAATGACGGCATCCGGAACTTTTGGATATGGTATAGAATATGCTGATTTGATAGATATTACCCGCCTTGGTGGTATATTTGTGAAGGGAACTACTATTCAACCTCGTGAAGGAAACCTTTATCCTCGTATGGCGGAAACACCATCAGGGATGTTAAATGCCGTAGGCCTTCAGAATAAAGGAGCTGATTATTTTGCCCAGCATATTTATCCGGAAATAAAAGATATTGATACACACATGATTGTAAATGTGAGCGGTTCTTCGGTCGAGACTTACATTCAATGTGCGGAGAAGATTGCCGAATTGGATAAAATACCTGCAATAGAGCTAAATATTAGCTGTCCGAATGTAAAACAAGGAGGCATGGCCTTTGGTGTTACGTGCGCCGGAGCATCGGAAGTGGTGAAGGCCGTCCGTAAAGTTTATCCAAAAACTTTGATAGTAAAGCTTTCCCCAAATGTAACAGACATTACTGAAATAGCCCGGGCGGTGGAAGCAGAAGGTGCTGATTCTGTTTCACTTATTAATACAATGCTTGGTATGGCAATAGATGCAGAAAAGAGAAAGCCTATACTGTCTACTATAACCGGAGGCCTTTCAGGACCATGTGTGAAACCTGTAGCTTTACGTATGGTATGGCAAACTTACAAAGCCATTAAAATTCCTATTATTGGTTTAGGAGGTATTTCCAATTGGAAAGATGCTGTGGAATTTATGCTGGCAGGTGCAACAGCTATACAAATAGGAACTTATAATTTTGTAGACCCTACAGTTTCAGTCAAAGTCATAGATGGCTTAAATGAGTATTGCGATCGTCATGGTTTTAAATCTGTAAAAGAATTGATCGGAGCGCTTGAAGTATAATTAATATTCCAATTATAGAAGAAAGAGAGTGATTTTTATGTGTCATAAGATCACTCTCTTTTTATTTGATTAATAGATTTATGTCAACTTATTTAGTTGTATTGAAAACTTTTTGTTTTGTAATGATTTGTTTTATTAATAATATGCTACATTTGTCGCATGTAAATATTAATTATGAAGAATTAAAAACAACCAGTTATGAGTACTGCAAAGTTATTGTTACATTGTCCGGATACACCTGGAATTTTGGCAGATGTAACCAACTTTATTACGGTAAACAAGGGTAATATTATTTATTTGGATCAATATGTAGACCACGTAGAAAATATCTTTTTCATGCGAATAGAGTGGGAACTAAAAGATTTTTTTATACCAAAGGAAAAAATACATGAATATATTGATACACTATATGCCCAGAAATACAATATGAGTTTCAGGTTATATTTCTCGGATGATAAACCACGGATGGCGATCTTTGTTTCAAAGATGTCTCATTGTCTGTTTGATATGCTGGCACGTTATACGGCAGGAGAATGGAATGTTGAAATACCTTTAATCATAAGTAATCATAAAGATTTAGAGCCTGTTGCAGAGAGATTCAGTATTCCTTTTTACCACTTTCCGATTACAAAAGAAACAAAAGAAGAACAAGAGCAGAAAGAATTGGCTTTGCTGACGGAATATAAGGTGAATTTTATTGTCTTGGCTCGTTATATGCAAGTTGTTTCAGAGCAAATGATTAATGAATATCCGAACCGTATTATAAATATTCATCATTCTTTTCTTCCGGCTTTTATGGGTGCAAAACCTTATCATGCTGCTTTTGAAAGAGGTGTGAAGATTATTGGTGCAACTAGTCATTATGTAACGACAGAACTCGATGCCGGACCTATTATTGAGCAAGATGTAGTACGTATAACTCATAAAGACACTATCAGTGATTTAGTCAATAAGGGAAAAGATCTGGAAAAAATAGTATTATCCCGTGCCGTTCAAAAGCATATAGAACGAAAAATTTTGGCTTATAAAAATAAGACAGTTATTTTTAATTAGTGAGATTCTCTTTGTCGTAAAAAAAAGTTCCTTTCGGAAGAAATTTTAATTTCTCTCGAAAGGAATTTAATTTTCTCTTGGATAGACCTTATTTCTCTTTTATTTCTAATACAGCCGGACAGTGGTCCGAATGGACTGCATTATTCAAAATATAAGCATCTTTAAGTAATGGTTCCATTGCTTTAGTAACCATACAATAGTCTATTCTCCATCCTTTGTTTTTGGCTCTGGAATTAAACCGGTAACTCCACCATGTATATTCTTGTTTTTCTGGATGCAGGGTCCGGAATGTATCAACGAAACCTGCCGATAAAAAACGTGTCATCCACTCCCTTTCTTCCGGAAGGAAACCACTGTTGGTTGCATTACGTATAGGATCATGAATATCAATAGGTTCATGGCATATATTATAATCTCCGCATAAAATTAGTTTAGGACGAGATTTTGTCAACTCAACAACATAATTTTGAAAATCTTCTAGCCAAATCATCTTAAAACCTTGTCTTTCATCGCCGCTTGTACCAGACGGGTGATATACGCTTACTACAGAAATATCTCCGAAATCGGCTCGAATAAAACGACCTTCATTATCATATTTTTCTATTCCTATGCCATATTCAACATGATCCGGATTGATTCTGGTAAGTATCGCTACGCCACTATAGCCTTTTTTCTGGGCACTGAAAAGGTATGATTTATATCCAAGATTTTCAAATGCTTCAGCAGGAAATTGATCGGGTTGAAGTTTGGTTTCTTGTAAACAAAGTACATCTGGCTGTTCTTGGGCCAACCATTCGGGTAAACCTTTTCCTACAGCGGCTCTTAAGCCATTTACGTTATATGTTATAATTTTCAATTCTTATAAGTTTTAAAAGTGAATAATGTTCTGTTTCAAAGATACAAACTTTTGACCATTTTATGTTGTTTTAAATCTATATGGAATATAAATTATATCTATATATTTGTGATAAAATATAGAATAAGCATGTTTGAAGAACTACAAGATATATTAAATAGTACTGCGATAACTCCCTCTACTGCAACTATTAGGCTAGCCATTAGCTTTTTACTCGGTGCAGTTATTGGCATAGAACGTCAATTTAGAAGACGTGATGCCGGTATGCGTACATTTACGCTAATATGTATGGGATCTGCGGCTGCCATGCTAATATCTATATGGATACCTCAGAGTTATCCTAACTTTTTGAATGGAGATCCGGGGAGAATTGCTGCACAAGTATTAACCGGTATCGGTTTTTTAGGCGCAGGAGCCATTATACAAAGTCATGGCAGTATTCACGGACTTACTACGGCAGCCTGTATTTGGGTGATGGCCGTTATTGGATTGGCAGTAGGAGCGGGAATGTTTTTAGCCGCATGTATAACAACTGCTTTCGCCTTATTCGTATTAATCTCATTGGAGCGTTTGGAGAAAAGAATGTTTCTGGATGGAGTTAATAAAATACTTACTATTACATGCTCAACATCTACTCCCGATTTGAAAGGTATACGTCGTATTTTGGAAGAGAAAAATATTTTTATTGTAAGCCTTTCTTATGAGCATAACTATGAAAAAAATATATCTATAATTACCTATAAGGTAAATGTAAAATCCAAGTCCTCGTACAGTGATTTATTCTCAGAAATACGAAAACTTGGATATATAACTCAAATTAAATTATTAGCATAAGGAGATTTATTCCAATTCTCCTTTCAGCATTCGTCCGGCTATTCGTGCAGCATCTTCAATATATTTACTGCAGGGACGTTTTGCGTAATATTCAGATGTACGTTCTTCCGGAGTTGGTTCTGTAGATGCCGCCGCTGCTGCGGGTAGAAGTTGGCGACAGATAATTGTTTCATGTTTTTCTTTAAATAGAGCAGCCATTTTCTGTACCATGGCATAATTTCTTGTACGTGCTTCTTTATCATGTACATCTAATACCGGGTATTTGAAACCTGCAAGCATAGACATGGCACTGATTGTTCCGCATACTTCTCTCATACGTCCCATGCCACCTCCAAAAGATACAGACATTTTTTTAGCCATATCTAAATCCATTTCAAATATGTCGGCATAGGCCAAAAATACAGATTGGGCACAATTATATCCGGCTGCAAAGTTTTCAGTGGCTTGCTTTACACGTTCTTCAACATCAAAGTCTTTCATAATAGGATAAGATACTTAAAACTTATAGTCAACGCATGCTCTGTCAGCTTTTACCGGTCCGATAATGCCTTTTGATACGGCAACATGCTCAGGATGATTAGCATATGTGTTTACATCTTCCAGTGTGTCTAACTCTGTTGTAAGTATAATATCCCAAGTTTCTGCCGGATTGATATTAAAATCTACATGAATAAACCGTAAAACATCAATCTTGTCGATCAGCGCTTCCAACTTTTCTTTAATTTCTTGCATTTTAGCTTGTTTTTCGGCTGGAGTAGAAAACTCTGTCAGCTTAAACATCACAATATGTCTAACCATAATTCTTGTTATTTTTTTGATTATTATATTTTCTCGTCTAAGTACGAATCTTTATATCCTAAGAAGTATAAAATACCATCCAAACCAATTGTTGATATAGATTGCTTGGCTGTTGCTTTTACTTTGGGTTTTGCATGGAAAGCAATACCCAGTCCGGCAGCACTGATCATTGGAAGGTCATTTGCTCCGTCACCAACGGCAACCGTTTGGCGAATATCCACATTCTCTACCTGAGCTATCAGACGAAGTAATTCGGCTTTACGCTTACCATCCACAATATCACCAATGTAGTTACCTGTAAGTTTTCCGTCCACAACCTCTAGCTCGTTAGCATATACATAGTCTATATTATACTTTTGTTTTAAATAATTACCAAAGTATGTAAATCCTCCGGATAGAATAGCGATCTTAAAACCAACCTTTTTAAGAATACGCATTAATCGGTCTACTCCTTCAGTTATAGGCAGGTTTTCCGCAATCTCTTGCATGACAGAAACATCCAAACCCTTCAATAAAGCACAGCGCTGGCGGAAACTTTCGCAGAAATCAATTTCTCCCCGCATTGCAGATTCTGTAATAGCTTTTACTTTATCGCCTATACCGAATCGCATCGCAAGCTCGTCAATAACTTCTGTTTCAATTAATGTAGAATCCATATCGAAGCATATCAAACGGCGCATGCGTCGATACATACTTTCTTCTTGAAAAGAAATATCCATTTCCTGTTCAGATGAAAGCTGCATAAAGTCGGCCTTCATCTGCTCTTTATCCTTAGGTGTTCCGCGTACGGAAAATTCTACACTAGCTTTAGGTGTACGGGCATTTTCATCCAAAGGAATACGACCTGTAAGACGCTTAATATCATCTATATTCATGTCTTGTTCTGCTACAATACGCGAAACGCCTGCAATCTGTTTGGCGGTCAGCTTACGTCCCAATATAGTAATGATATAGCGGTTTTTACCCTGCATGCTAACCCATTTGCTGTATTCTTCTTCGGAAATAGGGTTAAAGCGGATATTTACATCCAGTTCATAACTCTTAAATAAGAGTTCTTTCAATATATCACCCGAATTACCTTCTGTACTTTGGAACAAAATACCCAATGATAAATGATTATGTATATCAGCTTGCCCGATATCAAGAATAACGGCATTGTTTTTTGCCAATATTTCTGTTAAGGCGGCTGTTACTCCGGGTCGATCTGTTCCGTTTATATTAATCAGTATTATTTCGTCTTTAGGTATCATAATAAAAATTTATCGGGCAAAGGTACATAAGAAATAAAGAAATATATGATATTATATTAAACAATTTTCCCTATATTTGTTTTATCACAGTAGAGTATCGTTTAACTGAGAACCTGGCAACCTTAATAAGTCCTGACCGGCAGGCAAATGAAAATGAGAATCCAATTTGAAATTAAGGAAAAGTTGCCTGAAATAATAGCAGAAGTATTACATTCAGACAAATGGCTGACTCTTGTAAAAGAAGAAAAACAGGGATTAAAACGAGTTACTATTAAAGACCCGTATTTTGACTCGGAAGCTTCGGTTGACATTTGGGAAAAAGAAGTCCATATTACAACGGCTTGGTCTAATTACACATACCGCATTTATACCAGAGGTGATTCGGTGTGGTGTGAATATATTGGGGCTTACCGTGGTTTATTGGAACAGAATCTTTTACCAATAATAACGCCTAAGGAAAATATTCTTGATTCGGAAGTTTTGGATAGTTCTTTGTTTGGAGATAAGAAAGATTCTTTACGTAATTATAGTACAGAGAATCTGAAATTGAAAAACTTCCGCCGTGACAACTTTCAAGGAGAAAGTGTCTTGGCTTCTCCACAAGATCACCCTAAAGTTGTGTATGATGAATTTATCAATGAAGGCGTACCGTTGCCTCCACTTGAAGACATAAAGAAAAAGTCTGGTAATTAATTACCAGACTTTTTTGTTTTATCTTATCCATATTTCCTGATCGTTCAATATAATCTTTTTGAGATTGTTTATTCGTATGTGGAGTGTAAGATTTTTATCTTGTCCGGACTCTATTGCACCTTTAACAATCAATGTAGAATCTCTTCCACTCACTTCAGGCAAATACTGTTTTGTCCCCTTGTAATATAAGTAAGTGAAATCATTTTTTGTGCTGAGAGTAGGTGTTCTATAGACCGGAATGAATGTCGTATCAACTTTTATATCATCAGGTTTCAGGGTCGGATTATCTATCTGTAAAACTTTTATGTAACCAAAATCGGTGTAAGACTTGTCTACGGGAATAAAATTCGATATACCGAAAATAAGTAATGGTACGAAGTATAATATTGCCAGCAAACTGAAAAATATAATATTGCTTCGTTTCATAATTGTATTTATTTAGTTGTAGATATATATAATGTATAAGCTTTTGTAAGTTCGTCCAAACCTACGCCAAGCAATTGCATTTCCTTAAATACGGCGGGAAGAACTTCGTCTACAAATTGATTATGACGCATTTGTCGTATTTTGTGTTCAGCTTCCGGAGAGATAAAGTATCCGATACCGCGTTTATTATAGATAATATTGTTGGTCTGCAAACGTTCAAAAGAACGCATTACCGTATTCGGATTCACTTCCATTTCCACTGCCAGTTCCCGCACGGAGGGAATACGGCTATCTGTCATATATTCTCCGCTCAATACCCGGTCGCAAATACGATCGGCTATCTGTATAAATATGGATTGACTTGTATGATAATTCATTTCAGTTCCTTTTCTTTAAGTTTCAGATATGCAACATATAGTATGATAACAGAGGAAATAAACATGACGGGAGCAAAGCCTGTCAATACAATTTTTTCGATAACCAAAAACGGATAAATTCCGGCATATGTATTACAGTTTATAGTACAAAAACCTATGTAGTGATAATACTTCATGATCACATACGCTGTACCTATTATCAAGCCTGCCGATAGCAGGAAACCGCAAACAACATAAACGAAGGCATGCTTTGGAAATGTAACGAATGCGAGGAATATCAATGTTATCGTAAAAGAGAGAAAACTCAGAATGTTTATATTTGAGATATCACGGCTACTTATGTCGTCCAGAATTGTCGAAATATCGATCACCTGGTAACCCGGAATAAATAGAGATATGCAATAAATACTAATCCAGAATACAGATATAAAAATCAGAAAAATGATAAATCCTGTTATCAATAATGTAAGGAATTTTTCCAGTGAGCTTGCCGGTAATGTAAGGAATAAGCCCTTAGAATGGTGTATTCTTTTAGAAATAATGGAAAGGTAGAATATGAAACAGGCCAACAGGCCGAAACGCAAATAATAGTATTGTCTTTCAACTACATGTTCCATTCCTTTATAAACACATAGGAAGAGAATAATTGTGCCAATAAGTGCTATGAGGAAATATCCCAGCATTTTTTTATACTCTATCCAATCCCTGCGTAATAATAATCCTATGCGGTGAAAACTAAAACTTGTATTCATGTTCGTATGCTTTATTTGTTGAACAATTTTGTTATCTCTTGTGGATAAATAGTAGCTGCATTAAACAGAAGTTCCAATGATACAGGCGTTTCCTCTTTGTTTTCTCGCTCTGTAACTCCAACGGTTCCTATTGGCGAAGGTTCGGAATATAATGTTTTTTCCTCCGGCTTAACCTGTCCGAAATAGAGTTTGTTACTAATTTCATTTAATGTATTATTTATTAGAATATGCTTATGATCCAAGATGATAACTGTATCGATCAGGCTTTCCAGGTCTCTTACTTGATGAGTAGATATAATAACAGTCTGGTCTTCTTCTATTAACGAAGCTACTAGTTTACGGAATGTCGATTTAGACGGAATATCTAATCCGTTTGTAGGTTCATCCATTAGCAAGAGCGGTGTGTGGGCAGACAAAGCCAGTGTAATAGCAACTTTTTTGCGTTGCCCTTGTGACATCTTGAGTAAACGGTCGGAGAAATCTACTTCAAATGAATCCAGACAAGCTTTCCATATATCCTGGCTAAAAGTAGGGTAGAAGGGTGCGTACATTTTCATATATTCATAGGCTGTTACGTCCGGCATCGAAATTTCTTCAGGTAGGATAAAAATTTGTTGTAGGAATTTAGCATTCCTTTCGGATGGTTTCTCTCCAAGAATAAGACACTCACCTTGGTCGGGAAAAACTTGTCCGCTTATCAGGTTGAGTAGCGTAGTTTTTCCTTCTCCGTTTTTGCCTAATAAACCACAAATATGTCCCGGAGTAACTTCCAGATTTACATGTTCTAATACATGCTTCTTGTGGTTATAACTGAATGAAAGCTCTTTAAGTGTAATCATATTTGATATTGTTTTAGTGTGTTAGTTTAATAGTACACTGCAAATATAGAATATGTTTTTGAATAAACAATAGGGAAGATTATTTTTTCATTATTTTTTATTCGCTGATTTAGATTCTTATCTGTTTTGATTGGGATTAAAAAGACAGAAGGGAAAATTGTCTGTTCCGGGTTTTAAATTAGTAAATTGCTGAAAAATATGTTGCAGAACAGTTAATTTAATACCCGTAAATGCGATAAAACATATAAAAAAGCTTGCAATTTAGAAGAAAATAGATATATAATTTGGTCGAAACAGATAATTGACCTTATATTTGCCCCTGTTAAGAGCAGAGTATTGATTTCTTAGAGAAGAAATTGGCTTTGTTTACTTCCTGAAAATCAGGAGTCGGAGGTTTCTCTCAGGAGGATACGCCGATTAAGTTTAACGTAAAATTGACATTATGAAGATTAGAACTTATGTTCTCATTGCATCAGTGGCATTCCTTGGAATCTCTGCTGGTTCAAAACAAGCTAAGCTCACAGAGGGTGTGAATCCTGGTGATCTTGCTCCGAGAATAGAGTCTTTAGGAGATGAAAGTAATTTTAATTTCCAAAATCATTCGGGACGTTACACTTTGCTCAACTTCTGGGCAGCTTACGATGCTGAATCGCGGGTTCGTAACGTATTATTATCGAATGAAATCAACAAATTAGGTTCGAATAAAATTGCGATGTATTCTGTTTCTTTGGATGAGAAGTCATCTGTTTTTATGGAAACAGTCAAGGCCGACAAACTGGATTTGTCAACGCAATTTCATGATGAACTGGGTAAGGCGTCAGAAGTATACAGAAAGTACAATTTGAAAAAAGGATTCAAAAACTTTCTGATTGATGACAAAGGTATTATCATTGCAGCTAATGTTACTCCTGAAAAGCTTACTGAGGTATTGAAAAAAATCTAAAGACAGATTATTATTAGAAAGGCTGTTCTCTTGATTGAGGACAGCCTTTTTTGTATCTTTGCAAGAAATACAAGTATAAATTATAAATGCTTAATAAATATGTTAACAAAGATTAACGGGGGGGGGGGGGGCAAACCTGCCTATTGTG
>NZ_LT896588.1:3056499-3062590 GCF_900186615.1 Parabacteroides bouchesdurhonensis
AAACCTGCCTATTGTGTGGAGAAAATGTCGTTTTAAAAACGTCTAAACAAAAAGGATATCTAGAACCAGAACAGTATCAAATATATCATTGCCCACATTGTAATACTGCATTTTCAGTACCAAGAGTCGAAGATTCTAGTGAAGTTTATAATTTGATTTATAAGAATGCAGAAAATCTGGATGGTTATGGTGATTATCTTCAATTGTCTAAGAATATAAAAAATGTTCCTGACCCATTACGTTATTTGACTTGTAATGACAGAAACAGTTTAACATATTGGTCTATTGTATATGCATTGAAAAGGATTGTAAAGGCTAAACGTTCTTCTATTATTTTTGAAGTAGGATCAGGATTAGGTTATCTGACATATGCATTACGAAAATCAGGTTATTCAATAACTGGTTTGGATATATCAGAAACAGCGGTAAAAGAGGCTAATCTTTATTTTGGAAATTATTATATAAGTGGTGATATAAACGAATATGCCAATAAGCATGAAAGCTCAGCAGATGTAATTATTTTAACAGAAGTAATAGAGCATGTGAATGAACCAATGAAGATGATGTCATCATTAAAAAAAATGTTGCGTAAAGGAGGTTCTATTATATTAACAACGCCAAATAAATCTTTTTATCCAATGGACTCTATTTGGGAAACAGATTTGCCTCCTGTTCATTGTTGGTGGTTTGGAGAAGAAAGTATGGCTTATATGGCGAAAAAATTGGATATGAAATTAGAATTGTTAGATTATTCGAATTCTTATGCAGTCAATATGTCTCCTCCTAAATATGCAGGAGCAAAAGAATCGTATCATATTTTTGATGCTAATGGGAATGTTATAAAAGAAAAAACGCCTATTCGTCATTTTGGAATATTACCTCAATGGTTTAAGAAATCTCAATTCTATAGAATAATGTCAACTAATTTGTACCCTTTTATTAATTTGTTTTTACCCAAATACAAACGCGTAATAGCATTGTGTGCTGTATTTACAAAATAAAAAATAAAGGTCATCATTGAGAAAAATTTAAAATGATGACCTTTATTTTTTAATTGAATATTTTATCTCAGTGCTTCCACCTCGTCTGTATGTAACGGTATCTTTTTGCCTAAAAGACGTGCGCCATTTTCTGTGATTAAATAGTCCTCTTCATTGCGGATGCCGCTAAAATCCTTATAAGTAGCAACCTTTTCGTAGTTGATAAATTCAGTGAATTTCTTCTGTCCCCTCCATAGATCAATCAATTCGGGAATGAAGTAAACACCCGGTTCAATGGTAAGAACAAAGCCCGGTTCCAATTTACGTCCCAGGCGAAGAGATTTACGTCCAAACTGGGTACTCTTCGGCTTTCCGTCATAACCAACATACATCTCGCCTAAATTTTCCATATCATGCACATCCAGCCCCATCATGTGGCCAAGTCCGCAAGGCATGAATAAGGCGTGAGCTCCGGCCTTAACAGCTTCCATCGGATCGCCTTTCGTAAAACCGAGCTCTTTTAGCCTTTCCATAATAACGGCACATGATAGTTCGTAAACATCCACAAACGGAATGCCCGGACGAAGGGCTGCCACTGCTGCTTCATGGGCTGCCACCTGAATATCATATATTTCTTTCTGGCGAGTTGTGTATTGTGAATCTGCCGGAATAGTAGAAGACATATCACCCGCATAACCCATCTCCGTTTCTGCACCGGCATCAAGCAGAAGCATGTCACCACTCTTAATCATATTGCTATGGTCGTGATTGTGCAATGTTTGCCCGTTTATGGTTGCAATAATAGGGAAGGAGAGTTCGTAGTTATTCGCAAAGGCTACTTCTCCAACCGCTGCAGCCACATCACATTCTCGAATACCCGGACGAACAGTGCGCATGGCAGTCAGGTGCATATCGGCGGTAACGATACATGCCTTTTCTATTTCTGCAATTTCTTCGGCACTCTTATAGTTTCGCTGGTTCACAACTCCCATAATGAAAGGAACGGATGGTTGTTCTGCTCCCGGATGAATACCTAACCAAGCTAATAACTTGATTTGGTGTTCTGTACGGTAAGTCGGCAGATAATGGATTGCTTGACCTTTTTGTTGTGCATTCTTTAAATACGATTCTATCTCTTTATAAGGACGAACGTCTTTGATTCCTGCACTTTCGCTCTTTTCTTTTAATGTAGGTTGTGTACCCATCCAAACGATGGCATCAATAGTCAGCTCGTCTCCGAAGATAATTTCTTTGTCATTATCTATATCAATAATTGCAGCCAATCCGGCATAAGGAAGACCAAAGAAGTATAGGAAGGTGGAATCCTGACGGAAATGATAAGTATTATCTGTATAATTCATTCCACACTCATCATTTCCCAGAAATAACAACAGACCTGAACCAAGTGTCTGTTTCAGCTTTGCCCTGCGGGCAATATAAGTTTCTTTGTTAAACATAAGATTACGTTTTATTTAATGCTACCAAAGATAGGAATAATCTTATAAATAAATACTATTCACGTTTTAAGTCTTCTATCAAGAGAAGAGTTCTTTTCAATCCACCTTCTTTTGTAAGATGATACTTGGTGTCATAAAAAAGAGAGTCGTCAAATACATAACGTTTAGGATTTGTATAAAAAGGTATTTCTTTTTTTTGTAATATTTGTTGAATAGAATTGATAACAATGGAATCCTGTTGATAATTCTGAATACGATAACATGGTGGTATTATATATGTAGTTATCCCTTTATGTTTTAATAATAGAAGTGTTTCTTTTATTTCTTCTATTACTTTTGAATCGAAAAAATCAAGAGAAGAAGATGATGGTATTGTATGATGACCAAATTCCCAATGCCCCACATAATCCCCGTATTGATTAAATTTTATTCTATCGTAAGCTTCTATGTTACTTTTGTTTGTTATATAATGAATTAAATCAGATATTAATATTGATAATGATGAGCTAGGATAAGTGAACCAGTTTGTATGGGTTAATAATGTTGTCCATTCTTTTTTTATTGTAAGTAAAGAGGATAAAGTTCCCTCTCCATAATATGTTTTTTTTGTAAACTGTTCATACTCGGGAGTAATAACTAATATATCTCCTGAGGTTAGATAAGGAATGACTTCCTTAAACATGTATTTTAGACCAATACTGGCATGTATCCCCATATTTACAGGTTCCATATTTAGTGAGTCCTTTATTAGTTCAGAATTTAATCCAAAAGCAAGATTTGAACCACCTATAAATATTATTCGGGGAGAAGGTGTTTGAAGTAAATGATTTACTTTATCAATGTCAGAAGCTAAATAATTGTGCTTTAAATTCTTATTGTTTGGTAATATTACTAATACAATGCTAAGTAAAATATAACAAAGAGTAAAAATACAAATACATTTAATTAAAAATACAAAGAACTTTTTCATATCATGGATTAAAATTGAAAATAAATAAAAGAGGATTGCTCTACTTGTCTAAATAAAATAATACTGAAACCTATTAAGAGATAAATTGCCTTTTGATATGTTTTGTTAGGGAAAGGAATCGCAATACCGTAAGGTCTGTTTCTATAGTTCCATTCTAAAATGAATAGGATAGAAATTGAAAATAGAGTTGTAACAGCTAAGGTTTGCGTTATCCCAATCCCTGGTATCTTCGGAATCGTAAACAACGACCTGTCACACATCCCCCTCATATATCCCCAAGCCTGCGCTATCGATTCTGCCCTGAATAGTATCCAGCCAATAACCACAAGCATGAATGTTGTTCCCATTTGGACTAGCTCCGTGAAAGAGGGTAGCAGCCTGCCTTCCGCAACCGTATTTTTATACTTCCTGTTTTTGCCTAAAAGGAGCAGAGGAAGGAATAATAAGGCGTGGTAAGCTCCCCAGGCAATGAATGTCCAGTTTGCACCGTGCCAAAATCCGCTTACCAGGAATATGATTGTTGTGTTACGGATACCTTTCCATTTTCCCACGCGGCTTCCTCCTAAAGGAATATAAATATAATCGCGAAACCATGTCGTTAAGGAAATATGCCATCTGCGCCAGAACTCTGCAATATCTCTCGAGAAGTATGGATAATTAAAGTTTTGCATCAGGTTAATTCCGAATAGACGGGCACAACCGATTGCAATATCTGAATATCCCGAGAAGTCGCCATAAATCTGTATCGTAAAGAAGAAAGCCCCCATCAACAAAGCACTCCCGCTCATGGATTGGTAGTTTTCAAAGATACCATTGGCAAACAAAGCACAGTTGTCGGCAACCACCATCTTCTTGAAGAATCCCCAAAGCATCTGGCGCATACCGTCTACCGCTTTGTCATAATCGAACGTACGTGATCGGTTAAACTGAGGCAACAGATTTGTTGCCCTTTCGATAGGTCCGGCTACTAACTGAGGGAAGAAGCTGATGTATGCGAAGAATGCAATCGGATCATGCGTAGCCTTTATCTTGTGCTGGTATACATCTATTGTATAGCTCAGCGCCTGAAATGTATAGAAACTGATCCCTACAGGTAGAAGGATTTCCAATGTAACGAAGTCCAATTGCATTCCGAATGCTTTGAATAAGGTTGCCAAATTCTCCGAAAAGAAATTGAAGTATTTAAACAAACATAGTATAAGTAAGTTCAGTATAATATTACTGGCACTAATCCATTTTTGTTTCTTTCTATTTCCTTCATTTCGCTCAAGGCAGATACCGCTAAGATAGCTGCACAGAGAAGTAATAGCAATGAGTATAAGGAATCTCCAGTCCCACCAACCATAAAACAGATAACTAACAAAGACAATAAACAGATTTTGCCATTTAAGTGGTTTGAATACAAACCAATATCCCAAGAATACAAGGGGAAGAAAGACAAGAAATTCAAATGAATTGAATAACATAGTAGAGTTATATCATATCCTTATCCGTTTCCCCTTTGATAAGTATGTTAAGTGTTATAAATAAAAAGCGTGGGAACTGTCTTTATGTCTTTATCTGTCATAGAGGTATCCCCATACCCACCGTACAAATAATAAACAACAGTCCCACGCCAATATGATATAACTGTCTCGTTTCCGAGATGTTCATATACCACAGGCGTGAGCTATTTCTGTTGTCATTAATCTTGTACGGCTTCGAAAATTGGGGATTTTCTATGACAAGAATAATTTCTTTAGAAACGCTCTTTTTAGTTATGGCCTTCTACAGAGACCTATCTCTATAGGCATGAAGAATTGTTGCAAAGGTAAAGAATAGTTCTTATTTCTCCTAAAATTTTAAAATATAACCAACGTTGTCTCATTGAATATGATCTCTGCTACTGTTGTTTTACGTCATGAGTCCTGACAAATTAATTGGATCACATTTGTGATCTGAACGGATCACTCCTGTGATTTAATTAGATCACCCTTGTGATTTATATAGATCACGGCTGTGATCCGATTAATAGTTCGGCATGAAAATGCTACTTTCTCTGCTTAAACAGATAAAAATGAGCGGATATGGAGATGAATAGTATGGAAGGAGAGGATTAGACGGTGTTAGGCTTTTGTTTTATCCTTGTAATATTTATAGCGTTCCATTACTTCGCGTACATAATTATATGTTTCCGATCCGCGAAGATAGCCATGCTTGCAAACGGGGTCGTTGTAATACAGCGGATCGCTTTTAAGACGTATGTATTCTGCCACATTATCATCCCATTTATTAGGGTCTTTGCCATATTTTTCTGCTAATTTCTGGGCATCGTAAACGTGTCCGATACCTGCGTTGTATGAAGCTAAAGTGAACTTCATACGTTCTTTCGGATCTTCTATCTTGGAAAAGCCCTGACGAAAACGTCGCAGACAGTCTACTCCGGTGCGAATACCTACTTCGGGGTCTTTTAATTCGTGAGGCGTAACACCAAGTGCTTTGGCCGTATTTGGCATGATTCCCATTAGCCCTTCTGCTCCGGCCCACGATACAACCGACGGGTCAAAACGAGACTCTTGATAAGCTATTGAGGCAAGCAACCGCCAGTCCCAACCCAAGTTAACGGCGTGCTTCCGGAATAGTTGGTCGTATGGAGAGATATGTCCGTTTTTTATGGCAGGCAGATCGGCGGGAAAAAGGTGTTT
>NZ_LT896588.1:3064470-3415483 GCF_900186615.1 Parabacteroides bouchesdurhonensis
TTACCTAATTCGAAATAGCGTTTGGTAACTGCTTTAAATGTGTAACTGCCTGATTTGTCGGAAGCCCATTCGTCGATGGCTTTGGCTAGTTCAGGACTGCTTTTCCGTACAGCCCAGGCTGAACGTTGCAAAAAGCTTATTTCCAGACCAACATTGATATTCCAATAATATGTCTTGTTCAAACGGGCTGTTTTATCGTCACTTACTGTGTAAGGTATTTCTCCTTTAGATACCATTTCTATAAGGTCTTCTGTGGTAACGGTATCTTTTTCAATGTCTTTTATATGTAATCCGCCTCCCAATTCCAAGTCCAGGTTTTTAAGACGTTCAGAGTATTTTGTGTTTGGCTTAACGTATATGTCTTTTCCAATCAGCTCCGTAACATCAGTAAGAATCGTATCGCCTTTGTTGGCTCGCTGCACAAGAACTTGGCATGATTGTTCTTCACGTCCGCAAAAAAGGACTTCTTGTTTTAATTTATTAGTTATCTGGATAGGGTAAGCTACCACATCTGCTTCGCCGGCTTCAAGCATTTCTATCAGGCGGGTGGCATTTTTGGCAACTTTTATGTTTAGCCTCAAGCCTTGTGAAGTAGCGAAGTCTTTGATAAGGTCATATTCGTAGCCCATTGGCTGCATCTTATATTGGAAATAAGATGTGGAGCTGTATAAGGTAACGGCAGTGATTTCGCCTTGCTCTTTAATTTGGGGCAGGTCCGCAGAAGTTACCACGTTCTCTTCTTTCTCTCGTTTGTTACTGTAGCAGCTGCACAAGAGAAACATAAAGAGTAAGAAGGGAACGCATTTCTTATACATTATTATATATAGGATTATATATAGGTTTATTTCTTCTCCAGCAAAACCACATTCTCCACATGATGAGTGTGGGGGAACATATCTACGGGCTGAACCTTCTTGACGTTGTATTTTACACTGAGCAGGCTCAAGTCGCGTGCTTGTGTAGCCGGATTACAGCTTACGTAGACGATACGCTCCGGTTCGGCAAATAAGATGGTGTTGATTACATCATCATGCATACCGGCACGAGGCGGGTCTGTAATAATAACATCCGGACGTCCGTGTTGGTTTATAAAGTCTTGCGTAAGGATATTCTTCATATCTCCGGCATAAAACAACGTATTTTCTATCTTGTTCAGAGCCGAGTTTACTTTTGCATCTTCAATAGCTTCCGGTACATATTCTATGCCGATAACCTTTTTAGCCTGGCGGGATACGAAATTGGCAATAGTACCGGTTCCGGTGTAAAGGTCGTATACCATTTCATTACCGGTAAGTCCGGCAAACTCACGAGCTACTTTGTACAGGTTGTAGGCTTGCTCACTGTTGGTCTGATAAAATGATTTGGGGCCTACTTTAAACTGCAGACCTTCCATTTCTTCAATGATGTGGTCTTTACCACGGAATACCAATATTTCCTGGTCGGTAATTGTGTCGTTGCACTTTTCGTTGATTACATACATTAACGAGGTTATCTCCGGGAATTGTTCGGCAATGTGAGACAGTAAAGCTTCACGCCGCTCTACATCTTCGTGGAAAAAGCACAATACAACCATTAAATCTCCGGTAGAAGCTGTGCGGATCATCAGTGTGCGGACAAAACCTTCCTGGTTGCGAAGGTCGAAAAACGGATATCCTTCGTGAGAAAAGCAATAATCTTTAATGCAAAGACGGATACGATTGGAAATATCGTCCTGTAACCAGCATTTATGAATGTCCAGTACTTTGTCGAACATGCCCGGAATGTGGAAGCCTACGCCATTCATATTCTCGAATGTAGCTCCGGATTTTACTTCTTCTTCGGTAAGCCATTTTTTATAGGAAAAGGTAAATTCCAGTTTGTTGCGATAGAAAGTAGTATGCTCTGAACCAAGGATGGGTAGAATTTCTTCCATCTCTATTTTCCCGATGCGGGTTAGGTTGTCTATAACTTGTTTGTGTTTATATTTTAATTGTTCTTCGTAAGGAAGATGTTGCCATTTGCAACCTCCACATACACCGAAGTGTTCACAAAACGGTTCGGTACGATTGGGTGAGTATTCGTGGAAATAGATTGCTTTGCCTTCTGCATAACTGTGTTTTTTGCGGGTAAGCTGAATGTCAACAACGTCTCCCGGAGCAACAAAAGGAACAAATACTACCATTTCATTCACTTTTGCAATAGCCTTTCCTTCTGCGGCTACATCCGTAATTGTTACCTTTTCCAGCAAAGGTAACTGCTTCTTATTTCTTGCCAATCTAGTTGAGTTTAAAATTTTCGCCACGCAAATGTACGTATTTACCTGATACGAATAATAAATAATGGTTATAAAACATGTAAAAATATTTAATTCATAGTATAGCATCTACTTGTAAATAGCATATATTTGCAACATTGCAATGTTGAGATAGCAAAACTAGAATCTAAAATAATACTGTCTGATATGGAAAGAAAAAGAGTTTACACATTCGGAAATGGAAAAGCCGAAGGAAAAGCGGATATGAGAAATCTGCTGGGTGGCAAAGGTGCAAATCTTGCCGAAATGAATTTGATAGGCGTTCCTGTTCCTCCCGGGTTTACTATCACAACAGAAGTTTGTTCCGAGTACTATGAATTAGGAAAGGAAAAAGTTGTAGAGTTACTGAAGGGTGAAGTAGAAAAAGCGATCGCGAATATTGAAACATTGATGAACTCAAAGTTTGGCGATGTGGCAAACCCGTTATTGGTTTCCGTACGTTCCGGAGCTCGTGCTTCAATGCCCGGTATGATGGATACTATTCTAAATTTGGGTTTGAACGACGAAGTGGTGGAAGGATTAGCCCGCAAAACGAATAACCCTCGTTTTGCCTGGGATTCTTATCGTCGTTTTGTTCAGATGTACGGCGATGTTGTTTTAGGAATGAAACCAACGAACAAAGAAGATATTGACCCGTTTGAAGCTATTATAGAAGAGGTGAAGAAAGCGAAAGGGGTAAAGCTGGACAATGAACTGGAAGTAGAGGACTTAAAAACATTGGTGACGAAATTTAAGGCCGCTGTTAAAGCCCAGACAGGACGAGATTTCCCTGCTTCTTCTTATGAACAGCTTTGGGGTGCTATATGTGCCGTATTTGATAGCTGGATGAATGAGCGCGCTATCCTTTATCGTAAAATGGAAGGTATACCGGCAGAGTGGGGTACAGCTGTCAGTGTTCAAGCTATGGTATTTGGAAATATGGGTGAAACATCGGCTACAGGTGTATGCTTCTCTCGCGATGCGGGTAATGGTGAAGATTTATTCAATGGTGAATATCTGATCAACGCGCAAGGTGAAGATGTGGTTGCCGGTATTCGTACTCCGCAGCAGATTACTAAGATAGGTTCACAGCGTTGGGCGGAACGTGCCGGTATTTCTGAACAAGAGCGTGTAGCCAAATATCCTTCTATGGAAGAAGCTATGCCCGTAATCTATAAACAATTGGATGAAATCCAGACGAAACTGGAAGAGCATTATCGTGATATGCAAGATATGGAGTTTACTGTTCAAGAAGGTAAGCTTTGGTTCTTACAGACTCGTAACGGTAAACGTACCGGTGCTGCTATGGTTAAGATTGCTATGGATTTGTTGCATCAAGGTATGATTGATGAAAAGACTGCTCTTTTGCGTATAGAACCGAATAAACTGGATGAATTACTTCACCCTGTATTTGATAAGAAAGCAGAGAAACAGGCAAAAATCTGGGTAAAAGGTCTTCCTGCGTCTCCCGGAGCTGCTACCGGACAAATTGTATTCTTTGCCGATGATGCAGCCAAATGGCATGCTGATGGAAAGAAGATTGTGATGGTTCGTATTGAAACTTCACCGGAGGATTTGGCCGGTATGGCTGTTGCCGAAGGTATTCTTACTGCTCGTGGCGGTATGACTTCACATGCAGCTGTTGTTGCCCGTGGTATGGGTAAGTGCTGTGTGTCAGGTGCAGGTGCTTTAAATATCGATTATAAAAATAAAACGGTGGATGTAGATGGCGTTACTTTAAAAGAAGGTGACTATATTTCTATTAATGGTACTACCGGTGAAGTTTACCTGGGTGAAGTTGAAACAAAAGCCGCCGAATTATCCGGTGACTTTGCTGAATTGATGTCTCTTGCCGATAAATATACCCGTTTACAGGTTCGTACAAATGCGGATACTCCGCATGATGCAAGTATTGCCCGTGGCTTTGGAGCTGTAGGTATCGGTCTTTGCCGTACGGAACATATGTTCTTTGAAGGTGAAAAAATTAAAGCAATGCGTGAAATGATTCTTTCCGAAAATGCGGAAGGACGTAAAAAAGCGTTGGCTAAAATTCTTCCGTATCAGAAGGAGGACTTCAAAGGTATATTTAAAGCCACGGCAGGATGTCCGGTAACTGTCCGTTTACTTGATCCTCCTTTACACGAGTTTGTCCCTCATGATTTGAAAGGCCAGGAAGAGATGGCTCAAACAATGGGTGTATCTATTAAGTATATCCAGCAACGCGTGGAAGCCCTTTGCGAACATAATCCAATGTTGGGACATCGCGGTTGTCGTTTGGGCAATACATATCCTGAAATAACTGAAATGCAGACGCGGGCTATTTTGGGTGCGGCTTTAGAATTGAAGAAAGAAGGTATTGAGGCCAAACCTGAGATTATGGTACCTCTGACCGGTATCGTTTATGAATTCAAGGAACAGGAAAACGTTATTCGCCGGACTGCCGCAGAGCTGTTTAAAGAGATGGGCGACAGTATTGACTTTAAAGTTGGTACTATGATTGAGATTCCTCGGGCAGCATTAACTGCAGATCGTATAGCTTCATCCGCCGAGTTCTTCTCTTTTGGTACGAATGACTTAACGCAGATGACTTTCGGTTATTCTCGTGATGATATCGCTTCTTTCTTGCCGGTGTATCTTGAAAAGAAGATTTTGAAAGTGGACCCGTTCCAGGTTCTGGATCAAAAAGGTGTAGGTCAATTAGTTCGTATGGCCACGGAAAAAGGACGCGCCGTTCGTCCGGATCTGAAATGTGGTATCTGTGGTGAACATGGAGGCGAACCTTCTTCTGTTAAGTTCTGCCACAGAGTAGGATTGAATTATGTATCATGTTCTCCATTCAGAGTGCCAATAGCCCGGGTTGCAGCGGCGCAGGCAGCGTTGGAGGATTGAAAAAATGAAATTGTAGATTTCTAATAGTCAATATATTAGGCTGATAACTGGATTTTGTACTGGTTGTCAGCCTTTTATTTTGTATGTGCTTTGAGCAAAAAATGAGCCGAATAATAATAAATGTTTACACTATGTTGTGTATATTTGTGTCATAGTGTTTATACCATGTTTACACCTTGTAAAATATTGATCTATGGCTACTTTCAAAATTTGTGTAAGGAAACAGAGAAATGATGGATTTTACCCTGTCTATATTCGGATAATACATAGAAGGCAAACAGCATTTATGAAAACGGATAAGATGGTTGATAAAAAAGGATTGAACCGTTCTGGTGATATTAAGGATACTATCATACTATCATATTGTTCTGATCGAATTAATAATTATATAGAACGATTGAACAAAGAAGATATATCCGAATGGACAATTAAAGATGTTGTGAGCTTTCTTGAAAAGGGGGATACAGATGTTTGTTTTTCGGATTATGCAAGAAAGTATAAGTTAGAAATGGCCAAGAGAGGGCAAGAAAGGAATGCGAGAAATTATGAGTTGTCATATCAGCATTTAGAGAGGTTTGCCGGTACGAACAAATTAATGTTTTCCCGGTTTACGACTAAATTTATGAATGATTGGTTTGCATCTTTATCAAATACTGCCAGGGCAAAGGAGATGTATCCGGTATGTATTCGTCAGATATTTAAGGCCGCTATCAATGAATTTAATGACTATGACCGTGGTGTTATCCGAATAAAAACAAATCCTTGGCCTAAAGTAAAGATTCCAATTTCGGACAAACCGGATCACAAAGCTATATCGGCAGAGGAAATAAAGAGATTTTTTGAATTGCCTTTGCCTCCAACAAAGATGATAAGTTCTGTACCTGAAATCGCTCGCGATGTGGCGATGATGGTAATGTGTTTAGCCGGCATTAACACAGTTGATCTTTATCATCTAAAAAAGTCGAATTATAGCAATGGCATACTAAGCTATAATCGACGAAAAACCGCCAAATTTCGTGCAGATAAAGCCTATTTAGAAATTCGAGTTCCAGATATATTAAAGGAACTATTTGAAAAATACAAGGCAGACAACGAAGATGAATATTTGTTTAACTTTCATGAACGTTATTCTTCAGAAGATGCAATTAATTCGAATGTGAATGGAGGTTTGAGAAAAATATGCTCTTTCAATGAGCTGCCAGAATCTTATTGTGTTTATACTTTCCGTCATAGCTGGGGGACAATTGCAAGAAATGACATAAAGGCATCTATGTATGATGTGGCATTCTCCATGAACCATTCGAGTGCTCATAAAGTAACAGAGACCTACGTTAAACCTGATTATTCAATTGTTTCAGATCTTAATCAGAAAGTAATAGATTATATATTCTTTGGGAAACGTACCGAAAACAATAATGTGGATAATGACCAAGAGAATGCATCTCATTTCAAAATATCATTTAAGAATATGGTTATGGGAACTGTTTTCTTTAATGAGAAAAAGGTTTATTCATTCAAGGATCTTGGATACAACAATATTGATGATGTTATAACAGAATTAGCCAAACATCTCCCAGAAGATATGCCAGTAGGTTGTAAGGTTATATTTCGAGTAGATAACTTGGATAAGGGGGATTTTAGAATTTATGAAAGACAGAAAGGAAAAGGATTTTAGTATTGCCCAAAAATAAACATTGGTTATAGCATAAGGCGGTAAATTCAAAACTTACCGCCTTTTTATGTCCGGGCGGTTCTTGTTAAGGCAATTTTTAGCTTTTCCTGTTAAACAGTCTTTCCACCAAAGCAGATATTGCCTCTTTATTTTCTTTATCACTCTCTGTATCTCTGGCAGGAGGTATAACATATTTAAGCAAGGATGTAAAAGCCGAAACCTTATCTTTTGGTTCTAAGTTGTCAAAAGCATCCATAACATCACCTAATTTGTTTTCGACAAATCCCGTGATAATCTCTTTCATCTGTACGGTGGTTTTATTCTTTGTTCCTTTTGGTTTCCCCGATGGATTACCTGTTTTGCCTTTTGGTTGTCCCATGATTGATAATATCAATTAGTTTCAAAAATTATAATTTACAACATTATAAGCAAAAGTATATCTACTTTCTTCATAATCATAACTGTAAATTATAAAAGCATGATTGGAGCAGCAATAACAGGCGGTCTTGGTCTTCTGGGTGGATTATTTGGAGGAATAAAGGCTGCAAAACAAAGAAAAAAGGCTCAAAAAGCACTTAATGAGGAAAGAGAGTATAATGATAGTCTTTTTAATAAAGAGTATTATAGTGATCCACTTCAAAGATCGGATAATGCCGCTCTATTAAGGAATCTTAGAGAAGGGTTAAAAGATAGAACTAAAAGTTCTGCTTCTACTGCAGCTATTACTGGCGCAACCCCAGAAGCTATGGTTGCAGAAAAGGAGGTAGCAAATAAATCCATCACCGATACTGTGAGTAATATTTCAGCCATGAATACACAGTATAAGGATAATGTTATGAACCGTTATCTTAACCAACGTCAGAATTTGTATAATCAGCAACAACAGATAAATGGTCAAAATACCGAGAGTTGGACGAATTATATGCAAAATGGGCTTAGTACCGCATTAAACAGTGCGGGATCTATAGGACAATCGATGCTAAATACCCCTGGTTCTACGCCACTTCAAGCACCTGTTAATACCGGTGTAACTGTCCCAAAGATTAATTATCCTACAAAATTCGGTGAGTAATATGATGTTAACGGACTATCTAAAAGACGAGCTTCCGTCATCGTCAACTGTGCTTGACGAGGTAGACAAAAAGCAGGATACTATCAATAGCAACAAGGATGCTGTTGTTAAAGATGAAGCGCAATCCGCATCAACTGTCACCAATTCTTCTCCGGTTTCGGCTTCTACTCCTGTACAAACATATGCTTCGTCAAGGCCGGATTGGATGAGCGAAGATGATTGGAGGGCGGCAACTCAATACTATTCCCCAGAAAGGATCAATCAATTGTATAAAAATTTTGACCCAAATTCAGTAGAACCATTTTATCAGACATTGTACAAGTCAACTCGTCGCTTTCCGCAGTTACCGGAAGAAAAACGTGTTAGGGCTGCTAACAATATCGCATCCGCGGCTGATGGTTTAAAGCTGATTATTCAAGGTATAGCCGGGGCTAAAGGGGCATACATACCAAAAGACGATTCATCAGCACAGAAGGATAATGATGCTTATATTCAGCGTCTTCGTGATATTTATAAAGTAGACCGGGATAGATATGATACAGGCCTTTACAATAGTGTGTTGGCAGATATAGAGGCAGCAAGACAAGGGTATACTCGTGATCGTTCGGGATTGCTTGGTGTGATTGAAAATGCGAAAAGGATTAAAAATGCAAAAGACATATCCGCCGATCGCTTGAAATATCTGACAGAAAAAGATGATAAGGATCGTATAATGAAAGAGAAGGAGATGGCGGCTGATGATGCATACAAGGCAGAAAGACTGAATATAGACCGTCAAAATGCTGATGCTAATGTTCAGCGTGCAACTAAATCTTCTGTAGGAAAGGATAATCAAACAGAACCATACTATGACCCGAATACAGGGACAACATATCAGCTAAAAAAGAACGTGTTTAAAACGATTTACCCTCGCATTTTTAAAGAGATGGAAAATGATGTCTTTAAAGGTGATCCGAGTGAGAAGAGAAAGTATAAAGACCTTAGTCCTTCGGAAAGGATGAACTACGTCCTGGCGCATTGGCCGGATAGCCCTTCTGCCGTTCGCCTGATGAAAGAATTGGCTATTTCTGTGGATGAAGGAGATAAAAAGAATGAAAATCAGGTGTCTAAAAAAATAGGTTGGTAATGGAAGATAATGCTAAAAAATTATATGAAACTCTATCTTTAAACGGCTATGAAGATATTGGAAATTATAAAGATTTTGAAGGTAAGCTGAAAGATTCTGGTAAACGAGAAATTCTGTATGGTAAGCTAAAAGAAGATGGGTTTGAAGATATAGGATCTCTGTCTGATTTCAATGCCAAGCTTGGATATCCTGATATTGACATGGCCGATCAAGGAAGTGGAAAGGGATTCTGGGACACTTATCTTGGGGATGCAATTGAAAAACTGAATGCAGGTGGTGCTCAATTAGGGGCAGGATTATTTGGAGCATTGGATAAGGCAACAATCGGTCTTGAAAAGCTAGGGTTAGGTACGAGAGGTGGAGTTTTTAAAGAAGCTTCCGATTATTTTAAGGATGTAGGAGAAACATCAAGAATTAATTCTGTTAGGAATGATGGAAAGTCTTATTCTGAACTATGGAAAGAAGGAGATTATACCGGTGCGATTGGTGACATTGCTTTACAGGGTATAGAATCATTACCTGTGTCTATTTCTGCCGCAGCCGCTACAATTGCAGGGGCTCCTGTTGCAGGACTGGCTGGGATTGGTGCTATAACTGCGAGTGATAAATATGATCAGTTAGATGCAGAGAATCCTAATATGGGCGAGTTCGCAAAAGCTTCTAACGCCATTATTACTGGAACTGCAGAAGGTTTGTCTGAAATGTTAGGTGCAGGTGTCTCGAAGGCATGGATGAAAACACTCTATAAATCTTTAGGTAGAGATAAAGCTGAACAGGCTGTAAAGAAGGGGCTCATGGGCCAATTGCAAAGGCATTATAAAGAGTTTGGCATGTTCTATGAACCCGTCGAAGAAGGTATTGAAGAAGTTGCTTCACAGTTGGCCGAGAACATTACAGATAAGGTTACAGGTGCCGATCCGAATAGAGACATTACGGATGGATTGAAAGACTCATTCGTGTACGGAATGGGGGGAGGTGCGTATTTCTCTGCTGCAGGTGCTCCTGGTTTTGCTAAAAGACAGTATGATAAGATAAAGACACGTAGAGACTACAATAACGCCAAAGAAGTGTTTTATTCAGAGTTTAAAGGTGACAATAAGATGCTTGGTATTGGAAATGAACTTGAAGCGGCTACACCGGAAGAGAAGTCGGCATTTTTGGAAGCCTTAGAGTCGAGCAATCAATTCTCTCAAGAGCAAAAAGACGCATTGTTCAATCTCGTTCAGTCTGATATTGCATATAAATCCCTTCGTACGCCTGAGGCGATCAATGAAGAAAAGAATGAACGTCGAGAGCTTTCCATCCAAACAGAGATGATGAATTATGATAATGCGAATGCTCCTTATATTGCCGAGAATGGCATGATCCAGCAAGTTTTCATAAATGGAGACATGGAGCATCCTGTTTGCATAGTAAAAGGAGATGTGGTTACCGATTCAAATTCTGATGGAGAAATGATCATGGACTCCGGCAAAAGTTCGGAGTCCATGTATTATTTAGACCCTAATGGAGAAATGCAGATTATTTCCCCTAAGCAGATATCAGGTGTGGCGAATATCGTCAGTGCTGTTGACCAAAGAGCGCAGTATGAAGCAAATCTTCGCGCCCAGCTTGATTTGCAGGATCAAATCAGAGAACAGCAAAGGAAACAAGAAGAGGAACAGGAGATTGTTAACGGTGATGATGTAACTTATATGGATCCTGATACCGGTAAACAAGCCAAAGGGAAGGTTGTTGATATAATGCCGGAATCTGAATACATGTCTATAGATACAGGAGATGGCACTCTTTCAACGGTCCCAAAAAATGCCGTGGTTAAATCAGCTATCCAAACTATCCCTGTTGATAGGATTGAGAATGGTGAAAATATTGATAAAACGTCAGAAAATATAGGGCGAAATGAGGGTTTCTCAGCGGGCGGAGACAACAATATGTCACAATCCGCCCAAAACACAGATATCCAGCAACCGGTATTCCCGATGAAAGGGAATGAAATAGACTACAAGTCTATATCCGACCCTAATATGTATGCGGATGCCCTCGTTTCTGAGTTCGGTAAAGAAGCTGGTGCAACGATCGATGATATAATTACGTCCAAACAAAAAGAGCTGGCGAAGGCCTCCAAGAACGGCGATGCCATCAAGCGCAGGCGGCTTGAAAAGAGATTGAATGCGGAACTATCCATGCTTGTAGGAGTAAAAGATATAATAAGCCCTAAGCAGCAAATAGAACAAATCGAACCGAAGATGCAGCCTGACCTTTCAGAAACTCAACCTGCATCCGAACCAACTGCAATAGATCCAGCCGAACAAGGTTTAGTTATCCCTGTAAACGAAAACGGGGATCCGTTATACCATAAAGCAGATATCAATGACACTTTAGATGAACTGCTGGACGGCTCTATGACAATTGACGAGGTAGACCAGTTTGTCGATGCTAATTTGTCCGATGTTGAGAAACGGCTTGCAGCAACAGATAAGCATGCGCCAAAGGTTGGCAAGGATAGACGCAAGTTTATCGCCGACAAGCAAGCATGGGAGGTCAAACGCGTTGAACTACAGCAAGAATTTGGCTATTGGAGTGAAGTTAAAGAAAAGCTACAGGACGCAAGGATTAAGCCGGGAGAAGAAGCCGCCATCAATTTAATGCGCAATACCGCTCCCCAGAACGGAGAAGAGCTGGCAGCACAAATGCTGGCTAACGGTTCTCTTAAATTGTCGCAGGAGAGTTATAAGAAAGAACTTGGTGTTGGCATGGGTGAGGCTCGATCCATGTTCGGCTTGTTTGCCGGAAAAGACAAAGGCGGTGTGTCGATTGAGCGTGCCGGGGAGATGCTTATGTTGGCGGATCTTGAAAACGGGACGAATTTCTTTGACCAGAATGACCCTAATGCAGGACGCAATGCGATCATAGAAGTGCTTTCTTCCTCCCGTACGCGAGGAGACTTGATCGATTATATCAAAAACAACCGCAAGGCGAAAGCGGAACAGGAACAACAGACTGAATACAATGAGTATGCGGCATGGTGCGAAGAAAACTATCATCTGTCCCCAGAAGATTATGAAGCATATGAAGAAAGTATTGTCCGTGATTTTGCAGAAAAACAACTCACAGTAGAGGAAAGACAAGAGTTGGATTCGCAAATTGCCGACGAAATTCAGGCAATAAGAGAAGAACAAGATGAAATAGATGCTATCTTAGCACAAAATAAATCGAACAATAATGAAGACATTGAAGGAAATGACGAAAGCGGAGGCGATGGCTTACGCGAAGGAGGCAGCGAGATACTGCAAGGAGAACAACTTGATCCGTCCGGGCGAAGTGGAGAAATTGAAGCAGGAGAACCGGCTGGCTCCGGTATTGATCGCGCGGATGGAGTTGCACAAGAAAGCGCAGTTGAAAAATCCAAGTTAATAGAAGGAGAAGAATTTTCTGATGATGCTAATACTAGTTCTATTCAAGAGGCTATATTAGAGGCGGAGCAACAAGTTGATACTAACCCAACAAATGCTCAGAAAGAGGCTGGGAACTATAAAAAGGGGCATGTAAAGATTGATGGTTTTGATATAACCATAGAACAACCGGTCGGCTCTGTTCGTTCTGGTAAGGATGCAGATGGTAAGGAATGGAGTGTGATCATGAATAATACCTATGGCTATATTCGTGGCACCGAAGGTGTTGATGGTGATCATATTGATATATTTCTTTCTGATTCTCCTGCTTCTGGTAACATATATGTAGTAGATCAAGTAAATGCAGATGGGTCTTTTGATGAACACAAAGTCATGTATGGCTTTAACTCAACAGAAGACGCAAAAGCCGCTTATCTTTCAAATTATTCTCCTGGATGGAAAGGGCTTGGAATTATTAGCGAGGTTAGCAAAGAAGAGTTCAAGAAGTGGGTGGATTCATCGCGCAGAAAGACGAAGCCGTTCTCAGAGTATAAGAGCGTAGAGGTTGAGGGGGCACAGAATGAAGCAGTCACAGAGGAAAACGCACATTTGCTTCCCGGCAAATTGAAAGATGCTTATGCCTCCGGGAACGTCGAATCCATAGCGAATGCGGAGAAGGTATTGCGGGACTATGTCGCCAAGCAAGGCGACCTGAAACTGGTAGTCAGAACTTATTTCAGAAGCATGGACAATGCGCGTAGATTGTCCGACAAAGATTCGCCGGAAGACAAAATGAACCGTTTCGTTACCCAATGCTGTAAGGAATCTTTGAAGGACAAGGGCATTCCTGCCGCCGTGTTGTACAACCAAGGGGCAAGGAGAAAGTTGGCCGGAGAGACGACTGACCCGCATGTGCTGGATATCATGTCGGTAGACCCGTCGGTGGAAGTGCTCAGTGCTGTCATCCGAAATCCGAACACGGGAGAATCCACCTTAAGATACTTCACGAAGGCTTTCTCGAACAACGGGCTGGAGTATGAGGCGCAACAGGAACTTGACAGACGTCAATCTGATAATAAAGATAATTTGCGTTTCCGTGAGAAAAAGGACGAAACATCATCTTTTTCTGAAAAGCATGATCTTAATGAAAATGATGTTCGTTCATATGCTGACGCAATGCGTCGTGGTAATTTAGGTCATGCATCATACGCGTTTAAAAATATACAAAGAACTGTTAGGCTTGCCAATGATAATCTATCCTTGGGGCAGTTTGTAAAATTGTTTTCCCCTATAAAATCGGAGCTGTATGAACGGTTCGGAGATGTAGATGTTTTGCGTAAGGAACATATTCAACAAAGCCTTGATGCCCATAACGCAATGGAAGCTGCCCGCAAACGAGCAGAGGAAGAAATCGAAACAGAAAGAAAACGTCTGGAGGAATTCGAACTGATGTCCGATGAATTGTTAGATGCGGCCTATTTTGAAGCGGTTGATGCAAATAACGAAAGTCGTATGCAAGACATCGTTAATGAAGCTGCCAGAAGAAAGGGCTATTTATCAACCGATGAGTTTAGAATGGCTCATCGTGCGCCTTCTTATGATGAAGAAGGAATCGATAAAAGCATGGTGGATGTCGCAAATAACAAAGATTTGATACGTGACAGTCTCAATGAACAATTCCGGATGAACCGTGATACAAATAGGGATGAAAGCGCGGAAGCTATTAGTAATGCGTTGAATGCCATCAATAAGGGTGAAAAACCGATAGTCACAATTTATCGAGCAGTTCCGAAGTCATTAAAAGAAGGGAAAGTAAGAAATGGAGATTGGGTTTCCTTATCCGAGTCGTATGCTAAACAGCACGGCCATTATGCACTTGATGGAAATTACAAGATCATGAAAGAAGAAGTTCCTGCGGAGAATCTTTATTGGGACGGTAACGACATCAACGAATGGGGATATGATGATAAGAGCGATTACAGGTATAAGAATACGAAGAACAACCGAAAACTGAACGATCTGATAACCCGTGATGATAAAGGTGGTATTATCCCGCCTTCCAAGCGTTTTAATTCTAGAAGGACTGATCCTCGTTTTCATTTCATAGGAGAGAAAGGAGCGGCAGGTATAGATGAAGTAAACCAGAAGTTTAACGAGGAGTTACAACGTTATCAACATGGTGAGATGGGCAATAACGAAATGTTTCATTTGGGTACACCCCAAGGAGCTATGCTTTCGTTTATTCCTAAACTGCCTATTGTTATGAGACAAAAAGCAGTAAGAAAAGGCATTGAAAAAAAACATAACGTTGATATTAATACGTTGTTGGATATGCCTTCAAAGATATCATCTCCAATATTTGTTTTTCAGCGCAGTGACAATACGATAGGGGTATTAACAGAAATGAAAGACCGTGACGGTAAAAATGTATGTGTCGCTATTGAAATGAGCAAGTCTATTCAAGACGGGGGAAAAGTATTGGAAGTTAATGATGTACGCTCGTTCCATGGTCGTGAAATACAAAATATCATATCTCCTATTATAAATAACGGAACATTGCGATGGGTGGATAAAGAAAAAGCTCTTGATTGGTTCTCCTCAGCGTCACAACCGGTTCAGCAGGAAATAACCAATGAAGAGCTTTCATCTGCCACAAAGATAGTAGAATCTTTCGTAAATCCAACGGTTGAAGAGGGGAAAATTACTTCGGCCGTAGATGAATTGACAGACAACTTGAATACTCCTGTGCAAATCATTCGAAATGTAGATGAGATTACAGATAATGACTCTGTACAACAAAATAAAAAACGAGGCTCCAGGGGTTGGTATGATCCTGTAACTGGTAAAGTGTATTTAGTGTTGCCAAATGCAGAAAGTGTCGCGGATGCACAGGCTACAGTTTTGCATGAAGTTGTAGCGCATAAGGGGCTTCGTGGTTTACTTGGTGATTCCTTTAGCTCGACAATGGAGACGGTATTTGATTCTTTGCCACAGGAAACGCAAGAATCTTTAATGGATGAATACGGCGACAGGCAGATAGCTGCCGAAGAGTACTGTGCTCACATGGCTGAAACGATGTCTGATCCAGGTATTATACAAAAAATCTGTTCCATAATCAAAGATGCATTCCGTAGTATGGGCGTAGATCTTAAAATGTCCGATGGCGATATAATGTATATGCTTTGGAAAAGCAAGAATCGCCTGAAAGAAAGCGATACGGCGTTTGATGTGATGAAAAAAACAAAAACAGACAATGCCGTGCGTGATAACATCAAAGAATATGATACGTTATTTAGGAGCAAGAAGCCTTTTGATGAGTTGCGTATGTCTCCAGAAAAAAAAGCCGAGCTAAAGGGAAATATCCAATCTCGAATCGAACTGCTCCATGAGGCTTATGTTGACCGGATGATAGCTGTAAAAAAGCTACAAGATATATTTGAGAAAAAAACAGGGAAGCCGATTCCTGACTATATGAATGTGTATCTGTATGAAAACACATTGTCTCCCCGTAACACGTACGAACAGGAACAGTTCAAAGCAAAGTTGGCGGATCCAATGGTTGAAGCTGTTGAGCGATTAACTAAAAAAGGAATAACGCAACGGGATATTGAGAATTACGTTATGGCTAAACATGGGTTAGAACGTAATGAAAAGATGCGGTATGATGAATTAGCAGATGCTTCGGACTGTTTAAAAGAGTATCCTTTCGTGGCTAACTTGCGTATAGCACTCCGAATAGAGCAAGCTTTTATCTGCTTGTTCTTTATCGCGGTGGGAACGCCAATCTTTAAAGCAAGGAGCGTTCCCTGCACATCGGTCTTTGTTTTTAGTGCAACCGAACTAATTTTCTTTGTTGTTGTTGTTTCCATTTTTTTTAACTACTTTTGAAAATCTGTTCAATATGTGCCCCATGATTGGGGTTTGTGATTGATTACGGAGGCAAATGTACAGTGCGCAACTGTATATTCAAAATATATATACAGTAAAATACTGTAATATAACTTTAATTAACGATTCATATGATTGACGGTATACACAAGAAAGCAGAAGAAATTATCTTGAATGCCTATGAGACAGGAGGGATTGTGATTCTTAGAGATGAAGCAATGAATAATAATGCATTGCAAAATATATTACAGTTGTACATGATTAAAAATGACAACTTTAGCGAATTTAAACTTAATGCAAAAGGTTGGGGATTCGCGGCGTCAGGCTGTTGGACAGGAGAGGAGGAACGACAAAGACAAAAAGAAGTAGAGCTCAATCAACTCGCTTATTTAACTGAGCTCCAGAAGACGAATTTGGAGCTTCAAAAAACGAATTTTGAATTATCGAATAAAGATTATGCTTGGAAGCTACGAACAAACAGGATCTCATTTAGTATGTCACTTGTAGCCATTATAATCTCGTTTATAACCCTTTTATTATCAATATTACGCTGATTCCTGCAATTATCGTAAGATTAAATACAATGAATGAGAAGATTGAATATTTGAAGATTTTCTTTTTGTCGTTAGACGTGCAGCACTTCGATAACAGTTTTGCGATGAGGATTGCTGGAAGAATAACCAATAAGACAATGCCCCAAGCTAAAATGAGAGCTAATAGAATATTTACAGCCATGATGTTTTTGAATTTAATAAATTTAGATTACAAATATACAGTAAATAACTGAATCATGAATAGCGATATTGTTTTAAAAACGATTTACGAAGAGAATAACACTAATGCTCCGGAGTTGGCAAAAGCTATGGGAATTGGTCGGGCCCAACCTTTATATGACATAGAAAAAGGAAAGGTTAAACATCTTTCGTTTGATTATGCAGAAAAGATTGAAGCTGTCTATCCTCAGTACTTTTTGCCTTGGCTTGTTACGGGGATGGGAACTAAGTATAAACAATCCTCTGAAATAGTTTCAGAGGATAACTTAAATCTAAATATAAGTATGAATGAAAAAGACAAAATGATCAGTATCCTATTGGAGAAGATTGAAAAGCTAGAGAGTGAGAACGCGGAACTATGTCGCAAGTTAGGTGTCGAGGAAAGCGCGGGCGCGTAGCCTTTCTTTTCCCGGAATGTAAAGATAAAAAGAAAGAGCAATCCTGAATATGCTTTAGGGCATAGGGAGGGTGGGAATTTGATAATAAAAAATAAACATTAATATAATATGATTGGACTATATTTTGTAATTGCGGTAGTAGTTTTGTTCTTTATCTATAATTTTATAAAAAGTCTGTCAGATCCAGATGTTAAGGAAGCTTCTGATTTAAGGATGAGCATAAATCATTACCGAATATATAAAAAAATATTTGATGAACAGATGGAATGCCATAAAAATGGAATAACACCTCCTAATAGAACAAATGAGATACCCAATATGAATGAATGGAGAAGGTATGGAGAACACCAGCTACAAAAACAAAGAAAAGAAATGTATGATTCTATGAATAAATTGCAAGACAGATAAGAGAATTACTGAGATTGGGAATGAAATATAACTTAAATTTGATATTATGAATTTCATAACTGTTGACGCCAAAACTCGAAATGTTTGGCTATTGGTCTTATTTGTTTTTGTATTGCGGTTTGTATTTATTATAAATAGAGACAATTCTTCATTAGCTATAGGAGCATACGGGTTATATTTGGTTGAATCTTTGGGATATTTATTAGGAAGTTTGATTATTTCATTTATTGCCTCTTTGATTTTTAGACTTGTTACAGGGAAGTTTTTTAAGAGTAGAACTATAGCATACGCTGCATTGGCTATTTTTGTATTAGCATTTATCGGGGAATTATGATTAGATTTAATACGATAATTTTACTATTAGCGATTTCTTGCAATTATTGTTTCACTCAAAACGTATCACGCGAGATTGTAACAAACAAGCAAGTGGAACTCGCCTTTAATGCCTACTCGTTTCTTATAGGGCAACAGTATATAATCGATAAAGCCATAAAGCAATCTCCATCTTTAAAGAGCAGGATTAGTGTAGCTGAAAATAGGGTTAATTCGAAATTTGGAAATTGTAAAAAAAATATATACGATTTTGTTACAAATAGTGCGCCAAATTATAAGGATCTAATCAATTCATTACCGAATAAGGTATATGGCATTAACGTTGATCATGTCGATGTTTCGGCTCTAATAGATGATCTTGATAATAGGTCTAACTTCCAAATAAAAGAGCCTATTTTGTCAACGTTGTCTTATTTTCAGTTTAATGGTAACTATATGAGGGAATTTCGCAACGGCTATACATATAAATACAGCACTAAGGGAAATGAAAAAGCGAAACGCCTTGATTTTGTTCTTGATATTCCGTTTAGCTGGAAACAGAGAGAAAGTGATAGACATAATGTTGTTCAGAAATTTGTCCCTGAATTTGATGAGCATAGTTTGGTGGCGGTTTTGATGGTTCAAGAGGCTGGAGTTATAATGGATCTATCTGCATCGCTAATAAACGAGAGCTATATGAATAAGGTATTCGGTATGAACGGTGTGATATTGGATAAATATGATATAACTATTGATGGATGCAAAGGCTGTTGTTTAAAGATTAATACAGAGAACAAAAGGCTTCAATACAATATCAGAACGTCCTCTGTGATTTACATGTTTCAGTATGGTGGTAAAATTGGCTACTTTCAAGTGGGAGTATCAACGCTAAAAGATCAACATGTTAATATTGATAAGTATATTCCTATCTGTGATTTGATTGCAAATTCAATTGTTGTTAATAGAAAATGGGAGAATTAGTCTTAATATGAAATACATATATACAATATTATTTATCTTAATGTCATTAGTCGCTTCATCTCAAACCTTACTCTTATTTGGTGGAATGGATCATGATATTTTTCTTGGGTGTATTAATTGTAACGGATATTCAGATAATTCTGTTTGGAATGAATATTCAACGTATGGGAATAGTAATAACTCGGAATCTATCTGGAATGAATATGGAGATTATGGAAGTGAGTATAGCGATTATAGCCCCTGGAATCCATACGCAAATTATCCTCCAGTTGTTGTAGATAGAGGTGGTAATTTCTATGGATATTTGACTGTAAATAAATATAACCCTAAACGTGCAACAATCAAACTTGCATTGATAATGTGCAAATATCATGAAGATATTAAAGATAATGTTAGTGAGTGGGCAGATGAGTTATTTTAATCATTATAAACAAGAAACAAACAAAATAATTTAATATCATGGATTTATCGCAGATAGACGCAGACTTGTTATTAAATAAGGTCAAATATATCTATGAAGATAATGAATTTTTACAAACATACACGATTGACATCGAAAAGGATTTTGATATCAGGCTAAATTTGTCTTCAGAAGACAGGGAAAATACTTTTCTACTGAGGATTCAAAGAAGTCGAAAGAACTCACTGAAAATAACCTTGCATCATCAGGACGATGAAACTAGGTTTTGTTTGTTGCGCGTAGATTATAACGGAGCCAGTCACTCCAACCCGATAACGATAAAAGATACGGTACCGGTGAAATTTCGACCTTTCGCCGGCATGGTATTAAATTGCAATCATGTACACTATCATGTAGAAGGGTATCCTACGGCAGCTTGGGCAATCCCTCTAGAAAAGGATGATTTTGAGGCAAAAATAATTTCATCAAAAGATTTTAATATTACTTTTGCAGAAGTAGTAGCATGTTTTTCTAAAACAATAAATTTGCAATCAAAGATAAAACTGTCAGGCCACTACAAAATGATGTTATGAATTGGATAGACGAAAGAATAAAAGAATACTATGCTTGGATGAAGGACAATACATTCATCAAACAAGATTCAGATACTGGGTGGTATGCTATTTCTACTCCATTCGCCAGTCTATTCAATGATAATATTGAGATTTTTGCTAAAAAGGAAAAAGACTCTATAATCCTGTCTGATGATGGTGCGACCATATCTAATTTGAAAATGTTAGGTGTGGATATAGCAAGATCGCCTAAAAGAAAAGAAATTATTGATGCTATTCTTAGAAATTATGGTATCTCAATAAAAGATGAAGAATTATACGCAGAAACATCAGAAATCAAGTTTCCACAAACAAAACATGGATTAATTTCTGCAATATCAGAAATTTCTGATTTGGAATACATGGCAAAGCATACTATAGCTTCTGTATTCAAAGAAGATGTTGGGGCGTTTCTGGATGAACAGGATATAATCTATACTCCCCAATTTATTATTAAAGGAAGCACTGGACTTGATTTTTGTTTCGACTACCTCATTGCAGGGAAAAAGACCGAATTAGTTATAAAGCCTTTTAATTCCTTGACTCAAGGAATGGTTGAAAGATTCTTGTTTAGTTGGACAGACATAAAAGACGCAAGGCAGATTGCTTCAAAAAAGGAATTATTAGGATTGGCCGTAATCAATGATAGCATTAACGAGCCTAAACAGGAATTAATAGAGGCCTTAAAATCAAAAAATGCTAAAGTAATGCTTTGGAGTAAGAGAGGATTGCCTGAGTACAGGGATATGCTAAAAGCTTCATGATAAGAAAAATCTAATTCTTTAAGATGATGGATAATTGTTGTATGAAATTTTGTAATAAATTGAAGTATAGTATGTAATTGCAGCGGCGCAGGCAGCGTTGGAAGATTGATCATTAAACATATAGAAGTTTAATAGAATATATTGAGCTGGTAACCGGGCTGAGCGCTGGTTACTAGCTCTTTCTTTTTTTATATATTGATTGCAAAGCCTGTATAGTTATAAAAAACGCGGTCTTGAAACCGTTGGCAAAAGAGAGCATATTTGTTTATTCCCGTACAATGACAAATACCTATATGACTAGGGGGATTTTGTTCTAAAAAAGAAGCTATTCTGTGAAATTTAGAGTCTGGTGCATTATGTATATGGAATCCTCCGATAAGAATGTTAAAAGTATAAGAAGGAAAGCTTTTTTGCACAGTACGAATGATATTGGTTATACCCCTATGGGAACAAGCGCTAATGATGGAATATGTATGATTGTCGATTAATGCGAGAGCCAATTCATCATCAAAAGCGTCAGGTACTATTGCCCCATTGATTTTCGTATAGAAATGTTCAAAATGGGTGTCTTCGGTATCTTCTATTTCAATATTTGGAAATAAAAACAGATTGGGGATAAGCTCTGTTTGCCTGTCAATAAACAGGAAGCGTGATGTATCAAAGCATTCATTCTGTATAATGCCATTTTCTCTTTTCTCTTTAAACTTCGGATTTAGGATTTCCTTTTTACAGACAACAGATGCTTTTCTATTTATTTTCAGGAAATCAGATAATCCTCCTGTATGGTCGCTATGACCGTGAGATAATATCAAATAGTCTATTTCTTCCAGATTTATGCCTAGTTCTACTGCATTACGAATAAATAAACCGGAAGCTCCTGTATCAAATAGTAATTTATATTTGTCCGATTCTATATATAATGATAAGCCGTGTTCACCTTGCAGCCTGCAACCATAAACACTATTTTCCAGTAAGGTGATAACTTTATATTTCATATTTGAAATCTTATTGTGATGTTTAGTAAGCAAAAATATAAAATTATTTAGATACTATAATCAGATTGTTAACACTATTGTATTGAACCAATTATATGTTTCAAGTGTATTATGTAATAAAAAAGTTTCGATATGAATAGTGAAAAATTAATGAAAGTATTCTATATACTTATGTTTCCGGCAGTGTTATTTATTACAGGATGTTCTAAGAATACAATTATTTTTGAAGAAGGAGGAAATAATTCAGAAGGAAGCAATTCTAGCAATAAGACATTAGTCACATTTGACGCATCTATAGAAGATCGTAATCTTCTGACAAGAGCCATGGCTCCCATGAAAAAAGGGATACAGAACCGGTTATATGCTTTTACGTCTGCAAAAGGAAATAGTTTGGATGGAGTGCCTGCGGCCGAAGGATTGTATATTACATCTGCTCCCGGTACATTGATAGGGAGTGAAGGATATAAAATGTATTTGGAAAGTGGAACTTATGATTTTTATGCCGTATCAGACAATTTCTCAACAATACCGCCTATGTTCACATCTGGTCAATCAGAGCCTTTGTTTAATGGAATAGATTACCTGTGGTGGCATAGTCCGCAACAAGATGTTATAAGTACTCAGATTCGTATTCCCATTGTTTATTTACATGCAGCAACCCAGATTGTAATTGAAGTATCGGCAGGAGATAGCATAATATTAAACAAACTGGTATCCGCAACAATTACTTCTTCTAAATCGGGAGCCAGTTTAAATTTAGCAACAGGAGTTATTCCTCCATCATTAACTTATGGTGAAACTGATAAAATGGGTATAAATGGTAATCTTGCACAATATATTATGCTTCCTTTAAAAACGACTTCTCCTATGACTGTAACATTAGAAGTTATAGTGAATAATGAGAATTCTTCCCGTACATATACGGTACAAGCTCCAATTCCGGATGGAGAGTTGAAGGCTGGAAATTCTTATCTGTATAGTGCTATAATAGAAGGAAACTCTGTTACTTTTCCTCAAGTCTATATTAAAAATTGGACAGAAGTGGATGAAACAGGTAAACCTCTTTATCCATCATTAGAATAACAATATTTGCTTCTGAAAAGGAAAGGAAATAAATATTATTTCTTTTAAAATACATGGGCATGCAAAGAAAATGATGTATATTTGTTTCTTAATGAAAAACGAAAAACAACATCTACGTTATGGAGCGGTACTTAATTATTAAGACTAGAGATGAACTGTTACGCATAAAAATTGGGCAAATACTCTATTTTGAGGCAGATAGAAATTATACAAAACTACTATTGTCAAATGGAATACAATTCACATTTGCTATAAATATAGGAAAGATTGAAGAGATATTGGGAAAACAGGTTGCCGGCTGTAACCAGATATTAATGCGCGTCGGTAAGAGCCATATTATCAATAAGAATCATATATTACAAATCAATATACCAAAGCAAAAGTTATTATTATTGACAGACGAAGGCAAACCTCGTGAACTTGTCATCTCCAAAGATCCGTTGAAAGTTTTGAAAGAATCATTTGAAAGAGAGATGGGAAAAGATGATGAAACAAAGGAATAAGCAATGGTGATAAAGATAGGGAAATCGGACGATAATGATTTTATAATAGATGATCCTCACGTTAGCAGACATCATGCGCGTCTGCTACATGAAACTGATGGATATTGGTTTCTGGAAGATGCCGGATCAACAAATGGTACTTTTGTCAATGGCAGTCAGATCATAAAAAAACGAGTTACGCCTACTGATATCGTTAAACTGGGAAGTGATTATAGTATCGCTGTTTCCGATATACTGAAATATAATAATGATTACAGTGAGGAGTTTGCTGCTTTGAAGAAAGTTTATGATGATTATATTCAAGCAAAAGTAAAGATTCAGTCATCTAATCAGTTTAAAACAAGGCTTTTCCAGTCTTTGCCATTTGCTTTAACTGGAATTGTAGGCGTGATAATCGGTTTTTTAGGAAAAGGAAGTTCGGAATTATTGATTATTAGTTTGTTTATAACAATATGTGCTCCCACGATAGGCATATATCTAGGTGCAAAACAATCAGCTAAAATACCGCAGCAATTACAAGATATTGCGAATCAATTTAAAATAGATTATGTTTGTCCTAAATGCGGTACTTTTTTAGGAGAGATCCCTTGGGAATCTCTACGGAACAGAAAACAATGTCCTGTTTCTTCATGTAAAGCCAAGTGGGTGAATGATTAACTGTTTGTGATTGAAATCAAGTATTTTGTACAGTAAACCCAATCGTTTGATTATAAGAGAGAATTGATTATTTATTAATCCATTACTTTTTCTACTTTTGTTTCTGTAAAATGTTATAAAAAATAAAGTTATGCAAGAGGAGGAATATACGTTCGTTACTTTAGATAATGATGATGCCTTGTTGGCGGATGCAGTAGTAGTGGATGTGGACGGTAGTAACGTTGATATGTTGGATGCTGTAGTAATTGATGACAACATTGATAGTTCTGATTTCATTACATTGTCAGACGATACAATAATGTTGTCCGATGCCGATATGTTGGATATAAGTACAACAGATATTGATAGCGCAGATATTTCATTCATGATATGATTTCTGTTAAATGTCCGCATTGTCACGTTGGATTAAAAGTGGACGAGGGGAAGATTCCTCCCGGAATTACTTCTTTTAAATGCCCTAAGTGCAAAAGACCTATTCCTGTTTCTTATTTATCTCAAGAGAATAGTCGGAATGATTTAAATGATTCCGAAACGGTTTTGGTACAACCCGTTAAAAACAGCACGGGAAAACTTACGGTTATTGCTGATGAAGATACCCCGGAACAAGTATTTCTTCTTTATGAAGGAGTGATTATAGTTGGGAGAAAATCGAATGCTTCTAAGGCAACGATTGGAATAATGACTGCAGATCGGTCAATGAGTCGTGAACATATCCGGATTGAGATAAAAAAAGACCCTAAAGGTGGTTATAAACATTATCTTTCTGACAATAATAGTAAAAATCATACGTTATATAATAGCAATTATTTAGAAAATGGGGAAGTTGTCGTCTTGAATAATAATGATGAAATCATTATAGGCAGGACAGTTCTCCGATTTAATGAATAAAACTCGTTTAGTGCTATGAATATAACAATCGGTAAACCATGTGCTGTCTGCGAAAAAGGAGGACGAATTAATAACGAAGACTCCATTTATCCATTACCGGAGACCGTGAATTCCGGCCAGAAATTATTTTTAGTATGTGATGGTGTTGGTGGTGCCGATAAAGGAGAGATAGCCAGTTCTCTGGCTTGTGAATCTTTTCAATCTTACTTTTCTACTTTTCAAGACGGAGAACCTTCTGAAGAATTTATAAACAAAGCAATACAATATACAGAATCCCGGTTTGATGATTATTTTAGTTTTCATCCTGAAGCAAAAGGGATGGCAACGACTATAACGATGTTTTATACGGGAACAAAGGGAGCAATTCTTGCTCATGTTGGTGATAGCCGTATTTATCAATTTAGGAATGGTGAAATAATTTATCAAACGGAAGATCATTCGCTGGTTAACTCTTTATTGAAACTGGGAAAAATCACATTGGAAGAAGTAAAGACTCATCCTCAAAGAAATGTAATCTTACGGGCTATACAAGGATCAGACCATCCGACTGAGGCCGATGTAGTTGTATTGGAAGATGTGCAACCAGGTGATTATTTCTTTATGTGTACCGATGGGGTGTTGGAACGCTTTACAAATGAATCTCTTTCTTCTGTTTTTTTGAATCATAAAACTTCTGAAGATATAAAAGACGCCATAATGGAAACCTGTTATGGAAGAACACGAGACAACTTTTCATTTTATATTTTACCTGTTAATAATGTGCAAGAATCTCAAGGTGTAAAGCAAAATATTCTAAGTTTCCTTTATTCTTTTATATAAATGATGTACTTTTGGCAGATTAAAAAGAGTTTTTGTAGTTATGAATTTGCCAAATGGATACCTTCTTCAAGATGGAAAATACAGACTTTCTCATGTAGTGGGTCAAGGGGGCTTTGGTATAACTTACAAAGGAGTATGGTTTACTGAGCTTAAAGGTGCATTAGGAACCATAAAGACAGAAGTGCCTATATGTGTCAAGGAATATTTCTTTAAAGATTATTGTTATAGGGATAATGATTCCCAACAGGTAAAAGTCCATTCGGAAACAGGTAAAACTTTGTTTAATAAGTTCAAAGAGAAACTTATCAAAGAAGCCAAGATATTATCAGAAGTACATCATCCATATATTGTAAATGTGCTGGAAGTTTTCGAAGAAAATAATACGGCATACATAGTTATGGAATATATCTCTGGTAATTCTTTGAAATCGATGATGGATAAGAACGGAGTATTACCGGAACATGTAGTTCTTAAATATGTACATCAAATTGGAGAGGCTTTACAGTTTGTCCACGAAAAGAATATACTGCACTTAGATATAAAGCCCAGTAATATTTTAATAGATAAAGATGATAATGCCCGTCTGATAGATTTTGGGGTAAGCAAACGCTATGATATAGAGGAGCAAGAAACCAGTACTACGATGCTTACATTATCAAAAGGGTTTGCATCTATAGAACAATATGATAACGAGGGTACTCAGGTTTTTTCTCCCTGTCCGGACGTTTATTCGTTAGGAGCTACAATGTACAATTTGCTTACCGGAAGAATTCCTACGGAATCAATTCTTCGGGCAACGCGTCCATTACAGAATCCGTCTGAAATCAATCCTAATATCACTTCTAAAACGGAGTCTGCTATTATAAAAGCAATGCAGATCATTCCGGCTGATCGTTTTCAATCTATTGGAGAAATGCTTGGCGCATTAGATATGCCTCCGGAAGAAAAGTATGATGTTAGAAAAGAGGAAACTCACACTGATATAGTGTCGGATACCGGTGATACTACTTTACTATATTCTGAAACATCTCATGGGGAAGATGATGATCAAACAATAATAAATAATAAGGAAGAAATATCTAAAACTAATCATAAAAAGAAAAGGAAGACTTTATTAATTCCTCTTCTTTTTATTATTTTTGTGGTGGTTGGCTGTGCTGCTGTTGGATATGTATATAGTGATCGGTTTTTTAAAAAGATACCACTATATTCGGATGCATCATCGGGAGAGCAGAATGATATATCTGAAACGGTTACACCTCCTGATGCGAAAATAAATGATGAACAAGCTGCACCGATACAAATAGAAACAGAAAATCTATCAGATGAGAATCAAGAGGTTGAACCTGTAGAGAAGCCGAATGTGCCTAAACCTGATGTAAATGCAACGACAGAAGAAAAAACAAATCAGATACAACAGCACATTACGCAAAAGCCCACAACCGATGTTGGGAATAATTTATCTGTAATACCTTCTGCAGCAGAACTGGATACAAAATATTCGGCTTTAATCATTTCTGGTAAAGCGAAAATGAATGCGACGGATTATACAGGAGCAAAGAAGGACTTTACAGAAGCTAAGGAAATAAAATTAACGGAGGATGTTGTTCGTCTTCTTATTGCATGTGACAGCAAACAGGAAGAAAAAGAACTGGCAGACCGTAAAGCATTATATGAAGAACTAATGACATTTGGTAAATACAAGATAGTACGAAAAAAGTCTACTGGTAAATATGGAGCTATCGACTCTAATGCCATGGAACGTATTCCTTGTAAATATTTGAGTGTAGGTAAATCCGATAATGGCCGTGCCTTTGAACGTACAGACAATTTGTATGACATTTACAGTCCGGAAGGGGTATTGCAAAGTGAGGGTTTGACTTATTATTAGAATGAAATTATGAAAAGACTTTGGATACTAATTTTGTCAGCTGTGCTGCCTGCATATATAATGGCTCAGCAACAGTATATGGAATATAATAAAAAGGGAGATGACGCCATGGTGCGTCAGGACTACAGCAACGCAAAGATATGGTATGAAGAGGGTGTGTCACAATGCGATCCTTATAGTATCAGTCAGTTGACGAAAATATGGTTGAAGAATGAGCGTATGCGTCCTTCTATGAGAAGCCTTATGAATAAGTGCCTGAATTGCCTGAATGTAATGGCAACGGAAGATGATACTACAGCCGTTTCCAAATTAATAGTATATTACACAAACGGGATAGGTACTCCTAAAAGCGATGAACTTGCTACATATTGGCAAGAGCGGTTAGATAAATTACAAACTCCCGTTGTTACCAATAATACACAACCTCAAGATATGCAAGCCACGCATCGTGAGCGGATGAAATTCTTTCTCGGTTATTCATATTCTATAGAATCCCCTTATGGTTTGACTGTAGGAGGTGTGGGACGTCGCGTAGGATGGTATGCCCGTTTTAAAACGAATATGTCATTTGAAAGTCACGAGGCAGAATGTAACAATCAGGAATTGACCGGCTCGGCAGGAAAGGATTATTACAATTTTACAAATAAGAAAAAGATAAACAGCTATACAGCCACAGCCGGTTTGGTAATAAAATGCACTTCATGGCTATATACTTCTGTCGGCGTTGGATACGGGGATCGGACGGTCTTGTATGAATACCAGACAAAGAACGCTGTTACCGGAGCTGACGAGCAGGTTGCATGGGCTAAAAACATAGATGCAACCAATAACGGTATTGCCGCTGATTTGGACTTTATGGTTAAATTTGGCGCTATGTTTGTTAGTGCAGGTTGTAATACAATTAATTTTAAATATGTAGACCTTAATGCGGGTCTTGGATTTTTCTTCTAATAATAAAAGAGAACATGAAGCATTTATATTTAATATTATCACTATCCTTTATATCCTGTTTTCTATTCGGATGTGTAGACGATCCGGAAATGGGGACAGATGTAAAGAATGCCCAAATACCTACCGTCAGCACATTAACGGATGAGCAACACAAACCAGAGAACTTGGCCACAACTATTGCTGTCTATGCAGAAGTTACCAGTGGAAATGGTTTGCCTGTCGAAAGGTATGGTATATGTTGGGGAACGGAATCGAACCCTACCGTTGAAAAGAATGATACAACGATTGCCGGTAAAGGATTAGGCATGTATAAAAGCATAGCAAAGGATCTTGACCCCAATACGGATTATTATATCCGGCCATACGCAACCAATGCAAAAGGTACTAATTATGGAGAAGAAATTCTTGCAACAACAACAGAAGGTTTGGGCACTGTTCGTACAATTGTAGTTCAAGACAGTATAAAAGCCGAAAGCGCTATATGCGGAGGGAAAATTCTGGATTCAGGAGAGGGCAACATTGTAGAGAGAGGCGTTTTGCTTACGACGCCAACAAAGAAAGACTCTGTAATCCCTATTACAATGGAAGCAGATTCATTTGTATATAAAATAACAAAACTGGATACATCCACCGTATATACTGTTCAGGCATACGTAAAGAATGAGTTTGGAACCTTTAAAGGTAGTCCTCTGAAATTTACAACAACGAATGGTTTACCCAAAGTCACGTCCTTGAAAAATATATCTGCAGGATATACCGATGCCGACTTTGAGGCCGAAGTTCAAGAAGAGGGAGACTCCGCAGTTACCGTTAGAGGACTCTGTTGGGGTACTGTGAGCGGATTAACTGTTTCTACCGGAGATACCACTATCAATGGTGCTGGGAAAGGAAAGTTCCAAGGTCAAATAACAGACTTAGAGTCTGCAAACTTGTATTATGTCCGGGCTTATGCGACGAATGCGTATGGAACAGCATACAGCAACGAAGTTTCTGTCAGGACAAAAAGCGAACTTCCTCAATTGTCGGAAGTTGAAGTAACTGATGCCGGTGTAGGCGGTACGATAAAGATTTCTGCCAGCGTATTGGATGAAGGTGAGAACGAAGTGACGGAATCCGGCATTTCTTATTCACAAATCAGAGGCGACGAATCCGGAACCAAAGTGGCATTCTCATCCGGCAAGGAATCATTTGAAGGGTATATCTCCGGCTTGAAGGGTGGCGTTACTTATTACCTGAAAGTTTATGCAATCAATAAGAACGGTGTCATCACTTATGGTGAAGAAGCTATCTATAAAGCTCCGGACATATTTGTCACTAAATTAATCTTTAATGGAAAGAACCAGATTGGAGGAGCTGTAGCAACAGTTGCTATGGGAGATAACGCACTGATTCTTGGTGGCGATATGGGAGCTGAAAAGACCGATGAATTTTGGGCATATAGAGCTGATAAAACAGAATGGTTACAATTAAGTCCATTCCCGATAAAGAGAAAATGGCAGACAGCTGTTAATCTTGGCTTTGCTGTGATTGCTTTTGGAGGTGTGGGAAATGATAACCAAAATACTAACGACTTATATATGTACTCTTCGTTTACAAACTATTGGGAGGAGATTACGTATGATGCAGCAACAAATGTACCTGATGCCAGGAACTTATCGGCCGGCTTTGCATACAAAGACAGCATCTTTATTTTAGGAGGAATACGTTCAGGTTTAGTAACAGACGAAGTTTGGTCAATTAAACCGTCAAATGCGGAGAAGTGGGTGAGAAGAGGTACATTCCCGGAGAAACAGTGCCGTGGAATAGCTGTGGTTATTGGAGACAAAATTTATGCCGGCTTAGGATATAAAGACTTGTCTATTCCTTCATATAGCAGAAAATTGTTTGTTTCGGAAGATGGAGCTAACACATGGAGAGAATTAAGTTCGATAACCGCCAACGTTCGTTGTGGTGTAGCTTTCGGCAATGATATTTATGTGGTAGACGATTCCGGTTATATCTGGAAATACGATACGGCAGCCGATAAATGGACGCGGAAATCCCAAATGCCGTCAGGAGAAAGAGATATTTACTGCATGTACGCATTAGATGGGCTTATATATCTGGGACAAGGTACTTCCGGTTCGCCAATCATAAGTTATGATCCTTCATGGGATAATTAATATATGAAAAGAGCAGAAGCATTAGAACATATTCAAAAGAATGTAGAACAATTGTCTGCATTTGATTCTCCGGAATACAAATACATTCCGCTGCATCAGAAACCGTCACCATCTACAGCTTCCGTCAGGGAGATAATGAGACTGCTGCGAACAGTTATTTTTCCGGGTTTCTTTGGTACGGACCAAGAGGCGCAGGCCGGTTCTATCCAATATTACATAGGCATAAATCTGGAGAAAATATATGACTTGTTGCACGAGCAGATTTATAACGGACTATGTTTTGAAGTAGAACGCTGTTGCGATTCTAAAAAACAGGCGTCCGATATAGCTGTTGCATTTATCGACAAAATACCCCACATAAAATATTTACTGTCTACCGATGTTAAAGCCATACTCGATGGTGACCCGGCAGCCAAAAGCGTTAGCGAGATTATCTTCTGCTATCCGGCCATACATGCCATACTCCATCAACGGGTAGCCCATGAACTGTTAACACTCGGCGTTCCTGTTCTGCCACGTATCATAACTGAGCTGGCTCATTCGGATACAGGTATCGACATCCATCCGGGTGCACAGATTGGTGAATATTTCAGTATAGATCATGGAACAGGAGTTGTTGTGGGACAAACTGCCATAATAGGCAATCATGTGCGGCTGTATCAGGGAGTAACGTTGGGGGCAAAGAATTTCACGCTCGACGACGATGGCCTACCTCTTGATGTGCCTCGTCATCCTATCATTGAAGATCACGTAACTATCTATTCCAATGCCTCCATATTGGGGCGGATAACGATAGGACGCGGATCTGTTATAGGTGGTAACATCTGGCTTACGCATAGTGTACCGCCCAATTCAAAAATATTGCAGACTAGAGCTGTAGAAGGCGAATAAAAACACGGAGAGTTATGAAAAAAGTTTTATTGTATTCAGTTACCTTATTGTGTTTGTTAAGTTTTATTACCGCCTGTAGCGACGACGATAAAACGACGTCATGGCAAGATATTTCCAAGACGTATTCCGGAAACCAGTTGGATCTGGGAACGGCATTGATCGGTTCTGTAGGTTCGGTTACGGTAGACGCTGTCTCGGAAGAGAAAGCAAACCTTACTTTAACAGACATCATTCCGGGAGAAAACGAAGTCTCCCTTTCTGCTACATTACAGCGTGGAGGGATGGAATCATCCATGCTAGGCGATTTTAGACTTCAAGGCACTGCCACCACATCTTCATGCGGAATAACCGTTCGGGGATATATCCTGAATGGCGTATTGAAACTGGACATCGTTCGTACAATGACTTCTCCAATAGTGGGAAACTGGAATCTGACAATTGCGAATGGCTTAGCTGACGTATTCATTACGGTGAAAGGTACAGCTGCCGACGAGTTACTCAACAGCCTGGGGCCGTTGCTCGGACAGTTGTTGGCACAAAAGGTGGAGAAGGTTTCAGCCTCTTTCGGAGAAAACGGACAACTGGTGATCGGCTATAAGATGCCGGGAGCTAATACGGTGGAACTTCCGCCGGCAGAAGTCTCCGACGCATTGGTAAACCTGCTTACGTGGTACGAGAAGGACGGTACGTTGTATCTTGCCTTACGTAAAGATGTAGTAGGTCTTCTTTCCGAACTGTTGCCTCTGCTTGCAGGAATAGATATCACTCCTTATTTATCGTTACTGGAATTATCCGGCAGCTATTATGTTGTGCCACTTCAGGCAACTGTGGAAGGTAATAGCGCGCGGTTGTACGTAACGAAAGATTTTGTACAGAAGGTATGGCCTGTGGTGAAGACCTTGATTCCGGAGGATAATACCTTTGCTACGTTTATTCCCATTATCGACGGAGTAATTACATCCGCACAGTCTGTCGAGGTAGGGCTAGGCTTCACGAGATAGGAACTATTTAAGTAATGCCCTTTCTATCTCGGGGCTTTCATATAAAGATAGACGGCAATGAAGGAGTAAAGAATATTCGGTATCCATGCCGCTACCATCGGACTTACATATCCGTTAATAGCAAAGGTCGAGGTAATGGTCATGAACAGGATATATGAAAAACTAAGAGCCAGTCCGATACCGATATTCAATCCCATGCCTCCTTTCACCTTCCGTGACGAGAGCGCAGCTCCAATCGTGGTAAGAATAAATGCCGCCATGATAGTGGCAAAGCGTTTATGATATTCTATCTGGAAAGTTTGAATATTCCCGATGCCGCGCTTTTTTTGGCGATCTATGTACGTGCGAAGTTCGGGGGAGGTCATTGTTTCGCAATCGTTCACCGATATCAGGAAGTCGGACGGAACAATTGTCAGCGTAGTATCTTTACGCGAACCCTGTGTGATATGCTCACGCATGCCGTCGAAATCACGGATCATATAATCTACCACCGTCCATTGGTACAGCGAATCATACTTGATGGAATTCGCTTCGAGACGCGACACCAGCTTCTTGTCTTCAAATTTCTCCAACGAGAAACGGTATCCCATATTAGACTTACCGTCGTATCGGTTGAAATACGCTATTACGCCCGGCTCAACTTCCAGCTGCATGTGGGTTACATATTCTTGCTTTTTATTTTTAATGTACTTATTTTGAAAATCTATTCGTGTCGTATTGGCTGGCGGGATGATGAACGCGTTCAGTACAAACGTTACCAATGCGATGATAGTAGCTGAAATAGCATAGGGCAACATCAGCCTGCTAAAACTCATCCCACTGGCAAGCATGGCTATGATTTCAGACTTATCAGCCAGCCGCGAGGTAAAAAAGATTACTGCAATAAAGGTGAAAAGCGGACTGAACAGATTGGCGAAATAAGGGATAAAGTTCAGATAATAGTCGAAAACAATAGCTTTCAACGGCACATCCGGATTCAGGAACTTGTCTATCTTCTCGTTTATATCGAACACTACCGAGATGGATATAATCAGGATAATGGCGAAGACGTATGTTCCCAAAAATTGCTTGATGATATACCAGTCTATCCGCTTTAATTTAAATTTCATGTCTTATAACCTATTATTAAGTTGCTGAACCATGACACTTTTCCATGTGGTGAAATCGCCGGCTACAATATGCCTGCGTGCTTCCTTCACCAGCCATAAGTAGAAAGCCAGGTTGTGTATGGAAGCAATCTGCAGTCCCAACAGCTCGTTTACTTTGATGAGATGATGCAGATACGCTTTGGAGTATAACGTATCTACGTATGAATTGGCGTCCGGATCAATGGGAGAGAAGTCGTCTTCCCATTTCTTGTTGCGCATATTCATGGTTCCGAAACGAGTGAAGAGTTGCCCGTTTCTCCCGTTACGAGTAGGCATGATGCAATCAAACATATCCACACCGCGCTCAATAGCTTCCAGCAGGTTTGCAGGAGTTCCCACCCCCATCAGGTAACGGGGTTTGTCTTTGGGTAGAATCTCGTTTACTACTTCAATCATTTCGTACATCTTTTCGGTAGGTTCACCAACGGCCAGTCCTCCGATGGCATTCCCGTCAGCACCTTTTTCAGCCACGTTCTCTGCGGCACGTTGGCGCAGATCAGTGTACACACATCCCTGAACAATTGGAAACAGGCTTTGGCTATAACCGTATTTAGGCTCTGTATTGTTGAAGCGGTCAAAACAACGATTCAGCCAGCGTTCGGTAAGTCCCAGTGATTTCTTGGCATACTCATAATCGGCGTCACCGGGACAACATTCATCGAATGCCATAATAATGTCAGCTCCGATAGTGCGCTGGATGTCCATTACCTTTTCCGGTGTGAACAAATGCTTCGAGCCGTCGATATGCGAACGGAACATAGCCCCCTCTTCATGCAGCTTACGGTTTTCCGACAAAGAAAATACCTGAAAGCCTCCGCTGTCCGTCAGTATCGGACGATCCCACGTGTTAAACTTGTGCAATCCGCCTGCTTTCTCCAGAATATCCAGTCCGGGACGGAGATAGAGGTGATAGGTATTGCCAAGAATGATCTGAGCGTTGATGTCGTCTTTCAACTCGGTCATATGTACGCCTTTCACAGATCCTTGTGTGCCTACAGGCATGAAAATGGGCGTCTCAATTACTCCATGATCGGTAGTTATCAAGCCCGCCCTTGCGTTCGATTTCGTATCGTTATATTGTAGTTCGAAGTTCATGCAGTGAAATTTGCTGGCAAAGGTAGCATTTTTCTATTAGAATCCGAAGTCATCCACTTCTACCTTTTTCACCTCTTCCTCTTTAGGTTTCTCAACAAACTTATGTTCCGTGTTTGCTTTTATGATGATAGCGCGCATCGGACGTACCGGGCAGATCGATTCACAACCACCGCAACCGATACATAAATCCGGGTCTATACTGGGGATAGTGAGTGTACCTTCGTATGGAACCATGTGCACTGCTTGCGTAGGACAATGTTCGGAGCATGCTCCGCAATCTGTACCTTCTGTTTTCACAATACAGCGGTTGATAAAGAAAGTGGCGATGCCTACCTGTGTGGTTGCCTTTTCTTCTTTAGTCAGCGGCATTATAGCCCGTGTAGGACAAACATCGGCACATACCGTACATTCGTAATTACAGTAACTGCTCACGTAAGCCAGACGGGGTTTCAGCATGTAATCGAATCCATATTCAAGTCCGGCCGGACGCAGTACCTGACTGGGGCAGCGAACTACACAGATATGGCAGGCTGTACATTTATCCTTAAACCGTTCCAGGCTGATTGATCCCGGCGGTGTGATAGGTGGCCATTGTTCCCGGTTGCAGTTACGGTTACGTTTACGTTCTCTATGGCCCTTTCCCTGACTAACTTCATCAGCCAGTACCGATACAATGGGCATGCTCACTGCAACGGTTGCCGTAGTTGCCAGAAATGTCCGGCGGCTGTTTGCGGAGTAGCTTATGTTGTCTTTTCCGGTTGCCTGAATGGTATCTACGGCTGTTTCTTCCTTTTTACTGAAAGGTTTGAAGCGGTATTGCAAGCCGCCTTTTGCACAGGATGAAATACAGTTAAAGCAATCTACACAGCGTGAAGTATCTACAGTGAGGTCTTTGCTGTTGATGGCTTCGGCTTTGCAAGTATGTTCACAGTTGCCACAATGCGTACAAGCATCCTTGTCGAAGGATATGCGGAAGAATGAATAGCGGGATACAAGGCTCAGTAAAGCGCCTACCGGACATAATGTGTTACAGAATAGACGTCCGCGGAATATAACGAGTACGATGAAGACGAGCAGTGCGGCAATAGCGGCTATAAGGCCGGAAGCGGTAACTGTACTTACGGTTACATGATATAATGAATAGTTGTCCATTTTCATCAATAAGTCTGCCAGAATATTGTTTCCCCACATAACAACCGGACGGAATAAATTGGTTGCTATACGTCCGAAGTTGCTGTATGGATCGAGCAACATGGCCAATCCCATAAAGCCGAATATGCCCAAAACGACCGTAATCAGCAATAACGAGTAACGTAAAACATTTGCAGCTTTATGATATTTGAATCTGCGTATGCCTTTCTTTTTCTTCTTTCCTATGCAAAACAGACGGTTAATAACATCCTGCAATACACCTGCCGGACAAATTACCGAACAGTATATCCGTCCGAATAATAAAGCCAGTACAATTTGGAATACAATAATGCCTGCCGCGCCACATAGCAGAGCCGGCATAAGTTGGATATGCAGCAGGGTATGTACATCGTTCGGTAAAACACCGGCAAAATCTACGAAGAATAGGAGTATAGGTACGAAAAAGAGGATTGCGAGGAATACCCGCAACCCTTTTAAATAGTTATATCGTTTCATGCTTTATATCTTGATACGTTTGATGGTTATCTTATCCAGATCGGTACTTCCCAGCTTAAGATTTTCTCCTTTCTCAAGATGGCTTACCGCTTCCATATCCAATTTTTTAACCTGATTGAATAGCTTTAATGCGGCTGTGTCTATAGCAACAATATTAGGTGAAACTATCAATGACTTTAACACAGCAACATCGGCTGCGCTTTTTCCCTGAGGACCGTTCTGGTGCATGATGCGATAAGCGTCTACAATATTCAATACCGGTTTTTTCTGCCAGGTACAAATATCCGCAATACATTGTTGCAAGTCATTCTGATGGAAGAAGCGGCGATCCCAAACGATTCCCATATAGTTCTTCATGGCACATGTCATCTTTGCACCGCCATGATTCTTTAATACAGGAACATTAATCCATACGTCTGCTTCAACGAGCGCTTCGTGAATCTTTGCGCTCTTTAGATTTACACCGTTAGGGATGGAAACCTCCTTGTAGTATTTTTCGTCGTTACCCGGCATAATGATGCCTCCGGCCTCTTTTACGGCTGCGGCAATGCCACTGGTTTCATAGCATTTCTGCCAGTTGTCGCATGTATGGTCAAATACGGTCACTTTTTCGGCTCCGGCAGCCAGACATTTTTGTACTAATGCTTTTACTAGTTTAGGATTGGTATTTCCCGCCATTTCGGGAGAACGATCCCAGCCAATATTGGGCTTGATAACTACCTTTTGTCCTTTTTTTACATATTTACCGATTCCGCCCAGGGTTTCTATTGCTTTGTCGAGCATTACTTCCGGTTCGCCGCCCATTACGGCAACCATGTCGGGGATTTGTTCTACAGCAACAGTATTAGTGATTAAAGCCGCTTGTAGGCCTTCAAAATTTAATGAAAGAGCAGCACCTGCTACTACACTGGTCTTTAAGAAATCGCGACGCTTCATCTTATTTACTAATTTAGAATATTTCGAAACAAATGTAATAATTATCTGATAATAGATTATCTTTGATAGCAAAAAAATGGCAAAATATGATCTTAAACACTTATCTATCACTAACATCGTTTGTGAAAGGGTGGAAGAGTAATACCGAAAGTCCCACCTTTGTTTTACCGGCGATAAACCTCATACATGCCTTACCTTTCAATGAATATGAATACGGTTTATCCCTTCTCCGTAAATCGATTGGCTTACATGAACAAAGAATGAATATTCCTTTGGAGAAAAGTAAGCAAATGATACCTTTTTTCCGTGATAACAGGCGGATGTTGGTAGGTCCTGAAATGGAAATCTATATAATTTCGCTGTATGAAAGTGATAAGCAACCGTTGCGTATGCCTGTAACAGAAGCTCCATTGATAAAACTATCATTTGATTATGAGCAGTTAGCAGAACATTGCCTTCTGGAAAATTTATATTTGATCCGTTGTAAATACGATGAAAAGCAAATGCTGGATATATTTGTACAACAAATGGAGCGTGAATATGATAAGTTTTTCTACGACGACGAACATACAGGCTTTACTGCCGATTCCCGCTTTTATTCTATGCTTTGCAACGCATGTATGGAGGTAAAGAACTCGTCGGAAAAAGATGAAAAAGAATGGAATCTGGCATTATTCCGTCATCCTGCGGAAGCGGAATACGGCTTTATAGACGGGAAACTCACGCCATTTTCGTCTGTTTCCATTCCGCCAACCTGTATAAAAAAGGTTGCCATGATGGATAGGGAGAAGGATATTTTATCTTTTAGTGCATTGGCTGGTTTTCTGCAAAAGAACGGATTGGCACCGGAAATATATCTGGAGGGATTAATTGAAGATTGAACTGCTTAAAAGAATCCATCCGAAAGCAATTTTGTTCCATGCCGGTGGAACAAACGTTTCATCCCGATGGAACAAGTGTTTCATGCTGGTGGAACTTTTGTGAAACAAAATGCTGCTTTTTAAAAACACAATAATATGAAAACTCTATCTAACGAACATCTGATTATTAAGGTTGCCGGGCACGGAGCGGAACTTTCAAGCATTGTTTCCAAAGCAACCGGCAAAGAATATTTATGGCAGGCCGATCCTGCCTTTTGGAAACGTCATTCGCCCGTGTTATTCCCGATTGTAGGCGGCGTATGGAATAATGAATACCGGCATCAGGGAACGGCCTATACGCTTACGCAACATGGCTTTGCAAGGGATAACGACTTTACGTTGGTTTCGGAATCGGATACGAAAATATGGTTTCGGTTGGAATCTAATGATGCAACGCTAAAAGTATATCCGTTTCCGTTTGTGCTGAAAATAGGTTACAAGTTACATGGAAAGAATATCGATGTAATGTGGTCGGTAAAAAACACAGGAAAAGACGACATGTATTTCCAGATAGGCGCTCATCCGGCCTTTTACTATCCTGGCTATAATCCGGATGAAAAGGAAAGAGGTTATTTTGCATTCGATAAGAAAGACGGACTGGAGTATATATTGATTTCGGAAAAAGGATGTGTTTCGTTGGATACCTTTTCGTTGGATTTGGAAGACGGTTTACTGCCTGTTGATGTCCATACTTTCGACAAAGATGCCCTCATCTTTCAGAACAGCCAGTTAAAGAAAGTGGCATTGCTTGACAAGAATAAGAATCCATACATTACGTTGCATTTTACAGCTCCGGTAGTAGGACTGTGGTCTCCGCCTGCCAAGAACGCGCCTTTCGTTTGTATCGAACCCTGGTACGGGCGTTGTGACAGAGCACACTATGACGGAGAGTTTAAAGATAAAGACTGGATGCAGCATTTGGCATCCGGCAAAACGTTTGATGCTTTTTATACGATAGAAATAGAATAATGGCTGGTGGGTAAAAGTTGTTTTTGGAATAAATGACTACCTTTGCCGCAACTAATTTTATCAAACGTTCATTACCATGGATCAAAATACTGCATCGCAAATTCTTACATTGATTCACCGAGAGGTTATACCTGCTATTGGTTGTACAGAACCTGTTGCTGTTGCCCTGGCGGCGGCTAAAGCTGCCGAGACTTTGGGAAAGAAACCTGAAAAAATAGAAGTGTATCTGAGCGCTAATATTTTGAAGAATGCAATGGGAGTGGGGATTCCCGGAACCGGTATGGTTGGGCTGCCTATTGCCATAGCATTAGGTGCTCTGATTGGTAAATCGGCCTATGGACTGGAGGTTTTGCGAGACCTTACACCGGAAGGCCTGGAAGCCGGAAAGGGTATGGTGGATAGTAAATGTATCCACATCGCATTGAAAGAAAATGTAGATAAACTATATATCGAGATTCATTGTTTTGTCGGAAATGATTCGGCAAAGGTGATTATTTGCCATGAACATACACATATAATATATGTAGAAAAGAACGGAGACGTTTTATTGGATGATCGTATTTCCGGTGCTTCTTCAGAAGAATCTTGTCCGGATAATGACCTTCGTCTGTCATTCTCTACCGTTTACGAATTTGCGACAGAGATGCCTTTGGATGATATCCGGTTTATTCTTCAAACAGCAGAGTTCAATAAAAAGGCGGCAAAGGCTTCCATGGAAGGAAACTACGGGCATACCGTATGCAAAACCGTGTCGGGCGCTCTCGGAAAGAAATATTTAGGAGAATCTACCTATACGCATATGCTGGCAATGACAGCTGCTGCCTGTGATGCCCGCATGGACGGGGCTATGATTCCGGTTATGAGTAATTCCGGTAGTGGAAATCAGGGAATAGCGGCAACGTTGCCCGTGCTATCGTTTGCGGAAGATATTAACTGTACGGAAGAGCAATTAATACGTTCGCTGATGTTAAGCCATCTGATGGTAATCTATATTAAACAGAGTTTGGGGCGTTTATCCGCTCTTTGCGGATGTGTCGTTGCTGCAACCGGAGCGAGTTGCGGCATCACGTGGCTGATGGGAGGGAACAAAACACAAATATCATACGCCATCAAAAACATGATAGGTAATATAACCGGGATGATTTGCGACGGCGCTAAGCCTAGTTGTGCCATGAAAGTTTCGAGCGGAGTTTCTACCGCCATGCTGTCTGCTTTGATGGCTATGGAAAATAAAGTAGTAACCTCCGTAGAAGGTATTATTGATGAAGATGTAGATAAATCTATCTCTAATCTGACGGCCATCGGGTCACGCGGCATGGAAACGACGGATAAACTGGTTTTGGATATAATGACCGGAAAGTCTCATTGAGAAAGAACCGATGCCCGTCATACGTTTATAAACAGAAACTATGACCTCATAGACAATGTCTATTAACATTTACAATGTATTATAAAAGATTTGCTAAAACAATGTTATAAATTTGTACACTAAATCTAAAACAATCAATATTATGCGTAACACTATTCTTTGTAAAATGGCGGCATTGCCTGTCGGATTGTTTGTTCTGGCGTTTTTAACGCAGAGCTGTACGTCCGAGTATAAGAAATATGCCGGCGATGAAGCCAAACAAGTCGCATCCATTATCCGTGAAAACGGTTGCTTGCAATGCCATGCGGCAAATGCAGCCCTTCCTTTTTATGGTAAGCTTCCGCTGATAGGTCCGGTGGTTAAAGCTGATATGCTGGAAGGTACACGTTATTTGGACCTTACTGCTATGGTGAATGCTTTGGAAAACGGACAACCCGTTTCTGAGGTAGATATGGCAAAGGTGGAAAATACGGCCCTTAGCGGAACAATGCCTCCGGTAAAATACTATACAATGCCGATGCACTGGGGTACAAATCTGGATAGTGAAGAAAGGGCGGTTATTATTTCGTGGGCGAAGAGTGTTCGTAAAAATAACTATACGTCTCCAACGGTTTCGGAAGAATTTATGAATGAACCTGTGCAGCCGCTGATGACTTCTATTCCTACTAATCCGGATAAAGTGGCATTAGGTTTTGCTTTATATCATGACACCCGTTTATCGGGAGATAACACCATTTCATGTTCAACTTGTCACGGGTTGAATACGGGAGGTGTAGATCGTAAGCAATATTCGGAAGGTATAAAAGGACAGTTTGGCGGTGTTAATGCGCCAACCGTATATAATGCCGCTTTGAATTGTTTGCAGTTCTGGGATGGACGTGCCGCCGATTTGAAAGAACAAGCTGCCGGTCCTCCGCTTAATCCGGTAGAGATGGGTAGCGCCTCTTTTGATGAAATCAGTGCAAAGCTGGCTGCTGATAAAGATTTTAGCACTAAGTTCCTGGCTGTATATCCGGAAGGTTTTAACCAATCAACTATAACGGATGCCATTGCAGAATTTGAGAAGACATTACTCACGCCAAGTCGTTTTGATAAATATCTGATGGGAGATAAAAGCGCACTGACAGCCGAAGAACTGGAAGGATACCAATTATTTAAAGACAATAAATGCGCAACATGCCACGTTGGTATGAACATAGGCGGACAGTCATTTGAATATATGGGAATTAAGAATAATTACTTTGATTATCGCGGTACAGGCTTGACGGATGGCGACAACGGAAGATTTGCTGTTACTAAAGATGAAATGGATCGTCATAAATTCAAGACTCCTACATTGCGTAATGTCATGATTACGGCACCATATATGCACGACGGAACAGTCGCTTCGGTAGAAGATGCTATTCGTATTATGCACCAGTTCCAGATTGGTAAGAATATTACAGACCCGGAAATTAAAAAGATTGTAGCTTATCTTAACACGTTGACCGGCGAATATAACGGAGCTTTATTGCAATAACATAAATTAGGAAGTATGCCCTTTCGTCTGACCTATATCCTCTTTTTATTAATTGCCTGTACTGGCATAGAAAAGATGTGGGGACAGGAGGAAGGGCTTGCTTCGTATTATCATGATCGTTTTCATGGCCGTAGAGCGGCCAGCGGTAGAAAACATGATTCTAACGAACTGGTAGCGGCTCACCGGACGTATCCTTTTGGTACTTTTTTGAGGGTTACGAACTTGGCAAATATGAAAAGCGTGATTGTTTGCGTGACAGATCGAGGTCCTTATAGAAAAGGGCGTATTATTGATGTCTCTCCAGAGGCTGCCGAGTTGTTAGAATTCAAAAAGAAAGGTATTACCCGGGTAAGAATAGAGGTCGTTCCCGGTCCGTTGGATTTACGATATTTGGATTTGATTTATCCCAAAGTCCCTTATTTAGAAACAGATTATTTACGCCCGATACCTCCATATAAAATAAAGTTAGGAAAATAGGCTCTAATCAATTTCTAATTTCAATTGAGAATATTCTAACGGAATATACAAGGTTAACCAAACTGTGACTAATACATTTGCTTCCAAAATAGAAAGCAAATGAAAAAACGAATTATCTTTTTACTCTTTTTATTATTTCCTGTTTTTACTGTTGTCTCCCAAAACACACCTATAAACCTTTCATTACAAGACGCGGAAAAACAATTTACAGAACATAACCTGGAGTTGATTGCCGAACGTTATAATATAGATATAGCAGAAGCCCAGGTATTACAAGCAAAGCTATTTGAGAATCCGGTTATTTCGTTGGAGCAAAATGTTTATAACCGTTTAAACGGCAAATACTTTGATGTAGGTAAAGAAGGTGAAGCCGCTGTAGAAATAGAACAACTTATTTACATTGCCGGACAGCGCAATAAACGTATACGTTTGGAAAAACTCAATAAACAAATGACTGTTTATCAGTTTGAAGAAATCCTGCTCACCTTGCGGAGCGAACTAAGAAATAAGTTTATAGAATTATATTATACGCAAAAATCCAAACGTATTTACGATAGAGAAATAGAGTCTTTATCTCAGATTCTGGCTATTTATAAAGAACAGAATGAGAAAGGTAATATTTCTATGATGGAGAAAACGAGAATACAAGCTTTGCTTTTTTCCATACAACAGGAACGTAATGACGTAGACAATCAAATCATAAGCCTGCAAGGTGATTTAAAGCTTTTGATGGGGTTGAAGGGAGTAGAAACATTCCAGCCTGTATTTGATGAATCGATCTTGTCACAGATTAATCTGGCATTTATTCCTTTCGCAGATTTAAACGCGAGACTGTATGAACGTCCCGATGTTAAGCTGGCTCAAACGAACATACAAATTTCGGAAGCTGACGTGAAGTTACAGAAATCATTGGCATTTCCGGAAGTGAGTATTAAAGGTATGTATGACCGGGCAGGGAATTTTATTAATAATTACTTTGCTGTTGGCTTGAATGTTTCTCTGCCGATATTTAACAGAAACCAAGGTAATATTAAAGCTGCGAAAATATCTGCTTTACAGAAAAACCAACGTGAAATATATATTAAGCAACAAGCCGAGAAAGAGCTTTTCACAAGTTATTCCCGACTGGAAAAAGCATTGAAATTATATCAATCGTCTAATTCTGATTTAGAACATGACTTTGAAATAATCATGGAAGGTGTTAACGTGAATTTCCGCAAACGAAATATTAGCCTTTTAGAGTTTGTGGACTATTATGAGACTTATAAAGAATCCTGCTTACAGCTTTACCAAACGAAGAAAGAAGTTTTTCTGGCTATGGAAGACGTAAATACTGTAACCGGAAGTACCATATTTAATTATTAAAAAAGTATTTGTCGATATGTCTAAGAATTTTATAGCATTAACCTTGTTGCTTCTATGGCTTGTTTCGTGCAGAAATACAACGGTAGAACAGACAGAGGAATCAAAACATCTGTTTTTAAATGACAGTCTGAGAACAATCGTATCATTGGATACGGCGATTATGACTAAGGTAAGCAATGAATTAATTCTGAATGGTCGTGTAACCTTTAATCCGGAAAAGGTTGCTCATGTATATCCTATTTTTGGTGGAACAATTACGGATATTAATATAGAATTGGGCGATTATGTACGGAAGGGAGATGTCTTGGCAGTTATTCGTAGTAGTGAAGTTGCAGACTATGATAAACAAAAGAAAGAAGTAGCCCAACAGCTTGTCATTGCCCGTCGTAACCTGGAAGCGACAGAAGATATGTTCCGTAGTGGAATGTCTTCGGAACGGGACTTGTTGCAAGCCAGGCAGTCGTTACTTGAAATAGAAGCAGAACAAAAGCGTCTGGATGAAATCTATTCTATTTATAGTCTGACAAACAATTCGACCTATCAGGTGAAGTCTCCTGTATCCGGATTTGTTGTGAGTAAAAATGTAAATTCCAATATGCAAATACGTTCTGACCAGAGTGATGAAATATTTACAATTTCCGGTTTGGATGATGTATGGGTAATGGCTGATGTGTATGAAGGAGATATTAGTAAAGTAAAAGAGGGAGCTTCTGTCCGGATTACGACATTAGCTTATGATGACAAGGAGTTCTTTGGAGAAATTGATAAAGTTTATAATATGTTGAATGATGCCAGTAAGACAATGAATGTACGTGTCAAACTGAAAAACGATAATTATATGCTAAAACCGGGAATGTTTACCAACGTATATGTGCAATGTAAAGTAGAAGGACAGACAATGCTTCGTATCAATTCTCATGCTGTTATCTTTGAAGATGGGAAGAATTATATAGTACGGGTGTCAAAGGACGGATTACTTGAGATGAAGGAAATTTCCGTATTTAAACAGACTGAAAAATATTGTTATATCGACTCCGGACTTGAAGAGGGTAATATAATAATAGATAATAACGCTTTGCTGATATATAATGCTTTGAAATAAATTTACGATGCATACTTTTATAGATAACATAATAACGTTCTCATTGAAGAATAAATTCTTCATTTTTTTCCTTACAATAATAGCTGTCATAGCCGGTGTCATTAGTTTTATTCATACACCGATTGACGCTTTCCCTGATGTGACGAATACGAAAGTAACAGTCATTACTCAATGGCCCGGAAGAAGTGCGGAAGAAATAGAGAAGTTCATAACTATTCCTATTGAAATAGCAATGAACTCCGTCCAAAAGAAAACGGATATTCGTAGTACGACCTTGTTTGGCCTGTCGGTTATTAACGTCATGTTTGATGATAATGTTGATGATTTTTTTGCCCGTCAACAAGTATATAATTTATTGAACGATGCCGATTTGCCGGAAGGTGTAACTCCGGAAGTTCAGCCTTTGTATGGTCCTACCGGTGAAATATTCCGTTATACGTTACGGAGTGACAAGCGTTCGGTAAGAGAATTGAAGACGTTTCAGGATTGGGTAATTGAACGTAAGCTGAGAGCTGTTCCCGGAGTTGCCGACATCGTTAGTTTCGGCGGTGAAGTAAAAACCTTCGAGGTACGAGTAAATCCGAATCAATTGATTAATTATGGCGTTACGACTTTAGAACTTTACGATGCTATTGCAAAAAGTAATATTAATGTCGGCGGTGATGTTATTACTAAAAGTTCACAAGCCTATGTCGTGCGTGGTATCGGGCTGATTAACGACATTAAAGAAATAGAAAATATAGTAGTAAAGAATATTGAAGGAATTCCTGTTTTAGTAAAGAACCTTGCTACTGTACAAGAATCTTGTTTACCACGCTTGGGACAAGTAGGACGTATGGAGGAAGATGATGTAGTACAAGGCATCGTTGTTATGAGAAAGGGTGAAAATCCCAGTGAAGTAATAGCAGCCCTTAAAGATAAAATAGTAGATATTCAGCAGAATTCTTTGCCGGAAGATGTCAAGATCGTGCCTTTTTATGACAGGGAGAATCTGGTAGATTTAGCAGTTCGCACAGTGACTCATAATTTGGCAGAAGGTATTTTGTTTGTAACATTCATAGTCCTGGTCTTTATGGCAGACTGGCGTACAACGCTAATTGTGTCTATTATTATCCCTTTAGCGTTACTTTTTGCATTCATCTGTCTAAGAACAATGGGAATGAGTGCAAACTTATTGTCAATGGGAGCTATAGATTTTGGTATTATTATAGATGGAGCTGTAGTGATGGTTGAAGGGTTATTCGTCGCATTAGACCGGAAAGCCCGGGAAGTAGGCATGCCTGCGTTTAATGTGATGAGTAAAATGGGAATCATACGCCATACGGCAAAAGACCGTGCTAAAGCGGTGTTTTTTTCCAAGCTGATTATAATCACTGCCCTTGTTCCGATTTTCTCATTCCAGAAGGTCGAGGGTAAGATGTTTAGTCCGTTAGCTTATACATTGGGATTTGCGCTATTGGGAGCATTAGTTTTTACTTTGACGTTAGTTCCGGTTCTGTCTTCCATGCTTTTAAAAAAGAATGTCCGTGAAAAGCATAATCCGTTCTTAGCCTGGATAAATAAAGTATCTATCTCTGTGTTTGATAAATGCCATGTCCATAAGCGGTTAACGATAGGCGTTTCCACATTGGTTGCTGCTGTTGGTTTGTGGTGCTTTACATTGTTGGGAACTGAGTTTTTGCCACAACTGAATGAAGGTTCTATCTATATTCGTGCAACTCTTCCACAAAGTATATCTTTAGATGAATCTGTAAAGCTTGCCAATCAGATGCGCAGGAAATTAACGTCTTATGACGAGGTGAAGCAAGTCTTGTCACAGACCGGACGACCGAATGACGGAACGGATGCCACTGGCTTTTATAATATTGAATTCCATGTTGATATATATCCGGAAAAAAGCTGGAAAAGTAAATTGACGAAAGCTGAACTTATAGAGGAAATGCAAAGCGATCTGGATGTTTATCCCGGTGTGGACTTTAATTTCTCACAACCAATTTCTGACAATGTAGAAGAAGCTGCCAGTGGTGTAAAAGGTTCAATCGCCGTAAAAGTATTTGGTAAAAACTTATATGAATCTGAGAAAAAAGCAGAAGAAATATACGATATTTTAAAAACCGTACAAGGTATAGAAGACATAGGAGTTATCCGGAATATAGGTCAACCGGAACTTCGTATCGAATTGAATGAATCCCGTTTGGCTCGTTACGGGGTCGCCAAAGAAGATGTCCAATCTGTTATTGAAATGGCTATCGGAGGAAAGAGCGCTTCACTTTTATATGAAGACGAACGTAAATTTAATATCATGGTTCGTTATGAATCTTCTTTTCGCAGAAGTGAAAATGAAATAGGAAAAATACTTGTTCCTGCTCGTGATGGTACAATGATACCTATTAAAGAATTGGCAGATATCAGAACTATTACAGGTCCTCTGATTATTTATCGTGACAATCATGCTCGCTTTTGCGCCGTAAAGTTCTCCGTTCGTGGACGCGATATGGGAACGGCTGTTGCCGAAGCTCAGGAAAAAGTAAACAAACAAGTCAGATTGCCGGATGGCTATACATTAAAATGGACAGGTGATTTTGAAAACCAACAACGAGCCAGCAAACGATTGGCTCAGGTTGTACCGGTTAGTATTGCTATTATATTTGTCATTCTATTTGTTTTATTTGGTAATGCCCGCGATGCCGGATTGGTATTGCTCAATGTCCCGTATGCAGCTGTAGGAGGTATTATGGCATTATTGATTACGCATTTCAATTTCTCTATTTCAGCAGGAATCGGTTTTATCGCTCTTTTTGGTATTTGTATTCAAAACGGAGTAATTATGATATCTGATATAAAGAATAATATAAAAGCCAGGTATCCGCTGGAAAACTCTATTAAAATGAGTGTGAAGTCCCGTGTACGTTCTGTTCTGATGACTGCCAGTATGGCGGCTATCGGCTTGATGCCTGCGGCTTTAAGCCATGGAATCGGCTCAGAAAGCCAGCGCCCTCTTGCGATTGTTATTATCGGAGGACTGATAGGTGCCACATTCTTTACTTTATTTGTTTTTCCTTTAATGGTTGAATCTTTTTATCGTCGCATGTTGTATGATAAAAATGGAAAATTGCTGCAACGTAGGCTGTAATAATGTATATTTGCATAAATGGGAAACTAAGTAAATATGGCAAAGATATTATTGGTAGAAGATGAAGTGAATATAGCCTCATTTATAGAACGGGGGTTACAAGAATTTGGTCATGAAGTTTCTGTTGCATATGATGGGATCTCCGGATGGGAGTTAGCTCAAAAAGAAAGCTTCCAACTCTTGATCCTGGATATTATTATGCCAAAACTGAATGGTTTGCAACTTTGTCGCCAATACCGGCAATTGCATGGATATCAGTCTCCGGTAATTATGCTGACGGCTTTGGGCACTACCGATGATATTGTTGGCGGACTGGATGCCGGAGCTGATGATTATCTGGTAAAGCCCTTTAGCTTTCAAGAACTGGAAGCCCGGATTAAGGCTCTTTTACGTCGTTCCGGCAGTGATACGTCCACTCTTGTGCTTCAATGTGCGGATCTTACTTTGGATCCGGCAGGCCATCGTGTAATACGGGGAGACGCCATAATTGATTTAACGGTAAAAGAATTTCGCTTACTCGAATATTTTATGCAAAACCAAGGAGTGGCTCTTAGCCGTATGAATCTTTTGAAACATGTATGGGATAAAGATTTTGATACGAACACAAATGTAGTAGATGTTTATGTAAACTATCTTCGTGCTAAAATAGATAAGGATTTTGAGCACAAACTCATCCGTACGGTTGTAGGAATAGGTTATATGATGGAAGGATGAAAACAGGTAATAAAATAACTTTATTTTATACGCTAATTACAATAAGCGTAATAGCATTGGTTTCGGTTACATTCTATTTTGTATCTACCAATTATATTACACGCCTTTACTATTCTTACTTAACTGAAAAAGCCTATGCGACTGCCGAAAAACATTGGGAGAAAGATGAAGTAGACCCGGAAAGTTATGCCCGCATCCAACAGCGTTATGAAGAGACGCTTCCGGTGGCTACAGAAATATTGCTGAATGCGGACAGTGTGGTTGAGACGCGCGCTGCTTTAACACCATATCTCACGGAAAATCAAATTACAAAGCTTTATGAAGGGAATGTAATAACTTTTAGCCAGGGATTACAAGTCGGAGCTGCGGTTTACTATCCTGACAATGAAGGTAATTTTATTGTCCTTGTTATATCCAGCAACCAGTATGGAGGAGATATACAAAAGCGTATCGGTTGGTTATTGTTTGTATTAATCGTTATTAGCATCATACTTGTTTATTTTGTAGGCAAGCTCTATGCCATTCGCATGGTAGATAGAATAGATGCTGCTTATCAGAGTGAAAAATCGTTTATCAGTAATGCTTCACATGAATTAAACAATCCTTTGACAGCCATACAGGGTGAGTGTGAAATAAGCCTTTTGAAAGAACGTACGCCGGATGAATACCAAGCCGCCCTAAAACGTATAGCCTCTGAAACTAAACGGATTATTCAGCTAATGAAACATTTGCTTTTCCTTTCTCACGGAGATAAGGAGATACTGAAAAATGCAACCGAAAGAGTTTATCTGGCGGATTTCCTCTCCCAGTTCGCATCCAATCGTGTGTGCTTCTCAGCAGATGATTATAGCCTGGCCATTGATGCTAATCCTTATTTATTAAAAATAGCGATCAGTAATATTATTAGTAATGCTTGTAAATACTCCGGTAATGAAATTGTTGACATGCGTCTTCATGATAATATCTTAGAAATAGAAGATCAGGGAATAGGTATTCCAGCGGAAGAACTGAACCGTATATATCAGCCGTTTTTCCGAGCCAGCAATACACGTGAATATGCGGGACATGGAATTGGATTGGCTCTTTCATTACGTATATTAAATACATATGGGGCAAAAGTTCGTATAACCTCCATCCAAGATAAGGGAACTAAAGTGAGCATAGAATTTTGTCGTATATTCTGATATATAAATATAGGCGTTTTTAATTCCTTTCGGAAGAAATTAAAATTTCTCTCGGAAGGAATTTCTTTTTCTTCCGAATGTACTTCTTTTAAACATTTGCTATCTTTACTTAGTTATTATAAAAAATGAAATATATGGCATGTAAGATTGCATTTTTCGGAGCTAAACCGTATGATATAGCATCGTTCGATAAAATTAATGAACGATATAACTACGATATTCGTTACTTCAAAGGACATTTGAACAGTAACAATGTTGTACTTACTCAAGGCATGGACGTAGTCTGTATCTTTGTGAATGACACGGCAGATGCCGCTATTATAGACGCGCTGATCGCTAATGGCGTAAAGTTATTGGCTTTACGTTGCGCAGGTTTTAATAATGTGGATCTGACAGCCGCTAAAGGTAAATTGCCGGTTGTTCGCGTACCTGCTTATTCTCCGTATGCTGTAGCAGAATATACATTGGCGATGATGCTTTCGTTAAATAGGAAAATTCATCGTGCTTATTGGCGTACGCGAGATGGAAACTTCTCACTGAATGGCTTGATGGGATTTGATATGCACGGTAAAACTGCCGGTATTATCGGTACAGGAAAGATTGCGAAGATATTAATCCATATATTGAAAGGGCTAGGTATGCACATCCTTGCCAACGATTTATATCCTGATGAAAAGTTTGCAGCAGAGGAAGGAATTAAATACGTATCGTTAGATGAATTGTACAAACATTCCGATATTATATCCCTTCACTGTCCGTTGACGGAGCAGACCCGTTATATTATTAATGACGATTCTATCTCTAAAATGAAAGAGGGTGTGATGATCATCAATACCGGACGTGGTCAGCTGATTCATACGAATGCTTTAATCGAAGGTTTGAAAGAAAAGAAGATTTCCGCTGCCGGATTGGATGTATATGAGGAAGAAGGTGATTATTTCTACGAAGATAAATCCGATAAGATTATTGACGATGACGTATTAGCCCGCTTACTTTCATTCAACAATGTTATTGTTACATCTCATCAAGCGTTTTTTACAAAAGAAGCTATGCATAACATTGCGGAAACTACTTTAAAAAACATTGAAGATTTTAGAGAAGGACGTACTCTTGTCAATGAAGTAACGAAGTAATTCGTAAAACAGACTACTATTTATCGCTGATTTACTATATTTTTGTAGCCATTGTCCGGTGTGAGCCAGGCAATGGCTTTCTAATAATACGAATTATGAAAATAGACAATAAGACCGGGTTAGTATTGGAGGGTGGCGGTATGCGTGGCATATTTACGGTAGGAGTATTGGATTGTTTTATGGATAATGACATTCGTTTTCCTTATACAATTGGAGTATCTGCCGGAGCAAGTAACGGTATATCGTATGCTTCGTGGCAACGTGGACGTTCACGGTTCAGTAACATTGATTTGTTGGGTATTTATGACTATATCGGTCTTCACCGTTTCTTGCAGGGACACGGATATATCGATCTTGATTTCCTTTTTTATACTTATCCTGATAAATATTTTTCTTTCGATTATAAAACCTATTTTGAGTCTCCGGATCGTTTTGTTGTTGTTACAAGCAATTGTTTGACAGGTAAAGCCGAGTATTATGAGGAAAAAAAAGATTCCAAACGCTTGCTTGATATTGTAAGAGCGTCATGCTCACTTCCTGTTTTGTGTCCAATCGCTTATGTGGACGGAATACCGATGGTTGATGGCGGCGTTTGCGATGCTATTCCTGTTCGCAGGGCAATAGAAGACGGATATGAGAAAAATGTTATCATACTTACACGGAATAAAGGATATAGAAAGAAGAATAAGGACTTTTATCTTCCGGGATTTATCTATAGGAAATATCCGACTATCCGAAAGCAACTAAAATTACGTTATCGCTATTATAACGAAATACTGGATTATATTGATAATTTGGAAGAAGCCGGTAAGGCCATTGTAATCCGTCCTCAGAATCCTATCCAGGTAGGACGTACGGAGCGTGATACAAAGAAGTTGTCAGCCTTGTATGATGAAGGCTACGAATGCGGTAAGAAGTTTGTAAAATTGCATGAAAAAGAAAAGCCACTATATAAATAGCAGCTTTTCAACGATACGTTTAGTATCTTTTTATTTCTTGCATTGTATATCTTTACTCAAACGCATAGCGCAAAAGTTTGGACCGCACATCGTACAATATTCTCCGTCGGTTACAGCGCTTTCTTTATAATATTGTAATGCGCGTTCCGGATCAAGTGAAAGGTTGAACTGGTCTTTCCAACGAAAATCAAAACGGGCTTTGCTTAAAGCATTATCACGTACTTGCGCTCCGGGATGTCCTTTGGCTAAATCTGCCGCATGAGCCGCTATTTTATAAGCTATCACACCATTACGTACATCTTCCTTATTGGGAAGTCCCAGATGTTCCTTAGGAGTGACATAACAGATCATAGCAGTTCCGTGCCATGCGATTTGCGCACCGCCAATGGCGGACGTAATATGATCGTAGCCGGGTGCGATATCAGTTGTCAACGGGCCTAAAGTATAAAAAGGTGCGTTGCTGCAAGCGTATTGCTGTTCTTTCATGTTCTCGTGTATTTTATTCATAGGAACATGTCCCGGACCTTCAATGATAACTTGTACGAATTGCTCCCAGGCAATCTTCGTTAATTCTCCCATTGTATGCAATTCTGCGAATTGAGCGGCATCGTTGGCATCATAGATAGAACCCGGACGTAGCCCGTCTCCAATGGAAACTGCTACATCATACGTCTTTAATATTTCACAAATCTCGGCGAAATGTGTATATAAGAAATTCTCTTCATTATGAATCTGCATCCATTTAGCCATAATAGAACCACCGCGTGAAACGATTCCCGTAAGGCGCGTTAACGTAAGGTCCACATGTTTTCTCAGCAGGCCGGCATGAATGGTAAAGTAATCAACTCCTTGTTCTGCCTGCTCAATCAACGTATCCCGGTAAATATCCCAGCTTAAGTCTTCTACGCGACCGTTTACCTTTTCCAATGCTTGATAAATAGGTACAGTTCCCATAGGTACGGGGCAATTACGGATAATCCACTCACGGGTTTCATGTATATTATCACCCGTAGAAAGGTCCATTAATGTATCGCCGCCCCATTTACAGCTCCATACCGCTTTTTCTATCTCTTCATCAATGCCGGACGAAAGAGCGGAGTTACCGATATTCGTATTGATCTTTACAAGGAATTTTCTCCCGATGATCATTGGTTCAGCTTCCGGATGATTGATATTTGCCGGGATAATAGCATGTCCCGCCGCAATCTCTTTACGTACAAAATCCGGAGTTATGTATGATTTCAATCCTAATGCTTCTATCTGTTGGTTCTCACGGATAGCGACATACTCCATTTCGGGCGTAATGATACGTTTTTTGGCATAGTACATTTGCGTAATGTTTTTGCCTTCTTTTGCACGATAAGGCAGATAACGTTTCGGAAAGCGGATAGAATCCAAATCCTTATTCACCAAACGTTCACGTCCGTATTCAGACGACAATTCGGTTAACTGAACCAAGTCACGACGGCGGTCATACCATTCTTCGCGGATTCGTGGAATGCCTGCTTTTATATCTATAGATACTTTGGGGTCTGAGTAAGGGCCACTGGTATCATATACAATAACCGGATTATTCTTTTTGAATATCTTTTCTCCTTTTTCATCAATAGTAACGGTATCCAATAGTTTTATCTTTCGCATACCAACCTTTATCTTATTAATTTCTCCCGGAACATATATCTTTTCCGATGAAGGATATGTAATCCGCATGCCCTTTTTACTTGCCATATACTTTCTATTTAATATTCTTCGTTAAATTCATTTCCATACACTTTCTTTATTTCCGCAAGAAACTTACGTGTTTCTTCCATCGGGTCGGAGGCATTGACTATAGCTCCGGATACGGCTATTCCTGTAACTCCTGTTTCCAATAAAGGTACGACGTCTTCCAGGCAAATACCACCAATAGCTACAACCGGTATTTGATAGCTTGCTTCTTTACATTGAGCCATAACCCTGCGATACCCTTCCAGTCCCAATATCGGACTTAAATTTTTCTTCGTATCCGTATAACGATAAGGACCAAGACCGATATAAGACGCATGTTCGGATATGGCATGTTCAATATCTTCGAAAGTATTGGCTGTTGCGCCAACCCAATAACTATCCGCCTGATATTCCTTAATCTTACTCCATGCTTCTCTAACAGGCATGTCGTTCTTCCCTAAATGGACCGATTTCGCTCCTGATTTAAGAGCAATATCCACATTATCATCAATACACAAAACACAATGCGGGTCAGGCAACCGGAGTCCGGCAATTTTTGTTGCCGTTTCCAAGTTCAGATTGTCTTTCATGCGGAGCTGAACCCACGTTCCACCGGCTTCATAAAACATCTTTGCCTGATCGTATTCGGTATATCTTGGGGTGCGATTGGTAATAAGCATCAAACGATTGCTGCCTTTCAAGATACATCGGTGAATATGTTTTTCTGTTATACACATGATCGTAGTAGTTTAAATTGCCTTATAATATCGTTCTGTTCATTTATAGAAGGCGTCTTGCCCCACAAAGCACCCAATACGGCTATTCCGCCGAATTTAATGTCTTTTAGTTGCGGAATTGTAGTGGTGCTAATGCCTCCTAAAGCAATCACTTTATCATTAATCAGTCCGGCGTTTGAGGCTTTACGTAATTCATCTGCCGAAAAGCCTTTTCCATATCCTTCTTTAGAGATACTTTCAAAAACGGGACTTAGGAATTGATAGTCTAATCGGTTTCCTTCCGCTATCTCCTGCATACTATGGCATGAACGGCTGATACTGCCTTTGAATCCGTCGGGTACAATATTGTTTCGTCTGTTTAAATGAACTCCTCCTATATTTAACGGATTTCCGTTATTAACTATATCAAAACAATCATGCAATACAATACGGGAATAAAATACAGCCGGAATATCTTTCAACAGCATTTCCATATCTTCCTGCCTGCAATTAGGTTTACGAAGGTGCAACCGGCTCATTCCTTTAACAAACAGGTTGGTGAGTATTTCTCCTTCGCCGGGGAAAAAGTCCGGAGTGGTAATAACGATCAGTTTCTTCATTGCCGTATCTTTATTTTAGTTAAAGGAATAGGAGAGAAGAAGTGATTCATTGCACCGTGTCCGTGCCCCATAAGCATATCAGTTCCTGCCGATAATGCTTTTGTTATGTATTCTTTTGCCAAACAAACCGCCTTCTGCAAATCATTACCAAGTGCCATATAGGCCGCAATGGCCGATGATAATGTACAACCTGTGCCATGTGTGTTACGTGTATGGATAACCGGAGCTTCCAGTCGTAGGGGCGGTCTGTCAGGAATAAATAAAATATCGGTGCTTGCTTGCCCGGTCAGATGTCCGCCCTTTATCAGAACAGAACAGCCGACGGTTTTCTGTAGTTGTCTGGCGGCCCGTTCCATATCCTTTTCATTGCAGATGGTTATTCCGGATAAACAAGTTGCTTCGTCTATATTAGGAGTGATAAGAGTAACCTTCGGAAATAAGTCTTTCATTAATATATCAATGGCTTCATCTTCCATTAATTTTTTCCCGCTACTCGAAATCATAACAGGGTCTGATATAATACACGATGGAGAATAGGCTGCTATCGCTTCAACCACAGCTTGCACGGCTTCTTTATTAGGAAGCATGCCTGTTTTCACCGCATCTATCGTGAAATCATTAAACACCGCGTTTATCTGTTCTTTTACCAGGGAGGAAGAGATGGCTTGTATACCATAGACATTCTGCGTGTTTTGAGCCGTCACTGCAGTTATGACAGACATTCCAAAAACGCCTAAAGCCGAAAATGTTTTCAAGTCTGCTTGTATTCCCGCTCCGCCACCACTATCAGAACCGGCGATAGTCAGTGCTATCGGGTAACGAAAAGTATTATTTTCATCCATCTTCTTTTTGAAAGGAGGGAAAAAGCCTCTGTTCTTTTCCTACGGCGGCATTATCCGCATCAGGTTCGAGGGTATAATCTCAGCCCATACAGTTTGGCACCCCTTTGTGTAGTACAAAGGTAGGAAGATTAGAGAAGAATACAAAAAACAAGTGTTAAATTAAGAAAGAAAATATCCTTCTCAGAATGCTTCTGTCATATTCATGTAAACAGCCATGCCGCTTTGATTCGGATCTTTCCCCAAGTCCAGACGGAAATTCTTTCCCGGTTGCATTTGGATGCGGAGACCTACGCCATAGTTTAATTTCCATTTATTCCAGTCTACAACAGGAGAATTACCAATCGTTCCTGTTCCGATCCATCCTACAAAACCGCATTTAGCCCAGAAGTTACCGCTCTTATATTTCTCCTGGCTTCCGAACATGTGCCGATATTCAAGAATAGCATAAGCCATTGTCTTATCACGATATTTCCCCCAATAATAACCGCGTAAATCGAAAGGAGAACCAAAAGACGGGAGTTCCGTAAATGGAACATCGCCTACGCCAATCTGCGTGCGGGCTATCCAGGCCAATGTACTGCGCGGACGGAAAACCTGTTGGAATTGCCTGTATTCCAAATCGAACATACCATAGTTATAAGCACCGCCGAAATATTTCCCGTAAGCTCGGGCTATACCGCTAAGAAGCATTCCTGATGTAGGCGTAGCCACATCGTTACGCGTGTCATATTGTATTAATCCGCCAAGCCCAACATTTACATACTTGTGCTTAAATTGTTGGAAGTAGGGATCTTCCTGCATAACCGGATTAATATCCGTAGATTCACTATAGTTAATATCAAACAATGATCCTAGGTAAAAATGAGGTTTTACTTCCCATACAAAACGAGGATAAAGTTGGAAATAATTCTTGTGGAACTTGGTGGTAGAATCACTCTTTTCCGTATGTTCTACGGTTTCATAACCTTTGCCAAAATAATGAGACGGCTCGTTTCTATACCCGTAGTTGATATATATACGGAACTTGTTTTCATTAAAAAACAAAGTTCCCGCACCGGCAAAGACAAAAGTTCCGTTCAATGTAATATTAAATCCGGCAGGGATAAAAGAACGTTGGGAAACAGTGTCGTGTTTATTCAACCGGAAACTGGCCAATACCGCACCGCCTACGCCAAACGAGGCTTCCGGCGTATAAGAAGGTCCTCCTAAGATAGACCACCATATATTCTTCTTTGCCCGGATAGAATCACGTCGTTGTTGTTTGTAATAACGCGCACGCTGCTTTTCCGTCATCGGTTTGCCATCTATCATGAAAGGGGAAACTGCAGACACAACTGTATCTTGTGAAATAACAGTCGTGTTATTTGAAGATTGAGACGGCGTAATTTCTTGTTGCTGTGCTTGAATGAAGTGGATAGATGCCATTCCTATTATTCCCAAGCAAATAAGTAACCTCCTATGATACATGTATTGGTTTGTTTAAGTTGATTTAAACTGAGCGGCAAAAGTACAAAATGGAAATGATAACTCCGAATGTATTGACATTTAAAGCATCTTTTAAGATAACTGACATATCTTTCTGTCTTTTTACTTCCGTATTATTAATAGGCCGACCTGTGTCAGCCTATAGATCGACATTAGTCGGCTTATAGGTTGACAAGGGTCGTTCTATAGACCGACAGCTGTCGGTTTATTAATAATTGCTTATCTCAGTGCTAGTATAATAGTATTCATGAACTAAAAAGTATAGTGTTTTCTTTGTATATTTGCGCAATGTTGTGATATATTGCACAGCTTGACAAATAAGCATTTGATATTCAATTAAGAATATAACACATGAGAGAAAATGAAATGGTTTTTGGCATACGTGCCGTGATTGAAGCTATACAGGCAGACAAAGAAATTGATAAGATATTAGTAAAACGGGAGTTGCAAAGTGATCTTTCGCGTGAACTGTTCGGCGTACTGAAAGGACGTGATATAGCCGTACAGCGTGTTCCGGCCGAACGCCTGGATCGTTTGACGCGTAAAAACCATCAGGGCGTAATCGCTTATATGTCTGCTATAACCTATCAAAAACTGGAGGATATTATTCCGTTCCTGTATGAACAGGGCAAGAATCCATTTATCGTATTGCTGGACGGAGTAACGGATGTACGCAACTTTGGAGCTATAGCCCGTACTTGCGAATGCGCCGGTGTAGATGCCGTTGTTATCCCTTCAAAAGGAAGTGTAACGGTAAATGCCGATGCGATTAAAACATCGGCCGGCGCTTTACATATATTACCTGTATGTAAAGAAAGAAGTATAAATGAAGCGATTCGTTTCTTGCAATCGAGTGGCGTAAAGGTATATGCCGCCAGTGAAAAGGCTGCCGAGAACTATACGGCTGTTCAATACGAAGGGCCTGTTGCCATAGTGATGGGGGCGGAAGATACGGGAGTATCAATGGAAAATCTTCGTATATGCGATAAAATGGTAAAGATTCCGCAATTCGGAACAATCGGGTCGCTGAACGTATCGGTAGCATCTTCTATTCTGATATACGAAGTGGTGCGCCAACGGATGAATAAACAATGATGTTATTAATTATATAAATGATAAACACGATGAAAAAAGTTATTGCGACAACAAATGCACCTGCGGCAATAGGTCCGTATAGCCAGGCTGTACAAGTGGGAAATATGCTGTTTGCTTCCGGCCAACTGGGTATTGATCCGGCTACAGGGAATTTTGTAGAAGGTGCTGTTAAGGAACAGACAGCACAGGCTTTTAAAAATGTACAGGCTATTCTTTCTGAAGCCGGTTATACTATTAACGATGTAGTTAAGACTACTGTTTTTCTGGCTGATATGGGTGATTTTGCTGCCATGAATGAAGTGTATGCAACACCGTTTGACGGAGCTTTTCCTGCACGTTCGGCAGTGGCTGTAAAGACGTTGCCTAAAAACGGCCTGGTAGAAGTAGAAGTGATAGCCGTTAAGGCTTAATTATATTTAGAGGGAATACGTCAAAGCATACAGGAACGTATTCCCTTTTTTATTTTGAAAATAAACCACAAAATAACAGCAAGAATGAAATTATATAACCACAAATCATTACTGCAAATATTTATTTTATTTGTTTTCCTGAGCCAAAACATACTGGCTCAAAAAGTCATAAACATCTCTGCTCACACGGACAACGACCTTTTTCTGCTACTTACGGAAGAGGGAATGGATGTGAAACGTTATGATACTCCGGCTCAAACTATTGAAGAAGCCGCTAAAGGAAGCGGCGTAATTATAACTGCAACCGGATATCCTGATAGGCCAACCGTAATCACAAAAGAGCTTTACGATTTGGCCGCGCGAAAGCATTTAAGGTTATATGTAGAGTTTGTAAACGAATATCCCGGAATACAAATCGCGAAAGATTTATACACAGGCAAGTTGGAACGGGGCGTTATCTCTTCTAAATTCTTTTTACCGTTACAACCCATGAGCCTGTTGGCATTGAACGATTGTCATATTTATAAGGCAGAAGTGAAGAATCCATATATTTCATTTGCTAAAGTTGCAGGTTATGACGTGGCCCAGTATGGCTTATCGGATACGGAGGTTTTTCCTCTTTTATTTAAAGAGAAGAATACGATGATAGCAATGTCGTGCTTATCTAATTTTAAAACAGCTCGCTATGCTCCGAACGCTTCCTGGAAATCGGTTTGGGAACATATACTTTCATGGGTAACTAACCGGAAAGATATTTCCTTAACCAAATGGGAATCCGATCCGCAACCGTCTTATGCGGAGAATGCCATACTGCCGGAAGATGCCCGCACTACATCCATACGGAAAGGGGCAGGCTGGTTATACAATGGTCGTTTCCTTATTCATCCTTCATGGAAAGAACGGGCTTTGGAGATACAAGGAGACGGATTAATGCCTGTTGGTCCGCCTGTTCCTTTGGATGCGCTGGTAGGGAATGGCAGCGACGGTGTTTTGGAAGGACATGCTTCTACTATTTATTATGATGGAACAGAGCAATACCGTTACTGGCTACGTAACGATGTACAGGGGGAAGTGGCATTTTTGTTGGCTTCCGCAGGGAGCTTACTTAATAATGATAAATATGATGAAACATCGGAACATTTGATGGATTATATGTTTTATGAAGCCAATTTCAGACAAGGTCCTCGTGCCAACAAAGACAGCGCTTCATATGGTTTGCTGGGCTGGTCTGCCACTCATCCGTATGTTTTTTATAATGATGATAATGCCCGCTCACTGCTTGGAGTAATAGGAGCTTCGGCTTACTTAAAGAATGAACGTTGGAATAAATTTGTTGTAGAATGTATTTTGGCCAATCTAAGAATATCCAGTAAGCAAGGTTTCCAGGGTGGACGATTGGAAGAACCGCAGATATTGGAAAACGGCTGGAAGTTCTATGGTGAGCGGGATTACGTTAATCCGCATCCTCACTTCGAGTCATGGATGTGGGCTTGTTATTTGTGGCTGTATAATAAAACCGGATATAAACCTTTGTTGGAGAAGGCTAAGACGGCTATCCGTATCACAATGGAAGCATATCCTGATAAATGGGGGTGGACAAACGGCATTCAGCAAGAACGTGCCCGTATGATTCTTCCACTGGCTTGGCTAGTCCGCGTAGAAGATACGCCGGAACACCGTGCTTGGCTGGACACGGTTGTACAAGAGGTTTTGAAGAATCAGGTTGCGTGTGGCGCTATTCGTGAGGAATTGGGAAGCAGTGCTACGGGTATGTTTGGAGGTGCTAAATCGAATAAAGATTATGGATTGCATGAAGCTCCGTTAATTGCTAAAAACGGAGATCCGGTAGCGGATATGTTATATACATGTAACTTTGGATTCTTTGCGTTGAATGAAGCCGCTCATGCCACCGGCAACCCGCAATATAAAGAAGCGGTTGATAAACTATCAGACTTTTTAATTCGTATTCAGGTAAAGAGTGATAAGCATAAAGACCTTGATGGAGCATGGATGCGTGCATTTGACTATAACCGTTGGGATTATTGGGCTTCTAACGCGGATGCCGGATGGGGAGCTTGGTCTACGCTTACCGGTTGGATTCAGAGCTGGATTGTTGGTACACAAACCTTAGTAGAGAAGAATCAGTCTTATTGGGATATTACGCATGATATAAATGTATCGCAAGAGATGCAGGATGCTATGTGGATGGTGGAATAATACATAATTGAATATGAAACGAGTATATTTATCTTTAGACATTGGGGGTACGTGGGTAAAAGGCATTGCCGTACCTTGTAAGGACCGTATAGAAGAGTACAAAATAAATCCGGAAGAAATAAAACGGGTAAAGAGCCGTTTGGGAGTAAATAAAACCGCAGATGATTTTATTGCCGCGCTTCAGGAGTTAATGGATATATTGGTGTGTCCTGATTGTAAGGTATGCGCTATTGGTATTTCTGTAGCCGGAATAGTTGATTATGCCGGAACTAAAATATTATTCTCGGCAGATCATTTAGCTCCGTTGCGGGGTAGTAAATGGATTGATTGGCTCAAAGATAAATATCATGTTCCTGTAGTTTTGTCAAATGATGCGGATGCGGCGGCTGTAGGAGCGGCGGCAGCGGGATACTTAAAAGGATTCCGTACTATAGGCGTGATGCCTATAGGAACAGGCTTAGGATTCTCCCTTTGGAGAAACGGACGCAGGTGGGCTCCGTTTTATAGTCATCCATTGTTGGGCAGTATAGAAACACCTGCCGGCAGTTATGATGAATTAGCCAGCGCTTCTTTATTGGCTTCTGTACATCCGGATAATAACTTGGTTGCTGTATTCAAGGAAGAAGCATATCAAAAGGAGGTGGAAAGTTATCTGGAACGTTTGGTGCAGATCATACGGACTACTTACTATCTTTTCCGTACGGATCTCATATTGATAGGAGGCGGCTTGGCCCACGTGGTACAGATCGCGGATTATCCTTTGGTGGAACGGCTGACGACTAAGTTGCAAAAAGAACCGGTCTTGACCGGAGATACTATAGAAATCCGCTTAATGCCGGAAGCGAATGAATTGCCTTTGCTGGGCATGCTATTAATTGCCGCCGGCGAACAACATGCTCAGTCATTACAAAATATTCCCGAATATAAAACGCTTGTTACGGAAGAACCTTACGATTCTTCTATCCATTTGCATAAAATGGGAACAACGGAACTTGCTTCTCTTTTATGGAAAACAGAACAGGAAGCAGGCAATATACTATCAGAATCTTTAACGGATATAGCAGAAGCCGCAGACAGGATAGCCGACTGCTTAAGTAAAGGCGGCCGTCTTATATATGTCGGTGCCGGAACCAGTGGGCGGTTGGCTGCTGTAGATACGGTGGAAATAGCCTGTACTTTCGGATTTCCTCGCGAACATGTTCTTACATTAATAGCAGGAGGAGTAGCGGATGCTGCTATTGATATTGAGACAAACTTTGAAGAAGATGCGAGCAGTGTGCCTGAAATGGTATTGGCTAACGTATCGGAAAAGGACGTTGTGATTGGCATCTCTGTAAGCGGATGTGCTTATTTTGTGCAGTCGGCATTGGCCTATGCAAAGACGGTGGGCGCTTACAGTGTTTTTATACAGGAAGATGTGTCGTCAGTTCCATTCAGCGACAAAGTTATTGCTTTGCGTACAGGCAACGAGGTGGTAGCCGGTTCTACCCGTATGAAGGCTGGCACAGCTACCAAAAAAGTACTTAATTTCTTATCAACCATAGCAATGATACGGCTTGGGAAAGTACATGGCAGTTATATGACGGAAATGGAATGTATAAACAATAAACTTATCCAACGCGCGAAGAAGATATTGCATGTATTATTCCAATTGCCGGAAGAAGAAGCTGTCAGGCTGCTGGAATCCCATAATTACAAATTGAATGATGTAATAAAGGAATTATTATAATAGAAACGAGTGTGTGTCTTAAGAAGGATATGTAAAACTTGTATTTATGACAGTAACAATTTCTTTCTTGAATTTAATCTGATAATAGAATTATGAAAACAAAGATGACCTTTATTCTCTGCCTGTTTCTTATGCTGATTTCTTGTAATAATAAGACAGGAATATCAAGTCTCAAGTGTGAAATGTTAACCAATCCTTTAGGTATTGATTGTTTAGCTTCGAGATTGAGTTGGGTTATTACCGGAGAGGAGAGAGGTATCAAACAACAAGGGTATCATATACTTGTTGCTTCTTCTTTGGAGCTGCTGGATAAAGAACAAGGAGATTTATGGGACTCAGGAGATGTTGTTTCCGACCAATCAATTCAAGTTGTATATGCAGGAAAAACGTTAAGTAGCAGGCAGACCTGCTATTGGAAAGTGAAAGTTTCTACTACTAAAGGCGAAAGTTCATGGAGTGAACCTGCTTATTGGTCTATGGGGTTGCTGGATGAAAAAGACTGGCAAGCACAATGGATAGGTTTGGACAGAGCTTTCGAATGGGATAATCCGGATACGCAATATACAAGATTATCTGCCCGCTATTTTAGAAAAGAATTTATGACAGAGAAGCAAATGAAGAAAGCAACTCTATATCTGTCAGGCCTCGGATTGTATAAATTGTATCTAAATGGTGATGTCATTGGAGATCAGGAATTATCGCCGACTCCCACTGATTATTCAAAATCTATTAAGTATAATACATTTGATGTAACAGAACAACTCCTAAATGGAGAAAATGCGATTGGTGTTGTTTTGGGTAACGGACGATTCTTCTCGATGCGTCGTCGGGATAATTATTATCCACCCGGACATCATTGGTTGTATAATGTACGTAATTTCGGCTTCCCTAAAATGATATTGCAACTGGAGATTGAATATACTGACGGGGAAAAGCAAGTAATTGTGAGTGACAATACCTGGAATGTTACTGCCGATGGCCCTATAAGAAGTAATAATGAATTTGATGGGGAAGAATATGACGCAACTAAAGAAATGGCTGGATGGAATCAACCCCGATTTGATGACAGTATTTGGCTGCAAGCTGATCTGACAGAATCTCCGGGCGGTAAATTAGAAGCACAAATAAATCCGAATATAAGGATTATGGAAACTATTAAACCTGTTGGAATTAAAGAACAGGCTTCCGGAAAATACATCATGGATATGGGACAAAATATGGTGGGATGGCTACAAATGCGCGTAAAAGGCCAGAAAGGAGATTGTGTCACCTTACGTTTTTCCGAGACCTTAAATCCGGATGGCAGTCTTTATATGGCAAATATACGGGAAGCGCAAGTTACCGATAAATACACCCTAAAAGGAGGGAATGAAGAAACATGGCAACCGATGTTTACTTATCATGGTTTCCGCTATGTTGAAATAACCGGATATCCGGGAATTCCCCGATTGGAAAGCTTTGAAGGGAAAGTCCTTTATGATGAGATGGAGACTGTTGGTACTTTTGAGACTTCGGATTCTACGATTAATCAAATATATAAGAATGCTTATTGGGGAATAAGAGGCAATTACCGTGGCATGCCTACCGACTGTCCGCAACGTGATGAACGGATGGGATGGTTAGGTGATCGCGCAACCGGCTCATTGGGGGAAAGTTTTATTTTTAATAACAATAACCTCTATGCCAAATGGCTGGACGATATAGAGCAAGCCCAACTTGAAAATGGTAGCATACCGGATGTTGCGCCTAATTATTGGGATGCGTATAATAATAATATGACCTGGCCTGCCGCCTATATCATTATAGCAAATATGTTATATGAGCAATATGGAAATTCAGAACCAATAGCCAAGCATTATGCTTCAATGAAAAAATGGTTGGATTACATGAAAGAGAATTTTATGGTTGATTATCTTATAACACGCGATACATATGGAGACTGGTGTCTTCCTCCTGAACGACCTGAAATTATATTCTCGGAAGATCCGGCAAGGAAAACGGATGGACTATTGATTGGTACGGCTTTCTATTATCATTTATCAAATTTAATGAACGGTTTTGCAACCCTTTTGGGAAAACCGGAAGATGCTGTCTATTTTTCCGAACTGTCAAAGAATATTCGGCAAGCGTTTAATGACAAATACCTGAACAAAGAAGTTCCTCAGTACAGTAACAATACCGTTACCGCTAATTTAATGCCACTCTGTTATGGTATGGTTCCGGCTGAATATGAAAAAGAAATATTTAAACAAATCGTAAGTAAAACGGAAAATGATTTTAACGGACATGTAAGTACCGGCTTAATAGGTATCCAATGGTTAATGCGTGGATTGAGCGAACATGGGCGTGCTGATCTGGCTTTTCGTATCGCAACGAATCGTGATTATCCAAGTTGGGGCTACATGGTTGAGAATGGAGCAACTACTATTTGGGAACTATGGAATGGTAATACAGCTGATCCGGCAATGAATTCGGGAAACCATGTGATGTTATTGGGAGACCTCGTTACCTGGTTTTATGAATATTTAGCCGGTATTAGAAATAAGCAAGGATGTATAGGTTTTAGTCAAATAGAGTTGAAGCCGTATCCGGTGGACGGACTAAATGAAGTAAAGGCATCTTTTCTTTCTCCATACGGTTTAATTCAAAGCGCATGGCTAAAACATGGAAATGACTTTCAATGGGATATAACTATTCCTTGTAATACGACTGCACGTGTTTGTATTCCCGCAACAACAGGGGACGCTATTACTGAAAATAATAGAAATATATCTGAGGCGGAAGGAATTGAATTTGTAGGTATGGAAGGTGAATATGCGGTCTTCAATGTCATGTCGGGATCCTATCACTTTGTATCGTCCAAATAGTTTTTATGAATAGATTGTCTTCATTATTAAAAATCACTTCATGAGAAGAATAGAAATACTTGTTTGCTTTCTAACTGTATTTACATTATTGGGAAATGCTGAACCTTTTAAGCTAAAGGGATTAACATGTGAGTATATAGAAAACCCGTTGGGAATAGATGTATATACTCCGGTACTTGGTTGGCAATTGGAGTCGCAGGCACGTAATCAGACGCAATCGGCTTATGAAATACAGGTATCCTGTGAGGAAGGAGACTTGAAAGATGGGAAAAGGTTAGTTTGGAAAAGTGGGAGAGTAAACAGCCCTCAGAATATAAATATCGTTTACTCCGGTAAAAAACTAAAGCCATTTACCAGATATTATTGGCTGAGTTCGCCTCTCTAACAAAACATACTAAAGACACAGAAATATACAGCCAATTAGCGTCTGAGATAAAAGACGCTTTTATTAAAGAGTTTCTGGAAATTGGTACAGGTAAAGTCGGTAATTATACCCAAGCCGCCCAGGCAATAGCTTTATTTTATGATTTACTTCCTGATAATGAAAAGGAAGCCGCCTTCGATGTCCTGCTACAAGCCATTGATAAACGGGACGGACATGTATCTTCCGGAATCTTTGGTGTGCCGGCTGTTTTAAGTGTGTTAAGCCAAAATAACCGGAATGATATAGCTTATGGAATGGTAACGAAGAAGACTTTCCCAGGCTGGGGCTATATGCTGGAATCCGGTGCAACCACATTATGGGAAACTTGGAAATATTCAGATAATGTATTTTCCCAGAACCACCCGATGTTTGGAAGTGTAGGAGAGTGGCTCTATCAATCTTTGGGAGGAATTCATCCGGCAGCTCCCGGATTTAGTAAAATAATAATTAAGCCACAGCCTGCGGGTGACCTTAATTGGGTGAAATGCAGTTACGAATCAATCTATGGAACGATTGAAAGCAATTGGAAGAAGGAAGAAGGCTTGTTTGAACTTCAAGTAACTATACCGGCTAACACATCGGCACAGATTTATCTGCCGTCTTCCAAGAATGCAACCATAACAGAAAACGGCCATTTTATAAATTCATCACAAGACGTAAAGGCTATATTCTATTCAGATGGCTATACGCTGCTGGAAGCAGGTTCCGGTTCTTATAAATTCAAGGTATGGAAATAGTTTACCTTCCGAACAGTTTGTTGATAAGGTCTTTTCTTCCCATCTTTTGTAAAACCTGTGTTATCTGCCTGCGGAACTCCGGCTTGTACCAAAAGAAGAATTGACGTTGCGCCAGTTTCTGTTCCTTGCTTCGTGCCGTATATACCTTCTCCAACGTATAAGGATGATAGCCGGTGTAATACATTTCGGTGGCCAGCGTCATAGGGGTGGGGGTGAAATCCTGTACCTGTTCCAGTTGGAAGTGCAAGCCTTTGGTGATAACGGCCAGCTCCGCCATATCTATTTCCGTACACCCCGGATGGCTGGAAATGAAGTAAGGAATGAGTTGCTGGTTTAGCCCATGTTGCTTATTAACCTTATCGAATATCTTTTTGAACTGTCCGAACAATTGGAAAGACGGTTTGCGCATGAGGTTCAACACCTCGTCTTGCGTATGCTCGGGCGCTACTTTCAGACGACCGGAAACGTGGCGGACTATCAACTCTTCCGTATAGGTGCGTGCGGCCTGGTTCAACTCTTCATCTGCATAACGGTGTAACAACAAATCGTAACGCACGCCGCTGCCTATAAAAGAACGTTTGATTTCCGGCATCTTGTCTACCGCGTTATAAATATCCAGCAGTGGAGTATGATCTGCGTTCAGGTTTTTGCACACTACCGGCGAGATACACGAAGGCTTCTTGCATTGGCTGCATATACGTTCATCTTTTCCTTTCATTCGGTACATATTGGCCGAAGGTCCGCCCAAATCACTCAGATAACCCTTAAAGTCGGGCATCTCCGTCACAGCCTTTACTTCCTTCAATATGGATTCTTTGCTTCGGGAGACAATAAATTTCCCCTGATGGGCAGAGATTGTACAGAATGCACATCCGCCGAAACAACCCCGGTGAATATTAACCGAGTGCTTTATCATCTCGAAAGCCGGTATCACTTTCCCTTTGTACTTTGGATGCGGCAAACGGGTGTAAGGTAAATCATAAGAAGCATCCAGCTCTTCTTCCGACATGGGAGGAAAAGGCGGGTTCACGACTATTGCCTTTTTACCAACCTTCTGCAGAATCCGCGAAGCATTGTATTTATTCGATTCCTCTTCTATGTGCCGGAAGTTCTTTGCCTGTTTTAGTTTATCTTTCAGGCATTCTTCATGCGAGTAAAGTTCTATATCTTCCGGCAATGCAGCCTCCTGTTCTGCCAGATAAGCTGTTTGCCGTATATCTTTTATCCGGTTGAACAGTTCACCGGCTTGCAGTCGGCGTACCAATTCTTTAAGAGGCATTTCTCCCATTCCATATACGAGCAGGTCGGCAGGGCTGTCGGCCAGGATGCCCGGACGCAGTTGATCTTGCCAATAATCGTAATGGGTAAGGCGGCGCAGGGAGGCCTCTATTCCTCCCAGTACAACAGGAACATCGGGATAGAGTTCTTTTAATATCTTCGTATATACGATGCTTGGATAATCCGGACGCATGCCGGCGCGTCGGTCGGGCGTGTAGGCGTCGTCACTGCGCAAGCGTTTGTTGGCCGTATAATGATTAATCATGGAATCCATAGCTCCGGCAGACACTCCAAAGAAGAGGCGGGGAGCGCCCAGCTTCTTAAAATCCCGGTAGTCGCCACGCCAATCCGGTTGCGGAACAATGGCTACGCGAAGCCCTTCGGCCTCCAATGTCCGTCCGATAACGGCCGCGCCAAAAGAGGGATGGTCTACGTAAGCATCGCCGCTAAAAAGGATTACATCGATGTAATCCCAGCCTCGCGCTTCCACTTCTTTCTTGGTTGTTGGCAACCAGGCATCAGGTCTGAATGTTTTCATGCTGCAAACTTACATAAACATTTTTGATTTTTATGTGAGTTAAATCCAAATCAAGGTTACTTATGCTTTTGCCGTGTACGGCGCAAAAGTTTTGCGGTGATAACTTCCTATTATGGAATATTCATATTAGTGATTGGCTTAATTGGCTATTAACTTATATCTTTGTTGCCAGGTAGAAAACAGTTCACATTATATATACTTAAAACATTATTTTATGAAGATGCTAACAGACGAGAAACTCACCATCGTGGGTGCAGCAGGTATGATTGGTTCAAACATGGCACAGACTGCCATTATGATGGGTTTAACTTCAAACATTTGCCTGTACGACCCGTATGCTCCGGGATTGGAAGGTGTAGCGGAAGAATTATTCCATTGTGGTTTTGAAGGTGTGAATATCACATTTACTTCCGACATAAAGGAAGCATTAACCGGTGCCAAATATATTGTAAACTCCGGAGGTGCTGCCCGTAAAGCAGGTATGACCCGTGAAGATTTGCTGAAAGGCAATGCTGCTATTGCCGAAGAATTCGGTAAGAATGTAAAAGCATATTGTCCGGATGTTAAACACATTGTCGTTATTTTCAATCCTGCTGATATTACCGGCCTTATTACATTATTGTATTCAGGTTTGAAACCTTCTCAGATTACTACTTTGGCAGCATTGGATAGTACACGTCTGCGTAGCGAACTGGCTAAACATTTCGGACTTTCTATGGATTTGGTGGAAAATTGCCGTACGTATGGCGGTCATGGCGAACAAATGGCCGTATATGCTTCAACTGCTAAAGTAAATGGCAAGAAGCTGATAGACATCATTGGCACTGCCGACTTGACGAAAGATCAATGGGCCGAGATCCAGGCAAAGGTAACCAAAGGCGGAGCGAATATAATTGCTTTGCGCGGTCGTTCTTCTTTCCAAAGCCCGTCGTATGTGTCTATCGAGATGATTGCCGCCGCTATGGGAGGTAAACCATTCCGTTGGCCTGCCGGAGCTTATGTGTCAAACGGTAAGTTCGATCATATCATGATGGCTTGGGAAACTTCTATTACAAAAGAGGGTGTTGCTCTGAAAGATGTAAAAGGAACTCCCGAAGAAGAAGCTGCTTTGGAAAAGAGCTATGAACATCTTTGCGCTTTGCGTGACGAAGTGATAGCGATGGGCGTGTTGCCTGCAATTTCAGAATGGCATAAGCTGAATCCGAATATCAAATAAGTTTTTCTTACATAACAAACTTACTATATAAATCCCGCCTGTTGCGTATGCAGCAGGTGGGATTATCATTTAAATACTGGTTACTAAATCGCATCCAATGCTTGTGAAATATCATCCAGCAGGTCTGCAATATGTTCCGTTCCGATGGAAAGGCGGACAGTTCCCGGAAGGATATGTTGTTCTTTCAGCTCGGCTTCACTCAATTGGGAATGAGTAGTGCTGGCGGGATGAATTACCAGTGATTTGACATCGGCAACATTAGCAAGCAGGGAGAATATTTCAAGGTGGTCGATAAACCGTTGTGCATCTCCGGCTCCGCCTTTTATATCTATAGTAAAGATAGAACCTGCCCCGTGAGGGAAATAACGCTGGTAGATAGCATGGTCGGGATGTTCCGGCAGGCTTGGATGGTGCACGGCCGCCACTTTGGGATGTTGCTTTAAATAGTCCACTACCTTCAACGCATTTTCCACATGGCGTTCTACGCGCAGTGACAAAGTTTCCAATCCTTGTAATAACAGAAAGGCGTTAAAAGGACTTATTACTGCACCGGTATCGCGTAACAATATTGCACGGATACGTGTTACGTAAGCCGCTTTTCCGGCAACGTCCGCAAATATGGCTCCATGATAGCAAGGGTCGGGCTGCGTTAATTGCGGAAACTTGTCGGAAGCAGTCCAGTCAAAACGTCCGCCGTCCACAATTACTCCTCCTAATGAAGTTCCGTGTCCGCCAATAAACTTGGTGGCGGAATGTACTACAATATCTGCTCCGTGCTCAATAGGACGAATCAGAAACGGCGTACCGAATGTGTTATCTACAATAAGTGGAATCTGATGATCGTGCGCTATTTTTGAGACTGCATCTATATCAATTATATTGGAGTTCGGATTGCCCAGCGTTTCAATGAAGATAAGCTTTGTTTCCGGACGAATAGCACGCTCGAAGTTTTGTAAGTCAGAAGGATTTACAAACGTAGTTGTTATCCCCGAGGCAGGAAGAGTATGTGTCAGAAGATTATAAGTCCCACCGTAAATTGTATTGGCGGCTACAATATGGTCTCCTGCTTTCGTTATATTCTGAAAGGCGTAAGCAATAGCAGCCGCGCCTGATGCAACAGCTAATGCGGCAACACCACCTTCAAGAGCTGCAATGCGTTTTTCTAATACATCTTGGGTAGAGTTTGTTAGACGCCCATAGATATTACCCGGATCTTGTAAGGCAAAACGTGCAGCCGCATGTGCGGAATTATGAAATACATATGATGTTGTCTGATAAATAGGCACAGCACGTGCATCTGTTGCGGGATCGGGTTGTTCTTGTCCAACATGAAGTTGTAACGTCTCAAAATGCAATTGTTTTGTATTCATCGTCTATTATCGTTTAGTTGTTTATACTTTGCAAATCTATACTTAAAGAAAATAATACACAATACAATGCGTAAATATGAAAAATATTCCTATTTTTGTTTGCTTACATAGAAAATGTATCGTTTATAGACGGTCTAGTGAAATGAAAACAGAATATTATTCTAAATGAGATGGAAACGTTAGATCAAACAGACTTGCAAATATTGCGGATATTGCAGGCAAATTCCAATCAAACGACAAAAGGATTGGCTGCACAAGTGAATTTATCGTCTACTCCGGTATTCGAACGATTGCGCAGATTGGAGAATGAAGGTTATATAAAAAAGTATATTGCCGTACTGGATGCAGATAAACTGAACCAGGGTTTTATGGTATTTTGTAATGTTAAATTGAAACAGTTGAATACGGCTATCGCCCATGAATTTACAGAAGCTATCCGTCATATACCGGAAGTGACGGAATGCTATAATATCTCCGGAGATTATGATTATCTGCTAAAGATCCGTGCCCCTAATATGAAAGCATATCAGGAATTTCTTATTAATGTATTGGGGAAATTGGATTGTCTGGGTTCTTTGAAAAGTGTATTTGTTATGGATGAAGTGAAGCAATCCTATGGTTTTCCATTATAGGGTATGAAATAAGAAAGATTAAAGGGGATTTGTTACGTAAACAAATCCCCTTTAATTTATTATAAAGTCCGTTCAGGATACATAGCTGTCCACCATTCCGGTTCGTCTTTCAGCCATTTAGCGAACCAGGCAAAAATTGTATTTTGCCATCCGATTCGTTTACTATATCCCATAATACCGTGGTTTTCTCCATCTACCTGGACAAATTCTACCGTTTTACCTAAAATCTTCAAGGCGGCAAACATCTGTATACTTTCTCCTATAGGTACGTTTGTATCTACGTTACCATGAAGAAGCAGGATTGGAGTATTTATTTTATCGGCATTAAACAAAGGACTTTGTTTGGTAAAGAATTCCGGATTATTCCACGGATATGTGCCTTTGTTTGCTACCGAGCAATATCCATATCCCCAATAACCTTCTCCCCAATAACTGCTTAAAGCACTGATTCCTGCATGACTGATAGCAGCAGCAAATATATCCGTACGTGTCTGCAAGTATTGTGTCATAAAACCGCCGTAGCTGGCACCGATACAACCAATCTTTTTGTCGTTCACGAAATTATGTTCTTTACAGAACAACTTTGTTCCTTTAATGATCTCGTCGGCAGTTTTTATTCCCCAAGCATTTACGTGACGAGCGGCAAACTCTTGTCCGAAACCGGTTGTCCCACTTGGATTCAATGTATAAACAACATACCCCAAGGCTGCATACATGTGCATGGAATAACGCATCTCCAACATACGGTTTGTAGGGGCCGTTCCTCCATAATAATACACAATCATAGGATATTTTTTACTCGGATCAAAGTGAGGAGGCAAGTAATAACGTCCCTGAATAGTTGTACCGTCGTCAGAAGTAAAATTCCAATCATGTACTTCTCCTAATACAATATCTTTTAATTTGTCGGATGAAAGATCATACATGAGCTTACTCTTTCCGCCTTTCAAGTCATAGGCATATAAACGATTGGCATTAGAAGCGCTTTGCCCATAATAAAATAATACGGGCGCAGCATTTGCCAATGAATAGCCTGATATAACCTCTTCGGAGGTGACAATTTGCTTGATCTTACCATTAACCGGATTGCAGGTGTAGATATACTGGCAATCCTGATCTTCCGTCAGAATATAAATTTGTCCGTCATAGCGGTTCCATACGGCATTCATTACATTCGGATTGAAGTCTTTTGTAAGCGGGGTTGCTTTACGATCAGTAAGATTATATATGAATAACTGCCCGTCGAAATCATTAGATAATTGTCCTTCTTTAATGTTCAGGCCGATACCATCAAACGCATCTCCCGATCCGGTTACCAATAGTTGTTTCCCATCAGGAGAGAACGCAGCCTGATTAACATACGGAGCTTTTTCCCAAATCGTATCGACAGCCATATTTGTTAAGTCCATCTTGTATAAAGAACTGCGTGTGTGTGGCAATTCCGTATATGTATTCTCGTCTATACTGAATAGCAGGTAACGACCGTCTGCACTAATATCATTAATATAAGTATCTTGATAACCGAATGTCAGTTGTTCGTAAAGACCTGAACGAAGATCATAACGCCAAATGAACGAGCGATCACGGAAGCCGGGCAGACGATCATTCGGTTCCAGTACCCGGATTAATTCATTTCCTTCTTTAGGCCCTTCCTCTTCAACTGTAAAAAGCAAAGATGCTTCATCCGGAGTAAACTTAAACGTACCTTCCGGCAGATTATCAACCAAAACAGTTTCCCTCATGTTTGTAGGATCGACGGTTATCAGTTCTTTTCCATTCAAACCTTTACGGGTATAATATAACAGATTGCTTTTGGGCATCCAACGGGCATTAGTCAAAAATCCGTTATCTTGTAGTAAAACACGTCCGGTAGTCGCATCCAGCAGCTGACTGTATGATTCGCTCTTGCCTTTAGGGAAACGATTGATATATTTAACTAATGTATATTTACCATTGGGAGAAACAGCTATGCCCCGAAAATCTTTCCCTTCTAAAATATTATTTAATGTGTAACGCTTTTCGGGATTTAGGGAAGCTATAACTTCGGCATTGTCCTTGCTTTTGAATACAGTTTTAAGAGTAGCATTGCAAGTATCAGTCTCTGTCGTTAAATATTTAATGACAATTTCATAACGACGAGGCTCCATAGTCAGATCAGAAGATGATCCCACAGGATTGTCATTTACATATACCTCAAATGCTCCGTTTCCGGTTACTTCCAATGTCCCTTTCACATAGCGGTCACTATTAAGAAAGAAAGAGAATAGATGAAGAGCGTAACCTTTTTGAGGGATAGCAAAAGAAACAGTGCCGGCAGTGTCTGCTTGAAGGACTTCCGATGAAGATAACGCGCGGTCAAACGGTAATGTGGATTTGAGCAGGTTCTTTACTTCATACGGCTTTCCGTTTACGTTCATTGTATCAGCCATAAACGGCTTGTTTACGGTAATTGGGCCGACATGTTTATATTGCATTACTTTCACATCCTTTGCCGCATATAGCGTTGGAATAGAAAGAAATAAAACTAGAATAAAACAGATTTTCTTTTTCATATATATCATTTGTTTTTATAATTTACGTTTACCGCTTACTAAATAATACTGATCAGTGTCATGTATTGTCTGTATATCAAAATACGGTTTCATCCAGTTAGCCAACTCTTGTGCAGAAGGTAGGCCAAACGATAGTTTACTGGCATGTTGGTTATGATGTGCATTTATTTTATCTCTCCCTTCACTATGACATATAACCAATTCTCCTTCCGGTAAAAGCAATGCTGCTAAATGCCGGATTATTTCCTGCTGATGTTCAAAATGAGGGAATACGCTATAAGCAATAATATAGTTGAATTGCTCCTTGTTTATATCCAGTACATCTATATTACGAAAGTCTACATTTTTTGCGGCATATTTACTTTGTGCACGTTCAATCATTAGAGGGGAGATATCTATTGCAACAATCATGGAAGGGGAATAGGGCAACAAGAACTGTTCAAGTATGCCTGTTCCGCATCCTACATCTAAAATACGCATTCCCTTATGCAAAGAAGTTTGCTTTAATATCCGGTTTATCTTATCCGGATCATGGGTGCAAAGTTCATCCCATCTATCGGCTATAGTGTCAAAAAAGTCAGCTATTGTATTCATAGCTTTCCCTCCCAGACAAAGCTATCTTTAAAAGATTCTTTAAGATCGGTCGGTTCTTTAAATAAGCCGAATACGGAAGAGCCGGAACCAGACATGGAAGCGTAAACCGCTCCATTATTATATAATTCGTTCTTAATATTTCGGATAACAGGATACTTTGTAAATACACTTATCTCAAAATCATTTACCATAACCTCTTTCCATTGGGTAACCGGCATCTTTATTATTTCTTTCAAATATTTTTCAGGGGATTTGGGAGAAACAAGAGAATAGGCTTCCGGTGTGGATACTGCTACGTCCGGTTTTACCAGGCACATATAATAACCTTCTAAAGATAAGGAAACAGGATCAAATATATTTCCTGTTCCGCAGGCAAACACAGGAGTGTTACGTACAAAAAAGGGGCAGTCTGCTCCAATAAAGGATGCTGTTTCTTCCAATTCATCATCCGGTATATTTAATTTGCAGAAATCATTAACCAACTTCAACATGAAAGCGGCATCGGCAGAACCTCCTCCCAAACCAGCTCCAAAAGGGATTGTTTTCAGCAAATGAACTTCCAACGGGGGAATTTCATACTTTGTTTTCAGTAAATTCAGTGCCTTTACTACCAGATTTTTCTCTATAGGAGCATCAACGGGAATACCTGTTTGATGAAAAGAGAACGTTTTTGCTGCTACTATTTCCAGTGCATCTTTTACGGGAACCGGATAAAACACAGTCTCGATATTATGATAACCGTCCGGACGTTTGCTTACTATATTTAAGCCTAGATTTATTTTGGCATTGGGAAAACAAATCATATTTACTGATATTATATATTAGATAACAAAAATAGTAAGATAAATTGAATATATGCCATTCAGAAACGGATATAAATTCTTACCGGATAGTTCGTATATATAAAAAGGGGAGGTGCGAATAATCTATCCTGCACTTCCCCTGATATCCATAATAACATTTTAGTCTACGGTTCGGCAATCATTTCTTCTGCCAGGATCTGAGCTTCTTCTTCCGGTTTCTTAATATTGGGCAACTCCAGTCCATACCCTTTTATTCTGTCTTCTCTTTTTAATAATAAAGAAATTATAAGGGCAAGGATTCCAAAGCATGTAAATATCATCATAGGTATGGTATAGTCATACGTTGGCTTTTCATTTACATATCCGGTAATACAATAAGCATCGAGTACTTTACCGATCAGATAAGGCACACCCATTAATCCCCAGTTCTGTACCCAGAAAATTAAAGCATAAGCCGTACCCAGTTTGTTTTCCGGTATGATCTTCGGAACAGATGGCCACATTGCCGACGGTACCAATGAAAATGCGATACCCAGTAATAGAATCAGGCAAAGGGCAATAATCCAGTTATTCAATGCCGGAATAGAGAACATAAGATGGATAAACACCAACATGATAGCACCTATAACCATAATAGTAGCACCTTTTCCTTTACGGTCATACAAATTACCAAAGAACGGAGTAAGCAAGATGTTTCCGAATGGTAATAATGCGGGAATAACACCAGACCACTCCGGGTCTATACCGAATTTATTAATCATCAGGCTTGGTGCATATTTCAAGAATGGAAATACAGCGGAATAGAACAATACGCAAAGTAAAGCTACATACCAGAATCCTTTCATCGTAACGATAGAGAATATGTCGGAAAAACGGAATGGTTCTTCTGCTTCCTCTTCTTCGTTATAAGCATCTTCCGCATCACGGCGCTTATCCATTACTACAAATACAATGAATGACAACAAGCCAATGCACAATAAGATTAATCCGATAAGAATCGGCATACTGATTGAATTATTGAATGCTTTGCATAACAGTGGGGTAGTACCTATTGCCAAGCCTGTACCAATACGGGCACAAGCCATTTCCAGTCCCATGGCCAATGCCATTTCTTTTCCTTTAAACCACTTTACAATGATTTTAGAAACAGTTATACCTGCTATTTCTATACCCACACCAAATATGGCATATCCCAATGATGCAACCAGTAAAGTATAACCCCATTCAGTGCCAAAGATAGAAACTGTAGCTCCTCCGAAATCATGTGAGATACCAAACCACTTAATGAATACGCCGATAATCATTATGGATGTAGCCATAAGACCGGTGAAACGCACCCCCATCTTGTCAAGAATCATACCACCGAAAATCAGCATCAGGAAGAATACGTTGAACCAACCGTAAGCACTGGTAAATTTACCGTAATCGTCTCCACTCCAGCCTAGACCTCCACTCATTACTGGGGTTTGGAGCAAATCTTGAAGCGGAGCCATCATATCCGTTATAAAGTATCCGCATAGCATTGTAAATGCCACAAGTGCCAAGACACTCCAGCGAGCGGTTTTCGACTCGCTTAGTTTACGTTGAATCTGTTGTGTCATAATATTTGTTTTTGAATTAAGTTATTTACTTGTTTGAAATAAAGGAATAGCATCAGCTACCACAAAGGTACTTCCTCCAATAAATATCATATCGTCTTTATCAGCACGGCTTAACGCTTCCTGTACAGCCTCTTTTACCGTATTGCACACAATACCGGACAAACCATGGGCTACGGCTTTCGCCGCAAATTCTCCGGCCGGCATGGCACGTTCTACAGAAGCTTGGGTAAAGAAGTAGGAGGCATCGTGAGGCATCATAGAAAGCACGCCGTCAATATCTTTGTCGTTTACCATGCCTACAACCATATAAAGGTGTTTATATTTCGGCATTATCTGATTGTTCAAATAGGAGGAGAGATGTTGCCAACCGCCAACATTGTGTCCGGTGTCGCAATACACTGTCGGATTCTCATTCAACTTTTGCCAGCGTCCCATCAAACCGGTTAACTCCGTAACACGCCCGAAACCTTCACGTATGGCATTCAATGGGATTTTCAGGCCTTGTTTAATCAACAGCTTCAATGCACCTATCACGGTTTGTCCATTTACCCCTTGAGCCATACCTCCTAATTCACCCAATAACACACCGTATTCTTTGGTATCAAAATACCAGCCTTCGCGATCGTATAACATATGGGATTCATTCAGTAAATCCATATTCTGAACGAAGTAAAACGGAGCACCGTTCGCTTCGGCCGTACTGGCAAATACATTGAGTACACTTTCTTTTTTCGCTTCACCCAGCAACACGGGAACATGTTTCTTGATAATACCGGCTTTCTCGGCAGCAATCTTTTCTTCCGTATCTCCCAGAAATTGAGTATGATCGAGACTGATATTTGTTATGATACTTAAAACAGGTGTAATAATATTCGTACTGTCCAATCGTCCTCCCAAGCCTACTTCTATTATAGCAATATCTACTTTTTCACTGCGGAAGTAATCGAAAGCCATTGTAGAGGTAAGTTCAAAAAAGGATGGATGAAGCGGTTCAAAAAAGGAGCGATAGCGTTCAACAAAGCCGGTTACATATTCTTTCGTTATCATACTTCCGTTTACCCGGATACGTTCTCTGAAATCAACCAGATGGGGAGAAGTATATAACCCTACTTTATATCCGGATTGTTGAAGAATGGCGGCAAGCAAATGGCTGACAGAGCCTTTGCCGTTTGTTCCCGCTACGTGGATCGTTTTATATGATTTGTGAGGATTGCCTAAATGATTATCGAGAGCTATACTTGTATCTAAACCGGGTTTGTAGGCAGAAGCGCCGCTATGCTGAAATACAGGAATACTGGTATATAGATAGTGCAATGTATCTTCGTATGTCATTTTATTGTAGTTTGAGTTGCGCAAAAGTACTCAATTTTATTATACCATTGCCTGCCTTTACGTTCTTTTTCGTGATAGTTTGTCACCTTCGAGCACGAATATGAACTGCCTCAATCAATAATCAGTTTATACCCGATTCCTCGAATATTTAATATTTTAATTGATTTATCATTCGATAATTTGTGCCTTAACTTCGTGATAAATACGTGAAGGCTACGGGAGTTGAAGAACGAATCGTCTCCCCAAAGATCTAACAAGACTTCTTTCATCGGCATTATGCGATTTTGATTTATGCAAAGCCGTTTTAGTATTTCCGATTCCCTATTGCTTAATAATTTCTTTTCTCCGTGGCAGGATAAGGTTTGCGTAATAGAATCAAATACATATTCGCCGAGAGTAAATGTTGTTTCTTCTACCGGACAGACAACTATTTTATGTAGCAATGCTTTGATGCGGACAACCAGTTCTGCCATGCCGAAGGGTTTCTTCAAATAATCGTTTCCGCCTAATTCAAATCCTTCAACCACATCATTGGCAGAAGATCGGGCAGACAGAAAAAGAACAGGGATGGTGCATCTCTTTCTCCGTAATTCACAAACCATTGAAAAGCCATCCTTCTTAGGCATCATGATGTCTGTAACAATAACATCCGGATTTACCACTTTAGCTAGATATAACCCCTCTATGCCATTGTATGCTAACGTAACATTAAAGCCTTCGTCATCCAACGTGTCTTTTATAATCATGGCCAATGTTTTTTCATCTTCTACCAGTAAAACCTTTATCTTATCCATATCATTGCGGTTTATTATGTATATTTAAAATGTAATGTAAAAGTAGAACCTTTTCCTAAATGACTTTCCACTGTAACCGTTCCACCATGTTTAGCCATCATGTCTCTCACATAATACAGTCCTAATCCGTAGCCTTTTGTATTATGGAGATTTCCGTTGGGCACACGAAAGAACTTGTCAAATATATGCTTTTGATTTGTTTCACTGATACCTCTTCCGTTATCAATTACGGAGATACAGACTTCTTGCTCGTTTTTTGTTGCTTCCAGAATGATACAACAGAGTTCTTTATCACAATATTTGATAGCATTGTCTACCAAATTACTCAACATATTATATATATGTGTATGGTCTGCCAGCACATTCAGATTATCAGATACATTCAGTTTAAACTCAACCTCTTTACCCGCCTTTAGCCTGTACTGTTCTGCCAATGAAGTAACAAGACGGCTGATGTTTATTTCTTCCGGATGTAAATGGAATGTACTCCTGTTTTCTACGGCAAGTGCAAGAATCTGCTCAACCAATCCCGTAAGGTGGATAAGTTGATCTTTTACAACAGTCAGGTATTTCCGTTGTTTGTCACTAACTGAATCACTAAAGTTTAATAAGGCATCTACGGCAGCATAGCTTACTGAAATGGGCGTCTTTAATTCATGCGTCATGTTATTGGTGAAGTCAGTCTTCAATTCCTCCATTGTCTTTTGTCTAAGGATGGTACGAAGCAGATAGATAAAGGCTATCACGATTAATATAAAGAGTATAACGGAAGATACTAATATTCCGCTCATTTGCTTTAATATTATATATGATGGAGATTTAAGATATAAACGGTAATACAGTAAATTATCCGTAAATATCGGATAGTCAAAATATACGACATCTTTCCATCTGGAAAAATCTTTGTCGGAAACGAGCGGTACATTGACAGTTGTATCCGACGGAAGCTTGTCTTTATAAGCCTTTTTCAGTATTTCATTACTACCCAGGTTCATCCAACCTTTAGCTTTTCTTTCGCCTTCCGGCTGATAGGCAACAATAAGTTCATGTTCGGTAACTATATTTCTTGCTATAAGTTCTTGTTTGAGAAATTTGTTATAATTGTCAAATACGATGGGTGATAAAGAATCTATATCCATATGCATAGCTCGTTGTATCATGTTTTCAATCTGCCCTATTGTTGTCAGATAGTCGGTTAGAGTAGAATCTACCGGAGTAGAATCATTTTCCTCGCTATAATCTATCTGCACCTGCATATTCGCCGAATGTTCCTGCATTTTGTAACCATCTAGGGCAGACATGACGGCATAGGGGCGTTTACGTGTGCTATCGGCCGGAGAATTGGATTTGTCATCCGAATAAATAGATATAGTTTCAGACTTGTGTTGTACAAGTACATCTTTATTCTTTAGCTCTTTGATACGTAGAAACATCTCTTTATAGTCCGCATTCTTCATTGCTTCCTGTATATTGATTTCCATTTGGCCATACAATGTCTTATACAGACCATGCAACCAATAGCCTTGAAATGCAACCAATCCGGCTAATGATAAAGTAATCAGTATGGCAATGAGTTTGAAACGCAAACGAGTGTTCATCAATCTTCCTGTTTTTCTAGCCAAAGATAAATAAAGTCTCGATAGGGCATTGTCTCATTCTCTAATTTATGTTCGATGATAAGACTAAATAACACTACTGGTAAGACTGGATAACACTTTATAATTAAGTGGTAACACAGTTTTATCCATAATCCCGGTTTCTTTGCTTTAATGAATTTATAACGATGAGCGATATGAAACGAATACTTTATTATTCTCTGTTCTTTCTTTTCATTTGCAACGGGATGTTAGTTGCACAAACTATTAACGGTAAGATTATAAACAAACAAAATCAACCTGTGGATGGTGTGGCTGTAATACTTCAGACATTGGATTCTGTATATGCTACAATATCGGATAGTCTCGGGCTATTTAAGTTCGGTAGACCGGCTAATCAGGCTTGTCGACTGCTGTTTCAACATCTTTTGTATGAACCGATTCAAAAAGAAATCTCTGCCGATGATGCCGGTATCATTATGCTAAACGATAAAGATTATGCCCTTGCCGAAGTGACTGTAAAAGCAGATCATCCGCAAGTAAAGGTGGAAGGTGGAAAATTATCCTACGATATACCGCAGCTTATGAAAGATAAAACGATCATTAATGCTTTTGAAGTCATCAAACAATTGCCGGGAATTACCGGTACGGGAGATGAAATACAATTGGCAGGAGCAGGTAATTTGCATATCATTTTAAACGGACAACTTACCACGATGTCGTTGGATCAACTTATCCGGTTACTGAAAACTATTCCTGCGTCCCGTGTACAAAAAGCCGAAATCATGTATGCCGCTCCGGCAAAGTATAATATAAAAGGTGCTGTTATCAACGTGATATTGGATAAAAACATGTCCGATACACCTTCTTTTCAGGGAGAAGCCGGAATAGATTATGAACAGCGTCATTATGCCGGAAGTAATGCACATACAAACATCCTTTACTCCAAATCGAACCTGAATATAGATTTTCTGCTGAACGGAGCTAAAGGACGCAACTTTGCCGGTGAAGATATTTTGGCGCGCCATACATTAAATAATGGTGTAACACAAGTGGAGCAGACCGGCCGTAGTACCCATCACGCAAATGAAGGAATTAGCCGTTTAGGTATAGATTATACGTTTAAAAATAAAGACAAACTGTCTGCCGCTTATTATCTGAATGCAGATAAATCAAGCAACAAACGCAATTCCAATACAATCTTTTCTCCACTGGAAGAAAAAACATCAACCACTAACCTTAGTAACAGCGAGTCGGACAATCATTCGACTTTACATAACATACATATACAATATGACGGACATAAAGAAGTAAAAGCGGGTGTGGACTTTACTCATTACAAGTCTCCATCTGATCTGCATTTTCTTGATTTAAGCGACAATGGTTCTAAAACAGACATGCTTAACTATACCAACCAAAATATATCCCGCTGGTCTGCATTTGCCAACCATACGGTTTCCGCAGGTAAAGAATGGTCGCTCAATTATGGCATTAATGCGGGTTATACATATTCTAAGAATCATTTGGAATACTCTTATGACGATGGAAATGGATATGAGCTTGACCTTGAGTCATTGGAAAATAATATACAGAAAGATTATACAGCCAATATCTTTGCCGAAGTCTCCAAATCTTTCGGGCAACATTTTTCTGCTACCGTCGGACTAAAAGGTGAATACTATAAATCCGATTACATAAAAAATACGAAGAAGACAAACTTATGGAATGACTGGACATTGTTTCCTACGGCAGCATTAAGTTATATGTTCTCGCCGTTTCATATTTTGCAACTGAATGTAAGCAGCGATAAAACATTCCCTTCTTATATGACACTTAGTCCGCAGTCTACTCCATTGAACTCCTATTCCGAATCGGTAGGAAATCCGGCTTTGAAGCCTTATAATTCTTACGAAGGCCAATTACTTTATATTTTTCGTCAGAAATATGTGTTGATGCTCTTCTGCCAATATATGCCGGATTACTTCACTCAGCTTCCCTTTCAAAGCGATACGGAATTAAAAAACGTATTTCGTTATGAAAACTTGAATTATAATTTTCAGGTAGGACTGAACTTGATTGTACCCTTCAAAGTCGGATCATTCTGGAACGGGCGTGTATTGCTGCAAGGTTACAGGATGCAGGAAAAGAGCGATCATTTTCACGGCATGTCATTCAACCGCAATACCTATGTGGGTATAGCCAGTACTTCCAATACATTCAAATTAAGCAACAAACCCGATCTCAAATTAGATATAGATGCCACCTATGTTGCTCCGGGTGCTATTCAGGGTATATATGATTTAGGACGCCTGTACAATATTACAGCCGGCGTGAAATGGACATTTGCCAAACAAAAGGGCGCGCTTTCCTTACATGCTAATGACATTTTTCGTACTTCAATCCCCACAGCTTCCATCAACCAGGGAAATCAATGGAGCCGTTTGAACAAGTTGAATGACGAACGCTGTATTCGTCTCTCTTTCAGCTGGAAATTCGGAGGATTTAAGGCAAAAAAGCATGAAAGTGTCAATACTTCACGCTTCGGTAAATAAAAAGGAACTGAATCTTTAATGATTTCTTCCCATATATTTAATCGGATCACCCTTGTGATCTATATAGATCACAGATGTGATCCAATTAGTAAGTGCCGAAGAGATGAATAAAATGTGCCGTTAACGTTTATAAAAAGTAAGAAGTTTATGGATAAAAAGATTTATAAGAATTGATTTATACTATAAAAGATTACATAAGGATGAGTATTGGTGTCCTAAAATAAGTATATTTGTAGGGAAGCCAAGTTGCTGTTATGCGCTTTTTCAAGAGCAGACAGTGCTTGTAGTTCAACATTAAATAATCATTAAATCGAAAGGTTATGGGAGCAAAGAAGAATTTTGTGCTTGATACTAACGTTATCTTGCATGATTACAAGTGTATTGAGAACTTTCAGGAGAATGATATTTACCTTCCTATTGTAGTGCTTGAAGAGCTGGATAAGTTTAAGAAGGGAAGTGACCAGATAAATTATAACGCGCGTGAATTTGTACGTGAGCTGGATTTGTTGACCAGCAACGATCTGTTCCTGAAAGGAGCGTCGTTAGGTCCGGGCAAAGGAACACTTCATGTTGTAACCGGTGATAAGTACCAGGAAAAAATAGCCCTTTCTTTTCCGGAAAAAACGGCGGATCACCGTATTCTTTCCTGCACATTATCTATTGCCGATAAAAATCCGAAAACTAAAACGATCCTTGTTACTAAAGATGTAAACTTACGGATGAAAGCCCGCTCGTTGGGAATCCTTGTTGAAGATTACATTACCGATAAAGTAATTAATGTGGATATATTTGAGCATGAGCAGGCAACATACGATAATATTGATCCGGATCTGATAGATAAAATATATTCATCTCCCGAAGGTGTAGATGCCGATCTTTTGGAAATAAGGTCTAAACTCGACCCGAATGATTGCTTCATCTTAAAGAGTGTACGCAACTCCGTATTAGCACGTTATAATCCGTACGAGGATAAGATAAAGAAGGTGGAAAAAGGTTCTAATTACGGCATACAACCTCGCAATGCAGAGCAAAGTTTTGCTTTCGAGGTATTAAATGACCCGAACGTCAAGTTAGTAGGATTGACAGGTAAAGCCGGTACAGGAAAGACCTTGCTTGCTCTTGCCTCCGCACTAAAACAGGTTGGAATGTATAAACAAGTATTATTGGCCCGTCCTATTGTAGCTTTGGCTAATAAAGATATCGGATTCCTTCCGGGAGATGAAAAGCAAAAGGTTGCTCCTTACATGCAGCCTTTGTTTGATAATTTGAACGTTATCAAGGCGCAGTTCGCACCGGGAGCTGCGGATGCCCGCAAGATTGACGATATGCAAAAGAACAATCAATTGGTGATTGAAGCATTGGCCTTTATCCGTGGACGTAGCTTGTCTGAAACTTTCTGTATTATAGACGAAGCCCAGAATCTGACTCCTCATGAGATAAAGACGATCATTACCCGTGCGGGAGAGGGAACAAAGATGGTGTTTACCGGAGATATACAGCAGATAGATTCACCCTATCTGGATGCCCAAAGTAACGGACTGGCCTATATGGTTGATAAAATGAAAGGGCAGGAACTGTTTGCCCATATCAACCTTGTTAAAGGTGAAAGAAGCCAGTTATCCGAATTAGCATCCAATATTCTTTAATGATTTATGGTTGACAGGTAGGGCAGAAGTTATTTATTTTTGCCAACCTGTCAACTATTAGTTATCTTTGAAGTTTCAAGGAACATCTTTATATGGAAAATCAGACCAGGAAAAAAGAGATAGTGAAGGTTACGCTGGTTGGTTCCGTCGGAAACTTCTTATTGCTTATATTCAAATTTATTGCCGGTATCATGGGGCACAGTAGTGCCATGATAGCAGATGCGGTACATTCACTCTCCGACTTTGTAACAGATGTGATTGTACTGTTTTTCATTAATATATCTTCCAAACCTAAAGATGAAAGCCACGATTATGGACACGGGAAATACGAAACACTGGCAACATCTATTATAGGAATCGTGTTGTTATGTGTAGGAGTTGTACTCTTTTGGGAAGGAATCAATAAAGTCTATGACTTCTTTATAAAGGGCGAAATGTTGGAAAGTCCCGGCAAAATAGCTCTTATAGCTGCTATTATTTCTATTCTTGTAAAAGAAGCCCTGTACAGATATTCGGTATTGATAGGGAAGCGCCAGAACAGCCAGGCGGTAATAGCCAATGCCTGGCATCACCGTTCGGATGCGTTATCGTCCATTGGAACGGCTATTGGTATTGGTGGTGCTATTCTGCTGGGAGAGCGATGGAGAGTGCTAGATCCATTGGCTGCCGTAATTGTTAGTATCTTTATTGTAAAAGTGGCATTTCAGTTAGTAATACCGGCTATTAATGACTTATTGGAAAAGTCTTTACCAAAAGAGGTGGAAGATGAAATCCTTTCCATCATATCGGAAATGCAGGAAGTAAAAAGTCCGCATAACCTGCGTACACGCCGTATAGGAAATGATTTTGCGATAGAAGTTCATCTTCGTGTGGATGGACAAATGACGGTAGCGCGTTCACATGAAATTATGTGTGATATTGAAAGGAAACTCCGGCAACGTTTCGGTATCGCCACCCACATAGCATTGCATGTTGAGCCTATAAAGTGAAAGGAAAAGAGGAAAAAGAGAATGAATAGAGAGGTTAGGTTGTTTCGTGGAGAAGTATTTTATTTTATATCCTCGCCGTTAGAAAGTAAGGATTCATATTGTTATTACCCGGATGGCGCTTTATTGGTTTCTGATGGGAAAGTGGCAGATTCCGGACCTTATGAAACGTTGCATGCCCGTTATCCTTCTGTTCCGGAAACCGACTATTCCGGCAAACTAATTATGCCGGGATTCATTGATTCTCATATCCATTACTCCCAGTCGGAGATAATCGGGATGCATGGTTGCCAGCTTTTGGATTGGCTGAACGATTATACATATCCTGCCGAACAAGCCTTTTCTTCCCGGGAACATGCCGAAAAAACAGCCCGTTTCTTTATACATGAATTACTGAAAAACGGAACAACTACCTGTATGGCATACGCAACTGTTCATCCGGAGTCTGTTGATGCCCTTTTTACCATCGCTTCCGAATATGATATGTGTATGCTGACCGGTAAAGTGTTGATGAACCGTAATGCCCCGAAAGGTTTGTTGGATTCTACAGAAAAAGGGGAAGCTGATACTCGTAGGCTGATAGAGAAATGGCATGGAAAAGGGAGAAACCGTTATGTTATCACTCCTCGTTTTGCCATCACCTGTACTTTGGATCAATTGGAGAGTGTCGGACGTTTGCATGCCGAATATCCCGATACCTATATTCAGACACATCTATCCGAGAACAGGGATGAGATAGATTCCGTACTTTCTCTATATCCGGGACATTCGGATTACCTGGAAGTATATGAACGAACAGGCTTGATGACCGACCGTACGGTTTTTGGCCATTGTATTCATTTATCTAAAGAAGAATGTGAACGTTTGGCTTCCGCCGGAGCTACCATAGCCCATTGTCCTACGTCCAACTTGTTTCTGGGAAGTGGACTTTTCAACATGTCTCTGGTCAATACCTTTGCTATTAAAACAACACTTGCCACAGATGTAGCGGGAGGAACCTCGTTCTCTATGTTCCGAACAATGGGTGAAGCCTATAAAGTGCAACAACTGAATGGTTATCCTGTTTCGGCATTGGAGTTACTTTATAAATGCACTCTGGGCAGTGCCAAAGCATTACACCTGGAAGATAAAATAGGTAGTTTTACACCCGGCAGTGATGCTGATTTTATTGTTGTAGATTATGCTTCTACAGATTCTCAACAGCTACGTAAAGAATATCTGCAACGCACCAATAATTGGAATATAGAAAACAAACTATTCGGATTGCAGATACTGGGAGATGATCGTGCTATTACTGCAACTTATTTAATAGGAAAGCAAGTTTTGTAATTATTTTAAAAACTTTCCGTTACATATAGCTATAATAAATGAATTTATTATATTTGTACATCTTCTTTTATAAATGATTTTATAAAAGAAGTAATGTTAGTGTATTATTGTTTTATAGAGAAAGTTCGGAATTGTATTAATTAATCTGTCAGGAAAGGGGAGTCATGTTATGTTAAAGTCAGCATTTAAAACATTCGTAATTACTTTGATTTGTCTTATTCCATTTTATGGAATGTATGCGCAAGAGCCACGTAATGGAGTTTCTTATAACGAAATAAAAACTAAAGATCCGTCCGCATTACGTTTTATGAGTTATAATATTCGTATCGGTATTGGTATGGATAACGAAGTGGATATTAAACGAGTTGCCGATGTGATCAATCGGGTTAATCCGGATGTTGTTGCCCTTCAAGAGGTAGATAGTGTAACCGAACGTGTTAATTGGGCTAACCAGATGATGCAGTTGTCCGAGCTTACAGGGATGTATCCTATATTTGGCCATGCGGTTGATCGTTCTAAAGGCAAATATGGTATAGGGATGCTAACAAAAATAAAACCGGAAAGTGTTCGTAAAGTACATCTTCCCGGTGATGAAGAACCTCGTATGCTGATTATATCCGATTTTAAAGATTATGCAGTATGCAGCACTCACTTTTCTTTAGTGGAAAAAGATAGAGTAACATCTGCCGGTATCCTTATTAAGGAATTGGAAGGAATGAATAAACCGGTTCTTGTTGGTGGAGATTTCAATGCTAAACCCGGAAGTGAACCGGTAGAGATTATAAAAGGAAAGTTCAACCTTCTTACCAGCGAGAAGTTTATTACTTACCCGTCTGACACTCCAAGAGTGTGTCTGGACTATATTTGGGGACTTAAGTTTAACAATCACAAATATAACGTTCTCCAGAGCGTATCTATAAACGAACCGATGGCATCAGACCATCTGCCACTAATGATAGATATAAAGCTCTAAACTCACATAGGCAAGGGAGAAAAAAATAAGGGTAGACGTGATGTCTGCCCTTATTTATTTTATATGGAATTCTATTATTCGTATGGATTAACCTTTAATAGCTGCGATACCCGGAAGAACCTTTCCTTCGATTGCTTCCAACAATGCTCCACCACCTGTTGAAACATAAGAAACACCGTTAGCCAAACCGAATTTGTTAACACAAGCTACAGAATCGCCACCTCCAACTAGAGAGAACGCTCCGTTCTTTGTTGCTTCAACAATAGCTTCGCCAACAGTACGAGAACCGTGAGTGAAGTTTTCAAATTCAAATACGCCTGTAGGACCATTCCAAAGAATAGTTTTTGATTTCTTGATAACGTCAGCGTAAATAGCTTCGGTTTTAGGACCTATATCAAGGCCTTCCCAACCATCAGGAATCTGATCAACCGGAGCAAAGTCTGTCTTGGCATCATTGCTGAAATCATCTGCAATCTTAGCATCAACAGCCAATACAAGGTTTACACCTTTTTCTTTCGCTTTTTTCATCAGGTCAAGAGCCAGATCCAATTTGTCATCTTCGCAGATAGATTTACCGATCTTACCACCTTGAGCTTTGGTGAAAGTATAAGTCATACCGCCGGTAATAATTAGGTTGTCTACTTTATTCAGGAGGTTTTCAATAATTTCAATCTTAGATGAAACTTTAGAACCACCCATGATAGCTGTAAACGGACGACGAATATCATTCATTACCTTGTCAACAGCTTTCACTTCTTTTTCCATCAGATAGCCGAACATCTTATGATCTGCATCAAAATAATCAGCTATTAAAGCCGTAGAAGCATGAGCTCGGTGAGCGGTACCGAATGCGTCATTTACATAACAATCAGCATAAGAAGCCAATCTCTTTGTAAATTCTTTCTGGCTCTCTTTAACGGCCTTCTTGGCAGCTTTCTTTTCTTCGTCGGAAGCATCTTCGGCTAAACCTCTCGGTTTACCTTCTTCTTCTGCATAGAAACGGAGGTTTTCAAGCAATAAAACTTCACCTGGTTGCAAAGCAGCAGCTTTAGCACCGGCTTCTTCGCCAATACAGTCGTTAGCAAACTGAACATCTACACCCAACAAATCGGAAAGGTGTTTCAAGATATGCTTTAAAGAATACTTGTCTGTAACGCCTTTCGGACGGCCAAGGTGAGAACCTATAATTACGCTGCCACCATCAGCTAAAATCTTCTTCAATGTAGGAAGAGCGGCACGCATACGAGTGTCGTCGGTAATGTTGAAGTTTTCGTCCAAAGGAACGTTGAAGTCAACTCTTACAAATGCCTTTTTGCCGGCAAAATTGAAATTGTCAATTGTTTGCATAACTATTGTATTTAAGTTTTGTATTAAAATGTATCATTTAAGTGTGTGCAAACTTACGCAAAAATATTTTATTTACATGTTACAATTAGATAATTATTCGGTAAGTTTGAATCTCAATCTCAACCTTCCATCCGCATAATCATAATTGAGTAATTTGAAGTGACCTATTTCAGAAGTATTGTTTACGTGAGTTCCAATGCAGGCGCAAGCATCATAATCTCCTATGCGGACTATACGTAATGTTTCACTTACATTTTCGGGGAGTTTGCTTAAATCAACAAACTTTCCGGCTTCTTCAAGAGGCATGAAATCAATGTTGACTGGTAAATGTTGGTCTATTACTTCGTTTACCCGGCGTTCTACTTCTTCCATTGTTTCTGCCGAAGGCGCTTCTGCCAGTTGATAATCACATTTACTTTTTTTACGTTCTATATGTGCATTCTTTGAACGTGGACATCCAAACATCCTTACCATTGTCTGGTTCAAAATATGCTCCGCCGTATGCATAGGTGCGATTGACACATCCTGAAACTTTGGAGCTGCTTGATTTATTTCCATAATAGACAAGTTTTTATTGCTTTTAGACATAAGAACAAAAGAACATATTTTTTCTTATGCGTTATTTTTGTGTTTATATTCTCTGAATTTTCTTTTTATTTTGATACGATCACCACCAAAGTTTATTAATAAACCGTGGTCTGTATGGGTAGCAGTTAAGTAATTTACTAATTGGGTTTCGTGTATAGGAAGAAGATGCTGTACCGCTTTAAGTTCAATGATTATTTCTCCTTCTACGATTATGTCCGCTCTAAATTGTCCTACAATTTCACTTTTGTAATATACATTTATAGGAATTTCTGTATCTGCATTAATACCTTTTTCTTTTAATTCTATCGTCAATGCTTTCTGATAAACATTCTCAAGAAAACCTGCAGCAAGGTGTGTTCTTACATTATAAGCACACTGAATAATAGCTTTTATCAAACTTTCTATTTCCATATTTCTTTTTTGTTCTTATGTTCTTTTGTCTAAAAAATAAGATAATGTGTCTCTAAATAATTATATTTCTTCTTTTAATATCCCGTACACATTTATATCCACATATTCGCCGGATGCAAGCAATTCACCATGACGGATAGTGCCTTCCAACTTGAATCCAAGACGTTTGGGTATCGCATTGCTTGGATGGTTGCCTACAGCACAGCATATCTGAATTCGATGCATAGAGCGTTCCCGGACCGCCCATTGGCATAAATATTTTACACACTGCGTCATTAATCCTTGCCCTTGATGTTCAGGCAACAACCAATAACCTATTTCTGTACGGTGGTTATTATTGTCTGTATTAACAAATCCGATAAGGCCACAAAATTCGTCGTTCTTTTCTATCACGAAAACAATATTTCTTTCATCATAAGGAACGGACAGAGTTGCGGACAGGAAAGCGGCTTCATCTTCAACTTTTTGCAATTTAGGTACAAAAGGCAACCATGTTTTCAGATAATCTCTATGAGAATCTATTGCTTGCCAGATTACTTCCGCATCTTCCAGTGTGGCTTCACGAATGGAGTAGTATTTGCTGATTTTTGTTTTCATTATCTTGTTTTTGCATTAATAGAAGCAAAGATAGAAGCTTATCTTAATTAAAAGAAACTTTATCTCGATGATTTATAAAAATGATCGGGATGATTCTCTTTATTCATATTTAAAAGTATTATACGTACATTTGCCGGCAGTAACACTAAAAGGAAAAATTATGTCAGTTGCAAAAAGAGATTTAGAGGATAATAGAAAGGTGACCACCCATCGCCTGATGGAAATGAAACAACGTGGAGAGAAAATTTCAATGCTAACGGCTTATGATTATTCAATGGCGGCATTGATTGACCAGGCAGGAATGGATGTGATATTGGTAGGTGATTCTGCTTCAAATGTAATGGCAGGTAATACAACTACATTGCCAATTACACTGGACCAGATGATTTATCATGGAAAGTCTGTTATGAAAGCTACCAAACGGGCACTTGTAGTAGTAGACTTACCTTTCGGAACTTATCAGGGTAACTCTAAAGAAGCTCTTGCTTCGGCTATCCGTGTAATGAGGGAAACACATGCGGATTGTATTAAGCTGGAAGGCGGTTCGGAAATAAAAGAATCTGTCGAACGTATTTTATGTGCAGGCATTCCTATTATGGGGCATCTGGGCTTGACTCCCCAATCAATCAATAAATTCGGCACCTATACTGTTCGTGCCCGTGAAGAAGCGGAAGCAGAGAAGTTAATAAAAGATGCTCATCTTTTAGAAGAGATCGGTTGTTTTGCTTTGGTATTAGAAAAGATTCCGGCTGCTTTGGCTGCACGTGTAGCTTCCGAACTTACAATTCCGGTTATAGGTATCGGTGCTGGAAACGGAGTAGACGGACAAGTATTGGTAATGCATGATATGTTAGGTATAAACCAAGGATTTTCCCCTCGATTCTTACGTCGTTATGCCAACTTGGCGGAAGATATAACCCGTGCTGTACAAGCCTATATTGAAGATGTAAAAACATTGGATTTCCCGAATGAAAAGGAACAATACTAAATAAACTTCTAATATACGGATTTAGTCAGAGTGTGGAGAATCGGCTAAAACAGCGTATGAATGTGCTTGATGCACTAATAAATATTGGCATAATATGGAAGATATAATAAATGCACGTTGCGGTTGGGCTGGAACAGACGAACTATACATAAAATATCATGACGAAGAATGGGGAAAACTTGTTACTGATGACAAAAGCCTATTTGAGTTTTTGGTACTCGAAAGCGCTCAGGCTGGGTTAGCCTGGATTACTATTCTCCGAAAACGAGAAGGATATCGAGAAGCCTTTCATCACTTTGACGTGAAAAAAGTAGCGCAAATGACATCAGAAGATGTCGAACGATTGATGCAATTTGACGGAATCGTCAGAAACCGATTAAAGATCAATAGCACTATCAAGAATGCAAAACTGTTTATAGCTATTCAAAGGGAGTTTGGCAGTTTCTACAAGTACACCTTATCATTCTTCCCTAACCAGCAACCTGTTGTCAATAATTATAAGACTCTGAGCCAGATTCCTGCCACATCACCCGAATCGGATGCGATGAGCAAAGACATGAAAAAGCGAGGCTTCAAATTCTTCGGTTCAACTATTTGCTATGCTTTTTTGCAAGCTGCAGGTTTTGTGAACGACCATTTAGAAGGCTGTTTCTGTAAAGCAATTCAATAGAATATGCAGAATCGTAACCGTTTTGCGGTTCTCACGTTACCATAACATTACGTTAACCGAAGCTCCGAGAGTAGTACTGTTTAGCGTTTTATGTTTCTCATAGCGAACTGATTCTTCTTCCCGATTAGTTAAGAAAGTAACGAACCGGAAAGGAAAACAGTTATAATCTAAAAATACTTTCACTGATAAATTGTGTTTTATTACATAAGTTAATGAAGCTCCTGTTCCGTAACTGATACCAAAGTTTGTTTTTACAGACGATAGTTTATATTCTTTTACTTCACCCGAATTATCCAGATAGAGGGCTGAAATTGTATTAGACGGAATAATATTTCCACCAATAAGCAGTTTGGAACCAACATGAAAACGATCGGTTAGAGGATATGAGAAATAAGGGCCTATATGGAGACTGGCTATATCTAACGGATCGGATTGTAAAGACTGTACACGCTTAACTATTTCTATCGGAATAGATTGAGATAACGGCTCCGTAAGAGACAATGGCATACTGGTAACAATAAGGCGACCTCCAATGCCTAGATAACGATTCATAAACCAGGCACCTTCAAAACCAGTTGTACTTCCCGGAGAAGCTTTCATTTTGATTTCAGGAGTTAATCTGAAACGCGTAGGCATTAATGAAAATCCCATATATAAGCTCAGAAAAGAAGGGTTACGATCAAAGTTATCATTATCAAAGTCTAAGTAACTACGTGTGATTCCTTTTTCTTTAAAAATAAGATCAGCAAGAAAATATCCGAGTTCGGTAGACAAGATACCGATACCTGCTCCAACCGTTACATCCGAAAGCCAATGTTTATTATTCATCATTCTTGATACGGCTGTAGCTGTAGCAATAGAATAAGCTCCCACGCTATACCAAGGACTACGGGTAAGTCCGTATTCTTTATGCAACATTGTTGCTGTCATGAAAGCCATAGCTGTATGACCGGAAGGAAACGAATTATTCTTTGAACCGTCAGGACGTTTAACATGGGTGCTATATTTTAGTGCATTTACTGTTACTCCCATTAAAACGGCGGAAAAGGCATCGGAAGCCAACATACGTCCCCAAGAATTACGTCCTTCTACACCAGCGGTCTTCATGGCAATCATTGTAACGGCAGGAACATATTGAAGATAATCATCATAGTGGTTTCGAAACTTGGGGATATACGAATTACGAAGGTTGTGGAAGTGATCGTCTTCACTTTTAATAATCAAACCGGATACAACAAGAGGAACTCCGATATAAGTTATCTGAAAAGCTTTGCTTGTTATGATTTTATCCGTTACCTGTTGAAAACGGTTCGGTAATACTGTCATAGGATAAGAAATAAGAGTATCACCCGGACATAAGTTTGATGCTCCTATACTGACAGCAAAAGGATTTCCTATTAGAAATAACCCTATGATACTTCTTATTCTAGAAAAAACACCGTTCATTGTTTCCCTTTAAATATGCAAAGGTAGTAAACATATATTACGGTTATGTGAATTATAATTATATTTGTCGACTTACAAATATAAAATATGAAATCTCATCTATTGATTGGGGCTACCTCTTCGGGAAGCGGAAAGACCACCTTTACACTAGGATTGCTACGCGCCTTGAAGAACCGTTCACTACAGGTACAACCTTATAAATGCGGACCTGATTATATTGATACCCAACATCACAAAATGGCAGCAGGATGTCCGTCTGTCAATCTGGATGGCTTTATGATGTCGGATGGGCATATAAAGGAACTTTATACCCGTTATTCTTTTCATGCCGATGTAGCGGTAACCGAAGGAGTGATGGGATTATTTGACGGTTCAGACCGGATGAAAGGGAGCAGTGCCGAAATTGCCCATTTATTAGATATTCCGGTAATATTGATCGTGAATGCTAAAAGTACAGCTTATTCTGCCGCTGCTATCCTGTATGGATTTAAGCATTTCTATAAAGGAGTAAGAATTGTTGGGGTCATATTTAATATGGTAGCATCCGAAGGACATTACGAATATTTGAAACATGCTTGTGAGGACGCCGGGGTAGAGGCTTTAGGCTATTTGCCTAAGCAATCGGATGTGGAGATTCCAAGCCGTCATTTAGGGCTTACCCTGGATGATAACTTCTGTTTTGAAACGTTTGCAGACCGTATTGCCAATCTGGTAGAAGACTTTGTGGACATAGATCGTCTTCTTGAAATAACAGCATGTTCCATTCCTTCGGAAATTACGCAGGCTAAAGACACTTCATGCACAAACAAAAACTTCCGCATTGCCATAGCCAAAGATGCAGCCTTTAATTTTATGTATGAAGAGAATTTGCGGTTTCTGCATCGTATGGGAACTGTAACTTATTTCAGCCCTCTGAAAGAAACCGCTATACCAAAAGCTGACTTTGTTTATTTACCCGGCGGCTATCCGGAATTATATCTTGGGCAATTAAGCGATAACCGATCCATGCTGGAATCAGTGAAACAATATGTAGAGGCAGGAGGGAAGTTACTGGCGGAATGTGGTGGTATGATGTATCTGGGAAACGAGATAACCGGGACAGACGGTAAGCCTTATCCAATGGCAGGCATACTAAATCAATCGGCAACGATGGAGAACATGAAACTTACATTAGGTTATCGTACTTTGATATATGATAATTATGAACTGAAAGGACATGAATTTCACTATTCCCGTATTTTGCCGCAAAAGAACCCGATACCATCAATCGCAAAAGCTTATACGGCAAAAGGACGAAAAATAGATACTCCATTATATAGTTATAAAAACATGTTGGCCGGATATACTCATTTATATTGGGGTGATCCGTCTCTTAACAATTGGTTTATTAATTTCTTAAAAAATAAATTATGAAAATATATACCCGGGGAGGAGATAAAGGACGTACCGGTATTTATGGCGGCGAGCGTGTGGATAAAGACGATATACGTATTGAAACAAATGGAACGTTGGATGAATTAAATGCCCAGATAGGCATCGTTCGCACTTTAATTCCGCAGGAGCACGAATGGCAGGGACTGTTGGGAAAGATTCAGCAGGAAATGATGACTGTAATGTCTCACGTAGCAACCCCATCTGCTATCCGGGAGAAGAACCCGAACCAGCTATCGGATGATCTGGTTTCTTTTTGTGAGCATCATATAGATGACCTCTCAGAGAAGATGGGAGAGAACAGCTATTTTGTATTACCCGGCGGAACTCCCGTATCTGCGCATTTGCACTTAGCCCGTACGATTGTTCGCCGTGCAGAACGTCGTTTGTGTACACTCAACCGGAAAGATCCTGTGCCGCCAACAATCATGCAGTTCATAAATCGATTATCCGATCTCTTTTTTACAATGGCACGTTACGATATGTTTATACAAGGAAATGCAGAAGAACGTTGGAAGTCCTTCCTGTATAAACGGAATAAATAACTATTCTTCTGTTATAACAATCAGGTCTGCAACAATTGTTTGTGCTTCCCTGATAAGATCGGATGGTGCTATCTGTATTTGCAAACCCCGTTGTCCGGCACTGACATATATTTTATCAAATCCCGTTACCGTCTGATGAATATAGGTTGGGAAATGTTTTTTCATACCAATAGGGGAGCAACCTCCACGAATATATCCGGTAAGAGGAAGCAGTTCTTTAACAGGGATCATTTCACATTTCTTGTTGCCGGAAACTTTGGCAGCTTTCTTTAAATCCACTTCATGATCTCCGGGGACGACACATACAAAATGACCGCTTTTGTCTCCGTGCAAAACCAGCGTTTTAAAAACCTGCTCAATATCTTCACCTAACTGTTCAGCTACATGAACAGCACTTAAGTCATTTTCGTCCACTTCGTAAGGAACTAACCGGTAAACAATCTTCGCTTTATCCAACAGGCGAGCTACATTGGTTTTATTTATCTTTTCTTTCATTCCGACAAGCCTTTCATTGATAATTGTACACGTTTACGGCTCAGGTCAATACTGAGAACTTTCACTTTTACATGCTGATGAATAGATACAATCTGGGTCGGATCACTAATAAACCGGTCGGCCAACTCGGATATATGTACCAAACCATTTTCTTTAATACCTATATCTACAAAGCATCCGAAGTTAGTTATATTGGTAACAATACCCGGCAAGATTTGTCCTTCTCTCAAATCCTCTATTGTCTTAATCGTCGGATCAAACGCAAATACCTGGATAGCCTGACGGGGATCTCTGCCGGGCTTATCTAATTCTTCCATAATATCCAGCAAAGTAGGCATGCCTACTTTTTCGGAAACATACTTTTCCAGCTTTAATTTACTCTTTAGCTTCTTGTCCGAAATAAGCTCTTCTACTGAACATTGCAAATCTTTAGCCATTCGTTCCACTATCGGATAACTCTCAGGATGCACTGCTGAGTTATCCAAAGGATTCTTTCCATTTTGAATGCGAAGAAAGCCCGCACTTTGTTCAAATGCCTTATCTCCCATACGGGATACTTTTTTTAAGTCCATACGAGAATTGAACGGTCCATGTTCTGCTCTATAGTTAACGATATTCTGAGCCAGGGCAGGCCCTAAACCGGAAACATAAGTAAGCAGGTGCTTACTGGCCGTATTTACATTCACACCTACCAGGTTAACACAACTCTCTACTGTCTGATCCAGACTTTTCTTTAAAGCACCCTGTTCCACATCGTGCTGATATTGTCCTACACCTATGCTTTTAGGGTCTATCTTGACCAGTTCGGCCAATGGGTCCATCAAACGGCGTCCTATACTGACCGCACCGCGCACAGTAACATCATATTCCGGAAACTCTTCTCGCGCAATCTTTGACGCCGAGTAAATAGAAGCTCCGTTTTCACTGACTACAAATACTTGTACCTTACGATCGTACCGAATGCCGGTAATGAATTGTTCGGTTTCCCTGCTAGCAGTTCCATTTCCGATAGCTATGGCTTCAACAGCATAAGTAGATACCAATTGGGCGATTTTAGCAGCAGCTTTCCCTTTTTCATTCTGAGGAGGGTGCGGATAGATTGCTTCATTGTGTAAAAGATTTCCCTGAGCATCCAAGCAAACCACTTTACAACCTGTCCGATAGCCGGGATCAATGCCCAATACACGCTTTTGACCTAAAGGAGGAGCTAAAAGAAGTTGGCGAAGGTTTTCAGCAAAAACACGTATCGCTTCTTCGTCGGCTTTCGCCTTACTTAAATTGGCAAATTCAGTTTCGATAGAAGGCTTCAACAGACGTTTAAAAGAATCATCTACAGCTTCGGTTACTTGCCCGGAAACTTCATTATATCCTTTTACGAAACGTCTTTTCAATCTATCCAGACAAGAATCTGTATCAGGAGAAATAGTTACACGTAATATCCCCTCGGTTTCTCCGCGACGTAAAGCCAGCAAGCGATGGGAGGAACAACGGTTCAGCGGTTCACTAAAGTCGAAATAATCTTTATACTTTGCCCCTTCGTCTTCTTTGCCTTTTATCACTTTAGAAGAAATAATAGCTGTATGACCGAATGAATTACGTACAATATTACGAGCATCTTCACTTTCGTTTACCCATTCGGCTATAATATCACGCGCTCCTTGTAAAGCTTCTTCCGCATTTTTTATTTCGCCTTTGATAAAGCTTTTCACCCGATCATACAAATTTCTTTCATTCTGCATCATGATAACCTTAGCCAATGGTTCCAATCCCTTCTTACGGGCTATTTCAGCTTTAGTTACCCGTTTCGGTTTGTATGGAAGGTAAAGATCTTCCAATTCCGTACTATCCCATGAATCTTCTATGCGTTTTTTTAGTTCAGAGGTAAGTTTTCCCTGTTCTTCAATAGAGCTGAGAATAGTATCTTTCCGCTTCTTCAGCTCAGTCAGTTTATCCAGTTGGTCCTTTATATTACCGATTTGTACTTCATCCAAGCCTCCTGTTACTTCTTTGCGATAACGGCTGATAAAGGGGATAGTAGCTCCTTCTTCAAGTAAACCGATTGTTCGCTCCACTTGTCCGGAAGGTATATTCAGCATACGCGAGATGAGCGTATAAAATAGATTCATTGCCATATTATTTATATTTACTATGCAAAGATAATAGATTACGTTCTATTTCTGTTTTTGAAGTTTAGTTCTTTATTCTAAACGGACTGTTTCATCAGCAAACAAAGTCTGTTCGTCCACACTATGCGAAGTAAAAAGAATTATTTGCCCGCTTTCCCTTTCTTTTGCCTTTATATAGGTAATAATGTGATTGCGTATAGCTTCATCCAGCCCTTTAAATGGTTCGTCCATTAAAATTACCGGAGATGGATAATAGGCTAATGCCCGTGCCAAAGCTACGCGTTGTTGCTGACCATAACTAAGAGCTTTTGGATATTGAAATAAGAAACCACCCATTTGCATCTCCTCTAAGATTAGTTTAGCATTTCTCAGCGCTTCCTCTTTTGGCATTACTTTAGACAAGGGTAAAACAACATTATCAATAGCCGTCAGCCAAGGAAGAAGTTCCGGTTCTTGAAATACGGATGCAAGACCACAATCACGATTAATCTCTATCTTCCCATGAATAGGCATAAGAGTTCCGTTTATCAGATTCAGCAATGTTGTTTTACCTGTTCCCGAAGGAGCGGATATACAGTAGATTTTACCCGGTTCAAATGAATAAGTAAAAGAGGAAACTCCATATTTATATCCGGTATCAACTAAACGAATGGGAGAGGGAATACATCTTTTTTCTTTCATGGAAGATACGTAACGAATAGCTGTCTTTTGCCTGGATAACCAGTCAATACTTTTATCGAATAGAAAACTTATAATAACAGCAACAGCTGTCCAGGCCATTAACTCCGGAACAGCAATAAAACTCTGTGCGCGCTTCATCTCGCTGCCTATTCCGAACGAGCATTGAGACAATACTTCTCCCATAATAATAGCACGCCAGCCAAATCCGGCAGCAGAAGCCAATCCACTATATAAAAAGGGCTTTAGCTGCGGATATGTTATTTGCATAAAAGTATTATACCGTCCTATATGAAAAAGGGAAGCCATAACTGTATAACCTGATCGCAGATTACGTATACCATTTGTGAGATTCTCCGTAAGCAACGGAAACATCGTAAGAAAAGCAATCATTAAAGGAATGCTTTCCGGATTCAGGAAAATTAATGCAATCAGGATAAAAGAGATTACCGGTACTGACCGCATAATAATGAATACCGGACGAAACAATTCATACAGTAGTTCATACTTGGCAAATAAACAACTAATACCCACTGCAGCTACAAGGGATAACAGGATACCCGCAATTCCTCGAATAACAGTTGCACCTATCGATAAATAAAAGCTTTTAGAGAACAACAGTTCTGCCAATGCTTGAAACAAGCGGGGGAGAGTAGGAATAAGTTCCGGCTGATTTAATATACGGGCAAACACTTCCCAACCTGCCAATATGAGGAGTATAGAAAAGAGTATGATTGCTTTCTTCTTCATTTTATTTAAGGTATAAAGCTTTCGGGTACTTTACCTCCTATAGCTTTGGGTTCATATTGTTCTATCAGACGCAGAAATGATTTTGTTGCGTCACAGGCATCGTTAGCCGTTAAGTAATGGATGCGACATCGTTTGAGACTTTCAACGGTAAGCATTCCGGGAGCAAATACCTGATGTTCTTCAAGTATGCGAATGGCATCTTCCGGATGTTCTTCTACGAAACGACAGGAAGATTGTAAAAGACTGTCTATGATAACCGTCTCATTCTTCAATACCGTATTATAAACAATAGCAGTCTGAGGAAAGCCTAAAGCACTGTTGTTCGCAGGATTCGTTAAATCGGCAAGTATATGCAATGTATTGTCTTTGCGTAAAGCCATACTTACAAAAGGTTCGCTTAACACAGCTGTTTGAGCTTTTCCAATAAGCAATGCCTGCATAATCTCACGGGCTGTTCCAAATGAATAATTGAGAGCATATTCCTCTCCGTTTATGTCCAGATAATAACGGGTCAGAATGTCCGGCGTAGTACCGGCACCAAATAAATGCAATACTTTTTTATCTGTTGGATTATCCCTTCCAACCAAATAAAGCGTACCCCATACAGGACAACCTAATAATGGATAATCAACACCTTTATTGTAGAGATTTACCGCGCTGATCATAGGAAGGGCAGCTATGTCTGTTTCCTTTTTAATTAAAGCAGCTTGTATGATATCAGGAGAATCTGCCAGAGTGACAGATACTGTTTTTCCGTCTATAACAGGAGGCGTTCCCATCCATTGGGCAAAAGCGATTGCCGAAGGCCCTCTTAAAACAGATACACGTATAACTTCTTGTTCTTTGTTTTTCTTAATATCCTTACAGCCTGCCATACAAAACAAAGCAAGCAACAGATAAATGTATTTCATATATAAAAAAACCATCATTTCACTATCACATTGTGTGATGTAGAGAAATAATGGCATATATTTAATTTGTGACCGCGACAGGATTCAAACCTGTAACCGGCTGATCCGTAGTCAGCTACTCTATTCAGTTGAGCTACGCGGCCAATTGAGAGTGACTCGCATAGGATTCAAACCTATAACCTTCTGATCCGTAGTCAGATGCTCTATTCAGTTGAGCTAGCGAGCCGTCCTTTTATACAACCTTTTAAGATGGTGACCGCGACAGGATTCAAACCTGTAACCGGCTGATCCGTAGTCAGCTACTCTATTCAGTTGAGCTACGCGGCCATTCTTGCTTGATTGCGAGTGCAAAGGTAGCGTTTTGTTTTATATATGCAAATATTTCATTCTGTTTTTTATATTCCTAATCTAACATTTTAGGATTGAAAATAAGGTAACCTATATTCAGTCCTACATTGAAATTCTTGCTGGGATAACTGTATCCGTTGGCATATAGACTAATAGAAAGGAAAGGCAATTGAAATACCATTGCCGCTTCACCCATATACTTGAATGAATGCATAAACTTACCATAATAAGGAACTCCCACATAGGTCTCGTTAATTGGTATTTCCCGCTTCTTAATTTCATACAAAGGAGCAAAACCATACATGTCTAAACGCAGGTGAAGTAATCTGCTGAACTTAATAATGGGAGAGAGACCGATTGCTACATATTGGTTTGCCCGAAAAGCCTCATTAAATACTATTTTACTGTGCGGAGTAGGGGTAAATGCCGGAGCTTGCAAAATAGATGATGTATAATTATTCATCAGGTTCTTGCTTGAAAGTACCATTTCCGCAAGGTAACCCATATTGAACAGGTTGTTCAATTCCTGATAGTACAACCAGCGTCCTTTCATCTGCAACCAACTATGAACCGTTCTTTCGGAAGGTTCACGCAATGCTTTATTGGTAGATGGTTGGTAGTTCTCTATACCTGTTACATATTGAGCCGTTACAAGTTGCTGACGTCCATTGATCGGAAATTGTTTGGCATTCAATGAATTCCGTTCAATACTAAGAGAGCCGCTGAACAAATCATACTTACTGTGGTCGAATACTGCATCAGGAAACGCTATTTTGGAGGTCTGCAAATAATAATCGTTTAGCTGGCCATACGCAAAACCTATTTCTGCTTTCGCTTTTGTAAGAAACGCGAAGCCAAGTTTCAGTTTCATAAACAACTCCTTCTGCTTGATAAAGGAAGGAACAACATCTTCATAGAACAAAGACTGGCTTTCGGAGAATCTTCTTTCCGAATACACTCCTTGCCAATTAATATAAGAAGGCAGGCGGGTTTGGAGATACATACGTCCGTTTAGCATTACTCCGCTAAAAGAGTTTCCTACCTGGAAATTTGCATTTACATCGGCAGCGAAACGCCCTAAATATTGATAACCCAACCCCAAATACAACTGGTTAGCCTGATGAGAAGAAACATTACCTCCAAAACCTACGGTAATTTCCTCTTTCATCTTTATATCCAGATACAGATCAAACTTTTTCTCTTTCCGGTTATATACAGCATGGGGCAATATCTCTTTTATTTTGGAATAAGTAAGCATTTTAAAGTAAGCCCTTTTAAATTCCTCCATAGAGAACTCCTGATTAATATCCCTATGTAGTTGGGCTTCTATATATTTACGCTGCGATTCGGAGACGCCTGTAACATAAATGTTTTTGAATATCAGGGGAGGAAGACTTTCTTTATAGGCTTTTCGACGAGCCATTACACTATCAATCGGCACACGGCGAGGTACTCTCTGTTTTATAGAGTCTATCATAGACATGGTACGCTTATAACCTATATCCATTAATTCCTTTGATTTCTGGAAGTCAAGAAGGGATACATTAGGGAAACTGAATTTAACCATCATACCGTCTTCTTCCGGAACATCGTAGTCCGTACTCTGCATAATCATGGTCTCCAGTTGACTGTAAGCATTATTGGAAGGCTTATTATTCCCTCCGGCAACAACAGAACCAAAGATAAAGTCAGGATGAAAAGCCTCTTTCATAGGACCTACAGGAAAATTGTCATAAATACCTCCGTCAAACAAAGGAACGCTGTCTTTCCAGATAGGCTGAAAGAAAAAAGGAAAAGTCATGGAGGCACGAACAGCATCCCCCAAATCTCCGTTCTTAAACACTATCGACTTCTTTGTATAGATATCGGATGCTACGCAACGGAATGGAACAAACAAGTTGTCGAAATTCCAACCGGCCTTAGCCGTTGCCTGAGAAAAGAGAGCCATAAAGGCTTGATTCATTTGGATCGGATTGATAAGGCTTTGGGGTAAAAAGCTGGCTTTGATCTGTAACGAATCGGACATATCAATTGAGAAATGCGCAAACTCGGGAGTAGGATAGGGTTCTTTGAAATAATAGATATATTTCTCTTCCACCGTACCGGTCTGCCAATAGCCGAACTCTTTAGACAGCATCAACTCCAACATCTCTTCCGGAGTATATCCCATAGCATACAAACTGCCTACGATAGCGCCGGCCGATGTTCCGGCTATATAATCGATAGGTATGCCGTTTTCTTCCAATGCTTTAATGATTCCAAGATGAGCGGCGCCTTTAGCTCCGCCACCGCTTAACACTAACCCTACTTTTTGAGCAGACAGTGGTTGTATGAACGAGAGAAGGAAGATTGTGAAGATTGCAAGCTGCTTCATGTATATGGCTTTAACGATGTTTCCGGATTCAAATGTACAGGTTTATTTTATTAAAATAAACACGGCTACTCATATTTTTGTTTGTCGGGAATAGGCTATAATAAAAAAACCGCTCCATTTCACGATGGAACGGTTTTCTGTCTACAAGCAGATATTATGTTATAAATGTAAGTTAACCTATCATTTGAACACTGCGTTTGATAAAGCGGCTTAAAGCTTCGCCTTTCAACATGCCGTTACCCAGCAGGGCCAAATCTATCAACTGGCTAACCATGTTATTAGAACCGGCATATTCGGCCAAAATCGTATTAGCCTGCTCGTTCAGTTCATCAATCTTATGATTGGTATTTGTCATATCTTCTTTTTCCTGAGCCGTAATTTCTTCTTCTTTTTTCTTGCTCTGGGCTTCACGAAGATCGGACTGACGGGCTTTCCAGCCTTTTATATCGTCAAGGATAGGTTTCAGCTTCTCACTGCAAGCATTTTCCTCGTCCGTCAATACCTGCTTAATAAGAGTATGATCCGTATTTAATACAAGGTTGTAACTGTCCGGCATTTCGCCATAGAAAGACATACCCGGCTGCATGGCAGACATTTCACGCATACGACGCATATATTCGCTCTGTGTAAGGACAACGGGGTTGACGTTTTCGCCAAGAGCCTCGAAGGTTACATAAAACTCCGTCTTATCCAGCTTTGGCAACCGGCTCTTGAACACTTCCTGCAAAGCATGTTTCTGATCTTCATCCAATGTTACCTTGTTGGTATCTTCTTTACGGATCAGATTGTCAATCGTATCACTGTCCACACGAACAAAACGGGTCTTTTCAAACTTTTGTTCCAATTGTCCGATAGCATGTACATCCAGCTGTCCATCCATAATTAAGACACTATAGCCCTTGTCTTTAGCGGCCTGGATATAACTGTATTGCTCGTCTTTATTTGTTGTGTATAAGTAAACCAGGTTACCATCTTTATCGGTTTGGTTTTCTTTAACCAATGTTTTATATTCGTCAAATGTATAATAAACATCGTCAACGTCTTTTAAAAGAGCGAATTTAGCGGCACGGTCGTAGAATTTTTCATCTGTCAGCATACCATACTGGATGAACAATTTCAGGCTATCCCATTTCTCTTCAAACTGAGGACGTTCCGATTTAAAGATTTCTTCCAAACGGTCTGCAACCTTCTTGGTAATATGGTTGGAAATCTTCTTTACATTCTGATCGCTTTGTAAATAAGAACGAGATACGTTCAGAGGAATATCCGGTGAATCCAAAACGCCATGCAATAAGGTCAAAAACTCAGGAACAATGCTTTCTACCGAGTCGGTAACGAATACCTGGTTGCAATATAATTGTATTTTGTTCCGGTGTAAATCTATATTGCTTTTGATACGGGGGAAATACAAAATACCTGTCAGGTTAAACGGATAATCCACATTCAGATGAATCCAGAATAAAGGCTCTTCGCTCATTGGATACAGATCACGATAGAACTTCTTGTAGTCTTCATCGGTCATGTCTGCCGGTTTGCGAACCCATGCCGGTTTGGTATCGTTTACGATATTATCTTCATCCGTGTCAACATACTTACCGTCTTTCCATTCCTGTTTTTTACCGAAAGCAATAGGAACAGGTAAGAAACGGCAGTACTTCGTCAGCAGCCCGTTAATCTTATCCTTATTCAGGAAGTCTTTATTCTCATCATCAATGTAAAGGATAATATCAGTACCACGGTCTGCTTTTTCTGTTTCTTCCATCGTATATTCGGGAGTTCCGTCGCAACTCCATTTCATGGCAACTGCGCCGTCTTTATACGATTTCGTCACAATTTCAACTTTCTTTGAAACCATAAAGGAAGAATAGAAACCAAGTCCGAAGTGTCCGATAATGGAAGCTGCATCGTTTTTGTATTTTTCCACAAACTCTTCTGCACCTGAGAAAGCTATCTGATTGATATACTTGTCTATTTCTTCGGCAGTCATACCAATACCCCGGTCGGAGATAGTGATCGTATTATCGTCAAATTTTACGTGAACAGTTAAATCGCCCAATTCGCCTTTAAAATCGCCGACAGAAGAAAGTGTCTTTAGTTTTTGGGTAGCGTCTACTGCATTTGATACTAATTCACGAAGAAAAATTTCGTGATCACTGTATAAAAACTTCTTGATAATAGGGAAGATGTTCTCACTTGTAACACCAATATTTCCTTGTTTGCTCATAGATATAATAGTTTTTTTTGATTTTTCTATCTATAGGTAAACAAAATAAATGCCAAAAAAGAAAAGTATAACTGACGACAGTGGAAGGTGACAAAACAGCAGGCAATGCACCAAAATGTCAGTATGGCTAATGCAATATTACAATGCTTTTGTTTTGTTGTTCGGCTTGTATTAGTTAGATCACAGTTGTGATCTGATTGGATCACCCTTGTGATTTATATAGATCACGGCTGTGATCCGAATAGATCATATTTGTGATCCAATTAGTTGTTCGTGACAAAAAGGATAAAAAGTATAATATTCCATACTTATTGATATTACTTTGTCGGGAATAAGTTCCTGATTTACATGGACAAATAGGGGATAGGCAATAAAAAAAGTTCATTCTACACTTTATAACCAATCTTGGTTACTTGTGTAAAATGAACTTTAGTAAGTTATTACGGCAGCTTAAAGCCGGCTTTACATTTCTTTCTTCTTAATATCAGTTACTATCTTCTGCTCTTCCTGGTTGAAGTCTACAGTGATAGTATCGCCGTTTTCAACAGATGCCCGGATTATGATTTCCGCCATTTCGTCTTCCAGATATTTCTGGATTGCACGCTTTAACGGACGAGCTCCAAACTGGACATCGTATCCTTTCGTTGCAATGAAATCTTTAGCAGCTTCTGTGATATGCAATTTATATCCCAGATTTTCCACACGTTTGTACAGACCTTCCAATTCAAGATCAATAATCTTGTGGATTGCTTCCTTGTCAAGCTGGTCAAACATAATTATGTCGTCCACACGGTTCAGGAACTCAGGAGCAAAGGCCTTATTCAACGCTTTTTGAATCACACTGCGGGAGAAATCCTTGTCCGGTTCACCGGCAAGTGATGTGTTGAATCCGACACCGCGCCCGAAGTCTTTCAACTGCCGGGTACCGATATTTGATGTCATAATAAGAATCGTGTTCTTGAAGTCGATCCGGCGACCTAAACTATCGGTCAAACGACCTTCATCCAGCACCTGTAACAACAGGTTAAATACATCCGGGTGGGCTTTCTCTATTTCATCCAGCAAGACTACCGAATATGGCTTACGGCGTACCTTTTCGGTTAATTGGCCACCTTCTTCATATCCTACATATCCCGGAGGCGCTCCAACCAAACGGGAAACTGCGAACTTCTCAAGATATTCGCTCATATCAATACGTATCAGCGCATCCGATGAATCAAAAAGATATTCAGCCAGCTTCTTTGCCAAATAGGTCTTACCAACTCCCGTAGGTCCTAAGAACATAAAGGTACCGATCGGCTTATTAGGATCTTTCAAGCCTACACGGTTTCGCTGGATGGCTTTCACGATCTTTTGTACTGCGTCATCTTGTCCGATCACTTTGCTTTTTAATATATCGGACATTTCAAGCAATTTAAGATTTTCGGCCTTTGCGATACGTTGTACAGGAACACCGGACATCATGGCAACGACTTCCGCTACTTTATCTTCGTCAACTATCTCGCGATGCTCTTGCAATTCCTTTTCCCACTTGGCTTTAGCCGCTTCCAGCTCTAATAAATACTGGCGTTCCTTGTCCCGGAAGCTTGCTGCCAGTTCGAAGTTCTGAGACTTTACGGCGGCAAGTTTTTCATTTTTCGTGTCTTCTATCTTTGCTTCCAGTTCTTCGATATTCTTCGGAACAACAATATTTGATATATGTACACGTGAACCAGCTTCGTCTAATGCGTCAATAGCCTTATCCGGGAAGTTGCGGTCGCTGATATATCGTTCTGTCAATTTAACACAAGCTTCCAGCGCTTCCTGCGTATAGATAACGTTATGATGTTCTTCATAACGGGGCTTGATGTTATTAAGTATCTGCAGTGTTTCCTCTGCTGTCGTAGGATCAACAATTACTTTCTGGAAACGACGCTCCAAAGCACCGTCTTTCTCTATATTCTTCCGGTATTCATCCAAGGTGGTAGCTCCGATACATTGTATTTCACCGCGTGCTAAAGCTGGTTTCAACATGTTGGCTGCATCCATTGATCCGGAGGCAGACCCTGCACCTACAATCGTATGGATCTCGTCTATAAACAAGATGATATTCGGATTCTTGGACAGCTCGTTCAATATGGCCTTGATACGTTCTTCAAACTGCCCGCGATACTTTGTACCTGCGACAATAGAAGCCATATCCAGGCTTATAACTCGTTTGTCGAACAATACGCGTGATACTTTACGCTGGATTATGCGCATAGCAAGTCCTTCAACAATGGCAGACTTACCAACTCCGGGTTCTCCGATCAATACCGGATTATTCTTTTTTCTCCGGCTTAATATCTGTGCCAGACGTTCTATTTCTTTCTCACGTCCTACAATAGGGTCCAGCCGGTTTTCGGATGCAGCACGAGTCATATCCGTGCCGAAATTATCCAATACCGGAGTATCATTGGCCGATTTAGGCTGAGCAGTTCCCGAAGCCTGAGGCGTTTCCTTACGGGCAGAGAAGCTTTCTTCTTCGTCATCTTCTTCGTCGTCCGTAAAGCCGTCACTTATTTCTTCGGCTTCATCCATACGATTCAAGCCTGTTCCGCTTACCAGATTGTTATATACGGCACGATAATTAACGCCTGCTTCATTCAATGTTTTGGCAGCTACATTAAATTCTTCCTTCAATATTGCTAAAAGAAGGTGTTCTGTGTCCGTCTCTTCTTTTTTAAACATACGGGATTCAAGCATACTCATACGCAAAACGCGTTCAGTAGTTTTACTGATAGCTATTTCGTGTTGTATTGTATCTTCGGAATCGAAAGTATTCTTTATCTCCTGTTCAATCTTTCTTTTTATATCTAAAGCGTCGGCGTTCAGGTCTTGCAGTATCTGCATGGCTTTCCCGTCGCCTTCGCGAATGATACCAAGCATTAAGTGTTCCGGCCCTATATAACTGTTCTGAAGCCTTGCAGCTTCTTCACGGCTATATTCAATTACGTCAATCAACTTTTTGGAATAATTATTCTTCATACTATATTATAATGTACTACAACTATGCAAAATTAATAATCTCTTTCAAGTAATCATCAAAATCCGTGCCATTATTCCAAAATAAGCGGAGAAAAGGGATATGCCACAAAATTTCATAATAAAAACTTTCGTTATACACGGAAAAGCATTACCTTAGTGCACTTTTTCAGAGGTAAGATATTGAGTGTAATTAATATAAAACTAAATGGTTGATCAAGACAGAATTATTAAGATTAACATCGAGGAAGAAATGAAATCTGCATACATTGATTATTCAATGTCTGTAATCGTTTCACGTGCACTTCCGGATGTTAGGGATGGATTTAAACCGGTTCACCGCCGTATTTTATTTGGAATGAATGAACTTGGTAATACATCCGACAAACCTTATAAGAAATCTGCAAGAATTGTTGGTGAAGTTTTAGGTAAGTACCATCCGCATGGAGACTCTTCCGTTTATTTTGCGATGGTTCGTATGGCACAAGTTTGGTCTATGCGTTACCCGCTGGTTGACGGGCAAGGTAACTTCGGTTCGGTAGATGGTGATAGTCCGGCTGCTATGCGTTATACGGAAGCCCGTTTGAGCAAGCTGGCCGAAGAAATGCTTCGCGACATTGATAAGGATACTGTAGATTTCCAATTAAATTTCGACGATACATTAAAAGAACCGACTGTATTGCCTACGCGTATCCCGAACTTACTGGTAAACGGAGGTTCCGGTATTGCCGTTGGTATGGCTACAAATATGCCTACTCATAACCTGAGTGAAGTATTGGATGGCTGTATGGCCTATATCGATGCCCGGGGAGATATAGAAGTAGAAGGGTTGATGCAATACATCAAAGCTCCCGACTTCCCAACAGGTGCTACGATTTACGGTTATGCCGGTGTAAAGGAAGCATTTGAAACGGGTAGGGGACGTATCATCCTACGTGGTAAAGCAGAAATTGAACATGAGAATAATCATGAAAAGATAGTTATTTCCGAAATACCTTATCTGGTAAACAAGGCCGAATTAATCCGCTATATAGCCGATTTGGTAAACGATAAACGTATTGATGGTATCTCTAACGTAAACGACGAATCGGACCGTAGCGGTATGCGTATCGTTGTAGATGTAAAACGAGATGCAAATGCGAATGTAGTATTGAATAAGCTGTATAAGATGACTGCTTTACAGTCTTCTTTCAGTGTAAACAATATTGCGTTGGTAAATGGCCGTCCGAGACAATTGAACCTGAAAGACCTTATCAAGGCATTTGTTGAACATCGCCATGAGGTAGTAATCCGCCGTACTAAGTTCGAGCTGAAGAAAGCCGAAGAAAGAGCCCATATTCTGGAAGGTCTGATTATTGCTTCTGATAATATTGATGAAGTAATTGCCATTATCAAAGCGTCAAAGAGCCCGCAAGAAGCTATCGAACGTTTGATGGAACGTTTTTCTTTGTCGGATATCCAGGCACGTGCAATTGTTGAAATGCGTCTTCGCCAGTTAACCGGTTTGGAGCAAGACAAGTTGCGTGCTGAATACGAAGAGATAGAAAAATTAATTGCCCACTTGAAGGAGATTCTGGAAAATGACGACCTTTGTATGCAAGTGATCAAAGATGAACTGCAGGAAATTAAAGATAAATTCGGCGACGAACGTAAGACAGACATTGTATATGCTTCCGAAGAATTGAATCCGGAAGATTTTTATGCCGATGACGAAATGATTATCACCATTTCTCACATGGGCTATATTAAACGTACGCCTCTTAGCGAATTCCGCGCTCAAGGTCGTGGTGGTGTAGGGGCTAAAGGCTCGGAAACACGCGATGCGGACTTTGTAGAATATATCTATCCGGCTTCCATGCATGCAACTTTGCTGATATTTACGGCAAAGGGAAGATGTTATTGGCTGAAAGTATATGAAATACCGGAAGGCGCTAAGAACTCAAAAGGTCGTGCCATCCAGAACTTACTGAATATTGAAGCTGATGATAAAGTAAATGCCTTTATCCGTGTTAAAAAGTTAACAACCGATACCGATTTCATCAATTCTCATTATTTATTGTTCTGTACAAAGAAAGGTGTTATAAAGAAAACATTGCTGGAAGCATATTCACGTCCTCGTCAGAATGGCGTAAATGCTATTACTTTGCGCGAAGATGATGGATTGATCCAGGTTTGCATGACAAATGGTAATAATGAAGTATTGATAGCCAACCGTAATGGTCGTGCTATTCGTTTCCATGAAAGCGCAGTTCGTGTAATGGGACGTACGGCTACCGGTGTGAAAGGTATGACTTTGGATGAAAAAGATTCTGATGAAGTTGTAGGAATGGTTTGTGTAAAGAATAAAGAAACAGATACCATTTTGGTTGTATCCGAACAAGGATATGGCAAACGTTCCAATATCGAGGATTACCGTATTACGAACCGTGGAGGTAAAGGTGTAAAAACTATCAATATCACGGAAAAGACCGGTAAGCTTGTTGCTATCAAAAACGTAACAGAAGAGAATGACCTTATGATTATTAATAAATCAGGTGTTGCCATTCGTGTAAAAGTTTCGGATTTGAGCGTAATTGGCCGTGCAACGCAAGGTGTTCGTCTTATCAACCTGGAGAAACGAAATGATGAAATAGCTTCCGTATGTAAAGTGATGTCTGAATCAGAAGAAGAAATGACAGAACAAAAAGCCGAACAGGAAGCTTTGGAAGAGAGAACCGTAAATGAAAATGTTGTACCTTCAGATACAGACTTCGATAGTAATGATGATAATATCGAAGATAACGATTCGGATGATACAACAGAAGAATAATTTAAACAAATAGAAATATTAATCTCAAATTAACATCGCAATGAAACGAGTATTATTAACAGTTGCACTATGTGTTGCAGCATCTGCCTCTTTCGCTCAGAAAAAAGCCGTAAATGAGGCTCAAAGTATTGCAAAAGGAGATAAGCCTGAATTTAATGAGGCTAGAGCTCTTATAAAGGGAGCATTGGAAAATCCGGAGACTAAAGACGACGCTAAGACTTGGTATGTTGCTGGTTTTATTGAAGATCAGCAATTCAACAATGAAAAAACAAAACAAATATTGGGTCAAACGCCGGATGAAGCTACCATGTATTCAGCTTTAGGAAATGTATTACCTTATTTTGAAAAGGCATACGAATTAGATCAGTTGCCTAATGAAAAAGGTAAAATCAAACCTAAATACACAAAAGATATGAAGGGTATCTTAAGTGCAAACCATTTGTATTATATCAATGGTGGTGCTTATTACTTCGACCAGAGAGATTATAAAAAAGCATATGATTTCTTCGATCAATACTTGAAAATTAGTGATATGCCTATGTTTAAAGGCGAGCAAATTGCAGAAAGAGATTCTAACTACTTGAATGTTCAATATTACGCTGCTATTGCTGCTTTACAAGTTCAAGATCATGATTTAGCAATTGCTACATTGGAAAAAGCTAAAAAAACAGGCTATAAAGAGAATGAAATCTATCAATATCTGTGTGGAGAATATGATCAGTTAAAAGATTCTGTAAACTTGGAGAAGACTCTGGAAGAAGGTCTTGCTAAATTTCCAGAGGAAAAATACTATTTGATGAATCTTATCAACATCTATATTTATTCTAACAGAAACGACAAAGCGCTTGAATATTTGAATACTGCCATCCAACAGGAACCAAACAATCCTCAGTTATATAATGTAATGGGACGTGTTTATGAAACTGGTTTGAAAGATTATGATCAGGCAGAAACTTATTTCAAGAAGGCTTTGGAGCTAGATGCAAATTATGTTGACGCTCTTTCTAACTTAGGTCGTATATATTATAACCAAGGTGTGAATAAGCAAGGAGAAGCAAATATGATTAATGATAACAAGCAATATCAGGAAGAATTGGCAAAAGCAAAAGAACTCTTCAAATTGGCTCTTCCGTATTTTGAAAAAGCTCACCAGTTAAAACCTGAGGAAAGAGAATATATGAATGCGTTAAGAGGCATATATTATAATTTGAATATGGGTAAAGAATTAGCCGATATCGAAGCTGAAATGAATCAATAATTATAGCAATAGCTAATATATTAAAGAAAAGGGTTGGGCTTATTACAAGCTCAACCTTTTTTATTGTATAAATATGTTTCTCATTACCCTATTAAACATAATCGGAATTATACTGTATCGTATTAAAAAGATAGACGCATCGTGTTTTTTTCATTTCAAGCATATTTTTTTATTCAATGCTGAACTTTTCATATATTCATTTGTTATAATAATGAAATCAATAAAATGAGCATTAAGCTCAATTTTATATTGAACTTGTTAGTAGTATTTGTTTTTTCATATAAGTAGAGTTTGTTATTTGTTTGGCTCGTATATAACTGTGAAGTTGTATACGAGCTTTTATTATTAGTCAGTGGCTCTAATAATATTGCATATCATTTCATAACGCAACTTTAGTTCTTTTATCTCTTCTGATATATTTACCAGGTCATTACTTCTGAGCTGTTCTGTCATGGGAGTTAATATATCCAATAAACAATCCAATCCGAGATTTGCAGCGACTCCCTTCATTGTATGCGCTTGCATAAAAGCCATCTGATATTCGTTAGACACAATACAGTTTTCCAAATTACTGAAACTATCATCTTTAAGAAATCTCAAGAGAAATTTATTATACATTATTTCATTGCCCATAAAGCGGTCTATAGCACTATTTATATCGACACCAGCAAGAATCAGTTGTTGTTTATAATTGTCTGTCATATGAATTATATTTACTTACTCATTAATAAAAAAATGATTCTGTTACTCTATTTGATTTTCTCGAAATCGTATAATTACAAAGTAAATACTATAAAGAACAAGATGCAAAATTCATTTTTTGCATTCGATGTTCCATTTTTGTGTTTTTCACTTTAATGGAAACAAATTATACTTATATTTGTGAGAAAATGATTTAAATGGAAACACAAATCAGTTGGTATGATATCCCCACCGACTTTATGGTAGAGAGATGTACTTCTGTTAGTCAACTTAGAAAATATATAAATTCGCCATATAAGGTTAAAGCCGGTATTTTTATTTTTTGTATGGATGGTTATATACAAACAGCAATCAATGCCTCTGAATGTACCATCAAACCGCTCGATATGGTAACAATCCTTCCAAACAGTTTCATACAATTACATGAAGTATCTCCTGATATTCAATTATATTTTGCTATTTTTTCTTCTAATTTTATGGGGCATATCAATTTCATAAAAACTTCAAAGAATTGTTTACCACTCATTTATAAACATCCAATTATATCAGTCTCCCAAAAGACAGCTAACCTATTCCGTAATTTTTATGACATATTATTCCATTCTATAAAATATCCGAATCTGGTAAATAATAAAGAAATTATAAAATCAGTTTTTACTATATTCGCTCAAAGTCTCGTAGAATTATATACAAAGAATGAAAATCTGGAAGAGTATGAATTAACCCGTAACAATGAAATCTATCAGGATTTCCTATATCTTGCAATGACATACTATACAACACGACATGATGTCACGTTTTATGCAGATCAGTTAGGTCTTACGTTATCTTATCTCAGCACTACAATAAAAAAAACAGTCGGTAAAACTCCTTCAGAAATCATTGCGCAAATAATTATCTCTGACGCCAAGTCTCAATTAAAAGGAAGTGATTCGGGAATAAAAGAGATAGCAATAGACTTAGGCTTTAATAATTTGTCCTTTTTTAATAAATTCTTTCGTCAACATGTAGGAATATCTCCTCTGGAATATAGAGGAAAAGCATATACCTATTAACAGTCTGTCAAGAACGTTTTAAACCAAATCAGGCTACCTGATATTCTTCAAATAGCCTGATTTAATTACTTGTTATAAAGTGCTCATGCATGCATAACCAATAGCGGAGTATCGGTATGGAAAAGCATTTTTCGTGCGATACTTGGATTAAACATTCTCGCTAAAATATTCCTGCGATACGTACTAAGGGCAATTATATCTATATGCTTATCCCTTACAAACTTTTCGATGGCCAACAATAAATCACCGTCGGCTAATACCGTATGAGTTATTTTTGCATCCGGATAATGTTTTTTAAAATACTCTTTGACTCCTGTCAAACGGATTTCATTCCATTCGTCACGGCTCGTTGATATATTAAACAGGTGAATATTTACATCATAAGGTTTTATTATCTCCATAAATTCATCAAACGCAACTAAATCACGTTGATTAAAAGACGTTGCAAATGCAATATTTTTAGCCTCACTTAAATTATTAAAAGGAACATTCTCAGGAATAGCTAAAACCGGAACTCTATTGACTTCGATAACTTCACCTGTAACGCTACCAATCAAGTCCATATCCTTCTGGCTCTTTCCACGAGTACCCATTACAATTAATGTTGGACGGTACTCTTTACTATAAGCTATGATTTCTTCCTCCGGAAGCCCTTCACGTAACACATAATCATATTTTATTTTCGGTAATTGTCCGGAATCCATCTTCCTATTAATATATGTACAAATGTTTTGTATATCAATTTGCACTCTTTTCAATATGTTTTGTACGGATTCTTCTTCATTTACCTGATAAGCCAAGGTATCTCCCATCGGAATTGCAGACGGAAAATACGGACTGAAATAGGCATGCATGATCATCACCTCCGCTCCCACTGCATATGCATAATTTATTCCCAATTCACATGCCTTAATTGAATAATCAGAAAAATCAACAGGGATCAATACCTTTTTTACTTTAGATTCTGTAACCTCTTCCTCATTATCTTCATTCAGCCATTTGTTATCTTCTATTATTCGCAAAGCATGCGGTAGATCGCTTTCCTTAATCCTCACACGTACACCTGCCGATATTACAGGTTGAATCTGATTTACATTATGGAGATAGACATCTATCCCTTCTGTCTCAAGAATCGTTTTAAGGATCTGAGCCTTTTCATACGTGTGAATAGCCAATGTTACAAGTTTATCTTCCATAATCAATACATTTTTATATTAAACAAACGGAATCTGCTATATGTTGGATAAATAAAAAAATCCCAAAGCATACACTATTCAGTCAGCTATGGGATTCTTTTATAAAGTAAAAATTTTCTTTACGCCTCCTGTGCTTCCGATACTTCATCTTTTTCTGCAAGTATCTGTAAAGCACGTTCAAAAATTAATGTATCATCTAAAACAACCAAACCACCATCAGGTCCCGGTTCTATATGTATTCCACAGCTTCTACCATCTTTAAAATTGTGTCCGCCAAAATAATTACGAACTGTTTCAACCGATATACCCAATTCATCTGCGATACGGTGGGTACTGCCGTCAGGCAAGCTATCTTTAATTCTACGCAATTCGTTAAATGTGATCGTTTTTGTCATGGCTTCATTATTTTGAGGTTAAACTTCTGTTTATTTAATGCCACTAACTTAGCAATTATAAATAACAGAAACAAATTATTTCTATGAAATAAGTTTGTAACATATATGCTTTACGACATATATATCAAAAGGTTCTTATCTTAAAAAAGAGACTAACGGTCGATTGAATATCAATAGTACTATAACTGTTAACCACACGGCATACACAATCAGATTTTTCCGTTTTTCAGAATAAATAGAAGAAGGTGGCATCTCTCCTGTTCCATTAATAAAACAGGGACGGATATATAAGTATAACTTATAGGTAAAATATCCGAATATAATTCCTGAAATGGCTCCGGGTATTATATCCGTGATAAAATGTACTCCAAGATAAATACGGGAATAAGCGGTTAACGTAGCCCAAAGAAATATCGTCCACGTAAAGAGTTTATGCCTAAATAACAAGGTCATTAAAGTTGCAAAACCAAATGCGTTAGCTGCATGACTGGAAATAAAACCATATTTGCCTCCATGATAGCCAAATACCGTTTTAACCTGATTCATGAAATCCGGATGGTGCGTAGGGCGAAAGCGCATAAATACCGGTTTACAGAAATGAGATGCAAATTGGTCACAAAGTGTTATCACTAATACGATAGCCATAAGAATAAGTAACCATTCTCTCCAGTTCTTTTTATAAATCAATACACAGAGTATAAAAAAGGCTAATGGCAGCCATACAGCTTTTCCTGAATATAACCACATAAAATGATCCAGAAAATCTGTATGAATGCCATTAAGCATAAAGAACGCATCACGTTCATAAACCAATAATTTTTCTACCATCAATCAGATTTTTTCGATGTCTTTGCTAGGCATCCAACCAATGTTTCCGTCTTCAAGCTCTATTTCGCTCCAATCGCCCAGCGTACTTTTAACAGACACTTTCGTTCCTTCATGAAGAATAAACAAATCTGTTCCACTTGCGTCAGGAGAGCTTTTAACCGTTACTGTCGGAGTGAAAACAATGGCATGCTTACGATTGACAAGTTCGTCTTTTTGATTCTTCGCAAAGATATTCGCAAAGATCACCATAACCAACAATACAAGTCCCAGATAAAATCCTACTTTCTTCAAACGTATCCATCTGGAGAAGAAGAACAGGATGACACATCCGATAAAAAAGATAAAGCAGACTATTCCTATACGAGCCCACGAATCCGCTGCCGCCGTATTCTGGATAGTATCAAACCAATCCGTCAAGAAAAAGTTTTCTACCGGTTCTATCTTATCTACAGATTTCTGACGAGCCAGTTGTAAATTGAATCGGGCATCTGTATCCCCCGGATCTAGAACTAAAGCACGTTCATAGTTCAATATGGCCGGAGCTATCTTGCCGGCTTTATAATAAGCATTACCCAGATTATAAAAAATCTCGGCAGATTCTCCGTTACTTTTCAGGATATTTTCATATAAATCGATAGCCTTATTATAATCTTCCTTTGTATAAGCCTCTTCGGCCTCTTTAATAGCAGTAGTTTGAGCAAATGCCGTACTCCATGCAAAACACTGAATCAATAATAAGAAAAACAATATTTTCTTCATATTTCCTATAGCCTTCATCGTCTTATTTTTTAATTGTATTCTCCATTTTGCCAATGGCATCTACCGTTAAATCATATAATTTATCCATAGCATCCGAAGCTTGAGACGGTGCATAGCGAGCAAACTCACAGGTGTTCAGAATATCCATAAATTCATTTATCAAAGCTTCGTCAACTCCATATTTTGTAAGTTCAGCCTCTACATTATCCTTACTCAAATTAGCCTGCGGTATATTCAGCTTATCACTCAGGTATCCCCATAATGCACGAAGAACTTCATCATAAAACTCTTCTTTTTTATTTTCTTTCATCAGTTTACCCGCAATCTTCAAACGCCTTACGGCCATCTTATTTGCCTTCTTGGTTCTAACCAACGCAATGTTTGAATTTTCTTTTACCTGTTTACGATAAATGAAGAAGAAAACAATAAACAAAATAGCAGGAACCAGATAGCACATAAAATACATAACAGAACCAAAGAATATATCATTGGTTGAAGTAAACGATATATCTTTCGTCTTCAAATAACGAATATCTTTTCCTAAATACTTTACGCTCTCTTTATTACTAAAGGAAGACATAACCGGAGCATTACCCTCTCCATCTTTACCCTTTTCAACATGAAGTTTGTATGGTTCACCCGTCAATGTTTTATAAGAATCACTCTTTACATCAAAGTAAGAAAAGGAAATAGCCGGTATTTCAAAATCACCTGCATAACGAGGAATAGCCATATATTCTATCGTCTTACTGCCGGTTACGCCTGCTGCCGTTGTTTTGAAATCTGTTTCTACCTTCGGATCATAAATGTCGAAATCGTTAGGGAAAACGACTTCCGGATTCTTAATCAATTTAATATTACCCGTACCGGTAATCTTTACTTTGACTGTAACCGCTTCATTTGTTTTTACATTATCGGAGCTAATGCTTGACGTCATTGCAAAGTGTCCTACAGCACCCGAAAAAGAAGCAGGCTTTCCAAATGGCAACGGTTTTACATTGATTGTAACCGGAGATGTAACAAGTGTTTTAGTGACATCCTGGTATGAATCAAAGAAATCATCAAATATACTGCGTACCTTCTGCGGGGTGGCTATACGAATGGCAACATCAAACTTACCGGATTCTATTGTAATATTTCCCGAACGTTGTGGATACAAAACCGTTTGTTTTAGCACCACTGTAAAATAATTACGACCGTTATAATGCTCCTGCGACCATTGTTTTTGATCGGGCAGTTCTACCTCCTGAGCCAGGAATCCTTCAAATTCCGGGAATTTCGGCGGAGCATTAAAGGTACAAGGACGAGCAGCATATAATTTAAATGTAACCAGGAAACCTTCTTGTTCATATACATTACGGTTAGATACATCCATTCTTACAAAGTAGTCATCTTTCCCGATACTTGCAGATGCCGAGCCGCTATTGCCTTCACCTCCATTGTTGCTATTAGTGGATTTATCCGGAGGAAGGACTTTTACGACAAGGCCGTTTGATGTATAATTAGCACCTTTCACTTTAATACTGGCTGGAGCAATGTTGAAAGTTCCCTCTTTCTTCGGCATCAATATATATGTATAAGTAACTGTCGTTTCACTGGAACTCTTACCGTTTACCCAATTGCTACTATAAGACACAGACTGTGATGGCCCCATCAGCACATCAAAATCCGGTATTTCCTGCAGACGAAGCTCCTTGCCTTCTGCATTTAAAGTATAAGTCAGGCGAAACTGCTGTCCCATAACAACAGCATCCGGTGCGGAAGCTTTAAATACTACATCATCAGCTTTAATTGATGCACCTGCCGTTAATATTAGTAAGAATAAGAAAACTAATTTCCTCATTATGACTATATTTTTCATTATTACCATTCTTTATCTGTTTTACGACGTTGCTGTTGCTGCATCTGGGCTTTTTTTACTTTCTCTTGCGTATCCTTTTCATCTTGCAAAAAGGCATCAAGCATTTGCTGGGCATTATCTTTGCTCATTTGCTCATTCTGCTGCTGTTGATCTTGCGTCTTATCCTGCTTGTTATCATCAGGCTGTTGCTGTTGTTGTTGCTGCTGATCATCTTTCTGATCCTGGTTCTCCTGTTTATCCTGATTTTGCTGATCCTGGCTTTGATCATTATTCTGTTGATCTTGCAACAATTTCTGAGCTAACGCCAGATTGTAACGTGTTTCATCATCTTTCGGATTTAAACGAAGAGACTGTTTATAGGCATCCACACTTTTAGCATACTCTTTATTCTGCATAAAGATGTTTCCTATATTATGGTAAAGTTCAGCCAAACGCGTTTTACCTTCCGGAGTTTCTATCATTTTCTCACCTTGTCCGGCTATCAATTGATATTGCTCTGCCGCTTCCGGAAATTTCTTTTGTTTATAGAGAGCATTACCTAAATTAAAAGTGCCTTCCGTTGAACGGGGATTTACCTCCAAACTCTTCCTGTAAGCAATTTCCGCTTCCGTATATTTTTCATTCTGGTAGAGTTTATTTCCCTCACGTACGTTTTTACGTTCAGCCTTTTGGGCAAATACTGTTCCGGTACAGAACAGAAACGCCGATATACATATTATAGATTTTTGCATACGTTTCATCGTCTTATCCATATTAAGAGAATAGTTTTACTTTTCTGAATATACGATTCTTACGATCCAGAGTCATAAAATCAGCAATCAACAGGAATAAAGCAATCCATGCCAATACCTGAAACTGTTCATCGTACTCGGAATAGACTTTACTGTCTAATTCAGATTTATTCATCTTTTCAATCTCTTTTTCCAATGCTTTTAAAGCCGAATTCGTATTATCAGCCCGTGCATACATGCCATTTCCCGCAGCGGCAATCTCCTGACACATTTGTTCGTTCAATTTTGTGATAACTACATTGCCGTCTTTATCTTTCATATAATTATTACTTCCCGGAACAGGTATCGGAGCACCTTTAGGCTCTCCCATTCCGATAATATTTACATGAATGCCTTTTTCGGCCGCCGCTTTGGCAGCACCCACTGCATCATCTTCATGGTTCTCGCCATCCGTAATCAGTACAATCGCCTTATCCGATGCTTCGTTCGGAGTAAACGAGCGGGCAGCCAGATTGATAGCGGCGCCAATTGCCGTACCTTGTGTAGAGACCATTGACGGATTTATAGACGACAAGAACATCTTGGCCGAAATATAATCGGATGTAATAGGTAGCTGCGTAAATGCGTCACCGGCAAAAACTATCAGCCCTACTTTATCATTCGTAAAACCATCTGTTAATTTAGACAACATCTGCTTGGCCTTATCCAAACGGCTCGGGGTCACATCTTCTGCCAGCATAGAATTTGACACATCGAGGCAAACCATGATCTCCACCCCTTGACGCTTTACCGTTTCCAGTTTAGAACCAAACTGAGGCCCTGCAATAACAAAGATAACCAATGTAATGGCCCCGAACAACAGCCAGAATTTAAGATGCTGGCGTTTGAGTGACACCTCAGGCATCAACTCGGCCAACAATTTAGGGTTACCATATTTCTTAATTGCTTTCTTCTTCAAAACCAAGGCATATACATAGAATACCACTAAAACTGGCAAAATAAAAAGCAAGTATAAAAAGTCCGGATGTGCAAAACGAAACATAAGCCTTCTTTATTTACGGTATATTTCTCAACAATGTATTTCTCAACAAGATTTCCACCAGTAACAATGCAAATACAAGTAAAGCCCAGTTTTTATATTCTTCCTGTTTTTTACTGTACTCCTGTACACTGATTTTAGTCTTCTCCATCTTATCAATTTCCGAATATATTTCCTTCAAACTGGCATTGTCAGTAGCACGGAAATACTGTCCGCCGGTAGTCGAAGAGATCTGTTTCAGAGTAGCTTCGTCTATTTCAACCGGTATATTTTGGTATTGAACGCCAAATGCCGTCTGGAACGGATACGGCGCCATTCCTTTTGTCCCTACACCGATTGTATAAACACGAACACCGAATGTCTTGGCAATTTCCGCTGCCGTAACCGGAGCAATCTCACCTGCATTATTAGAGCCGTCGGTCAGTAATATAATTACTTTCGATTTAGCCTGGCTGTCTTTAATACGGCTTACCGCGTTAGCCAAACCTAAACCGATAGCTGTTCCGTCCTGGATCATCCCGCTTTGTATATCTTTAAACAGATTCAATAAAACCGTATGATCCGTCGTTAACGGACATTGTGTAAAGCTCTCAGCCGAGAAAACTACCAGGCCAATATTATCATTCGGACGTCCGTTAATAAAAGAAGCCGCAACATCTTTGGCTGCTTCCAAACGGTTCGGTTTCAAATCCTGAGCCAACATACTGCCTGAAATATCTATTGCCAGCATAATATCGATACCTTCTTTAGACGAATTCTGCCAGCTATTCGTAGATTGGGGACGCGCCAAAACGATAATAAGTAAAACAATGGCGGCCATTCTCAGAATAAAAGGTACATGACGCAGATACACTTTCCATGAAGTTGCTCCCGGAGCACTAAATGCTTCCGAAGAAGAAACCTGCAAGCTGGCCTGGCTTTTGCGTAATTTGTAGATATACCACCCTATCAGCGGGATTAGTAATAACAACAAATACAGATATATAGGATTTGCAAATATCATTTTATTCTTTAATTATATTTGAATCATTCTTTTCTTCCGTTTTCTTCTCCTCCGTAGCCGTTTCAGGAGTTGCCTCCTCTTCCACCCGCGTTGTCTGATTTACAAACAGGTAAGCATTTGTCATACTCAGGTCATTTTCATCAGGCAGCGGATTCATCTTGGCAAACTTCACAAAATCAGACAACTGTAAGATCTGTTTCAAGCTGTTATATACCGGAACTGCGTCTGCTTCTTTTTGAAGTATATCCAATATCTCGGCAGATGTCATTTCCATGGCATTAACGCCAAAACGTTCTACGATGTATTTACGCAACGTATCCGTTATTAATGTATAATACTCTTTACTACGTCCCTGTTGCCATAATTTCTGTTGCTTGATCTCATTCAGTTCCTTCAAGGCCTGTTCATGAGGCGGAAGTTTCGGTTCCGGTTTCTTGAAAGGAATCAACGACTTCTTGCTGCGCAAACGTTTAATAATATAAGCGATTACACATATCAGGAATAAAGCAAGCAGCACTCCATAAATAATAGGATAATAATCAGCCAATACAAACGGAGGTTTCCAAACATCCTTTATATCGTTAAATTCTTCGGGCTTATCCGCATTCACCGGGATTGTTGACACCTTCAATGCCACTTGGTTTGAATAAACAGTATCCAAACCGTCAACAACCTTTAAAGGAGGCAACAGATATAAAGAAGAATCGAACGAAGTAATCAATATATCCTGCTTTATCAGCAAACGATTATTTTCTATAACAGTAGAATCGGGCTTTGAGAGACTCAACACTTCCACTCCGGCCATTAACGTATCGCTAGGAATAACGATTTGCACCGGACGATCCTTATCGCTCGTTACGGTCAAATGAAGCGCAGTCTGTTCTCCAATCAATATGGCAGCCGAATCGATAGAAACATCTATCAATGTTTTCTGCGCATAAGCCTTTCCTCCTATCAGTGATGTCGCCAGGAAAAGAAACAGTATGCTTTTCTTTATTAATTTCATTTGTTTGCTTTAGTTACGTTTGTCAAAAAGAGCAATCAATGCTTTCACATAATCATCTTCCGTACGAATGGAAACAGAATCTACACGGCACTTTTTAAATGAATCACTCATTTCAGCCTGTCTGCTGTCCCACCATTCTTTATAGGTTTCGCGTACCCGGGAAGAAGAACTGTCAATCCATTGTTCCAGTCCCGTTTCGGCATCTTTAATCTTCATCAGTCCTACCGAAGGAAGTTCCGTTTCACGGCGGTCGTATACCTGGATGGCAACAACATCATGCTTTCTATTGGCAATTGTAAGTGCATCCTTAAAACTTCCTTTATTAATAAAATCGGAAATAAGGAAAGCCGTGCAACGCTTTTTTATCGCATTTGTCAAATATTTAAGTACCTGGCTGATATCGGTCTTTGTATCTTCCGGATGAAAGTCTATCAACTCACGAATAATGTAGAGAATATGTTTCTTTCCTTTCTGGGGAGGGATAAACTTCTCTATTTTATCGGAAAAGAACACAACCCCGATTTTATCATTATTCTGTATGGCAGAAAAAGCCAATGTTGCAGCTATCTCTGTAATGATTTCCTTTTTCATCACATTCACAGAACCAAAGTCCCGGCTTCCGGATACGTCTATCATCAACATCACCGTCAGCTCCCGTTCTTCTTCAAATACTTTGACATACGGACGAACATATCGTGCGGTAACGTTCCAGTCTATATCACGGATATCATCACCATATTGATATTCGCGAACCTCACTGAATGCCATACCACGACCTTTAAATGCCGAGTGATATTGGCCGGCAAAGATATTACGCGACAAACCACGGGTTTTTATCTCTATCCGGCGAACCTTCTTTAATAGTTCACTTGTTTCCATTGTTTCATTTCCTTTAATTATTAGACTGCATTTTTAATTCCTTTCGGAAGGAATTGAAATTTCTCCCGGAAGAAACCAAAATTCCTTCCGGATGGGACACTATTAATTAAGGAACTTCAACCTTGTTCAATATTTCACTGATTACTTCTTCGGATGTCAGATTATTTGCTTCCGCCTCGTAGCTCAAACCGATACGATGACGCATTACATCGTGGCATACGGCGCGCACATCTTCCGGAATTACATATCCTCTACGTTTGATGAAGGCATAAGCGCGAGCGGCCAAAGCCAGATTAATTGATGCACGTGGAGAAGCTCCGAATGAAATCATGCCCGACAAATTAGCCAAACCATGTTCTTGCGGGAAACGGGTGGCAAATACAATATCTACTATATATCGTTCAATCTTCTCATCTAGATAAACCTCACGAACCACATTACGGGCTTCAATAATCTCTTCCTTCGTAAGGGTCGGTTTGATCTCCGGTCTGTCACCGCTTATATTCTGGCGAATAATAAGCTTTTCTTCTTCTTTTTTAGGATAGTTGATAATAACCTTCAACATGAAACGGTCTACCTGGGCTTCCGGTAACGGATAAGTACCTTCCTGCTCTATAGGGTTCTGGGTAGCCATTACAAGAAATGGTTTAGGCAGTTTATAGGTATGTTCGCTGATAGTAACCTGACGTTCCTGCATAGCTTCCAAAAGTGCACTCTGCACCTTTGCCGGTGCACGGTTTATTTCATCGGCTAATACAAAATTAGCGAAAATAGGACCTTGTTTTACTTGGAATTCTTCGCTTTTCTGACTGTAAATCATTGTACCGATCACGTCGGCCGGAAGTAAATCCGGAGTGAACTGAATACGGCTATATTTAGCGTCAATCAATGAGGCCATTGTTTTAATGGCAAGAGTTTTTGCCAAACCCGGCACACCTTCCAACAGAATGTGTCCATCTGAAAGCAGACCAATCAATAACGATTCTACCAAATGTTTTTGCCCCACGATAACCTGGTCCATACCCATTGTAATCATGTTCACAAACGAACTCTTGCTTTCAATCCGTTCATTCAACTCACGAATGTCTACTGTTTGACTCATAGAATTTCTTATATTTATTATTACTGTTTAATACCTTCGTTTTTTTCCGATGCACAAAATTAGAAATGTTAAATTCGTAATCTTCACTTTTGCAGTTAAATATTACTAACTTGTCTATTCCGCTTTTGTTTTATTTTACTTAAAAGAAGGTGAAATTCATTTCGCCTCTGACAGTATCCGGGCTTGTAAGGCAGCGGCCTTATCCAGGGATTCACGGCTATGTGCATCTATACCATAAAGTTCCGGTGCAGGAACTACTATTTCCGTACCAATAGGCACATTGTTAGGATCGCTTATTACGTTTTTGTTGTGTTCATACAGATAAACCCAGAATACTTTACTTCCATAGTTTTCCAATGAAATTACGGTCAGTCGGTCACCCGCCTTAATGGTTACCTTGGCTGGCAGTCTACTTGATTGGGCGGATACTGTTTTTTGCTGCTCCGGCTGTTGTTTGATTTCCGGTTGTTTTTTAACCGGTGCAGGCGCAGGAGTTGCTTCCTCTGTTTTTTCCTCCTTTACTACAGGCGTTTCTTCTTGAACCGCTACCTCTTGCTCTATTGTATCCATTGCTAATGCCAAATCCAGAGTATCTGCACTTTCTCCTCTCAAGGAGTCTGTCAACAGCTCACCCAAAGAATCGCCTTCTACCTCTATTTTTGCAACACCGCCTTTGTACGAATAAGAGACAAACGAATTAAAGTTGAGATATAAATAAATACCGATAATAGATATTAATGCCAGAGAAAAAATAGCGACAACCGTATATTTCATCACAGAATGACGAGCCCCCTCTGCGCCGGAATAAGCATCATGAAAAGAATAATCAGGTTCTTCCACCTCTTCTTCCGTAATAATTTCGGATTGGGGTTGATGTATGTGTTCTTCTTTCGTTACTTGAGTTTCTACCGGCTCCGGTATTGAAGAAGACGGTTCGGCAGATTCCTCTTCCGGTAGTTTTTCAGTTTCTTCAACTACAGGTGCAGCCGGAGCTTTAGTTGTTTCCTGTACATCTGTAACAGGCAATTCTTTATCCGGTAAAACATCTTCTACCGATTCATCTTCCGACAGTTTATTTTCTTCGCTCTCTATTGATTCGTCTATATCGGAGAATTCAACATTCTCATTCACCTCCGCCGATTCAAAAAAGGAGAAAGGCTTGTTTACCAATTCTTTCAATTCCTTATCGGGCACGAATGAAAACTTATAATGCTTGGGTATAAGAAAGCGTTCGCCGGTATTCACATGAATACTTTCCCGTTGTTCTACCGGTATTATTTTAAACGTACCCAGTCCTTTTACCTTCACAATCTTGTCGGCAAAAACACCCTTTGTCACAACAGACACAAACGCCTTTAAAAAAGCCTCTGCTTCTTTTTTAGTTTTACCGGTATATCCTGCTAACAAACCGGCCATTTCTGGTATAGACAGCCGATTATTCATTGTCGCTCAATTCTTTTAGTTTTGTTTTAATAGTAGTACCGGGCTTAAATACAGGAACTAATTTAGGCGGGACTAAATAGCGTTTCCCATTTATAGGGTTCACGGATATGCGTTCGGCTTTCTTCTTGATTTCAAATTGTCCGAAGCCTTGAAGATATAAAGAGTCATTATCTATTAACCGGGCACTTATCATTGAATTGAAGGCTGATAACATATCAGAGACTTCCTGATCCGTCAATTCCAACAAGTTCGCCAGTTCTCCTACCAAATCTTTACTTTTCATATATTTTTTATTGCTCGATTCTGCTGCTATATTAGTTATTTTTTCGTTAACAAGCAAACTTATTGACAGTTTTTATATCAACTCAACACTTTGCCATACAAGTCGAAAGCTTGCGCGTCTTCCACCTTTACATCATAAAAATTTCCCGGAATCAGTTGATTCGTTTTATATATCAACATTTCCGGGTCTACCTCCGGCGAGTCGTATTCGGTACGTCCTACGTAAAAATCATCATCTTCCCGGTCTAATATGACTTTAAAAGTCTTGCCTGTTTTCGCCGTATTTATTTCGGCGGATATACGTTCCTGTATACGCATAATCGCATCCAGACGCTCTTCTTTCGTTTCCTGGGGAATCTCATCCTGATAATGCTTGTAAGAATAAGTGCCTTCTTCGTGGCTATAGGCAAAAGCGCCCATACGTTCAAAACGCACCTTACGGACAAACTCCACCAGTGCTTCAAAGTCTTTTTCCGTTTCACCCGGATGGCCAACCATCAGGGTTGTACGCAAATGAATACCGGGCACTTCTTCACGCATACGTTGTATCAAGTCGTACGTTTCCTCTTTCGTGATATTGCGGCGCATCATTTTCAGCATGTCGTTGCTTACATGTTGAAGCGCAATATCCATATATTTGCATACATTTTCACGTTCACGCATCACTCTAAGCAAGTCATAAGGGAAATGAGACGGATAACCGTAATGCAAGCGTATCCATTCCACACCGGGTATGTCGGACATACGTTCTACCAGTTCGGGCAAAGCCATCCGTTTATACAAGTCAAGGCCATAATACGTCAAGTCCTGGGCAATTACCTGAAACTCTTTCACCCCTTGCTCCACCAATAGCCGTACTTCTTTCTCTATATCCTCCATCGGCTTGGACTGATAATGCCCGGTACTGATCGGGATAGCGCAATAGGAACAGGTGCGGTCGCATCCTTCCGCTATTTTCAGATAAGCATAATGACGGGGAGTGGTAATAATACGGTCGGAAGCCAAATCGTTGTAATAGGATTTGCCTATGTCGGACAAGAGTTGTTTCCAGTTAAACTTTCCATAGAAGCGGTCTACTTCGGGCAGTTCTTTTTGTAGGTCTTTCAGGAAGCGTTCCGAAAGGCATCCCATAACGAACAGTTTTCCTATCTTTCCCTTCTTCTTGGCTTCTCCCAGCTCCAGAATCATATTGACCGATTCTTCCTGCGCGTCGCCAATAAAGCCGCATGTATTAACAACAACTATTTCACCGTTTATTTTATGAGGATCATGTTCCACCTTGTAACCGTTAGCCACAAACTGCCGCATGATTTGCTCCGAATCCACCAAGTTCTTAGAACAACCTAATGTAATTATATCTACTTTATTTTTTCTCATTATTACACGAACTGAAGTAACATAGTTCCGCCTTACAACTTGCTTTAATACACCCCCTGCCCCCTCTCAAGAGGGGAAAAGTTTCTCTTTATCCGAATTGATTATTCACCAAATAATGAATTAACGAATTCCTTCTTGCGAAACACCTGTAAATCTTCAATGCCTTCGCCTAAACCGATATACTTAACAGGAATGCGGAAATGATCCGAGATACCGATAACCACACCGCCTTTTGCCGTACCGTCCAGTTTGGTAACGGCCAGGGCATTCACTTCGGTTGCGGCGGTAAACTGCTTTGCCTGTTCAAAGGCATTCTGCCCGGTAGAGCCGTCTAATACCAGCAATACTTCATGAGGCGCGTCCGGCACTACCTTCTTCATCACATTCTTGATCTTGGTAAGCTCGTTCATCAAGTTAATTTTATTATGCAGGCGGCCGGCCGTATCAATAATCACCACATCGGCATTATTCGCCTTGGCCGAACTCAAAGTATCAAAAGCTACAGAAGCAGGGTCCGATCCCATCTTCTGCTTTATAACAGGCACACCTACACGTTCGCCCCAGATAACCAGTTGTTCCACTGCCGCCGCGCGAAATGTATCGGCTGCACCCAGATAAACATTTTTACCGACCTTTTTAAACTGATAAGCCAGTTTCCCGATGGTAGTGGTCTTGCCTACTCCGTTCACGCCAACAACCATAATGACATACGGCGTCTTATCTTCCGGCAAAGTAAAACCTTCCGCATCCTCTGTGTTGTTTTCGGTAAGCAAACCGGCTATTTCATCACGTAACAAAGCCGTCAGTTCCTGAGTGGTGACATATTTGTCCTGCGCAACACGTTTCTCAATACGGGAGATTATCTTCAGAGTAGTGTCCACTCCTACATCGGAGGTTATCAATACTTCCTCCAGATTATCCAATACCTCGTCGTCCACTTTGCTTTTGCCTGCAACGGCCCGCGTAATCTTGGAGAACACGTTTTCTTTCGTTTTGGATAATCCTTTGTCTAATGTTTCTTTCTTTTCTTTACTGAAAAAGCTAAAAATGCCCATATTTAAACTGCTTAATTTATATCTGATTGAACGACACTGCGAAAGTACAACTTTTTTTCTTAACTCATCCGGTTCTTATAATCTTCGTAACCGAAAGAGCGATAAATTTTCAACTCACCGTCTTTGCTCCATAATGCCAACGACGGATGTGGGATACCGTTAAACATCGTTGTCTTCACAATCGTATAGTGAATCATATCTTCAAAAATGAGCTTGTCGCCTGCTTGAAGAGGTTTATCAAACCACCAATCGCCCATATAATCACCACTCAGGCAGCTGTTTCCTCCGATACGGTAAGCATATTTGCCTTCACCCGGCTCTGTGGCCTGGCGAATGACGGGTTTATAGGGCATCTCCAGGCAATCCGGCATATGGCATGTAAACGAGGCGTCTATAATAGCCGTCCGGATACCATGGTTTTCCACAACATCCACCACTGTTGCCAGCAAAAAGCCCGTTTGCCACGCAAAGGCGCTGCCCGGTTCCATAATAATCTCCAGGTTCGGATAATCGGCCTTAAACGATTTCAACAGATTGATAAGATGTTCCACATCATACCCTTTGCGTGTCATCAGGTGTCCGCCGCCCATGTTCAGCCACTTGATATGCGGAAGAAAACGTCCGAAACATTTCTCCACCTCCCGCAATGTCTTTTCCAGATCGTACGAAGTAGACTCGCACAGGGTGTGAAAGTGCAGCCCTTCTATCCCTGCCGGAAGTTTATCGCCCAGCAAATCGCTGACAATTCCCATACGTGAACCCGGAGCACAAGGGTTATACAACTCCGTTTCCACATCCGAATATTCCGGATTAATACGCAATCCGCATGATACGTTGTTGACACCGGCTTGCACCATCGGGTAAAAACGTTCATACTGTGAAAGCGAATTGAACGTTACATGGCTGCTATATTTCAAAATAGCCGGAAAATCCGCTTCCGTGTACGCCGGCGAATAGGTATGTGCTTTGCTTCCCATCTCTTCATAAGCCAGTTGCGCCTCATATTTGGAACTGGCCGTAGAATACGGAATGTATTCACGCACTATAGGAAACGCTTTCCACATAGCAAACGCCTTAAAAGCAAGAATTATATTTACGCCTGCCTGCTCTTTTACATGCTTAATGAGGGAAAGGTTATTCCGGAGCAAACTTTCTTCCATCACATAACATGGTGACGGAATTTTGTTTATATCAATCATTCAGTTCTCGTTTATCCAATGTTAGCGTGCAAATTTACCAAAATACCGGGATATACGCTAATATCCCGTAAATGAAAACTGAAAAAATAAGGCGTCGTTTTCTTACAATCTATCACTTTATTCATTTAATTTGCATCGGATTTAATATTGACAACCGATTGTACACAATCTTGACATACCTAAACAATTGTGGCACAATGTCCCCAACCCGGTTACGATCCATTACTTTGACAGCCGATTGTCCACTCTCTTTAATATAGAATTAATATATATATAATAAATACATAAAAAGGGTTTTTGAAAAAAATAAAAAAACGGAACAGCTTATCCGCTTCTATTTTTTTGGCAAAACATAAACGGCCACTTTCGGTCCGCCTAACCGTTCGATAGCCCCTTGTCCTTTCAGGAATTTCAAATCCAGCTGGGCTGCGTAACGCGAACAACCGTTCAGCCCCATACATATAGCGCTTTGAATCTCGGAATGCGTCTGCAAATAAGAAAGAATGCGCTCCCGTCGCTGACCGGCTGTACAAGCGACTTGCTTACGGTATTCGGAAGCTCGCTCGAACCGCATGGTACTCATCTCCACCCTGAACTCCTTGCAGGCTTTAAAAACCACTCTGGAAAAGCGGATACTTTCCGCTCTTATCTCCTTCGGATCGTGTATGGGCGGACAATGCAGCACGGTTGAAAATGAACCGATTCCATCTATCTCCACCCGATTTCCATCCTTTAGCGAACGAATCAGTTCTTCTTTGAAAAGACTCATTATTCCCATCACCTCGCCACTGCTGAACGTACTCCTTTTTGCTATCAGGTCACACAAATCCGGGAAACGGATTACTTCACCTTCCACAATTCGTGCATGAAGAATATTTTCATCTTTTTTGTCGGATTTAGTTGATGGCGGATTCTTAAAAAACTGATACCTTGTTGTCATAATTAAAGCTTTCTTTTTTTAGTGTTATCTTTAGATGTATTTAATGAAAAACCCTGTACAAATTAAGTCGCAGCCTGCCTCTTTTTCTCTTCTTCACCAGGCTGAACAAGCTTTTTTACCAAGCCCGAAAAGCTTTCGCACCCTGCCGGATAAGCTTTTCTACCTGGGTGAAAAAGCATGGATGTATGCTTTAAAGATACAAATTATTACCAGGTTAACCAAAAATAGCGGGCTGTTTTTAGTTAATAATATACAGGGGCATAGTATACCTACAGCACGGTTAACTTTGCAAACTTCAGCAGCAATTGCTTTTGTCCGAAATGGGTGAACTCTACGGTTGCTTTGGCATTTCCTCCACTACCCTCTATGGCTCTCACTTCACCTTCTCCAAAACGTTCATGGCGAACCCTTGCCCCTACTGTCAAACCGGACAAGTCTACGGAAGGCGCTTGCGGAGTATTCGTGGCAGACGTATCTATCTTTGTTAAACGGGCCGATTGCCGTTGTACGGCCTGGGCTACCGGAGAGGTATATGTTTCTTCTACGGGTCGCGGTTGCCGGAACGGAGAATCGAATGCCGGACGCTTCTGGTATTTCTCGCGCATGGAGGCAAAAGAATCGACGGAGTCGGCAGAACCGGACGGCATATCCAGAAACTTGCCGTCTATATCTTTCAGGAAACGGCTGGGCGAGCACATCGTACTCTGGCCATTGCGAAAACGGCTTTTAGCGTAAGTGAGTATGCAATTCCGCTCTGCACGGGTTATCGCTACATAAAACAGGCGTCTCTCCTCCTCTATGGCGCGCTGGCTGTCTTTAGAAAGTTGCGAAGGAAACAGGTCTTCTTCCAGGCCTACCACAAAGACATTCTTAAATTCTAGCCCTTTAGCCGCATGTACGGTCATCATGGTTACCTTATTGGCCTGCTCCTCTTTATCGTTATCCTGGTCGGTAAGCAGGGCCACTTCCGCAAGAAAATCGGCTAAAGTAACCTGCTCGAGCCCTTCTTCCCGTTTTATTTCACAGAACTCGGCAACCCCTTTCAACAGTTCCTGCACATTTTCCTGTTTGCTCATGCCTTCTACCGAACGGTCTTGCAACAACAGGCCGATTATGCCGCTTTGTTTAATAACATAAGCCGCAATCTCTTCTGCGGATAACTTCCTGTTTTGCTCGATAAAGTCTTCTATCAGTTCCCTGAACAGTTTCAGTTTTCCGGCAGTACCGCTATTGATAGCCACCGCATACTCAAGCGGGGCTTGTAAAACAGTCCATAAGCTCACACTATGCAAGGAGGCTGCCGCAATCAGTTTACCCAGGGTGGTATCGCCTATTCCACGTGCCGGATAATTGATAACGCGCTTAAAGGCCTCTTCATCATGCAGGTTTATTATCAAACGGAAGTAAGAAATAACGTCTTTGATCTCTTTACGTTGATAGAAAGAAAGACCTCCGTATATTTTATAGGGGATTCCTCTTTTACGAAGCGCTTCTTCCAATATACGAGACTGGGCGTTGGTTCGATACAGGATAGCAAAGTCTGAATAATCATAATCATGCCCTCCACCACGCATTTCGCCTATCTTGGAGGCAACGGCATATCCTTCTTCATAATCGGAATAGGATGCTATTACGCCTACCTTATCGCCTTCTTCGTTCTCGGAATAGACGGTTTTCGGTATCTGCTCCTTATTTTTGTCGATCAGGCTATTGGCCGCGTTAACGATATTACGGGTAGAACGATAGTTGCGTTCCAGTTTGAAGATGCGGCAACCGGGGTAAAGATTCTTGAATTGCAAGATATTGTCGATATTAGCCCCCCTGAAAGAATAGATGCTCTGTGCGTCGTCGCCAACCACGCAGATACGACCGTGTTGCTCGCACAAACGCTGAACGATAAGATGCTGGGCGAAGTTGGTATCCTGATACTCGTCTACCAGCACATACTGGAAATAGTTGCGGTACTTCTCCAACACGGCAGGATGGTCGCGGAACAGTATGTTTGTTTGCAGCAGAAGGTCGTCAAAATCCATTGCCCCCGCCTGCAGGCATCGGCTCTGGTAACGTTTGTATATCTCTCGCAGCAACGGTATTTTAGCCTTCATATCGCTTTCTACCAATTCCTTGCTTTGTTCGTATGCTTTCCACGTTATCAACGAGTTCTTTGCATTTGATATCCGGCTCTGAATCATTCCGGGACGGTACACTTTATCATCCAGCTGCATCTCTTTGATGATGGCTTTAAGCAAACTTTTAGAATCTGCCGAATCGTATATCGTAAAATTGGACGGATAACCGATATGCTCCGCTTCGTAACGAAGAATACGGGAGAAAATGGAATGGAAAGTGCCCATCCATAAACGCCGGGCAACCTGCTCGCCGGTAATAGCGGCAATACGTTCTTTCATCTCTCTGGCCGCCTTATTGGTAAAAGTAAGCGCAAGGATGCTTTGAGGAGGCAGTCCTTGCTGTAACAACCAGGCTATTTTATAAGTAAGCACCCTCGTCTTGCCCGAACCCGCACCGGCTACTACCAATGAAGCTCCCTCGCAAAACGTTACTGCTTCACGCTGACTTTCATTTAATTGATTCAGATATTCTTCCACAAATATTCTTTTTTACACATGCAAAGGTATAAATTAGTGATGATTTATACAGATAAAAATTATATCTTTGTTCACACAACAACAAATTCACAAAATAATGAAAAAATCGATTATGAGTCTACTACTGGCAGCAGTGCTTGCATTTCCGGCGTCCGCACAGCCAGGTTACACTCCAACGCAAGAGAACTTGGAAGCCCGGAAAGAATTTCAGGACAACAAATTTGGTATCTTTCTCCATTTTGGTCTTTACAGCATGCTGGCGGACGGAGAATGGGTTATGACAAATAAGAACCTGAATTATAAAGAATACGCAAAGCTGGCCGGCGGTTTTTATCCGTCTAACTTCAATGCTGCCGAATGGGTATCGGCTATTAAAGCGTCCGGAGCTAAATATATCTGTATTACTACCCGGCATCATGACGGCTTTTCGTTGTTCGACAGCAAATACTCCAACTATAACGTAGTTAAGGCAACCCCGTTCAAACGGGATATTATCAAGGAACTTGCCGACGAATGCCATAAACAGGGCATCAATATCCATTTCTACTATTCATTATTAGACTGGTATCGCGATGATTATTATCCGTTAGGACGTACCGGTGGCGGCACGGGGCGCACTACACACGGGGAATGGAAAACATACTATCAGTTTATGAACAACCAGCTTACCGAACTGTTGACGAATTATGGTAAGATTGGCGCTATCTGGTTTGACGGTTGGTGGGATCATGACATTCATCCCGATTTCGACTGGAAGTTCCCGGGCATATACGAGAACATACACAAACTGCAACCGGCTTGCCTGATAGGAAACAACCATCATATCACTCCGTTTGAAGGAGAAGATATCCAAATATTCGAACGTGACCTTCCGGGAGAAAACAGCGCCGGACTTTCCGGACAGGATATCAGCCATCTGCCTCTTGAAACATGTAATACAATGAATGGCATGTGGGGATATAAAATTACCGACCAGGATTATAAATCGCCAAAAACACTAATCCATTATCTGGTAAGAGCAGCGGGAATGAATGCGAACCTTTTGATGAACATCGGCCCGCAGCCCGACGGTGCTCTGCCGGCGGTATCCGTTGAACGACTGAAAGAAATGGGCGACTGGATGAATACTTACAGTGAATCCATTTACGGGACCCGGGGTGGATTGGTTCCTCCGCGTGACTGGGGTGTAACAACGCAGAAAGACAACAAATTGTACGTGCATATCCTCGAACTGCAGGATAAAGGTTTATTCTTGCCTATCACCGATAAGAAAGTGCAGAAAGCAGTTTTATTCAAAGATAAAACACCTGTTAAGTTTACACAGGACAAACAGGGCGTATTATTGAAACTGGCAGAAGTACCTGCGGATATAGATTATGTAGTAGAATTAGAGCTTAAATGATTAATGGCAAAACAGCTCCTGTTATAGAACTGCAACATCAATATGACCTTCTGCAAAAGGAGTACGAATACGAAAAAGAGACTTACAGACAACAGTCGGAAAAGACCGGAATACAAAAGAAAATACAGCAAGGCTTTTGCTGGTATCCGGTCACAACGGGAAAAAGCTATTATAACTCCTTAAACCAACTGGTAATAGAAGTTGAAAGAAAGGAAGACAAAGAAGTAGAACATAACTTTGAATATGGACGTCCGGTTTGTTTCTTTACCACAGGCGAAAGCGGACAAATGCGCTATCTTAATTTCTCGTCTGTAATCAGTTATGTGGAAGAAGACCGGATGGTGGTTTCTTTGCCCAGCCCTTCTGCCCTATTCGACCTGCAGGGAAAAATCAACCTGGGAGTACAATTATACTTTGATGAAACCAGTTATAAAACGATGTTTAGTGCTTTATCCGAAGTTATAAAGGCTAAAAACAACCGGCTTTCCCATATGCGGGATATTTTGTTAGGGCAAGCACCTGCTGACGAAAGAAGCCTTTTTCCCATCCGTTTTCCCTGGTTAAACTCATCACAAGAAGAAGCGGTCAACAAGGTGCTTGCCGCTAAGGAAGTAGCCATTGTACACGGGCCTCCGGGAACGGGTAAGACTACTACGCTGGTTGAAGCTATCTATGAAACACTTCACCGGGAGAACCAGGTAATCGTATGTGCGCAAAGTAATACAGCGGTAGACTGGATTTCGGAGAAACTGGTAGACCGAGGTATCAATGTATTACGCATAGGCAATCCAACCCGTGTGGATGACAAAATGCTGTCTTTTACCTATGAGCGACGCTTTGAAGCGCATCCCGACTATGCCGAATTATGGAGTATCCGTAAAGCGATCCGTGATATACAATCATCCATGCGCAATAAAAACCGGGATGAAAGAGATACTGCCAGAAACCGGTTATCGCGCTTGAAGTTTCGTGCCACAGAACTGGAAGTAAAAATAGACGCCGAATTATTTGGTGAAGCCAGAGTGATTGCCTGTACGCTTGTAGGTTCTGCCAACCGTTTGCTTACGAACAAACAATTTACCACATTATTTATTGATGAAGCAGCGCAGGCCTTAGAAGCGGCTTGTTGGATTGCTATAGAAAAGGCAGACCGCGTTATATTGGCAGGCGACCATCACCAGCTTCCTCCTACTATAAAATGCCCGGAAGCGGCAAGAGGCGGTTTAGACAAAACACTTATACAAAAGATTGCCATCCGAAAACCGGAAACGGTTTCCTTATTAAAAGTGCAATACCGGATGAACGACGATATCATGTATTTTCCTTCCCAATGGTTCTATCACAGCCAATTGGAATCGGCTCCGGAAGTTAAATATCGCGGCATACTGGATTTCGACACTTCTGTTGTATGGTTCGACACGAAGGATTCCGACTTTACCGAAACGCAACAATCCGAAGGTATGAGCCGGATAAACAAACAGGAAGCTTTGCTTCTGGTAGAACAGTTGCAATCTTATATAGAGAAAGTAGGCAAAGAACGGGTCTTGGAAGAAAGCATAGACTTCGGGGTTATATCGCCTTACAAGGCTCAGGTTCATTACTTACGCGGACTTATTAAAAGAACCGCCTTCTTTAAACCATTCCGTAAGCTTATCACCATTCATACGGTAGACGGTTTTCAGGGACAGGAACGGGATGTTATTATGATTAGTCTGGTGCGAGCCAATGAAAACGGGCAAATAGGCTTTCTCAACGATTTGCGCCGTATGAATGTAGCCATCACCCGAGCCCGCATGAAGCTGATGATATTGGGAGATTCGGCTACACTAACCAAACACGCCTTTTATAAAAAGCTCTACAATTATATTTCACAAAGGGGGCAAGTAATCAATATTTAAAAACACATGCTTTTTGTATTCTTTATCTTCTTTACTGTTGGAATGTAACTGCAAAATAGTTACATTTGCAAAAACTTATAAACAAATGGGTAGAAAAGAGAAGCTTATCGAGCGTTTCAAGTCGTTACCGGCAAACTTTACATTTGAGGAAATGGAACACTTGTTGTCGATATTTGGCTATCAGAAATCAAATAAAGGCAAAACATCCGGTTCGAGAGTTATCTTTAAAAATGGAGACAAACGTCCTATAATGATTCATAAACCTCACCCCGATAATATCATCAGGGGATATGCCATGAAGCAGGTGCTAAATGACTTAACTGAGGCAGGTTTTTATAAAATGAAGAAAGGAATATAGTTATGAATACGTTAAAGTACAAAGGATTCATCGGGTCTGTCAACTTCAGTGAAGAAGACAGTGTTTTTTTCGGTAAAATAGAAGGAATAAATGGAATGGTCAATTTTGAAGGGCAAAGTGTTCAAGAATTGATAGAAGCATTTCATGGAGCGGTCGACGATTATTTAGCTTACTGTGAAGAAGAAGGCATACAGCCACACAAAAGCTATTCGGGATTATTGAATGTCCGTTTGACACCAGAAATACATAGTTGTGTGGCAATGTTAGCACAACGTGCCGGCATCTCAATCAATGCCTTTATCAAACAAGCACTGGAAAAACAAATTACAACTATGCTATAAAACGGATCTCGAAATTTATTAAAAGCGTGCGAACTTCAATAAGTGATTTGCACGCTTTTTTGTATAAGTAAAATGAATTTCATATAAAACCATTATGTAGATTTTACAGGTATTCAGCGAAATCTTTCTTATATTTGTAAAACAAAAAACAGAAGCCATGAAGTATAAATTATTAGTTCTCGACGTAGACGGAACGTTACTTAACGATAATAAGGAAATAACGCCTCGTACCCAAGCTGCGCTTTTAAAAGCACAACAGATGGGAGTACATGTTGTATTGGCATCAGGAAGACCAACCAATGGAGTAATGCCTCTGGCCAAAGCGCTGGAATTAAATCATTATGGAGGTTTCATTCTTTCTTATAACGGCGGACAAATTATCAACGCACAGACAGGAGAACTGCTTTTTGAAAAGCGGGTTAATCCGGAAATGCTTCCATATATAGATAAAAAAGCCCAAAAGAACAACTTTGCCATTTTTACATACCATAAAGATTATATCATCACAAACAGACCTGACAATGAACATATAATACAGGAAGCAGCACTTAGTAATATGGAAATCAGAGGTGTTGATGATTTTGTTGAAGCTGTTGACTTTTCTCCCTGCAAGTGTGTACTGGTTAGTGATGACGAAAAAGCATTGGTTGGTTTGGAGAACCACTGGAAGAAACGTTTGGATGGAGTTTTAGACGTATTCCGTTCCGAACCTTATTTTCTGGAAGTAGTGCCCCGATTCATTGATAAAGGAAATACGTTGGGTGTATTGTTAAGCAAACTCGCCCTCTCACCGGAAGAAGTAATTGCTATAGGTGACGGCGTTTGCGACGTTACCATGCTGCAAGGTGCCGGATTAGGCATTGCCATGGGAAATGCGCAGGATTCGGTAAAAGCCTGTGCTGATGTAACCACATTAACAAATAATGAAGATGGCGTTGCCATGGCAATAGAGAAAGCGATCCTGTCTGCCATTCGTCCCACAGAAGTTCCGCTGGATCAGTTAAATCAACGTGCACGCCATGCCTTAATGGGTAATTTGGGGATTCAATATACATACGCTTCCGAAGACCGCATAGAGGCTACTATGCCGGTAGATGAACGTACCCGTCAGCCATTTGGCATCCTGCACGGCGGGGCAACCCTTGCGCTGGCAGAAACCGTAGCCGGGCTAGGCTCTATGATTCTTGCCAAGCCGGATGAAATAGTTGTAGGTATGCAGGTAAGCGGCAACCACATGTCGTCGGCTCATGAGGGTGACACGGTCCGGGCTGTAGGAACTATTATCCACAAAGGACGCTCATCTCATGTTTGGAACGTTGACGTATTTACCTCTACTGATAAGCTGGTATCATCCATTCGGGTAGTAAACAGCATACTAAAAAAGAAATGATACCGGAAGACAGATATAAGGTAATAGATACATTAATCAGACAAAACAGGAGTTTCGCTATCTGGCGTATTCCGGGAGAAGACACGGTACATTTCCGTATGCAGTCGTCCGGTTCTCCTTGCTTGATATATACTATTGAAGATTTAAACAAACGAAGCGGATTTGTGATCGCTCCGTTCCAGGTTAGTAAAAAACGCCCTATCGTATTAATCCAACCGGACTGTTTCGACTTACCTGAATCTATAGAAGAAAAAGAACGCATCCGAGAGAAAAAGGAATTTCTCCCGGAAGAAATTAAAATTCCTTCCGAAAGGGATGAAAAAAAGAAGTATGAGCATTGCTTTGCTTCTTTTACCGAACCGTTATTAAAAGGCAGTCAGGATAAATTGGTATTATCCCGAAATCACACCATTCAGAAAGGTAAAGATTTCTCACCGGGTGCTGCCTTTTATGCCGCGGTAAAACGATACATCCGTTCATACGTTTATTTATGTTATACGCCGGAAACAGGTATATGGATGGGAAGTACACCCGAAATACTTCTTGCCGGTAAAAACGGCCATTGGCAAACGGTAGCTCTTGCGGGGACTCAACCTATACGGAATGAAGAAATTCCACAAAGATGGGATGATAAGAACTGGCGGGAGCAACAGCTAGTCGCCTTTTATATCCGCAGGCAGTTAGCATCACTGGGCATTCAACCGGAAGAAAAAGGCCCGTATGCCATACGTGCCGGAGAAGTATCTCATCTAAAGAGTGATTTCCTTTTCTCCCTGCCTGATAAAGAGAAGTTAGGTGATGTCCTGTCATTACTCCATCCCACTCCTGCCGTATGCGGATTGCCTAAAGAAACGGCTTATCAGTTTATATTAAAACATGAAGGATACGACAGAAGTTATTATTCGGGATTTATAGGTTGGTTAAATCCGGAAGATAAAACAGATTTATATGTCAACTTACGCTGTATGCACATCGGGCAAGAAGTTCTTACGCTATATGCCGGCGGAGGTTTATTAGCATCCTCTGTATTGGAAGACGAATGGCAGGAAACAATGGAAAAGTTACAAACCATGCAAAGATTACTGTAAACTTAATATAGATATGTATTCAGATAAAAAGAACATACTTCAACTAACGGCTTTGCTTATTGAACATGGCATTAGAAATGTGGTATTATGCCCGGGCAGTCGTAATGTGCCGATTGTACATACTCTGGCCAATCATTCTTTCTTTCAGTGCTATTCGGTAACCGACGAGCGCAGTGCAGGCTTCTTTGCCCTTGGACTGGCTTTGCAAAGCGGTAAACCGGCAGCCGTATGTTGTACGTCGGGTACGGCATTATTGAATATTCATCCGGCTGTAGCGGAAGCCTTCTACCAGCAAGTGCCTCTTGTCGTTATCTCGGCAGACCGGCCGGCCGCATGGATTGGACAGATGGACGGACAGACGCTTCCGCAACCAGGCGTGTTCAACTCTCTGGTAAAGAAATCGGTAAATCTGCCCGAAATACATACGGATGAAGATGAGTGGTATTGCAATCGTCTGATAAACGAAGCGCTATTGGAACTCAACCATCACGGCAAAGGGCCTGTGCATATCAATATTCCCATATCCGAGCCGTTGTTCAAGTTCTCAACCGGAGAATTGCCCAAAGTACGTGTTATCACCCGCTATCAGGGATTAAACGTATATGATAAAGAGTACAACGATCTGATTGACCGGATGAATAAGTATAACAAACGTATGATGGTGGTAGGACAGATGAATCTTATTTATCTATTCGAGAAAAAGATATGTAAACTTCTATACAAGCATTTTACCTGGTTGACGGAACACACGGGAAACCGTACTGTTCCGGGAATGCCGATAAAGAATTTCGACGCATTAATCTATTCCATGCCGGAAGACCAGCAAGAAAAACTGATTCCGGAACTTGTTATTACTTACGGAGGGCATGTTGTATCCAAACGTTTGAAACAATTCTTACGAAAGCATCCGCCTAAAGAACATTGGCATGTTTCGTTAGATGGTGAAGTTGCCGATCTTTACGGTTCTATCACTACCGTAATAGAGATGGACCCGTTTGAGTTTTTGGAGAAGATCGCATACATGCTCGAAAGTAACAAGATATATGATTATCCTAAAGTATGGGAAAACCTTTCCAAGAATATTCCCGAACCGGAAGTACCATATTCGGAGATATCGGCAATAGGCTCGCTTATCAAAGCATTACCGGCAGAGGCGGCTTTACATCTTGCCAATAGCTCAACGGTTCGTTATGCACAACTTTTTTCCGTTCCCGAATCCGTAGAGGTTTGTTGCAACCGTGGTACGAGTGGCATAGAAGGTTCTATGTCTACCGCTATCGGATATGCTGCCGGTTCTGAAAAGCTGAACTTTATCATAACCGGAGACTTAAGTTTCTTCTATGATATGAATGCTTTATGGAATAATTATATCCGTAGCAATGTCCGTATTTTATTACTGAATAACGGAGGCGGTGAGATATTCCAGGCATTACCCGGATTTGAGATGACGGAACAAACACGCCGCTTCGTTACAGCCACTCATTCTACAACAGCTCAAGGTTGGGCTACAGAACAGGGATTTCAATATACAAGCGTCCATAATAAAGAGGAACTGGAAGAAGCAATGACACTATTTACCCAAACGGAATCGACCGAAAAACCGTTATTGATGGAAGTGTTTACCGACAAAGCGGAAGATATCAAAATATTAAAAAACTATTATCATAAACTAAAGTAACAATATGGCAACAAACAGAGAATGGAAAACTATTAAAGAATACGAAGAAATTCTATTCGATTCATATAACGGCATAGCCCGCATTACAATCAATCGTGAACGCTACCGTAACGCCTTCACTCCTACTACGACAACGGAGATGAGTGATGCTTTGTATATATGCCGGGAACGTCAGGATATTAATGTTATCGTGTTGACCGGTGCCGGAGACGTTGCTTTCTGTGCCGGAGGCGACATGCACGTAAAAGGGCATGGCGGCTATGTAGGTAAAGATGGAGTGGCCCGCCTGAATGTTCTGGACGTACAGAAGCAAATACGTTCCATACCTAAACCGGTTATAGCGGCGGTGAACGGTTTTGCTATCGGTGGCGGCCATGTGTTACATGTGGTATGCGATCTGACGATTGCTTCGGAAAACGCGATCTTCGGACAGACCGGTCCTCGCGTTGGCAGCTTCGATGCAGGTTTCGGTTCTTCATATCTTGCACGTATCGTAGGACAGAAGAAAGCGCGTGAAATATGGTTTCTTTGCCGTAAATACAATGCACAGGAAGCCTTGGATATGGGATTGGTAAACAAAGTCGTTCCGTTGGACAAGCTGGAAGATGAGTATGTTCAATGGGCAGAGGAAATGATGATGTTGAGCCCGTTGGCTTTACGCATGATAAAAGCAGGATTGAATGCGGAACTAGACGGACAAGCCGGCATACAAGAGTTGGCCGGAGATGCCACCATGCTATATTATATGACAGACGAAGCGCAGGAAGGCGGTAAAGCATTTCTGGAAAAGCGACGTCCCCGGTTTGAAGATTATCCTAAATTCCCTTAATACCCTGATCGTATGAAGAAAGTATTTTATCTGCTTGCATTGCTGGGTTGCATTTCCTATGCCGAAGCACAACCATATTGTAAAGAGGTTGCCTCCCTGAAAGGAGAAAAATGGTGGGGCGGATTTGTAGGTATCGGCAATATGATGCCTTTCCCCTCTTCCACCCGTGAGTTCGATATGAGCAAAGAGAACTTCAACAACCAGATAGTACCGTTCATGCTGTCTTCTGTCGGAAGATACATATGGAGCGAGTACCCGTTTAAGTTTCAATTAAGCAACGACACGATAAAAATAGTTTCCGAATACGAAGAACCTGTATTAGTCCAAGCCGGAAAGACCTTAAAAGAAGCCTATCTGGCAGCATCGGCAAAGCATTTCCCTCCATCAGGCAAACTGCCGGACGAACTTTTCTTCTCCAAGCCTCAATACAATACATGGATAGAGCTGATGTATAATCAGAACCAGAAGGATATACTGGATTATGCCGATAAAGTGATAGAGAACAATTTCCCTACGGGAGTATTCATGGTGGATGATAATTGGCAGAAATATTATGGTAATTTCGAGTTCAAACCGGAAAAGTTTCCCGATCCTAAAGGCATGACAGATCGTTTGCACCAACTCGGATTCAAAATCATGTTGTGGATATGTCCGTTTGTTTCTCCTGACAGTCCGGAATATCGTATGCTTGCGGCTAAAGGCTATTTACTGAAAGCTAAAGGAAGCGACCTGCCTGCAATTGTGCACTGGTGGAACGGAGCAAGCGCCTGTTATGACATGACTAATCCGGAAGCGGTTGCTTTCCTGAAAGAACAGCTCAGGAACACGCAGCGCATGTATGGCATTGATGGATTCAAGTTTGATGCCGGTGATGTTGGATACATGAACGGTGAATATGATTATTATGACAAACAAGCCAATGCCAATACCTTCTCCCAAAGATGGGCGGAGCTTGCACTCGATTTCCCTTTCAACGAATTGCGTACCTCATGGAAACTTGGCGGTAAAGAATTAGTGCAACGTTTAGGAGATAAAGACTACTCATGGAATGCCGTATCTTTACTTATTCCCGATATGACAACGGCCGGCTTATTCGGACATTTGTATACTTGCCCCGATATGATTGGCGGCGGACAGTTCAGTGCATTTCTCAATATAGAAGCCGGTAAATTCGACCAAGAGTTGATTGTCCGTTCTTGCCAGACACATGCGCTTATGCCTATGATGCAATTCTCGGTTGCTCCCTGGCGTATTTTGGATAAAGAACATCAGGAAATATGTGCCCGTTATGCCCATTTACATGAACAGATGGGCGACTATATTTTACAGACGGCTAAAGAATCATCCCAAACGGGAGAACCTATTATCCGCAGTATGGAATATGCTTTTCCGCATCAAGGCTTCACCGAATGCAAAGATCAATTCATGCTGGGAAACAAATATCTGGTAGCACCAATGGTCACCACAGGAAACAATCGCACTGTCATTCTACCGAAAGGTATTTGGAAAGACGATCAGGGAAAAACGTTCCGAGGCCCTAAAACAATACAGACAGAAGTTCCATTAAACAGACTTCCTTATTACGAAAGGATTAAGTAAACAGATAGAAATATGGCATTTCATATACAAATCATCCCCCGCACCTTACATTTCAAGCAGCCGGCAGGAACGTCGAGAGGGGTTTATACCAGCCGGAAATTATGGTATCTGTTATTGACATCCGACGAGCAACCGCAACGCTGGGGGATTGGTGAGTGTGCTCCACTACCCTATTTAAGTTGTGATTATTTGATTGATGATTACGACCGCATACTGGCTAAAGCTTGTGAAAGATTCGAAAAGCAAAGGGAAATAAATGTGGATATTCTTCGTCCCTTCCCTTCTATACTGTTCGGACTGGAAACAGCTCTCCAACATTATCAGAAAGGTAGTTTTGCCTTATGGGATACCGCTTTTTCAAAAGGCGAAACCGGCATCCCTATCAATGGTCTTATATGGATGGACAACTATAAGAACATGTTGGAGCAGATAGAGAAAAAAATGGAAGCAGGCTTCCGTTGCATCAAGCTAAAGATCGGAGCAATTAATTTTGAAGATGAACTGGATTTGTTACGGTATATACGGCAACATTTTTCCGCTCAGGAGATTGAATTACGTGTAGATGCCAATGGCGCTTTCTCACCCGAAGATGCGTTGGATAAATTAAAGCGTCTGGCTGAACTGGATCTGCATTCCATTGAACAACCTATCCGGGCCCATCAATGGAAACAAATGGCACGACTAACGGCCGAATCGCCTTTGCCTGTTGCTTTAGACGAGGAATTGATAGGTTGTAACCTGCCGTACGATAAAGCAGAATTGCTGGAATCCATCCGTCCTCAATACATTATTCTGAAACCCTCTTTGCACGGAGGCTTGGCCGGATGCAAAGAATGGATTGAGGAAGCCGGAAAGTTGGGTATCGGCTGGTGGATCACTTCGGCACTGGAGTCCAATATCGGATTAAATGCCATCGCACAATGGAGCGCTACGTTCCATAATCCGCTTCCTCAGGGGTTGGGCACCGGACAGCTTTTTACGGATAACATCGAAATGCCTCTTACCATCAAAAAAGACTGTCTATGGTATGATCCTGATGGCAAGATGCCGGAGATTTATTCCTTTTGTCATGAATAACTAATCGGATCACAACTGTGATCTAACTAACATATGCAGAACAAAACATTAAAAGGATACATTACCGATATTAAAAAACAACATCTTACTCTGGAAGGAGTTGTTTACACGGCAGAGAATATCCACAAGTTACAGGAAATAACGGACGGAGACGAGACGGATTACAGAATTGATTTATACCATTTCTTGTCCGACTGGTTCAATGATTCGCCTTATATCACTGTTCAAACATCCGGTTCGACAGGCGCGCCCAAGAAGCTCACGGTAAGAAAAGAACAGATGATACAAAGCGCCATCCTCACCTGCTCTTTCCTGAATCTTCGGAAAAACGATAAAGCGTTGCTTTGTATGCCGCTCCAGTATATAGGAGGAAAAATGGTGGTAGTCCGTTCGCTGGTAGCAAGATTGAACCTGTTCATTCGCAAACCCTCCGGACATCCGCTGGCAGATCTGGAAACATCGCTCCGTTTTGCAGCAATGATTCCGTTGCAAGTTTACAACACATTGCAAGTTCCGGAAGAGACAGAACGCTTAAAACAAACAGATATTTTAATCATAGGCGGAGGAGCGATAGATGCAACACTGGAAACGCAAATCCGAAAGTTACCCAACTCCGTTTATTCTACTTACGGAATGACCGAAACACTCTCCCATATTGCACTCCGCCGGCTTAACGGGCCGGAGGCTTCTTCGCGTTACATTCCATTTCCTTCCGTAACTATTTCCCTGTCTGAGGAAGATACGCTGGTGATAGATGCTCCCCTTGTTTGCAGCGAAAGATTGACTACAAACGATGTAGCCCATGTTTTTCCGGATGGCAGCTTCTCCATCCTCGGTCGAAAAGACAATATCATTAACAGCGGAGGAATAAAAATACAAACAGAATCGGTTGAAGAAGCTCTACATTCCATTATTACTTGTAACTTTGCCATTACCTCCGTTCCGCATCCGAAGTTCGGCGAAGCTATCGTTTTGCTTATGGAAAAAAACGAAGAGGTTGAACCGCAGATAAAAGAACAGTTGCCCAAATACCAGCAACCCAAATATATCTGGCAGATAGACGCCATACCGTTTACCGGAAGCGGGAAAATAGACCGTGCGGCTTGCAGGGAGCTGGCATTGGATTTAATGAAACAAAAAATACAACAATAAAATATCATCATAAAAACACTATTAATAACATGAAGTACTTACCTATCATCGCACTCTCGCTCCTGATAAGCGTATCTGCTTACGGACAAGGCCGTTCGTGCTGCCAACTTCCGCCGGACCCCACGACCGAGAAGCAACAAATGTATGCTGCCGCCGATTGTATTACTCTGTTAGACAGCACTGTCGTAACGGTACAACCCACAGGTTCAGGCTCGTTTGATGTATATAAAAAGATAAAGGTACAAACTCCTCGAGGAGCGGTAGATAACAGGATTATCAAATATGATTATGATCCGCTGACAGCCTTTGCCGAGTTTCGTTACGCTACGATATATCGTGCTAACGGAGATATTATCAACCTGGATGTAACGCAGGCATGCGACTATGTAGCTCCCGCGCGTGCTATTTACTGGGGAGCCCGTCAGATTATGCTGGAGGTAGGACGCCTCCAGCCGGGTGATGTAGTGGAATACAAAATCGCTAAAAAAGGATTCACGTACGCCCTTCTGACAGGTGACGACGACGAGTCGCGCTTCATCCCTCCCATGCGCGGACAGTTCTATGATATAGTTCCGTTCTGGGCTACAGAACCAACCGTACGCAAAGTATATAAGGTTTCCATTCCGATGGAAAAAGAAATGCAGTTCCAATTTTATCAGGGAGAATGTACGTCCTCCATGCGTTATGAAGACGGACGAAAAGCATATACTTTTGCCAAAGATGACATTATGCCTTTTAAAGGCGAACCCAATATGGTAGATTTGTTTGATTGCGCACCTAAGTTGATGATGTCTTCAACCCCAAGATGGCAAGATAAATCCATCTGGTTTAATAAAGTGAATGAAGACTACGGGAGCTTTGCCCCTTTCCCGGAAGCCCAAAAGAAAGTAGACGAACTGATAAAGGGTAAGACAACGGAGATGGAGAAAATAGCCGTGCTTACCCATTGGATAGCCGATAACATCCGCTATGCCGGTATCTCCATGGGCAAAGGCGAAGGTTATACACTTCATAACACCGAAATGAATTATACCGACCGTTGCGGAGTATGTAAAGATATTGCCGGAACATTGATTTCTTTCCTTCGCATGGCTGGCTTCGAGGCTTATCCGGCAATGACGATGGCTGGCAGCCGTGTAGAAAGTATTCCGGCCGACCATTTCAATCACTGCGTAACTGTCGTGAAGTTATCCAACGGTACATATATGCCGCTCGACCCGACTTGGGTTCCATTCTGTCGTGAACTATGGAGCAGTGCCGAGCAACAACAGAATTATTTGCCGGGTGTACCCGAAGGTTCAGACCTGTGCCTTACGCCCGTTTCAGCGCCCGAAAACCATTACGTACGGATAACGGCCAACAATAAACTGGATGCCAATGGTACGTTGCGCGGACAATTCACGATTACGGCAGAAGGACAATCGGACAGTAACGTACGCAGTATCTTTACGCGAGGCTGGCAATCGGACTGGCAAAATACAATGGAAAAGCAGCTGTTGAATGTTTCTCCAAAGGCAAAACTTTTACGCGTGGATTATGGCAAAGACCCTAAGAATTATCAGGCAGCTCCTATCAAGATAACTTTCACGTATGAGATTCCGGATTATGCCCTTGTAACCAATGGGCAGATGGTATTCAAACCGATGGTAATGAATAACCAGTACAATCAAGTAAAAAGTTACCTGCGTATAAATACAGACAGGGAAACACGCCAACACGGGTTTAAGGATGCTTGTTCACGTTTGGTAGAACTGGATGAAACAATCCAATTGCCCAAAGGATATACTTTGGCTCAAGCAATAAAAGAAGATAGCAAACAAAGCTCCGCCGCCGATTTTGAAGGCTCTCTTAAACAAGAAGGGAACACACTCAAACTACATCAGAAGTTGGTGTTGAAGAAGCGTGTGTATGATGCTTCTGACTGGGACGGCTTCCGTACGGCTGTAAATGCTCATAAGAGCTATGGTGATTATTTGGTTATCGAAAACAACTAAAAAACTTATAGGACATGACTAAAATAACAAATAAAATACTCCTGCTCCTTAGCTTGCTGACAATAACAATATCTGTCTTTGCGGCTTCGGAAGCTGAATATGGGAAACTAACAAAAGCCTGGACTCTGCATGCCGACGGTAGCCAGGAGTTCCGTTGCAGCAAAGAGCTTACCCTCCTTACGCCCGTAGCCATACATAAACTATATGGAGAAAGCTTTATTGTATACAATCCGGAATATCAAGAGTTGAAAATAAACAGCTCGTACACCAAACAAAAGGACGGTACAATCGTTAAAACGCCTGACAATGCGTTTGTTGAAGTGCTGCCTAATTTTGCTACCGATGCTCCGGCATACAACAAATTGAAAGAAATGGTTGTGGTACATACCGGATTAGAACCGGATGCAACAATCTATCTGGATTACACCATTATTACCAAACCGGGTTATTATCCGGCATTGGATATAGACGAAAAGCTGCAAGAAACTTCGCCGGTAAAAGAATACTCTGTCATGATTTCAGTACCGGAAGATAAAGCGATACAGTATCAACTATATGGTTCTAATGCACAAGCATCGGAAGTTACCCAAAACGGTGCGAAAGAAATAAGCTGGACATTGAAGAATATCCCGGCCGGTTCGCGCGACGCTTTCATGCCCGAGAATGGCAATGACATACCTCGTCTGGCGGCAACCACCTATCCTTCATTAAAAGATGCGCTTTCTACATTAGGCAAACGTTTTAACGAATCAATGGATTATGAAAGTAAAACCTTTGCGCAATATATCACAGAACAAGCTGCCAATGATCAGGAAAAGCTGGAGATTATACATAATCATGTAGTAAACAACCTGGGATATAGCGGCGTTGCTCCGGATAATACAGGTTATACCATACGAGACGTTGACAATGTATTACGTGAAGCGTACGGAACGTATGCGGAAAAAACGCAGCTGCTAAATACAATGTTGAATGCCGCAGGAATAAAAGCGGAAGTCGTTACCCTATATCCAGGTACACTGAATACGGGTATTTGCGGACTTAAGCCTATGAAAAAGATGTTTGTAAAAACTTCATTGAATGGAGAAGACCAATACCTTTCTGCCGTAAGCATGACTACCGCTCCGCTTTCCAACCGGGGAGAACTGGATAAACTATATAACATGAATGGCGAAGAGCTACCTGTTGCAGCAACACCTGTAATTATAAAGGAAACAAAAGAAGTAACAATCGATACTTCCAATGCGAACAACGGATATGCTATATGTAAACTTCCGCCTTTGGCAAAAGGCGTAGACCGTTGGAATATGTCTACATTGAACAGTAGCCGTACAAGCCTGTTTGAAATACCTTCCATGATTAACGAAGAAGTAATTTATATCATAAAGCCGTCCGGTGGTTTACGGCTAAAGACGCCGGTCAATCAAAAGGTTATAAGCAAACCCTTTGGAAAAATAACGAATACGGTCACACCGAAAGGCGACGTTATTGAAGTTGTTCGTACAATAGAGCTGAACAAACAACAATTTTCGCCTGCCGAATATAAAGACTTACGTATGCTGATTAATGAATGGAACGATCCGAATAACCGCGTATTATTGTTCTCGGATAAGTAAAAAGAGGCATCTCGATGAATACAGTTGAGGTTTCAGGAAATCAAAAAAAGAGGTTGTGTCTGATGGACACAACCTCTTTTCATTAATCCTTACTTTTTTATTTATGCAACAGGAATTGTTCCACCAATCAATATAACAACCAGCAACGCTAAGATTGCATACAATTCAGGGAATACGGCCATCACCATAGTTGCACCAAACACATTATGTCCGGCACCTACACCGGCAATACCGTTAGCACAAACCTGAGCTTGGCGAATTGAAGAAAAATATCCGGCAAAACCTAATACTAAACCGGCTCCAAATACAGCTGTAGCAGCTAACATTGAAATACCGTCTACCAGATATTTCTGCATCATAAAGTAACCTACGAATCCATACAGACCTTGTGACGAAGGCAATGCACTCAACGCAATATATGTACCCAGCGCATCCGGGTTTTTCTTCATTGCTCCTACTACGGCATTACCGCAAATAGTTACACCATAACTACTACCGATAAATGTCAAGCCTGTCATAATTGCGATACCAATGTACGCTAATAAAATTGGTTCCATAACTAATTTGATTTTAAATTATTTTTATTGTTATTTAATTACTTGATTTTTATGCCTTCTTAAACGGGGTATATGCTTTACCACCGCCTTCAAATTCGGCATTCTTATAATATTCTACAAAAATCAGACGAAGCGGATGCACCAGTGAACTGATTGTACATAGACCTATATTAATAGTATGTCCAACTAAAAGGATGAACAACATCAATATGATACGCAATACAATGTTTAAACCATCTGTCATCGAAATTGCCAATGTATTAAATACACCGCCTAAAATAGCGCCTGTTAACCCGATTGCGAATAAACGGATATAAGACAACGTATCACCCAGCAAACCGGAAGCCATATTATACGTATTCCATAAACCGGTACCAAAATTCAAGAAAATATTCTTACCCGGTGAATTGTATAAATAGGCAACCAATAATCCGGCTCCGCCTATTACATAAAATACCGTCATCATTGTATCTGATAAATGTACATTCAAGTACGGAAGACCAAATGCACATACCAACGACACAATAACAAATACCCATGCAAACGGAGCAATACTATATTTCACGCCTCTCTGTATCTTGATCTTGAAGGCAGCCACACATTTACCAAAGATAATCTGAACCAAACCGATGATTATAGAAAAAGTCATCAGGTTATCGCTATTTACGAAATAGTCTTTTACCTTCGACAAAGCAGGTACTTTTGCCAATTCGATACCGAAGAATGAACCCGTACAAGTCCCGACAATAAGAGCCGCAAGTCCCAAATATTGGAACAAGGTCAAGAATGGTTTATAATCTGCTTTTACTTTACGTTTTGCTATTGCACAAGCTATTATAAGCAATAAACCATAGCCTCCATCACCAAAACATAAACCGAAAAACAGCATAAAGAACGGTGCGAAAAACGGCGTAGGATCTAACTCTCCGTAGTTAGGCAAAGAGAACATCCGCGTAATAGGTTCATACAATCTATTAAACTTATTGTTACGCAATTTGATTGGCACTTTATCGCCGTCTTCAATCTCCAGCTCCTGGAAGAAATAACCTTGTTTTTCCAGCTCTTTTTCCATTGCAGGAGCATCTTCGGCAGGAACCCAACCTTCCAGCAGCATTAACTTATCAGCAGCCTGTTTATCCGTCTGGACTAAAGCGTTTATCAGATTAAATTCGTTCTGCAAATTCTTATCGAAGGCATCCAATGTCTTATAATCGTCGGATGCGCAACGTTTCAATTCGTTATCTACTTCTTCGATTTCTTTTAAACATTGCTCATGCCGGATAAGCAATTTAGCCATACCCATGGCAGGCATTTTAGGACGGTCGGCATCAATATCTATTAATGTTCCTTCCTTGGTTACTGTAAGAAAATAAGTTACAGACTGGAAATTGTTTATCAGAAAAGCATTGTACAAATCTCCCCAAACAGGCTCATACTTGGCTGTCGGACAAGAAAAGAAGGTTACGTCATACCCTGCTCTTTTCAGGCGGTTAATATTTTGATAACTAAACTCACCCCAGATAGACATATAGTCTATATCTTTTTCCAAAGACTGTCTGTAAGCAAGAAGTTGAAGTTTCTTTTCTTGAAGCTCTTCAATCTTCTCCATTAGTTTCAATCCTTCTTTCTTATCCAGTTCCCGAGCCGGAGCTAATTTAACATCTTTCTTTGCCGCATTCAGATTCTTGAAGAAACGCATTAACGTATTTACGCGTTTACGTTCGGCCAAAAGCTTTTGCAGATGTTCATCATCCGTTATGGATTTTGTTTCTTTAATATGAACAACGCCCAATCCACGCAACGTATTCAAGAAAGTATCATATTCTTTATGGTACACCATAAAGGCGTATTTACTCATCTTTACTATCATACTTCAGCCTCCTCTTTTTCTTCTTTTGCTTTACGCTTTTCCTGATTAGCCCGCATGATCTTCTGTGATGATTTAGACAAACTTTCTTCGTCTTCCATAAATCGTTTCACTTTACGAATCGCATCTTTATATCCCGGAATCTGTACTTTCTCAAAAAGATTCACTTTCTGAGTTGTCTTTTTCCTCGCATGCTCCAGTAACTCCAGCTTCATACTTGAAAATTCAGCTTCTATACCGGTTCTTGCCAACTTCTTTAATAACTCTATGCCATCTGTAAACCAAGCAGGAGTATTAAATAAGCTATAGTGTCCTATCTCAAATTGTATCTCGTTAAGTAGAGGAACTACCACGCCGGCAATCTTCTTTGTAGATAAAGTTACATCTTTTACCCTTATCAGTTCAGGATTAAACTCATTCCACAAAGCAACCATATTTTCGTAACTCTGAATCTCATTTTCAAGCTGAAGTTCCAATTTATTCACTTCATCCTTCGTGCGCTTCACTTCGATACGCAATGCACTTTCCTTGCTCTTGATAGTAGGCAGGGAACGCTCACGCATTTTCAGTTGCTTTTCCAGTTGCTGAAGTGATGTTTTATTATATTGAAACTTTATTGCCATATTAATATGTTTTAGATTCCATTCGGAAGAAAATTAAATTTCTCTCGGAAGAAATTATAATTTCATTCGGAAGGAATTATTTCGGCCAATATTTATCTACCAATGCTTGTTTGATATTTACCTCCGCCGGAGTGAAATAATGAGCAAACAGATTCCATGCCACATCAAGCATTTCTGTTGTATTCAAATTAACATCAATAGCAAGAAGTTTAGATGAATAATCTTTTGCAAAAGCCAGTGTACGATTATCGTAATCGGTCAGGTCAAAACCATTCTCCAGTTTAGTTTTTGCATTCGCAGCATCTGCATACAAACGAACGGCAGCATTCATCACTTGCGGATGGTCTTCACGTGTCTTCTTTCCCGTTACCAGCTGTTTCAAACGAGACAAGCTTCGGAATGGGTCAACAATAACCTTTCCTACATCGCTATCGCGGCGAAGATACAACTGACCTTCGGTAATATAACCGGTATTATCAGGAACTGCATGCGTAATATCACCACCAGACAACGTTGTCACAGCAATAATCGTAATAGAACCGCCGGCAGGGAACTGAACAGCCTTTTCATAAATCTTAGCCAAATCAGAATACAATGAACCCGGCATTGAGTCTTTTGAAGGAATCTGGTCCATACGGTTAGACACAATAGCCAAAGCATCCGCATAATTAGTCATATCCGTTAGCAGTACCAGTACTTTTTCATTCTTCTGTACAGCAAAATATTCAGCTGCGGAAAGAGCCATATCCGGAATCAGGATACGCTCTACAGAAGGGTCTTCCGTCGTATTGATAAAGCTTACAATACGGTCTAATGCACCAGCGTTACTAAATGTATTCTTAAAGAACAGATAGTCATCATTTGTCATACCCATACCACCTAAGATAATCTTATCGGACTGAGCACGCAAAGCCACCATCGCCATTACCTGGTTGAAAGGTTGGTCCGGATCGGCAAAGAACGGAATCTTCTGTCCGGTTACCAATGTATTGTTCAAGTCGATACCTGCAATACCTGTAGCAATCAATTCTGAGGGTTGTTGACGACGAACCGGATTCACAGACGGGCCACCGATTTCCACTTCTTTACCTTCGGGTATCGGACCTCCGTCAATCGGATCGCCATAAGCATTGAAGAAACGGCCGGCCAACTGATCGCCAACTTTCAAAGAAGGAGCTTTGCCCATAAATACCACTTCCGCATTAGTACGGATACCTTCCGTACCGGAGAATACCTGCAACGTTACTTCGTCGCCAATAATCTTTACCACCTGAGCCAGTTTTCCGTCAACAGAGGCTAGCTCATCATACCCAACACCTGTTGCTTTCAACGAACAAGTTGCTTTTGTTATTTGGGTAATCTTTGTATATATTTTTTGAAATGCTTTTGTTGCCATAATCTTGTTTTTAGTTGACAGTTATCATTGTTCAACTCGTTCTTTAATTAATTCATCCAATTCGGTATTGAACTTCTTAAACTGATCGCTCTCATATTCAGAGTAGTTCATTTGTTTGAACAAGTTAATCATCTTCTTAAAGTATTCCATTACTTCAAGGAAGGTATCGAACTTAAAATCAGCGCGACAGATATTTACAACCTTATCCAGCATAAACTCCTGACGAGCCAATGGAGTAACAGCATCAATAGCATCGAAAGCATCTTGCTGCAATATTACGAAGTCAATCAATTCAGATTTCCAAAACGTAACGTGATATTCTACAGGTACGCCATCATCACCTAAAATGTTGATCTGTTCTGCAATTTCCTTACCACGCAACATACGGGTCTTAATTTCATTTACCTTTTCAATCCATGCCGGAGAAATATGCTGGGCAATGTATTCCTGAAATTCAGGATATTCCAGATATTTAGAATAACTTTCAATTGGATTGACAGCCGGATAACGTTTGCGGTCTGCACGCTCCTGCTCTAAGGCATAGAAACAACGAGCTACTTTCTTGGTATTTTCCGTTACCGGTTCTTTCAGGTTACCACCAGCCGGCGATACAGTACCAATAAATGTTACAGAACCCGTTGAACCATTATTTAAATGAACAAAACCTGCGCGTGCATAGAAATTAGCCACAATTGCAGACAAGTCCATTGGGAACGCATCCGGTCCGGGAAGTTCTTCCAGACGATTGGACATCTCACGAAGAGCCTGTGCCCAACGAGAAGTAGAATCCGCCATCAATAACACCTTTAATCCCATGCTCCGGTAATATTCAGCAATAGTCATCGCGGTATATACAGAAGCTTCACGGGCGGCAACCGGCATATTTGAAGTATTGGCAATAATAATAGTACGTTCCATTAACTTACGGCCTGTATGCGGGTCAATCAATTCCGGAAATTCGGTAAAGATTTCCACAACTTCGTTTGCACGTTCACCGCAAGCGGCAATAATAACAATGTCAGCTTCCGCTTGTTTGGAAATGGCATGCTGAAGCACAGTCTTACCCGTACCGAACGGACCAGGAATGAATCCCGTACCACCTTCTACTATCGGATTTACAGTATCAATAGTACGCACGCCTGTTTCCAACAATTTGAATGGACGCGGTTTTTCTTTATAACAGGTAATAGCTTTCTTTACCGGCCATTTCTGAATCATTGTTACATTCACATCTTTGCCAGATTCATCTGTCAAAACAGCCATTGTATCATTGATGGTATATTGTCCGGCCTCTGCCACAGATTTTACAGTGTAAGTTCCTTCAAAAGTAAAAGGCACCATAATCTTATGGGGCTGGAAGTTTTCATCCACTTCACCCAGCCAGTCTCCGGCATTTACTTTATCACCAACTTTCGCTAATGGTTTAAATTCCCATTTTTTATCATTATCCAACGCAAAAGTATAGTCTCCACGTTTCAGGAAAACGCCATCCATCTTGTCCAGGTCATTCTGCAAACCATCATAGTTGCGAGACAGCATACCCGGACCAAGCGTAACTTCCAGCATATGTCCATGGAACTCGGCTTCATCGCCTACACGCATACCACGTGTACTTTCAAATACCTGTACAAAGGCATTCTTACCTATTACCTTAATTACTTCCGCCATCAGCTTTACGCCCCCAACGGAAATGTAACAGATTTCATTTTGAGAAACCGGCCCATCCACCTCTACGGTTACCAGGTTGGATACGATTCCTTTTACAATTCCTTTCGTAGCCATAATTATTTATTATTGTTTCTTTTAAATTCTTCCAACGCATTCTCACTGCCATTCTTCATTGCGCCTACTATCTCACGGAAAGTCTTCTCACCTGTTGTTTTATCAAGGGTAACCCATCGTTCTATCATTTCTAATTTCAACAAATATGCAAAAACACTTTCTATATCAAATGTCTTGAAAAAAGTATTCTCATCAAGCCATTTCCATTTCAGAAGGTCTACTTTCTTTTCACGCACCATCAAGTCCGATTCTTCAGCAATGCGTTGTACCTCGGGCAAATAATCAACGGTATCTCCCAAACCAAAATCACGGGCATTGGATGTACGGATACTTTCAGCAACTTCGTTATGCCCGATTATATAATCCGATTTATCAAGTCCATATTTACGACACGTAATAGCCGTAAGCATATTATTGATATTCAAATTAAGCTCAAACCAATCCGCTACAAACTTATTTCCGCAATTCATTGCATAATCATAATATAAAGCAGCTAAACGGTCTTCCCACGAAATATATACTTTTTCTCCTTTTACATCTGTTGCTTCTTCGGCAAGGTAGAGTTTGAAAAACTCCTCAATATATGGAGGGATATGTTCATTTTTAGGAGGTTTTTCTTCGTCTTTCAACGCTTTATACAAATCGTTGAATTCTTCATATGTTATTCTTCCCCTCGAATCCGAGTCACGATCCGGATATTTGACATGCGACACCACATTCCCATTCTCATATTTGAGAAAGAACAGGTCTATCAACTTCCGGTCTGCTTTAGATAATTGACCTTCTATCTCTTTTCTGAATTCAGAGACAGAATATGTCATTTTACTATCATCTAATGCAATATTAGGAAGTCCTGCAATTAAGTAATAATATTTGCTCATAATCAGAACAGCATTTCTACCAATTGAGGACGAAGAAATTCTTTAAAAAATGCCACAAATTCATCTTCACCGAAAGTGACTTTATAAGAACCGTCGGCCGGAACGATCGTGAAAAATGTTTCTTTACCGTTTACCTTTTCTATTTTAATGCCTTTATTCAATAGCTCTTTCGCATTCGCTTCAAAATATTTGGTAAGAGCTTCCGCATCGCCGGATTGGATTGTGAGAGCTTCGTTTTTAGCCCATTCCTTTGTCATATCCAAAATAACTTTCTGCATGAAATCTTTATCAGAAACAGCAGCTTGTACATTTGAAGAAGCAATCTCTCCGGTAATAAGGTTTACCACTTCGCTCTTCAATGCTTCTACAGATTGGGTAGCAAACAATTTCAGCTCTGCTTCCGTGTTTTTCTTCAATTCGGAAGATTGTTTCTCAGCAGCAGCAACAATACGTTTTGCTTCTGCCTCTGCTTCGCTGATAATAGCTTGTTTTTGTGCATTAGCGTCGGCAATAATCCGTCCTGCTTCTTCATTTCCTTTTTCTACTCCTTCACGGTAGATTTTGTCGGTCAGTTCCTGAATTTTTGTATCCATTTCCTTTATATTATTATAAGTTATATTTCATTGTATAATAAACGTCCACAAAGTTATTCTTTTCCATGTATAAACCTTGAAATAAATGTGAAATCAAACTAAAAAATAACTCTATTCAGATTAATTTGTACATTTGTTCGTCTAAAATTAATATAATATGTTCTCAATCAAAAAAGCAACTGTCGACGACTCTTCGACAATCCATTCACTTGCATCACGAACATGGTCTGATACATATGGAAATATTCTATCCAAGGAGCAATTAGAGTATATGTTCGACATGATGTATGCTCCGGAAAACATCCTAAAACAAATGAATGAGTTACATCACCAATATTTCATTATATATAACAATGGTGAACCATCCGGTTATTTATCCATTGAAAAGAAAGAAGATGGCTTATTCAATTTTCAGAAAATATACTCATTACCGGAGATACACGGGAGTGGTATCGGCAGATATATAATTGAACAAGGTATTGCTTATTTAAAGAATACTTATCCTACACCTTTTACGATTGAGTTATATGTAAACCGTCACAATCCGGCTGTCGGTTTTTATAAGCACATGGGATTCAAAGAAGTTGCGACGCGCGACCATCATATTGGCAATGGATATTATATGAATGATTATATAATGGAAATAAGAATTGATGATTAATTTATTTTCTTCTTTATATCATATATTTCTCTTTTATTTTAGAATTTTGTTATAACTTTGTCGAAAAATATATCTCTTTGACTTATAAATATAGGTAATATGAAAAAGATTGTAATGTTTTTAATGGCAATAGCCATGATAGGAATTATTTCATGTAATAACACCTCTAAACAAAATGAGTCTATGGACAAGAATAGTGCAGAAAAAGAAACGGTTGTTCCTAAAAAGGACAAAAAGACAATTGTTTGCCGCGTATTGGTAAAAGAAGGTCAGGAAATTGCATTTATAGACGTTGCTCAAAAACTGGTTGATGCTACGCGTCAGGAGGCCGGTAATATAAGCTATAATCTATACCAATCTCCTTTCGATCCACAATCATTCATCTTTTATGAAGAATATAAAGATGATGACGCATTTAATTTTCACGCAAACTCAGAACATTTTAAGGCTTTCGCAGCGGCTATCCCCGATATGCTTGCCGCAGACCTGAATATTGAACAGTTCTAAAAAAGCACTGCAGTCTCTTATACAGGGATGTGTTAAAAGTAACTTTTAACACATCCCTGTTTTTTTACCCTTCATACAATATACATCCTCTTCCAATGAAAAACATTGATTATACGCAATGATAACAAAACCACCGGCACACTATTCTTCTGCTTTATAACAGGCTATTTATTTTACATTATGATTCAAAATACGTATATTTGTCTTCAATTCTGAATAATGAATCTTTTATCAATAACATGAAAACAAACAGAAGGGGTTTCCTTAAAACCCTCGGAGGAGTTGCGGCCTTCACAATTATACCGCGGCATGTATTAGGAAAAGGCTTCATTGCCCCAAGTGATCAATTAACAAAAGGAATTATCGGAACCGGCGGTATGGGACGTAATCATGTAAATTACGCAGGTACACGTTTGGTTGCCGTTTGTGACGTAGACAAAAACCACTTGGAATTAGGCAAACAACTGGTGAATGAAAAGATTGCAGCTTATCATGATTTTCGTGATTTAATTCTGGACCCGAATGTCGATATCGTCCATATCGCTACTCCGCCTCATTGGCATGGCATTATGTCGGTAGAAGCAGCGAAAGCAGGCAAAGATATTTGGTGCGAAAAACCGATGACCCGTACTATCGGAGAAGGTAAACGGGTAATGGAGGCTGTAAAGCAATATGGACGCATATTCCGCCTGAACACCCGGTTTCGCTTCATGAGTTCATTCTACGGATTGGGAACACCAATGAAACCATTGAAGAAATTAGTTCAGAGTGGCATGTTGGGTTGGCCGTTGAAGGTAACAATCAGCAAACACACCGGTTTCGACTGGAAATTCTTTTGGGTAGGCAAAGAATACCTTGAGCCACAGCCAGTGCCAAAAGAACTGGATTATGATTTTTGGTTAGGTCCGGCTCCATATAAACCTTATAATGCCCACCGTGTACATCAAACATTCCGTGGTTATTGGGATTATGATGGTGGCGGTTTAGGAGATATGGGACAGCATTATATAGACCCGGTACANAGAAGTTGCGACGCGCGACCATCATATTGGCAATGGATATTATATGAATGATTATATAATGGAAATAAGAATTGATGATTAATTTATTTTCTTCTTTATATCATATATTTCTCTTTTATTTTAGAATTTTGTTATAACTTTGTCGAAAAATATATCTCTTTGACTTATAAATATAGGTAATATGAAAAAGATTGTAATGTTTTTAATGGCAATAGCCATGATAGGAATTATTTCATGTAATAACACCTCTAAACAAAATGAGTCTATGGACAAGAATAGTGCAGAAAAAGAAACGGTTGTTCCTAAAAAGGACAAAAAGACAATTGTTTGCCGCGTATTGGTAAAAGAAGGTCAGGAAATTGCATTTATAGACGTTGCTCAAAAACTGGTTGATGCTACGCGTCAGGAGGCCGGTAATATAAGCTATAATCTATACCAATCTCCTTTCGATCCACAATCATTCATCTTTTATGAAGAATATAAAGATGATGACGCATTTAATTTTCACGCAAACTCAGAACATTTTAAGGCTTTCGCAGCGGCTATCCCCGATATGCTTGCCGCAGACCTGAATATTGAACAGTTCTAAAAAAGCACTGCAGTCTCTTATACAGGGATGTGTTAAAAGTAACTTTTAACACATCCCTGTTTTTTTACCCTTCATACAATATACATCCTCTTCCAATGAAAAACATTGATTATACGCAATGATAACAAAACCACCGGCACACTATTCTTCTGCTTTATAACAGGCTATTTATTTTACATTATGATTCAAAATACGTATATTTGTCTTCAATTCTGAATAATGAATCTTTTATCAATAACATGAAAACAAACAGAAGGGGTTTCCTTAAAACCCTCGGAGGAGTTGCGGCCTTCACAATTATACCGCGGCATGTATTAGGAAAAGGCTTCATTGCCCCAAGTGATCAATTAACAAAAGGAATTATCGGAACCGGCGGTATGGGACGTAATCATGTAAATTACGCAGGTACACGTTTGGTTGCCGTTTGTGACGTAGACAAAAACCACTTGGAATTAGGCAAACAACTGGTGAATGAAAAGATTGCAGCTTATCATGATTTTCGTGATTTAATTCTGGACCCGAATGTCGATATCGTCCATATCGCTACTCCGCCTCATTGGCATGGCATTATGTCGGTAGAAGCAGCGAAAGCAGGCAAAGATATTTGGTGCGAAAAACCGATGACCCGTACTATCGGAGAAGGTAAACGGGTAATGGAGGCTGTAAAGCAATATGGACGCATATTCCGCCTGAACACCCGGTTTCGCTTCATGAGTTCATTCTACGGATTGGGAACACCAATGAAACCATTGAAGAAATTAGTTCAGAGTGGCATGTTGGGTTGGCCGTTGAAGGTAACAATCAGCAAACACACCGGTTTCGACTGGAAATTCTTTTGGGTAGGCAAAGAATACCTTGAGCCACAGCCAGTGCCAAAAGAACTGGATTATGATTTTTGGTTAGGTCCGGCTCCATATAAACCTTATAATGCCCACCGTGTACATCAAACATTCCGTGGTTATTGGGATTATGATGGTGGCGGTTTAGGAGATATGGGACAGCATTATATAGACCCGGTACAGTACCTTTTGGATAAGGATGAAACCAGTCCTGTTAAGGTAGAAGTAGATGCACCACAGCAACATCCTGACGCAGTAGGCACATGGCGTTCTATCACTTATACGTATGACGACGGTTGTCAGATCGTACTTTGGGGAGGAGACTTTGGTGATCCGAATACTCCTTACATAGCCGGTCCTAAAGGAAATGTCTACAAGAACTTCGTATGTGACATTCCAAATTGGGAGAAGAAGTTGGCCGGTTATCCGGAACCTGAACCTCAAATAGAGGACTTCCTTGAGTCTGTTAAAACCCGCCAGCCATTTGCACTGAATGAGCGTAATGGTTTCCGTTCGGCAACGATTGTGAACTTGGGAACAGTTGCTCTTCGCCTGAACCGTACACTACATTTTGATCCGGTCAAGCTGGAGTTCATCGACGATGAAGCTGCCAACAGGTTACTGGACCAACCAATACGTGCTCCGTGGAGCTTATAATTTCGGTTAACGGAGCGATAAAAAAGAGGTTCACAAGCTTCTGTCATTATATAAAAATGATCCCGATGATTTTTATAAATCATCGAGACCATTTTTCCAAATCATCGGGATGATTCCACTTTTTCCGTTTTTACGTCGATTGCCCAGTCGACGGCTTTTTTACCGGTTCGTCCGGTAAACGTACAGTCGTTACCCGTACAGAATATACAATCGACAACTTATCATTAACCGGCTCCGCCAGAGCCAACCGATATTTCATAATTTTTCGTCTTGCCTTTTCTCTATTCATAGCATTGTCGTTTTACAGTTAATACTAAAACTGTAACATCTCTGCATATACGATTGGTTGAAGGCTTTAAGAAACATTTGCAGCTTTTCGTTCTTTTCCCTCGGCGATCTCAACAAAGTAGACACCGGCACAGATGAACAAAATAGCAATTGTCTGCGTCCAGCTAAAACGATCTTGCCCGATCAGTAGAGAAGCCACCGTAGCAACGATCAATATCAAATAACCATAAATAGCAACCAACGTCGTACTCAGGTATTTCAATCCAACCGGTACAAGCAGATACGTCAATACAGTAGGAAATATCAAAACAAACATCAATACGGCAAACGGCCACCACTGAAAAGCATCCGTAAACAGTTTTGCCTCAAAACCATAGGCAGGCAATACCAGCAAACTGGAGAATGCCGCTCCCGTAAAGGTATATTTCAACATCGTCATTACGCCCACATTCTTCAATATCTGTTTGCTCAACACCAAATAAATAGCATAAAACACCGAACTGGCCAGACATAGCATATTTCCATTGAACGCATCCGCAGCCAGATCGTCACTTTTCTGCGTAAGGATACAGACCAACGCGCCGGCCAATCCTACAGCAATACCAATTACCTTCATCATGCTTATTTTCTCTTTATAAAAAATCACCATAATGACAAATACCCAAATTGGCTGCAAACTAGAAAATATGGAACTTGATATTGGTGTTGTCTTACTTAATCCTACCAGGTATAGAAACATAAATCCATAGATTCCCACCGCTCCCAAAAGGAAAAGCAATACTTTCTCACGTGTCGTAGAAGATTCCCGCCCGGTAAACAGGCCGATTATCCAAAAGGCTACCGCCGCAAATACGCACCGCAGAGATGCCCCCGTAAGCGGACTTATCCACAGAGGCAACAAATACTTCAAGGCATTCATATTTAAACCACTGAATGTCTTGGCAATAACCATACAGATATTAGCTTCCGTTTTTTTATTCTTCACTGTCGTTATTTAGTTTTATAGTTTATCATTGAATAAAAAAGAATCCTGTTTCATGTATGCCCATACCGCTGCCGCTATGGCAATACACATATTAAAAATGAATGCAAACTGTTGCGACTTTACATGCAACATTGACTGGAAAAAATCTATTATAAACGGGCAGAGCAAGATAGCCAGATAGTTCATCGACATAACAAATGCTAGTGCCAGCGTCACCTTGCGCGGGATGGCAGTACGGGTGGTTTTGTCGTAAGCAATCGGCTGGATAATACCATATCCGATGCCGGCAAGAATACACCCCAGCCCTATCAACCACTCCGTTCGAGTGACAACAATAAGAGCCATTCCCACAGCTATACTCAGCATGCTGTAAAACTTTGTTTTCTTTTTAAGCAGGCCAACTATCTGGTTCAGGAAAAATCCGGGCGCCATGATAGCGAGAAAGAACAAGGAGATCATCAAACCAGAATTACCACTGTTGAACTTATATTCCTTCATCAAAAAAGGAAGGTTAAAACTCACGATAATCACCAAATAAGTAGACAACCCATAGAACAACATAATCTGTACCAGTTTCTTTATATCCACCCCGAATTTTCCCTGTATAACAGATGTTTCGTCTTCCTGCAGATTCATTTCAGACCGCGTAGGAATCTTCTTTTTCTCCTGTTCCATATTATTTTTCAGATAGAAAGACAAAACAATGGATACCACCGGAAGCAGATACACAGCAAAAGGCAAATGCCAGTTTATCTCAGCCAGATATCCCGTTACGATAGTGGCTAATACCAGCGTAACATTCGTAATGGCCGAGCTCAAGCCGAACTGTTCCGTACGGTAAGGTCCGATAAAGAACTTGGAAATAAGTCCGGTAGACAACGGAACAATCAGCCCCGATCCTACTCCCATTAACGCGCTTACTGCAATAAGCTGCCACATCTTGTTGGACAATAAATACAGCACACCACTTAATGCAAATATTACCAATCCCGATTGCAATAAGATGATAGTGTTCACTTTCTCGTTCAGCTTCCCCGACAAGATGATAAAAGGGATAATCAATAACGAGGGTAATGACGAAAGCATCTGTATATCCAGTTCGGTAGACTGGGGAAAGATAACCGACAACTTTCCAAGTATGGGAGATACCGCCAATCCCGGCAACGCGTTCAATGCCGATATAGACCATATTCCTATTAATATGATAAGAGGGATACTCCCCTGACCTGTTTGTATTCTCATACGATTCGTTTTATATTTTACCAAAACAAATCATATCTGACGAAAGTTTACACTACAACAGTCTTTCAGTCATCATCTTCGCATCCCTAACTAAAAAACACGAAATTATGTAAACGGCCGGAACATTCCGATTAAGTATCTGTTTTGGCATAAACGCTCGATGAATGGTAACTACTTCGTCGGACAAAACTAGAGTATTAACATCAAAAACTAGAAAAAAATGAAAGACGCAAATTTCAGAAATGGTGATGCCAAGACGGCAATCTTCGGTTCCGAAGCAATGTTGAATCCTGCTCCTGTAGACAAAATTCCAGATGGCCCTACTACCCCGGAAATTGCCTACCAAATGGTAAAAGACGAAACTTTCGCACAGACTCAACCTCGTTTAAACCTTGCCACATTCGTAACAACCTATATGGATGATTACGCAACCAAATTAATGAATGAAGCAATCAACATTAACTACATCGACGAGACAGAATACCCTCGCATTGCCGTTATGAATGCTAAATGTATCAACATTATGGCTAATCTGTGGAATTCTCCCGATCCTGAAAAATGGAAAACAGGAGCTCTCGCCATTGGTTCTTCCGAGGCATGTATGCTTGGAGGTGTGGCAGCATGGTTACGTTGGCGCAAAAAGAGATTGGCACAGGGAAAACCGGTTGACAAGCCAAATTTCGTTATATCTACCGGATTCCAGGTAGTTTGGGAAAAGTTTGCACAACTTTGGCAAATCGAAATGCGTCAGGTACCTCTTACGTTAGACAAAACTACGCTTGATCCGGAAGAGGCTCTTAAAATGTGTGACGAAAATACCATCTGTATCGTACCTATCCAAGGTGTTACGTGGACAGGTTTGAATGATGACGTAGAAGCCCTTGATAAAGCGCTAGATGCTTACAATGCAAAAACAGGTTTTGATATTCCTATCCATGTAGATGCAGCCAGTGGCGGATTTATCCTTCCATTCCTGAACCCCGAACAAAAATGGGACTTCCGTTTGAAATGGGTATTGTCCATCAGTACCTCCGGACACAAGTTCGGACTTGTTTATCCCGGTTTAGGTTGGGTTGTATGGAAAGGCAAAGAATATTTACCCGATGAAATGTCATTCAGCGTAAACTATCTGGGTGCAAATATTACACAGGTAGGACTGAATTTCTCACGTCCGGCCGCTCAAATATTGGGTCAATACTATCAATTCATCCGTTTAGGCTTTGAAGGCTACAAACAAATACAGTATAACTGTATGGAGATTTCAAAATACATCCACCAGGAAATCGGAAAGATGGCACCATTCGTAAACTACAGTGAAGATGTAGTGAACCCATTGTTTATATGGTACCTGAAACCGGAATATGCGCATACTGCCAAATGGACTCTTTACGATTTGCAAGACAAACTACAGCAAAGCGGATGGATGGTTCCAGCCTATACCTTACCAAAGAATTTGGATGATTATGTAGTTATGCGTGTAGTGGTACGTCAGGGATTCAGCCGCGATATGGCCGATATGTTGCTGGGTGATATCAAGAATGCTATTACCGACCTTGAAAAGCTGGAATATCCGACTCCTACCCGTATTGCACAGGATAAGAATGTTCCTGTAAAAGGTAAAGTCTTTACACATACTGCCGTCTGCAACGCTAAAAAGAAGTAATTAAAGTATGGAGAAGAAGATAACTATATCACAACTGCAAGAGGTAGCTGCTCAGGCACACGAACAGTTCAAAGACAATACAGACGGTAAAAATGCCGATTATATTCCTTACCTCGCCAATATAAATCCAAATCTGTTTGGTATCAGCATTTGCTTGCTAAACGGACAGGTAATCGAGATTGGCGACACTTCGTATCGTTTCGGAATAGAATCCGTGTCGAAAGTACACACAGCCATTCTTGTATTACGCCAGTATGGTGCCGAAAAGCTCCTGAAAATGATAGGTGCAGACGCTACAGGATTGCCCTTTAATTCAATTATTGCTATCTTGCTGGAAAATGACCATCCTTCCACCCCTCTGGTGAATGCCGGAGCTATTACTGCATGCAGTATGGTAGAACCGATTGGCGATTCAGGCAAAAAATGGGATGCTATCGTGTCTAATATCACCGATTTGTGTGGCAGTGCGCCGCAGTTAATCGACGAGTTGTATAAATCGGAAAGTGAAACAAACTTCAACAACCGCTCCATAGCCTGGCTGTTGAAGAATTACAACCGGATTTACGATGATCCGGATATGTCACTCGATCTCTACACCCGTCAATGTTCGCTCGGCATTACTGCCAAACAGCTTTCGGTAGCTGCCGCCACAATTGCCAACAGAGGTATGAATCCTGTTACCCAAAGACAGATATTCGACCCCGAACTGTCGCCTAAAATTACATCGCTTATCTCCACTGTCGGGTTCTATGAACGTACCGGCGACTGGCTTTACACCTCCGGTATACCTGCCAAGACTGGTGTAGGCGGTGGTGTAATGGGTGTCTTGCCCGGTGTAATGGGTATATCGGCTTTTGCACCTCCATTGGATGAATCGGGCAACTCCGTAAAGGCGCAGCTTGCCATAAAGTACATCATGAACAAGCTTGGGCTGAATGTATTCAACGGTGAGGGCGTAGCCATTGAGTAAACCATAACTAGTGACCTGTAGCCCCGTCGACAGACGCAGGCTACATATACAGCGCAGATGCGCGCAGATTTATGCAATAGAGAAATTCCTTTGGGAACGATTAGGCATACCTCCGCACCGTCTGCGCTCTTTATGTATACCTATCTACAGCTACTCTGTTATCCTAAGGACTGTCGAAGGCTTGTAATTTTTGCGTTATTTTTCAGAATCCGGCGACTTGGTGGTGACTGATACCGTTTTTTCAGCTGATTGCGAGTTGTAATACTCTACTTTATCTTTGTTAGCTTTCTGTACGATACTTGTAACATATACTGTGAAGATTGGAAACATCATCATGCCCAACGCAGCAAGTACAACAGAAAGAATCCGTCCTGTAGTGGTAACAGCTATAATGTTAGACCCTACAGTAGTGACGTCCATAAAGGCCCACCAAAGTGCATCCCCATAATTATTCACTCCGCTGTTTACTTTATGCTCTAATACAAAGAAGATAAGGCTAGCAAAATATACCGTAGCAAACAACATCGTGACGTAAGAGATAAATAAACCGGATGCACGGTTGTACGACAGCCAACCTACCACGATGGCAAGTGCATAGCCGCCTCTAACGAGCGGAACAAAACGAAGAAAGTAATTTACCTCATCTGAAAAGTCTATATGGTAATAACTGATAATATTTTGGTAAGGTATGGCTACCAGAAAGAAGATAAAATGGGTACGGAGGTAACGCATTTTGTCTTTTGATAAGAAAAATTCCAAAAAGAAGTCGAACAGGAAGAAAAGACAGATGTACAATTGTATTTTCTTGTATGAACTCTGTGTGTAAAACGGGATATTCTTAAATGTATCCACTGAAATACTGATCACCAGGAAAAGTGAAAGCAAGAGGATCATGATGTGGAGTATTCCATATATCCCTTTCTTACGCAGGACGAAATCGTAGACGGCCATTTTCATCTTATTATTCTGTTTTATATGTGAACGATTGAGTTTAGAACAACAAAATGCGAAAGGGAATTGTTTCAAAGGGCTATTTGTTAATTAACCAAGTTTCACAGGGAGATACTGAAACATCTGTAATGGTCTATTGTTATAACGACAGACTTAACGCAAAGTGAGCAGTTAGATTCACTTTATAAAAACATAAATCTATGGCAAATATCAACAAAACAGTGAAGTTGGGAGTGTTTACTCTCGCAATTATGAACGTAACGGCGGTTGTTTCTCTGCGTGGACTGCCTGCCGAAGCTGTCTATGGACTAAGCTCGGCGTTCTACTACTTATTCGCGGCTATTGTGTTCCTTATACCAACCTCTTTGGTTGCGGCGGAGTTGGCTGCGATGTTTCAAGATAAACAAGGCGGAGTGTTCCGCTGGGTTGGTGAGGCTTACGGAAAGAAGTGGGGCTTCCTGGCCATCTGGGTGCAGTGGATAGAAAGTACTATCTGGTATCCTACAGTACTTACTTTCGGTGCAGTATCCATTGCTTTTATCGGGATGAATGATGCGCACGACATGGTACTGGCTTCAAATAAAATGTATACGCTGGCAGTAGTGCTTATTATCTATTGGTTGGCAACGTTTATCTCATTAAAAGGTTTGAGTTGGGTAGGTAAAGTGGCTAAAGTGGGTGGTATAGTAGGTACTATTCTTCCGGCAGCGTTGCTTATCATTCTGGGAATTGTTTATTTATCTATGGGCGGTCATTCAAACATGGATTTCAGCGGCAATTTCTTCCCGGACTTTTCCAAGTTCGATAATTTAGTGCTTGCATCCAGTATATTCTTGTTTTATGCAGGTATGGAAATGGGCGGTATCCATGTAAAGGATGTAGAGAATCCTTCTAAGAACTATCCGAAGGCTGTGTTTATCGGTGCTCTTATTACAGTGGTCATTTTTGTACTGGGAACGTTTGCATTGGGTGTTATCATTCCTGAAAAAGACATTAACCTGACACAGAGTTTGCTTGTGGGCTTCGACAATTACTTTAAATTTATCCATGCTTCCTGGTTGTCTCCTATCATTGCCATAGCGTTAGCTTTCGGTGTGCTTGCCGGTGTATTGACATGGGTTGCAGGTCCGTCTAAAGGTATTTTTACAGTGGGAAAAGCAGGTTACCTTCCTCCTTTCTTCCAGAAAACAAACAAGATAGGTGTTCAAAAGAATATTCTATTGGTACAGGGCTGTGCGGTTACTCTTCTGAGCTTGCTGTTCGTAGTAATGCCTTCGGTACAAAGTTTCTATCAGATATTGTCACAGCTTACGGTAATTCTTTATCTGGTGATGTATCTGTTAATGTTCTCCGGAGCTATCGCATTGCGTTATCGGATGAAGAAAGCTAACCGTCCGTTCCGTATCGGTAAACATGGTAACGGCCTGATGTGGTTTATTGGCGGGCTTGGATTCTGCGGATCATTGCTGGCATTTATTCTGAGCTTCATTCCACCAAGTCAGATTGCGGTGGGAAGTAACGCAGTTTGGTTTACTGTACTGATTATCGGAGCAATTATCGTTATTGCTGCCCCATTTGTAATCTATGCTTCCAAAAAACCTTCATGGGTGAGTAAAGATACTGAATTTGAGCCATTCCATTGGGAAACTAACAATAACACAGCCGTAACTGATACGACTGCTGAAACTCCCAAGGCTGAATAAACGATGACTTTTATATAACTGAAAAAGGGTGTATCCTCTCGGACGCACCCTTTTTTGATATAAAATGTACATAGGTAGTTTCAAGGACTATTCAGAGTCCTTCGCCATACTTAAGGCGGTTGTGGTCACATAATATTTCGTAAGCATATTGGGAATTTCCCATTCGGGAATATTCCCTTGATTCAAGTAACCCAGGTACTTCCTGATGACAGACGCGAAATGAGCTTCATGTCCGGCTTTGAAGTTATCGGGCACGATAATCTCCCAACGCTCTCCTTCATCGTTCAGTGACAGTCCGGGATACTCCGTCTGCAGGCTCTCAATAACCTTATCCAACAGCAGACGGTAAGTGGTTCTATTTATCTTGTTATTATTTGTAACGTATAGCTTGGGAACAAAACCTTGTTCTTCTCCTTGCAATATGGAGAGCGTACCCTGCGTACCTTTAATGATACACTTGTGGATATCGCCCGCACCTTTCGGAGCTTCAAAGTTCCAAATCACACTAATGTCGATATACTTTCCTTTCACATTGTAAAGGAATGATCCGTTTGCATAGACGTTCAGATCAGAACCGGAAACATACTTTTGCAGGAAATCCGGATATGTCTGATAGCCCGTGGACAAAGCGAATTGTTCCTTAGACAGAGTGGTAGGCCAATGCTTGGCATTAAGTATGCTGACATCGGTTTTATAATCAATGATCTGATCCGGGAAACATTTCCAATGAATCAAGTCGACCAAGTGGGTGGTGACGTCCACGATACCTTCGCCTTGCTGTTCTACATCGTAATACCATACAGGGCGAATCAGCGGACTCCCCGATACCACTTTATAAAAATGATGAACACTGGAAACGGATACTGCCGGTTCTTGTTCCGTACCATCGATAAGTTCGCCAAATACGTCCGGCGACTGCATCAGACGGCGCTGTATTTCACTCCATATATCATAACGCTCAGTCATGATGTCGTATAAAAGGACTCCGTTCTGTTCAGCAACCTGAAAAGCGTTCACCAGCTTGTCGAAGCTGGGTTTGTCTATCGCCATCGGTTTATCTGCCAAAACATTGAAACCTGCTTTAACGGATTTGAGGATATAGTCGGTTTTGTCACGATTATTACCGGCCAAGATAACGACATTGCCTTTCTTCTCCTTCAACATACGTTGTAGAAAATCGCTACCGCGATAGACTACTTCGTTCCAATGCGTGGGATTCACATCACGGTTATTGTAGGATTGGATAAGTTTCAGATGACTGTCCAACTCAGGTCCGTCGGGAGCATAAACATAGACGGTACTGTCTACCTGTGCCAATGCTTCCTTCTGCACCAGGGCCGCATGAAAGTGGCCGGGAGCCAAAGTTATCAGTTTTACCTCATCCTTTTGATCGGCGGTATTGTCTGTAGTCTTCTTCGATGCCGGATTACAGGCACACAGGAGGAACGACATCATATATAGTGCGTATTTCATAGATACGGGAATCTTTTTATCTTTAATATTTAGCAACAATTTTTGCAGCTTCATACCGGGCCTTATCATATACGGCCTGCATAGAAACAGGGCAACCACCCTGACGCTTGCTTTCGTTAGAAGCTTCCATAAAAGTAAAAATTTCAATGGTTTCTTCAGGAGCAACAGGGACTACCTTTGTCTTGAAAAAATTTACGATCTGAACTAACAGACATTCATAGCCGCTATATTCTCCAACCTGAACTTTACCACCTTCACAATAGGCTGTTCCACCATATGCATCTCTCCCCTGACGAATACCGCGGAAAGTACCAATGCGTCCGCCTTCCCATAAACCGACAACAACATCAGTACCTTTTGTCGACATGCGGGATACTTCCTGACAGCCTGTTCCCATAACGGTATAAAGGGTCTCAACACCGTGGATACCGTACCAGGCAAAGTCGGGATGAGATGGTTCGCCCGGAGCCGGAGAGCAGCAGTCTGCACCTATAATCTTTCCAAACTTTCCATTGCGCAAATCCTGATTCTGTGGAACAAAGCGCAAAGCGGAAGAAGAAAAGATGGGGACATTATATTTATCAGCCAACATAAAGATGGCAATAGCTTCTGTAAGATCAGCAGCAATAGGCTTGTCGATAAACATCGGTTTGCCGGCTTTCAGAACTTCGACAGCTTGTTCAAGATGGAGGTTTCCGTCGTTTGTTTCAAGCATAACGCAGTCTACTTTCTTAATCAAGTCTGCAATGGATTTCACTATCTCAACGCCATTCTCTTTGGCCTTATCAATGTATCCGGGGATACGTTTCTTGCTAACTTCAATTGTTTGAGATCCGTAAGGATAAGCGGCAACTATTTTAAAACCGGCAAACTCAGGTTTAGGATTTTCACTGTTCAGCATACCCATAAAAGCCGGTGAATGGGATGTATCCAACCCAATGATACCAACCTTTATTACTTGTTGTGCATAAGTCATTCCTATGGCTAAACATGCCAGAACTACGATGGATATAATTTTACGTCTCATATCATTTATTTTTTATTGATTCGACATTCTGTTTTGTGTATATCTTCATTATTCATACATCAAAGATCATGCAAAAACTTTCTCTTTGAGTTTGAGGAGAGATGCACTGTCTGCATCCAGGTACAATACGGCCCCATTCTTTTTCCGAAGGATAGACGCCGGACATTCTTCTGTAATAGCCCCATTGATGGTATTATACACAGCCTGAGCTTTTGTTGTAGCCGGTACGATACAATACATATGCGGCGCTGATGTCAACGCAGGGATAGTAAGTGTGAATGCTTGCTCCGGTACTTCGGATAAATCCTTAAAGCATCCGTCGTGTACTTGCTGCATCCGGCATTTATTATCCAAAGATACTACTTTTACCAATACAGGATCGTTAAAGTCTGCTACGTGTGGATCATTGAAAGCAATATGTCCGTTCTCTCCTATACCAAGGCAGACAATGTCTACCGGATATTTTTTCAGAAGTGCGGAGTATCGGTTGCATTCCTCGTCGGCAACGTCAGCCTGACCATTTATATAAGTCACACTCTTAAAAGGCACACGGGCAAAAAGTTTTTCCTTCAGGAAATTCCCGAATCCCTGTGGTGCGTCTTCCTTTAATCCAATGTATTCGTCCATGTGGAAAGCATTAATACGGTTCCATTCAATAGTGGTATCGGCAATCAATGCCCCTAAAAACTCATTTTGTGAAGGAGCGGCTGCAAATATCATATTGATTTCGTCCTTCTCTTGCAACAGGTTGTGTATGCATGCGGCAACATCTTTAGCCGCTTTAATTCCCATTTCTTGACGGGTAGGATATGCCTTAACCGTCAATTCTTCTTTTCTAAACTCCATTATATTTTAAATATTGTGTATTATATTCCCTGCGATTATTGTTGATCTTACATTTATATCTTCATCGAAAATGACAATATCGGCATCCATACCAACAGACAGAAAACCTTTCCTATCGTCTATTTTCAAAATACGGGCCGGAGTGGCTGTTATCATTTGAACAGCTTCCGGAAGTGGGACCTCTGCCAGTTGTACCATGGTTCTGACTAAACGATCGGCAGTGGCAACACTTCCGGCAAATGCTGTACGGTCCGGCAACTTCGCCACACCATCTTCTATAATAACGGACTGACCTCCTTCAAGACTACCCAAAATAGACGGACCATCAGGCATACCTGCCCCACGCATGGAATCAGTGACCAATGCGATTTTATCCGCTCCTTTGAACTTATAGACGAATTGAAGCAGACTTTTTGGTAAATGCACGCCATCGGCAATGATCTCTACCGTCATATCATCTATCATATATGCCGCTTCTACCACTCCTGCATAACGATACGCATTCCTACGTGTAATAGATGACATGCAGGAATACATATGAGTTATATGTGTAAAGCCTGCATCGAAAGCCTGTATGGCTTCTTCATATATAGCATCCGTATGAGCGATAGAAGGAAGGATATTCCGGGATGTCAATTCCCGTCCGAACTCCATGGCTCCGTCTAATTCCGGAGCCAAACTCCAACGGACGATGTCATTCGTGGCATTCAGTATCTCCATATATTCTTCCGGAGAAGGATTCCGAAGGTATTTCGGATCTTGTGCTCCCTTTTGGCTCAAAGCGAAATAAGGGCCTTCCAGATGTAAACCGAGGAAAGCAGCCCCTTTCTTATTCTGTTGTTTCGCATTGGTATAGACTTCAAACGTATGAAACAGTTCTTCATTTGTGCTGGTAAGCGTTGTGGGCAAAAGAGCTGTAGTGCCATGTTTAGCGTGCATTTCTGCCGCTCCCAGATAAGCTTCCAGTGTGGCATCCATGAAATCATATCCGCCGGCACCGTGAGTATGCATATCTATAAAACCCGGTGATACATAATTGTAAGCTGCATCAATAACCAGATCTTCCGGAGAAACAGAGCATTCGCCCTCTCCCAGCCCTACTATTTTCCCATCGGAACAAATCAGAAAACCATTCTTCATCACACCTTGGGGAAGAAGTAGTTTTGCATTCTTTATTATTGTTCGTTGCATATTTATTTTATTTCTTTTTAAACGACCATGACGTGATCTTATGTCCGTATAAGGCAAAGAAGATCAAATAAAGATAACAGGGAATCAATATCCAATAAGCTTCATGTATAGAGAACATATCTGCCAAATGTCCGTATGTTAACGGAAGTACGGCATTACCACACAACCCCATCACCAATAAAGAAGAACCGATTTTGGTGAAACGTCCTAATCCCTTAATTGAAAGAGGCCATATACCTGCATAAATTAATGAGTTAGGGAATCCCAATCCTACCAGAAACCAAATAGAAAGATTAGCCTCATGTCCAAACAGGGAAACATCAATATGGGGGAATAACGCGACTCCAAGTGACAAGATCAATCCTAAAATACAACAGAACTGGAAAGCACGCGTCTGCGATATATACTTAGGAATTAATATTATGCCTAGTAAATATCCGCAAATAGTAGCAGTCAGGGTATACGATGGAAATACTTTAGCTTCAAGTAAGTTTATTCCCATTGAATCGGCATAACCAATAATCGTATCTATTGCTATTACTTGAGTACCAACATGAAGGAACATGGCGAATGCGCCTAAAATTAAATATGGAAATTGAAATATGGAAGTATGTCCTCCTCCACCTACACTATCTTCTTCTTTATTTTCTTCTTCCTGGTTAATCTCCGGTAACACCGAATAACGAATGAATATACCTACTGCAAATAAGAATACACTCAAAACCGTATACGGCCAAATTACCCGGCGAATCAAACCATCAAGAACCAGATTCTTCTCTTCTTCTGTATAAAAACCAGCATCTAATTGGTCGAATATGGCAGCATCGCTTACTTTCAATATAACAGCTGCAAAAATAAGCGGAGCTATAATACCCGCAAACTTATTACAGATACCCATTATACTGATTCGTTTAGCTGCACTCTCTATCGGTCCAACAATTGTAATATAGGGATTGGCTGCTGCTTGTAATATTGTCAATCCGGTACCTATCGAGAAAAGGCCGACAAGAAAAACTACATAAGTACGCATTAATGCTGCCGGTACAAATAGCAATGCACCTGTCGCCATACAAAAGAAACCGTACATAATACCTTTCTTGAAACCAGCCCGCTTCAAAACGTAAGAAGCAGGTATAGACATTACCAGATAGGCTATATAAAAGGAAAATGTTACCAAATAAGATTGGAAATGTGTCAACTCACAAGCAATCCTGAAATACGGTATCAGGATTGCATTCACCCAAGATACAAATCCAAAGATAAAGAACATCATTCCAACAATAGCGATCGCCACATACATGGTTCGCTTCGAGTGAATCGGTGCAGTGTTTTCTACAGACATAATATTATTAAAGGTTTAATTTTATCTACAATTACAATGATCATAATTTCATTTCCCAACCCTTCTCATAGGTACGTCCCCAGTACTTGTTAGCTTCACAATCATTCAATATACGTCCGTTCTGATGATCTATATTTATTGAATGACCGGCACGCTGGGCAATGTTACCTAACTGTACAAGTAATGTACTTTTATGACCGGATAAAATATCGGCATTCAATGGAGCACCATTACGGATTCCGTCAAAAAAGTTCTGGATATGAAGAGCATCCAGTTGTTCCGCCGGATTCATTAAATTACGAGGATCAATAGCTATTTGGCTTTTTACATTTTTCACTACTTTGTCATCCAGATCGTAAATGGTATAGGCATTAGCACCTGTTATCAGCAGGCTACCCTTTTCACCATAAAACATAGCTCCTACAGAACTGCCTTCTACACCACGTCCATTACAACTACGGCCTTCCCATGTCATACATTTATTATTGCCAAATTCGATATTAACCATTTGGGTATCAGGAGTTTCCCAATCGTCTTTATAACAATAACGTCCACCTACAGAAGACACCATTGTAGGATAATCCAATTCCATACCCCAACGGAGAATATCTACCATATGCGTTCCATTATTTAAAGCTTCACCCGTGCCCCAACGCCAGAACCAATGCCAGTTATAATGAACAACATTATCTTTATATGCTACACGGGGAGCAGGACCTTGCCACAATTCCCAATCCAACCAATCGGGAACGGCAACTTCCTTGCCAATGCCAATAGACGGACGGTTATTCGTATACCAACTCTTTCCATAATAAACATTACCGATAATGCCGTTCTTCAATTCCCTTATAGCCTCTTGTACATTCGGCCATGAACGGCGCTGGTTACCCATCTGCAATAATCTGTTATACTTTTGAGCTCCACGAACTAATATTTCTCCTTCTTCCGGAGAATGACTACATGGTTTTTCCAGATATACGTCTTTTCCTGCCTGCATAGCCAGTAAGGCAGCCGGAGCATGCCAATGGTCCGGAGTTGCTATTACAACAGCGTCCAGATCTTTCGATTCCAGCATCTTGCGGAGGTCTTTATCCGTCTTCACTTTATTACCGGCTATCTTTTGAATAGCAGCAGCACATTTTTGTAAAGCACGGGAATCAACATCACATACATGGTTTACTTCGCAACCTTCTTGCTTGGCAAAATTAGAAGCCAAAGCAAATCCTCTGGAGTTAACACCAATAGCGCCGACTCTTAATTTGTTGTTTGCTCCAACAATGTTATTATAACTCTTGGCACTAAAGCCTTCCAATACACCACCAAAAGATATCATTGCCGTTCCAACGGCTGCCTTTTTAATAAAATTACGTCTTGTTGTCATGTTTTCCTGGTATTAATTATTATTACTTTTTACTTCATTTGTTGCCGGAAGAAATCGGCTATCTGATCTGCCATATCCCAGGATATTCTATTTATATCCATAGGTTTTTGTACATTAAATGACGATCTTCTCCCATATACATCATATAAAGAAGCGACAGCATCTATAGATTTCTGTACAGCCTTTTTATCTTCATACCGGTCTAGCGTAGGAGCAACAATCATTAGCGAACGAGGTGCTATGCAAGCCATAATCTCCGCATAGTCTACCGACACTTTAGCCGGTTCATCATTATACCAGCCTAAACGAGGAATGAATCCGTGTGCATCAGCATAGCTACGGATACTTTCATATTGCCTATTACTGGTTCGCCAAGGTGTAACAGAAGCAACTGCAGCAACACCGGAAACACGGGTATCTTGCGCCGCTGCAATCAAAGCCACTGTTCCTCCTATTGTATTACCTAAAATAAATATGTTTTTATTATCAAGGAAAGAGAATGCGTCTACAGCATCCACACAAGCTTTAACATCCTCAACCATTTTCCCCATTTTGCTCCATTGAGGAAACCTATCGTAAAAATATTGAGCTTCCAACATACGCGTACCAAAGCCAAACATGTCAATAGCCAATACAGCAAAACCTTTATTTATTAAATGCTGGAATAAATGACTATTGCCTCTACCTGTAAGGTCTTTATTATATCCTATAGCATATCCATGTGCATAAGAATAAGGATGCAGATAAATAATAACAGGTATTTTAGCATCATCAAATTTCTTCTTTTTAGGGACATATAAATTTCCACACAAGTGGTTACCCATAGCCGTATAAGGTGCAAGATGGATCACCTCTGCATCAGATACAGCCGGGCGTTTGGTTATCCATTCAATCCAATCTGTACGATAATCAGGAGCAGCTGCTATATTTACGGGCTTGACCTGAGGAGGTAGAGTTCCCAACAACCACTCAAGATTATACTGTATACGTTTCTTATCAGATATAAAACGTGTTGTATCCTTGTATTTAGATTGTAATACGACTGGAAGAATTTGATTCTTTACTTGTTTATCCTCCTGATGTGTCTTTGCCCACTGTTCAAAAGAATAATCAAAATAAAGGTTATTGTCCCATTGGTATTGTTTCCTTCCGAATTGTATATCCAGAAAATCCAAGCCCCTCTCTAAATCACGAGCCATAGCAGCATGTTCACCTAAACGGGCGTATACACCTATCTTATCTCCTGCGTGCAAGAAATTATAGACTTTCTTTACCGACTGATAACACTGCTCATTTGCCCACGGGTTCAATTGTTCTTCTATTAACGAATATTGAAACAATAATGGACGTGGAGCTATTAAAGAAATCATCAGGTTCTGATCTACCGGCAGTTTATCTTCCCGCCCAAAGAAAAAACGTAACCGGGGATGAAACCAATGAGCGGCATTAGCCGTTATATCATCCAATGTCTGATTACAATATTGCGGATCACTAAACCGCCAGGGAGTTATTCCTCCTGTACCGCAACTGCTGGTAATTACAGCCGTAATACGATCATCGAATGCCGCAGCCCACAATGATTGTTTACCATTGCGGGAATGACCGGTAATGGCAATTTTTTCTTTATCTACTTCCGGACGGGTATACAGATAATCTACCGCACGTGAAGCTCCCCAAGCTCTACGCATCAAACAGGTAAAATCATAATCCGGATATATTTCCTGATAGGCTTGCGTATCATCTTTATCATCAGCCGCAGCATATACACAAGCAATATATCCCCGTTCTACAGCTAATTGCGCCCAATTACGGTGAGTCCACTGCGTCATATAAACAGGAAGAGGCCGGCTTCCATCCGGAATCATCAGTTCCATCGTCATTTTAGCCTTATTAGAAGGTCCAAAACGCATCTCTACCATCTGAACAAGAACGTTACCCTCTCTATGTTCAGATATTATTTCAGATTGAAAAGACGATGGAGCAGAAGGACAATGACCGGATACCCAATATTGATATTTTTCTTTTATATCTTTTCTTTTATCCTGCCATTGGTCAACGGAAGTAATATTTATTTGCGTTCCATTCTTGTCTATCATCAATGGTTCCGGCAAGAATGGTTCAGATGGCATATTTTCAAAGTCAGGAGGAAGTTCTCCGGTACGGTGCAGCCAGTCGGCCCATGTACTGTCTTGAAGAGATATACGTCGGCTGATATTAGCCCGGTGGTCTTCCGGCACATTTATGGCTAATATTTCCTCCAAATACTGCTTTCTACGCTCTAACTCAGAAGGATTCTGAGCAAATAGCATAGTACTACTCATTATATAGAGTATAGTAAAAGCAGATATTGTTATTCTCCCCATTTTATTTCTATTTTACATATACCTTTTCAGTTATCAAAAATAGAACATTATTATTTCAAATTTTACTCAGAACACGCATCTATGACCTCATAAAACGTCATTTTTCCTCTTTTACTTTTGCAGGTTGATATTGCTTTCTATAATAAATAGGTGAAACGGACATATATTTACGAAATATTCTAAAAACATTTTTATAATCATCGAAACCTGCCATCAAAGCAATCTCTGCCAAAGGCTTGTCTGTAGTAACTAATAAATTGGCAAAACGCTTGATGCGATATTGCTGTATATATTGATAAATAGAAATCCCTGTTTCTTGCTTAAATTTCCTTTCCAACACCCTGCGGGATAACGGCAATTGCTTTATCAGGTCATTTACAGAAATAGGATGCATATAATTATCTTCTATATATTTAAATACCGTATTGATATTTTTATCCAAAACAGCATATTTCTCCGTAGATTTTCTATATTCTATCCGAATCGGATTAATTACAATATCCGTAGGTTCTGCAATTTCTTTATTAATCAATTTATGTAGCATTTGTGCAGCCCTGTAACCGCCATTTTCCACATCCAGCACAATAGATGATAAAGGAGGGTTGGATATATTACAAATCAGCTGGTCATTATCAACCCCCAATACAGTAACCTCATCCGGTATTTGGATATTACAAAGATTGCATGTCTCAGAAATTTGTAACGCAAACGAATCGTCACAAGCAAAAAGAGCGACCGGCTTTGGCAACGATTTCAACCATTCACCAAGCTCCAAAGGATTATATACCCACAGCTCTTTTTGTTGTTTATCTTCTTCAAAGAAACAAACAGAAAAGCCGGCTTCTTCCACTTTGCTTTTAAAACCTTGTCCTCTCTCCCGGCTCCAGATAGTATCGGAGAATCCATAGAAAGCGAAATTACGATACCCGCGCATTAAAAAGAAATCTGCGGCCATCACTCCGGTATTGAAATAATCACCGGTAAGATTAGAAACATCATCTGTACGGTCGTGATAATTCTGAACGATAATAGGAATATTCAGCTTTCGTAACTGCCCCACATCAATGTCTTCCAACTGGGCAATAATAGCATCTATTCTCCATTTCACTACCCATTCCATCACTCCTTTTTCGCCATACAGCATTTTATAATACAAAGGCATTTTGTAGAACACCCATGGTCCAAATTCATTTGAATATCGAACTATACCTTTTAACAAGCTTCTGCTATAGCCACTAGAAAAATCGGTTAACAATAATATTCTTGCCATATTCCAGTCATATCTTTATGGTCCAACGTAACAAAGATATTAAAAAATTATCTACTTTTGAGAAATGAATAATCTTATATAATAATATCAATAATACGATGGAGCTGACACTTCCTAAAAAATTAAATGCGTCTCAACCAATAACATTAGAAACAAAAGGACTTGTAGTTATTGGTGTAAACGGAGCTGGCAAAAGTTCTTTTGGTAAATGTTTGCTTGATCAATATGGGAGCTTAGCCAAGAAAATATCCGGAATACATGCCTTATTTATTAATAATAATGTAGAAGATCCCATCTCCGAGGAAGACAATGAGTTCTCGCGTCTGCAATCTATGATTACAGAAAGGCTTTTCATGCCGCGGCTTTCGGAATATGAAAAACTCATCCTGCATCTGCAAAGTGAAGAATTTGAAGCAGCAGTGAATTATAAAGAAGCGTGTAAAGTCAATCCGGATTTACTACCTCCTGTTACGAAGATCGACCGTATTCAGTCCATATGGGAAAAGATATTTCCCCATAATCGCCTGGTTCGTAAATCCGGATTTATAGAATTAGCTTCGGGCAGCCGCGACAGTGATTCGTACAAGGCGGAAAGAATGAGCGATGGTGAAAAGTTGGTATTTTATCTTATTGGAGCCGTATTATGCACTCCCCTCAACTCTTTATTGATTATTGAAGAACCGGAAACATTATTGCACAATTCCATCAAAAACTTATTATGGGATGAAATAGAAGCTATGCGTCCGGACTGCACATACGTTTATCTCACCCACGATATCGATTTCACAGCGTCCAGACCGGATAGTAAACGAATATGGATACGCTCATACGATGCCGATACCCGTATATGGGATTATGAATTAATAGAAAACAACGAAAGTTTTCCCGAAGAAGTATACATGGAAATATTAGGGAGTCGGAAACCTATACTTTTCATTGAAGGTACCGACACAAACAGTATAGACAGCCGTCTGTATCCCCTTATCTTTCCGGATTATATGGTAAAGCCGATGGGCGGATGCCAGAAAGTAATAGAAACAACCAAGGCTTTCGGACAACTAAAAGATTTCCATAACTTAGAAAGTAAAGGCATTGTAGACCGTGACCGTAGGACGCAGGGAGAAATCACATACTTGCGCGAACAGCATATCTTCGTGCCCAATGTAGCGGAAGTAGAGAACTTACTGATGCTGGAAGAGGTAATTAAAACTGTTGCGCACCGCTTAATGAAAGACCCGGAGAACGTATTCAATCAAGTAAAAGAAAACGTTGTCAAATTATTTGAAAAAGATTTAGAATCGCAAGTTATCCTTCATGCCAAACACCTTGTCCGGAAAAAACTGGAAACGACCGTAGACCGTAAAATAACCACCGTTGAACAGCTTGCCGAACATGTTGAAGGTATACAGCAAAACATCCATGTACAGGATATATACACAAATATAAAGAATGAATTCTCCTTATATGTTGAAACCGGAGACTATAAAAATATTCTCCGCGTATATAATCAGAAAGGCATGTTGCCTCAATGCAGGCTTTGCAACATTTGCGGCATTAGCAATAAAGAAAGTTATTTAAACCTTATCATCTCAATTCTTAAAGAGAATAAAGAAGATGCGGATGCAATACGCAGTGCCATTAAAGAATCTTTAGGAATATAAAAAGTTATCTCAAAGAGAAGGAAAAGTCCGCAAAAAGTAGTTCTTTTGTAACTTGTTTTTAATAAAGAACAGAGTAATATACCTAATTAAAAATATGAGAACACCTACTCTACAATATTTATACCTGCAAAAGCCGGTAACCATGATGGTAATAATTTGCATTATTTCCGTATTGCCATGGATTGGATTAGGAGACTTTTCAACAAAAGGAGAACCCAGGGAAGCGGCTGTTGCCGTATCCATGCTTGAAAGCGGGAACTGGATTTTGCCACAAGTATATGCCAACGACTTTGCCTATAAACCACCTATGGCGCATTGGTTGATGGCTGCCTTTTCTTATCCGCAAGGGTATGTGTCCGAATTCACATCGCGGCTGCCTTCCGCTTTAGCTTTTATCGTATTGATAGGGTTTACTTTGGTATTCTTCGGAAGACGTATTGTCAAATTTCAAGAAGCATTTATAGCCAATCTCTTATTAATAACCTGCGTAGAAATACACAGGGCGGCTATGACTACCCGTGTAGATATGCTGCTAACCACCTTTATTGTCATCGGTTTGTTCCAGCTATACAGGTGGGAAGACAAATTGGAATTAAAAGGGCTGCCTGTCATTATTCCCCTGTTATTAGGATGCGCTGTACTAACAAAAGGTCCGGTAGGTATCATACTTCCGTTATTTGTTTTCGGTGTTTACCTGCTTATATTGAATAAATACAGTTGGCTCACGATATTCAAATCATTATTATATATTGGGGTGTCATCCCTCTTCTTACCGTTACTATGGTACTTATCGGCATGGAAGCAAGGGGGTGACGATTTTTTTAATGTCGTGATGGCAGAAAACTTCGGACGTTTCTTCCACATTTCAACTCCTGCCATTAATTATGATTTAGGACATGAGAACGGAGTATGGTACAACTTCGGAACGCTGGCCGGAGGATTCATTCCTTGGACCATATTCTTTTTCTTTTCTTTATTCGGCCTGAAAATAAAAAAACCGTCCATGTCCTTCAAAGAGATACTTATAGATTGCTGGAAACGGATTCGTTCTATGGAGAAGGTACGGCTATTCAGTTTAGTAGCCTTAGTTTGCATCTTGTTCTTCTATTCGATACCGTCAAGCAAACGCAGTGTATATTTGATGCCCGCATATCCGTTTATCGCATTGTTTCTTGCTCAATATGCCCTTTATATTACCGAATACAGAACAAAGGTTACCCGTGTATTCGCGGCATTTTTAACGTCTGTGGTTTCAGTAGTAATCATCGCGATTCTTTTATCTATGACCGGATTGATTAATCCGGTTGCAATTGCGAAGCAATATTCTTCCAGCCAATCGGTGATATACAATGTAGAACTGGTAGCGAACCTGCTAAACTTCCGGGACGTACTGTCGTCATGTATCGTTTTAATTGTACTGCTTGCTATAGGTACGGTATACTACCAGATGTCTAAAAAAATAAACATCAAAATATTATACGCCACCATAGCCTTGACATTCACAGTCAATTTACTTATTGATGGAGTTATTATGCGTGGGATACGTTGCGGCAATTCATCCCGTCCTTTTGCTGAAAGAATAAGCAAAGAATATCCGTTGGATAATACAAATATGTTCGTAATGAACAATTTGAAAGAATATACAAACATGTACGGACTAAACTTCTATTTGGGCAACAGATTCCATAACTTTGAAATAAACCAACCGGAAACAGGTTACCTTTTGGCTACAGACAGAAGTTTAGAGAAGATACAAAAGAATTACGGAGACAAGTATATATTCAATATACTTACCTCCACCCAACAACCCATCGGCGAACTACGCCAGAATATGGTATTATGTAGTTTCACACGAAATGAATAATGTTTATTATCTCAATTCTTTAAATTGATAAATGAAGACTGCACTTTTTGATTTCGACGGGGTAATAGTAGATACAGAACCTATTTACGATATTTATTGGAATGAAGCCGCCTATCGGTACGGATTAAATATTGATAATTTTGCTTCCCTTATAAAAGGAACTACCCTACCTTATATACTGGACAAATACTTCGCCGATTGTTCTGAAACACTACGCCGAAGAGTTATTGACGAATCGAACGCGTATGAAAAGGAAATGCCCTTCCCTCCTATGCCCGGCTCTATTGAATTTTTACATACGCTTAAAGAACACGGCGTAAAGATGGGATTGGTTACAAGTTCCGATGACGTAAAGGTGAAGCGTGCTTTTAGCCTGCTCCATTTAGACAACATATTCGATACAATAGTAACTGCCGACCGCATAACAAAAGGGAAACCTGATCCTATGTGTTACCTTCTGGCTGCATCCGATCTGCATGAATCGCCCGATAACTGTTTAGTTTTCGAAGATTCTTTTGCAGGCATACAAGCTGGAACATCCGCAAATATGCGTGTTATAGGGTTAAGTACAACGAATCCGGAAGAAACAATAAAGGACAAAGTTTATAAAGTTATTCCAAATTTCGAGAACCTTACATTCGCCGATTACGCGAGCTGGTAACCGCTGAAAATAAAGCGATTAAGTACCCGTTTTAAAAGAGCTATCTTTTGAACATCAAAGTCCCGTCTTAACATTTCAAAAGTCAGCTCTTTTGAAGTCAAAAGTCCCGTCTTTTGAATGCAAAAGATATATCTTTTTAAAAGACTGTATTATAGCTGTTTACAAAGACCATAAAAGAAGACTGCATGGAACAAAAAATCCTTCTGAATAATTGAATATTCAGAAGGATTTCCAGTATAAGAACTTTTATTTATTAAAAATTATATCCTACGCGTACGCCTATCATTGGACGACTTAAATCTTTAATGACAAGATATTTCACTTCCAGCCCAACACTTAAATTATTTGTAGCGTATACTTCGCCACCCAAACCAATATTAGCACCAAAACGTGTCATATTGTGAGATAGTCCGTGTCCGACACTAACTTTCCAGAAAGACATGTCTAAACCGGCCAATGGATAAAAACCAAACATTTCACTCAGCTTCACCACATAATGAGCATTTACATCAATAGCCCAAGCACTTAAAGAGTTGTTCTTTACATGATAAGTAAGAGACGGGGCTATGCGGACATCATCCAATATGCAATACCGGTAATCAATTCCAACGGTTGCATTATCAATATCATCAAATCCATATCCAAGATTAAAACCAATGGATGATTTTCCCTGTTCTGTCTGAGCATAAGCACCTAAGCTTATAACAGCCAGCATAATCATGATTACAAATTTCTTCATACTTTTCCTTTTTAATTCAACATTTGTTCTACAAATATAAACCTTTTATTTTACTTTTAACCTTTCTCCCGCACTCTTTACAATCGAACGATAATAATTTTCGTCATATCCGGGAAATTCAGGAGAAGCAGGCAAACCGTAACCATTTTGTTTAAACCGTCCACATTCTTCTCTCTTTACATTACCGTCCATATATTTTACCAAAAGATATTCGCCAAGTTTTTTCCAACGGGCTGTTGCCGCATCGGCATTTGACGTACTGAACCAAGTGAGAAAACGGATAGCTTCGGCAGGGTTCTTTTCATATAACTTAGCGGCTGCCGCATCAATGGCAGGCAATACCTCCTGATAGCTATTTTCCAGTTCCTGTTGAACTGGGCGGATGTCTTTTATCATATAACTGTACTTTCCGTAAGCCATATTAGCTACCCAATTATGAATCCAGAAAGCAGACGTCCAGGAGAAGTTCATCATGTCACCATTTCCTACATGGTAACATTCCGGAGACTCCGTTACAGAACAATATATAGGAGTAAATACAGCCATATCCGCATCATCCACACCAAACCAAAGAACACCGCCTACAGCATCCGGCAACCAGTTACGCATCTGCGGAACAATAACAAAGCCTGTTTGCTGCGTTGCTATAGCACGTTCGTTTGTATATTCCTGGCCGTCAACTTCAAAAGTCATAGGACGCCAACGATAAGGTACTTTATACGGACCCGCGCCCGCATCTTTGGTCATATCCAGATCCGTACCTTCAAAATGGTCGCGCATGGCATTCTGTACATCTTGAACAGACAGCAAACGATCCGGTTTAATGTACAATGGCATCGGTTCTTTAGAAGGATCGCCTTTAATAAAATCGGCATATTTATCCATTGATTTGTCATATTTACGGAAGAAAGACCATACCCGCGCCTCACATCCGCGTAAAGCGCCAAACTCATACGGACAATATGTTTTGGCAAAGCTGAAATCTTTATCCTTTCCCTTAAAGTATCCCTTTTCACGGGCAAAAGACACGACGTCGGGAGAATACAGGCAGTTTTCTTTATCGCCAAAAGGAATCTGTTGGATACGGGATTGATTAGCATGTGCGGCAATACAATCGTCCGGTATACGGATAGCCACCCACACGGCGCCCTTATTACCAACCCCTTTTCCTATCATTTCCATAATCCAGGCTTCATTCTTATCAGCGATAGAAAACGATTCACCACTACTGTAGTAACCATGTTCTTGTACAAGGTCCGTCATTACCTTAATAGCTTCACGAGCCGATTTAGAACGTTGCAAGGCAATATATATTAGACTTCCATAGTCCATGATGCCCGTAGTATCTACTAATTCGGGCCGGCCTCCGAACGTACTCTCGGTAATTGCTACCTGATGCTCGTTCATATTACCCACAACAGAATAAGTTTGTTCTACTTGCGGAATCTGCCCTAAGGGTTTACCGGTATCCCATTCGTTTACCTGCAACATGCTCCCTTTAGGCCACGTTGCCGCAGGCCAACGGTAAAGTTCGCCGTAAAGCGTATGCGAATCAGCAGCATAACTAATCATAACCGAACCATCCGTAGAAGCTTTTTTTCCTACCAGCAAACCAGTACAAGCTTCTGATTCAAGACTGGTAAACAAAGCTGCAGAGGCAGCTATCAGTATCCATTTTTTCATCATAAATAAGAATAATATTAAGCAAATAATAACATATAAGTACCTGCACCGCAGCAATAACCAATCAGTGCAAGAATGGAAAAGCGTTTTGTATAGTACATGAACTCTATTTTTTCCAGTCCCATAACCGTTACGCCGGTAGCCGAACCTATAATAAGGATACTGCCACCTGTTACGGCACAATAGGCAAGGAATGTCCAGAATCCGCCGTCGGAAACAAAGAACTGGGCATAAGCAGATAAATCGGCAGCATGCGCAGTAAGAGGATACATACCCATTGTAGCTGCCACTAATGCCACATTATCAACACAGGAAGATAACGCTCCGATGACAAAACTTATCAAGTATGGTTCATGCACGTGTTTATCAAGGAACGCAGACATGATGCCCAACTGACCGGCTGTTTCCAATGCTCCTACCGCCATCAGAATGCCGAGGAAAAAGAAGATTGTAGACAAGTCGATATTAGGAAGCAATTGGGATATGCGTAATTTTTGGGATTCGTGCATGTGCAATCTGCTATACATCACATCCGTATATATCCACAAAATTACCAAGCCTGACAAAACACCTAAAAAGGGAGGCAGATTTGTCAACATCTGAAACACCGGCACAAGAGCCAATGAAAGAACTCCTATCACAAATATTACCCGGCGTGAATGAGTTGGTATTTCCGGAATATATTCGTCCGCTTGTTCTTCTTCACTCATCACGCGCAAGGTCGACCCTTTCTTAAAGAGCCAGAAGTTAGCTATAGTAAGCGGAACCAACATATTTATTAACGCAGGAATAAAAACATGCGATATCTGATGCATTGCCGTTACATTCTTTCCTACCCAAAGCAAGATTGTAGTAACATCACCTATAGGAGACCATGAACCTCCCGCATTTGCGGAAATAATAACCATACAGGCATACTTCAAACGATCCGTACGGTCGGGCACGAGTTTACGAAGCACCGCCATAATAACAATAGCGGCAGCAAGATTATCAAGTAATGCTGAAAAGAAAAAAGTGGCAATACTGATGTACCACAACAATTTACGCTTATCCGATGTACGAATATAACCTGTCACGGAACGAAAACCTCCGTGTTTGTCTACAATATCTACAATCAACATGGAACACATGACGAAAAACAGCGTTTCCGACACATTACCCAAATGATAGACAATAGCCCGGTTAGAAATAAAATTAATAAACTGCTCATGGGCAGGCATACTGGCAATATCGGGATTTTCACTTAAGAATTCATGAAATATAGGACTTGAGCGTTCTATAAAAATGTAATACGCATCAAACATCAAAATCATCCACAAAGAAATAGCCATAAACAAGGCTATGGCAGCTTTGTTTATCTTAAACTTGTCTTCCATTGCAATAGCCAGGATTCCCAAGATAAAAATAACAGGCATCAATATGAACATAGGTATATTATTTTAATTAAATACTTAATATAAAAGGATAATTATAAACTATATAATAACTTTATCTCTTCCGCCCAAAGAGATTCATCCGGCGTTTCCAATATCAAAGGTATATCATCAAAACGGCTATCATGCATAATCATTTTAAATGGAGTGATTCCCATCACACCTTTACCTATACTGTCGTGCCTGTCTACTCTTGTTCCCAGATCTTTCTTTGAATCATTCAAGTGCATGCCTTTTAAATACGCGAAACCTATTACCTCATCAAAATGCCGGAATGTTTCCGTAAAACCTTCTTCCGTTTTTATGTCATAACCGGCAGCCAATGTATGGGCTGTATCAATACAGACTCCCACTCTGGTTTTATCGTCTACTTTATCTATAATATAAGCAATCTGTTCAAAGGTATAGCCCAGATTTGTTCCTTGTCCGGCCGTATTTTCTATAACAGCCGTAACCCCTTTTGTCCGTTCCAACGTCCAATTAATAGATTCTGCTATGCGTGCAAGGCATTCTTCAACCGACATCTCATTCAAATGGCTTCCGGGATGAAAATTCAGGCGGTCAAGCCCCAACTGTTCACATCGCTGCATCTCATCCAGAAAAGCATCACGGGATTTTTGCAATCCCTCCGCTTCCGGATGTCCCAGATTAATCAGATAGCTATCATGGGGTAATATATGCTTTGGCAGATAACCTGATTCCGCACAACGTTCTTTAAAAAGCGAAATGCTTTCCGATGACAATGGCGTCGATTTCCATTGCCGCTGATTACGGGTAAAAAGAGCAAAAGCCTTTGCTCCTATAGCTTTGGCATTTAAAGGGGCATTCTCTACACCACCCGAAGCCGATACATGAGCTCCTACATACTTCATTGCATTCAATTATTTATTCATCAACTGTTTTACAACCACAAAAATGAAATTCTTCTTTCGCCCTTTCCGGGTTACTTACGAAATATACTAAGTCGGCACGGGAACATACTTCTTCTGCCGAATTATATATTTCCGTTTCAATAAATATGGCGTTTCGTTTTCTGTCTTTTATTCGTCCACGTACTGTTAACTGAGGTTCAAGCGTCGATATACTTTTAATGAATTTAGCATCTAAACGCGAAGTAACGCCAGACGTTTGTAACTTTCTCATCACAACCCAACCAGCCAGTTCATCCATTAAAGTTGTCTGTATACCACCATGCAGCGTGTTCAGCCAACCTTGATAATATGCTTCCGGTTTCCAAAAAGCAACTATATCATCGCCGTCTTCATAAAATTCCATATGTAAACCTGACGGATTCGCCGGAGCACAGCCGAAACACATATAACCTTCCAAGCCATCCCAAGGATTGATAATCTTTTTCATAACATCAATCATTAAATATTTACTAATCCCTCACATCCGCGCGGTAAAATTGTAATACGATTGGCAAATATAACAAAAAACCGCCTCCCCGAAAGGAAGACGGCCTTATAAAAATGTAATATAAAATTCACACAAAACTTATTCTTCAATTTCCGGTTGCAAAAAATCAACGAAACAAAGAGCAGCAAGAGCTGTACCATACCTCTTTTCAATGGTAATACCTTCCGTTATAAAGTTAAGTTCTCCCAAATAGTACTTACCGTATGTTTTCTGATGAAGATCATTGATTACACGAATCAAACGAGACTCAAGCTCTTCAATACGATAACGACCACTAACTTCACATACAAGTCCTCCAACCTTTTCATCAAAGTTTTCATCCTTATACATCCAGGCGTAAACCACACCAGCAGATACAAACTCATCTTGATAGCCATGAGACATCGCCATGATAGTTTTCATTTCCGAACCAAATGGAGGAAGGTCTAATTCATCCATGGTTGCCAGATGTGCCGTTGCAGGAATAACAGATGAATACGTCATAATGTTGAAATCCGAAATACCTGCATCATAAAGAGCCATGTGATATGAACCTGCATGTTTTTCCAAATCAGATTCTCCACTACCCTTTGTAATAAAAAAGGTGTTTGGAATTAAATTCCCAACTTTCTTTACCATCTACACAATATGTTTTACTAATTAATAAATTATGAGCCAGCAAAAGTATAAACTTATTCGGGATTTTACTCTATTTTTTGGTAGAGAAATATAATATTTAGATTTTAAAACATCCCGATCATTTTTTAAAATCATCGAGATGATTTCAAAAAGTCATCGGGATGATAAACAAATTCAATGTCGCCGCTGTTATGATAATACAAACAACATAAAAACAAATAAGGCCATGCTTACATTATGTCTTAGTTTGTTATTGTTGATTTCCAATAGTCAAATAACAGATAAAAAAGAAGAAATTATGAAATTTGAATTAATCCAATTACCCTATGCAGCCGATGCTCTGGAACCGGTAATATCAAAACAAACAATAGAGTTACATCATGGAAAGCATCTACAAACTTATGTAACCAATTTGAATAACCTCATTGCAGGTACAAAGTTTGAAAATGAGCCATTGGAAACAATTGTAAAAGAATCCGACGGTGCCGTTTTCAATAACGCAGGACAAGTATTGAACCATAATTTATATTTCACCCAATTTTCACCAAAAGGTGGTGGTAAGCCAACAGGAAAACTGGCTGAAGCTATTAATACTGCTTGGGGATCTTTTGAAAATTTCCAAAAAGAATTTGTTACAGCCGGTACAGGCTTGTTCGGATCGGGTTGGGTATGGTTAGCTAAGGATATTAACGGAAAACTTTCAATTACCAAAGAGCCTAACGGAAGTAACCCGGTTGTCAGAGGCCTCACTCCTCTCCTCGGTTTTGACGTTTGGGAACACGCATATTATCTGGATTACCAGAACAAACGTGCAGACCATCTGAATAAACTTTGGGATATAGTAGACTGGGAGGCCGTTGGCAAACGGTATTAAGTTCAAAACAACTGTAAGTTTAGAATGTAATAAAAGCCGCCGAAAATGTTTCCGACGGCTTTTTTATAACATTAAAGGGGAAATATAGCTAACTATAAAGGAAAAATAGCCATTTATCAGTTGAACTAATACCCCTAACTTTGTTATATACTAAAGAAGAAAATAGTATATATTAATTTAAGGAGAACAGATTATGAAAGTAACAGAATTGACAAAAGCTGAATTTCTAAACAAAGTAGCTGATTATGAAACAAGTCCTAATGAATGGAAATACAAAGGAGAAAAACCGTGCATAGTAGATTTTTATGCTACATGGTGCGGTCCTTGTAAGATGGTAGCGCCTGTTCTGGAGGAATTGGCAAAAGAATACGAAGGGAAAATCGATATATACAAAGTAGATACAGAAAAAGAAGAACATCTGGCAGCCGCCTTTGGTATACAGAGCATACCTTCATTACTTTTTTGTCCAATGAACGAGAAGCCTCAGATGGCTAAAGGGGCAATGAGTAAAGCTGACTTCAAAAAGGCTATAAATGAAGTTCTTTTGAAAGGACAATAAGAATAAACAGACCATAAAAAGCAGAAGCCATCAGAGTTTTGAATAACTCTGATGGCTTCTGCTTTTTCAAAAAACATCATGCCCCTATTGTACGGATAAAAACAATTACTACCTTTGCAGCCGCAAACAAAGGAAAAACGCCTCTTTAGCTCAGTTGGCCAGAGCACGTGATTTGTAATCTCGGGGTCGTTGGTTCGAATCCGACAAGAGGCTCAAAGAAATTCTAAATAAAGGGCAGTTACCAGAGTGGCCAAATGGGGCTGACTGTAACTCAGCTGGCTTTCGCCTTCGGTGGTTCGAATCCATCACTGCCCACATCAAAAAGCCATATTCGAAACTCCGGATATGGCTTTTTCATTTTCCTCTATTTATTGTGTTTTTCTATATCCTGCCACTGCAAGTACATTAAATAAAACTGCAAAAAAACATATCATAAAGAAATGTCCTTCTATGTCCGAGAAATGGCTTCCTTTCAAATAAATCATTCGCATCGCTTCTACAAAATAGCGTATCGGATTCAATAATGTAATATTCTGCGCCCATTCCGGCATGCTACTGATCGGAGTAAACAACCCACTAAGCAACGCAAAGATAATCAGAAAGAAAAAAGTGGTAAACATGGCTTGCTGCTGGGTAGAAGATATAGCAGAAATAGCCAAGCCCAAGCCTGTAAAACCAATCATATAAACAGCTGCAAAAAGATATATAGTGCCCAAACTACCTACAGGTATCAAGCCATAAATAAGCCATGCAATCCCTACAGCTATTGTCAAAAGAAAAAAGCCTATAACCCAAAAAGGTATCAACTTGGAAAGCATGAACAGGGATTTCGGAACAGGAGATACATTAATCTGTTCGATCGTTCCTTTTTCCTTTTCACTCACAATATTCAAAGCAGGAACAAAGCCCGCAATAATAGTCAACAAAAAAACCATAATACCCGGAACCATGTAACTTTTATAGTTCAAGTGGGGATTAAAGAGATTTGTCGCAGTCACTTTAACTCCCACGAGATCCGCAGGATAATATCCTTTTTCCGCATTAAAATTCTGCACGATGGATGACAGATATGAACTACCCATCCCTCCCTTTGTTCCATTTACAGCATTAGCGGCAATAAGAAGTTCGTTAGTCCCTTCTCGGCCCAATCGTTTTTCAAATCCCTGAGGAAATTCCAAAATAATATCGGCGTCATTACTTTCGATAGACTTTATCGCTTCATTATAATGAGGAGAATAGTCTGTCAAGCGGAAATAGCCGGACGAAAGAATCTTATTTGTCAGCTGTTGAGAAGTCACAGAATGATCATTATCAACTATACTCAGATTAATATTATGCATTTCAAAATTGGCGGCAAAAGGCAATATGATTAACTGCATCATCGGAATGATAAAGATGATTTTAGGCAAAAAACGGTCGCGACGGATTTGCTTGAATTCTTTCTCCAACAAATATCGTAATGTATTCAGACGCATATTACAGACGTATTTTAAATCGTTTCACACTAATAGCAATCAACACAAAGGCCATAAGAATCAAAATTCCGGTTTCTTTCAAAACCGAAGTAATAGAAAGCCCTTTTATCATAATATCTTTCACTGCAATAATGTACCATTTAGCCGGAACTATATTGGAAAGCCATTGTAACAGCTTGGGCATATTCTCTATAGGAAACATCATTCCGCTAAGCAACATGACCGGCAACATTAAGGCCATTCCACTAATAAGCATAGCTGCCTGCTGTGTGTCGGCAACTGTAGAAATAAGCAGCCCCAAACAGAGAGAGACGATAATATAAAGCACAGTAACCATCACTAAAGAAAACAAGCTCCCCATAATAGGTACTTCCAGAAGGAAATAAGAAAGCAATAGAATAGTAGTAATATTTACCATACTGAGCAATAAATAAGGAACAGCTTTGGCCAAAATAATATAAACCGGTTTCATAGGAGAAACCAACAATATCTCCATTGTACCCATTTCTTTTTCTCTTACAATCCCTACGGAAGTCATCATTGCGCAAATCAAAATAAGGATAAGCCCCATTACGCCGGGTACAAAATTATAGGCTCCCTTCATCAACGGGTTATACAGCAAATGTACAACAGGTATAATACCAATTGGCATAGTTTGTACAATAGCATCCGTCTTGGCGGCAGTAATGATAGCTGTAGCATAGCCTGTAAGTTGAGTTGCTTCATTGGGGTCGGTAGCATCAGCAAGCAATTGGATAGCAGCATCCGGAGAAGAGGCATATTGCGGAGGAAAAACCACTACAAGTCTTACTTTACCCTGACGAAACAAATCTTGCGCCTCTTCTTCGCTATCCAGTAGTTTATACAGATTGAAATATTCACTGGCTCCGATACGGTCAGTCAGCCGGGTAGTTACCTCATCGCGGCTCCGGTCGAGTACCGCAAAAGGCACACTCTTTATTTCCGTTGTAATTGCATATCCAAACAGAATAATGAGTATAATAGGCATAACCAACATGATGAGCATAGTACGTATATCACGAAAAATGTGATAAAACTCTTTACGTATAAATGATGCAAACTGTTTCATATTTATTCTCCTCTCGTTGCTTTACGGGCAAGAGCCTGAAAAACGCCATTCATATCTGCCGCTTGAAATTGACGTTTTAACTCTGCAGGTTCGTCCAAAGCCTCTATCCTTCCGTCCACCATGATAGAAACTCGATTACAATATTCCGCTTCATCCATATAGTGAGTGGTAACAAAGACAGTAATTCCACGCGCGGATGCTTCATATATCAATTCCCAGAATTGCCGGCGGGTAACAGGATCGACCCCACCGGTAGGTTCGTCCAAAAAGACGATATTCGGTTCATGAATAATTGCTACCGAAAAAGCCAATTTCTGTTTCCAGCCCAGCGGAAGAGAATCAACAAGCGTATTACGTTCACTTTCCAGGCCAAGAGTTTGCAACAGTTCATCTGTCTTCTCTCTTAATTTTTTCTCCGGTAAGCCGTATATACCTCCAAACAAACGGATATTCTCCCACACTTTCAAGTCTCCATATAATGAAAACTTCTGGCTCATATAACCAATGTGTTGCTTTATCTGCTCGGCTTCACTATAAACGTTAAAACCGGCTACTACAGCCTCGCCCGATGTGGGCGTAGACAAGCCTGAAAGCATACGCATCGCTGTGGTCTTTCCCGCTCCATTAGCTCCGAGGAAGCCAAATATTTCACCTTCCTCCACCTCAAAACTGATATGATCTACAGCCGTAAAAGTACCGAAGCGTTTGGTAAGTTCTTTCGTTTCTATCGCTTTCATTCTTTTAATCATTAATTCTGTTTATGTACGCTCATGTCGTTCATAGAGCCATGAAGCAATCTTCTACCGATGGTTCAATCTTTCTTAATTCAACACCGGTATATCCATTTGTTTTCAAATATTCTTGCAAAGCGTTTATTTCATTATCCGAAACATTCTGATGTCTGAAAGTGAGATGATGGGCATCCCCAAAAGCATAACAGGAATAAATTTCAGGATAGTTCCGTAGAACATTTAATAATGGATACATTTGTGCGCCCTGCACAGCCCAAAGCGAACGGGTAAACGAACGGCGGATATTCTCCGGCGTATCAACGGACAAACATTTGCCGGCACGCATCAATGCTATCCGGTCACAACGTGAAGCCTCGTCCATATATGGAGTAGAAACAAGGATAGTGATACCCTGTTTTTTCAACCGATCCAGCATATCCCAAAACTCAACACGCGAAACAGGGTCTACACCTGTAGTAGGCTCGTCCAGAAATAACACATCAGGACGATGGATCAAGGCACAGCTCAATGCCAATTTTTGCTTCATTCCACCGGATAATTTTCCTGCACGACGATGCTTGAATGGTTCTATCTGGACATAAATATCACGTACCAAGTCGTAATTTTTTTCTATAGTTGTATTGAATACAGTAGCAAAGAATTGCAAATTTTCCTCTACTGTCAGATCCTGATACAAAGAGAAACGACCTGGCATATAACCAACCCTCTTACGTATCTCACGTAAATCCTTCACTACATCCAATCCACAAACAGATGCAGAGCCGCTGTCTGCCAGCAACAAAGTGGTGAGAATACGAAAAAGCGTAGTCTTTCCTGCTCCATCAGGTCCTATCAGACCAAAAAGCTCACCCGGCTGTATTTCCAAAGAAATATCCTGCAACGCCTCTATCGAAGCATATTTTTTACTGATATGCTGAATACTTACGTTATTCATACCTGTCAACCAGCATTTGTCAATTAATTAAATGTCATTTCACCATATTGTCCTATCTTTAGGAAACCGTCGTTCTTGACAGCTATTTTAATGGCATAAACCAAATTGGCACGTTCATCCTTCGTTTGGATTCCTTTCGGGGTAAATTCTGATTTTTCCGATACCCAAGTAATTATTCCGGGATATTCGCGACGATCATCTCCATAGTCGGCAAATACGCGGACAGACTGCCCGTTTTTTGCTTGTGAAAGCTGATCGGCGGTTACGTAGGCACGCAGATAAAGCAAATCGGTATCAGCTATTTTGTAAAGGGGCTTTCCGGCTGCGGTAACTTCACCAGGTTCTGCATATTTAACAAGTACAATTCCTGTCTGCGGATTTGCAATACGGCACTTCTGCAATTGGTCATCCAGTTGCATTACCTGATACTGAATGCTTTCAGCTTCGGCATCCGCACCTCCCGACGTTTTATCCAGCGATGAATACTGGGCATCTAATTGTTTCTGCAAAAATTTGATATTATTTACGATGTCGTCTACTTGCTTCTGATTTCCGGCCTTGGCACGAACCAGATTTTCCATTCGTTGTTGTTCGCTACGGGCGGTAGCTATTTGTTGCTCAAGAGCGGCAATCTGTTTACGAATATCCGGCTTGCGAATATCTACAGAACGTAGCCCGGCAAGGAGTTGCATTTTCTTCAGGTATAATTGCGTGCTATCTATATATCCCAGCACGGCACCGGCTTCCAAACGATCGCCTTCTTCTATATTAAATTCCATGATTTTACCATTGGCTTCCGATGAAACCAATATTTCTGTAGCCTCAAAAGCTCCTGTTGCATCGAAAGAATCGCTATTTCTGTTACAAGAAACAAAAAGAATGATTGCGCTTGCTATTAGAATGTGTTTCATATCTGTGTATCTTTAATTTATTGTGTACATATAATTATATACGGATAAAAGATGCTGTACACGATGCACAGCGGCTGTTTGACGAGCCATATCTTCGGCATTAATCTCCCGTATCAGATCAGTAACGGAAATAACGCCGTTTTCCAATTTTGTCTCAGCTGCTTTTTTAATACTGGTACGGAGACGGATAATATCGTCATCAGCTTTCATAAGGTCGTTCATCTTTCGTATCTCCGTGTTCTGCTGTATCAGTTGGAGATTGGTATTAAACAGAAAGACATCGCGCTGTACATTAACCATTTGCCGGTTAACATCCAATTTGTGACGATCATTCTTCAAAGTATAAAGCTTGCCCAAATTCCAAGTAAGACGTAAACCTGCCATATAAAAAGCATCAAAATTATTATCCAACATGTTTAAACCCGGACGGCCGTATCCTCCTTGTACAAATGCACCAATTCTGGGCATGATACTTGCAGTAATCTGTTTGTCTTGCATCTCGATCAAACGGTTCTTTGCATCCAATGCCCGAAGTTCAGGACGGTTTATTGATTGTGAGAGGGAATTTCCCGGTAATGCAGGAACTTCCATACGGATATTTTCAGGCAAAGTTTTACCGACCAACGTTCCTAACATCTGACGGTAAGCAGTACGAGAGGATTTCAGTTCTATTTCTTTCTGCTGCGCATTCAATAATTCCACCTGCATACTTTCCAAATCGGATTGATTAGCTACTCCATTCGCCATCATGGCAACAATCCGGTCTATATTTATTTGCAATTCCTTTTGCAAAAGGATATTCTGAGTAAGTAATTCATCTTGTAATAAACAACCAAAGTAAAGTTGGTTTACACGTTCATTAAGCGTGTAAAGATCACTCTCCAACTGTTCACGATTAGCTTCGGCTTCGGCTTTTGTTATTCGTTTGGCAGAATGAATAACACCTCCATCCCAAATAGTTTGGTTCACTTCGGCCACTACCTGATACTGGTCTTTAGCCAATGTCGGTATTTCTATTCCGGGCATGATGGCAGAAAGTTGCTTTGCGTCAAATGGTAGTTTTGTGACATCACTTTGATATGTAGCTTTAGCGTTCAGGGCAATCTGAGGCAGCCAGCCTCTCGATGCATTGGATAAATTATATTCTTCCGTTCGGTCAATAAGCCCGTACTGTTGTATCTGAGGATAGTTACTACGTGCCCATTCGTAACATTGTGAGATGGTTAGAGTATTTTCTTGTGCATGTGCTCCAACAACCATACCTCCAACTAAAAAGAATAATAACAAATAAATCAGTTTCATATACGATTCTATATTATTGGATAAATTTATTCTTTACTATCCGGAGTTAATAAACGGATCATAACTTCGGTAACCAAAGTTTTACGCCGGAATAAAAATTCTTCAAACTGTGAAACATTTCCATCCAACAGAATTACTGTCAATGGCTCACGGATAAGTGTAGGAAAAACAACGAGACTAACCAAAGTTGATGCCACATCAATAAGAGGCATCTTCTTAAGAAGGCCTTTTTCCATTTCGTCTTTAATTTGTTGTTGCAAACGTAAAATAGGCTGCAAACGTTCGGGCTCTTTCATCACCGTACGAAACAGATGTTCCGAGTCCCGATTTATCTCCTGCACGGCAAATATAGGAAAGTAAGGATTTTCATAAACTGTAGAGGTATATTGTTCTACCAGTTTAGGCATCTTCTCAAGAATAGTAGAATCATCGTCCACTATACGACCGATGTTTGGTAATAATTTCCCGATCAATTGACCGAAAATAGCATCAAACAGCATTTCTTTTGTGCGGAAGTAATAATGCAGGGCTGTACGTCCGATGCCAACTTCTGCTGCAATATCACTCATTTTTGTAGCATTAAATCCTTTTCGCACAAATACTTTCTTAGCCGCTTCAATTATCCGGCTTTCCATATCAACTGACTCTTCCATAGATATAATGTATTAAAAGAATACTCCATTATCAACCATTTGTCACTATAGTCTGACACATGCGTCAAAAATAGAATAAAAAAAGAGGAATACAAGCAGTATATTCCTCTTTTAATATAATTTAATATTATCCGCTACTTTATAGTTTGTGCTTCCACTCCCTCAAAAGTCATCTTTACAGGATTAATAAAACCATCTTTATCGAAGGTCATTTTATCTATACAGGTCACACGATGATCACGTCCGGTATCACCTAACGGACGACGATGATAAACAATATAATAGTCTTCCGTACCCGGAACGTGCATTACGGAATGATGTCCGGCACTGGTTGCGACCTTCGGGTCTTGTTGAAGAATCTTGCCAATACGTTTGAACGGACCAAAAGGAGAATCTGCAATTGCGTATGCTACTGAATAATCAGGACCACCCCATCCACCTTCACTCCACATAAAGTAATACTTTCCGTTTTTCTTGAGTACAAAAGGACCTTCCACATAGTTTTCCGGAGTTATTTCTTTATAGATTTCGCCATCCTCAAAAGGAACAAGGCCGGTGAAATCATCATTTAGCATAACGACGTTACAATGTCCCCAGCCTCCATAATACATATAGTAATGTCCGTTGTCATGAAAAACAAACTGATCAATGGGTTGCGCACCATTCACTATTTCATTAATAAGAGGCTTACCCAATAAATCTTTATACGGTCCTTCAGGACGATCGCTTACCGCGACACCGATACCTCCTATTTCACCTTCGTGCACATCGTTTGCACCAAAAAAGAAATAATATTTTCCATCCTTACTGATTACGGAAGGTGCCCACATGGCTATTTTGGCCCATTTTACAGCAGTAGTATCCAATACAGAAGAATGTTTGGTCCATGTTACCAAATCTTTAGAGGAAAAACAATCAAAGAAAGTCTGTTTTTCATATATATCACTCGTCGTAGGATAAATCCAATACGTATCATCGTAGATAATACCTTCCGGATCAGCATACCATCCTTCAAATACAGGATTATCACTTTTTGCAACCTCTTCGGATTGCTGTTGTTTTGGCTGCCCGCATGCAATCAGGGAACTAATAGCCAACAAAGAATAAAACAGGTCTCTTTTCATTTCGAATATAATAAACACAATTAATAAATAATATTTTATCGTTCCATATTTTTAGCCAAACCTCCTTCTGACGTTTCTTTATACAAACTGGGTAAATCATTTCCTGTCTGCCGCATTACTTCCACTACCTGGTCAAAACTTACACGATGTTTTCCGTCTGAAAAATTGGAGAATGTATTTGCATCCAAAGCACGGGCAGCCGCAAAAGCATTACGTTCAATACAAGGAATCTGCACCAATCCGCAAACAGGATCACAAGTCAATCCCAAATGATGTTCCAGTCCCATTTCGGCAGCGTATTCTATTTGTGCAGGTGTACCGCCAAAGAGCTGGCTGGCTGCTGCTGCTGCCATAGCACAAGCAACACCAACTTCGCCCTGACAACCAACTTCCGCTCCGGAAACCGATGCATTCGTACGAACTACATTGCCAAATAACCCTGCTGTTGCCAATGCACGTAAAATACGAGAATCACGAAATTCCCTGGTATCTTTCAAATGATATAGAACTGCGGGCATAACTCCACAGGAGCCACATGTAGGAGCCGTTACAATTTGACCTCCACAAGCATTCTCTTCAGATACAGCCAAAGCAAATGCATAGACCATTCCACGGCTCTTGATACTACTGCCATAGCCTTTCGCACGGATCAAATAATCCGATGCCTTACGACGAATACCCAAACCTCCCGGAAGTATACCTTCGGCTTCCAATCCATTTTGTACAGCCTGTTGCATCACATTCCAGACTTCAGCCAAATAATCCCAGATTTGAGGACCTTCACTTTGTTCAACATATTCCCAGTAGGAATGGCCTGTTCTCTCACACCATGCTTGAATTTCCTTAATAGTGTGCATATCATATATCTTCTCGGTCTTAAGCTCGTTGAACGATTCATTTGCCAATGTACCTCCGCCGATACTATATACAGTCCACGATTCTAACACGTCTCCACTCTCATTAAATGACTCAAACAACATTCCGTTTGGATGAAAAGGGAGGAAAATTTTCGGTTTCCAGGTAATATCCGTTTTAGCTACCGGAGATAATACTTCCAAAATAGCAGTATCCGTCATGTGTCCCTTTCCTGTTGCAGCAAGACTTCCATATAGAGTAACATTAAAACGTACAGCCTCTTTATTGCGTTCAAGAAACATTTGCGCCGCTCGCATCGGTCCCATAGTATGACTACTTGACGGACCATGTCCTATACGGTATATTTGTCTGATTGATTCCATATTTGTGTTTTCTATTATACGATGTTATACCTTTAGAAATATATTACGATTATAAAACAATCGCAAAATTACATAAATAACCAATACATTGCATATGGCAATAAGTACTTGATAATAATTACCTAAATATTGCTGTAAGCCAAAAAACAAAGATTCTCCAATACATTTAAAACTAACGACCATAGTAAGCATATAAGCCAAAATTGAATTCATACCATAAACTTTCAGCCATGTTATATGCTTGCGATGCCCCTTAAAATCTATCCAGTAATAAAACAATCCCATCAATAAAAAACAATATCCACTACTAACCAGTGTCATAGAACTTGTCCAAAGTTTTTTAATAACAGGCATCTGCAATCCCCATAACCAACCGGCTGCGACCATAGCAACACCTATACCAAATAATAATTGAAGTTTTCGTCTCTGAGAATATTCAGCTTTTAATATATGTCCAGCAAAAAGTCCGGTTAATACAGTAACTCCAAAGTTAAGACTACTTAATATCCATGTATACTGATACCATTCCGCAAATACCACCTGGCCGTCTACAACCGATGCTCCATCACGAAAACGGCCTAATACCATCCGGTCTATCCATTCCGCCAAATTTCCTTGCGGCGTATAATTTCCTCCACCGTAACCATCAATGGTAACAAATTGCATTATCGCCCAATAGAGTAATAAGAAAAAGGCGGCAGCACCTACTTGTATAGAAAAACGTACATGGAGAAACAATATGGCCGCAATCAAATACCCCATGGCAATGGCTTGTAATGTATTTGAATAAAAATAAATCTTATCCGGGTCTAATGCCAAAAGATTTCCCTGACACATCATTCCAAATATCCATAAAAGCAATACCCGTTTTCCAATACGTCTATAAACCGCCATTTTATCGGGCATCGCTTTATAACGAGACAATGCAAATGGCATAGAAACACCAGCCATAAACATAAAAAGAGGCATCACCAAATCCCATGAAGAAAAACCTTCCCATTCCATATGAGTAAATCCCCACATAAAAGAGTCAAACCAAGGAGCATGAACAGCATGTGCCAACGGATGCAGTACCATCTCTAAGACAACAAGACAAAACAAGTCGAAGCCGCGAAGAACATCCAACGACTCCAACCGTTTATAAACAGGCTTTTCCATTACTTATACTTTCAAGAAAATACGTTGGCGATATAAGAAATAAAGAAATCCCCAACATACAGAAATATATGCTATTGCACTGATTAATGGCTGAGCTGTCTCAGGGAATAATCCAATTAAACCACCAAAAATAGCCGTTGATGTAAACGAGAAATTTATAAAACGTTGCGCCAGATAAATAGTAATAGAGTTCATTCCTATAACAGTAAAGAACAATGTCCAGTTACGACAATTCTTTACATCTATGATATAATAGAACAAGGCAAACAATAAAGTAGAAATTCCTCCTACGGTACAAACAAAAGAGCTTGTCCATAAATTCTTATTAAGCGGAAAGAAAAGACTCCATATCAAACCAATAACAATTAAAACGCAACCGACAATAGCCATATAAAGCACTTTCTTCGTTCCTGTAAATTCTTTTTTCTGTAATTTAACGAATTCACCGGAGAACATACCAAGTAAGGCTGTTCCTATTGCTGGTAAAGTAGGCAAAATACCTTCCGGATCATGTATCTTCAAATAAAGACGACCCGGCAAAAACATACGATCAATATACCCCACTAAACATCCTTCCATACTATAGACATCCGCACCATTTCCATCGGGAGCCGGAACAAAAGCCAATAATAACCAATATCCAACTAATATTACAGCTACAATCCATATTCTTGTAACTGTACGGGTATTAACAAAAATAATAGCAGCGAACATCCAAGCTAAACCAATACGTCCCAATACACTGGCATAACGCATATTTTCAAAATCGAAAGAAAGCAACCCGCTGTATATAAAACCTAAGACAACAAGGGTAAGGCCACGACGAACTATTTTTTTATAAATAGCGGCATCTGTCATACCAGACAATCTCTGTTTTGCTAAAGAAAAAGGGAATGATATACCGGCAATAAAAAGAAATAGCGGGAATATCATATCTTCAACTGCCAAACCATGCCATTCTACATGGTGCATTTGATTCGCTATAGCTTGAAAAAAAGGATTGGGGAACAAGGTTGCTAAAGCAATAAATAAAGAGCCTCCGCCCATAATAAAAAACATGTCAAACCCTCTGAGGGCATCTAATGACTGTAAACGTTGTGGTTGTTTCTGTATTTCCATTTTATTATAATAATTTAAGCAGTCGCAAATATACTAAAAAAGCAGTACGCCTCTCCTACTTTTTCGCTAGTTTTGCAATCATTTACAGTAATACATAAAATGAAACGATATCTAAATCCAATCATGTTTGTAGGAACTTGTTCAGATGCCGGCAAAAGCGTTATTAATACAGCTTTCTGCCGTATCTTTCGGCAAGATGGTTATCATCCGGCACCTTTTAAAGCTCAAAACATGTCCCTCAACTCCTATTCTACTATTGAAGGCGGTGAAATGGGACGTGCTCAAGTAGTACAAGCCGAAGCATGTGGTATAGAACCTCATACAGATATGAATCCTGTTCTATTAAAACCAACTAATGATAAAAGCTCACAGGTCGTACTTAATGGAAAACCTGTGGGGAATATGTCTGCCAAAGATTATTTCGGTATAAAAAATCAAAAAGAAGAACTTTTCAAAGAAGCTATCAATGCCTTCAAACGGCTTGAAACCCGATATAATCCAATTGTGTTAGAGGGTGCCGGAAGTATTTCCGAACTGAATCTGCGTGATCGTGATATTACAAATATGAGAATGGCCTCGCAAGCCGGAGCCTCCACTTATTTAGTGGCAGACATAGATAAAGGAGGAGTATTTGGTTCCGTATATGGAACTATAGCCCTGCTAAAGCCTGAAGAAAAGGCACTAATGAGAGGTATAATCATCAATAAGTTTCGTGGGGATGCATCTTTATTTGAAGAAGGACGACAATTATTAAAGGAATTAACAGGCATACCGGTTGTCGGTGTCATCCCTTGGTTTCATGATATTAAAATTGAAGAAGAAGATTCTGTTGCGTTGGATGTGAAGAATAATACCTATCGGGATGGAAAAATAAACGTAGCGATCATTCTTCTTAAGCGGATGTCAAACTTCACGGATTTCGATGTACTTGAAATGGATACACGTTTTAACCCCTACTATACAAATAATCTGGATGAAATAGAGAAAGCTGATATTATTCTATTACCCGGTTCTAAAAACACATTAGCCGATTTACAGCATTTACGAGCCAATGGTATAGCAAATGCCATAATCCGTGCCCATAAAACAGGAAAGAAAGTAATAGGTATTTGCGGTGGTTACCAGATGATGGGTATCCGATTAGAAGATCCGGAAGGTATAGAAGGAAGTTTACCGGTTATTCCCGGATTAGGATTATTACCTCAATGTACTGTTATTGAGCAAGAAAAAATCACAAAACAAAGTTCTTTTACTTTTCTGCCCGACACATCCGATTCATTACAAACATGTCGTGGTTATGAAATACATATGGGACGGACTACGCTGCTAAATGATGCCCCTAATCAACCTGTTGTATTATTGGAAGACGGACGACAAGACGGTTACTATCTCAATAATAAATGCTGGGGAAGTTACATGCACGGCATTCTGGACAACCCGGCTGTTTTGGACAATTTAGCCGATGGATTCGACAAAAAAACAGAAAATAAATCGTTTGATTATACTGCTTTCAAAGAAGAACAATATGATAAACTTGCAGCATTAATACGCCAAAATGTGGATATGAAGTACATTTACAGTACTTTATAAAACAGTTTGTCTACTTAATACGATTAACTCTTGCAATTTCCTCCAGTTTGACACAAACTGTAGCACCTAATTGTTCTAAAAATAATAAGGCATGGTTCTTCTTTACCTTTTTCACTTTACCGGAAACATGTTTCATAGCTCCACAGAGTATTTCCACCTCATCTCCCGTACATAGGGGATGTTCGGTAGCTATTTCCAAAAACTCTTTTATGGCATCTATTTCTTTCTGACGTACAATAGCAGGTTTGCCATTATAATAAATAATACGGGACACTCCATACACACGTAACAAATCCCGTAAAACAGGGTCCGTACATTTCACAAAGACATAAGAACTGAACAATGGGACATCCACCATTTTTACACGATCAGACCATACACGAGGCGTTCTATGAAGAGGAAGCCAACACTCCACACCTAAAGCATCAATTCGTTCTTTCACTTGTTTTTCAGCACGGGCAGCGGTATAAAGTACATACCAATTGGTAGTATTATTTAGCATCATTATGTATTTTACATCTTTAGATTAGAGGTGCAAAGATAAAAAATTTCTTATAATGTAAACTTTAATCATTCTGATTATTATCAGTTATTCCTGAATACGAATCCATATCTTAATGAATAATAAGCGGAATAAAATTTAGATAATTTATAAACAATGACTATCTACAATTGTTTGAAATATAAAAGATAACAAGAATAACGTTTCATTCTAAAATTTTATAATTATGGCAAAAGAAACCGTTTCAATTTTAAAGGGAAAGCTGGACGTAGATAACTTATTGAGCCAGTTAAATGCCGCACTATCAGAAGAATGGTTAGCATACTATCAGTATTGGGTAGGAGCTTTGGTGGCAGAAGGAGCTATGCGTAGAGACGTACAAGACGAATTTGAGGAACATGCAGAAGAAGAGCGGGCACACGCACAATTACTCGCCGACCGCATCATTGAATTGGAAGGTATTCCGGTACTTGATCCTAAAAAATGGTTTGAACTTGCAAGATGCAAATATGATGCGCCTACTGCATTTGATACCGTTAGTTTGTTAAAACAAAATATAGATTCTGAAAGATGTGCCATCCTCAGATATCAAGAAATCGCCCAGTTCACAAATGGACTAGACTATACAACTTGTGATATCGCAAAACATATCTTGGCAGAAGAAGAAGAACATGAACAAGATCTACAAGACTACTTACTAGACATCGCCAAAATGAAAGAATCATTCAAAAAGTAAAAAAACGAACAGGCACGAACTTAGAAGTTTGTGCCTGTTTTTCTGTCAATATCCCGGAGCTAGAACAGCTGCTGCAACCTCATTTACTGTTTCTTCTCCTCTTAAATTACGTACTATCAAAAGACCAAAATCAAAAACAAAACCAGGTCCTTTACAAGTAATAATATTACCGTCTTGCTCTACCCCATTGCCTGTAGGCGTTGCACCTGTCATTGTAGGTTCAAAAAACGGAAAACAAGTTGCTTTTTTCCCGTTTAAAAGGCCTAATCCTCCTAATACCATAGGCCCCGCACAAATAGCCGCCAATATTACGCCTTCTTTTTCCTTTTGCAAGATGAGTTCTTTCAAAGGAACATAATCATTCAAATGATTAGAACCCGGAATTCCGCCAGGGATAATTAGAGCATCTGCTAAACTAAAGTCGACATCCTTGAAAAGGGAATCTGCATTAACCGAAATATTATGAGTACCTATTACTTCACAAGTATCCATTATAGATACCATTGTCACGTGAATCCCCCCACGTCTCAATATATCCACTGTACCTAAAGTTTCGATTTCTTCAAAACCTGTTGCTAAAAAAACAAACGCATTTTTCATATTTCTACCGTTTTATTGATTATAATTATACTATTTCAAATCTATATTTTCTTCTATCTCTTCATATTTTCTCAAAGGCAGGGTAAACCAGAAAGTTGAACCTTCACCATACTTGGATATTACCCCAATCTCTCCGCCTAATTTCTCCACAATCGTCTTACATATCGAGAGTCCAAGGCCTGTTCCTTGCTTAAAACTATCTAATTTAATAAAGCGCTCAAAAACGCATTTTTGTTTCTCCTCAGGAATGCCAATACCCGTATCTGTCACCAAAATGCGAACAAAATCTTTCTCTATTTTATACGTCAATGATATTTGCCCTTCTGATGTACACTTAATTGCATTGGAAAGTAAATTTAACAGTACTTGTTCCACTCGTTTAGCATCCGTATAAAGAAGGATGGAAGGCAAATTTTCCTTATCATACAATAATTTGACACTGGATGTTATTTTCAAAGATTGAGAAGAACACACTTCCTGACAAATATCCCTTAACTCTACCTCCTTTTGATTATAATGGAATGTTCCTGATTCTAATTTTGAAAAAACTAAAATATCATCTATCAATTGAAGCAGAAGATCACAATTATTATTGATAATAGACATAAACTCCTTGCGTTCTTCCAAGTTATCAGCCTCCGTAAGAAGACGGGAAAATCCAACTATTGCATTCAGAGGGGTTCGTATTTCATGGCTCATGTTTGCTATAAAGGCATTCATCAGTTTATCGGATTCCTGAGCTTTCAACAAATCAATTTCATTCTGACGTTGTTCCGTAACATCCGTTATCATCGCCAGCAATAAAGGAGAAGCACCCGGATCAGGATTAGTTATTAATAGACGTACAATATTGACGACACGAATTTCACCATTAGGTTTCTCATACTCAACACCATACTTTACAGACCTTTCGTTTTTTATTGTATAATAATCCTCTGTTCGTATTTCATGCGCACGTCTGGAATTAGAAAATATTTCAAAGTCAGTTTTACCTATTGCATCTGAAATTTTTACACCGAGAAATCGCTCTGCAGCCTGATTATAATAAATACACTTAAAACCATTAAACACGTCTTTTACACATATGGCCACATCTATATTAGAAAGTATTGTCTCCATCAGAATATTTAGGAAGTTTATCTTTCGCTGATCTTGAACTCTCCCAGCCTTTTCCAAATCAACTTCCAAACATTCTATACGGGCAATCAATTCATTTCTGGTATAACTATCATATTTCTCCATATACAAAGTAATAAATAACAAATATATAAAATATTTCAGTTACATATTTACTCAAATGCAATATAATTCGCATTTTTTCTATTTATATGTCCAAAAAATCAGAAGAAATGCTACCAAAATTCAAAATAAAAGATACATTTGCAGTTCAAATTATAGGAATTAAACACACTCTAAATATAATATAAAAAGTTATGATGTATTGGCAGAAAGACATTGAAACCTTAAATCGGGAAGACTTACAGAAACTACAGTTAGAACGGTTAATACAAACAATAGAATTAGCCGGACATTCTCCATTTTATAGCAAAGTATTTCATGAACATGGAATCACATCCGATAGTATCCGTTCTTTAGAAGATTTACAAAAGCTCCCTTTCACAACGAAAGATGATTTACGTAATAATTATCCTTTCGGGATGGCAGCTATACCTATCAAAGACTGTGTACGTATCCACTCCTCCAGTGGAACTACAGGCAATCCAACTGTCGTATTACACTCGGCAAAAGATTTAGACCAGTGGGCAAATCAAGTTGCGCGTTGCATGTATATGGTTGGCATACGGGATACTGATGTTTTCCAAAACACTTCCGGTTATGGAATGTTTACCGGAGGACTAGGTTTTCAGTATGGAGCTGAAAAATTAGGAGCATTAACGGTTCCCGCCGCTGCAGGAAACACAAAACGACAAATCAAATTTATTCAGGATTTTGGTACAACCTGTTTGCATATTATTCCCAGTTATGCCACTCGTCTGGCTGAAGTTATGTATGAAATAGGAATAGATCCGCGAAAAGATACCAAACTGCATACCGTATGTATTGGAGCCGAGCCACATTCAGAAGAACAACGCCGCCGAATTGAACAACTTTTAGGTGTAAAAGCATATAACTGTTTTGGTATGTCTGAGATGAATGGTCCCGGTGTTGCCTTTGAATGTACAGAACAAAATGGCCTTCATATTTGGGAAGATAATGTTATTGTCGAAATTATAGATCCGGTTACATTACAACCAACTCCAGAAGGAGAAGTTGGAGAATTGGTTCTTACGACCATAAACCGTGAAGCAATGCCATTGCTTCGTTATCGTACCAGAGACCTGACATGTATACTTCCCGGAGCATGTCCGTGCGGACGTACACATAAACGGCTAGCACGTTTTAAAGGACGTAGTGATGATATGATTATCTTGAAAGGTGTCAATATCTTCCCTATTCAGATAGAAAAAATATTAATGCAGTTCAAAGAATTAGGTAGTAACTATCTGATAACAATTGAAACAATTGGGAACAATGATGAAATGCTCATTGAAGTTGAATTAAGTGATCTATTCACTGACGACTATAGCGTATTACAAAGACTTACCAAAGAAATTACGCGTCAGTTAAAAGACGAACTGTTACTTACGCCACATTTGAAATTAGTGGCCAAAGGTTCACTTCCTTCTCAGGAAGGAGGAAAAGCTATACGCGTAAAAGATCTGCGTAAATTTACATAAAACCCATTATGAACATTAAAATATACAAGCTATGACGGTAAATCAAATTTCTATTTTCCTGGAAAACAAGTACGGAAAGCTAAGTGAAATACTTACCTTACTTGCTGAAGAGAATATACGTATTATAGCAGCTACCGTTGCCGACACTTCCGAATATGGGATTCTCCGAATCATTGTAAGTGACCCTCAAAAAGCATTTAAGATTTTAAAAAATAAGAATGTAAGTGCGAACTTAACAGATGTATTAGCCATTGTCACCGACTCATGTGCAGGAAGTTTTGCAAAAGTATTAACCTACTTTACAAAAGCAGGACTAAGTATTGAATACATGTATTGCTTTTCTATTAAAGATAAGTCTATATTAATTCTTCGCACAAATAATCGTGAAGCTGCCCGTGAAGTAATCCGCCGGCAAAATTTGGAATACATCTGCGAAAACGATTTAATCAATCTATAACCTGTTTTACCCCGAAAATATACTGTTTTTCGGGGTAACTTTTATCTAATCACCATTTAAAACAAATAACAAATGTTCGGAATAGACGATCCCGGTATCTGGTTAGCATATTTGCTTGCATTCGCCTGCCTTTTATTTTCCATCTGGTTTGGCATAACAACATGGAATAAAGAAGAAGAAGAAAATAGTACTAATCCAAAACACGATGAAAAATGAGCACACTTACTTTAGGAATCATCGTAATCATCTATATGTTTATCCTTGCCTGGCTAGGATATCTCGGTTATAAACAAACAAAAAATGCCAGTGACTATTTATTGGGAGGCCGCAAAATTAATCCGGTTATTATGGCATTATCCTACGGAGCTACTTTTATATCCGCATCCGCAATTGTAGGTTTTGGAGGTGTTGCCGCCACTTTCGGCATGGGTATTCAATGGCTTTGTCTTCTCAATATGTTCATGGGCGTCGTTGTTGCATTTATCTTTTTCGGCAGAAAAACCCGGAAAATAGGAGAAGAACATAATGCACGTACATTTCCTCAATTATTAGGCTTACATTACAAGTCCCGTTCTATTCAAATATTTATTGCTACCATTATTTTTATAGGTATGCCATTATATGCCGCGGTTGTAATGAAAGGTGGTGCCGTATTCATTGAACAAATGTTTAATATCGACCTGCATCTGGCTCTTCTAATATTTACGCTAATCGTTGCTACTTATGTTATTACCGGCGGGATTAAAGGCGTATTATATACAGATGCTTTGCAAGCCGTAATTATGTTTATGTGCATGTTATTTTTGTTATTCTGGTTCTATAAAATTATGGATATGGGATTTATTGAGGCCAATAAGAAGTTAACAGAGATAGCTCCAATGGTGCCCGAGCGCTTCCATGCGTTAGGCCATCAAGGATGGACAGCAATGCCTGTAACCGGATCACCTCAATGGTATACTTTGGTAACTTCTCTCATATTAGGAGTTGGCATAGGATGCCTTGCGCAGCCCCAGCTTGTTGTTCGTTTTATGATGGTAGAAAGTACCAAGCAATTGAACCGTGGCGTATTAATAGGCTGTGTTTTTCTAATTATTACCGTAGGGACAATCTACCATGTAGGAGCATTATCAAACCTTTTCTTTCTTAAAACAGAAGGTGTAGTCGCATCCGAAGCCATAAAAGACATGGATAAAATCATTCCTTTATTTATTAATAAAGCTATGCCGGAATGGTTTGGAGCTGTTTTCATGCTTTGTATCCTATCAGCCAGCATGTCTACATTAAGTGCCCAATTCCACACTATGGGAGCAGCTTTTGGAGCCGACGCCTTTCCAAAGTTAGGACGGAATAAGAATCCTAATTCAACAATCGGTGTCCGTATCGGTGTATTATGCTCTATTTTAGTAAGCTATATCATCTGTTATACATTAAGTGCCGGTATAATAGCTCGCGGAACAGCCTTATTCATGGGGATATGTGCAGCAACTTTCTTACCTGCATACTTTTGTGCCTTATATTGGAAAGGGGTCACAAAACAAGGTGCATTAGCAAGTTTATGGGTCGGAGCTTTGGCCAGTTTATTTGCAATGATGTTCCTTCATAAAGCGGAAGCCGCCCCTATTGGATTATGCCAAGCATTGTTTGGTAAAGATGTGCTGATTAATGTATACCCATGGCATGCTATTGATCCGATATTGTTCGGGCTTCCTCTGTCGTGTATCACAATCGTTATAGTTAGTTTATTGACAAAAAGAAAGGAAACTAATGCTTCAAAAGGAGTTATTAGCATTTCTTAGGCATCAAAAAACATTATTTAGCAGTTATAATCTTGACAAATACTAAAAAAGCCATGCATTTGCAATGTGGTTTTTTCATAATAGTATTAGATTTAAGGTTAACAAAGTTGGTTAGGGCTTGTCGTGAGACAGGCTTTAATTGTTTTATAAGGTTTCTTTCTCTAAATATTCTCTTTTACTTTTAGCATAACACTCCCGGCAAAGCGGTTCATATTCCGTTTTTTCACCTAAAAGGACGCGTTTATCATTTTCCACAACCCGATGGGAAACGTAAGCTAGCTGTCCACATTTTACACAAATAGCATGAACTTTAGTCACTTCATCCGCGATAGCGCATAAACCGGGCACAGGACCAAAAGGGATACCTTTAAAATCCATATCCAATCCCGCAACAATTACACGGATTCCTTGATAGGCAAGTTTATTACAAACATCAACCAGACCATTGTCAAAAAACTGTGCTTCATCAATTCCCACAACATCCACTTCCGAAGAAAACAATAAAATGCTGGCAGATGAATCTACCGGAGTAGAAGATATTGCATTTCTATCATGTGAAACTACATTTTCCTCCGAATAGCGCGTATCCATCGCCGGCTTGAATATTTCTACACGTTGTTTGGCAAATGTAGCTCGTTTCAAACGTCTTATTAATTCCTCTGTTTTACCGGAAAACATAGAACCGCAGATAACCTCTATACGTCCTTTTCCGTAATTCCGATATATTTGTTCTTCTGATAACGTAGACATTATTTAATTTTTAGAACTGCAAAGATATTATGTTTCACAATTCAATTGTTTACTTAGATGTAATTAATCGCAGTCATATCTACATTTGTAACAATTCTTTCGCATTAGCCATAGATGCTTCCGTAAGGGAAGCACCACTCAACATACGAGCGACTTCACGTACACGTTCTTCATTAGTAAGCTTTCTAATCCGGGTAATTGTACGATCAGGCATATCTTCTTTATATACAAAATAATGCTCTTTGCCTTTAGCCGCAATTTGAGGTAAATGCGTTATAGCAAACACTTGCATTTTTGTTCCCAGATCTTGCATAATATCACCCATTTTATCAGCAATCTCACCAGAAACACCTGTATCTATTTCATCAAAAAGAATAGTAGGCAATGCTGTAAAACCGGCTATCATCGCCTTTATACAAAGCATTAGGCGAGCTATTTCTCCACCGGATGCCGTCTGGGCTACAGGTTGCAATTCTCCATTTTTATTTGCAGAAAATAAAAACCGAATATCATCCATTCCATCGCTTTCCGGCTCTTCTTTCTGAATTATATCTACTCGAAAACGGATATTCGGCATACCCAATGGAGCAACCATTTTTACTAATTGGGCAGACATTGCATCAGCCGCAAGTTTACGTTGTCCACTAAGCTTTGAAGCTCGTTGAAGCAGTTCTTTATACGATGAATCCAATTGTTTACTTAATATATCAACCTGTTCATCGAATGAATCAATATCTTTCAGCTGATTTTCATATTTTAGCTGTATGGCAAGTAACTCATCTAATGTAGAAACATGATGTTTCTGTTGTAAAGAATATATCATATCCAAACGATCATTTACCCATGCTAAACGATCTGGATTAAATTCTACATCTTCCTTCATTACATCAATTTCTGATGCTAAATCATTCAAATCTATATAGGCAGAACGTAAACGTTCGGATATTTCTTTCGCTTTTGAAAAATATTTTTCCAATGAATCAGAAGTAGAAAGAACTTCCTTCATAAGTTGAAGTCCCCCCATTTCATCGCCATTCAGTAATTCGGTAATCTTATAAAGAGAACCTTTTATCTCCTCAGCATGTGAAAGCATTTCCTGCTCTTGTTCTAATTCTTCCTGTTCTCCGGAAACCAGACGAGCCTCTGACAACTGTTTTAGCTGAAAACGAATATAGTCTTCTTCCTGTTTTGTCTGGATAGCTTTTTCTTTCAGTTTCTTCAATTCACTTTTCAGAGCTTGATAGTGAATAAATTCTTTATGATAATGCGTTAATAATATCTCATTCTCCGCCATTACATCGACAACTTTCAGTTGGAAGCGGTTATCTCCCAACAATAGATTCTGATGCTGTGAATGTATATCTATCAAACGGTTGCCCAGTTCTTTCATGATAGATAAAGAAACTGGAGTATCATTTACAAAAGCGCGTGATTTTCCCGATGAAAACAGTTCACGACGTAGAATACAACTTTCAGCGTCATAGTCCAGGTCGTTTTCAACGAAGAATGGTTCTAACAGGTATTTAGAAATATCAAAAACAGCCTCAATAACACATTTATCCGCACCGGTTTTTATGCTCTTAGCATCAGCACGCTGTCCCAACACCAAAGAAAGTGCACCCAGAATAATAGACTTCCCCGCCCCGGTTTCACCCGTAATCACCGAGAATCCTTCATCAAAACGAATATCCAGGTTATCTATTAAAACAAAATTCTGTATAAATAACGATTTTAGCATGGCATTTACTTTTTAAGCGATTCCAAACGAGTCGTTTCTGTAGGATAAATATTAGAAAGCAGTTTTAATCCTTCTTGTTTCTCCTGGGTTGTTGCTTTGGAGTAGATACTTATCACTTCATCGAGTTTAGCATCCGAAAAAATCTGAAGTAAAACAGATGTAGGACGAGTACTTCTAATCTGTTCCAATGTTGGCAATACCGAAATAATAGTAGCACGTCCACGATCTGGGTTTGCTGCCATTTCATCGAGTCCTTTTCTATGATAAGAATACCACATATCGCTGAAAAGCCCTGACGTATTATCAGTCAATGCCGTAGATACAGCATGTCTGTTTTGATTGCTGTCAAATGCTTTCCATCCGGTCCATGTACCTTGTGATTGGGCCAGATTTACAATTTGTTGTGCTTGTTGATAAAATGCACTACCGCCCTGTGGAGAAAAACTGTCAAAATCCAGTCCTATGATTGTATAAATATAAAATACAACAGTAGCTATTAAATTACTGTTTATCGTATTCTCTGTATATTCCAAAGGCTCAAACTGGGTATATTCAAAATCCAATTGTTTATCCCGGAAATTCAACAACGTCGTAGTATAACTGGAATTATAAACCGGACGGCGCGCCTGCACTTGTATCTCGCCTTTAAAACTATTCTCTGAGGCTTCACTAAGAATAATAGTAAAACTACAATCTATTCTCTCATTTACAGCAAAAGTGGCATCTGTCCATTTCTTATTATTTATAAATTCAGTCAACGCACTTTGCAAAGTAGTAAACACATCCTTATTAGAACCTTGTATCTTGTCGCTATTTATAGTAACACGGGCATTCAGTTCCTGAGCTTTACCGGTTATAGCAAAAGCAGTTAAAAGAAAAACATATAACAGTTTCCTGATCATTCTCATTTTATTAAAGTTACCAGCTTATTTACAATATCTTCTGCAACATCCTGTTTGCTTTTCAGAGGGTACTCAAGCATCTCTCCAAACTTATCGATAATGGCAATTTTATTAGTATCACAACGAAAACCGGCACCTTGATTTCTCAAAGAATTCAAAACAATAAAATCGAAGTTTTTTCGCTTCAATTTATTCTCAGCATGCGAAGTTTCATTATTTGTTTCCAAAGCAAATCCAACCAAAATCTGATCTTCTTTCTTTATTGCACCCAAAGAGGCAGCAATATCTTTGTTCGGAACTAAATGAAGTTGCATATCCCCTTTTGTCTCCCGTTTTATCTTTTCCGTTTCCTGAGACTCCGGACGATAATCCGCTACAGCCGCAGATAAAATCGCAACATCCGAACCGGGAAATTCTTGCATAGCCACATGATACATTTCTTCTGCCGACTCTACATCTATCCTTTTAATATCCGGATGATATACATTCAAAGATACGGGACCGGCTACTAACACCACTTCTGCCCCTCTCCGTGCACATGCCTCTGCCAAAGCAAAACCCATTTTACCGGAAGAATAATTACCTATAAAACGTACAGGATCTATCTTTTCATATGTGGGACCCGCAGTTATTAAGATCTTTTTTTTTTCAAGCTCCTTTTCGGTAGTAAAAAAAGCATCTAAAACCTCAATAATCTTATCGGGCTCTTCCATACGGCCTTTGCCTACCAAATGACTGGCAAGTTCGCCTTCTGCCGGCTCTATAATATAATTACCGAACGAACGTAATTTCTTTAAATTCTCTTGAGTAGTTGGATGAGCAAACATATCCAAGTCCATTGCGGGAGCCACAAATACCGGAGCTTTACATGAAAGATATGTAGTAATGAGCATATTATCAGCTATTCCGTTTGCCATCTTTCCTATGGTAGCAGCAGTTGCAGGAGCTATCAGCATAGCATCAGCCCACAATCCCAAATCAACATGGCTGTGCCACGAACCATCACGATTGGAAAAAAATTCACTTATTACCGGATTACTGCTTAAAGCAGAAAGTGTAACAGGCGTTATGAATTCTTTCCCTGCCGGGGTAATAACGACCTGTACCTCCGCCCCTTTTTTCACCAATGCACGAATAATATAGGCAGCTTTATACGCAGCAATACTTCCTGTAATCCCTAATATGATATGTTTACCTTTCAGCATATTTTTATCACCTGTTTTTAATTCCATTCGGAAGAAAAAGAAATTCCATTCGAGAGAAATTTAAGTTTCTTCCGAATGGAACTAAATTTTATTATAGACGCATAGCCAGAATTTTTCGAGCTACTTCGTAATCTATATTACCATGTTCTCCTAATTTCCATCCCATACGCTTCATTGGTTCTACCAATAAATCTAAATCGGATTCTTTAATGCCGTATTCACTTAAACGGGTTTTCAATCCCATATAAAGGAAAAAATCTTCGCAAGCTTGGATTGATTTCCGTACACGTTCTTCCGTAGTACCTTCGGTAACGCCAAAAACAACTTCTCCCATGCGAAGAATCTTTGCTTGCTTTTCTTTGCACATATATGTCATTACACCCGGTAAAATAACGGCCAATGTCTGTGCATGATCCAGTCCGAACTGAGCGGTTAAGGCATATCCCATACGATGAGAAGACCAGTCTTGGGGAACACCTTGTCCTATCCAACAATTCAAGGCATTGGTTGCAGCCCACATCAAATTGGCACGTATATCATAATCATCAGGATTTTGTAAAACCTTACGTCCTTCCTCTACAATCGTTTCCATCAATCCTTCCGCAAAATAGTCCTGCACTTTTGCATTTACAGGATACGTCAGGTATTGTTCTATTACATGTATAAACGAGTCTACTACACCATTAGCAACCTGACGCGGCGGTAATGAGTAAGTTACTTCCGGGTCTAAAACGGCAAATTTAGGAAAGATAAGAGGACTGGCAAAATTAAGCTTTTCCCGCGTTTCAATACGGGAAATGACAGCCCTTTCATTCATCTCTGAACCTGTTGCCGATAAAGTTAATACAACGCCTAAAGGCAATGCCTGTTTTATCACGCCTCCTTTTGCCAATATGTCCCAAGGTTCACCCTCATAATAAGAAGCAGAAGCTATAAATTTAGTTGCATCTATAACCGAACCGCCACCAACAGCCAATAAAAAATCAATATTTTCCGTACGAACCAGATTCACGGCTTTCATACATGTTTCGTAATGCGGATTCGCTTCAATACCGGAGAATTCATAGACACTAAACCCTTTTAAAGCATCTATAACCTGGGTATAAACTCCATTTTTTTTAATGCTTCCTCCGCCATATACCATCAAAACTTTACTATTGGCAGGAATTAAAGCCGATAAACGTGCAATTGTACCTTTACCGAATACAACCTTTACAGGATTACAAAACTCGAAATTATTCATCTCTTTATTTTGAATTAAAGCCTCTCAATTTTATTTCAGTAAGCATTTTTTTCGTATTCAACGGAAAGTCCCCATTCATTATCCACGCATAATAACCCGGATCCGTTTTCAACACATCCTCTACTAACCGCCCTTTATATTTACCGAAATTGATTACCTCTTCTCCTTTATCATTATAAACCATTCGACCGGCAAAATCCACATTGTTATTATAACTTGAGAACTGAGATAAATAATTGATATCATTTTTCAGATCAGGATAACGGTCTAATTGAGCTTTCAGCACTTCATAGGTAGCAATTGTATCAGCCTCTGCAGTATGTGCATTTTCCAAATCTTTATTGCAATAAAACTTATAGGCGGCAGACAGAGTGCGTTGTTCCATTTTATGAAAAATGGTCTGTACATCAATAAATTTACGCTTGTTTAAATCAATATCCACTTCGGCACGAAGAAATTCTTCCGCTAACAAAGGAATATCGAAACGGTTAGAATTATATCCTGCCAGATCGCAACCTTCTATCTGCGCAGCCAACGTTTTTGCGATTTCTTTAAATGTAGGACAATCTTTAACATCCTCATCTGTAATACCATGAATGGCCGTTGACTCCGGAGGAATCGGCATACCGGGATTCACTCTGCGCGTTTTTGATTCTTCCTTGCCATTTGGAAAAACTTTTACATAAGAAATCTCGATGATGCGATCTTTTACTATATTTATACCTGTAGTTTCCAAATCAAAGAAAACTAAAGGATTTCTCAGGTTTAGTTGCATTTTGTTGTTATTAATCATTCAACATCATTGGCATCAACAACATCAGCAAGTCTTCTTCTTCTTCATTTTCCGAAGGAATGATTAAACCGGCACGCGAAGGATCCGCTAATTCCAATATTACTTCATCAGAATTTATATTACTCAATATTTCAATCAGGTATGTTGCTTTAAAGCCAATATTCAATTCTGTTCCGTCAAATTGGCAAACAATCTTTTCTTCGGCGGATGTAGAAAAATCTATATCTTGTGCAGACACGATCATTTCACCGGTTTTTAATTGAAGTTTCACTAAACTGCTTGCCGGATTAGAAAAAACGGATACACGTTTTAATGCGTTAAGGAAAGACACCCGATCAATGGTTACTTTAAACGGATTTTCCTGAGGAATAACACTATTATAATTTGGATAGCGTCCTTCTATAAGACGACAAACCATTTCAAAATTCGTGCATTTTATATAAGCATTGTTGTCATCAAATTGGATAGCAACAGGTTCTGCTTCTTTTGCCAATAAACCTTTTAATAAATTAGCCGGCTTTTTGGGTAAAATAAAAGAGGCTCTTTCCGGTGATTTAACGGATAGATTACGCAAACGTACCAATTTATGTCCGTCGGAAGCAACAAAAGTCAAATCATCCGTATGGATATCAAAGTAAACACCATTCATCACCGGACGAAGTTCATCATCTGCCGTAGCAAATAAAGAACGGCTAATACCATTCAACAGCGTTTGAGCATCCATAGATACCGAAATAGCATTCTCATTTAATGGTTTCTGCTGCGGATAAGTATCGCCTTTTTGTCCGATAAAATTATACTTACCATTCTGGAAATGAATAAATATTTCCAAATTGTCATCATTAATATCAAACGTAAGCGGCTGTTCAGGCAATTCTTTTAATGGATCTAGCAGAATTTTTGCCGATACGGCAAATAGTCCACCTCCCTGTACGTTCATTACCTCCACAGAAGTAACCAGACGAGTTTCTGCATCAGAAGCAGTCATTGTAAGTTTGTTACCTTCCAGGTTAAATAAAAAACTATCTAATATAGGCAAAGAATTTTTGGATGCGATAACTTTGCTTATAGATTGCAAACGGGATAGTAGCGCAGTGCTGGATACATCAAATCTCATAGCTTTTTAAATTATATATGTTATTATTATTGTCCGAACAAATACGTAGCTACAATAAAATAGAGTATAACTACATATAACCGAACAAAATTAAGAAAATATTTCATTCGGCACACTCTATACTTAAAAAGTTTGGACATAAAAAAAAGCTTCTCCTTAAAATAAAGAAGAAGCTTTTTTCTATTTGCTATTCACTATATTATTTAGCGAAATAATCTTTTACTGCTTCATTAGGTATCATTTCTTCCTGGAAGATATAAGCACCCGTTTTTGGAGACTTAACCATTTTAATTACCTTTGAAAAGGTACGGCCGTCACCTTTCTTAAATGTTGCAACTGCTTTTTTTGCCATCGTTTAAAATCTCCTATTACTTAATTTCTTTATGTAAAGTCATCTTTTTCAAGATAGGATTGTATTTCATCAATTCCAATCTTTGAGTTGTATTCTTTCTATTCTTTGTAGTGATATATCTTGAAGTACCAGGCATACCACTTTCTTTATGTTCGGTACATTCAAGAATAACCTGAACTCTGTTACCTTTTGCTTTCTTTGCCATTTTTCAGTTCCTCCAAATTAAGCGTTTAAATAACCTTTTTCAGCTGCCATTTTAATTGCTGCATCCAAACCAAGTTTGTTAATAGTGCGCAAGCCTGCGGCTGAAATATTCAGGCTAACCCAACAATCTTGTTCTACCCAATAGAACTTCTTAGTAAACAGGTTAACTTCAAACTTACGTTTCGTTCTTCTTTTAGAGTGAGAAACGTTGTTGCCAACCATTGCTTTCTTTCCGGTAATTTGACAAATTTTAGACATCTCTTTTTATATTACATGTAATGATTCAAAAATAAATACACCTCTCGCAATCAGGGCGCAAAGTAAAACATAAAAATCAATTCATGCAAATATTTTGCCCCTTAAATGCACGCAAAACCTCCTTTTCCGAACTAGCATCACGAACAGACTGGGAGATAAATCATGTAACGACTTTCACGTTACGGGGTGCAAAGATATAAATTTATTCTATTTCATCATAGAAAATTCAGAAAAAAACTAGCATTTAATTTCAAAACAAATGAACTAAAGTCTTTGTTTTTACTATATAAACATATAAAACTACAAAAACAAAAGAATTATGGCACGAAATTTTAAAGAAGCAATTAAAAGTCGCAGAACATATTACGGGTTTGTAAATAAATCGCCAATAACAGACGATGCAATCAAGGAACTTATTGAGTTTGCCGTTACTCATACTCCATCTGCATTCAACTCACAATCAACAAGAGTTGTACTTTTATTGGGTGAAAACCATAAAAAGCTATGGAATATCACTAAAGAGATTTTAAAAGCAAAGTTACCCGAAGATGCTTTTAAAACGACAGAAGCAAAAATAAATAATTTATTCGCTTCCGGTTATGGAACAATTTTATTTTATGAAGATATGTCTGTCATAGAAAATCTGCAAAAAACCTATCCCGGCTATAAAGATAACTTTCCAATTTGGTCATATCAGACATCCGGAATGCACCAATTCGCAATCTGGACTTTGCTTGAAGATGCCGGCTTAGGAGCTTCTTTGCAACATTATAATCCATTGATTGATGATGCAGTCGCTAAAGAATGGAATATCAATCCTAAATGGAAACTGATTGCAGAAATGCCGTTTGGTGAACCAACAAATCAACCGGGTAAAAAAGAATATCTGCCATTGAATGAAAGAGTCTTTGTTTATAAATAGCAAATTCATATAGTACATAACGGTAAAACCGAGTTTTTGTTACTCTCCCTTTCCCTGATAAATCAGGAGGATGTCTTTTTCGGCATCCTCTTTTTTATATGAATTCACAGTCCATCTTCCAGCTATTTATTTTCATTCACTTTTTAACAGCAATTCTCACAGCATTCATGCCTTTCGGGCCACGTTCCAATTCAAAAGTCACCATGTTACCTTCTGCAATAAGAGTCGGAGCACTACTGATATGGAAGAAATACTTATTCATGTTATCAGTTTGTTTGATGAAACCAAACCCTTTATCCGGATTAAAATAGTCCACACGACCTTCCAATACAGGATCTTCCACATCTTCTTTTTTGGGAGTAGAAATAGCGATACTTTCGATTCCGACTTCTAATTTATTAGTAGGATCCGGTGGAGTATTGGTAATAACTCCATTCTCGTCTACATAAGCGATCATATCATCAAATGAATCACGACCGCTGGCTTTGCGTTCTTCTTTACGCTTTTGCTTTTCTTGCTTTTTTTGTTCTCTCTTCTTCTGTAGTTCTCTTTTATTAAACGATTCGGCCATAGGCATTATATATTTTATAGTTTTTATTTTTTACGCAGGAACTAACGTTGTATTTAACTTCTTCCCGGTAAGTTTCTGAATATCTTTAACCATTGTATACTCTTCTTGTGAGCAGAAAGTAAGAGCTCTCCCACTATTACCGGCACGTCCGGTACGTCCAATCCGATGTACATACGTTTCTGCCACATCCGGCAAATCATAATTAATTACCAATCCCAAATTAGCAATATCAATACCTCTTGCTGCGATATCAGTAGCTATGATTACCCGTGTTTTTCCGGATTTGAAATTGGCGAGCGTACGTTGTCTTGCCCCTTGGGTTTTATTACCGTGAATAGCTTCACAGCCTATACCCTGTTTGTTCAAAATCCGCGCGATCTTGTCCGCGCCATGCTTTGTTCGCGAAAAGACTAAAACAGCTGTTTCATCTTCCTTTCCCAAAACATCGATAAGAAGTTTACTTTTCTGTGGTTTTTCCACAAAATACAAACTCTGTTCAATAGTATCTACAACGGATGAAACCGGTGCAACTTCCACTCTTACCGGATTGTACAACATGGATTTCGACAAACTGGCAATTGCAGCCGGCATAGTTGCCGAAAAGAAAAGAGTCTGTCTTTTTTTAGGCAACATAGGCAACAATTTCCTTATGTCATGTATAAATCCCATATCAAGCATCCGGTCCGCTTCATCAAGAACAAAATGTTGAATACAAGCAAGTGATATAATATTCTGGCTAATCAAGTCGAGTAATCGTCCCGGCGTAGCAATCAAAATATCAACGCCTTGTTTTAATTTTTCCACTTGTGTCTTTTGGTTTACACCTCCAAATATCACTGTATGATGTAAATTCGTATACCGGGCATAATCACTGAAACACTCGTCAATCTGGATAGCCAATTCGCGCGTAGGTGTAAGGATTAATGCCTTTATTTCCCGTCTTTTATTTTTAATTTCCTTCAGGCTAAGCTGTTGAATAATTGGTATTGCAAATGCAGCCGTTTTACCTGTGCCTGTTTGAGCAATGCCTACCAAATCACGCCCATTAAGGGCAATTGGTATCACGCGTTCCTGGATAGAAGTCGGTGATACATACTTTTTATTTACTAAAGCCTTCAAAATAGGCTCTGAAATGTTTAATTCTTTAAATGTCATAAATTTTCTGACTGTAAATACAGTCATGATATAATAAATAATTTCTAATGAAACAGAATAATAGAACAAAATAGAAAGTACCGGAAAACCCTATTTGTAAAATTACATCTGTTTTTCTACTATGTATAGGTAAGAACCACGAAGGCCAAACCTGTTCAAACAAGAAAGTTGATTTTGATGTCGATTTTGACGATGAAAAGATTCGCCCTATATAGCGAAACAAAGCATTGCTAAGAAGGAGTCAATATAAACTCGATTGTTCAGGTAACAAAGATACGAAATTAATTTGATTAATTATTAGATTTTGAAAGCTATTTATCATTTAGCAACGAATGATAATAAATCTTCATCATTTCTTTAACTCAAAAATCATTAATAAGTCATTACAGATACATCATGGGGATATATTTATATAGATGAAGAACAGAATGAATTATTAATGGTTTCAATACAGGATGACGACCCTTTTTTCCGATACAAACTATTATAGTTTCAAAAAAAGTTCCTTCTATCTCCATCTTATATGTCTCATTGTATATTTGCTCCCAAATATGATCTTCATTAAATTAAATCATCGGGATCTTTTTTTGAAATCATCGGGATGATTTTAGAAAAAGATCCCGATGATTCTGATAATACGGAATACGATCATTTTTTGATTTCCACAAATTATTTAAGCCAAAGCCGCCCTTTCTAAAGCTTTTATTCGATGTCATTGAAATATCATCATCATAATATGCCTATTTGTGATTGTTTTATTTATTTTTGTATTATATCCCAACAATCTAATATGCCATGAAACAGATATACAATTTATATGTAGGAATGAATGCCAGATTGGATATCTGTGCACGAGGTAATTTATTTGTTGATACAATGAATTGGGTAATTGTGACTCTTTTTGGTTTAAAACAAGGAATAAAGCCACTTGTTCGAATTGTTTATTTATGGATTTATGTCCTGCAATTTCTAATTATGGAATAGCGTCAAATAAGTATGATTTTTGTTCAATTAATTCAAACTAAATAAATATGAAGAACTATATACTTTGTCTATTTTTTTTCTCTTTTTGTTTTGCTTGTGATAGCGGTAAACAACAAAAGAATTTGGATATTATAACCTTTAATGTTATCCAAAAGTATGAATTAAAAAAAATAGACATACACGATATTGCAGAAATTGAATATATTGTACCCGTTGCAAAGGATAGTTTCTTGTATACGAATTTTGTTTATATGACGGATCACTATTTTGTCATGTTTAATTATTTTGGGGGAGATTTTGTTTTTCTTGATCGTCAGGGAAATCCACAAAGTTCAATTTCTAAGATGGGGCAAGGACCAACCGAATATCTTCCATATTATTGGTTACAGGTATATGATGAAGACCGGGATGAACTTTTCGTGTTTAGCATTCCGAATGTGCTGAAAGTATATGACCGGTTTGGAAAATATAAACGAACATTGCCTTTAAGAAACAGGGAAAAGATTCCCTGTTCGATAGATGCATTTTATAATTATAATGAAGAATACTTGGTCTGTCACGATAAACTGTCTGAAAGTTGTCCATTTTATCTATTGTCTAAAAAAGATGGAAAAACAAAGGATATAGATATTTATAGGGCTAAAAAATTTGACAGCCAAATTGTAAAAGATTATGGAGATGAGAATACGATGAACGTTTTTTTAAGTAATTCTTATGCGATAAAGGAAGGTGACAATATTCTATTGACAGAATATGGTACGGACACAATATTTGCTTACACGCCAGATTCACGTTTGCTACCTGTATTCGTTCGTACACCATCGATTCATGATATGGAACCTCAAATTGTGGTGCATGGTTTCATTGAAGCAGATCATTATTTGTTCTTCTCCACGCAAAAAAAAGAATATGACTTTCAGGCTCGCAAAGGAATGGAACAACAAGGGTATATGTACGACAAGTTGGCTGAAAAATATTATGAAGTGGAAGTGTATAATCCAGACTATAATGATCAAATTTTGATTGTTACACCTGCTGAAATGATGACGCGGATAGGCGAATGTTCATCCAATCCTCATACCGGAATCAGAGTTTTATGGAAAGAAGATTTGGAGAAAGCGGATGAAGCCGGGAAATTGAGTGGAAACCTGAAACATGCATTCGACAAAATGGGAGATGAAGATTTGTTTATTTTAATGGTATTGAAATTCAAACAGAGCGATTATAAGTAATATAAAAAAAATCTCAAACGAATTCTGATTGACTATAATATAATAAATACAAGGATTTGGGATGAAAGAAGAAATATGAATATCGATAATATTGCCTGTATATAATGAAGAGCAATATATACAGGAAGCGATAGATTCCATTTTACAGCAAGCCTATTCTTTTATAGAATTTATCATTGTATTGCCGTATGTATCCTTATGAGCTTAAGAAACAATTGGAAAAAGTGCTTTCAAAACCAGAAAAAATGACACCAGAGATGAAGGATAAGCTGATGAAATTAAATAACAGGCCATATAAAAAATAATGATTATGAAAAACACTAAAGTATCGTTAGTATATGATATAAAAGTAGTGAAATATAAGGTGTAAATAATGACTTTTAAAGTTCCTATTCGATGTCATTGAAATGTCATCGAGATAATATGCTTATTTGTGATGGCTTTACCTATTTTTATACCATAACCTAATAATATGCCATGAAACAGATATACATATTATATGTAGGAATGAATACAGGATTGGATATTTGGTCAAAAGAGTTGTCTGCTTATTTAGTTAAGCTTCTTTCGGCCCGTTGCCAACTCCATTTGCTGGGAGATTTGTTTTCAAAGCAAAGCTATCAACAGGAGAAGTCATATGATCTGGTTATTGTTCAGAATTCTCTTTGCTTTATACATTATAAAGAACATCTAAGCCGATTAAGTAAATCCCCTGTATTCTTTATTGCTGCCACAAATAATTTGAACGGTTATATAGCTCCATTTAAAAATTTATTTGGGGTACTGAATATGAAAGACGTGGAATTATCGGCTTTTGGCATACCGGAAGAGATCCAACTCCGACTTAATTATCCAGTAGAGAAGGTTTCAAATTACTACTTCTATGAACAACAGCCGGAGTTTTGCCGTATTGTTTATTGTCCGACTGGAAATACAATACAGGAAAGCGATCTTAAATTATTGACTTTTTTACAGAAAACGAATGCATTGTTGACTATCGTTTCGGATGAATATCAATGTTTGAAAAAAGCATTACCTCCTTTTGTAACAATCGTACCAAGATCCTCCTGGCTTTCCATATACAAAAAAGCCCATTTGGTGGTAGCCTCCGGATTCGATGCGATACGTGCCATGGCACTTTGTAAACCCTGTGTTATTTTGGGTGATTACGGTTTAGGAGGAATAGTGACACCTGCCAATTATGATCATCTGCAATCTGTTTCTTTTAGAGGCCGAAAGGGGGCTTGTTTCAGGGAGATGGTTCCTTTGGATTTGCTGGAAGTAGAAATTCGGAAGTATTTTGCGTCTGATGCTGAAGAAGCTTCTTTGGAAATTCAAAAGAAAGTAATGACGGATTATGGTAAAAGTAATTTTGATAAAAAAGTTTTGGAAAAAACAGAACGGATTATCAACCTGTCTGTATCTATTAAAAGTCGAAGCAAACGCCTTTTACTAAAACCATGCTTATCTTCTTTATTTGCCGTGGAAGAATCGAACGGAAAACAATATTTAATGCGTGGACAAGGGTGTTTTGGTGAGATAGATATGGAAATGGTCAACCTGCTTAAACAATGTGACGGAACTTTGTCTGTACAGGGATTAGCCGAACGAAACGGATATAATAAAGAGGAAGCTGGAATACTTTGGTCAAATCTGTATGAGTTGTGGAAAGAGAAACTAATTCTTTTTGCCTTATGAAACAGTTGCAGGATTTTGATTTAAGCATCGTAATGCCATTCCATAAGCAATTGGATGAGTTTAAACGTGTATTCCTAACTAATGCGAAATACTACGAACGAAACGGTATTGAAGTAGTGATTGTAGCCGGTGAACTTTCCGGACAAGAAGAATTATTGGATTATATCCGTACTTATCCCTTCATTAATTGGAAGATAGTAGTCAATACACAATATCATTCGCAACAGAACCCGGCAAAAGCATTTAACACCGGTATCCGGCAGGCAACGAAACAATATGTTTTAATAATGAATCCGGAACTGGAATTTTATACGGATATGATCTATCAGTTACGAGAAAAGTTAGATTCTTATCCGGAACATTATGCTATTTGTCAAGTTCGGTATATGGATAAACTGCTTCCTTATGAAAATATCATGGCTAAAAAAGAATATTTTGAAAAGGTAGGCGGATATAGTGAACATTATACCGAATGGGAAGAAGAAAACAACAATATATGCAGACGCCTGGAATTGGCAGGCATTCATCGGCTGCTATTCCCAGAAATAGAGCTGAACCTAAGAGAGAATTCCTCTCAACAAACAGTTTCAAAAAATAAACAACAGGCACGAATCCCTAATGAGTTATTATCGGAAATGCTTTTGCCTGTAGATATAAAAATAAATAAGTCTTTTAAAATAACTGATTATGATACGGTAATATATGACTGGAAAGAACATCCATTTGCCAAACAACAATGTCAGGATTATCTTTCAACCTTAAAACAATTTGATATATCATCAGATGAGATCTTTGAAAAATCATATCCTTTAATTGCATTAATCCCTACATACAATGAATCCGAACGCATAACTGATTGTTTGCGAAGCGTAGAAAAATATTGTGACGGTATTATTCTGCTGGACGATGATAGCACAGATGATACCTACCGGATAGCCCAATCAGATAAACTATTGATTAAAGCAAAGAAAGTACGTACCGAATTTAATGACAAGCAGAACCGGAATATGTTACTGGATATAGCTTCATTTTTCAAAGCAGAATGGTTTATTTTCATAGATGCGGATGAACGTTTCGACGATCGGTTTGTGGATTTGCGAGAAGTGATGAAGAACCCGGATGTAGATACAGCTGGAATTTGGATTGCAAATTTGTGGGATAGTATGGAAACGTATCGGACAAATATGTTAGATTCTCATCCATTATCTCAAAATGGATTATGGTTTAGATGGAGAATGTTTAGAAATAAGGGGCATATGCAAATACTAAGTGAGAATAAATTGCATTTTGATTCTGTACCTTATTTGGAGAATAGGCACATTAGTCAAACACTTCTTTTGCATACGGGATATTTGACATTAAATAAAAGAAACCAAAAATTCTCATTTTATATGAATGAAGATAAACAAAATAAGCCTTATTACAATGACATTCTATTTAAAACCATCAAAATACAAGATTTAAATACTCTAGCTTCTTTAAAACATGAAAAAGACAGCTATTTAAAAAAAAATAATCATCAAAAAAGTCATCTTTATCTTAAATAGCTTAAGAACAACAGAATATACCTATGAAATATTTTTTGTACGATTAGTTTTCTTGTTAAATTAAATTAAAGTGAAATGAAAACGTTACGATTAAAAAAAGAAGTGATTGCGAAGCTTCAAAATGACGAAATGCGTCGAGTTCAAGGTGGGACAGGTTGTACCACTTCGGCAACATGTGGCCATGAACAATCTGTTGCTTCATGTCTTTGTCAAGTCACTGCAGGTGACTGTGATATGCCGACAATCGGGCATGATGATGGGCCAAACTGTGTGAGTAAATCCGATTGGGGATGGTGTTGGTGCTATGGCAGAGGTTAACCCTAAAAAGTAATTATGATTACTTTTGGTGATTAAATATTTTGTTGTATTTTCTTTTGTCTAAACTCGATAAAAAGAAAATACAACAAATATAGAATATTGAGAAAGAATCAATTAGGCTATCTCGTGAATTTAATGTATGCGAATAGATGGTAATGCTAATATTATGATGAAAATAAAATTCAAAAAAAGGTATTTCTTTTACTCTATCTGTGCTTTATTGATAATTATTCTTCACGCACCTATAGAGGGATGTATTAGAATGTATAAGATTCACTATAAATTTAGTGCTACAATTGATCTAACACGCGATTCGATATTTAGAGAATTTAAAACACAAAAGCCATACTTTCCGGAGGAATTTAATGAGCAAGCCCGCTTGTTCTATTTATGTAAAGTATGGGGATTTGTGAAATACCATGGAGAAAACCCTTTACTCCATTCTGTTATCGACAGTTTATTGATAGTAGCTATACCACATGCAATTAGTTCTACAAATAAAAAAGAGTTTTCAACAATACTGAAAATGTTTATTTCTCCTGCATTAGATTATCCATCTACCAGGGAAAAAACATACACAAATATTAATGATTATGTATTGTTTGATAACCTATGGATGAATGATACACTCTGTTTGTACGATAAAATTAAAGCAGACTTAAATACTATTTGGATAAAGCATACCGGTAAAAATAATTTTGCATTCAATAAGAAGAGTACTGGAAATATTCGTTTAATGAATGAAGTTAATTATCCAGAATTTCCTGATGAGAAAAAACGCCTGTTAGGCCTGTTCAGGTACTGGAATCTCATTAATTATTTCTACGTTTATAAGAATCATATGGATGAAAATTGGGATAAAGTTTTATATGAATCCATTCCTGATTTTAAGAATGCAGATACCCGAAAGAAATACCATCAAGCAATTTATCGATTGACCAATCGATTACGGGATACTCATGCTTCATACCCACCAACAATAGACAAAGTAGTTTTTGGCCCATACAGACCTAATTTTAGATTAATGCTTATTGACAATACATACATTATTAGTAAAATTAGGTTACCACACTATGACAAAGATAATTTCAAAGTGGGAGATATCGTAATAGAAATAGATGGTCAGGATATTCATACTTTAAGCGATAGCTTAGGGCAATATGTTTGTGGAGGAAACTATTGGTCAAATCAATCATTTCTGTGCAATGCTATTTTATCACGAAGAGATTCTTCTACACTTTTTACTCTTGTAAGGAACAAAGACACATTATTTGTAAAATCAAAAAATTATCAAGTATATGAAATGTTTCAAGCTGAAAGAAAAAAAGAAAGGGAAAATGAAAAAAAGCAATTATATAAGTGGATAAACGATAGTATTGCCTATTGGGATTTGCGTTCGGTGACTGCGGATAATTATAATAGAAACTATAAATCTATCCAATCGGCTTCTGTAATTATTTTGGATTTAAGATGTTATCCATGTACAGATTTGATATTATATTTAACCAATTCGTTTGTCCCGCCAAACTCATTCTTCGCATACGGAACCTATCCGGATGCACGTTTCCCCGGTATGATCAGATATCAGAAAACCACTTCTGAAAGTATAGGTAACAAAGATTATTACAAAGGGAAAGTAATTGTTCTGATAAATGAATGGACAGAAAGCTATTCGGAATATACGACAATGGCCTTGCAAGTAAATCCCAAAACAATAACCGTAGGTAATTCTTCATCAGGTTCAGACGGTAATATTACTACTTTTGAATTTCCAGGAGGGGTTAAGACTATTTATTCGGGAATAGGCATTTATTATCCGGATTTTACCTCAACTCAACGGACAGGAGTGAAAATTAACTACACTGTAGAGCCAACCATAAAAAGTATAAAACAAGGTATAGATGTAGCCTATGAAAAAGCTGTGGAAATTGCCAAACAATGATCTTAAAAAGCGAGTGGAAATTAAGTTGAGAGATATGTTAGGAAATATCGATGGCCCTCCTATGTAACTTTTAACAGAGGTTATTGTATTGCCAATATGTATCCTTACGAACTTAAAGAGCAATTGGAAAAAGCGTTATCAAAATCAGATAAAATGACACCAGAGATGAAGGATAAGCTGATAAAATTAAATAACAGCCTCACCGAAGATGACGATAATGTGCTGTTTATTGGAAAACTTAAGCTCTAAACATCTTATTGTAAAACAAGAAATTACTTAACTCTATATGAAGATTATTAGTTCAGAAAGAATAGTTGTTTCATTAACATTATTAATAGCCAGTTTGGCCTGTTCTTATTATAATGAGAATAGCTATGAGCAGATTAATATAGAGCGTGCATTCGTTGATACCGGCGAATTGTCCGTCACGGATATAGGTGATCATATCTCTTACGTTCCATTGGAAACAACAGATGAATCTTTGATAGGCAAAAGGGCTTATGTCAGGATGTTGAAAGATAAATTGTTTGTAGGATCTTTCCAGCAGCCCATAAAGATGTTTGATAAAGAAACTGGTAAATATATTCGGACGGTTGGAAATATAGGTCAAGGAGCAAATGAGTATACATTGCTAGACAATATTCCCGTTTTCTGGATAGATGAAACATCTGAAATTATTTATGTACAAACGGAAGGAAATAGTGTTTTACGTTTTGATGTGAATGGAAATCCATTGGGTAGTATAAATCTGCCTGAGAACTTTCCCCGATTAACGACAGTTTCTCAAATCACAGCGGAAAACAAGCTATATATTTACAAACAAACTCTGTTTAATAAGCTTGATAATAAAATATTAATGTATGATATTCAAAATAAAAACATAGAAAAATATTTCTTGAATAAAGATGAACCCATTTCTACCGATGAGTTTTCTCAACCCCCATTAATCATTTCCGGATTCGGAAATATACCGGTTTCAACCAGGTGTATGATCTTTTCACTGAAAGGCAACCGAATGTTTTTCCACTATACCGAAAATCCATGTTTATGGGCTTTTGGTAAAAATATATATTTTAAAGAACAATTCAATGACACAATCTATCAGGTTCTGGACAGTAAAATGAAGCCTAGGTTTGTTTTTAATCTGGGGGATATGCACTGTGCATATGAAGACAGGTTCAATATTGAAGGAAGCCAGAACAAGATTTTTATCGACTATATATTAGAGGGAAAAAACGTACTGTTTTTTGTATTCCACATAAATTATTATAACCTACAGAATGCGAAGACTTATTGGGGAATCTATAATAAAAAAGACAAGTCTGTTAAAGTGACAGATAAGCTTCAGATTAAGAAGCCGGCAAATGGATATTTTGCCGGAGAACTACAAACTGCCACCTCAGAAGGTCAGTTGCTTGGGCTGGTTGATGCTGCATCTTTTATTGAAAATATAAATGTTGACAATTTACACGACATATCGGAGGATGATAACCACATAGTCATAATAGTTGAATAATCAGCACATTACGAACGGGTTAAAAGGATATATCTTTATAATTTTGATTTTTATAGTTTTAATAAATTATATCCCCTCAGCAAATAATCGAAGTTGAAAGTCCTTCCTAGCTGATATAGTACTTAACTATTGAAGATATAAATAACACAAAAGTCCATTCACTCAAACTTCAAATAGCTGAATCAAATATTTACCTTTAGATATTAAAGCTAAAAAACAAAAATGTCATAATATTAATTCAATATTAACAATTATCAGCTAGTTAAATAAAGAGTTAATAATAGCAAGAGAAAGGAAATGAATATTGATCCTTTCCTATAACGATCCATTTATTATTTGATTTTTACAAATATTCAAGCAAAAAAGTTCCCCTTTTAAGACTTTTATTCGATGTCATTGAAATGTCATTGTAATAACATGTTTGTTTATGATGTTTTTTGATACTTTCACACATAAAATTTTTATAGAATTAAAAAACAGTTTTTACATAAATATGCATGGGGCTTTTTCTAAATAAAACAATATAAAATTACAACTCTAAAAACATCCCACTAAAGAAAGGAGGCTAGGCAAAGATATAGAAAATTTAAAATAAATAGTATATTCTACCATTACGATAGGATGGCATAGAATAAAATTTTATAGAATTTTTAAATTCAACCTTTAATACACAGGCATTTTACTTGTTATAAATAATAAAAACGAATCATCTACTAAAAAACAAAAATTTATATGAAAAATATGATTAAGATTGTTTTTGTTGCAATAGTTGCAGCAATTGCTGGATATGGTGTTTATACTAGCCAAAAATCAAGTATCAAGTTAGGTTGGTCTTCCATTGAAGTAGAAGCCCTTGCAGGATGTGAAGTATCTTCTAGTGGTTCAAGTAACGGAGGATATTGTTCATCAAACTATGGAGGTTCTGGGGATTCATGTACAACTACTGGCGATTCCGGGGCAGTGCGTTGCAGTGGTAATTTTTAAATTAATAGTAAGGAGAGGGGATCCTCTCCTTTTAAAAGAATATTATGAAATTAATAAAATTATATATATATATATTTAGTATCATAATCTTTCATTCATGCATGGGTGAAAGAAATAATTATTACAGAAAAGGGGCAAATGAATATACAATCGAATTGGTGGGAGAAAAAATGTTTCTATTGGATTCAATGACAGCTCAAACGGTTAACTACATGCAATTACTCGGAGATACATCTTTGGCAATTTTTAACTCTCCGATGAATAATATCTGTTTATTTGATTGGACAACAGGGAAAGAAAAATTAAAAATTAATTTGCATAAAGAAGGGCCTAATGCAGTAAGAGGTATCAGGGGCTTTTATTTTCAATCTAAAGATTCTATATGGTTATATAATGAGTGGAAAAAAGAACTATATCTGGTAGATGCAGATGGAAACCTGAAGGAAAAAAGGCATCTACAAGATTTATTATATCCTATAGCTAAACAACTATATTCCGTTTCTCCTTTTCCACAAACAAATGTCCCAATTAGGAAAGTAGATAACAAATTAGTTTTGCAAGGAATGAATGATGTAATATCAGATGAAGTGTTTCCGGCAGTAACAATATTGTATGATTTGAATGTAAGCAAACTGGATATTAAGAATCCATATCCCGCTGTATATTCTAATAAAAATAAAATTAATGATGAATGGAACACTTTTGCATATAGACAGGTTCCTTATACTCTAAATGACAAAAAAGAAATCGTTTCTGGGTTTCCTGCAAGCGACAGTATTGTGGTATATAATATGAATACAGACAGCTATACCTCTGTTTTTGCAGGATATTCTGAAGAAACTAATATAAAACCATATGTGCCGACGTCGCGAACAGCCACACAGAGAAATTACCTAGAACAGTATCAATATACAAGTATTTTATATGATACTTATCGAAATTTATATTATCGGTTAGTTGTACTTCCTAAAACAGATTATGATTTGAATGATGCTGCAACCCAACATAAAGATTTGGCTGTAATAATCCTAAGTAAAGACTTCAAGAAGGTTGGTGAGTATCAATTGGAACACGACCAATATATGTATATAAATTCATTTGTTGCCTCCGACGGGCTTTGTATTAATGTCTTTTCAGAAGACGATGATTATTTGAAGTTTAAAGTATTAAAAGTTACAAAGAATGAAAAATAAAGTTTTATTGTTTCTATTAATGTGCTCAATGTATTCTTGTTCTACTCAATCTGATAATTTGCAAACATATTTGAATGGACAAATAGATAAATATTATGCTTCATCAGCATTATCTAATTATTCTTATATTGTAATTATTCCTAGAAAAGGATGCCATGCTTGCACAATGGAAGCAGATGCATTTTTTTTGAAGAATAAAGATAATGATAGATACTTATTCATTTTTACCAATTTAGTTTCAGAAAAATTGTTAAAAATAGAAATAGGATATGAAAATGTAAACAAAAAAAATGTATTAATTGATAAGATTGGTCGTTTTCATTCCTCTCAATATATAGATAGCGAATATCCTTTATTATTAACAAAGAAAAAAGATGGCCAATATCAATGTAGCTACCTTCTAGATTCAGACGGATCATAATAATTGTAACTTTCTGATGCTTTATTTTTATAGAAAATAGAGAAATACATTTAAAAATGATATTATATCAGATTTATCATTGGAGAATATAAAAATATACATTCAGCTAGCAAAGAAGAAGTCTCAAACTATTATCGCAAATTATGTAAGGGAAGCTTAACAAGCTTAGCGAAATAATACAGCGCAAAGTCAATAATAGCAAAAAATAAATTAACATCAACAAGGATAACGACCTTCAACTGGGACGCTAAATTTTCGAATAATATTTCAAGTTTGATTTTCGCCAATCCAAAGTACGCAGGATGAGACTTGAACTCACACGCCGTAACCGGCACTACCCCCTCAAAGTAGCGTGTCTACCAATTCCACCACCTGCGCATAAAAAATAAGGGTGCCCAGAACAGGACTCGAACCTGCACGATCGCAAAACCACTCGCACCTGAAACGAGCGCGTCTACCAATTCCGCCACCTGGGCATTCATTACATAATGAAGTGATCTCTTCCACTTCTGTTATCTGAGAGCGGAAGACGGGACTCGAACCCGCGACCCTAACCTTGGCAAGGTTATGCTCTACCAACTGAGCTACTTCCGCGATAACGGGTGCAAAGATAGAGGTAATTTTTAATTTCACAAAACATCAATACACTTTTTTCGTATGCCCCCCAGTTGCCTCTTTAGCCCGCTCTAAATAACTAAATTCTAGCGATCAGATCTTTGAACAAAACACTCATTACCGAAGCGGCTTTATCTGCGGCTTTAATAACATCGGCACCGTCATTTACAAAATCATCGGCAAAATGGTAGCCTTCATTGGTGATTACGGACATACCAAATACCCGTATGCCGGCATGACGTGCAACTATTACCTCAGGAACGGTACTCATACCGATGGCATCCCCTCCTACTTTTCCATAAAAAGCATATTCTGAGGGCGTTTCATACGAAGGCCCTGTCAACCCTACATACACGCCTTTCTTTAAAGAGATACTATGTGATGCGGCAATATCTTCCATACAACGGATAAATTCACGGTCATAAGCACGTGTCATATCAGGAAAACGCGTCCCGAATTTTTCATTATTAGGTCCGATCAAAGGATTGGGCATCATATTAATATGGTCACGGATAATCATCAAGTCACCTACTTTAAACGTATTATTGATTCCACCTGCAGCATTTGAAACCAATAAGTTTTCGATTCCCAGCAATTTCATTACACGAACAGGAAAAGTAACCTGCTGCATCGAATATCCTTCATAATAGTGAAAACGGCCCTGCATAGCTAAAACAGTCTTCCCTCCCAACTTTCCGCAAATAAGATTCCCTTTATGTCCTGTTGCCGTAGAATTCATAAAATTAGGAATCTCTTTGTAAGGAATTATTGTAGCATCTTCTATTTGTTCGGCCAACGAACCTAATCCACTACCCAATATAATCGCGGTTTTAGGATTTCCTGAAATATGAGAAACTAAATAATCAGCCGTTTCATCGTATAAATCTTTCATCTTATTCATGCTCTTCTTACTTTATTTATTGTCATTAAAATTATCTGGTCATCAAATTATAAGCGACTTGAGCAGCACGTTCCATAATCTCATCCTCTCCCGGAACTTTTTTATTTTCCATTAGTACTTTACCATTACATATAACTGTATCTATACAACTGCCATTTGCCGCATATACCAAATTGGATACAAAATTAAAATTAGGAGTAAAAGCAGGAATATTCAAATCTACTAAGCTTAAATCCGCAAGATAACCTTCTTCAATACGCCCTGCTTTAATGTCCAGAATAGAAGCACCTGACTCTGTTGCCGCTTTCAACATTTCACCGGCAGTAAGTGCTTCGGGATTTTTTCGCCAGGCTTTACCTAATAAAGAAGCCAACTTCATAGCTTCTACCATATCCAGATTATTAGAGGAAGAACAACCATCCGTACCTAAACCAATCATAATACCGGCCTCTTTCATTTCTTTGAACTGAAAATGAATACCCGAAGCTAACTTCATATTAGAGGCAGGATTATGCACAACCTTTACCCCATGGTCGGCCAACATGCGAATTTCATCTCTATCAACATAGATACCATGGGCAATAACCAGACGAGGAGACAAAACGCCCAGCTTATATAAATAACGTACGGGAGAAAGACCAAAATGTTTAATTGAATTTTCTACCTCCTCTTCCGTTTCCGACAGATGCAGATGGATTAATATATTCCGTTCGGAAGAGAATTTATTGATCCATTGTAAAAGTTCTCCTGATACTGTATATATGGCATGCGGCCCTATAGCATATTTTATACGGTCGCTATATTCATCAAATTCCGAATATAACTTTATATTATTTGATTTACATTTTTCTGCCTGTTCCGGTTGAAAATGATCGAAACAAACGCCAGAAATCACAGCTCTTATCCCCATCTCTTCCACGGCATCAGCTGTTCCACGAAACTTATGGTACATATCGAAAAAAGTAGTAGTTCCGCTTTTTATCATCTCCAGACATGCCAGTTTTGCTCCCCAATATACGTCTTCACGAGTCATTTTTGCTTCATTCGGCCAAATCTTCTGCTCCAGCCAGGGCATTAAAGGCATATCATCCCCATAGCCACGGAAAAGAGTCATAGCCGCATGGGTGTGTGCATTAACAAAACCGGGCACAACGGCTTTCTTTGTGGCATCTATTACTTTATCGGCTTGTACAGAGAAGTCTTTTCCTATTTGTTTTATATACTTACCTTCTATATAAATATCAATTTCCGAGCCATTCAGCTGTGCATTCTTAATCAGTATATTCATCTTTTCAATTGAATTTTGCTTTCATGTTTTTTATCTTTTCATCACGGATACGGGCTAGCAAGACAGATAGTTTATTCCGTTTTATTGCAGCAAAAGAACAACTCTCCTTAACTTCAACCACACCTAATTCGTCTTTCTCCAAGCCTCCTTTTTGGAAAAGGAAGCCAACGATATCCTTCTTACTTAATTTATCACGTTTTCCTTTATTGATTGTAAGTGTGACCCACTCGGAAAGAACCGGCTTTTTTGTCTTTTCCGGAAGATAAAACTCATCCGGCTGACGAATAAGATATTCGGGTATCGTTTCTTGTTCATTCAAAATGATATATGCATTTCCTTCGGCATTCATTCGGGCCGTACGTCCATTTCGGTGGATATAAGCCTCTTCATTAACAGGTAAATGATAATGTATTACATTCTTCACTTCCGGAATATCCAATCCCCTTGCTGCCAGGTCTGTCGAAATAAACACAGTAGTACTGCCGTTACGGAAAAGAGAAAGGGCGCGTTCACGCTCAGATTGCTCCATTCCACCGTGAAAATATTCATTTTCCACCCCCATTTCCGAAAGATAATTACTTACCCTTTCTACTGCTCCACGCAGGTTACAAAAAACTAACGCAGAGCCGCCATTTAACTCTCCCAATAATTTATATAAAGTCTCCAATTTATCCTTTATCGGAGATTTAACTATACGGACCGTCAATCTTTTTATTTCTTTCGTTTCCTTCAAGAAAGATAAACGCACCGGAGAAGTAATACCAATAAAAGAAGGTATATCAACCGCTGCCGTTGCCGAAGTAAGAATCCGGCGGCGTACATTAGGAAGATGCCCTAATATCTCTTTCATTTCAGCAAGAAAACCCAGCTCCAATGATTTATCGAACTCATCCAGGATTAACGTTTTCACCGTATCTAAATTAAGGCTTCCGCGTTCGATGTGGTCTAAAATTCGTCCGGGCGTACCGATAAGTACCGTGGGAGGATGTTCCAGACTTTTTTTCTCAACCCGTATCGGATGCCCGCCATAACAACAATTCACTTTATATCCGGAGCCTAACGAACGGAACACAGTTTCTATCTGCAAAGCTAATTCCCGTGAAGGAGCAATGATTAGTGCTTGTATTTGTTTATCTTCATTCGTAAACAATGTCAATAAAGGTAGCAAAAACGCTAATGTCTTACCTGAACCTGTGGGACTTAACAGTACCAGGTCCTTACTTGTACCGGCATCCAATACCGATTGTTGCATTTCATTCAATGCTTCAATTTTGGCATTAGACAACGCACGTACTATTCTTTCATCCTCTTGTATTTTCATATCTAATTATCGCAGGTATTGCTCTACTCGTTTATAAAAATCGGCGATATGAACGCCGTCTACAAAACTATGATTTACATACAATGCTATAGGAATTACCAAACTACCTCCTCTTATTACAGCCTTTCCAACGTTTATTAGCGGATAATCTCCTCCATTTTTATGTTGTTGTGTATGTGTCACGGATGTAAAGAATAAATCAGGAGTCGCGCTAACCAGAATAACATTATATCTTTCGTCTTCCGAAGCTCCATTCTCGGCAGCATATGGATCACCATCTTCCGGTATATTCCGGATAATAGCAGAAGCGACTTCATGGAATTTTTCAAAGTCCTCTATCCACGGAATACGCACTGTATAAAACTTTCCTTTCTCATTCATCTTTACAGGAGCCAGCACATCAACCTTATCATACAGTATGACTTGTTCTTTGGCATCAAAACGGTATCTTAACTCTTTAATTTCATTTGCAGCACGAAGTATAGCATATAAATAATACAGGAAAAACGATTGTTTGTTAACATGGGCTTTTTCTTTAGCTATCCCGCATTCTATTTCCGAAGTAATTGAGATACATGGATTCAAAAATCCCCGAAAGAACCGGTAGTTATCTCTTCGTTCCCATGTTTCAATATCTATAATTTGCTTCATAACGATGAATTACTTATTACTTAAAGTCCCTATAAAATTCGGCAACAGCCTCTATACCTTTATAAAATATATCCAAACGGCAGCTTTCATTCGGCGAATGAATCGCATTCTGTTCCAAGCCAAATCCCATCAGTATCGTCTTGACTCCCAATACCTGTTCAAATGTGGAAATGATAGGGATACTTCCTCCGCGACGCACAGCTAACGGTTTCTTTCCAAAAGCTGTTTCTACCGCTTTTTCAGCAGCTTGATAAGCCGGTATATCTATCGGACAGACATATCCTTGTCCTCCATGGCTAGGCGTCACCTTTACTGTTACAAAGTCCAGAGCGACACGGGCGATATAATCTTCAAACATTCGGGAAATTTTCTCATGATCCTGATGCGGAACTAACCGACAAGACACTTTGGCATAAGCTTTGGATGGCAAGACTGTTTTACTTCCTTCACCTGTATAGCCTCCCCAAATACCACAAATATCAAATGACGGACGGCAACTATTCCGTTCCAACGTAGAATATCCTTTCTCTCCAAATAATGCCTTTACACCAATTGCCGCCTTATATTTCTCTTCATCAAAAGGAATTTGAGCAATCATTTTTCGTTCAGCGGAAGGCACTTCCTCTACATCATCATAAAATCCAGGAATTGTAATACGACCATCAGCATCCGTCACATCAGCCATCAGCTTACAAAGTATATTGATAGGATTAGCTACAGCGCCTCCAAAATGACCAGAATGCAAATCACGATTAGGGCCGGTTACTTCCACTTCCCAATAAGCAAGACCTCGTAAACCGGTTGTCAACGACGGGGTTTCCGCACTAACCATACTGGTATCGGATACAAGAATAATATCCGCTTGCAATAAATCTTTATTATCACGGCAAAAAGCCTCCAGACTGGGAGAACCGATCTCTTCCTCCCCTTCAAAAATAAATTTCACATTACAAGCCAACAAATCATTCTTCAATGCCGTTTCAAACCCTTTTACCTGAATCATACTTTGACCTTTATCGTCGTCAGCCCCGCGCGCCCAAATACGGCCATCACGAATCTCCGGATCAAAAGGTTTACTCTTCCATAATTCCAATGGCTCTGCAGGCATTACATCATAGTGGGCATAAACCAACACTGTTTTAGCCTTTGGAGAAACCATTTTTTCTGCATAAACCACCGGATTGCCATTTGTTGGCATTATAACTGCTTTATCAACACCGGATAAAAGTAACACCTCCACCCAACGTTGTGCACAAGTCAACATATCGGGTTTATTTTCTTGTTTGGCACTAATTGAAGGAATACGAATAAGTGAGAATAATTCTTCGAGAAAACGATCCTTGTTGGATTCAATATAAGATCTGACAGGCATAATATTTAGTTTTGTGTCAAAGATAGCATCTTTGCGTTTATTTTACAACAATCATTACATCGCAAAAAGCTCTTCTTCTTAATTATATCAATTATATATGAATAAAAAGAACTCTTATCAAGATTTGAAAGTAACTTTCCTATTCATCACGAAATTAATAGCACCATAAACAAAAAGTCCGAGAAATTGAGCAAGATATTCATTCAATTCTATTACTTCCACCATCAAAAGCAAAGAAAGGAACTGGGCTGTATATGCCATTCCGAAAGCGAGTAAAAACAAAGGAATCTCTTTGATAAATTGTCCTTCACCGGTGGAAAACACCCAATACTTACACCAAAAGAAATTATTTATCAAAGCAGCTATATAGCCGGCCACATTCGACCATAAATAATTGCAATCCAACAGATCCATCAATATCCAAATGATCGATGCAGTAATCAGAGCATTCAAAGTTCCTACAATAGCAAAACGAAGAATACGCGTAGATTCTTTCATATTTACATTATATTATTAGGATGCAAATATAAGGAATAACTCTATATAAAAGATAAAAAACATTGCTGCCCCTCACGAAAAGGAGCAGCAATTACTATTACCTAATAACGATACAGGAACTACTTAGTCTAACGTTCGTTAAGTGGAGTATATATTTGCTCGTCAAGCACATTCTTATACGCAGGACGAATAATACGTTTACCTTCAAAGTTCAACTCTTCTATACGGTGTGCCGTCCAGCCCACAATACGAGCCATAGCAAACAAGGGTGTATAAATTTCTTGCGGAAGGCCAATCATTTCATATACGAAGCCTGAATAAAAATCCACATTAGATGACACGCGCTTCTTCGTTCCTTTATGTTTTGCAAAACATTCAATAGCACGTTCCTCCAATAATTCAAGGAAATTAAACTCTTCTTCACGACCTTTTTCCTTTGCCAGCTCACGGGCCAGTTCTTTCAATACAACCGCACGAGGGTCAGAAATGGTATAAACGGCATGTCCAATACCATAAATCAGCCCGGTTTTATTATAGGCTTCCTTATTTAGCATACGCATGAAATAAGTATCGATTTCATCAACATTTGTCCAATCCTCTATATTATCTTTCAGGTGATGAAACATGTCAACCACTTGGATATTTGCACCACCATGTAACGGACCTTTCAGCGAACCAATACCGGCAGCAATTGCAGAATAAGTATCTGTCCCCGTAGAACTGGTTACACGCACTGTGAACGTAGAGTTATTTCCACCACCATGTTCTGCCTGTAATACCAATAATAAATCTAACGTTCGTGCATCCAAATCGGTAAAATCGCGTTTTAACATGTGCAGGAAATTCTCGGCAATGGACAAATTCTCGTGCGGATGACGAATATGTAACGAACGTCCTTGTGTGCTATGACGGTATATATTATAGGCATATGCAATAATTGTTGGGAATTTAGAAATAAGATCGATGGATTGGCGCATCAGATTATCACGGGATGTATCATCCGGATTCGGATCGAATGTATACATTTCCAGCACGCTACGAGCCAGTATATTCATAATATTCTGTCCTTCCAGATCCAAGATATTCATCTTCGTCTTTTGCTCCAAAGGCATATTATCATTTATCAGTTCTTTAAAAGACGCCAATTCTTCTTTATCCGGCAATCTACCGGAAAGCATCAAATAAGCTACTTCTTCAAATCCAAAACGTTTTTCTTTTATAAGACCGTGGGCTATATCCTCCACATCATAACCTCTATAAAACAATTTACCTGGTATAGCTTTCAATCCTCCTTCCGGAAGACGTTCATACCCAACCACATTGCCAATCTTAGTCAATCCAACCAAAACACCGCTACCGTCTTCATTACGCAGACCTCGCTTTACATTATACTTCGGAAATAGTTCGTTGTCTATCTTACATGTATTCTTTGCCTCTTCCGACAGTTTATAAATAATATATTCTTTCTTCATTACGATCAATAAATTTATTGTTACAAAAGCGAGATAATCAGTTCACCAAATTCTTTAGTGCCAAGAGATTTACCATCAGGCATAAAACGTGCCAGATCGTGAGTAGCCAACCCTTTTCCAAAAGCCTCTTCCATTGCCGCAGTTATCAACGAAGCCGCCTCATTCCATCCCATATATTCAAGCATCATAACAGATGAAAGTAAAAGAGATGATGGATTTACTACGTTTTTACCGGCAATATTAGGGGCCGTGCCATGTGTAGCTTCAAAAATAGCATGGCCACTTACATAATTAATATTTGCCCCGGGAGCAATACCAATACCGCCAACCATAGCCGCTAATTGATCTGAAATATAATCTCCATTCAGATTCAGTGTAGCAATTACCGAATACTCTTCGGGCATCAATAGCGTATTTTGCAAAAAAGCATCAGCGATTACATCTTTAATCACCAGCTTACCCTCTGAAATTGCTTTACCAAATTCTCTTTCAGCCAATGCGTAGCCCCATTCTTTAAAACCACCTTCCGTAAATTTCATTATGTTGCCTTTATGAACTAAAGTAACACTGGGCAGTTTATTCTCCAACGCAAACTCAATAGCCGCACGAACTAATCGTTCCGTTCCTTCCACAGACACCGGTTTTACTCCAAAAGAAGACGTTTCCGGAAAACGAACCTTAGTTACTCCCATTTCATCGGTCAGGAATTTATAAAACTTATGAGCTTCCGGTGTACCTTGTTTCCATTCTATACCGGCATAAATGTCTTCCGTATTTTCACGAAAAATATACATATTTACCTTCTGAGGTTCCTTTATCGGAGATACAACTCCTTTAAACCAACGTACAGGACGAAGACAAACATATAAATCCAGCGTTTGTCGAAGTGCAACATTTAAAGAACGGATACCGCCTCCGATTGGTGTGGTAAGCGGCCCTTTTATGCCAACAATATATTCGGTAAAAGCTTGCATTGTTTCATCCGGTAACCAACTGCCGGTTTTAGTAAAAGCCTTTTCACCGGCTAATATTTCTTTCCACTCTATAGCCCGTTTTCCATCATAAGCCTTAATTAAAGCGGCATTTACAATATTCTGACAGACAGGAGTAATTTCTGCTCCTACACCATCTCCTTCTATATAAGGAATGATAACTTTATCCGGTACAATCAAGCGACCGTCTTGTTTCGTTATTTTGTCCATACAATTTTCTATTTTATATTATTCATGTGCTGCATTCAACGCAGAACCAGCTTTAAACCATTTTATCTGTAAATCATTGTATGTATGATTTACCGGAAAAGATTCTTCCGATTCATCAGCATGGCGAAGCACTGCAATAAGCGGTTTACCCGGAGCAAAAGATTGTAATCCGATAATAGATATACGATCGTCTTCTCGAACTTTCTTATAATCGTCTTTATCAGCAAAGGTTAAAGCTAGCATTCCTTGTTTTTTCAAGTTTGTTTCATGAATGCGGGCAAAACTTTTAGCAAGAATTACTTTTACATTCAGAAAACGCGGTTCCATCGCCGCATGTTCACGGGAAGAACCTTCTCCATAATTTTCTTCCGCCACTACAATAGACGAAATATCTTGTTGTTTATATTGCTTAGCAACAGCCGAAACAGCCTCATATTTACCATCTAACTGATTCAATACGGAATTGGTCTTTCCATTGAAAGCATTCACAGCTCCCATCAACATATTATCGGAGATATTTTCCAAATGACCACGGAAACGTAACCACGGACCTGCCATTGATATATGGTCTGTTGTACATTTACCTTCAACCTTAATAAGAAGAGGCATATCCAACAAATCAGCGCCATTCCAAGGAGCAAACGGTTTCAAAGCCTGCAAGCGATTCGATTCCGGACTGATCTTTACATCAACCAAAGAAGCCGAAGGAGCGATGAATCCGTTATCTTTCACATCAAAACCTTTCGATGGAAAATCAATACCCTGAGGTTCTTTCAACTTTACTTTACGTCCATCCGAAGTGTTCAATGTATCTTTAAGCGGATTGAAACAAAGATCGCCGGCAATTGTCAAAGCCAATGTCAGTTCCGGAGAAGCAACAAACGCATGTGTATTTGGATTGCCATCGGCTCGCTTGGCAAAGTTGCGGTTGAAAGAAGTTACTATAGAATTATTACGGGTATTATCACTTGTATGTCTTTTCCATTGCCCGATACAGGGGCCACATGCATTTGCCATGATAACGGCACCTATACGTTCAAAGTCGGCAATAAGACCATCCCGTTCTGCCGTATAACGAATCTGCTCGGAGCCCGGATTAATAATTAACGAAGCATTCACCGGTATTTTATCTTCATAAGCCTGACGGGCAATAGATGCGGCACGACTCAAATCCTGATATGAAGAGTTTGTACACGAACCTATCAATCCAACCTCCATCTTTTGCGGATAACCATTTTCCCGCACCTTTGCAGCAAATTCGGAAATTGGAGTCGCAGCATCCGGGGTAAACGGGCCATTAATATAAGGTTCCAATTCTGAAAGGTTAATAACAATAACGCGATCATAATACATTTCCGGGGTAGCACGAACTTCCTCATCTGCTTCCAGATAAGATGAAATGGCTTCTGCCTTAACAGCAATCTCTTCCCGACCGGTTGCGCGTAAATAAGTTGCCATATTTTTATCAAACGGGAATAAAGATGTTGTTGCCCCGACTTCTGCTCCCATATTGCAAATAGTAGCTTTTCCCGTAGCAGACAAAGAAGAAGCGCCTTCTCCGAAATATTCAATAATAGCATTCGTTCCTCCTTTTACAGTAAGGATGCCTGCCAGTTTCAGAATCACATCTTTAGGAGAAGCCCATCCATTCAGACGTCCGGTAAGTTTAACACCAATAAGTTTAGGCATCTTCAACTCCCACTCCATTCCCGTCATAACATCTACAGCATCAGCACCACCTACACCGATTGCAACCATTCCTAATCCTCCGGCGTTGGGCGTATGAGAATCTGTTCCAACCATCATACCTCCCGGAAAAGCATAGTTTTCTAATACGACTTGATGGATAATTCCGGCTCCGGGTTTCCAAAAACCAATACCATATTTACCTGATACTGTTTTAAGAAAATCATATACTTCCCGGTTACCTTCGGTAGCAATATGGATGTCTTCTTTTGCACCGAGATTCGCTTGAATAAGATGATCACAATGTACAGTAGCAGGTACGGCAGACTTGTCTTTCCCGGCATTCATAAATTGAAGTAGTGCCATCTGTGCTGTAGCATCTTGCATCGCCACACGATCAGGACGGAAATTTACATAATCTTCGCCTCGTTTAAAAAGACGAATATTATTTTCATCATATAAATGAGCATAAAGGATTTTTTCAGACAATGTCATCGGACGACCAATGCTCTTGCGTGCGTTATCAACCCGTTTGGGGAACTTGGAATAGAAGTTTTCCAACATTTCAATATCATGCACCATATATATAGTTTTTTAGATTATCAAACACCTTTCTGTTAGCTTTTTACAAATGTAATAAATAGTATAATTACTTATATTTGATAATTTCTATGAGGATATAGAAGAAATCTATAAGAGCTAAGAAATCGCGCGTATCTTTATCTAAGTAAAAAGGCGTCCATTCGAACGAAATTTGAATTTCTTCCGAGAGAAATTTTATTTTCTTCCGAAAGGAACAAAAATTTCCATCGAACGCATTTTATAAATATAACGGTTGGATAATTTATTTTGTTCAAGTTTTTGGCTAAAATAAAAAGTAGCCCTAAATTCTATTGCCATCAATAAAACAGCAAGAGCTTTAGGGCTATCAAATAATATAATCCTTTAATCAGAAATTTTTCTTCTCATCAATAATATATTCGGGGCGCGCTTTGATTTCATCGAACAAGATTCCGACATATTGACCAAGTACGCCAACCGTCAATAACTGAACTCCGCCAAAGAAAATAACGGAAGTCATAATAGATGTCCATCCTGTCTCTGCATTGCTAAATCCATATATTTTTCCTAATGTAAACCATAGAGCTAATACGATACCGACCAATACAGAAATAAATCCCAAACTCGTTGCCAGTCTTAATGGTTTTTTTGAGAAGTATAACATTGCGGTAGAAGCAAATTTCACCATTTTGCTCAACGGATACTTAGTTTCTCCGGCTATGCGAGCTTCCCGTTCATAATAAAACGGAACCTGATGAAAACCTACCCAACTAATCAAACCACGGATATATTTTCCCCGTTCTTTAAAACGGTCGAATTCATCCATTACTTTACGGTCTACTAAACGAAAATCACCCGTATCTAATGGGAAATGAACCTCACTCATATAATTCATAACCCGATAAAAAGCTTTAGCAGTAAACAACTTAAAAGCACTTTCTCCCTCACGGGATTTGCGTACACAATATACTACATTCGCATTTTCTTTTTCTTGCAATGCTAAAATCTCCGGGATTAATTCAGGAGGATCCTGCATATCCGCGTCTATTATTATTGCTAAATCGGCATCACAATTATTAATTCCTGCAGTAACGGCTGGTTGATGCCCAAAATTACGCGAGAAATGAAGTATTTTTACAGATGGGTCAGAAGCTGCAATATTATTAAGTATCTCACGTGTTTTATCACGACTACCATCATTGATATAAATAATTTCAGTCGGATTCGGCAACGCCTCTAACACTTTTTTCGTTCGTCTATACGATTCCGTTATAACGGCTTCCTCATTATAACAAGGAACAATAACTGCGAGTTTTTTCATCTTTCCCTTATTATGCTTTAAAAGTATAAAACTTATTCATTATGAAATTAATCACTGTATAAAATGCCATCCCAATAAGATGATTATAATAATGATCTATAGACAAATGTTTATTCAGGAGCATTACTAATCCGTATTGTAATAAATAACAAATTATAAAAGCTATTGCAAAACGAAACGCACTTTTACCCCATCCGGAAGAACTGGCTTTAAAAGTCCATTGCTTATTCCAAATAAAACTATTTAAAATACCAGCCACGTAACCTGTAATATTAGATAATCCTTCTCTACATCCAAAAAGTTTCATCATCACCCAAATAACGGCCATTGTTATTAAAGTGTTACTTACTCCTACAACGCCATATTTAATCGCTTGTTTTACCGTCTCCATTCTTATATATAATCTCTTCTATTTCTTCGTGAGTAAGTTCCTTTACATTCGTTATTGTAAAAATATCGGAAAGGAAATTGCCATATTGGTTACATTCAATTATCACTTTGTCCAACGTACCTTTTATATCGGCGCGAACCGGTATCAGGAAAACCAGTTCAACATATTGTTCACCTATAGTAAGACGTTCTATTTCACAATCAGCTTTAGGTAAATAATAAGCAAATTCACGTTCTATCACCTTGCGTTGATAATCAACAAAAGGTTTTCTATCTGCCGACAACATCAACACATAAAAACGTAATTTTTCTCCTTTTCCTCCTAATCCGGTAGAAATATATATCTGTTTTTCTTCCGACAACTCAGATTCTAAAGATATACGACACTCCATCAATGCCATAAACGCCCAGTCTGTAACTTCTTTATCCGGATTTTGCACATATTCTTGTAACAGTTTATATGCCTTTACATTTTTGGATGTTGCCAACAGAGTAAGTTGATCTCTTTTCTCCTCTCTTCCAGATTCTTTATTATCAATCAGGAGAGCGAATACATCTTGACATTCTTGATCCGTTAATGGACGAGGCGGCTGATTTTCCTTACGTTTTTCTTCCGAATGTTTAAAATATTCCATCTGAAGTTCTACAGGAATGCGCTGTTCTAGTATATGGAGATGTCCGTCTATCCTTTCAAAAGAATTTCTGAACTTTTTAAAAATATCACCGTCTTCTTTCATAGATTCTTTTATTAGTTCTACATATCCAATAAACAAGAAACAAAGGCAAATGTACGGCTTTTTCCTGATATAAATACAAAAAAAGGCAAGAACCATACTTTATAGCTCTTGCCTTTCAATTATCGCAAGTATTTTATTTTACTATGCTCCAGCATAAATCAGAAAGCCCAAACCTATAATAAACAGGATAAACATTCCAAGATTCAACTGATCCGAACTTTTAGGCGCTCCTTTAAATTCTTTCCAGATCAAAATACCCCACAAAGCCGATACCAATGTAGCACCTTGACCTAAACCATAAGAAATAGCAGCTCCGGCTTTTTCTGACGCAATCATGCTAAAGGATTGTCCGATACACCATATAACGCCACCTAATATGCCAACTAAATGTGTATTAAAATTGCCTTTAAAATAACCGGAGATAGACACAGGTTGACCTTCTACCGGATGTTTCATAGCCAAGGTATTAAACAAGAAATTACTAATAAATACACCTAATGCAAAGATAAACACCGCCGTATAAGGAGTCAGTTTTCCAGCAGCCGGATGTGCGAAGTTTTCCAAATCCATTGAAGCAGCAACAAAGCGATAGAAAAAGGCCATAATTACACCGGCGGCAATTGAAAGGCCAATACCTTTAGCCGACACACTTCGTGTTCCTACCAACGCTTTCTTATATGCCAGGCCATTCAAAATGATGGCAACCGTAATAAAAGCAACACCAATAAATATAAACATGGGTTCTCCTTTTGCAGCACCAAAATAATTCACCAATACTCCCAATACTAAAGCTAATCCTATTCCTACAGGGAAGGCAACAGACATTCCACAAATAGCAATAGCTGCAGATAATAAAATATTAGCCGCATTAAAAATAATACCACCCAGAAAAGCACTGCCTAAACTAGACATATCCGCTTGTGCCAAGTCCGGAAGAAAACTACGTCCTTCCGCGCCAATACTGCCCAAAGTAAATGCAGAGATAATGGAAAAGAGCAAGACGCCGATCACATAATCCCAATAAAAGAACTCATATCTCCAAGTTCTCGAAGCTAGTTTTTGCGTATTTCCCCACGATCCCCAACAAAGCATCGTTATCACGCAAAATACAATAGCTAATGAATAATTCTGTACTATAAACATATCTTTCTTATTTAACTATAGGTTGATACATCATATAATTCTCAATAATAGCCGTCATTTCAGCAGACGGTACCTTTTCTATCAAACGAAGATCTTTTCCATTTGCGTTCGGTGTCCAACTGTTAGTACCTTCATCGTTTACAATACTGAAAGTACCACGCTCAACATTATAATACGGTTCATATCCTTTGATTGCAACCAGTACAGCTGTAGGGTCCCAACTCATATGTCCATCCGGACCTTCTTCTGCAAAACAGAGTTCATATACTTCTTTTACCGGATTATTTACAGCATTCATCCGAACAAGTTGTTTACCTGTAAGAATTTTCTCTCCTATTTCAAAACCACTAAAAATAATTTCAGTTGGCCATTGTTCCGCTACCACACGCGAAGCTATAGCATCACAATATACATTGAATTCTTTTCCTTCGGGAAACATACCTGCCATAGATACCAACCTCTTAACCTTCTTTGAAACCAGTTCTCTGCCGGACAAAGAACTATATTCATCGCCACCTGATAACAACAAGTCTTTTAAGTTCGTAAAAAAGCCTATTGAACAAATTACAACACTACTATCCGGCTGATCACTCAATAATTTCCGATAGACTTTTACAGCATCCGGAGCATCTGATGTTTCAGCCGTTTTATGCGGATATTTGGAAGGCAACACATCTGTCCATCTGATTTTATGCGGAGAAGTAAGCGAAACACCTCCTTTACTTTTCGGTCCTCCTACAGGAATATCCGGACGGTTGAAATAGGTATTCAGCACCTCAATACATGGTATAACTTGCTCATCATGGTTGGATGAAAGTACACCTAAAATATTTACTTGTCCACTATCAGCCAATGCATGCATCAAAGCCATTGCAGCCACATCATCATAGTCTGGACCTAAGTCCGTATCAAGAATAAGATTGACGGGATGAATAGTTTCAGTTTGCTCCGATTGTTCAGCCTTATTGCCAACACAAGTTGTAAATAATAGTATTAAACCGATTAACAAATATATTTTATTCATATCCATATAATTTATTGATGGGTAATCTGCATTGGAGCATCCGAATAAACGACTGCATCTCCAAAAACAATAGCAGCATCTGGTATAGGATTCAACCATTTGAAAGTAACAACATGCTTTCCTTTTGGTAATTCATATTTCCAGAACAGTTCATTTCGACGCGTAGTATAAGAAGCCGGCAGATTAGCTATTTCCATCAACTCGCCATCAATGTACATTTCCGCTTTTGCTACATAATCCTGCTTTTGACAACGAACATAACCTTTAAACACGACAGAAGTTCCTTCAAATGTAAATTCACCAACATCCGCAAGATCTTTATTTATAGGAATTTTATCTATTGGATATTGTCCGGCAAAGGCCTTTTCATATTTCACAGGAACAGGTTGTTGGCATGCTATTATCACATTATCACCTTCTACTTTTCCTCCGTTACGCTCAATCATCTGAATGGCCTGGTCAAAACTCATTTGGTAAGTCTTATTAAGCGAGATTGTTGTATAGGCGAAATCAATATCTTCTACTTCTTTCAGATTCTTTATCCAATATTCCGGAATATTGCTATATCCAAGCATCGTTCCAAGAATACCGGCTGCAGAAGCCGGATTACAATCTGAATCTTGCCCGCAACGTGTAGAAATATCCATTGTTTTATAGAAATCTCCTTCTCCGTAAAGTAAACCGATAAGGATATATGCACTGTTAATTACAGCATCAATATTAAGTGCGACAAATACTCCGTCAGGACAACCTATATCCTGACTCCATTTCTTTTCACACTCAAACCAAGTACGTTTCCAATCATCGGGGAATTCCTTATGCCAACGGATAACATCACTCATACACTGATAATACGTACTTTGTTCAGGTATCGTCTTAAGAGCCTCCGTTGCAATGTATTCTATATCATCAGAAATAAACGCCAAAGCATACATCGCACCTACATATACGCCGCCATACCAACCATCTCCGTAATTCATTATATGACCTATTTTATCGGAAATAGCAGAAGCTGCATTTGGCATACCGGGAGACATTAACCCTGCATAATCAGCTTCAATCTGATAGTCTATATCATCGGCATGCGGATTATTATGCCAATGTCCGGAAGCCGGAGGCATAATTCCCTGTAAAATATTATATCTTGCCGCTTGATTTGCATGCCACAATGTATATCCAGCCGTAGCAAAAGCCATAGCAAATGAATCTACCGGAGCATCCAAACCAAGCCTGTCAAACACATCAACAAAGGTCAAATCCATATATACATCGTCATACAAGCCAGGGAAATTGTCATACCACCATTTAATATAACCATCTGGCCATTTGATAGGAATATAATCCTGTATCATCGTTCCATTATACCTGAACTCTGTTGGTCCGCCGTAAGTACATCCTATTGTTTGACCGGCCCAACCTCCTTTTATTTTATCCATCAGAACTTCTTTACTAATAGTAAATTTTTCGGGAATCGATGCTTGTTTATTTGCCGTCGGTTGCTGGCTACATGAACTCAAACAAGAAAGTAAAGTTATTAATCCTGCAATTAAGAAAGTTGTCTTTTTCATGATAGTCTTATTTATAATTAACCAAATATATCTACTTCATTACGATATGGTGCGGATGATTGCGCTCCGACACGTGTTACAGAAATTGCGGAAGCTTTACATGCGAAACGCACAGCATCCGACAGATTTCGTTCTTCAGAAAGAGCTACAACTAACGCACCATTAAAAACATCACCGGCAGCTGTTGTATCTACAGCTTGGACTTTATAAGCCGGAATCATTTCTACCATTGAGTCATGATATACCAATGCACCTTTCGATCCTAACGTAATGATTACATATTGTACTCCCATTTTTGATATAAACTTTGCTGCTTCAACAGCAGATGTTTCATCAGTAATTTTTATTCCGGAAATCATTTCAGCTTCCGTCTCATTAGGAGTGATCATATATAAATGTTGAAGTAATGAAGGAGCAAGAGGGCATGCCGGGGCCGGATTAAGAATAACCTTCTTCTTTTTCCGATAAGCCAATTCTGCAACATACTCAACAGTCTCCATTGGAATTTCCAGCTGCATAAGAATTAAATTGGCCTCTTCAACAGCATCTATCGCTTGTTCTAAATCTGAAGGCAAAAGATTCGCATTCGCACCGGAAGCAACAACAATACAATTTTCGGCATGAGCATCTACAGTAATCAAAGCTACGCCGGAAGGATTCATGGAATCAGAAAAAATATATGAAGTATCTATGCCTTCTTCTTCGAATAATTGTTGAGACTGATGACCAAATATATCACTACCGGTCTTACATACAAAAGAGACGTTCCCTCCCAAACGAGATATGGCAACAGCCTGATTAGCACCTTTACCTCCGGGATTCATAAAGAAAGTGCCGCCAAGTACTGTTTCACCCGGACGTGGGAGATGTTGAGTTTTAATAACCATATCGGTGTTGCTACTGCCAACCACCAATATTTTATGTTCCTGTAATTTTTCCACTAATATATTAATTTAGAGATTAACGCTATTTCTATACAATCATTTTAATGCTTTATCCTGAAATGATATACTCAAAAATATAAAACAAAAATAAGTAAATAAATAAACATAAAACAGAGAAATAACAAAGCAAATAGATAAACCCAAATTATTTTTGTTACTTTGTTTTTTATAAAATTCCTAGCTATTATGAATAAAACATCTTCTCTCATCATACTTATCAATTCTCTTACAAAAGCAGAGAAAAGATATTTCCGTTTATATACTAATTTGCAAAACGGAGAAAAGGCTTATTTACACCTTTTCGATCTGTTAGATAAAAAACTTCCTATAGAAGAAATATATACTCAATTTTCGGATATACAGAATGGAAGTAGTTTTGATATGGCAGTCAAACATTTATACAGAGTCATCTTAGATTGCCTGGTTAAACTAAGGGAAAAACAAAATATACAAACAGAAATATTCAACTATATATCTAAAGCAGGTATTTTATATGAAAGAGAATTATTTGAAGACGCATTTTCTGAATTGAATAAAGCCCAAAAGCTAGCAACCATTTATGAAAATGACCCATTGTTATTATTAATTCTTCGTACGGAAATCAAATATTTAAGCGCATTAAATTTTGAAGGAATCGGCGAACGGCAATTAGTAGCTAAACAGATGAAAATTCATGAAGTAATGAAATATTCACGGAACATAAATATGCATTTGCAACTATATGATATCCTGAAATATCGTCTGAATTATAAAGGATATGCCCGTTCCGACAAACAAAAAGAAGATCTAAATGATTTAGTATTGAGTGAACTAAACCTCATCGCTAACAGTTCATACCGTAGTTTTGAATCCAATAAATTACACTTACTATTTCAAGCTACTTATTATTTAAATTCAGGAAACTATAAATCAGCTATACGTTATTATCAAGAACTCATCAATCTATTTGAGAAGAATAAGCATCTATTATCAACTCCACCTATTTATTATGTCAGCGCTATACAAGGAATTTTAAACAGTTTACATATCGCAGGTCTATATCAAGAAATGCCTTTCTTTTTATCAAAACTAAAAAAGATAGAAGCCAGCGATTATCCCACAGAGTTTATTTTAGATATCAGAGCCTGTATTTATCAATATGAATTAGCCGGATTCTTAAATACAGGAAAATTTGTCGAAGCAAAAGAATTGACAAACCAATACGATGATTCTTTATTTAAAAAAAGTAATCTACTAACATTGGAAGTTCAATTGAAACTACACATCAGCTCCACTATATTGTACCTTAGTTGTGAAGACCTGTCCAATGCCAAGAAATGTATAAAAAGAATATTCAGTTCAGGGAAACTGTTTTATGCTTTACCTTCATATAAAATAGCTCGTCTAATTAACCTCCTATTACAAGCTGAGTTAGGTAACTACGATTTTCTTACAAATGAAATCAATTCCATAAAACGTAACATTCGCTACGAAAAGCACATATACATTACCGAAAAACTAATCTTCCGGTTTGTCCAGGCATATCCACTGCCTTCCTATGAAAAAGTAAAGAACAAGCTCTGGCTTCAATATCAGAAAGATATAAATATGATCAAACAAAATAAATACGAACAACAATTACTGAAAACATTCGACTTTTTATCTTGGATAGAAAGTAAGTTAACGAACCGTCCTTTTGCAGAAGTATTAAAAGAAAAGACAAGTTACATGCACTAATAGGCATATATTATCAAATAAAAAAGGACACCATAATAATGGCATCCTTTTTCAAACTATCTCTCTCAATTAAATAATTGAATTTTTCTTCGTAAATTCTATGATTTCGTCGATATATCCGAAAGCCAATCCGGTAACCGTATCAGCACAGCCATAATATACTGCTATACGACGAGTTTCAGGGTCACAAAGTGCAGCACATGGAAATACTACATTCGGAACATCTCCCATACATTCGTAATCTTTTTGCGGAGATAATAAATATGGGCCGGAACGGAATTTCACTTTCCAGGGTTGTTCCAGATCAAGAATAGCTGATCCAAAACTATACACATAACCATTACAGGAATGTAATACACCATGATAAATTAATAACCAACCCTCTGATGTTTCAATAGGAATTGGCCCCGCACCTATTTTCATACACTGCCAGGCACTATCTTCAAAAGGTGCAGGAGACATTACATGACGATGCTTTCCCCAAAAACACGCGTCTGGTGATTCGCTATAGAAAATATCACCAAACGAAGTGTGACCATTATCACTCGGACGGCTTAACATGGCAAAGTTACCGTTTATCTTACGCGGAAACATCACCCCGTTACGGTTGAATGGCAAATAAGCATTTTCCAACTGGTGGAACGTCTCAAAGTCGAATGTATAAGCAACGCCAATTGTTGGACCATGATAACCATTACACCAGGTAACATAGTAACGATCTTCTATGAAACATACACGAGGATCATACGCATAAACAAATTCTCCGATTTCTTTATCGTCACATTCAAATTCCAGCTTCTTTTCTTCAATATTCCAATGAATACCGTCAGCACTAAAACCTACATGCAAACGCATACGGCGGTTCGTATCGTCGCAACGAAACACACCGGCATAACCTCCTTTAAAAGGAACAACCGCACTGTTAAATACGCTATTGGATGTAGGTAATATATCGCGAGGAATCACCGGATTCTGAGAATATCTCCACATTACATTATTACAACCTTCCGGACGATCTTCCCACGGCATATCCGGCAATGCCTTACCAACAATCTTTAATTTGTCCATGTCTATTATTTGTATTAAATGTTAATCTTCCAGTTTTTCTCCTTTATCATTATATGTAAACGGTACAAAATAGGCAACTAAGAACGATGGAATCATTGCAAAAACTGTAAATACGAAGAAGTATTTATAGCCGATCCAGTCGCTGATAAATCCGCTTATCATTCCCGGAATCATTATCCCCAGGTTCATAATACCCGAAGCAAACGCATAATGCGCCATCTGATGTTTGCCCGCAGCAACCTGTTGCATCATGAACAGGATTAGTCCGGCAAATCCGAAGCCATAACCAAAATATTCAAATATGATGGCCGTAGCTATCAATATTCCGTTCGTAGGTTGGTAATAGGCGAGGAACATATATACCAGAAACGGGATATTGAAACAGCAACATAATCTGAACAATACATTACGCAATCCCTTAGCCGAAATGTAATAGCCGGCTAATATAGAGCCAAGTACAAAGGCAGCTGCACCAAATGTTCCGTAATATACTCCAATCTCCTGTTCCGACAATCCTAAACCTTGTTGTTCCACCGGCGCCTTTAAAAACAAGGGAACAATCTTGACAACAAAGCCTTCGGCAAAGCGATACAATATAATGAAGCAAATGTACCATACGATATGTTTTTTGGTAAAAAAATCCTTAAACACACTCCATAGTTCGGTCATACTTTCTTTCAGCGATTTATTATCGCCTGAAGCCTTTTTACCGGACGGCAACATTTTTGTATGATATATTCCGAGTAATATCATAACAACACCGCAGAGAAGCATAACCGACATCCAGGCGTACACGATTGCGCTTTCACCGTCATATTTGCGAGAGAAATAGCTAATCATATAACCGGCCAGATAAACCAATCCTCCGGTTGCAACAAGCTTTGCCAGATTGTAGAAAGCGCCTTGCCAACCTATATATTTAGCCTGATCTTCGGGAGACAGTTCGTCTATATAAACGCCATCGGTAGCGACATCGTGAGTAGCTCCACTAAAAGCGATGATAGCAAGTAGGCCTACAGTAATTGCAAAGAAGTGAGGCATATTCAACACTAAAGCCACTAAACCAAACATGCAACCGGTAAGGAGCTGTGTTAAAACGACAAAGAATTTCTTCGTACGGTACATACCTAACAGCGGACTCCACAAAGGTTTCAATGTCCATGGTATCATTATCAGCGAAGTCCAAAGTGCTATCTGCGAATCGGAGATATTCAACCCTTTAAACATCAATACGGCAACCATATTCAATATAACAAAGGGAAAACCCATTGCAAAGTAGACGCTGGGAATCCATGTCATCGGATTACGGCGGCGTTTAGCAGCATTATCTTCTTTCATATTCCAATTGTGTTTTTCATGTGTACAAATATACTCTTTATATTTAAAAAGCACAACCTGTCCGGTAACCAAAAACCTACGTGGTTTTTATTTCCTTTCGGATGTATTCGAAATTTCTTCCGAGAGAAATTGGAATTTCTTTCGGAAGGAAATAAAACCGACTATAAGAACAATGAATACATAAATATAAAGATAAATGAATATTCCATACACATTATCATTCTGCCCGTAAGAATGCATTCCGCTTAAAAAATAATTCACTCCAAAAAAAGTCATTAATACGGAATAGAATGCTATAATCGAACCGAAATTAAACACCCATGAATTATTCAGACTCTTTATCAGGCGCATATGAATAACTACGGCATATACAACCATCGTGATAAGCGCCCATGTCTCTTTTGGATCCCAGCCCCAATAACGTCCCCAAGACTCGTTCGCCCATACAGCTCCTAAAAATGTTCCGATTGTCATCAATGCCAACCCAATAAGCATTGACATCTCATTTATAATACTCAGTTCGCGTATACGGGCAGATAACATTATCCGGTTACTTTCTTTTATTAAGCACATCATTACAAGGTTAGTTAATCCTATCAGACAACAAATGCCAAAGAAACCATAAGCAGCTACGATAACGGCAACATGAAACATCAGCCAAGGAGATTTCAATACCGGAACCAACGGATTAATCTGAGGATCCATCCAACTTAAACCGGATACGAACAATATGATTCCTCCAAACAAAGTAGCCAACGCAAATGTAATACGGCTACGACGGACAAAAAGCAAACCGGCAAAAACAGTAGCCCAAGCAACATAGACCATTGTCTCGTACGAATTACTCCATGGTGCATATCCGGCAATGTACCAACGCATTCCCATCCCATACATATGGAAAAGAAATACAGCGAAAACAGCGATGCCTAACAACCATGCAACCGACTTAATCCAACGTTGTTGCCTAAACAACAGAACAAATGAAAGAATAAGTAATAAGCCTCCTAAAATCAGATATCCTTTTTTACATTGCCGAAACACATCCATCTGATTATATTTGATTTCCGCTTGTATTTTCTCAGGACTAATATCAACAGAGTTTCCTCTGACTTGTTGGTATTTACTTATCATGTCAACCATTTCATCCGCCTTTTTCCAATCTCCACTATTTAATGCCTCCTGAACTTCCGCCAGATACCAACCCATTATATGAGAAACAAACATCGAATCTTTACCCGAGAACGTTGACAGATCATCACCCGGTGAATACCATTTATGGTTCGGATCATCTTTCTTTGGAAACAGATTCAACATTTGATAATTAATAAGCTGATGAAATATATTGATTTGCTCATCCAGTTTAAGAATATCTTTATCAAAACGGGAACGTTCGGATGGTATTTTATTGTAGGCTTCTTCCAGTTTTTCCTGTAGTTTATAGTTTCCGTTGCTATCAAACATTTCAATATAAGCACACTCTCCTTCCGTCAGATCATAATAGGAGGCTAATTCCTTATTTGACAAAGAAATGAAAGGAACTTGCACCCACATATCCGGCAAAGCCAACAAGCTCACAAGAAACTGGTCCGAATTGAGATTTCCTATTTTATCAGCCTTATGTAGTTTGCGAAGAACCTTGGATGAAAACGTATTGATCGGAATCATCCGTCCATTAACGGATTGTATCGGAAGAGAACCGAACTGTGCCGCATGCCCGGAACTAACTACATATTTCTGTACAGCCTCCATCATAGAAGGAGAAGCAGGCTTAGCTTCTGCTTGCATTACACCGAAAGTAAAAAGACAGAATATTACAAGTGAGTTATTTCTTAACTCCTTCAACCGGCGGCTTAATTGCATAAAACGAGAATTTTTGCCCGCAAAACAAAAGATAAAACCTATTATCAACATCAAATAACCGGTATAGGTAATATTACGTCCGGCTACATCCCTGTTAACCGAAAGGATTGTGCCCTGTTCATCCTGATCATACGAAGCCTGAAAAAAACGATACCCTTTTACATCCAATACATTATTCATATATACCCGTTCATGTGTCGTTTTTCCATCCACATGCACCAATAACTCACTTTCATAAGAAGACGGACTGGCAGAACCCGGGTAACGGGTCAAAGTAAATTTGACCAATTCTACAGTAAAAGGCAGAGTATGAAATGTTGTTTTATCGGCTGTACGAATGGCAATACGGTTACTCGATTCCCCTTCCCGTAAATGAAGAATACCCTCTTCGCCCAGAAGATGAGAAACCAAAGCTCCTGATAATATGACTATAAAAGCGAAATGTGTAACTATTAATCCCCATTTTTTGCTTTTTAAATAGTGACGTTCTACAACAATCGCTATAAAATTGATGACTAATAGAAATTGTAGAAGAAAAAACAAAGGAGAATAATAAATCATCGCTTTTGCGGCCATTGTCCCATGATATTTCTCTATAAAAGTAGCAACAGCCAAACCAAAAGCATAGATTAGTAACAAGGAAATTGTCGTTATATAAGAAGAAAAGAATTTTTCTAAAGTAGATTTCATTATGTTTTATATTATTACTGAGGCTACAAATTTACACAGATTAATCGTTTCTCAAGCTATTGATAAGAAAATACGGACTGATAAATCAGGTGTCCAAGCCCTAAATAGTTTCTCTCATGGATTTTATTGAACTGCAATACCTTCTATTTCAATCAGCAGCTCATTCCTGCATACATCCGCACACATATAAGATACAGGAATATCCAGTTGATATGATTCCATCAATTTCCAGGCTTCTTCATAATAAGACTTATCTTTCAAATACACGCGTAGTATACTCAGCTTTGCGCCATCAAGAAGCTGATCTATATTCTCCATCGTAATACGTAACTGACGTTCCAGCCCCACTCCTTCCAGACTCTCTTCTCCCCGTATAGCCGCAGTGCCCGATATATATACGAGCCGATTCTTACCGCAGGTAATACTTTTTGCACGTTCAAACTTAGGGGTAGTCTTCTTACTTTGCGATACGTCCAAAACCTTATCCGAATAGGCATGAGCGGCAATTTGCAATTTATTATCTATTGGAGTAGCAAAACAGGTTGAATTAGTAAAAACGGCTGCATCCAGATCAACCAATACACCTCCCATATTAGTGCCAATACCGGTAGCAGCCGGATATCCGTTCGTCCAGTTCGTTTTTGCATAAAATTCGCTTCGGGCATTATTGAATGTTTGATAATGCTGATCTTCTTTGTCAAAACCGGTAATCAGTTCTATATAATTCCACTGCCGGACAATACTGTTTATAGGAAAACCTTCTTCTTTTAAAACGTTCGATACGGAGTGAAATATATCGACTGACTGTTGTTCTATTCCGCAATTAACAACATCTCCCTGAAAACCTCCGGCAAAAAGAAAACGCCCACATCCGTTTTCCAAAACAACATAAGACATTTCTCCCATTTTCCGGAATCTAATATGGTCATCAGATTCGGGTCGATAACTATGTACTTCCATAACAAGTGAAGCATTTAACGGAGGTTGGGATACATAACTAAGGGCTGGTTCGTTATTTCCATAGCACTTACGTATCTTTTCACGCAAAACAGCATATCGGGAAATATATTCTTTATTAGACGACGGCGTGCCAAAGAAACACAAACGGATGATAATTTCATCTTCCGGTAACTGAGCTAATAATTGATCCACCATTTCCGGAAACCCGGCAAATCCTGTTGTATATATCTTATATTGTATTTTTTCACAATAGTTCATTCCGTATATCATTAATGATTATCCACTTTAAAATGAATTTCCATGCCAGGCATGAGTCCCAATACTTTTCTCCTAAATCTTCTTGTTGTCAATAGTTAAATTACCATATATGCAACTTATTTACAATATTCGCAAAAATTCCCGATATAAACAAACAGTTCTCAAGAAAACGAGTTATTGATCGGTTTTCCAATGTATAACCACCTCAAAATAACGAGTAAATACACGCTAAATTAACACCTCATATTCAGGCATTTAAAAAGACATGTCTTTTGATGTTAAAAGTCCCGTCTTAACACTTCAAAAGAGCAGACTTTTTAAATGTTAAGACGGGACTTTTGAAAGCAAAAGATATATCCTTTATAAGCCACTGTATACTAATAAGATAAACAGGGATATTTCTCTAAAAACCAGAATCAATAAAAACAAAAAGCTGTGCTCTTACGAAAACACAGCTTTTGCTATCTATTATTTTTATATTACTTATTTCTTACAGACGTTCTTTCAGTTTAGCCAGCATATCCCGGGTCATTGCATCCAAATCATATTCCGGCTTCCATCCCCATTCCTCACGGGCACAAGTGTCATCCAAAGAATTTGGCCAAGAATCGGCAATAGCCTGACGTAACGGATCAACTTTATATTCCATCCGGAAGTCGGGAACATGCTTCTTTATATTATTATAAATGATCTCCGGATCAAAGCTCATAGAGGCTATATTAAAAGAATTACGATGCACAAATTTGGTAGAATCGGCTTCCATTATTTCGATAGCAGCCCTCAAACCGTCAGGCATATACATCATGTCCATAAATGTTTCGGCTGCAATTGGACACACAAACTTTTCACCTTTTACCGCTGCATAATAAATATCAACTGCATAATCGGTAGTTCCACCACCCGGAGGAGTTACATAGGAAATTAAACCGGGAAATCGAACAGAACGGGTGTCTACACCAAAACGGATATTATAATAGTCACTCAATAATTCACCTGAAACTTTTGTTACTCCGTACATTGTACGCGGATTACGAATAGTGTCCTGAGGCGTTTTATCCTTTGGGGTATTGTTTCCAAATACACCAATAGAACTCGGAGTGAACACTGCACAATGCATTTCACGTGCCACTTCCAAAACATTAAACAAACCTCCCATACCAATTTTCCAGGCTAATTGCGGTTTAGCTTCGGCTACTGCAGACAACAATGCGGCCAGATTGTAAATAGTATCTACATTGTACTTTGAAACAGTTTCGGCAATCTGTTGCTCATTCGTAATATCCACGATAGCAGAAGGGCCAGATTCCAATAATTCACCTTTAGGCTCTGCTCCCGGAATATATCCGGCAACTATGTTTCCACCGTAGATACTCCTTAATTTCATGGTTAACTCTGATCCGATCTGACCGGTAGAACCAATTACCAATACATTCTTCATTGCGTTTTTAGCTTTAAGTTTTTTTCAGTGACAAAGATATGGAGAATAAAATGGTTTAAATAGTATTTTCTTCTATTTTTTAATATCAATATTCAAAAAAAAATATCGACATTTGCAAGTATAGTTTAAAGCATACAAGCAGTATACGATAATTCTTTTAACACATTGTCAAATAAAATGTCGACAAACGATCATATGTCAATTATCAACTAAAATATAATACTAACAAAAAACAAAGTTTTATGTACGGAAAACTTAAAGATTTCTTAACAAACGAGCTGGCTAATATTAAGGCTGCCGGTTTATATAAGAACGAAAGAATCATTACCACTCCTCAAAGAGCCGACATTAAAGTAAACGCCGGTGATGAAGTATTAAACTTCTGTGCAAACAATTATTTGGGATTGTCGGACAATCAACGCTTGATTAAGGCAGCTAAAGCGGCCATGGACACACACGGGTACGGAATGTCATCCGTACGATTCATTTGTGGAACTCAAGATTTGCATAAAAAACTGGAAGCAGCTATTTCCGATTATTTCAAAACGGAAGATACTATCTTATACGCTGCTTGTTTCGATGCTAACGGAGGTTTATTCGAACCTTTATTTACCGAAGAAGATGCAATCATTTCAGACGCTTTAAACCATGCTTCCATTATAGATGGTGTCCGTTTGTGTAAGGCAAAACGTTACCGTTACGCCAATGCCGATATGGCGGATCTTGAACGTTGCTTGCAAGAATCACAGGCTCAGCGCCATCGAATCATTGCAACAGACGGTGTATTCTCAATGGATGGCAATGTTGCACCTATGGATAAAATATGCGAACTGGCAGAAAAATATGATGCACTCGTTATGGTAGACGAATCTCACTCCGCTGGTGTTGTAGGCCCAACAGGGCATGGTGTAGCTGAACAGTTCAATGTCTACGGACAGGTTGATATCTTCACCGGTACGTTAGGTAAAGCATTTGGGGGCGCTATGGGTGGTTTTACTACCGGAAAGAAAGAGATTATTGATATGCTCCGCCAACGTTCACGTCCATATTTATTCTCCAATTCCGTAGCACCGGCAATCGTTGGCGCCAGCTTGGAAATGTTTAAGATGCTGAAAGAAAGCGATGCTTTGCATACCAAATTAATAAATAACGTAAGCTATTTCCGCGACAAGATGCTGGCTGCCGGCTTTGATATTAAACCAACCCAATCCGCTATTTGCGCAGTTATGCTATACGATGCTAAATTATCCCAAGACTTCGCTTCTAAAATGCAGGATGAAGGTATTTATGTAACAGGATTCTATTATCCGGTCGTACCTAAAGGACAAGCACGTATCCGCGTACAAATATCTGCCGGTCATGAAAAGGAACACTTGGACAAAGCAATTGCCGCTTTTATTAAAGTTGGAAAAGAATTGAATGTCATTAAATAAGAAATTCCTATCTTTGTAGACAAGGCGAAGACTGTAAAAGAGCCTTCGCCTTTTTTATTTTTACATTTTATAAACAATGCAACTAAGTAACTATCATAGCCACTGTACATTCTGTGACGGACGAAGCTTACCGGAAGACTTCATCAAATTTGCTATCTCCAATGGATTCAGAGCTTATGGATTCTCGTCGCATTCGCCGTTACCTTTTGAAACATTTTGGAATATGCCGAAAGATGATATGCCGGAATATCTGCAAGAAATAGAACGGCTGAAACAGAAATACAGCGATCAGCTAGAAATATATGTCGGCTTAGAGATTGACTATCTGGACAAAACGTATAATGCCTCGATCCCTTATTTCCGGGAATTACCGCTTGATTATCGGATTGGCTCCATCCATTTCATACCTATGTCCGAGCATCTCATCGAAGCTAATATGGTATGTATAGACGGTTCTTTTAACAATTATGCTTATTCGGTAAAGAAATATTTCAACAATGATATACGATTGCTCGTAAAGAAATATTTCGAGACCACGATAGATATGGTTGAAGCCGGAGGCATTGATATTGTAGGTCATATGGATAAAATCTATATGAACGGACAAAAATACACCGATTTCTCTTTTAGTGAGGATTGGTATCAAACTCCTTTCAGAGAATGCCTGCATTTAATCGGAGAAAAAGGACTAATGGTAGAAATAAACACCAAGAACTTCCTTAAAAAGCATGAACTTTATCCCCATATAGAATATCTGTCGTTATTGCAAGAACTAAATATTCCTGTAATGGTAAATTCCGACTGTCATTATCCACAATTGGTAAACGATGGCCGCAAAGAAGCCTTTGAACTTTTAAAAAAGACCGGATTTAAAAGCACACGCGAACTTGTTAACGGCAAATGGCAGGATGTTGCTATTTAGAACTTACGAAAAATATATCGTTTGCCATCACTTTCCAAAATAAGCTTTTTACGATCGGCTTTTTCTATTATAAATACCTTTTGAGGAGTAGGCCAATCTGTGTATTTAAGAAAAGATTCAACAGGCTTCGGATTTGAAGTAAGCTCAATTAACAGCTTGTTATCTCCTTCTTTCGTATTAAAGCCAAAAGATTGACGATAATCATCCAAACCGGGATCATATATCTGATACATAAACAAGGAAGTCTGGAAATTATAATATATAGTATCCACATTTTGAACTATACCATTTTCTTCAACCTGCTGTAACTGCCACTTGCCATCCAGCTTATCATAAATATCATCACTACATGCAGCCAATAATAAAAGACAAACTGCTATCATCCAATTCTTCATCATCATATAACTCCTTTCGTACTAGGTAAACTATAATGGTAAATATCACGTCGTATCGCCATCTTGATAGAGCGGGCCAATGCCTTGAATATCCCTTCTATCTTATGATGTTCATTCTGTCCTTCCGCTTTTATATTCAAATTCATACGGGCTGAATCACTCAGGCTTTTAAAGAAATGAAGAAACATTTCCGTTGGCATCTCTCCTATTTTCTCACGATGGAACTCAACATCCCATACAAGCCAGGGACGTCCGCCAAAATCTAAAGCTACACTACACAAGCAATCATCCATAGGCAACGTATAACCATAGCGTTCTATTCCCCGTTTATCTCCTAATGCCTTCAATAAAGCCTCACCCAAAGCAATGGCTGTATCCTCTATCGTATGATGCTCGTCTACTTCAAGGTCTCCTTTAACCCGGACAGTCAAATCCATTCCGGAATGCTTTCCTATCTGATCCAACATATGGTCGAAAAAACCAAGTCCGGTAGATATGGAAGTCCGGCCGTTTCCATCCAAATTAATCTCTACATATATATCTGTTTCCTTCGTAGTACGTTGCACAACGGCACAACGTTCACCGGCATAAAGGTATTCAGTAATTTTATCCCAATCTTCTGTAATGAGAACCGGAGAAAAATCAATATTATTGGCAGTTAATTCATCTTCCGCTCCATCATAAGGACGTAGCCAGATACCTTTTGCACCTAGATTCTTTGCCAACTCCATATCAGTAAGCCTGTCACCTATAACATAACTGTTTGCTAAATCATACTCTCCATTAAGATAATTGCCCAACATTCCTGTACGGGGTTTTCTATTTGGTGAGTTATCCTCCGGGAAAGACCTGTCTATCAAAATGTCATCAAAGACAATCCCTTCGCCTTCCAATGTTTTTAGCATCTTATTATGAGCCGGCCAGAAAGTATCTTCAGGAAAAGAGGATGTACCCAAGCCATCTTGATTCGTAACCATTACAAACTCAAAATCGAGATTCTTTCGTATAAAATAAAGATTACGGAACACTCCCGGATAAAACTCCAGCTTCTCCAAACTATCTAATTGATAATCTACAGGCGGTTCTACCACTAACGTTCCGTCACGATCTATAAAAAGGGCTCTTTTCATATCGGTAGACTTTTCATAACATCCAGTAAAATGTCATTTTCCTCAGGTGTACCAATTGTAATACGCAGGCAACCACGGCACAAAGTTATATTATTTCGGTTACGAACAACAATACCCTTTTTTACCAGATAATTGTAAGCATTATTAGCGTTACCGACTTCTACCAATAAAAAATTAGCATCAGAAGGATAAACCTTATAGAAATAAGGAGATTCTGTCAAAGCCTTTTCTATACGGGAGCGTTCAAACAAGATCTGACTCAGCTGCTTCTGCATCTTTTCCGTGTCTGACAAAATAGACAATGCCGCTTCCTGAGAAGGCTTACTTACATTATAAGGATATTTTATTTTATTAAAAACACTTATAATTTCAGGAGAAGCGAATGCCATACCCAAACGGATAGCCGCAGCTCCCCATGCTTTTGACAGTGTTTGGAGTACAATCAAATTGGGAAATTTATTTAATTCCGTAAGGAATGAAGGCTGGGATGAGAAATCCACATACGCCTCATCTATTATAACAATGCCATGGAACTTATCCAGAACCTTATAAATCTCATCACGATTCAAACAATTTCCCGTAGGATTATTCGGAGAACATAAAAACACTACTTTTACCCAATCATTATCCAAAGCCAATATTTTATCAGCATCCAGATCAAACTTATCATTCAGTAAAACCTTCTTACATTCTACATTATTCAGATTAGCGCAAACTTCATACATTCCATATGAAGGATCTATCAAAATCACACTATCCATTCCCGGATCACAAAAAGCTCTAAATACAAGGTCTATCGCCTCATCGCTACCATTACCCAGAAAGATAGAATCGGTCTCTACTTCTTTTAGTTTAGAAACGCGTTCTTTCAGTTCCATCTGTAAAGGATCAGGATAACGATTATAAGTAGTATTCCACGGATTCTCATTAGCATCCAAAAATACCGAAGCTGTTCCGTGAAACTCATTTCTTGCCGACGAATATGGTTTCATATTCCGAATATTCCGTCTAACTAGTTTTTCCAAACTCATCATAATGATTTCAATCTAATAGTTACGGCATTCCGATGAGCATCCAAATGCTCATTTGCTGCCATGATTTGAATTGTGCCCCCTAAATTACGTATTCCTTCGGAAGTAATCTCCTGAAAAGTTATCTTTTTAATAAAACTGTCCAAATTTACACCACTATATGCTTTTGCATAACCATTAGTAGGCAATGTATGATTCGTTCCGGAAGCATAATCGCCTGCGCTTTCCGGAGTATATGCTCCCATAAAAACACTACCGGCATTCTCTATCTTACCGGCTATATCGCGATAATTCTTCGTCTGTATAATAAGGTGCTCGGGGGCATATTGATTAGTAAAATCAATCACTTCCTGTTCATTATTTAAAACAATGATACGACTATGGGATAACGCCTTTTCCGTAATCTCTTTACGTAGCAATAAGTCCAATTGTTCCTGTATGGCTCGGACAACATCCTCAACAATACCTTCTGATGCTGTAACCAACATAGCCTGACTGTCAGCTCCATGTTCAGCCTGAGAAAGAAAATCGGCCGCAATGAAATCTGGATTTGCAGTCTCATCAGCAATCACCTCCACTTCCGACGGACCAGCCGGCATATCTATAGCTACCTCTTTCAAACTTACCAATTGCTTAGCAGCAGTTACATATTGATTTCCCGGACCAAATATTTTATATACTTTAGGTACGGATTGTGTACCGTAAGCCATTGAAGCTATGGCTTGTATACCTCCTATCTTAAATATTTTATTCACACCGGCAACTTTTGCGGCAAACAAGATAGCAGGATGTACTTTCCCTTCTTTATCCGGAGGCGTACACAATACAATTTCTCTACATCCGGCAATACGTGCCGGAACAGCAAGCATCAACACCGTAGAGAATAATGGAGCTGTTCCACCCGGGATATAAAGACCGACTTTCTCAATAGCAACAGCTTTTTGCCAGCAAGTCACTCCGGAAGTAGTCTCTATTTTCTGTCCCGTAAAAGATTGAGAAGCATGAAACTTTTCAATATTATCTTTTGCCTGACAAATAGCTTGCTTTAATTCTTCGGAAATAAGTTTATCTGCATCGCGCATTTCTACTTCCGATACCTGCAAATCGGCAAGTACCACTTTATCAAACTTTTCCTCATATCGTTTTACAGCAGCATCACCTTGTTCCTTCACTTCATCCAATACAGTACGAACCGTATCAAATAAAGCAGTCACATCCAATGCAGGTCTGGTTAACAACGCAGGCCAGTCTCTTTTTGAAGGATATTTAATTATTTCCATAATTACAATATCATTTTCTCAATAGGAATTACCAATATACCTTCTGCTCCAATTGATTTGAGTTTTCCGATAATCTCCCAGAAATGTTTTTCTGCTATAACAGATTGTACGGAAACCCACTCGCCATTTGCAAGAGGCGTCACAGTAGGGCTTTTCATACCCGGCAGAACTTCAATAATTTCATCCAGTTTTTCTTTCGGAGCATTCAGTAAAACATATTTTTTCCCTTCCGCCATCTGAATGGCTTCAAAACGGAACAATAATTCATCAAGTATAACCTGTTTTTCCTTAGAAAGTTTATTATTAGCGATCAATAAAGCTTCACTTTCCATAATAACTTCTACCTCTTTCAGCTGGTTGCTGACCAATGTACTGCCGGAGCTCACTATATCAAAAATAGCGTCAGCCAAACCAATACCCGGAGCAATCTCTACTGAACCGCTGATAACATGCAATTCTGCTTTTACGTTGTTTTCCGCCAGATATGTTTTCAGTATTTCGGGATAAGAGGTAGCGATTGTTTTTCCTTCAAACCACTCCACACCATTATATTCTTCATCCTTAGGAATGGCTAAAGACAAACGGCATTTACTGAATCCCAGTCTTTTTACCAATTTAGCATCCTTTCCTTTCTCCACGTATTCATTCTCACCAACTATACCTATATCGGCAACTCCATTGGCCACTGATTGCGGAATATCATCATCTCTAAGGAACAAAACTTCTACAGGAAAACCTTTTGCCGATAATAATAAAATACGTTTTCCTCTGTTCAACTTAATGCCAGCCTCCTCTAGTAATAGCATTGTTTCATCGTATAAACGACCTTTTGATTGTACTGCAATTCGTAACATTGTTATTTTATTTTTAATATAATCATCCCAAAACGAAATAAGGCTCACCGTATAACGGCAAGCCTTATTTTTATTATTGCGTACTTTTACATATCACACAGCCCACCGAACTACTGTCCGTTGTAATGATGATGGTGATGATGTAAAGCAACTGTTTTCATTTATTCTATCATTAATGCCACAAAGTTACAATAATTATTTATTCCACAAATAAATCTAACAAAATAATATTTATTCAGGCTATTTTTTTACGAAGCTAATTTTAGACCTATAATTCCGACTATAATCAATAATGCCGACAACATACGCCACAAACCTGCCGAATCATGGAAAAAAAAGATACCTATCAATAAAGTTCCTATTGCACCTATTCCAGTCCATACAACATAAGCTGTTCCTATTGGTATTGTACGTTGAACCATATATAAAAAATAACCACTTAAAGCCATCGATATAACAGCAGCCGCAAGAAATAGAAAACGAGCTCCGGTTGTCTGCGCCAATTTCATTCCTACCGGCCATCCTATTTCAAAAAGACCTCCTAACAATAAATAAATCCATCCCATATTACTTTTATTTATTATTTAATACAAAAGACTGACTTCTTACTCTCTTAAATACTCAGCGATTCCTTTAAAATTCTTTTCCAGCAAATACATCTGACTGGCCATAAACGAAAAGAATTCGCCCCAATGTTCCCGGCGATGCAAATCTATTCCTTCTTTTTTCGTATATATACGTGCGACCTCATTTCCTGCTTCCCGTACATAACATATATCCCATATCAATCCATCAGGAAAACCTTTTTCCAGAATTTCTTTATACCATGTTAACCGTTCAAACATTTCAAGACGCAAATCTTCACGACGGTGATTTACTTCCAAAATAACATATGCGCCATTCCGGTTTGTATCAAACTTTAGTTCTATACCTTTAACCTTGGTATTTAAACTCCATACTTTCTTTCTTCCCCGCAAATAAGGCTGAACCTCACAGAAAGCGCCAAAACTTTCCCAGAACTCTAACTTTAAGTTCTTCAGTTCGTCTTTACTATACATTTATTTATAAATATCTTTTCTTTTTACTTTCACAATTGTTCCAAAAGAAGCCAGTTTCTTCATGTCGATATGTTTTGAATTACCAACAACAACATAAACTACCGGACGACCTTCAATATATTCCTGATAGAAACGGGTTATATCCTCCATATGCATATTTTCTATATCAGCCAATAAGTCTTTGTTCGGGTCTGTATTAAACCCGTTACGTTGAGACACATATATTCTGGGAGAAATCTCTCGGAAAGAAGGATACTCGTTATTCACATAATTCAGTATCGACTGCTTAACTGCATTAACACGACTTTCCGGACGTTCAGGCATTTTCTTAATCAATGAATCAAGAACAGTAATCGCATCCAGCGTCTTATCACCTTGCGTAGACAACATGGTAACAAAATTCGCAGGTTTATCCGACGAGATTGACGGCGGCATATTAAACCGGGAATTCACCCGATAAGCAAAAGAACGAAACTCGCGTATTTCCTGAAACATCAAAGACGACATATCTCCTCCAAAATAACCGTTAAACAGTCTGGCAACATGCCTTGCCGATCTATCTTTCAATACATCCCCAGGCACATACCCATAAACAATACTTTGAGAGACATCCGGCATATCCATAAAATAAACCATCTGTTCATCGTAAGATTTTGTCTCTCTGTAATACGGATATTTAGAATGTTTTGAAACTTCTTCTATCGGCAAGTTTTCCTTTATCAATAAAGCAACATCATTTATGGGTTGTGAACCACAATAATGCATTGAACATTCTACCCGACGTACTTCGTCGAACATATCCAGCAATTCCTGCCCTTTCAATTTTTTTATTTGTGACAAAGAAAGTTTTGTAAGAAAACGGGAATTCTCTCCATATATCACTTTTTCCAATAAAGCCTTTGCCAAATTATCGCTGGATTTATAAAAAGCTTTTTGCATCACCTTTGCTTCATCCACAATCTGACTTAATTTCTTATTATCGGCTTTAGCATGTCTGAGGAAATCACCTGCTAAAGACAAAGTTTCCTTCAGGTTTGCATCAAATCCTGTTATCCTCACACTAAAATCATTGTCCTTTACATCAAAAGACAATGTACTTCCCAATGTTTGCAATTGATTACGGAAATCATCAAATGAAAGAGAATCCGTACCAAGAAAATGCAGATAATTTACCAATTGTGTAAGTTCAGGTCTTTCCAGACTGCCGATACCGTAAATCAAATGCAATGAAAATATATTATTTACCGGATTGGGACTAACATATAAAGAAACCAATGGATTAATTTGTTGTACCGTCACATCTTTATCAAAGTCCAGCAGACGAGGTTTCACTTTTTCAACCGGCATATCCTGCAATTGTTTCACATAGTCGGATACGGCATCTTTATTTTTCGGTACAACAGGTGTATAATCGGGCTTTTTAAGACTTTCTTTCGGATATTTGCCGGTCTTCTTCGTCACAAACAAATAGTTTTCATTAAAATATTTATTTGCTACAGCTATCACATCATCTTTGGTAAGTGCATCAATACGTGCTATTTCTTCCAGATAATCAGTCCAGCTTTTACCTTGCGAATAAATGCGCATCATTGTTTGGGCACGTGCGCTTATATCTTCCAGAGCAGCATCATATTCCCGTTTCTGTTCCAGTTTCAAACTTTGAAATGTTTCATCACTGAACTCACCGGATTTTATCCGATTTATTTCTTTCCATACTAATTTTTCTGCAGCGGAATAAGATTGAACCAATAGTTTAGGAATCACCAAAACGCCCAATATACCAGCTTCATTCATACTCTGGTTCAAGGCCATAGACGCCATCACTTTATGCTTTACAGTCAATTTATCCAGATAACCGGTTCCATTGGAATTATTCAAAAGAGAAACAGCTATATTCAACGCAACCTGGTCTTTATGATTAGCCGGAACACCCCGAAAGCCTAATGCCATTGCTTTTACGAACGGAATAGGTACTTTTATCTTTATCTTTTCCTTGCCTTTAAACGAGGGTAAAACGACAGCTTTCCTTTTGGGTATGTCTCCACGTCGTATACGTGAAAATGACGATTCTAATATTGGCAAAACTACATTCGTATCAAAATCACCACTCAATACCAAGCCCATATTAGATGCTACATAATAAGTCTCAAAGAATTTCTGCATTTCGGAAAGACGGGGATTTTTCAGATTCTCCGTACTACCTATAATAGGATACGCATAAGGATGTGGATAAAAGTAACGCTCAGTCAATTTTTCTATCGCCTGACTTCCGATCATATCGCTATACATATTTTTCTCTTCATATACAGTCTCCAGTTCACTTTGAAAGAGACGAAAGACCGGATTTATCAGACGTTCACTATTAATTTCCGCCCACTGGGGAAAATATTGTGGCGAAAATGTATTAAAATATACAGTATAGTCATACGAAGTTCCTGCGTTTAGTTTCGTCCCTCCAAAACATGAAATAAGACGGTCAAACTCATTTGGAATAACATATTCGGAAGCACGGACACTCATCTCATTGATCTCTCTCTGTATCACAGAACGCAATTTCAAATCTTTCGTTACCGCCAGTTCATCATATTTTATTGCAATAGAATCCAATAACACTTTCTCTACCTCATAATCCGTTGTGCCAATCTTGTCGGTACCTTTGAACATCATATGTTCAAAGTAATGGGCAATACCCGTATTCGGACAATCTTTAGACCCTGCTTTTACCACAACTGCACCAAAAACTTTAGGCTGTGTATGATCCTCATTCAACCAAACAGTCAATCCGTTACTAAGTGTATATTCCTGCACTCTGAGAGAATTCGGTATCTGCGCCGAAAGAATACCCGTACAACCTGTTATCATCATCATTTGTAAAAAAAATTTCATTTAATCGTAATAGATTAGTAAACTATTATGCAACAAAGATACTATTTTCCACGTTAACTATTTAAACTTAACCTCAATTCATTATGTTATCTAAGTAAAATGAAAACGTTTCTTATGATAAATTTAGGCAGTTGGATGAACAAACTCCTCATAAGTTGGGGAGTAGACCCGAAAATTGCAGATACTTTCGATGAATCTATTATCGCCATTCTCATGATTGCCATAGCTGTAGGGCTTGATTATTTATGCCAGGCTATCTTTGTTGGCAGCGTACGAAAAATAGCGCAAAAAACCCGTTATACTTGGGATACCTTGCTTATCAAACGTAAGGTCGTTCATAATCTAGTACATGCTATTCCTGCCATACTCGTCTATATTATGCTTCCGATTGCTTTTGTTCACGGAAAGGGAATGCTTAATATTTCCCAGAAAATATGTGCGGTCTATATCGTTTTTACATTTCTATTATCATTAAACGGCATTTTATTAGTCATTCTGGATGTGTTCAACCAAAAGGAGAAACTAAAAGACCGTCCTATGAAAGGTTTTATACAAGTACTGCAAGTACTCGTGTTCTTCATCGGAGGTATAGTAATCATTGCAATTATTGTCAATAAGTCTCCGGCTAGTTTATTCGCCGGTTTAGGTGCTTCAGCCGCCATTTTAATGTTGGTATTCAAAGACAGTATTCTGGGGTTTGTCGCAGGTATCCAACTTTCGGCAAATGATATGGTACGTCCGGGTGACTGGATAACCTTACCATCCGGCAACGCGAATGGTGTCGTACAAGAAATCACCCTTAATACCGTAAAGATCCGAAACTTCGATAATACAATCTCTACTGTTCCCCCTTACACATTAGTAAATAACTCTTTTCAGAACTGGAGAGGAATGACCGAATCGGGAGGACGCCGTGTCATGAAATCCATTTTTCTCGACCTGAATACAATTAAATTCTGTACTCCGGAAATGTTGGATACCTTCCGTAAAGAAATCCCTTTATTATCCGACTATAAACCAGAGGAAGGAGTGATTCCCACCAACTCGCAGGTATTCCGCGTATATATTGAACGTTATCTTACCAGTTTACCTGTAGTCAATCAGGATCTCGATTTAATTATCAGTCAACTGCAAGCTACCGAATACGGAGTCCCGGTACAAATTTATTTCTTTTCCCGCAATAAGATATGGAAAGAATACGAACGTATCCAATCAGACATCTTCGATCATTTCTTTGCTATGGTTCCTAAATTTGAGCTAAAGGTTTATCAGTATTCCGAATAAGACAAATTATATGTTTCTTTTTAGTAGATTTGTATTTGAATAATTAGAACAGAGATATTTATGCATACAATACAGGAATGGATAAACGACCGTCTAATGGATTTAGGGTTGATAAGCGATGTAGCCAACAAGTTGGATAACTCCATTATTTTGCTCATTATAATTCTGGTAACCGTAGCTTTTGATTATATCTGCCGTTATATTGTACTCGGTATGTTCAAACGTCTTGCAAAACGGACCAAAAACCAATGGGATGACCTAATTGTAGAACGAAAAATTATCAATAAGATGATGCATATCATCCCAGCAATATTAGTATACATTCTGGTTCCTTTTGCTTTTCCACCGGAAGAATTTCCCAAACTCCTACTCTTTCTTCAGAAGATATGTCTGATATATATCATTGCCGTATCATTACGTTTTATCAATGCCTCCCTGAACATTATCCACGAAATTTATAATCGGAAAGAGTCTTTTAAGGACAAACCTCTGAAAGGTTTTATACAGATTATACAAGTAACGGTATTTTTTATTGGTATTATCTTTATTATCAGCATCCTTATCAATAAATCTCCGGTATCTCTTTTTGCCGGACTTGGTGCATCGGCTGCCATCCTGATGCTGGTATTTAAAGATACCATATTGGGATTTGTGGCAGGCATTCAGCTATCGGCAAATGATATGTTGCGTGCCGGAGATTGGATTACAATGGATAAATACGGAGCAAACGGAACTGTTATGGAAGTGACTCTGAATGCTGTAAAAGTAAAAAACTTTGACAACACGATTACGACAATTCCTCCTTATGCCCTTGTATCCGATGCATTTCAGAACTGGCGAGGGATGAGTGAATCATCCGGACGACGAGTCAAACGTTCCATTAATATTGATATGAACAGTGTTTGTTTCTGTACTGCCGAAATGCTGGATAAATTCCGTAAAATATCCCTAATAACAGATTATATCGACGGAAAAGAAGACGAACTTCATAAATACAACGAAGAACATCATATCGACAATTCCGTCTGGGTAAATGGGCGTCGCCAAACCAATCTTGGTGTATTTCGCGCTTACCTTCTCCGGTATTTACAAAGTCTGCCGGAGGTAAACAAAGAACTGACCTGTATGGTACGCCATTTGCAACCAACAGAAACAGGAATCCCCATTGAACTTTATTTCTTTTCCTCCATCAAAGACTGGGTTCCTTACGAAGGAGTACAGGCAGATGTATTCGACCATATTTTAGCCATTATTCCTGAATTCGGATTAAGTGTATTCCAAAATATTTCAGGAGCAGACCTTAGAAGTTTAAAAGGCAGTTCTTTTTGATATCCGGTTCAACGAACTACAAATAATCAAAACTGGAAATAAATAAACGGTTGAACTCCAGCACTTTTAAATTGTACCACCACAAAAATAACAGCTGCCAAGATAACGGCCTGTACCAATAAAGGAGAACGGGTTACAACTTCTTGTAACATGTTCTCCGCCTTTTTCGGCATAAAGTGTAAAATATAACCAACCATCATCAGAATAAATACACCTTTATATCCCATCACAAATTGCTGAAAGACTTCGGGATGGAAGTTTGTAAATATCTGATGAAGCATCTCTCCTACTGTCTTCATTGAATCAGCACGAAACAATATCCAGCCAAAACATACCAGATGAAACGTTATTAATATGCCAATCAAACGATGTAATAATGACATATCACTGCCCAATTGCTTAAAACCAAAATGAGTCATCATAAACTTATGTACCGCCAAAGCAACACCATGTAATGCACCCCACAAAATAAAACTAATGGAAGCACCATGCCACAAACCTCCCAACAACATTGTTATAAGCAGGTTAACATAAGTACGTACCTGCCCTTTACGATTTCCTCCCAATGATATATACAAATAGTCTTTCAGCCATGAAGATAAAGAAATATGCCACCGGCGCCAAAACTCCGTAATAGTAGCCGACTGATAAGGAGAATCAAAATTCATATTAAAGCGGAATCCCAACAACAAAGCAATGCCAATAGCCATATCGGAATATCCGGAAAAGTCACAATATATCTGTAAGGCATATCCATATACTCCCATCAGATTTTCCACTCCCGTATAAAGTAAGGGAGCATCAAATACACGGTCTACAAAATTCAAGCTGATATAATCGGAAATAACTGTTTTTTTCAGCAAGCCGCAAAGAATCAGAAACAATCCTTCTCCAAACTCTGAACGCGTAAGAACAGGCGTCTTATAAATCTGTGGAATAAAATCACGGGCACGTACGATAGGCCCGGCTACCAGCTGAGGGAAAAAAGAAACATAAAACACATAATCTACCCAACGCGTCAATGGCTGTATCCGTCCCCTGTATACATCAATCACATAGCTGATACTCTGAAATGTAAAAAACGAAATGCCGACAGGCAAGAATATATCCAGTGGCTGGTAACTTATGTTCTGTAAAGCTGTGCTGCCAAACTGATATCCCAGTTCATGGGCAAAAGAAGCAATGATCTCACGTAAGAAATTGAAATATTTAAAATAGCCCAACATGCCCAGATTAACACAAAGACTTAATGTTACAAATAACTTTCTTCCCCACTTGGCTGATGTATGGGAAATACCTTGTGCTATACAAAAATCGGAAGTGGCTGTTAACAGTAGCAAGCCAAACCACAGTCCGCTACTTTTATAATAAAAATAGAGAGAAAACAGAGTAACATATATGATACGTGCCAATAGATGTTTCCGAAGTGACAGATATATAATAAAGAACCCTATAAACAAAAAGAAAAACAATCCGCTACTGAATAATATCGGAGCATTTCCCTGATATGCAAAAAGCTCTTCCAGCTTCTCTATTGAAAATGTGTTACTCATCATCCCTATTCTACATTATCTTCTCTCTGTCGATTATATATACTCATTAAGGCCCGGAACAAGAGAGTTCCCTGTTCCTGATACCCTTCTTTCGTAAAATGAATACGGTCTCGCCCCATCATGCGGGCATTATTCCATTTACGGCTGGAGTTTTCTCCACCGGTAGCCGCAAATAAATCCCAGCAAGCAATGCCTTCTTTAGAAGCTACATTCACTATAGCTTTTGCTGCCCGCTGTGTATTTTCGTTACGTATATATGTACGCTTTTTGTTTACCCATATCTTTTTATAACACTCCGGAGGTGTAGTAAGCAAAATACAAACATCTGGCATATATTTCTTTACCAGTCGGATAAAAGCCTGTATCTGCCCCGCAAACTCCTGTGATGTAAAATGACGGCCGAAAGTTTCATTCGTTCCTAGTGAAATAATGAGTAAATCCGGCCTTAATAAAGCTAACTGACGAACATAATCCGCATCCGTATAATTTACATACATAGCTCCGTTCACTCCTACCGAATGGTATAGAACACCCGGATTTCCATTCGTCAGATTAAATCCATAATAGACATTCTCGAAAGAAGATGCAGGAAGTAAGGTATCTGTTCCTTGTTTGCGACGCGTACTGTGCAACTGCAACGTATCCGTCTGAAAAGAAATACGGAATGTATCGGCAAGCACACCTGCCACAAGAGGTTCTTTACACATATAAACCCGAACCGAATCTTTCAGCTTACCGGCCGGAAGCATAGGCATCGATTTATCGCCACGGTATAATATAGCCTCATTAAAAGCATATCCGGCTCCATTGTTCGGAGCTATACTGACATCCAAATTAACGGAAGGCGATATGGTTTGAATACCGATTCCTCCCAAACCGACAGTACATTTTTTTGTATTCTGTATACATCGTCCGGTAACCCATTCTTTCACTACGGAAGAAATGAAGTAATCGTCAGGTTCATTTGTCTTACTTAATTTGAAGGGAGCTATCCAGCCACGTCCGGCATTGCCGAACTCTTGTTGAAACAAACGCATTGTCCGTCCACTATAATACCCCGCCTGAATATGAGAATCGCCTAGATGTACAATCGTTATCACCGTATCCTTTCCTGCCCGTAAAGAATCAAGTCCGGCAAAAAAAGGTTCAAGTGAATGGTTTTGATCCGACGCATAACATAGTGAATCAACAACCTGAATCGTAGACTTCGGCCACGTAACAGGAACAAACGGACGAACAGTGTCTATTATATGAATCAGCGTATCATTTTCCTGCAACTGCGTAAAATGCCCGTCTACTCCGCCACGCATTAAATGGGGTGTCAATAATGCGGACATCCACATCAACAACAAGATTCCGAGACTAATATACTGTTTTCTCCGCTTCATCATAAAACTTCTTTTCAGACAATAATGCTTTCAGCAGGGAAGATGCTATTTCCTTTCCTCCTCTGAAACTCAAATGTGTATAATCCTTACTCGCCCAATTATTCTCTACATAACGCACCATGCTGTTCTCTCCGCCCATAGCACCGAAAACGTTCCAAAATGGTACACCTGCTTGCTTGGCTGCTAAACGTTGAGCATGTAACAGGGCCAATACGGCAGGCATAGTTTCAAACTTTCCATCCTCTTGCTTGCTACGGTCCGAAACTCCTAACATTAATATATCGGCTTGCGGAAAACATGATTGCAGATGGCAGATAACACGTACCATCCGCTGCCGATACCAACCATACTGTAACATATCGTCACTTACGACATTCAAACCATATTGTAATACGATCAAGTCATACGGACGTATTTTATTCAATGCCTGACAACGGGACATATCCAATCGCTCCAGTATCAGGCCGGAATTACCCCGTAAAGAAAAATTGTCTACAACAACTCCTGTATTATCCTCCAAAGCGATACCTAAGGCATGTAATCCGGCAGCTTTTGTAAATGTAAAACTTACTTCATTAAAATTACCGTCCAATTCATACTGTGTAACAATAGATGTAGGCGGCAACGTTATCTGCAACGTATCTTTTCCATCATTGCAAGCTACAGCCATCTCTGTCTGAGTATTTTGTTCATAGATTAGCTTAAGAGAAGAAACATTTTGCAACTCCGGATAGCGGTTTGTTGTTTTTAAAGAAACGGATGCTTCTTCACTTTCCGCTTCAAACATCATGCCGGAAAGTGTATAGCCATGTTTCCGGTCGGTAAGCATAGACCAGGTAGTCCAGCCTTCACTACTCTGTTCTACAGTAGGACGATATTGCGCTGTTGCCGAGTGAACAGGAATAAAACCAACCCCACGTCCTCCAAATTCTTTTTGCATGCCGGAGCGAAAGTCGGCCACCATAATATCTCCTTCAATAAATGAATCGCCAAGAAAAGCTATACGGACAGGACGCTTCATATGCTGCCGGTTGTTCAAAGCTGAAAAAAAGCGTTTAAGACCGATATGTCCTACAGAGTAATCTTCAATATGCATACCCAGAGAATCTGCTCCTCGAACAGCATAGACGGCTTTGTATAAGGAATCACGTATTGCCAACGCTATAGAGTCAATCCCTGTAGTCCGCATAACAGAATCACGGACAGCTAAAGAATCAATATGTACCGTATCCGTTTTCTCTAACTGTTGCTTCAAAGAATCAAGCAGAAGTGATTGCGGTTTTACACGTATGTCCGAAAGCAAATCAACCTTCTTTATCTTATATCCAAACAACCTATCCGGTAACCAATACATTCCAAGACACATTGCCAGCGTCAGAAGAAGTAACGCCAGCAACCTTCCGAAATAATTATCTTTATTCATCTATCTTCTCTATCGAAGCCGCAAAGGTACGGATTATAATCCAAAACGGGAAAGGAATATACGCAGTAGTGACGGTTCTAATAAAATCGGAAAAATAAAACCGAATACCGCCCCGTAGAAATGGGCATTATGGTTTATATTATCCCCTCCTCTTTTAGACATATACTGGCAATATACCAGATAAAGCACCCCAAAAAGAATACCGGGTATCGGTAAAACAGCAAAAAACAAAATCTTACCCCAAGGATCGAAAAAGATTGAAGAAAACAATACGGCCGACACAGCGCCTGATGCTCCTATCGATACATAATAAGGATCATTACGATGTTTCACCAAATCATACACGGAAGCAACAATCATCCCACCAAAATATAGAACCAGATAAGCTCCGTTTCCAAATCCCATATACTTGTATGTCTGTTCCATATATGTACCGAATGACCAGAAGGTGAACATATTTACCAGCAAGTGCGTCATATCCGCATGTATAAAGCCATGCGTTATAAGCCGGTACCATTCATTGTCTTTAACCGCACGATAAGGTATCAGTGCCAATTTCATAAACAGCGCCTGATTGCCAAAGCATATATAAGAGAGAACGACTGTTATTCCTATAATAATATATGTAATCATATTCTTTCTTTATTTTAAAGGCGCAAATATATAAAAAGCCGGCTGAATATATAGTATCCAGACCGGCTTTTCATAACATTCATGTATTTAATTGCTCTATTTTACAATTGCTTTCAGTTGCTCCATATGATAGTGTAAAGTATCCATATAAGGCTTTACCGAATTATGATACATAATAGCTTTAGCATGCATATCTTCCAACTTATTCACCTGACGGTTAGCCGCACGCATCTTACTTGCGTTGTAACGAATACCGGAAATATGCCCTTTTATATTTTCTATGATTTGATTACCTTTCCTGAACACTTGTTCAGCTTCTTCAGGAGAATATACGGAATAGGCTTGCAAAGATTCATCCAGTAAGCTCTGCTGGTAAGCTCCGGCCATAGGTAAAAGCTGATAAATCGCTTGATGGCATAAAGAATGCACTTCATTTTGAAGCTTTCGCAACTCCGTTTCCCATTTCGATTCACATAATCCTTCTTCCATGTTAGTTTCCGACATTGCGTGACCACCAAAAAGTCCGGATATCACCTTTTCCCAAGCTTCTGCTACCCATGATTTAGTAGCTACCGTTACCAAACTAAATCTTACTGTTGACATAATACCAAATCTTACATAAAATTACACTTTCAACACTTTTACTCCTACAAAAACTTCCGTTTTATTATTTTCAGAAGTATTTATATTACTTTTTATCATCACCACGACACAAAATTAATCAAATTATCACACGCCATACAATAGAATTGAAATTTTAGGATTCTTTAATACAGAATAGATCAAAATGCATGTTTTTTGCCAACTCCAGTAAACAAAACAGCATATTTATGACATATAAACCTGCCAAAAAGAAGCATAACAACCATTTTCAATATCAGAAGCACAAATTGTCAGATAAATATATTCAATATATCTATAACAAACCTTATTACCTATCTTTTTGTTATTAAATAAAAATCTATTTACTTTGTTTTTAATTTAATACTCAATATAAGCACATGAAATCAGATATAGAAATAGCAAGAGAGACATCTCTACGTAAAATTAAAGAAATAGCTTCCGAAATTGGCATTCCGCGCGAAGAAGTTCAAAACTACGGTCGATATATTGCCAAAATCCCCAATCATCTGATAAACGAAGATAAAATAAAGGAACACAACCTTATTCTGGTAACCGCAATTACCCCTACTAAAGCCGGTATCGGAAAGACAACCGTATCCATAGGCCTTACATTAGGATTAAACAAAATAGGAAAAAAAGCGATTGTCGCCTTGCGTGAACCGTCATTAGGTCCGTGTTTCGGGATGAAAGGAGGAGCGGCAGGGGGCGGACATGCCCAAGTATTGCCAATGGAAAATATAAACCTGCATTTTACCGGAGATTTCCATGCTATCACTTCCGCCCATAATATGATAACGGCTTTATTGGATAATTATGTTTATCAAACCCGCAATTCCTGTGAAGGGCTGAAAGAAATTAAATGGAAGCGTGTACTGGATGTGAATGACCGGAGCTTACGTAATATCGTATCCGGACTAGGCGGCTCTGCCAACGGAATACCGACAGAGACAGGGTTCGACATCACTCCCGCTTCCGAAATCATGGCGATTCTCTGTCTGGCAACAGGTCTGGAAGACTTGAAACGCCGCATAGGCAACATTTTATTAGGATACACGTATGAAGACAAACCTTTTACGGTAAATGATCTGGGCGTAGCCGGGGCAATCACGGTATTATTGAAAGATGCACTTTTGCCCAACCTGGTACAAACAACAGAGAACACGCCTGCTTTTGTACATGGCGGACCATTTGCAAACATCGCGCACGGCTGCAATTCTATCCTGGCAACAAAAATGGCTATGACTTATGGAGATTATGTTGTTACCGAAGCCGGATTCGGTGCCGATCTGGGTGCTGAAAAATTCTTCAACATTAAATGCCGTAAAGCAGGACTACATCCTAAGTTAACGATTATTGTTGCAACGGCACAAAGCCTGAAACTGCACGGCGGCGTAGCAGAAGACAAAATAAAAGAACAGAACATTGAAGGGCTGAAAAACGGTCTTGCCAACCTGGATAAGCATATCCATAATATGCAAAGTTTCGGACAACAGGTAATAGTTACTTTCAACCGCTTCGCATCCGACACGGATGAAGAAATCGCACTCGTTGCCGAACATTGCAAACAAAAGGGTGTAGGTTTTGCCACAAACAGCGTATTTGCCGAAGGAGGAGAAGGCGGCACCGAACTGGCCAAATTGGTGGTAGACACAATCGAGAAGAAGCCTTCCGCTCCGTTGAAATATACTTACGACGACACGGACAATGTACGTACTAAAATAAAGAAGATTGCGGAAAATATATATGGAGCATCTTCTATAGTATATACTACATTGGCTGATAAGAAAATCAAACAGATAGAAAAGCTGGGAATCTCCCACTATCCTGTCTGCATAGCCAAAACGCAATATTCATTCTCGTCCGACCCGAAAGCCTATGGCGTTGCTAAAGACTTTGAACTAAAGGTTCGTGATATTATCATCAACAACGGTGCCGAAATGATTGTAGCCGTCACAGGCGAAATCATGCGAATGCCGGGACTACCCAAAGAGCCTCAAGCAAAAAAGATAGACATTGTAAACGGGCTGATAGAAGGATTGAGCTAACCCATAAAACAAGGTTTCCCACCCCGAAAAACCGGAATGGGAAACCCTGTTATTTAGTACTGATATACAGCGCATTAAAAAGAGCTATCTTTTGAACTTAAAAGTCCCGTCTTAACATTTCAAAAGTCAGCTCTTTTGAAGTCAAAAGTCCCGTCTTTTGATTGCAAAAGATAGCTCTTTTTAACGCATTGATTTACACATATATACAAGCAAGACAAATAAAGGTTTTTTATTTATCTTTTTGCATTCTTCTCAAAGAAATCTTTAAAGAATAATATCTGATAACCTATCGAATTGTTCCAATACTCATTCGTATGTCCACCGGGACGGACAATAAAATCATGGCCGATTTTATATTTCAGCAATTTCTTATGAAAGTCATTATTGACTTCAAAGAAGAAATCATCATATCCGCAATCTATAATCAATGCCAGGTCACCACCTCTCAACCGGTCAATCTGGTTAATTGCCGTATGTGTCTCCCATATATCACGGTTAGCCGACTCTGCACCCAGTTTCTCCACCATATCCCAATTGTTCGGGAAAGGACGGATATCCAGCCCTCCGCTCGTACTTCCTGCCGCTCCAAACACATCTTTATGGCGCATAGACAACCACATTGCTCCATGTCCACCCATACTCAAGCCACTAATGGCTCTCCCTTTACGATCTTTAACCGTTGGATAATGAGAATCAACATATTTAATCAACTCATTCGATACAAAAGTTTCATACCGGGAAGAAGGATCTTTCGGGCTATCCCAATACCAACTGTTATAGTTGCCGTCCGGACAAACAAACATGATTCCATACAGGTCTGCCATTTGAGGAAGATCCGGTCTTATAAACAACCACGATTTAGCATTACCGCCATATCCATGTAAAAGATAAACAACCGGATGCGGTTTTTCATTTTTCTCAGGAGTAACAACTACAACCTGCACATCTTTCTTCATCGAAGCACTATATACTTTGATGGTATCAACCACGCCGGCCTGTACAGAAAGGGCAAGCAAAAGAAACAACACAAACAACGTACTTTTGGTCTTTTTCATACCTTAATAATATTGATACAGTTAAACAAAAAAAGGCGGATACAGTTACCGCCTCTCATATTATCCTCAGGAGGAGAAGTAACCAAGCGTTCTTCGTGTCATTGCGGGCTTGACCCGCAAACTCATACTAAACTGATCTTAATCAGGATAAGATGGCGGGTCAAGCCCGCCAAGACATAGACGCTATAAACGTTACTTTTAACGCATCCTGTAAAACATTTTTCCTTCGAGTTAATAAGCTCTTGCAAACAATACGCGACGAGCCGACGGTTTTCCTGTCACCATACATTTACCCGGAGTCATATCTCCTTCCAAAGGCAGACAACGGATGGTGGCTTTCGTTTCATCCTTAATCCGCTCTTCCGTCTCCGGAGTACCGTCCCAATGTGCCATAATGAAGTAGCCTTGTTCAATCTTTTCTTTAAATTCTTCATATGTATCTACGGTAATTGTATTGGCCGTACGATGATCCAAAGCCTTTTTGAAGATATTCTTTTGTATTTCTTCCAACAAGTTTTTTACATATTCTTCTATGCCGTCGCAAGTGATTGTTTCTTTCTCCAACGTATCACGACGCATTACTTCAATTGTATTGTTTTCCAGGTCACGTCCTCCCATAGCCAAACGCACAGGAACGCCTTTCAATTCATATTCGGCAAACTTCCAACCCGGCTTCTTGTTGTCGGCTTCATCATACTTCACCGATATTCCCATAGCTTTTAGATTCGCCATGATACCGGACACCTTTTCACTGATCTGAGCCAATTGCTCTTCACTGCGATAGATAGGAACAATCACTACCTGGATAGGAGCTAAATGAGGAGGCAATACCAAGCCGTTATCATCCGAATGCGACATAATAAGGGCGCCTATCAAACGGGTAGAAACACCCCACGAAGTTGCCCAGGCATAATCAGTCTTGCCATTCTTGTCGATAAAGGTCACATCAAAGGCCTTACCGAAGTTCTGTCCCAGAAAATGAGACGTTCCGGCCTGCAAAGCTTTACCATCCTGCATCATGGCTTCAATCGTATATGTATCAAGAGCACCGGCAAAACGTTCGCTTTCAGACTTCACGCCTTTAATAACCGGCATAGCCATATAATTTTCGGCAAAGTTCGCATATACTTCCTGCATTTTCTTTGCTTCTATCTCGGCCTCTTCGCGGGTTGCATGGGCCGTATGGCCTTCCTGCCATAAGAACTCGGCCGTACGAAGGAATAAACGGGTACGCATTTCCCATCGCATCACGTTCGCCCATTGGTTACATAAAATAGGCAGGTCACGATAAGATTGAATCCAGTTTTTATATGTATTCCAGATGATTGTTTCGGAAGTAGGGCGAATAATCAATTCTTCTTCCAACTTGGCAGCCGGGTCTACAACAACTCCCGTACCATCATGGTTCGTTTTCAAACGATAATGGGTAACCACCGCACATTCTTTAGCAAAGCCTTCCACATGCTCCGCTTCCCGGCTCAGAAATGATTTCGGGATTAAAAGAGGGAAATAGGCGTTTACATGGCCTGTTTCTTTAAACATATCGTCCAGAATACGTTGCATCTTTTCCCAGATAGCGTATCCGTATGGTTTAATCACCATACAACCGCGTACAGCAGAGTTTTCCGCCAGGTCCGCTTTAATTACCAAATCCTGATACCATTGTGAATAGTTCACACTTCTCGGAGTAAGTTCTTTCAGCTCTTTTGCCATTGCCTTATAATTATTTCTTTGTTTTATATTGTAACGGGAGGCAAAGGTACAAAAATATCATATATATTTGTATACCGCTACAGAATAATACAATATACAAAATATAGACCATGGAAAAGAACAAAATCAGTACGTATCTTATCTTATTAAGCGCGTTATTATTAATTCCGTTTTATTCTCAAGCTCAAAATCCGGCACCTCTCAGGCTTGCTGTTGCCGGCGTATCGCACGCTCATTTGCACGAAGTAATAGTCCGTATGGATCGTGGCGACTTCCAGATTGTGGGGGTTGCCGAAAAGGATGCCAAAGTGAGAGAAAACAACGGATTGAGGAAGAAACTCGATCCTTCCCTCTTTTATGCCGATCTGGGAGAAATGCTGGATAAAACAAAACCGGAAGTAGTTGTTGCCTACGGCAGCATATACGATCACCTGGAAGTAGTGGAAGCCTGTGCTCCGAGAGGTATAGACGTTATGGTTGAAAAACCGTTGGCAGTGAATATGCAACACGCGTCACGAATGGCAGAGTTGGCACGTGCCAATAAAACGCTTGTGCTTACTAATTATGAAACCTCGTGGTACGACACGAACCATGAAGCATATCAGTTGATAAAGAACGGGGAGATCGGCAACATCACCCGCATTAACGTGTACGACGGTCATCAAGGCCCGATAGAAATAGGTTGCGGAAGAGAATTTACCGACTGGCTGACCGACCCTGTACAAAACGGTGGAGGCGCCATTATGGACTTCGGTTGCTACGGAGCGAACCTTGTCACCTGGTTATTAAACGGGCAAAAACCCACCAGCGTCTACGCCGTATTGAACCGGCAGAAACCAGCCATCTATCCGAAGGTAGACGACGATGCAACCATCATTGCCGAATATCCGGATATGACCGTACAGATTATGGCTTCCTGGAACTGGCCGATGAACCGGAAAGATATGCATATTTACGGAAGCAAAGGCTATATTTACCAGGACACGCCTACCCAAATGCGCGTCTATACACAAAAAGAAGGAAAGGAAATCTCTAAAGCAGCGCCCCGCTTAGCATCTCCCTACAACGACTCATTCTATTACCTGAAAGCAGCCGTACGAAAACAAATAGAGGTAAAACCGGCCGACCTGGCGTCTTTAGAAAACAACCTGGTTGTCGTGGAGATATTAGAATCTGCTATCAAAAGCGCCCAAACGGGGAAAGCTATAGAAATAAAGTAAATGATAAATCATCGGGATGAAATAAATAAATGCCCCATTTACTCGATAGTATAAATGGGGCATAAAATTAAAACACCTCTTTCCAATGCTTTAAATTCGTCTCAATTGTATCACGCACTTCCTGCGAACGGCCTTCCATCATTAGCTTATACATAGTCTGGGCAAAACCAAACATCTGGTTAAACTCTATCTTCGGAGGCATAGCCAAAGCATTCGGGTCTGTCATAATATTAACAAGAACCGGACCTTTCGTATCAAACGCCGTAACCAATGTAGGCATAACATCATCGGGTTCACTCACATTATATCCGGGCATACCCATAGAAAGGGCGATACGCGAAAAATCAGGGTTATACATATCGGTCTGCCAATCAGGTAAACCGGCAACTTCCATTTCCAGCTTTACCATACCCAATGAACGGTTGTTAAACACAATCAACTTAATAGGCAATTTATATTGTACAATTGTTGCCAAATCGCCCAATAACATCGAAATTCCACCATCGCCACACAAGGCTACCACTTGCCTGCCGGGATAAGCTAAAGCCGCGCCTATAGCCTGAGGCATAGCATTTGCCATAGAACCGTGATTAAACGAACCCAACATTTTACGTTTGCCCGTAGCTTGTAAATAACGGGCACCCCAAACACAGGTCATACCCGTATCGACAGTAAACACAGCATCATGGGCTGCCAATTCATCTACTACGGAAATCACATATTCCGGTTGTATCTTATCTGTTTTCCCTTTTATCTGAGCAGATTCACGAAGATGTTTGATAACTTTCTCATAATGATTTAACTGCTCACGAAGGAAACTATCATTTATTTTACTGTGAGCTAATGGAATCAACGCCTCCAAAGTATCTTTCACATCACCGCAAAGTCCCATTTTCACCTTAGCACGGCGTCCCAAGCGGTTCGGGTTAATATCTACCTGCACAATCGTATTGTTCGTCGGCATAAACGATTCATAGGGGAAATCCGTTCCTAATAACAATAAAACTTCCGCCTCATGCATACTGTAATAACCGGAAGGCATACCCAGCAGACCTGTCATTCCCACCTCATTCGGATTTTCATACTGTATCTCCATCTTGCTCTTGAAGGAGTATGCAACCGGAGCTTTAAGAATTTGAGACAGTTCAACCAATTCTTTATGGGCATCCTTCGCTCCTATCCCGCAATAGATAGTTATTTTATCTGCGTTATTCAGCAAATCAGCCAATTCTTCAATTTCTTTTTGAGAAGGACAAACGCGCTGACGCGTGGCAAATGGTTGAGGAGAAGAAACCGGTATTTGTGCTTCACTGGCAGCCAAATCACCGGGAAGGCCAATAACTCCCACACCTCTGGAAGAAATAGCGGCCTGAATAGCGCCTTGCAACATGCGGGGAAATTGCTCCGCCGTTGTTGCTACCTGATTATAATAACTGCAATCTTCAAAAAGCTTAATGGTATTTGTTTCCTGAAAATACTCGGTTCCGAACTCGTAGGAAGGTAATGTAGAAGCTATCGCCAAAACCGGAGTGCCGGAACGCTGTGCGTCGTATAATCCATTAATCAAATGTACATGTCCCGGGCCACTACTTCCGGCACAACAGGCAAGTTTGCCGGTTAGTTCCGCTTCTGCCGCAGCGGCAAAAGCTCCGGTTTCCTCGTGGCGTACATGAATCCAACTTACTTTACCATTCTTGCGAACAGCTTCGTTTACTTCATTCAAACTATCTCCTGTAACAGCATATATGCGTTTAACGCCTGCCTTTTCCAGTGCCTCTACCAACTGGTCTGCTATTTTCTTTGCCATAACACTATACTTTTTCTTCTGTTTCTATGTTTTATAAAAGAACTATATCCAAAAGGAAAAAGTTTTACAAATGAGGCAAAGAATATCATATGACACTCCGCGCAAAGCCCTTTGTCTTTAAACAGTTCATATCCGGCACGTTCTTTCTCTGTAAATTGGCATCTTCCTTCCTGCCATGCGTCGAACTTTGAGGTAAAAGGACTCATCTCCTCCGAACGTTCATAAGTAGCTATGGCATCATTAATACAGGCATGAATAGAATCGTCGGACAGAGATGCTCCATAGACCTTTATGAACTGAGGATAATAAGAAGCCACCTTCACCTTCTCTACCACCCTGTAAAAGTCCTTGTTTGCCATCTCGAGAGGATTCACAAAAGGTTGCGCGGGCTGTTCTTCCAACGTATTTACACGCCCATCCCAGAAAAGGCCGCCTACGTAAGTTTCCTCTTCTTCATTATAATATAATGCCGGCACGTATGCGGAATAGGCACACGTCATTGAGTTCCGGTTGCTGAACAAACCTTTCACAGCCCCTTCGGAAGTGACACGCGAATATTTATCAGCAAACCCTACTTCCGGCGTATGGCAAGTAGCACAAGATACACCGGCAGGTTCTGATAAGTTCTCATCGAAAAAAATAGCTTTACCTAATAACTCTTTTTCATTCAACGCCTCCTTCTGTTCTTGAGAGCAGGAAGCAAAAGCCAACACAACGTAAACAGATAAAATAACAAACCGCATCTTCCATTCAATTAACAGTGAGACGAAGATACAATTTATTTAAATTACCCTCTACTTCCCAAGCTGTTTTTATCAGGATTAAGCTCCTTCACGGCATCTTTTACTTCTTTTTCGGTCACTTTACCGCAGCAACCCTCTGTAGCTACTTGTTCTACCGGATATTTATCTTCCATAGCCTTCAACTCTTCCTCTTCTTGCAGTTTAATATCTTTTGTTGTCATATTCTTTACTATTAAATTGTTTATGTTACTTCAAAACAGCGTTTACGGAGATATAGTTCAGAGTAAAAGCTAAAATGCGTACGGTACAGGTAATTTAACAGGAATGTAATATATATTTCACCCGGCTGAAACAGAAAAGAGCGTCCTTTGTCAAAAAGAATTATATTTGTAACACGTAGAACGGAACCGTTTCCGTTCGTTTCCAAAAAGAAAGAAGATTATGGCAACAACACGCATTCTTGTAGTAGATGACGAAGAAGACTTGTGCGAAATCCTCAAATTCAATCTTGAGACAGAAGGTTATGAAGTAGATACGGCTTTCAGTGCCGAAGAAGCATTGAAGATGGACCTTTCCGTTTATCAACTTTTATTGCTGGACGTAATGATGGGTGAAATATCCGGATTTAAGATGGCAAGCATCTTGGGCAAGAACGAAAGCACCAGTCATATTCCTATCATATTCCTTACCGCAAAAGATACGGAAAACGATATGCTGACGGGGTTCAACCTGGGTGCGGACGACTATATTTCCAAGCCCTTCTCTATCCGTCAGGTAATAGCGCGCGTAAAAGCAGTATTAAGACGAACCGCCGACAAGGATAGCGAAAAGGAGAATGAACTCCTTACCTACCACACCCTTGTTATGGATACCAAACGCATCAAGGCTACTGTAGACGGAAAGGAAGTAGCTCTTACCAAAAAGGAGTTTGAGATACTAAGGCTATTACTGGAAAACAAAGGGAACGTCTTCTCCCGCGAAGAAATACTGTCACGTATCTGGAAAGACGAAGTATATGTTCTGGACCGCACTATCGACGTCAACATCACGCGGTTGCGGAAAAAGATAGGCGAATACGGAAAGAACATCGTTACCCGTCTGGGCTTCGGTTATTGTTTTGAAAACTAACACAACATTCACCACATGGTTAATATAGAGGGCAAAAAGAAGAACCGTATACCGTTCAGCCAACGGCTGTTCTGGTCTATCTTCTTTATATTTCTGGGATTCACGGTATGCTTCCTGTTGTTTCAATACCAACGGGAACGGGAGTTTGCACAGGAAAAGCTGAATAACGTATTAAGCAACTACAACTACCAGTTATTCCGTAGAAGCCAGCAGACAGACGACCTCAACCAGGCAGTAAAACAATTCATCAGCGATATACCGCAAAAAGAACTCCGTGTAACTATCATAGACCCTTCCGGCAAGGTGCTGTTCGACAACAGCGGGATCGACGAGTTCAACAACCACAACGACCGGAGCGAAGTACGCAAAGCCCGCTTGTATAACGAAGGGTTCGCCATCCGTTCGTCCGCCTCTACGGGAGAGCGCTACTTTTACTCCGCCAATAACATCGGCGGGTACATCTTCCGTTCTGCCCTGCTATACGACCCATACGTAAGAGGCATACTGGCCGTAAACAAAGATTTCATCTACTTTATGGCATTGATGACGCTGATCTTCTTCTTCGTCCTCTCCCGCTTCACGTTCAACATAGGGCGCACCATTTCCAAGCTGAGAGACTTTGCCTTAAATATAGAGAACGGGCAGATACCGGAAATAGACTACACATTCCCCAACGACGAACTGGGCGACATTTCCCAGAATATCGTCACGCTCTACCACCGTCAGCAAAAAGCAAAGAACGAGCTTTCGATGGAACGCGAAAAGCTTATCAAGCACTTCCAGTATTCAAAAGAAGGCTTTGCCATGTTCACCGCCGAAGGCAAAGAGCTGCTTTCCAACATCCTGTTTATCCAGTTTTCCAATGTCATATCCGACACGCAGCTCCACCAGGCCGAAGACCTTCTGGACATTCCGGAAATGGAATCTATCCGCACGTTCCTGAAAAAGAACATCAACATGCCCAACAGGAAGAAGAAAGTGCTCCGGCAGTCTGTTACGGTAGATAAGAACGGGAAAATATTCCTTATAGAATGCATCCTCTTTCTGGATAACAGCTACGAACTCGCCATCAACGACATCTCCCGCCAGGAAGAAGAAAGCCGCATGAAACGCCAACTCACGCAAAACGTGGCCCACGAACTAAAGACCCCCGTCAGCAGCATACAGGGGTATCTGGAAACAATCATGACCAATCCGGAGCTAACGCCCGAGAAACTCCGTTTCTTCCTGGAACGATGCTACTCGCAAAGCACCCGGCTTACCGGACTGCTGCGGGATATCTCCGTGCTTAACAGGCTGGACGAAGCCACCGAAATGTTCGACCTGTCGGAAGTGAATATCACCAAGCTTGTTGGCGAGATTCAAAAAGAATGTTCGAAGGAGATGGAAGAAAGGAAGATAACGACAGAAGTCCTTCTGCCGGGCAATCCTGTCATTTACGGCAATTACTCGCTGCTATACTCCATTTTCCGCAACCTGTTCGACAACGCCATCGCCTATGCCGGCGAAGGCATCAAGATTGCGGTAAACTGCTACCACGAAGACCCTAAGTTCTATTATTTCAGCTTCGCCGACAACGGGGCAGGCATTGCCGAAGAACACATCAACCGTATCTTCGAGCGCTTCTATCGTGTAGACAAAGGGCGCAGCCGCAAAGTAGGTGGTACGGGACTGGGGCTGTCTATCGTAAAGAACGGCGTAAACTTCCACAAAGGGCAAATATCCGTTAAAAGCAGTCCCGGCAAAGGAGTTACCTTCTTCTTCACTCTAAAGAAAAAGATGTAAATCAGGAAGTAAACCATTCCTTAAATTCAGTTACGCGGGCTTTGCTAACCAGAATCTTTTCCGGCACAGGCACTTTCAGATTTACAGACAAACGGCTATTAAACCAAAGATCAATGTCCTTTACAGCCATTCGGGAAATAATATATTGTCTGTTCACACGGAAAAACGTAGACGGGTCCAGATTTTCCCCCAATTCATCCAGCGTCTGAGTAAACTGATATTCCTTGCCGTCTACAGTTACAGCTTTTACGTTTCCCTCATTAATATAAAAGAATAAGATACATTCAACAATGTTAGCTGAGCCGACGCCGCTTCCAACCGGCTCTTCATAGACAGATAATCCGCTTTACTCTGCTGAAAACGTTTTTGTGAGGCAGCCTCCTGTGAACTCAACCGTTGCTGACGCTGATATTCGGCCTCCAGAAATTCTATTTGCGCATGTGCCTCCAGATAATTCTGTTGTAAGGTAATAAAATCAGGATTCTCCAATATAGCCAATACTGCTCCTTTCTTCACATAATCACCCGGAAGCAGAGAAGTGCTGTGCACCGTACCGCCCATAGTAAGAGTAACGGTGGCATGACGATAAGGAGGAACTATCAATATTCCGTTAAATGACGAATGATTGGGTAAAGCCGTTGCAGAAGTAACGGCATCCACCTCATACTGTTTCAGATAACCGCCAAAGCTATTGATCTCCACAATACCCGGAATGCCGCTCAACTGACGCTTCACTATCCAGTCCTGAACGGTACGCAGCTCCATCGCATCATATTTGTCTTCATAGCCGGGAGCTACTCTCAATACATATTGGTATATCTCACCCCGTCCGGATGTCCGGTGTACCCGATGTAAAAGCGAAACGTCCGTTTTCAGCTTTAAAGCAGCTCAAAGAGACATTAAAAATAAAGGGAGGCATTGTTTCACAACAACTCACCTCCCTTTCAACCTATTTAACCAAACTTAATGTAATCAATCTTATTCCTTCATCTGCCGGGCAATCTCCATGTTCTGGCGGGCCAGACGCGGGTTTTGCGGCAAGTACTTGCGGAAGTAACTTATAGCCCCTTCCGGATCGGAAGTCATCAGGCAAAGCACCCCTTCGTTGTTCCATGCGCGAGGGTCATTCTGCACAGACTGCAGGAAATAGCGGGCAGATTCCACATCGCTCAAAGCCAGCGAAGCGGCAGCCGCATTCAGCACCGCCTCCTTGCATGAAGGGTAACGGTAAGCCGCTAGTTCATACACTTCACGGTATTGTTCCGTACCCGGACGGTACAAGCTTGCTACCAGCATCAATTGCTCAAGGTTCAGCTTATCCGGTGCGGTATATACCATCTGTGCCAGTTCCGCCAGATTAACATCCTGCGGTGTTGTCTGTACCTGCGATTTACATGATACCGACAGTTCCATACGGCGCAGACGGGAAAAGAAGTTCTTCTCTATATCTTTATATACATTTCCATTATCCAGTGCACGCAGTTGCTTACGGCAACTATCGGCATCCTTGCGGTCTTTTATGATAGCCAGCGCCTTACGTGCATACGGTTTGCCCGATTCGGCTATAAGGCGGGCCAGTCCGTCCCAGTCTTCGCCCACCCAGTCGATGCTGATCAGGCCATTGTCCAGCTGTTTGAACTGTTTCTGCAGGTAATTCTTGAACTGGATGGCGCGGTTACCGGCCAGACGTTCATTCTCTTTGGTATCTCCGTCGGGGGAAGCATATCCGGTAAGACGGACAGATTTGATTTCATCACCATTACGAAGCAAAGCCGTCATTTCCCCTTGCAGCTTTTCAAGCTCAGCACGGTTGCCGCCGTATGACGGATTGATAGTAATTCCTCCGGCCGGGAAGTCTATAAATGCGGTAAGCTGTTGTGTAGAAGTTGCCGGCAAAGCAGACGTAGCTGTCTCCGGTTCAATATAGTTTATCATCTGCCGGTAGACAGACAGGGCGTCTACCTGAACCATCGGGATATCTGCGCGGCGTACCAGCGTTTGCGCAGGCTTTACAACCTCTTCCGTACCCTGTTGCGAAACAGACCCGGACTGTGTACTCACTCCCTGTTGCTGTGTTCCACACGAAAACAATGCCATCAGCAAGGTCATTCCCGCTATATCTCCTACCAATCTTATTTTCATTATTCTATATATTTATGTCTGCGTGTTGTTTTATTTTATTAAATCGTGTCACAAAAGTAGAAAAAAGAAACAGATAAAAGTTCCTATCAGTCAGTATGTAAACATTCTTTAACCATACCTATGGATAACCATTTAGATAATCCCCGAAGTAAACACATGGCAAAACTGTTCTTTACAAGGTGGCCACACACATGCTATATTACTGAAATACAAAAACATATCCTACACTATATTATCATCTTCACCCGCCCTGTATGGTTACACGGGCAAAGAATAGTTGAAAATCAAACAGAGAAATAACGTCTAAATATTTCACTTTTTTACAGATTGCCTCTCTACTTATAAAAATCGCAACGCAGTGTTCATTCTTCTACTTTAGCTCTTCACTCTTCTTATTTATCGTATCCAATAAGAATTTGCCGGGACGGAACTTTACGCTTACGCGCTCACGTATCATGCAGGGAGTTCCGTTTTTGGGATTACGTCCCAGCCGCTCCGACTGTTTCCACGGTTCCAGAACGCCAAAGCCCTGCAGGGCGATGTCATTCTTTTTGCTCAATGTCTCTGTTATCACTTTACCCAACGAATCGATAAAACGAAGTGCTTCCTGTTGGGTAATGTCCATCTCCGCTGATAATTTTCTAGTTAAATCATACTTATTCATAAATAATATATTTAGTTTGTTATTACTCGCTTCGCTCACTAGTAGTTAAGAACAATATGCTATTTATACTTGACTTCTTCTTCTTTACTACTAACTACTTGCTACCAACTACTCTTCTACTTGCGCTCGCGCTCGCTCTTTCGCCAACCTGTAATCTGCCGTCCGATGTCTTCCATCATCAATACAAGCTTGGCATAGCTGCCGGTATCTATTACCTTTAATTCATTGCACAGGCGTATTTCCAGTTTCAGGAATTCAAACTCGTCGACAAGCTGCATCAAATGCGGCGTCTTGTCTTGCGACACATTAGCCCGGTATATACAACGCGTCAGGTTCATCGCATCCCGCCGGATATCCTGCATCAACGTATACTTGTATTCACGCGGGGCATGATGCGACACAGCGTAAATCATTTTAATCAACTCCACTGTCCGCAGGTAAAGGGGTGTTTCAGTATGTAAAGCCATGATTCAATATTTCTGGACAATTATACCGGACGGCATACACCTCCATGTACAAATCGTCGTAGTTTCCGGGAACCAGCCCGGCCTTTTTCTGACATCTTATAATGTTTGCACATATATTCCGTACCGCCTGGTGGCGCAGCAACCGTACCTTCTCTTTCCGTACGATCTTCTCAGGCGTGAAATAATAGAGCTTATCCAACGCCGGTGAGAACCACTGGCGCACCTTCTGCCTCAGGTTAAAACTGTTATGGTGCCTCATAAGGCCCAGATACGAGTTAAGGCTCTGAAGGAAGTGCTCTTCTTCATCATCACTGAGCGGACGTTTGGAAGCCTTGTAGTTGTACTCCCCAATCGTTTTGCGCATGCCTTTGATGGCGCGCTTTCCCGTCTTTATAGTCCGTCCCTTCACAACAGCGCCCACAAAGCGGACTCCTTGCGAATAATGTGTCAACCGTATCTTTTTAGGATGAAGGGTAAGCCCCAGTTCATCGCGTAAGAATGTCTGAAAAACAGGTATCAGGCTTTTAAGGAACTCCTTGTCCTGATGTACCACAAAGAAATCATCTACATACCGTCCATAGTAACGTAACCCTAGTTTACTTTTGCAATAGTGGTCAAAGCTGTTCAGGTAGAAGTTGGCAAACAACTGGCTCGTCAGGTTACCGATGGGCAACCCCAGTTCTTTATTGCAGACAAACATGTCCAACTGCTTCGGCGCTTTGTCGCACGGCATAGGCATGCCGTTCATCGAGAAGAGGCTCTTGTCTTTGGGCAAGCCTTTCCACAGATGGCGGAATCCCTTAACGTGTACTTTCGACACCGGATTATCCAAAGCAATCATACGGGTGAGATAGAGTATCGTCTCCAAATCATCCCCTTTGTATTTCTCTTTCAGGAATGCATCCAGCTTGTCTGCCAGCAAGCGGCGGTCTATATTCATAAAGAAGCCGCGGATGTCGCATTGCAGCACATAGCAATCCTGTGTATAATTTTCCGAGCATTGGGCTATAAAGCGTTTCAGACGCTTCACCCCAAACAGCGTGCCTTTTCCTACCCTGCACGAATAGCTGTCCAGTATAAACTCCTTCTCAAACAAGGGATTTATGCGGGCAGCCAAATAATGGTGCACCACCCGGTCGCGGAAAGAGGCTGCAAACACCTCCCTCTTTACCGGCTGAAGCACTATAAAAGCATTTGAGCGTGAAATCTTGTATGTCCCCTCTTCTATCTCTTTGTAGAGGTTATACAGATTGCTTTCGGCATCCACCTCGAAGTCCATCGCTACAGGTGTACGTCGTTTAGACCGGCGGCAATCCAGCCACGCTTCCACTAATGATTCAAAGTCTATCTTCATTTCATCCACATTTATCAGATTCGCTAACAAGTCCCGGACACAGCGAACATAGTTGTTGTTGTTGCTCGTGTTGTTGTTATTGATATTGCCATTACTGAATTTCAGTTTGCAACGTATGCCTGAATTACCATTATACACCGAACTACTCCAGTAGTAGCGGTTCGTAGCAAACGGTATAGTTGTCACTTATGACTTACCTGTCGGGGCATCCCGATGTAATCTTTACAGAGCCATAAGCCCTGTGGGCAACCGGATTTGTCCGAATCTTAACTCTACCCTGAGCCGTAACTGCAGGGCATTCCGAAGTTCAAACTACTTTCTCTTTCTCTACATATTATTTCTCTATTTATAAATAATCCGTCCTATCAGCCTAAAGATCCTCAATGAGTCCCGGACACAGCGAACATAGTTATTGTTGCTCGTGTTGTTGTTATTGATATTGCCATTACTGAACAGCAGTTTGCAACGTTTGCCAGTATTACCACTGTAAACCGAACTACTCCAGTACCAACGGTTCGTAGAAAACGGTATAGTTGCCACTTATAACTTACTTACCGGGGCTTCCCGATGTAATCTTTACAGAGCCTCCGCCCTGTGGGCAACCGGATTCATCCAAATCTTACTCTACCCTGAGCCGTAACTGCAAGGCATTCCGAAGTCCAGATTATTGCTGTTGTTTATTACTCTTTGTATCTATTCTGTTTATATCATACTTTACTATAAAATCTGTTCTGTCAACTTTATAAGATTCTCAATGAGTCCCGGACACAGCGAACATAGTTGTTAGCGTTGTTCGTGTTGTTGTTATTGAAATTGCCATTACTGAACAGCAGTTTGCAACGGTTGCTGGAATTACCATTGTAGACCGAACTACTCCAGTAGTAGCGCTTCGTAGCAAACGGTGTAGTTGCCACTTATAACTTATCTATCGGGGCTTCCCGACGTAATCTTTACAGAGCCTCCGCCCTGTGGGCAACCGGATTCATCCGAATCTTAACTCTACCCCGTGCCGTAACTACGAGGCATTCCGAAGTCCAGATTTGATTAATACTCTATTATTTCACTCTAATTCTTTACTTTCAATCTAAATATTCAACTTTCAAAGATTTCCAACGAGTCCCGGACACAGCGAACATAGTTGTTGTTGTTCGTGTTGTTCCAATTGATATTGCCATTATTGAAGTTCAGTTTGCAACGTCTGCCGGTATTACCGTCATAAACAGAACTACTCCAGTAGTTGCGGTTCGTAGCAAACGGTATAGTTGCCACTTATAACTTACCTGTCAGGGCTTCCCGACGGAATATTAACAGAACCGCTGTTCTGTGGGCAACCGGATTCATCCAAATCTTTAAGCTCTGCCCCGTGCCGTAACTACGAGGCATTCCGAAGTCCAGATTAGTTATTCTATTTTTCACTCTCCATTCCATAAGGTCTGGAGTTATAACTGCAGAGTGTCTGGAGTTACCACTCCACAAGGTCTGGAGTTACCACTCCACAAGGTCTGCAGTTATAACTCCATGAGGTCTGCACCCATAACTGCAGACCTCATGGAATTATTAATAGACAGAAACCACTATGGGATACTCATAAGAACGTGCATCCTTTGTAGTATAACTGCCACTGAATTGCGTAGTAACCTTTATCCGCCAGTTGCCTGTTGTAACTTCTGCCGGAAGCACAAATTGCAGTTTGGTAGGCGTATTAGGAGATACTTTTGTTGCAGGAATAAACACAGGGGTATCGCCTGTTTCGGTATCAGCCGGAGTAAAAGTTATACCCACTGCAGGGTCTTCACCCTTCAAAGAAAGACGCATACCCTGTATAAGCGCCATGCCACGGAAAGGCAAGCTATCTGTTTCATTGTTGGTAGGGTCGCACACACTCTGAATAACAGGGCCGGTTGCCCCAGATTGTTCAAAAGCATAAACCGTTGTACTCGAAACGGCCTTAGCTGCCGCCTCTCCCTGCGTAAGATTGACAGAGACTTTCAGGCGCGAAGGTTCTATATTGTGCCCCAAATCACGATCATATATTGTACCTTGTATACTTATAGATGAATGGAAGAAACTAGTCACTACGTTATATCCTTCCGCCGCTACCGCGGCGCATTCATCCAGAAACAACTGCACAAAGGCTGCTCCATTTACATTTTTGGTTGCAATTTCACGTTTTGTCAAACGTGAAATTATATCTTCCAAATACAAAGTACCCGCTACTTGAGGAGTGAGATAGAAATCGTTCTTTACATCTTTTGTAAGTTCGTTTTTGTGCGCGATAGCGTTAATTGTTGCCATACTCGTTTTGTTTTGTTAGATTAAGGAAACTCTATTTTTTTTCGAAGCCGGGGCAAGCCCCGGCTTCTCGTTTAAATTGTTAAATTGTTAAATTGATTATATATCCCGGACACAGCGAACATAGTTGTAGCTGCCCGTGTCGTTCCAACCGATACTGCCATTACCGAAGGCCAGCCTGCAACGTCTGCCGGTATTACCGTCACAAACAGAACTACTCCAGTAGTAGCGGTTCGTAGCAAACGGAGTGAAGCTATTCTGACCGGCAGCCTGTATTTTATACATATAGTACAATTCATACTCTGTAGGAAAACGCCAAGTTTCTCCATTTGTTTTACGATAATTTGCACAGTAATTCTGAGCCGTCTGTCCCAATGTTCCCGTGCCACTATTATAACTTGTATAATAATCATTAGAAGGCTGCCCGCTCGGATCTTCTTTTTGAAGTTCTATACTATAAGATCCACCAGCCTCGACTGTTGTTTTATGACCTTTATAATCTGCATTTCCATCATAATCAAATGGAGGATAAGAAGTCACATTCGCTGCACTTTTATATGCTACATAATGTGTATTATCTATCGTAATCAATGTACCAGTCATACCTGCCGCTTGCTTAACCGTAACCGTTTTTGAATGATTTCCCCCCGTTACTGCAATAGTAAACACAGCGGAACGCTCACCACCCGTGTTGACAGAAGTATTAAACGTTAACGTTTGTGCCGAGCCGGTAGCGGTAGATGAAGTCGTTCCGGCAGAAATATCCGTACTTCCGCTGGCGCGGGTAGCTGTCCACGGCAAACCGCTCGTACCCGTAACATTAACGCTACCGCTCGTGGCGGTGGCTGCTATATTTACGGAGGTGTTGCTTACTGAGAATGTAGAACCGCTTTGCCTGATCGTTACCTTTTCCGACATATTACCGGCCGTTACCGTTACATCGCCACTACGTTCCGCTGAATTAGGATTCACCGAAGCTGTTTTATAAGTAAATGTTTGATTGCTGCCATTAGTCGTACCCGTAGTAGTACCTGTCAATGTTAACCAGGCAGAAGCTGCATTGGTAACACTAAAGCTCAATCCGCTCGTTCCTTTCAGCGTATAAGTACCGCTAGCGCCGGATGTTGCAGCCAATGGGTTCGTATTGGCCGATACGGTAAGCGAAGATGCCGCTTGGGTAACGGCAATTGTTTTTGTAAGTCCGTCATCGGTGCCGCTTACGGCATTTCCGGCCTTCACGGTAATAGTACCGCTGCGAACGGCGGCATTAGGATTTACCGGAGCTGTGTAGGTAATGTTTTGCGCAACGCCGGTAGAATTGTTGGAGCCGGTCAGGGTGCTGGTCAAGGTGAGCCAGTCCATATTATCCGTCACGGCCCACGAAAGACCTTGCGTTGCTGTAAAGGTAGACCCGCCGTTGGTAGTGCCCGTGTTGGGTATCGTAACGGGGGAGTTGCTCACTGCCAGAAAAGCACCGGCCTGATTAACGGTAAGCGTACCTGTCGGGCTATCGGCCTGTCCTCCGGCTGTTACCGTGATAGTTCCGGCGCGTTTGGCACTGCTTGGGTTGGTAGCTGTTGTATTATAAGTTACGCTATTGCTTGCCGCTGTATTGCTTCCGCTGGTAGTACCTACAGTTATCCAAGCTGTACCGGTGGTGGCTGTCCAGGTCAATCCCGGAGTAGCCCCGAAAGTAGCAGTAGCATTTGATACAGGAGTGGCTGCAACCTCTACGGTGCTACCCGTTACGGTAGAACCGGCCTGCGTAACCGTTACGTTTTTAGACAGAGCAAGGTAGCTGCCATTGCTTATAGAGTTTCCGCCCTTCACCACAACCGTTGCCGAGCGGGCATTCTTTGATGGGTTGCTGGTAGTAGCTTTAAACGTCAGGTCTTGATTTGCACCCGTGGCCTCAGTAGCCAAAGGAGATGCGAACGAGAGCCAGTCGGCACTGCTGATTGTGGCCAGCAAAGCCAATCCGTTCGTGGCATTTACCCATCCGTTTGTGCTAACCGAGTTAGCGGCAGCATCCATCTGCCCCAGATTGTTCACTTTCAATTCGGAGCCGTTTTGCTTGATAGTAACGTTCTTGCCGGCTATGCTTAAGGTTTCCGTCCGTTCTTCAGCAGTTGGGTTGGCCGATACGGAAGTAAAGGTTATCTTGGCCGGGCCGTTGTATGTTATCTGGGCTCCTGCCCCTGCCGATGTTCCGCCTATCACAGCCGATAGCCAGGAAGGCAGCATAAACGACCATTCCACCCCCGGACGGGCTGTTATCTGCACCTCCTTGGTGGCGCCTTTGGCAGCGTCCAGATTGTCGGGGTTGGTTATCTCGGGGATAGAACCTACGGTAACGCGCTTGTCGGCAAAGTCGATGCCGGTAAGGGTGATGGTCATGTTGTAGGCGCAGTTGCGGGAAACGTTGTAGTTGTTGTACGTTCCCGTCGTATGGGCGGCATCGCCACCGGGGTATAGTTTGACGGAGACGTCGTTATAGGTCACACCATTTTGAACAGCCGTACCTGTCATTTCAATATAAGTAGCGTTGCTTACACCGGTTCCTACCTTCTCTTTCTCGGAGGTTACGGCATTGGCGCCACTTACTATGCCGGCTTTGTTTTCGGGCAGATACCAGTATATGGTGGCGGTGGAGTTGTCTACCGCTCCGGTATAGCTTGTATATGAAACGGACGCCAGTTGCGCGTCGGGCTCTATCAGTTGAGATTTGGCAGGTACATTGTTCAGTGTCACAGCGGTTGGTGTAAACGAGAATCCGTTGGCATTGCTGATTGTGTACTTAAAGATTATCTTGGCAGCCTGGCGCACCAGGTCTACCGAGCCGGTTATTCCGGCATCCGTTACGGCGCCGCTCCATACTCCGGTCATACCCAAACTACCCGAAGGAAGACCATCGGCCGAGACGGCAAAGTCTTTCGTATAGGTCTTTAATACGGATTCGCCGGTAATAAACGATTCCAGATCACCCGCATTGGCAATGAAGTAAATGCGGCAGGCGGCGGAGGTCTTTAGCTTCAGGTTCACCTCCAAACCGGTAGCGGCGGAGGTAATAGCTCCGCTTTCGAAGTATTGGCTGTATAGCTTTCCGGTATCGTCGTACTGGGCTATCCAGAGGTTGGCAACATTGTCTTCAACGCTTTTATCAAGTGCATTGGTTGCCCTTGTGGAAGGGGCGGACAGGGTATCTGCCACTTCCTTCGTTTCCTTGTCCGTAAACATCAGGCTCCGCGTAGAGGGGAAATTATTAGAAAGAACATTCATCCGGAATGTTGCATCCACCTCTTTTCCTTCACCTCCCGTTATGGGACGTTCTTCTACCTCGGTTTGCGAACATGCGCCCAGCAACATCAGCAAGGCAAAAAGAAGCATACATGCCAGCGACAGGCCGACACGCAGCCTGCGGATGTATATACACTGGCTGTTATCAATATTACTTACCCGTTTCATTGTATTCTGTTTTTCCATAATTTATCCCACATTACCGTTACCACTCCAATCTATATTCGTCCATTCGGCTACTACAACGCCCACGCCCACACCTTCGTTGATGTCGGGGTCGGGATTGGGGTTGTCCGGATCGGCTCCGCCTACATTCCCGTCGGTAAAGACGATGGTGTTCCAGTCCATCACCCGCATAACCAGGCGGCTTACGTCGTTCTTCACTTGCAGGGTAAAGACGTAGCGTTTGCCGGCGTCGAAGGCGATGTTCTTATTAACGATAGCGCTCAGGTCTACCGAAGTGCCGTCGCGTTCTACCGTAACCGCTATATTAAAGGAAGTATCGTTTTTGGGGAGCACAACGCCTGTTACCTTATTCAATCCCAGGTTATTCGGGTCGGAAGCAGGATCAACGGCTTTAAAGTCATCTGCACCAAAAGAGACGGTACCGCTTCCGGTTATATCTCCTCCGGTCTTGTCTATCTCCCAGCTTTCACCGGCTACCAGGCTTGCCGGCGAGCTGGATATGGAGCTTAGTTCCAGCTTCGTTCCTTTAAGGTTTATCATCGAGACTGCGCTCGAGGCATCGGCCGCCACGTTGAACACTACCAGTGCACATTGCCGCCTGAACGTTTGCAGCGTCACCGAGTTCGATGCCTTGGAGACAGTTACCGTACGTGCCCAGGAGGTTATCACGTCTTCTTTGTGCGGTATGCCGTATATGCCGAAAGTCCCGTCCTTTTCCGTTATCGGACGTGCCGGCGAAACGGCATAGAAGTCGTATTTGCCGCTGCGCACAAGCATGCCGGTTGCAGCATTGCCGGTCTTCTTCCCGTCATCGTCTACCACGCAGGGCGACAATGAGCCGTTGGCTTCCACCACATAGGTAGCCTCGAAAGCAGGCTTTGTATTTTCATAAGCTACACTGGATACGTTCTGGTTCAAATGCCCCAGATAATAAGCGGCAATACGTACGGTAGCGCCTTTGGGCAGGTTTGCCGGATCGCCATCGGCACGCGTCACTGTGGTTACTCCCAGTCCCGGACGGCCGAAGCTAAGCTCTACCGGCAGGGCTTCTTCGGGAACGATATCTTCCACCGGACTGCCTGTGCATCCTGCCAACAAAAGGCAACAGGCAGACGCCAGCAGAGTCCGGTATGGCAAGATGATCCGGTATAAATAGAATCGTTTCATTGTTATCTTTCGTTTTGTTCTTGTGAATGGGAGGGGTATCTCTCCCCGCCCACCCTTTTTTATTCCACAGGGATGTCTTCACCGGCACCGTTGCCGGCTATCCAGTCTTCCACCTGCAAATCGGTTATTACAATACCCTGAGGCTGTATCTCTATATTGTAGATATAGTTTTTGCCTCTCTCCCATTGAATGTCGAATGTACTGGGTGAACCGTCGGCATTCGGCTTCATGGTAAATACCCGCTTGGAATCGTCGGTAAACTCGAGGGTCACTCCCGTTGCCGTTACCGGAATAGCCAGCCCGAATGCCTGTATCGGAGCCTGAGCTTTGTCGGCCACATTGGTTGCCACCTTTCGTAGATCGCCGGACGATACGAACGTGAGCTGGTCTACAGGAGTAAGCGTACCGCTAAGTTCACCCGTCTCCAGATTCAGCTTGGCGCCGGTGGACTTCTTAAAAGCTCCTGTTCCTTTCAGAACCACAGAGGCTACATACGTGTCGGACAAAGCTCCCCCGCTGTTGGCCTCGATAATACGGAAGCTAACCTTTGCCAGGGCATGGTGCATGGTAAGCGATACCTGCGGATTCCAACGGTCTACAATGGTAGTGCCCCTACCATAGAGGTAGTCTTCCTGACCATCCAGTTCCCATTGTACATCTGTTGCCACATTTCCCGGCGCACCGGTTCCACCGTCGCTAAATATGAACGACTGCTTGTCTTTTACAGCAATACCGCCCATATAGGGCGCTTTCGCACCATTCACCGTGGTTAAGCTCACACTCTTATCCGAAGGCGAGAAAGCATATACCGTTCCCTTCTCCGAGAAAAGGTAAAGTATCGGATAGAAATCCAGGTCGGGTTCCCAAGCTGCCGCCGGAACAGCAGCATTGTACTTAAATACCTGCCTGTAGTTGCCATCGTAAGTGTACATTACTCCGTTCTTATCCTGTGTGACAAACAGTCCCACTGTTTGGAGCGGATTAGGATTACCCGGCATAGCAACAGGAGGCGCTCCCGTAACAATGCTTCTCGTCTCCACCTCAACAGACAAGCCCAGGCTTTTAACGCTCAGGGGGACACCTTCCTCCGTATTGCCGCCGCCCGTAACAGGCGGCTCAACGCCGAAGGACGTTTCCGCCTCCGTACATGAGCACAGTAACATAAAAGCAACTGCCGGCAGATTATATATGAACCGTTTCATGGGCTTTGTTTTATAGAGGGATTATAGTATGATCTCGCCGCCTTGTTCCTGGTCGTCCCAGTCTGTTACAGCTACACTAACAACGTCCAGTTTGTTCTTACCGGCCATCAATGTATAGATATAGTTGCTACCGGCTACCCATTCTATACCAGGCAAAGAAACGGTGAAGACCATTTCGGCATTCGTAGTAGCGTCTTTCAAGGTAACGGTTACATCTATTTCATTATCACTGAAATTAAGCGGGTAAACCAATGCGCTTACAGCTTTAGAAACAGTCTTGCCATTTACACCGCTAGTAGTGGTTATCTTTGATGTAGAAACAAACTGATTTTCATTTTCTGTTACACCGTCTGCTACCTGGCGTTTGATAACGTAGTTGTTGATGGTACGGGTAATTGATCCGACACTACCGCTCGTTGTAATTGCGCCATCCAGTAAAGACATGGTACCTTCTTTATAGAATTTAGAAACACCTGCGTGATCCTTTATCTCGAACTTCGTAAAGTTCACGTCATTTGTACTCAGGTTACCGCCGTCGTACACACGGAAGGATACCATAGACAGCGCATGCTTCATCTGCAAAGCAATCTTCCAACCCGGATTTTTGTCATTATTATTAGCAGGTTCAGCTTCCGGAGTAACTACTGGTTCACCATCGGCATGACCATTATTTACATAACGGCCACCTATATCAGTTGAATCATGATACATATAATCCTTTTCTGCAAGCGCAGCTATTTTCAGTTTCTTGTTCGTAGCAGAGTTGGTAGCCCAATTTCCTAAAGAAGTCCACACCATGGCAGCATTATTAACATACTGGGCATCAATCGCAACATTATCAACAAGATTAGCCGTAACTTTCATATCAGCCTCCGATGAAAGTGTTAAGGAAGTAAATGCACCGCTGGTATATGGATAATAGGCATAAACACAACCCACGTCTTTCTTCAGATAGAACGGGTTTTCCGTCTTACCTGCGAAATTATCACCTTTGGCAGAGATAGCGGTCCAATTGCCACCATTTGCATCTCCCATAAACCAAACCTGATGATTGGTTTCATAGTCAGTAACAGTACCTTCAGGTGAATACCAGCCGTTCCTGGCTTTATTCAGGATAGCGACACCTATGCCCGGAACGGAATCGCTATCTGTATACTTAGCTGCATTGTAAGTAATCTTAGTACCTTCTACCAACGAACGGGTTACAGCTTTCGTACCGGCATCCACTTTCAGATCGGTAGATATGCCCAATGCCACCTGTCCGTTGTTATTATCCGGCAACGGAAGGTCCGTTTCATTCTCTGAACAGCTTACTGCTGTCAACATGGCAACCGCAAAGGCGCCCATTTTCATAATGTTCTTCATATTCATTTGTTTTTGTGGTTCTCCTTACGGAGCCCCGGATTATTATTGCTCGCGTTGTTTCTTAGTAGTTGGTAGTTAGTAGTTGGTAGTTAGTACTCGCTTCGCTCGCAAGTAGTTAACGCTCGTTCCACTCGCTAGTAGTTAAGTAGTCAAGAACAATTGCTACTTAACTACTTTAACTACTTAACTACTCTCTTCTTCCTTCTTCCTACTAACTACTAACTACTATATTCCTCACACCGGTATCTCCCCCTGTTCCTGATCTGCCCATTCCTTTACGCCTACAGAGACGGCCTCTATCCTGTTCCCTTCGGAAAAACATAAGGATATGACGTGTTTCACTCCGGCCTTCACTCCTCCGTCTATGGAAAGGGAGACCTTGGAAACCGTTTCCTGCACATTGCCTTCTCCGTCTTTCGTAGTGGTAATTTGCAGGTGGAGCGGAGATTCCTTCGTCCCGTTTACCGGCAGCACAGGGAGCAAAACATATCCCTGCGCATCGGGCAATCCTTGCGTATCCATATCTGCCACCGTTTCTATCGGCACATCGGAAAAGTCGTTGACAGTAAGAGTTTTCTCATCCCCTACCGCCGAGACGTCAGCAAGCGCCAATGCTTCCGTTGCCAAAGCAAGCCGTTGGGTGGCATGCACTCCCGTTATCTCTATCTTTACCACACTACCCCACTTATCGGCTGCTTTATCACTATAGCATACAAATTGCAGTTGTGTGAGCAGATGCTGAAAAGTGCAGGTGGTAACAGGACTATATGTATTACCGGTAAGCAAAGGCGTTGCCATAATGTCGGTAGCGCCGTCTACGGTAAATGTAACTGTACCGCCGAAAGCGTCCTTAGTAACATCTTCACCTGCCGCCGGATAGAAGCCCTGTAAACGGGTATTCCCGCCGTTATCCTTATAAAGCTGCGGAATGGTAAACAGAATAGGCCGGTTCCCACTGCCTCCGGTACGCGTTGCCTCCAGAAAAGTCCACATACCATACGTACCTGCCTCGAGGCCTGTTTCATCCTGACGGGCAAAACAGACGTCCAGATCGCTCTTATAGCCGGAGTTTATCACCGCACGGGTAGAAGCGCCTATGCCTCCTTCCAGAGAAACGTCTCTTACCGGAACGGGGTGCGGCGTATTATCGCCACCGTCCGAACAAGACATACTTCCCCAAAGAAGAAGTGCGGTTATTATACGGATTGATTGTTTCATCTCCTGCTATATTAGAAAGCATTAATTACCCGGAACAATTGTAGATCCGCCGCCATTACCCGGTTGCCATTCGGCGATGCCGGCTTTTACCGTGATTTCTCCCGTTACGGTAAAGTTCAGGGTTATCATATGTGACTGACCGGCTTTAACACCGTCTGCTATATTGTTGATAGGAACTATTAATTCCTTATCCACACTTTCATAAGTAGCCTTCACTACCAATGAAATAGCGGCATCCGCAGTTCCCATATTAGTTGTAGGATAAAGCATCAGATAGCCCACTTTGGGATCGGTTGATACAACAGCTTCGGGACAATTCTGAACCGATAAATTGGCATTTACCGGAGCTGAAGCTACTGCCAAAGAAGCTCCGCTTTCTTTATTAAGAGACAGTTCCAATGCAGTAGGTACTTCTTTTACAGTAATAGAAGTAATCTTAGTCCATTTATTTACAGCGTCACTGGAACCTATACATTTGAATTGCAACTGCGTTAACAAATGCTGGAAAGTAAACGGCTGAAAGACATTATTAGCAGCGCCCTTTTGTAATTCAGTAGCCATAATATCTTCATCTCCCGTTATCGTATATGCAACTTTTGCAGGATTAGTCGTACCGCTGAAAGAAGCCTGCGGATAGAAACCTATCAAGGCAGACTCACCATTTTTGTCTGAATATGTTTGCGTCGTACCGAATGTTACCGAAGTATTATTACTACCTCCGGCACGAACGGCATCAATAGCCGCTTCCCAGTCAGTATTACCGCTAGGGTTATCCAAACGTCCGAAAGAGATAGCCAGGTCACTGCTATAGCCGGCCTCTATCACGGCACGCGTAGTTGCGCCGATACCTACGCTTATTTCCATACTTTTAGCCGATCCGCTATCTATCGGGTCTTCATCATTCGAGCAACTACATAAGCCGCATACGGCCAGCATGCCCACGAATAAATACTTGTTCATTCTCATAGTGTTTTCTTTTTATAATAAGTTATCAAATCGTTTTATTCTATTGTACCCGAGCCTTCCGCTCCCACTTTCCACGGAGCAACGGAAGCTGTTCCCTGAATTGCCACTTCACCGTTTGCCTGGAAGGATAAAGAGATCAGGTGGGAAGAGCCGGCTTCGGCCTTTAAGGACTTACTTGTTTCTGCATTATTAATAGTCACTTCATTACTATAGCTATCATCGCCATATTGAACCTTTACCTTTACTTCATCCAACGCCTTTATCATCAACGGTTCGCCAAACGTAACCAACGTAGATGTCAATTTCTGAGGCGTTTCGGGAACTCCGGGTACAGGGATATTTGCAGCCGTGGCATAAGTGATTACCCCATCGCCAATGGTCATGGATTGTGCATATTGCGCACTTTGCACTTCAATTGCTTTTATAGCCTTCCCCATGTTAGCCGCCAAGTAAGCTTCCGTAGCCTGCACCTTAAATACAAGCTGGGTTAAAGCATGTGTAAAAGCAAAAGGCCCTACCTGAGTTGTTTTATTTCCATTCACTATACCTCCCCACATCACATCCTCCGTTCCGGTCTTCTTAAAAGTGACTACACCATCTTTAGAGGCAATATCAGGATGCCAGGCTGCCATATAGACATTCTTTCCCTCCGGATATGTTTTAGAGGTATTCAACGGCGTTTTATTTCCTGCGGCAGTCTCGGCGGCTGTCAGTGTCACCGAGTTTGTCCAGGACGGAGCTACTGTCCAATCCGTTGGCGTACTTGTACCCTCAAAAGCGGTAATAGCTGCTGTAAACTCATCCCCTGTAGTAACGGGGGCTTTGGTAACAGCGCCATACACGGTAGCGCCTACTTTAATTTCAGTACTATCCATTCCGGCAGTTTCATCATCCGATGAGCAACCACTTATCATCACGGCCAACAATGCCGCATAACACCAAGTTCTTTTCATAATTCTTATACTTTCATTTATTTAGTATTAATCTATAACACCGAATCCGTTATCTCCTTTCTTCCATTCCGTAACGACAGAAGAGAGCTCTACAGTCCCTTTCGTATTTATCTTTACGGATAATAAATAGGAAGTACCCGCCAATGGAAGGCCATCGTCTTCATGAAAGACTACCGGCAGATGTTCGAATCTTGTCTCGCCACCGGACGCTGTTTGTGAGGTTATCGTTAGGTAAACAGGCACACCCGGTTGGATCATTATGGCATTCGGAACCGGCACATAGTCCGTATCCAACCCAAACCTATCTCCACCCGAATATTCATATCCGACAATACTATTTCTTGCACCTTTGAATTGGAGTGATTTATTGGTGAGGGACAGAGTTGCCTCCGTTTGTGTACCTTCTATAATAATGGATTGAAGACACAACCCTTTTAGCAGGCCTTCCGCATCGCAGCATACCTGAAACCGGAGTTGCGACAGAAGATGCGAGAACTCAAAGCATTTCTCCTCCTGCCAGAACATATCGGTTAGCGACCCGTCTTTTTCGTCTGTTACCATAACATCTTTCAGGCCGTCCAGCACATAAGCTACCTTGTTATTGTCCGTCAATTCGGCTTCCGGAGCATAACCGCATAAGTACACTTTACTGTCGTCATTAGGATAGTATTGCGGTTCGGCAAAAAAAGTTCGCCCAGCCGATTTAACTGTAGCTTTCCATACATCCGTATATTCCTTCGATTTATCCCCCTTGGCAAAGAAGACAGAATCTTTTGTACTTCCAGCATCTTCCTCCAAAGAATTGTTCATCAATGATTGCAGCACAATCTCCTTGTGTATGGAAAATGGGGAATCTTCCTTTTCCGCCGAACATCCTGTTACTATACAGATAAGCAGCAGTGTCAACGGCAATAACCGAAGAATAAGCGTTTCCTTTTTCATGTCATTTTACCCTTTCTTCTTATCATCCTTTCGATTCGGCATCGGCAGTTCCCTGATGCCAGTCGACGATCTTGATATTAATACCGTCGACACTGTCCGGCGAAACTTCCAAATCGAGAACTATATTAGTAGAGAAACCTTGACTGAATGCGTCGTTAACCTGATCGGTTATGTCGGTGGAAGATGTGAACGACGAACCATCATTCATTGTTACGGTTAGAAGCAAATCGACAAGTTCTTCCTTTCCATTTTCACAAACAAGCCCAAATAAAGTAAGAAATGTAGTATATACCCCGGGAGCTGTTTGCTCCGGGCTAAACGGCATAGAGGCTATACGATCAAAATGCGCCTTTCCCGTTGGGATATGTATCTCGGGAGAGACACCGTTCAACTTGCCGGTTATCGTTTTGACGTTATCCATTCCTACCACCTTGATATTCAATTCTATCTGTTTGGTTAAGCTGCAAGGATACAGTTCGGTGGTTACAGCCTCCGCTCCGCTTACATATAGTTCGTCTTTTCCGGTCCCATACAAATTCACAGGCTGGGCGATATGCGCAACCGAAGACTTTAAAGAAGAAACCGGATGCGCCTTTGCACAAGCGCTTTCATATCCTTTATCCATATCCAGATCGATATTCGTTCCATCCGGATTACAAACAGCCACCTGGTATTTTCCGGCAGGCAACGTCCCCTCATAGCCCGAAGAGGCACCCGTACGGACAACAGGCAAAGTAGAGCCGTCCTTATAGAAATAATACTCCATCCCCGACGGCTGGCTCTTTGTTTTCCAGTTTAAAAGCAAACGGACTTTGCCGTTCTTGTCCCAGTCTTCATCCGTGCTACGGTACACGCACGAAAATGCACCGGCAAGGAACAACAGGGCAACGGCCAAACCTAAGATTTGTGTATATTTTTGTCTACCCATGACTTCTTTTTACTCCTATATTAAAATCCAAAACGGTATAATAAATTCACCTTCAACCCTATCATAAAGCCCGTTGAAGAAAAACGGGTTTCCAGATAATTCTTGCTATCTATATCATCATACCTATACTTTTTCCCATTGAATACAGACCTGTACCCAGCCTGTGCTTCTGCTTCTATACAGAAACCGGAATATATGGGAATCAGGCAACCTATAGAAGCGCCGGCAGACCAAAAACGCCCGGTCCGGCCATACAGGCCACTTGTACTGATCTTTTCGCCACGTACGTCAAAATCTCCATACTCCCCGAACAACCCCACGCTAAGCCACCGGTAATCCGCCATCGGCCAAACCTTCGGAGTTAACGTCAGACCGGAAACAGCCCACTTATTATCCTTATTTCCATTGTACGAAAAGTCAGCATACGTTCCGGACAATGCCACCGACCACCTGTTGGCAAAATAATATTCCAGTTCCAGGTTAGGCATAAAAGAACCGGTTTGTATCTCCGCGTCATTATTACCCAATACTACGGAAGGAACTACCGTACACCAGGGAAGGAGGTTCATTTTGACCGCGAATTTGAAAGGGGCCGTTTCCGTTTCTTTTCTCTCCGCCTTGTGCGGCTTTGCCTTTTGGAGGGGAGCTTGAGATACCGTTTGCTCTTCGGATGCAACAGCCGGAGATACGTTCTTGGAAGCCCCTTTATTTGAAGGTGATGGCATTTCAGTTATAGCCAACCTGTAATCTTCCAATTCGGAAGGATCAAACAAGCCATCCGTAATGACATATACAGCGCGGCTTTCCCCATTAGCTGAACCACGAGGGTATAAATCCACATAAGGAACACTGCCATACCTCTTAACCACCTCCTTCATTGCCCCGGGAAGAGGGCTTTCGGTGTAGTTTATATCCTGGTTAACAAACCAGGGCAATGCCGATTCTACCAGATACACATGTACCTGATCACGGAAGCGTCCGCTCCGGTCAATATAAAAAGCGATACTTTCGTGAGGAATATTCAGCTTGGACTTAATGTACGCACGTATACGGCTTGCGCGCAAAGAAGCTTCATTAACGACAGCCTCGTCGGCATACCGATACGCGTCAACATGAGCTACAATTAAAATATGGTATTTTCCATCCAGCAATTGAGGACGAACAGAGAGAAGACCTTCATTCATTCTCTGTAATGCAAAGGCATTATCCCCATAATCTGCCAACAGCAAGTTCTTCGACTCCTGAAAAGAGAATAAATACGAATCGGCGCGTAAATAATTTTGTGCCTCTACCCCATGTACTCCTAATAAGCAGATTAACAATGTGTATAGAACTTTTTTCATTATTTAAGTATCTATTTTATAATGTGTACCTATTAACAATAGGTGCACATTGGCACACACATACTTATAAATCAATCATATAGAAGTTTTATTAAAATCAAAACACAGGCTTTTCGTGCTATATGTACACTATCAAGATTATCTCAATCACCCTTATTTTGAATAGTTAAATTGTGTTTACGTGTTGAATAATAAAGCTTTTGTTTTTCCCTTTTTGCTATTTTTGTCACAGGATTTACAAAAAATAAGATAATGTGCACCTATTGTTAATAGGCGCACATTATCTTATTTACTCATATAAACTGAAAATCAAAAGCTGTAAGAAAAAGTCGGTATTATATATTTTTACACATTGTTATTTTCACAAACAACTCATAATTCTATTACTTTCTTGTTTATTCGTCTTACCAAAGAAGCATTAAAGGAATCCAAATAAATCTGTGTAGTACGTTCACTGGCATGTCCCAAACAAGCACTGATTACCGCTGTTGGCATTAAACTATTACGTGCAGCTGTAGCCCAGGCATGGCGGGCAACATATGAACTTAATCCTTCTATATTCAACATATTTCCAATACGGGCCAAATTCCGGTTATACGCAGTGAGACCACTACGGTAACGTACATAGTTTTCTTCAGATGTTGCGCTATCCAACAGTATAGGCCAGACATAGCTACTATCTGTTCTTCTATACTTTTCTATCAACGCTTGCATAGGAGGCTCAATAAATATGACTATCTCTCTTTTTGTTTTGACACGATAATAATGAATCATATTGCCCTGTATATTTTTATATTGCAAATATGCCATATCAACATATCCCATTCCGCACGCATAAAAACTAAACATAAACATATCCCGCGTTAAAGCCATAGATGTACCAAAGACCAAATTCAATTCCAATATTTTACGCAGTTTAGACTTACTTAATGACCGCTTAGCCGTAACTTGCGGACTAAAAGACAATCCTTCAAAAGGATTTTTGTCGGAAGAAACTAATCCTGTCGATTGAGCACGATTATATATAGCCTTAATATTGCGTAAATAAAAATGAACCGTATTACGGCTCACACTCCTGTTTTCAAGCCATTCTATATAATGCTTGAAAAAAGCTTTTTTCAGGACATGGAAGGGAAGCCTAGAATTTCCGGCAAATAATACTATTGACTTTAAACTGCTTTTATAAGCCCTGACCGAACCTAAACGTCCGGCTTGTTTCTTTTCCCTTATTAATTGATTTGCAAACCTAATAAAATCTATATGATTGACATTTCCTTTTATTATAAATTCATTCTCCATAACTAACTAATTAAATGCGTATTGAGAATAAACAAATAAAGGAGCTATATAGTATATGTAAATATTAATTTATATAGGTTATTTTATTAACACAGATAAAACTACTGTATTCCAAGAAGAAAGAAAATATTAATGCAGATTAATAAAAAAACAAAACGGTTCGCCTGCTTTTATAATAACAAGCGTTCCATTTGTAAAAAGACTGGATTTTAGGTGGTATACACCGTTGCATCTACGGCATGAGATAATATGTAGGCGGCCGGAGTATCATTTATTGGGGAAAAACGATCGGCCAAATGCTCTATTACAGCCTTTTTATTTTCTCCAAAAACAGGAATCAGCAGAGGTGAGTTATTTAAAATAAGTGTTCCGGTCATTGTAATACGGTATTGATGAGAAACAGGATGCTGAGAAACCGTATAGTTGCGGCTATCCGACAAAATTTCCATAGTGGTAGGAAAAATAGATGCCGTATGTGCATCATCACCTATACCTAATAGGATACAATCGAAAGTTGGCATCAAATTAAACAATGGTAAGTATTCTTTTACTTCCCACGAATAACGCATAGCCTCTGCTCCGGGCTCCTTCTCCCCTTCTATGCGATGGATATGGTCTTTAGGTATGTTCAAAGGTTTGAACAATAAACGATTCGCATGGCCATAGTTACTATCCAGACTTGAAGGGGGAACACATCGTTCGTCAACCCAAAAGAAACGAAGGAGGTTCCAATCTATCTTATCTCTATATTCATCTACCCAAAGGGAAAACATCTGCTTAGCTGTTTCCCCTCCGGACAATGCCAAATTAAAAGGTTCTACCCCTTTTTCCTGCACTAAACGAGCCATATGATCTGTCATAGCCCGAAGTGCACTTTTTGAATCATCACAATATTCTATTTTCATATTTTCTCTTTATTTAGTTTTACAGGAACAGGGCTTTTCCACCATCCCCAACTTTATTCTTTGAAGCGGACCATCTTCTCCCGGACGGTAATGGAACAAATTCTTTTGTCCTTCTTCCTTCCAATGATGAAGAATCGGATCAATAAATTTCCAACTGGTTTCCAAAGCATCGCTACGGGCATATAACGTACTGTCACCTAACATAGCATCCAACAATAGACGTTCGTAGGCATCCGGCAGATATGTTTTGGACAACGAATCATAACGGAAGTCCATACTCACCTGCTTAACCTCAAAACCAGCTCCGGGCATTTTCAATCCAAATTTTAAAGAAATGCTCTCATTAGGCTGTATGCGAATAGTCAGTTTATTACATGAACCGCCCGAACATTGTCCTACAAACAGTTTATGCGGAGTTGATTTAAAATGAATAATAATCTCTGATTTCTTTTCCGGCATCTTTTTCCCTGTGACGAAATAGAAAGGAACGCCACTCCAACGCCAGTTGTCTATAAAGAATTTCATCGCCACATATGTCTCGGTAGTTGAATCCGGGGCTATATTCTTTTCTTCCACGTAACCATCATATTGGGCACGAACAATCTGCGTATCTATTTCTTTCGGTTTATAAGGGCGTAAAGAACGGAAGACTTTTACAATTTCGTCACGAATTGGTTCCGGCTCAAAAATTGACGGTGATTCCATTGCGACGAAAGACATAAGCTGCATCAAATGATTTTGAATCATATCCCGCATAGCTCCTGCCGAATCGTAATATTTGCCACGATTTTCCACTCCAAGCGTTTCCGTTGCGCTTATTTCTATCGAATCAATATAGTTATGGTTCCATAATGGTTCGAATATCCCGTTAGAAAAACGGAGTACCAAAATATTCTGCACCGTTTCCTTTCCCAAATAATGGTCTATACGATATATGTCCTCCTCATTGAAGATATGACGAAGATGTTCACTCAGCGTTCTTGCCGAATCAAAACTGGTTCCAAAAGGTTTTTCTACAATAAGACGCCTCCATCCGTCCGGAGAACCGGAAATATTTAAGCCACTCTCCAACAGACATTGCGGAATCACTTCATACATTACAGGCGGAGTAGCCAGATAATAAATAATCTTATCCGGTAAATGATGATCTCGTTGTAAACGTTCAATACATTCACGCAACTTATAGTATTCGTCCGCATTGGTAGAGTCGAAAGATAAATAATATACAATCCGGAGAAACTGGTCCAATTGCTCTTCACTGTATTGTTTATCCTTTTGTGAATCTACAATATGTTGACGTTCAAATGCACGATACTCTTCATCCGAATATGCGGTACGCGATGCACCTAGTATACAAAAATGCTCGGGAAGCAGACCGCGTACATGCAATTCGAATAAAGACGGGAGTAACTTGCGTCCGGTAAGATCGCCTGATGCTCCAAATATGACTAATAATTGATCATCCGCTTTTTTCATAGAGTTTCTTTTATACATTATAACTACCAGAGACGGTCTTTCCGCCTTCACCAGTCCAATTTGTGTGGAAGAACTTACCTCGTTCCCAATCTACTCGCTCATACGTATGAGCGCCAAAGTAATCACGCTGTGCCTGTATCAGGTTAGCTGCAGAATGCAAAGTTTTCAGTCCGTCAAAATAACTCAATGCCGAACTCATTGCCGGTAAGGCAATTCCACTCATTATACCCTCTGCCACCGATTTACGCCATGCCGGAAGGGTTGCAAGTATTTTACTCCGGAAAAAGTCATCAAACAACAGGTTTTCCAAATTCGGATGTTTGCCATAAGCATCGGTGATTTTCTGTAGAAAGACAGAGCGGATAATACAGCCTTTACGCCATATCATGGCAATTGTTCCATAATCCAACTCCCAGCCATAATGCCCGGAAGCACGACGAAGCAATGAAAATCCCTGGGCATACGATATCAGTTTTGAAGCATACAAAGCTTGGCGAATCTCTTCAGCTGTAATAATAAATTCATCTTGTATGCCACCTGACGGATAAAGTTCGGCTGCCTTCTTCCGTTCATTCTGCATAGCAGAAAGCATACGTGCATAAACAGCCTCCGTTATCAGAGTAAGCGGATCATTCTCATCCATAGCAGCTATAGCACTCCATTTACCGGTCCCTTTCTGCCCGGCTACATCCAATATATTATCTAATAAATACGTATCTTTTTCTTTATAGCGAAGAATATCGGCTGTAATACCTATCAGATAACTGTCTAATTCGCCTTTATTCCAATCGTCAAAAACATGAGCTAATGATTCATTATCCAGACCAATGCGATTCTTCAATAAAGAATATGCTTCTGAGATTAATTGCATATCTCCATATTCTATACCATTATGTACAGTCTTAACGAAATGGCCGGCTCCTCCCGGACCTATCCACTGGCAACAGGGCGTTCCATCATCCAGCTTCGCAGCAATGGCCTGCAATATGTTCTTCACCAAAGGCCATGCAGCAGGAGAACCTCCCGGCATAATAGACGGACCATGCAATGCTCCAATTTCACCGCCGGAAATACCTGTTCCCACAAAATAAAATCCTTTACTTTCCAATTCTTTCACACGCCGTTCCGTATCATGGAAATCGGAATTACCACCATCAATTATAACATCACCGGGCGATAGATAAGGGACAAGTTGAGTTATCAGTTCATCTACCGGAGACCCGGCCTTAACCATCATCATTATTTTGCGAGGTGTCTTTACCGATTCTACGAGATCATTAATTGAATATGCGCCTATAAAATTTTTTCCTTTCCCTCGCCCTTCTATAAAACGCCCTACTATCCCTTCTTCTCCGGGAGCAGTGCGGTTATAGACTGAAACCCGATAACCTTTACTTTCCATGTTGAGAGCAAGATTCTCTCCCATTACGGCTAAACCGATCAATCCAATATCAGCTTTTTCTTTATTATCCATATTATTGTCATTTTAATTTATCAATGAAAACAAATCATTCAGAGCTTCACTCATAGAAGGATGTGTAAAAATATTGTCGCGAAGAAACATATAGTCTTTATCGGCTCGCATAGCAAGAGAAACAATGTTTATTATTTCACTGGAATCAGAACAAAAAAGCGTACAACCCAGAATACGTCCTGTTTCAGCATCAACTACAGCCTTCAACAGTCCGTCTGCTTGCCCTAACGTACGGCTTCTTGGATTTGCGGCAGAAGGCATCTTGGCTACTTTAATACTTTTCCCGGCTTTCAATGCAGTCTCTTCATTCATTCCGACATGCGATAATGGCGGATCAATAAAAACAGAATATGCCACCGCTTTCCGATCATCCAAATTACGATAAGCATTTCCAAATAACTGTTCACGTATAATCCGATAATCATCCAATGATAAATAAGTAAATTGGAGTCCGCCGTGAACATCACCCATTGCCCATATATTTTCTATATTTGTACGCAAATGATTATCCACTTCAATAGCACCCCGGCTATTAGTCTTAATACCGGCCGCATCTAAATTAAGCCCTTCCGTATTAGGACGTCGTCCTGTAGCCAACAGGATGGCATTAACATCAATGTTGTATGTTTCTCCTGTAATAGCGTTTCTATAGATAACAGAAGCCTTAGTTTCATCATGATCAATAGTTTGCACTATTGCGTTCAATTGTATGTCAATCCCTTTTTTCTCCAATACTTCCTTAATTGCCTCTGCAATATCTCTATCCTCCCGAGGGATAAACAGCTCGCCTGCTTCCAGAACAGTAACTTTAGAACCAAATCCGGCAAACATAGAAGCAAACTCTAACCCCACATAGCCACCTCCAACAATAACCAAATGTTCAGGCAATTTTGTTAACTCCATAATAGAGGTACTTGTATAAACAAATGGATTGCCTTCTATCCCGCTTATATTAGGAATAATAGTTGATGCTCCGGTATTGATAAATATCTTCTCGCCTTCAATTTGTAAAATACCGTCAGATGTTTTTATCAGAATTTCATAAGGAGAGCGAAAAGAAGCCTCACCGGTATATATGGTTATTGTATCTTTACTGTATAATTTTTCGTAATTTCTTTTACGCAAAAGGGCTGTCAAATCATTCTTTGCTTTAATTGCATTTTCGTATTCGGCTGCATATTGTTTAAAGCTCGAAGGACGACGGTATTCTGTCACTTTAGACATATGTACCAGTGCTTTCGTAGGAATACAGCCGATATTAGGGCAAGTTCCGCCATACATCAGAGATGAGCGTTCTACCATTGCAACACTCCATCCTCTTGAAGCCAAATCGGCAGCCAAAGTTTTGCCCGCTTTGCCAAAACCAATGATTATAGCATTATATCTTTTCATATCTCCTCCTATTACTAACTATTAAAACAACATTTCTTTTAATCTAATTGTTTGCGCTATTTCTTTAAAATCATACGTGCCGTATCCGAAAGAAGTATAAGCGCTCCGGCCAATATGGCTATATCTTTTATGACCAAACGCCCGGCACCTGACAATAAAGGAAAACCATGCTCCGGCCCACCCAAATCGGGCACCCAGACTTCCGGCGTTGTAATAAGGAAAGAAAGGGTTCCTATTGTCATAATGATCGCTAAAATTTCACCAACAAGTCCTATTTTCGGAAAAAACATTCCCAGAAAAACAAGAATACCTATAGACATTATCATAATTCCCAATCCATGGGAGAATCCGTATGTGTTATTGGCTTCATGCCAAGCATGGTTTTCTGCAACAAATGCGCCTTCTGCATTCTTGTATTGCTTATAATCAGGAGCATCCTGATTATAAAAGAAACTCATAAACGGACTGTTGGCAACAAAAGGTACAATACCGTCAGCCTCATAATTGTAGAATTTTAGTCCGCCAATCCAAACAAATATCACAAGGATAGCAATACGCATCAAATTTAAACCAAAACGATTTGAAGATGCGGCGACTTTAAGAAAGCCATTAAATAGAGTTGTCAATTTTGTTTTCATACCGATTACTTTTTATTCATTAATATTATAATGCAAAAGTAACGACAACACGATCTGAGGGAAATGGTTATTTTCCCTTTAGAATTTGCAATTTTACCCTATTATACTATCTCAGACTTATTTTTAAAGGTTTTACGATAATCAGAGGTACTCATTCCTAGAGCATTTTTGAAAAAACGGCTAAAGGTTGCCTGATCTTCAAAACCCAATATTATAGCTATTTCTTTAGCACTTTTAGAAGTATATAGAAGCAAACGTTGTGCTTCTGCCTCTATACGATTATGAATAATTTTTATTGCCGAAGGTTGCTGATAAGCAGACAATATATTAGCAAGTGTTTTTGGAGATTTATTAAGCATGTCGGCATATTCCTGAACTTGCTTCTTTTCTTTATAATATGTATCTACCAGAACATAAAATTTACGGATTGTTTCAAACTGCAGACCGTTTTCACGAGCTATCCCTTGTCTGTTTTGTGCCATCCGTGTACATAATATAATAAAGCGTTTTAAAAGTACACGAAGCATTTCTTCTTGCAGATAGTCGTAGTTTTCAAATTCATCATGCATAATACCGGTTAAAGTAGCTATCCTTCTTTTTTCTTCTTCATTCAAATTGAAAACAATGATATGAGAAGAACCGTGAAATAATAATCCATTACATGAAACCTCATGATCGTTTTTATGTATACAATAAAAATTACTATTGAACAACAGTGCCATATATTCTCCTTCCACACGGACAAACTCAAGATGATGTAAATGCGATAAAGTCATCAATTGTCCGGCTGTCAGAATAACCGGTTGAAGATCTACAACCAATTCTATCTCTCCGGTAAGAACCCAGATAAATTTATAGAGTCCTTTATCTTTCAGCAAAGGCAAGTTCTCATGTAAAGCGTCGCAAAGAGATATTTTCCCCTTAATTTTTGTGTTTTCAAAAGTTTGATTCATAGAATTTATTATTATATCTTTTTTAAGCTCTCCATTCCGCAGGCAATTCACCCGTTAACCGGCGAAACCATCTTGCAAAAGTATCCTGATTAGAAAAGCCCAGCATAGCAGCAATCTGTCCCAAACGCAAACGCGTTTTTCTAAGCAAGTCTTTTGCCTCCAACAGCACATACTCCCCTATCCATTCCACTGCACTTAACTGCGAATAATAGCGGCATTTATTATTAAGTTCAGTCGATGTCATACCCATTTTTTCTGCATAAAAATAAGCTGGCGCATGATGAAAACGACTGATCAAAGGAACAATATCTCTGAAAAATTGAGGAATATCATTATTCGTTTCTTCCCTATGCATAGAAAATTGTAAACTGACAATCATCGCACGCAATAATGATTCCACAACTTTCGAACGCACCTCTCTGGGCCATTCCAATTGTATTTCAATAAGATGTAAACATGTCAGGGCATATTCTTTCTCCAGATCGGAAATATCCCGGATAATCAAACGTTGTCGATTCAAAAATAATTCTTCCAACACATAAACAACAACACCGCCAAAAGCCGTATCAGTAAAAGGCTTTACATCCAATACCGTTTCACTGGCCGATAGCAAAATCTGTCCGGCACCAATACGACATTCTCCATTATTCATTTTACAAACAAAAGCTCCTGATGTACAAAGAACAAGTAATGTGCCCGATTTAAAAACAGGAAAATCTTCGTTTTGACCAACTGCCACATGATATATTTTCAGTGCTTTATCCACTATCAATTCATTAACAGTAATCGTATGATATAAGTCTATAGGCAATATATTCATTATTTTTGAACCCATAATATTTTGTATTTTAGTATCAAAAAAGAAATTTGCCCAATAAACAGCTAAATGTAGTTATTAGTTTCAATAATAAAAAGCATTTTATGTTTATTCAAATATACAGACGCCATTTTATCAAAATAGTATCTCTTTAAACATTAGCTCATATATTTTAGTTCTATATTTGCATGATCAAAAAGTACTGATTAAATAATGGATATACCTTTTAAACCCATAACAATAGAAGACAGGGAAACTATCACCTCGTTTACTATGCCCAGCAATTACCGCAATTGCGATTTCTCATTCGCAAACATGTGCAGTTGGCGTTTCCTGTACGATAGTGAATATGCTGTTATAAATAAATCTCTCCTAATACGTTTTCATATTGAAGATAAAAGTAGATTGGCTTATATGATGCCGATTGGCGAAGGAGATTTAAAACAAGCCATATCATTATTGGAAGAAGACTCGCTAGCGCACGGACATCCACTTTGTATGCTTGGCATTACTCCTGATGCGAAAGAAAACTTGGAAAAAGTTCTGCCGGGAGATTTTTATTATATCCCTGAACGAGATTATTACGACTATATCTATCTGCGTGAAGACCTCGCATCGTTAAAAGGAAAAAAGCTTCAATCCAAACGCAACCATATAAACAAATTCAAAAAAAAGTATGTTTACGAATATGTGCCGATAACTCCCGATATAGTTCCTTTATGTCTTCGTTTGGAATGTAAATGGTATAAGACAAACAATACGGAAGAAGATGAAGAAGAATTAAATGACGAACGCCGTTCATTGACTTATGCTTTACATCACTATAACGAACTTGGCCTGATTGGCGGAGCAATACGGGTAAATAACGAAATTATCGCATTCACATTCGGAGCTCCGGTCAATCATAATACATTTGCCGTACATGTAGAGAAAGCCGATATAAACTATGACGGGGCTTACACTTTGATTAATCAGGAGTTTGCTTCCCATCTTCCGGAAAAATACATATATGTAAACCGAGAGGAAGATTTGGGAATACCGGGACTCAGACAAGCTAAACTATCCTATAATCCAACTATTCTACTTGAAAAATGCGCTGCAATAAAGAAACCGTTATAAAAAAGATAGGATTATGGATAAAAAACAACAAATCATAGACCTATGGCATACATGCTTCGATGATTCCGAAGCATTCATAAGTCTTTACTTCGACCGTGTATATAATGACAATAATACACTGACAATAGAAAAAAACGGGCAGATTGTATCCACCTTACAAATGCTTCCGTACACCATGAATTTCTATGGAAAAGAAATTTCAGTAGCTTATATCTACGGTGCTTGTACAGCTCCGGAATACCGTAATCAAGGCTTGATGCGGCAGTTAATTGAAGAATCGTTTCAAAAAATGAAAGAACGGACAATCGCTTTAGCTGTCATTGTACCGGCCGATCCGTGGTTGTTTGATTTTTACCGTGAACAGGGTTTTACTGAAGCCTTCGACTATACGCTTGAGGCATATCATCGGTCCAACCAGGTTGTACAAGCTCCTACGCTGACTGTTGTTCCTCCGGAAGTTCCTCCTTTGCAACAACTATATGCCTACTTTGATAAAAAATTACGAGAACGTTCCTGTTGCGTACTGCATACTTACGATGATTTCATCACCATCTTGCGCGACATCCAACAGAGCGGAGATCAAATGCTAACAGTCCTGAATATACAGCAAGAACCGGTAGGAATGATTTTCCTGCGTAAAGATAAAGATCGTATCTTTGTAAAAGAACTACTTTTCGACAACGACCAGGTAAAAGAGCTACTCCTGCAAGAAGCCACTCTTCAAAATAATGTAAAAGAAGCCTCCTATGTATGTATGCCTGTTCCTCCGGGAACTATGCCTTATGGGATGGCCAGGGTTATCGATACAGACCGGCTAATTAATTACTGGATAGAAAAACATCCCCATAGCCCGATATTAAAAAACGATTTAAAAGAAATGGATATCCAAAACCTAACCCGTCACCTGTTAAATTATCCTGAACGAAAAGCCTATATGAGCTTAATGCTGGATTAGAAACATTATATTAACCCCAGAATAAAAAAGTCCCCGATAAAAACATTCAATTTTTATCGGGGACTTTTATTTTTCTTATTTTCTTTTCAGAGAACACTATTTCCCTTCATAAATCTTATCTGAACTTGTCGGATGAAAATACCAATCACCAACAGCAGCCCCATTAGATCTTGCCCACGTTATAAAACCGTCATAAGCATCCATAATGGAAACCCCTTCTTTCGGATATGAAGTAAAACTCCTTGTGGGAATCATCAAAGCCCACATCATATTATCATACTCCGGTTTAGCTCCTTCCGCTTTACCATTATACTTATAATCCTGATTTGTAGTTGCAGAAGAAACGGCATTTTGGGTTGCTTTAAAATTAGGTAAATGTATTTCATTCCATTTTCCCGAATTCACATCCCCCCATACAACGAAGACATTCAGATTCAAAGCATTTACCAGCCCTTTGATACCATTTAAACCAACTGTCTGAACGGTTGTCCTGCTATCACAGGTATAATTATAAGTATTGATTTTATCCCCAACGGTCTTACCCAAGAACTCATGAGCCTCACCATCAAATAATGGAACAATCGTTTCTCCTGCTCCGGGAGCTTCAATTTGGGCAAACGCATACAACGGCTTTGACGCTCCAACGGCACGCACTGTAGTAGTCAAAACTACCGATGTGGCATTATTATTAACAACTCCTACATTGGCAATATTCACATCTAATACCAAATCATTCATATCATAATCACCAAAAGATGGCCAGTTATCTTCAAACAGATATGTATACGTAGGAGTTTCACTGGATTGTTCGTTATATTCCGGATTGTCTGCATCAGGAGTAGTAGCATCCGAAGGTTTGTATTCTACTCCGTAACAATCCCCTTGAGCATTTGTCGGAAGACTGTTATAGTCAAGCTGGAACATACTCGGTTCAAGTGATGCGGAAATAACTTCTTTAGCTGCGTAGCAAACATTTCCGGTGAAAGTTATATAACTATCGCCAACGGTGTAGTCACCTCCGCTTCCGCTATGTAATTTTAGAGAGCCATTCACTTTAAACAAAGGCATATCCTGAAAATCAACATATGCTTCTCCGGTAATATTTGTATGCAATTGATTGCCGTTTCCTGTGATTTGATCCGTTTCAAACAAACTTTTCGGATACATGATAATATAAGAATCGGTGTTTCCGATATAATATTTTGATGATACGATAGAAGAAACCTGATTACATATAATTTGGGATCCCTTTCCTGTCAAATTAAGCGTATTATCGATTTTAAGCAAACAGTTATTCTCTACGAACACGCCATTGAGCGTTAAATTTTTTGCATATATTTTTGAATTTGAATGGTTATATAACTTTACCTCCGTCAATTGAAGGTCATTCAAGGCAAGAGTACCGGCATTATACAATTTACCGCCATTCATATCTAACTTAATCTGTTCTCCGGCAAAAGTTCCTTCGCGAAGAACATAAATTTCAGCATCCCCCCGTAACTGTATGTTCTCTGTCAATGACAATTTAGCCCCGATATACAAGGTAATATTCCCTGTTGGGAGCTGCAATGCACCTTTAAAATCGTTTGTCAGCTTATAGACACCGTTCACTTCCAGTTTTTCAGAACCATTAATTTCTTTTGCTTGGCTTAGTCCACTGGTAAACAATTCATCATAATCACCCGGTTCGCCAGTTATTTCATCATCCGCACGCAGTTCTGCCCCATTAGAAACAGATTTAAGAGTTGTCTTTCCTGACAACACGTCATTATAATCAAAATACAAATCCCCATCTTTCACCTCCATCCCTGTCACTGATTGATAGCCCTTCGGATCTGTTTGACGAAGATAGATTGCTTTAAGCGTCTTTGGTAAAACTAAATTTACTTCAAAAGGAGTATTCACATTTGCTTTTCCACCTGCTAATAAGATAGCAGAAGGATCATTAAATGGATTTGCATCAAATACTTCCACCGTATAATACTTCTTGCCCTCATATACATCCATAACTTTTACTGTCAACTTTTTACTGTCAACAGTAAGGTACTTGAAATCATCAGGAATTCCACTAAGGCTTTCTTCTGGATTCGGATCATCCCCCCCATGATACACATCTGATTGACAAGCGGTCAGGAATAAAATAAAGACAACCGCCGTAATTTTTAAAATGACGTTAAGTAAGTTTTTCATACGCATATTATTTAAAACACCTCAATATTACTAGAATATGTTCAAAAGTAATGTATATTATTAGTACAAAACACATAAAATATAATTTTAACACAACTTTAACACAAACTTAACAATGATTTGATAACTAAATTCAAAAACCCCTTTCAAAGAGACTTTTTCACAAGCCTTATCTTTGAAAGGGGTTTTTCTATTATCCACCTGTAATAACAGATGAACAAATTATTTCTAAAAATTATTTAACAACAATAGTTTTACCTTCTATCGGATTCAGATACCAATTCGGAGTGTTATCTCCGGAAATCCATTTGTCGAAACCGGAATAAGCTTCGCTGATATTCACTGATTCTTTCGGGAAACTGCTGAAATCGATGAACGGAACACAAAGTCCCCACATCCAGCCATCTTCCGTTGAAGTATACACATCGGTGCTAAGCTCACTTGACATTGCTTTATTGGTTCCACGGAAACCAGGAATATGGACTTCATACCGCTTATTTGCATCCGCATCACCCCAAATAGCGAAAAGATTAAAACGTCCTACACTAATAGGTTGATCTAACGGGGTATTGAATTTAATCTGTTTATGGATCTCTTTAACCAAATTATTATCATACTTATAAGTATTAATAATTTCACCAGATGCTCCACCTAGTTCCGCATGTGCATCATCAAACAAACGTATCACGGCATATTGCTGATTGGATTCGGATCCACTTACTGCTCCCGCAGGAACACCATCCAACTGGAATGCTACAGCCAGTTTTTTCCGGGCACCTACTGCATACAACTTAATATCAACATCTAATGCTTTTACTTTTCCGTCAGATGCAGAAGTCGTATTTCTAAGGGTTACCGACATCACAATATCATTCATATCGTAATCACCCTTCTGCGGCCAGTTATCTTCAAAAAGATAAGTATACGGTAAGGTATTCGTCTCTGTAATATCATCATCCGGTCCAGGTTCTTCACCAGGGTTATGATTACCGCCATTACCGTTACATTCGTTCGGGTCAATTTCGGCAAACCCTTGTCCTTCGGAGAAGTTTGCCGGAGCTATCAAACCGTAACATGGATTCCATTGGCTGGGATGCTCTGTATGTGATTTACATTCAATATTGACCATGCCTGAATAGTTCAACAGTTTTCCAGCACCCGTCTTGACCTCTATTGTATTTATTTTCAATAAAGCCCAATCGGTATCTCCACCTCTTACCTTGTTATCCCAACCTGCGAAAGAAGCAGATTCACCTTTCCACATAGATTTAGCATCCATAAAAAGATCCAAATGATCTGCAGAGAGCTTTCCTGCCTCAACGTAAGAAGACGGGAATAAGTTTATATGGGCAACCTGTCCACGAGTTGTTATCTGATTCGCTACCAGATGACAGTAGTTGTCAATAACACCATTAAGCAGGTCAATGCTTTCGGCTTTAATTTTTGATTTGTTTACTATATAATTATTCTGCGTAGCTGTTGATAAATTCGTTACCACCAAATCACCGGAATTATAGATGCTGCATTTATCAGTAACCGATAAGTTTTCTGCATATAAAAGTCCTTCGTTCACAACATTATTCGAAGTATTGAACGATAAAGAAATACGAGCATTAGCATCACCAAATTGACCTCCTTTTTGGACAGCCAGCATGGAACTTTCAACAAATGTCAACGTAGTATTACCGGATGTTTCCACTTTACCGCCATCCAATACATAGATTACCGATTTTTTTTCATATTTAAACGAATTCACCACCTGCCATGTACCTTCTACATAAACAAGGATATCTCCTCCGCCATTTATAGAAACTTGCCCATTAAAGGTTTGATCTTTCGGAATAATATACACTGTACCTGGCTGCAAAGTTATATCCGAACTTCCGGTCAGCTCAACAAGAGTCTTTCCTTCATACGAATAATCAATTTGAGGCATTTCAGCTTCTGCTGCACGAGTACTCATAGCATAGCTTTTGGTCTGGGCGCCGCCCGTTCCAATATTACATACCATATGGCCTTTTATCACGTCAAAACCATAGACACTTACTCGTTTACGGCTATCAGTAACCCGGATATAAATAGTTTCCAATCCAGTAGGAATGGAAATATTCCTTACATACGGAATACTATTATTTACCTTTTGTTGTGAACCGGCTATCAAACGGGCAGTAGGATCTGTTGCAGGATTACCAATATAGGCTTCTACAATATTTTTTTCTTCGCCCAATCCCTCAATATTCACTGTAAGCTCGGTCTCATCACTTAAAGACCATGTAAAATCTCCGGGAAGACTTCCATTTTGTCCCGGATTTGGATCCGGATTTTGTCCCGCATCATAAACATCTTTTGTACATGCTGAGAATGTAACTACAAAGAAGACGGCTAATACTTTAATTATACTCTTCATAATAAAAATAATTGATATAAAATTCCCTCATTAAATATGCACTTATGTAATAAAATTAATAAACATAAAAATCCCTCGCTGCAAAGATAACAAATAAATTGAATTATAAGTTTAAAAAATATCAATGATTATCATATTATTTTGCATTTTTTTGAGAGTTACTCCAATTGATAAAGTTTCAATTTATTATAAAGCGTTTTTCTGTCGATACCTAATAATTGGGCAGCACGTGTTTTATTATTTCCCGATTCCAAAAGAGCCTTTTTAATTAAATCCCGCTCATGTACTTCATTTTTGAGATGGATGCCCCCCCCGGAGTTATCCGGTTCCTTTAATTCTTCGGGTAATTCATTACATGTTATATAGCGCCCGGTAGCAAGTAATGTTGCATACTTAATAACATTTTTCATCTGACGCAAATTGCCCGGCCAGGAATAAGACTGAAACAATTGGATTGTTTCATTGTTAAATCCTATTATATTTTTATTCAATTCATTATTTGCCAAATCAAGAAAATGGTTGGCAAAAAGCAATAAATCTTCCTTTCGTTCCTTCAAATCCGGAATACGAATTGTAAACTCATTAATACGATGATATAAATCTTCTCTAAATTCCCCTTTCTCTATCGCCACGCGCAAGTTTTCATTCGTTGCGGAAATCAAACGCACATCAATAGCTATTTCCTGATTACTGCCAATAGGTTTTACTTTCCTTTCTTGAAGCGCGCGCAACAGTTGTACTTGAACCTCATAAGTCAGGTTACCTATTTCATCTAAGAAAATAGTACCACCTTGTGCCGCTACAAACGCCCCGGTTTTGTTTTCTATAGCTCCGGTAAATGAACCCTTCACATGTCCAAAAAACTCAGAAGCGGCTAATTCTTTAGGAATAGCACCACAATCGACTGCTATAAAAGGGGCTTTATTCCGGTTGCTCTGTTCATGTATACGGCGCGCAACATACTCTTTTCCGGTTCCGCTGGCTCCAGTTATCAATACGGACATATCTGTAGGAGCAACCAAACGAACATATTCATACATTTGTCGTGAAGCCTGACTCTGTCCTTCTATATATAAAGAATTATCAGAAGTACCAACCGGTTTAGACGTCTCGAATAAAGAATCCGGTTTCTGATTTGAAGGTTTAAGTATCTCCCGGATTTTTCCTAGTAATTCTTCCGGATTCAGTGGTTTCGCTATATAATCGGAAGCCCCTAGTTTCATTGCCTGTACCGCTGTCTGTATCTCTGCGTAGCTTGTCATCATAATCAAAGATAAAGAAGCGTGTTTTGCCTTCAGCCATTTCAATAATGCAATACCGTCTTCATCCGGCAAACGTAAATCCGATATAACAAGATTATATTCTTTACCCTCTATCCGGTGCTTAGCATCAATCACTGAAGTTGTACTGTCCACCTCAAACCCTTTCTTGCCAAGCCAAGTAGTAAGCATCAGGGAGAAAGTTATATCATCTTCCACTATAAGAATTGACGGCATAATCATATTTTTTAATTATCATACAAATGTAATCAAGGAATTTTAAAATGACAAATAAAAAAGGTCATACCAAAAGAAACTGGTATGACCTTTCTGTTTTACAGACTTAATAGAATATTCGGACTTGCGAATCTTTTGTTTATAACGGTTTAAATGTAGAAACGCCAAATTTATGATTTTACTTACATATATGACGAATATCGTGCCAAAGTCTGCAAAAAGTAGTCCTAATATCCGTAACATATTATTTTTGAACAGATAACTGGCAAATAATGTTCCGGTACATATCAAAATCTTTTCTTTTTTATGTAGAATCCCCATCCACAGTTGTAGAAAAAATCCACACTTTTAGTACACACATTCACCTTATTCCGGGCATTATCAAATAAACTATTTTCCGTTTATGCTATATAACATCTCCGTTTTCACATTTAAATCTACAAAAAACCGGATATTGAACAAAAGAAAAATATGAGTACAAAATTACCGGACATATCAAAAGAAGTAGAAAAAATGATATTCGACAGATTGGAAACCTTCAACAAAGGAAAAACATCCGATAAAGGTCGTTACTACATCCTCGTTCCAAATACAAAAACACTTTATTATACGTTATGGTTCTACAACCCGTCTGCCGTTCATCATCCTTCCGTCTATTTATCTAATCTGGATTTAAACGCAATTAATTCCGTAAACAAAGCATTACGTATTATATCAAACACTTATTATCCTTTATATATCACGGATAATACAAGCACCATATCCAATAACGGAGATGATATTATCACTTTCGGCAAATACAGAGGTCATCATTTACACGAAATTTATTCCATTGATCCGCGATATGTATGTTGGATCGCCGATAAATATGAAGCTCAAGGGAAAAACGAACAACGGTTTAAAGAAATTGCAACCACTTACAAACAGATATATCTTGATTTATACACAAACCGGAAATATAAAAAGCCAACCAGTCAATATATCGGGACACCCAATGAAAGGTTATCAAACCTGAAACTAATCATAACAAAGGTGCGGTTAGAAGACGATCCGTATAAAACCAAAATAATAGAGGGATGCGCATATTTCTACGTAGACCAACTCATTACAGCAGCAGATGTTGCCGGAAATCTTTTTCTATTCGCAATCAAAGCAAAAAATCACAGTCTGGAATCACGTGTTCTCAGCAGTTATGCCCACGCATATAAAGCAGGAGACAAACTGTCCATCTCTTCAGCAAAAGTAATAAAGCATATTGAATCGCATAACATAAAATATACGAAACTGGGATATATCAGATTTTAATTCCCGGAAACCTGCTTAACAATAAAACAAACATGTTCTATCACTTCCGATAATAAACGATGCCATCCGGAATCAGACAATTCCTCATCATTCTTTTCCAGCAATCTTAGTTGCTGAACCAATGTATTAGCTCCCAACATCGTAAAGATAGGTATCAACTTATGGGAGACTTGTGCCGATCGTATTCTATCGCCTTTTTCTAAAGCCTCTTGCAACAATGCAATACTTTTATTCGTTTCTTCCGTAAAAGTACGAAGAATAAAATCCGAAGCTTCTTTATCCTCTCCCGCGAAGGCTGTTAAAGAAGAAACTTTTAATTCTGTTTTAGATTCAAGGTTCGTCGTCAGTAATTTATTCAACAATGAAATCAACTGCCCTGCCGTAAAAGGTTTATTTAAAAAGGCGGCAAAACCGGCTTCCAGGTAATGTTCCTGCTCCTTAGATACATTTGCCGAAAGAGCAACAACCGGTATGTTTTCCGTACCAGCTATACCTGAATTACGAATTATTTTCAGCAAATGATAACCATCCATGCCCGGCATCTGGATATCTGTTATTACCGCATCAAATTTTGTATTTTTCAATACCTCAGGGACAGCTTGCGGATTCGTACAACATACAACCTGCACATGGCTTTGTTTTAAAAGTTCCTCAGTCAGGGCAAGCTGTATCGGATCATCATCCACCAACAGGCAATGCACTTCCCGTTCTTTAAAGGAAGAAACAGGCATCTCATCGTTTTCCGGCACTTGCGTATGCGGTTGAGCCACAGATACGGACAATGGCATATTCAGCGTAAAATCACTTCCTTTGCCCGGAACGCTTTGCAATGAAAGAGTGCCACCCATCAATGAAATAAGCTTGCGGGTGATAGAAAGTCCAAGTCCAAAGCCCTCCTCTTCTTCCGTTTCGGACAAACGGGTAAACTCTCCGAAAATACGCTCCTGTTCATCCTGAGGTATACCCGGGCCTGAATCGCTTACTATAACTGTTAGCTGGTATAGAGGTTCTTCTTCGCCATTCTTATCAACAAATACGACTAAAACGACCCGGCCTTTTTGGGTAAACTTAATGGCATTAGACAATAAATTCCCAATAACCTGACGGATGCGTATAGGATCACCCATATATAGCTGACCCATATATAGCTGACCCATATATTCGTCTTTCAGGTTTAATACGAACTGTAAATCTTTGGCGTCGGCCAAAGGTTTAAAACTGGCATATATTTCATTAAACAGCGTTGCAATATTAAACGGAACGCGGTGTATCTCCATCTGGCCGGATTCCAACCGGTGAAAATCCAACAAATCATTCACCAATGAAAGAATATGATTGGACGAAGATGTCATATTTTCCAGATAATAGCATTGCCTCTCATCCGGGTGCAATCGAAGCAGCAATTGAATATATCCGATTATAGACGAAAGAGGGGCACGTATATCATGGCTGATAGTCAACATCAGCTTTTCACGACTGCGCAAAAGATTTTCCGCATATTGCTTCGATTTCTCCAATTGCATACGATAATACTGGCTACGGGATATGTCGCGAATGATAAAAAACAGGAATAATACAACCATAATAATGGCAACAATACCTATGCCGGCCAATATATGCGAAGTTTCCCGTAACAGTTGCTGCTTTTTCTCCATTCTCGTTATGGAAGCTTTTACGTCATCTTCTTCTATATCACGCAGCATCTGGTTTATCTTGTTTGTTATTACCGTATTATTATAACGAAGATTTGCCGCGCGCGTCATTAACAAATCAAGTAATTGTTGTCGTTGGCCGGAAACACTATCCTGAATACTTTTCAATACACTTACAATGGTATCGGAAGGGCTAAACGCATTCACCAATGTGTCGGAAACAATTTCCCGCGTTGTATTCACAATTATGTTGGAATCTTGCCCGGAAGGAACGAAAGCTTCAGCCAGCCGGCGAAAGAAACCGCGTCGTTTTTTGGGTATCACTACGGTATCCTGTTTCACCTCTACCCTATCCTGTACGGAAATCTGCTCCGTCACAGTATCTTGTACAGCTATCACCCGTTCTATATTTTCCGTATATAAACGTTCTGCGCTGGTTTCATTCCATGTCTCTAATAAATTACGGGTATTCAAGCGTTTCTGTTCTAATAACCGGTCAATCGTATCAATTTTCAGAAGTTGTACAGAATCGGTTATCAATACGCGGAGGGAATCCATATTCCGGTGTGCTTTATTAAGCGTCCTGTTAAAATGGGTAAACTCATTGTTCGGAGTTCCTATCAATTGTCCCAATGCCTCACTTTCATAGAGAAGGGACAAGGTATTGGTTATATAATAAATTTTACGGCCGGAAGTATTGTCCGGCTCTTCCTCTCCGGCAACCTGGCGTACAATATGGTAAATATAGGCCACTGAACACACAGCTATAGTTATCAATAAGATATAGCCTAAAACAACTTTACTTGTTATATGTCCGTTCTGACCGCTCATCTTCTGTTTAAGAAATAAAAATATCAATCTTTACCATAAGCAATCCGCCATTTATCCATCATCTCAAAATCAAACTTCTTCAAACCAACCTCCCAGAAAGGTATCGGGTCGTCATGATCCCCCAGATACATACGGTCACGTACGGTAAATGCCGGATTCGACAAAGCAAGCGTAGAATCAGCCACTGGAGTATATACGTTAGCTATATCCAACATGGTATGGAAAACAGAGTTTGTACTGACAGGCACAGTCTGATGATTTCTGGTTATCCGGTACTTTTCCGGATATTCTTCTTGATATTCAGATGAAAACCAAACAAGTAACGGTATATGCAATTGATAATAGGTAGGTATTGGGGAAGCATGAAGATAGCGATTACGCGAATCGTCAAATATATCTTCCCCGTGATCGCTCAGATAAATCATCGAGGCACAGGCTTTCGTCTCCGACAACATATTTACAATTTCTCCCAACACATAATCCGTATAACGAATCGAATTATCATACGCATTCCGCAACACTTTTTTATGAGACGCCCTTATACCTTCCACTTTATCCGGTTTATAAACAGAAAACTCTTTCGGATAACGTTCGTGATAATTAAAATGGGAACCATACGTATGCAGTACAATAAACAAATTATCATCGGATTTATTCAATTCTTCCTGCAAATAAGGAAGAATTGCCCCATCATACAACGAAGTCAGATAAGAACCAGTTTTAAATTTACTCATATCTATAAAGGTATCGGCTTCTCGGTAAAAAGCGCCTATCATAGAGGTGGTAAGCTTCTGGTTTGCTATTACAACAGTACGAAAACCGGCTTCCTTAAATGCCGTCACAATACTCTTTTCATTATAAAGCACACTGTAATCTTCGGCCGATGCCGCAGAAAGTATAATAGGTACGCTTTTATGCGTATTGTTAGATTGTGTTACCACATCTGTAAAATGAACCAGGCCGTCCAGTTTTTCCATACAAGGAGTCGTCTCACGATCATAACCGTACAAACTCCATTCCATGGCTCTCGATGTTTCTCCTACCACTAACAGATAGATCTCGCGTCGGCCTTTCGCCCTATCCGGTTTAGTGGCATTAAATGTAAAGTCGGCCGACGTTTGCATGTAGTTGGCATTCTTTTCCGCTTTGTTTATAGCGAAATATAAATTATATAACGCATTTACGGGGAAAATATCATCTTTTACTGAAAACCGGTAATCCTGTAAAGGAGATAGCAAGCAAAGTATAATACCTGTTATAAAAGTACCCAGACTTATCCGCGCCCACTTTCTCCGGAAAGCAGAAGAAAGCTTTTCTTTCAAACGAATCGAACGGAATGCGAGATATAAAGTAGGAAGCGTATAACAAAAGAACACACAACCTATTATCAGAATTAAGTTACCTAACAGTTCACTGGCTTCAGAAACATCGGAACTTGTCAGATTCAAGAACATATCCACAGCTATTACAGACTGGCCAAACATATACAACAACACCAGCTGCCCTCCGTCTAAAATAACTTTCGGCAGCAGACACCATACCACAATGCCCGGCTTACGTGCCAATAACAACAATCCCATCCAGAAAGCGAGAGGTAAAATAATAGAAGCTATCCCTACCACCACAGGCAGAGGTTCTGTAAAAAACAGCACAAAATTGGGAACAACGAATAACAGAGCAAAAATGAAGAAGAGATGCTCTTGTGAAGAAATCCAGCGTAACAACTTTTTATAATGCCCCATTCTATATTGCTATAAAATACCTATTTATCTATTTATTATCACCATCCAAGAAATACAAACACTCGGAATTGGCAAAAGTAGATGTTATCCTGTATATTTCAGTAGTATTAAGGCACAAAAAAAGTTATTTCAATCATATTAAGTTTTTATTAAAATGGGCACTTACTTTTTTATCCTCTTCCAATATTCTGTAACTGAGCCTTTCACCTCTTTATGTAACAACAAAATACCTATTAAATTCGGCAAGGTCATCAACGCAACCGTTACTCCCGAAAAAGTCCAGACAATAGTTGTATCGGTAAACGAAGCCAAAAAGAAGCCTGCAACATAAATAATATGATATAGCCGGACATATTTGCTTCCCCACAAATAAGTCACAGCCCTGTCTCCATAATAAGACCAGGCTATGGAAGTAGAGAATGCAAACAGTAAAAGGGAAAGAGGTATAATATATTGTCCCCAATCGCCCAGGAAACCTCTCTTAAACGCTTCCGTAGAAAGAGGCGCCGAGTGCAATAAAGATTTGCCTGTCAGATATACTTGCTTATCCTTCATCAGAGGCATCTCTACACGCCCGTTTTTAACATCAAGCTCACCTGTATACACCACATTTCCCTGTTTCACCTGTACATTCTCGGCAAAGGAACGGGCATGGAGAAGTGTTACATCCGTATTGGTAATCTTTCCTCCTTCAACATGCAATTTCCCTGTATAAAGAGGCTGCAACTTCTTTCCCAAAATATGATCGGAAACCGTTGCCTTTTCTTCCGGATTGTCTTCATTATACCGGCCGGCAAGCACCACCGTATCCGCCTGTTGAAAACGGTTTTCAAATTTCTCAAGCCACGCGCCGGATGAAAGCAGTACCAGTCCGGTTATGGAGCATATAATAATAGTATCGATAAAAGGCTCCAGCAAAGCTACCATTCCTTCCGAAACAGGCTCTTCTGTTTTTGCCGCAGCATGGGCAATCGGGGCAGATCCTTGTCCTGCTTCATTTGAGAATAATCCTCTGTTCACTCCCCTGTTAAACGCCCATACCACTGTTGCGCCCAAAAAACCTCCGGTAGCCGCTGTTCCACTGAACAAATTAGTAAAGATGGATGCTACCGACGGTATTATATTCTGATAATTATAAGCCAGTATGCTAAACGCCCCCAATAAATAAGCCACAGCCATAAACGGTACCAATTTTTCGGTAACCATAGCAATACGCTTTATGCCGCCGATAACGATTAAAGCCAATAAAACTGACAATATAGCCCCGGTTATGTATTGCTGTATGCCAAAAGAAGAAAACATAGCATTCGATATACTGTTAATCTGAGGCAAACTCCCGGTACCGAATGAAGAACAAATAGTCGCTACGGCAAATAAAGCCGCCAGCCAGCGCAGATGTAAACGATGCTTCATATAATACATCGGTCCGCCCGAGATTGTGCCGTCTTCTGTCTGTTCACGGTATTTATGGGAGAGCGTCACTTCTACCATTTTAGTCGTCATACCCACAAACGCAGTCATTAGCATCCAAAACAAAGCCGATGGTCCGCCCAAATGAATAGCTAAAGCCACTCCTGCTATATTCCCCGTTCCCACTGTTCCCGAAAGAGCCGTAGCGAGCGCTTGGAAATGAGAGGTATCACCCAGTTCATGTTCCTTATCATATTTGCCGCGAACAACAGCTATCGCATGCCTAAAAAAACGGATTTGAGGGAACTTTAAATAAAACGTGAAGAATAAGCCTGTACCCAACAACAGGAGAACAAACCACTGTGAACCTCCAAAATGGGAATCTATAAGAGAGAGTATGTCATTTATTTCTTGCATATATCTAGTCAGGCTTTCGAAATATTCTGAATAACAGCAATAAATTCATCATTCGTCAAACCCAAGTCTATTTCTTTATAGTTCACATAATCTTCAAAATAGTCGCTGGCAATATCTGCTACTATATCTTCTCCATTCAATCCGAAAGAGGTAACCAGCTTTTCCACTTTCAAACGTATTTGCCGGATCACCTGTAAACGATCTTCATATCGCTCCGGTTTTTCCTGTTCCGTTACATGTTCATTACGGGCAATTAAATAAACCACCTTATAGAACTTCTCTATATTGTCAAAAACAGGAATAAACAGAGCCTTCTTATCTTCCGGCAATGCAGCCAGCGTTTCTTGTATTTTTGTCATATTCTTTTATATATCAAGACTAAAAATCATATCAAACATGCAACTTCTTTAGTTATAAATGATTTCAACGCATTCCAATCCACAGACTTCAACATATGAGGCTCCGGATCTAATTCGGCATCTTCAAAATAAGTCAAACTTTTCAATACCATGAACAACGATCCGTCAGCATATTTCAACATATAGTAATCCATCATTTCCTGCATCCCGAACTGTTCAAGCAAAAAATAAATATCAATAAAGTCTTTTCGCGTACCTCTTCCGGTCACTGCCGACAGTTTCATCGCCGCAATATCATCCAATGAGGCCAGACGCAGACCATCCATTTCTTTTACAGGGGATAACCATGGATATTTATAGTTCACAATATCCACTTTAATGCCATCCACTATAAAAACATGAATATTACGTGATCTTTTCAACACAGAACAAGAACCGCAAGTGCTAATCAATTCCACCACTTCCTCCGGCTCCAAATCAATTGAACCAAACAAATCTAAATCCACAGACTTCCGATGCCCCACTTGTAAAGCCATAGAAGTTCCGCCCACCAAACGTAAATTTGCCAGTTCCGGAACAGACATAATCCGTTTCAGAAGTTCCAATGTGCCGGAGTCGATTGTTTCGTAATGTAACATTTATAGTCTTCTTTTGAAGTGTTCGACATTAAAACAATAAAGGATAAAGCTTTAGGGTCTAATTGTCGTATTTGTTTAGCTTGTTCCGCTATTTCAGAAATGGAAAAACGAGAACGAAGCAATTGCCAGTCGGAATACTGGCCATACTCCAGCACGCGTTCAATAATAAAAACACTATGCTTCTCCCAATCCAAATTATTCCGGTCTACATCCCAAAACAGATACGGAGAAAATAGATTGATAATATTTGTTTTTGATAAATCCGGTTGCTTCATAGCACAAATCCATTTCTCGCAAAGATATAGAAAGGATATGAAGTATCCAAAAAAGATATGTTTCATTCAGTTCCGCCGGCATGAAACAAATCGCCTGCAGATACGAAAAAGCCGGCTTCCCGCCGCCCTTTCGGGCGGAAGAAAACCGGCAATCGTTCTCGAGAACCTCTACTAAAAAAATCTCTTTGCCTTTACCTTAATTAGCCTATACTCTGTTTTACGCTCAATCTTCACCGTTGGCGTTGATTGCGTCCAGCAGATACTTGCCCGGTTTGAACTTCACGCTTACACGTTCACGGATCATGCAGGGTGTACCGGTTTTGGGATTACGACCCAAACGCTCCGACTGCTTCCACGGCAGAAACGTTCCGAAGCCTTGAAGGATGATGCTGCCTTTCTGCTGCAATTCGGAGGTTAATACCGCCTGAACCGCATTCATGTAACGGATTGCCTCATAATGAGGAATAGACAATCGCTCTGCTACCTGTTTTGTTAACTCTGTCTTGTTCATACTATATTGCTTTTAGTTGTTAGTAATTTTTATTCATTAAATATCTGCGTTAATCTGCGTATTCTGCGTCATCCGCGTTCCCTGATACCGATCTAAACCACGCCATCCGGCGGTAGGCTTTATTTAACTCAGGGTAACTGTCCTGCTCCATATAAGTAGTAAGGCCGCTGTGCTTGGTGACCGGCACATTCACAAACGAGGGGGTGGCCGCTTTATACAACACTGCTCTAGACAGCGCAGACTCTACCTCCGGGTACAAAGCAGGGTTCAACCGCTCCATATAATCGCCGAAGTCGAAGAACAGTTTATGGCTGCCACGGTCGAAACTCTGAACCGTATTTATATTTATACCGCCTGTTGCAGAGCCGGCATTTTGGAAGACTGTGCGCGTTACTTCCGCCAAATCATCCATGGCACGTAAATCAATCAGGCTCAACGTAGCACTCCGGTAAATGCCCGGAAGCGCGTTGCAATATTCATAATAACGATGGATAAAACCTTTCAGGTTCACATCCTCTTCAAAAAGGTAGTTAATCAACTCCGGATAAACCGGACTAAAACCCGGGCTGAGTATCTCGGCGGAGGAAGCCACCAGATAATCCGCTTTATTACGCAACTCATAAGCCACCTCCACACCGGACATCAGGCAGGCTTCCAAGACGATAAAGCTGAAAGTATGGTCGGGAATGGCGGCGGCAAAGTCTGCCAGCTCCATCTCACGGTCGTTATCGTTCATAATGGAACGCAAGGAAACCGAGCGGGGTGTTGTAAACATCCCCGCCGGCAACCAACCCGTGCCATGACTGAAAACCAAAAGGCCATAACTGGGGGCAGGATATAGAAAAAGGGCATCCTGTATCACTTCCGAAAAAACATCGGCGCTGGCCGAGTTATTCTCCGGATATTCTTTTATTACTTCTGTATAGGGGTTAGTATCATTGGCTATGACGCGTATTAAGGAAGGAGTACCCTTTTCTCCGCGGGCATCCTGATATATCAACAGGTTATCGCGGCCGTTATGCCAACCGGCGGTTATGCTGTCTATTTTTGTGTAGGTTTCATCGCTTAAATTATTATCGCCCGCCATGTAAACCAGGACGGTACGGCGGGGCGAAGGAACATCGATAGAATGCTCCTCGGTGCAGGAAGAAAAGCCCGCCGGAATCAGGGCTACGATGCTATATATCAGGATGTAAAGATGTTTTATCATTTTACAATAATTACAGTAGTTAAGTAGAGAAGTCTAAGCCTCCATGACGGAGAAGCCAGTGTCTCCGCAGTGGAGAAGCCGGGATCTCCGCGGTGGAGATTTTCAGAAGACGGATACCACGAACGGATACTCGTATGAACGAGGCTCTTTCGTATCCGACCCTTTGGCATATTGAGTAGCTATTTTCACCATCCAGTCGCCAATAGAAACCTCGGCAGGCAGGGAGAACTGCAGCTTGGAGGGCTGGTTGGGAGAGCATTGTGCGGCGGTGATAAAGACCGGCTTCTCGCCTCCGGTGGTATCTACGGGGGTGAAGGTGATGCCTACAGCCGGATCGGCGCCACGAAGGGCGATGCGTGTGCCCTCTATCAACACCATACCGCGGAAAGGAAGCTGGTTGGGGGTATCGGGAGTGGTGGAGTCTAGCACCGCGCCTATCACCGGACCGGTTACCACAGCGCCGTCCATCACCACCTCGGTAGCCGAAAGCTGCTCGCGCAGGGTTTTTCCGGCGCTATAGGAAGTAACCAGTTGATGCTTGGTATGGTCGAAAGGCGAGGTAGCGGTATCGAAACCCCCTTTTATCTGCACCATGTACTGCCCTACCCCGTCTACCACGGTTTTGCCTTCGGCAATGGCCAATGATTTCTCTTCGTCGGCCATGCGGAGGATGTTCTCGATGGTTTCGGGACGATATTCGGTACGTTTCTTCACGATACGCTGGGCTATGTCGGCATTATAAACCGTTCCCGTACTCTTTGCTTTGGCGGTATAATCGCCTTCTTTCTCTGTTAACGCATTGTCGTAAAGACCTGCATATAGTTTTGTTTCTGCCATAATTGTAAATGTTTAGTTTGTTAATAAAACAGGAAGGAAGAAGCATCTTCCTCTCCCTTCCTTGAATAGTTTAAGTCAATATATTCGCTCCTTATTCTTGGACACAACGAATTGCGCAAGCGCTCCCAGTACTATCCGAAGTCGTTTGAACACGGTCTGTGTTGAAATTCAGACAAGGAGACTTACCTTTCACCAAATCAGAAGACCAGTAGAGGCCATAGATAGACACGTTGTAGTAGTTACCGCTACCCCCACGGTATCCAGACGCAGGCAAGACGAATAGTGGATTCTCTTTAGATTTCCATATACCATTACTCGTTAGAGGCTTTTCTGCTGCAATTTTATCAAACTCCTCTTTTGTTGGTACACGCCAACCGGCCGGACATGGCTGGTTTTCACGCGGCCATTCAGTCATAGAAGTTGTCGCATAATCATTGAACCATATATAATCAGCATTAGAGTCACCTTTTACAAACTTATTTGTATAAATACCACTCGCATTTGCTATTATTTCCGCATAAGTCTTATCTGGATAATCTACAAGATCAGTATTGCTGTTAGTAGCATCATAACTAAACGGCACATTTCTACCCCATTGATACAAATAACCGCAAGTATTCCGAGACCAAGTAGTAGATACACTGGTAGGTACTTGAGTTGCACCCACATTTACCGGCGCCCAAAACTGGCCTTTATATAATACAGGCTTGATTGTTGTGCCTTCATAATTCGGGCGGAACTGGATGAAAATTGTATCTGCCATAGTTATTTCAGACGCATTCTGGATGATAACCCAGGCATCAGAAGGAACTTTTGCTTTATCACCTTCGAAATCAGTCTTATCCGCCTTCGAAAAGTCTATCGTATAATCACGGGATAAATGAGCAGAGTAATAGCCCTGTAATTCACCTTTTACTACAGCGTCCGCAGGTAACCACGCTGCATTCTTACGGCCGAAATACTGAACCTCAACCTTTGAATCGTGGTTTCCACTGGCTGTAAAGGTTAATGTACCGGCCAATGTAGTAGGATCTGTAATTGTGTAAACTTTATCCGACGTTTTAGATACACCTCCCAAATCGGTTGCTGTAATCGCAGTCAATTCCGGTTTCATCAATGTAGGCTTAATGGTCATGGTATCGCCTTCGGCTGAACTCCAGTCCGCTACCGTTACATTAAAGCTTATGCTTGTTGTATCTTGTGAAGGGATAATCTTTATGGTGTACAAGCTGTTACGCATGATTGACAGTGCGGCTGTATCGCCGGCTGCCTGGCCTTTCGTCATAAACTCAACACGCTGTGACATGGGGCTGCCGTTGAATGTTCCGTCAATCTGGATGGCCGTGGCATCAGATACCGGAGAAGATGGAGCTGTTTTAACACTACCATCCGTATCAAATTCAACGCCGTTCAGGTTCTCATACATATAAAGGGTATCCAAACGCTGGTAAACGACATCCACGCCTTCTGTGGTTGCCGTTCCGTCAGCCTTACGGAATGTAACGGCTTTACTCTCTTTCAGTGCGTCGGCTATTACATTGATGTTGTTAATCAAAGTATAGCTGTTGGGCATTAAAGCGGCTTGCTCTTTACCGTTCAGCACCTTGGCGCTTGTGATACGGAAGCCTTTGCTGGCATCCGCATTGTAAGCGTTATTGATGATGTCCACGCGGGCTACCAGACGGTCCATATTGAATTCTACGTCTTTGGCTTCGCCTTCGTTCAAGTTGTTTACCTCTGCCGAACCAAACATCAAAAGAGGTTTTACCGGATTTTCGGCGGTCAGGGCCTCACTTACGGCCGCTTTCAAAAGGTCTTCGTTCGTGATTGTCTCCGGTTGGATATTGTTTTCCGCATAGTTGGCCAATGCAAAGAACTGAACATTATTAGTACCGGTCATCGCCATTTTAAAAGTAGCGGTGTATTTGCCGGCTTCTACTTCCGTCAGTTTCTGGGTAAAGCCATCCGTAGAACCCAACATCTCGGTACTGCGGTAACACTGCAAGGAGGTGTTTGTTCCTACCTTTACGAAGAAAGCGATGCTCTCTATCTGCTGTTCATCCGCGTTGGCTGCCAATGTCTTCTTGTCGTCTGCATACGATTTCAGGTTCTTAACCGTATTCATGTTCAGGTTGACAACGGCAGTACCCGGTTCGGCATAGCCCGGGTTTTCCTTTATTACAACCTCATCGTTACACGAGGTCAAGCCGGCTACAAGCATAGCCAATGCTATTAGTTTCTTTTTCATATTTTACTGTTTTAATTCGTTTTTGTTGTGTTAGATTAAACTCCTGCCTGAGTTACGGTAATCACTTTCTTTACAGATGCATCACCCATTTTCTGGATTGTGATGGTTGCCGTACGTTCTACATTGCCGGAGTTATCGGAAGGTGTGATCTTGAATGTATCAGCGCCGGCATCTTTTGTTCCTACGGTTAGCCAGCCAGCCTCATTTCCGGTAACTGTGCCTACTTCCCAGTCTCCGTCTGCCAGAAAAGGAGTTACGCTTACTGTAACCTCACTGGTTTCATCAATAGCCAGACTAACTGTTCCACCGGCATAAGTTGCCGAACCACCGCTAACGCTTGCAACATCCAGTGTTTCCTGTTTAGCTGCCTGGGTAACATTCAATACATAATAGATCTTTTCCGGTTTAGAGGTATTAACCAGTTTCAGGCTGATAGAACGGGCGGCGTACGTGTCGTTGGCAGTAGCTGCAATCTCGAAAGAGCCTGTTCCTGTCGGGTTCGTTATGTTAGAAATAGTTACCCAATCCTGTGTAAAGCCGGTGTTATCCGTATGACCGTCAAATGTCCATTCGCTGTCGGCATTTACCGTAACTTCGGTAGCTGCCAATGCGTCGGCACCTATATTCAAAGTCTGCTTGTCTATCGCAATGGTTGGACATACCAAACGGATGATTCCTAATGACTGAGGCATCTGGCGGATGGCAAGTGTCTGTTCAAGTGTAGTTCCTGCTACTTTCACTGTACCGCGTTTTACGGTGCCGGTTTTGTTTTCTGCCATGGTTAAAATCAATGAATCACTAGTAGCATTCATCGCCGTAGTTGCAAAAATACCATCACCTGCATTAGTTATTGTAGGAGTACCATCTGTTGATTCAACCGGAATAGCCACGCGCAGGTCATAACCCGGAAGAACAATTGTATCGCCTTCGATAGACAAGCCGACAATGCCTTTAGGTTCGCCCACGTTCAAATGAGTACCGCTATCATTAACAGGCTGTTCTACCAACAATGTCTGGGTGATGGAAGGACGCATTACGTTACGGAAAATGATAGCACCCGTACGAGGCTTTTCACTGCTGGGGTTGGCCTTTGTCGTTTCAAACACCAGTTCCTTAGCTACCGTACCGGCGGCAGGAGCTGTAAGGCTTAACCAATCGTCGCCCTTTATCACTTCGGCAGTCCATTCCGTTGAAGCGGCTACCGTTATTTTCTGGTTGGCTTTTATGGAATTATCTGCCAATACCAACGTGTTTTTGCCTTCATCTATCGTGCCTGTTTCGGCCGGAGCGCTCAAGCCGAAAGTGCCGTAACCGGCATGCTGGATAATCGTATCGGCTACGTTCCAATCCAATACGTTGATCGTAGCGGTGATGTAGTTCGTTCCTACCGACAAGACATTGATCACGTAGCGGTGGTTCGCATCTACCGTCATGGCCGTTGCGGCATCCTGCTGGTCTTTACGGAGCAACACAGGATATAATACAGGGTCGCCATCCCCGGCTGCGCCGCTTCTACCTCCCAATACGATAGAGAAGTCTTTTGCTTCATCAAGCGTAGGCGCTGTTCCCTTAGGAGCAGGATAGGTATAGAACGCTGCCAAGGCATCGCCGTTGTTGGCGTTATCTACAGCCTTGAAGTCGATACGTTCGGAAGTAGTCCAAAGGTCGGTCAGCTTAGACCAGTAGCCATTCGCATTTGTTGTTGCGTCAGCTTCCGTGCCGTGGGCGGCATCGTCAAACAGGTAAGCCTGTGAACGGGGGTTTTCCAACTGAATCCACTCGATAAAGAAGCGGGAATCGACACTTGTATTGACAATGTCGAAACGCGCCATACGGCGTTTCAGCACGATGTCGATGGAGTTGTTCCAATCCACACCGGCATCACCTTTCTTCAAACTATCTGCAATATTGATAGCATAATCGGCTGTCATCAACAGCGGGCAGGCGATATGGCCGGTCAGCTTGTTGGTCAGGCCGCTGGCAAAAGCGGTCGTGTCCGTTTCACCCAGCTTGAACTGGTTGAAGGCATCCTGGTTGCGGCCGTTTCCTACAAAATAAAGGCGTTTGCGGTTCTTTCCCATCAAAGAGATGGCAGCGGTGGATTCCGTGCCGTTGTTCGTAATCTCGATCTTATCGCCGGATGCGCTCGTGCCATCCGAACGGAAGATTTCTTCCAGCAGCATCTTTCCGTCAGGACGTTCCGTTCCATCCGGGAAAGTATCCTTGCCGAAGACAAAGATGTCTAGGGTACGAAGTTCGTTTTCGCCTGCTACGGTAACGGCAGGGCCGTAAGAGACCACGCCGCCGCCGAAGCCGCCCAGCACAAATTTAAGTTCCGTACGCCCGTCTTGTGCGGCAGATGAACCGCCACCGGGAATACCGCCCTGGCCAAGGTCGGTATCATCCGTACAAGCACCCATCATCAGGGTGGCCAGCGCCATTGCGCAATAATACTTTTTCTTCATAACGTTTAATTATTTAGTTGTTTATTTACCCTGCGACCTTATTCGCAGTTCTTTGTTATTTTACCCTCTATATCATTTTATATTCATTACCCTACATGAAACCTCCCAGGTCGCCGCCGTCTTCCCAATCTCCTACGCCTACGGTCGATACCGACACTTCGTCGCCGTCTATCAGCAGCTGCAAATCGAACTCCTGGCGGAGGTTGTTATCCAGATCAATACTTGTCGTATTGAAGTATTTCCACAAATCCACCTCTTTGATGATCAGGTTGTCGTTACTGTAAATGCCCAGTACGGGGTGCATGTCGTTCGTCAGGCGGTAGCAAACCAGCGTGCCGCTAAGCGTACGGTTCAGATTCATGGTAGCCGGAACACGTACCCCGCAACGGTCCGGCAAAATGGCCGGGACTGCTTGTTCGCCCGTACGTACCGACCCTATCCAATGGCTGGGGGTAAACCGGTAACGGGACGGGACGCCACGGAGGCGGTAGTTGAAATTACCCACATCCAGCGGTGGGTATTGCGCCCATTTTACCGTCAGGTTCAACAGGAAGTGGCTGTGGGTCATATAGACACGCTGACGGCTCACTCCGCGGCCGGTCACTTCCAGTTCTGCATACCCGTAGTACAGCTTCTCACTGGCCGTATGATATGAACCGGACGAACGCGTAGAAGAACCGGAATACAGATTGTTCATATAAAGCTGCATATCCGCCAGTCTGCTTTTCCCGATAACCACTTCCGGATAATGGGCGCTGACGGTATCCAGGTTCGCCCACGACACGATCGTATATTTGCCCGGCTCTACGTTTAACTCCCCATAGACCACACGCTCGCCATTCGTACTGTTTACCTGTACCAGCGTTCCCTCCGAATCATAGATATACTGCCTCATTTCATCCACATATTGCGGCAACACGTTCACCGTGCCGCTGCCCGTATACCAATATTCCAAACGTACATTATACGGACACTCACCCAGTTCCCCGTCAAGCGTACACGAAGCGGTTAAGCCCAGTGCAAACAAAGCCGAAAAGATGGCACGCAGATGACACAGACAGGCACAGATTAACGCAGATAGATTTTCTTTAATAAAGAATCCGCACATATCTGTATTATCTGTGTTATCTGTGTGCCTTAGTTTTAGTGTACTCATAGCTGCACCTCCAATCTTAAAAGGTTCTCACGGGCTTTAGGGGCATCCGATTTCAAGGCCTTGCGGAAGTAATACTCGGCCTCCGCACGGTTGCCTTCGATAAAGCACAATACACCGTAGTTGTTGTATGCACGCGGATCGTCCTTAAAGCGGTCCAGGTATTCGTGGGCTGATTTGGTATCGCCAACCAACAGGACGGCGGCAGCCGCATTCACGTTGGC
>NZ_LT896588.1:3416681-3591786 GCF_900186615.1 Parabacteroides bouchesdurhonensis
CCCGTAGTACAGCTTCTCACTGGCCGTATGATATGAACCGGACGAACGCGTAGAAGAACCGGAATACAGATTGTTCATATAAAGCTGCATATCCGCCAGTCTGCTTTTCCCGATAACCACTTCCGGATAATGGGCGCTGACGGTATCCAGGTTCGCCCACGACACGATCGTATATTTGCCCGGCTCTACGTTTAACTCCCCATAGACCACACGCTCGCCATTCGTACTGTTTACCTGTACCAGCGTTCCCTCCGAATCATAGATATACTGCCTCATTTCATCCACATATTGCGGCAACACGTTCACCGTGCCGCTGCCCGTATACCAATATTCCAAACGTACATTATACGGACACTCACCCAGTTCCCCGTCAAGCGTACACGAAGCGGTTAAGCCCAGTGCAAACAAAGCCGAAAAGATGGCACGCAGATGACACAGACAGGCACAGATTAACGCAGATAGATTTTCTTTAATAAAGAATCCGCACATATCTGTATTATCTGTGTTATCTGTGTGCCTTAGTTTTAGTGTACTCATAGCTGCACCTCCAATCTTAAAAGGTTCTCACGGGCTTTAGGGGCATCCGATTTCAAGGCCTTGCGGAAGTAATACTCGGCCTCCGCACGGTTGCCTTCGATAAAGCACAATACACCGTAGTTGTTGTATGCACGCGGATCGTCCTTAAAGCGGTCCAGGTATTCGTGGGCTGATTTGGTATCGCCAACCAACAGGACGGCGGCAGCCGCATTCACGTTGGCCGTAATGTCATCCGGATAAAGGTTAGCAGCGATCTCGTAAACCTCCCGGAACTGAACCGTACCCGGGCGGTAGAAATGCGATACGCTCATGATCTCTTCCAAGCTGAGCAACTCAGGATGGGTATAAAGAAGCTGGGAAGCCTCCCGGTCAGTGACGTTCCTCACCTCATAGGCGACCATCAGTTCGATGCGGCGCAGTTTCGGGAAGTAATCCCGCAACAGTTCCTTATAAGGAGCACCGCCGTTTAACTCCATCAGGTAACGTTCCCTACCCTCGAAGATGCCGTAGTTGTCGATGATGAAGTTCACCGATTTCTTATAAGGTAACGAGGACTCGTTTACCAGCTTTCTCAAACCTTCCCAGTCTTCCCCCACCCAAGCAGTGAGCAAGGGGCATTGCTGCAAATCGTAATAGCGGCTGAGATAAGTCTTGAAGCCTTCACTGCGACGTTTAGATAAGGCCTCATTATCATAATAAGCGCCGTCAGGCGAGGAATAACCCGTGATCTGGATATGGCGGAAACGGGCCATATTATCTTTTAGAAGAGGTTGCAAAAGAACGTCCACTTTTGACAGTTCGGCCTTATTGTTCCCAAACGAAGGAACGACTGTGGAGACGCCTTTCGGGTAATCTATATAAGCCGTAGCCGTGGAGGTACGCACCTTGACAGGCTCGTCTTTTGGGACTAAATAATTCACCATATCCGAGAAAGCAGAACTCTCCACCTCGCGGATGACACGCACAGCAGGAACGGTTGCCAAAGCAGGCTGCTGAACACCCGGCTGAGCGCAAGGCGGCGTCAGGTTAATGTCTTTAGTAAGGACATCGTTGGCAAGGAGCAGTTCCGTACAACAATCCTTGCTGACTTGNTGGGCTGATTTGGTATCGCCAACCAACAGGACGGCGGCAGCCGCATTCACGTTGGCCGTAATGTCATCCGGATAAAGGTTAGCAGCGATCTCGTAAACCTCCCGGAACTGAACCGTACCCGGGCGGTAGAAATGCGATACGCTCATGATCTCTTCCAAGCTGAGCAACTCAGGATGGGTATAAAGAAGTTGGGAAGCCTCCCGGTCTGTGACGTTCCTCACCTCGTAGGCGACCATCAGTTCGATACGGCGCAGTTTCGGGAAGTAATCCCGCAACAGTTCCTTATAAGGCGCACCGCCGTCCAACTCCATCAGGTAACGCTCCCTACCCTCGAAGATGCCGTAGTTGTCGATGATGAAGTTCACCGATTTCTTATAAGGTAACGAGGACTCGTTTACCAGCTTTCTCAAACCTTCCCAGTCTTCCCCCACCCAAGCAGTGAGCAAGGGGCATTGCTGCAAATCGTAATAGCGGCTGAGATAAGTCTTGAAGCCTTCACTGCGACGTTTAGATAAGGCCTCATTATCATAATAAGCGCCGTCAGGCGAGGAATAACCCGTGATCTGGATATGGCGGAAACGGGCCATATTATCTTTTAGAAGAGGTTGCAAAAGAACGTCCACTTTTGACAGTTCGGCCTTATTGTTCCCAAACGAAGGAACGACTGTGGAGACGCCTTTCGGGTAATCTATATAAGCCGTAGCCGTGGAGGTACGCACCTTGACAGGCTCGTCTTTTGGGACTAAATAATTCACCATATCCGAGAAAGCAGAACTCTCCACCTCGCGGATGACACGCACAGCAGGAACGGTTGCCAAAGCAGGCTGCTGAACACCCGGCTGAGCGCAAGGCGGCGTCAGGTTAATGTCTTTAGTAAGGACATCGTTGGCAAGGAGCAGTTCCGTACAACAATCCTTGCTGACTTGTTTAAGAATAAGGGAGGCATGCTCCATCCAAGAAGCGTAAGGGATGCTGACGCGGTAACGCAGGTTATAACTGCTGCCCCGTCTGACACCTACCCAAACGTGGTAAGGCTCTATTTTCTTCGGGTCGGGATCGACCGTTTCTTCACGTCTGTCGAAGCGGGCGCGCTGGCTACCCGACAAGACGATCGGAGGCAAAACGATACGCTTGCCTTTATAATGCAATTCAGGGACAAGGCTCAACGACTGCTCAGAAGGGATGCGGATACCGTTAGCCATGATCTTCAAATCGATACGCACACTGTCATCCCTTACCTCCATGTTCTGGGGGATTATACGGATACCTATCTCCGAACCTGAAACCGTCTTCTTTGAATCCGCCCGAACCGACGCGCTGCACAAAAGCAACGCAATAAACAGTATTATTGCACGCAGATAACACAGACGGGCGCAGATCAACACAGATAGATTTTCTTTAAAAAAACATCTGCGTAGACCTGTACGATCCATGTCATCTGTGTGCAATAAGACTATATCCATTCCCATATCTTTATTTTTTCTCTTCTCTCTCTTCTCTTTTCCCCGTTTTTCTCTCTTCTCTCCTACCAACTACCAACTACTAACTACCAACTACTTCTTCAATGAATCAAGTAAATAATCGAAATGCCCAGCTTCGTCGGGCCGTAGTAATGGCGTTTATAGCGGCCTATCAGTTCAGCGCATTCGGAACATACATATTTATTGTATTCCAGGTAGGCGTAACCAACCCCTAACGACAACTCCAACCCCCAACGCCTGCCGAGGGCAAAGTGGTAACCGTATGATACCCCGCCGCCATACAGGTGGCCGCGATAGGTGTATTGATCAAGTTCGGGGATAAAAGGTATCTGACCGATATTGTATTTAGACCAAAGGCCGTGGACGCCGAAGAAGTGACCTTCAAAACTCTTGCAAGGCCAGTAACGGAACTCGGGCTGAACCAAAACATGACGCAGGCTCATACCGTCGGGCAAAAATGTCCACGCGTTATAATTGCCGGAAATATCAAGGGAAGTTTTATGACCCAAAGCGATCTCAACGCCTAGATTCGGCGTCGTAGTGGCCCAATAAGCAAGGTTCGTTTTGGTTGCTATGTGCTGGCCGTATAAATTGCCGGCAGAAAGCAAACAAATAAGCAATTGTAACAATATTCTAACCATTTTATCTTCTTTTTTCTAAAAGAGCTTTATAAACTCTTTTAATGTCCCTTATTTGTGAAATAAGGGACAAAAGACGTAGAATAATGATTTTCAATGCTATACAAAGCCTTACTGACCAAAATAATAAATTTATACGCCGGTTTTATATTTCTTGATAGAGGTTAAATTACAATACTTGGGAGTAAGTTTTTATGCATAGGAAAATGAGGGCGATATTTGGCTAAAATGTCAGCATCCCTTATCTTTTTTTTACGGTTTACCGCTTTTTATAAATGTTTATTTACATATTTAGGGGCGAATTTGGGCACAAAGATGTAAATGGATGTTAAGGGCAAAAAAGGGGCTGTCCAAACTTTGTCTATAATTGAGCTTTGATGAGGCGTTTTTTCAATTTTTGATTAGATTTAGCCTGAACTATTTATAAAAATAAGCCTTTTTAACTTTTATTTGTCAAAAACCTCACATAAATCCTTTCACATTTATTTTTAATATCTACCTTTGCAGGCGTAACCCCATTGACTTTCGGGTTTTGGGGAAATAAAAGGGTGAAATTTCGTGTTGTTCTGACTTTAAAAATAGGGGATGTCCCTTATTTCACAAATAAGCGTCACCGGGAGCGGCGCACTATGTTATCCAAGCTCCGGATTACCTGCATATTTGCTTTATCCAATACCATCTGGTCCAAACTGCTCAGGTAAAAACGCGTTGTCTTCTCCGACGTATGGCCCAGGGATTCACCGATTATACCTAACGGCGTATGCAAACGCTTCGCCTCCATCGCCCACGCATGACGCGCCACGTAAGAAGTAAGCTTCACCGGTAAGTCCAGTCTATTCCCGATACGGCACAAACGGCGGTTATACGTACGGAGGCTGGATTTGTATTCCGTGTACGAAGGATCAGCCTTTTTAAGGATCGGGAAAAGGTAATCGCCAACGCCCTTGCCGGAATACTTATTCAATAACGCGCTCATCCCCTTGGACAGGCGGATACTGATACGGATATTCGTCTTGCGGCGGTAATAAACCAGGAAAACGTCCACCAGGTTCGCCGTGGTAAGGTAAGCCAGGTCTACAAACGGGATACCGCAAGTCATAAAACTAAAGATAAACAGGTCACGCGCAAACGACAGTTCACCTTCGCCATCCAGGTCGCACAACGCAATCTTTTTCAGTGCATCCACATCTATCGTGGCTTTATCCGTACGCTTCGGACTGAAACGGATATGCGAAAAAGGATTGGAATCCTTCGGGGCGAGGCGGTCGCTTACCGCCGAGTTGTACACCGTACGCAGGCAACTAAGGTACGTGCACTGGGAATTGGGGCTGAGATTAGCCAGCCTCATCGAACTCTCGAAGTCGCGCATGAAACGCAACGTTACCTCCTTGAACGGAAGGCTGGAAGAATTTAAAACTCTTCAAACGGTTACGTGTACTACGGTAAATACCCGCCGTACCCGAACGACGGTTCTTTTCCAACATCTTACAACGGGAATCCATATAGGCCAACAAGTCACGGCCCGAATACTGCTTTTCTGTCTTCATACTTTTCTGCTTTTTATTCAACATAAGAGTTATTGAAAAACAAAAGAAGAAAATTATTTGTTCCCTAACACACGAAAACAGAAAAGATCCCGATGATTTGGAAAAGTCATCGGGATCTTTTTACAAAATCATCGGGATGATTTATATATGTCTGTCCATTCATTCGTAAACATATTAATCAATAATTAATCTAAAAAGCAGATGTTTTAGTTACAATAATTAATATCTTTGATGCTCTGATAAAAATAAACGATCCAAAGAATGATGATACCAAAAGAATTGACGAGTGATCTGAAACTAAAATGGACGCGCATACAACAAGCCATGCAGCAGATGGGCGCAGACGGATGTTTACTTTCCATTGATGTAAATCTGTATTATACTACCGGACGTATATATAATGGTTATTTTTACATGCCGGCAGAAGGAGAACCCCGTTTCTTTATAAAACGTCCGAACGGACTATCCGGCAATAATGTAATATATATCCGTAAGCCGGAACAAATGCCGGAACTCTTTGCGGAACACGGCTTGAAAATGCCCGAAAAATTAGTATTGGAGGCAGACGAACTTACTTACAATGATTATATACGCTTGCTAAATATATTCCATCCGAAAGAAACGGCCAACGCAACTGCCATGATGCGTATGCTGAGACGTATTAAAACTCCGTGGGAAATCTCCCAATTCCGTATATCGGCAGAAAAACATGCAGCTACTTACGCTAAGATTCCGGGACTTTTCCGTCGTGGCATGACCGATCTGGAGTTTCAGTTTGAAATAGAAAAAGAAATGCGTAAAAACGGCTCAATCGGTATATTCCGTGCCTTTGGCGCCAACATGGATATTTATATGGGAAGCATCCTGGCGGGAGAGAATGCGGAAGAGCCCTCTCCTTTCGACTTTGCATTAGGCGGGGCAGGCATGGATAATTCCTGTCCGTTGGGAGCAAACGGAACTGTCCTTAAGGAAGGAACGGCCATCATGGTCGATATGGCGGGCAACTACACGCCTTACATGACGGATATGACACGCGTATTCTCCGTTGGCAAACTTCCGGAGGTTGCTTATCGTGCGCACCAGACAGCACTTACCATACAACATGAAATAGAAGGCAAAGCACACCCCGGTACAGCCTGTGCCGACTTATACAACATAGCGGCACAGATAGCTGAAAAGGAAGGATTGTCTTCTTATTTTATGGGAACAAAACAACAAGCTAAGTTTGTAGGGCATGGCATAGGCATCCAGATTAATGAGTTACCGGTACTCACACCCCGTTCCAAAGAAGAACTATTACCCGATATGGTATTTGCCCTGGAACCGAAATTCGTGATTCCGGGTGTTGGAGCGGTAGGCATAGAAAACAGTTTTCTGATTACTGAAACAGGAACTGAAAAACTGACACATTGTAACGAAGAAATAATAGATATTTATTAATCAACCTTCGCAAAGCTCCGGTTGATCACTGAATTTTGCGAAAAACATAAATTTACTGATATGAAAAAGACAATGGCAATTCTGCTTTTGCTGGCGCTAATCATAATGCCCACGAAAGCCGCAGATGTTGAAAACGTAAAGCCGGTTAAGAATGTAATCGTCCTTATCCCGGACGGGACTTCACTCGCAACAGTCTCTATGGCACGCTGGTTGCAATGGTACACAAATCCGGATAAACCGAAATTGAACATCGACCCGTATTTGTGCGGAACAGTACGTACCCACTCGTCCAATGCACCGATCGGCGACTCCGCCCCCACAACATCCTGCTATATGACCGGACAGCCCAGCCGTACAGGTTATGTATCTACCTATCCTGAGAACGACGGCGACAATGACATTTATCCAACCGATCCTTCCCGCGCCTTCCAACCGCTGACAACTGTACTGGAAGCAGCCAAAATACTACAGGGAAAAGCTACAGGTTTGGTATTTACCTGCGAATTTCCTCATGCAACTCCGGCAGACTGCTCCGCACATAGCTACAATCGCGGCAAATATGAATGGATTGCCCCGCAAATGGTACACAATGACCTGAATGTGGTAATAGGAGGCGGTGTTTCCATCCTCGACAAGAATATGGAAGATTATCTGCTTTCCAATGGTTACAGCGTATATAAGAACGACCTGAAAAGTATGCGTGCCGATAACGGTAATAAGATGTGGGCACTGTACGGCGACCGTGAAATGGCTTACGACATCGACCGTAATCCGGAAGAACAACCTTCTTTGGAGGAAATGACGCGGAAGGCTATCAGCAAATTATCAAAAGACCCGAACGGTTTCTTCTTAATGGTAGAAGGAAGCAAGATTGACTGGGCTGCACATGGAAATGATCCGATAGGCATGGCGACGGATATGTTGGCATTTGACCGCGCTTGCGGCGCCGCATTGGAATTTGCCCGTCAGAATGGCGAAACAGCCGTTGTTATCTTACCCGACCACGGAAACAGCGGTATCAGCATCGGCAGAGCAAGCTGTAAAGGATATGATAAACTGACAAAAGACCAGCTGTTCCACCAGTTCTCGCAATATAAACTGACAGCCGAAGGGTTTGCCAAGAAGTTAAACAGCGAACCAAATTCGGAAGTACAGAATATTTTCCGCAAATACGCAGGATTCGAACTGACTCCGGAAGAGTTGAACGCTTTGAACAACAATAAAGATTACAAAAACAGCCCTATTCCTGTAGACCAACGTAAATCCGACGATAATTCGTCTATGTACAGCGGTTCATTAACCGGGTTGATGGCACATCTTCTTACTTCCAGAACGTGCTTTGGTTTTACTACCAGCGGACATACCGGCGAAGAAGTTTTTCTGGCAGCTTATCATCCGCAAGGCACTCTGCCTCTTGGCATGCATACAAACATTGAAATAAATGATTATCTATGCGCGTTATTCGGAATGACTCATAATACGCTGGAGGATTTAACTAACAAAAACTTCGCACCTCATACAGATGTATTTAAAGATTACACATGCCAGATTATTCCGGCAGCAGATGAAAAAGGTTCGCCTACATTGGTTGTAAAGAATAAGAAAGACAAGAAAAAACAACTAACGATCACTCCGTTCTCAAACATTGTAAAAACAGGCAAGAAAGGAGAAAATGAAATCAGACTTAATTCGGTGATAGTTTATGTAGACAAAAATAACACATTCTACCTGCCGTCCGGTTTGACAGACTATCTGAAATAATATTTTAAATACAACAATAGAGAATATCGCAGATTTATTTGTAAACAATCAATATATCTGCGATATTCTCTATTTTAGCCATGAAGTTTGCATTATGTCTCCGGCTTGCCTTCTGGAACCGGGAGATTGCAATATCACATAGCCGGAGTTAATTCAACTGTCAGTCCCAAAGCATTAACAATCCGATAGAATGTAGCTACGCTTGGCACAGTCGTCCCCTTTTCAATACGTGAAATATATGATTTATTTGCACCTATACGTTTTGCCAATTCTTCTTGTGTCAATCTCGCGTTTTTCCGGGCATTAAGAAGTATCTGACTTGTATAAAAAGCATAAGCTTCCTCGTCAAATCTGGCACGTTCAGAAGTTCCGGTCTCTCCATACTGCGCATTAAGAACCGCACTATAATCCCTAATTTTGTGATCATTTATCTGCATAATAAGCCTCCTTTATTTCTAATGCTTTTTCAATCTCACCAGATGGTGTTTTTTGTGTTTTTTTCTGAAAACCATTAAACAACACAACTATCTGACCATCGTCAAAGATAAAAAAGACACGATAAATATTTCCATTATACTCCATACGAAGTTCATATAATCCATCACGTATAAATTTAATGAACTTTACAGGCATCCGGTCTTCCACTTCCAAAAGTGAAATGATATAGTTTAGCTTTAACAATTCTTTTGTAGAAAGTGTTGCTATAAATTTCTCGAAATACCTCCGTATGTTATTATCTTACGTTTCATACAGCAAAGATACTAAAAAGTTACACAATCATGTAACTTTTATTTGATTCTTTATAAGTTTACACTCAAAATTATTTTTTGTATATAAGCCATTATAATTTCACAAAACAAATAAAAACACCGATTTTATAATTATATTTGCCAGATAATTACAAATACGAGGCAAATATGATCGTAAATTTCAGTATTAAGAATTATGGTTCTATAAAAGATACCATATGTTTATCCTTCGAAGCGACCGATTCAAAAGAATTGGAAGAATATTATGTCATACCGGTTGAACTTAGTAATGGAAAATCTTTCAGCTTATTAAAGCTAGGATTGATTTATGGCGCAAACGCTTCGGGAAAGACAACCATATTAAAAGCGCTTAATTTTTTACGTAGAATTATTTTAAAACCTCTGGACAAGAAAGATAGCACATTCAACTTTGAACCATTTCTTTTAGATAATATCAGTTCTACCCAAGAAACATCTTTCACTTTGGAATTTATACAGAATAAAGTAAAATACCTGTATGAGATTCAATTGACGAAGCACGCGATCACCAACGAAAAATTATACATCTATAATCCCAGTAAGTCTTTGGTTTACGAGCGAATTACAAATACAGAAAAACAACTAACCTCTATTTCCTTAGGGAATAAAATATCACTAAAAAAGGAATTCTTAAATTCATTGGAAGCAAATACCTTATGGAATAATACTGTATTAGGAGGTTTCCAAAAAACAAATATAGACTTTAAAGAATTACATGAAGTAACCGTTTGGTTCAAAGATACTTTATTACCAATTGTAACACCAAAAACAAATCTGTTCAGCTATGTATCAAGCCGGATCGAGACAAAGGAAATAAATAAAAATAATGTTATTTCCCTATTAAAAAAAGCAGATTTCAATATTTCGGATATTCTTATAGAAGAGACAACGCGAGAGTTAAATCAGAACGTATTAAAACAACTATGGCTTCTTGTCGAAATGAAAAATAATGAGGAGGATACATTAGATGACATAAAAAAAACAAACCAGATAAAAGAAAAAAGAATACTTCTCCAACATAATATAGGAAACGGCTCATACAGTCTGAAATATGAACAAGAATCAGCAGGAACACAACGGTATTATCAGTTCTGCGGTTTGCTGGATTTGTTGATACGAAAAAATAAAATTTTACCTGTTGATGAAGTAGAATGCTCGCTTCATCCTGATTTATTGAAGTATTTCTTCTTAACATTCTTAACAAACAGTAAACAATCCCAGCTAATATTGACCACTCACTTTCGCGAACTTCTTTTAGAAAAAGATATTCTCCGGAATGATGTGATCTGGTTCACCGAAAGAAAAGAAGACGGTAGCACGGATTTGTATTCACTGGATGATTTCAACACTTCGGTAATCAGAAATACCAGTTCCATATACAATGCCTATAAAATAGGAAAATTGGGGGCAACCCCTAATTTGGGAGATTATTATATTGAACTTGATGAATGATGGGAAGAAATAACAGGCCAAAAAGAGACGGCAAACAGATACATCTGATTGTTGTAGACGGAAAAACAGAAAAGTGGTATCTTGACTTATACAAAGAAAAAAATTCACTTAAAAACTTCAAGGTAGACCCGGATCTATGCAAGAAAAGATCTCTGAAAGAACAATTTCAGACTATAAAGGATAACCTCGACAATTATCTGAGTATTATATGGATTATAGATTTTGATGTCATATTGAAAGAATCCTGCGAAACGCCAAAAGGAGAAAAAACAAAGCTATCAGAATTCAGAGACTATCTGGAACTTTTAAAAAGAAATGAAAACGTGCACATTCTCATTAACGTCCCATGCCTTGAATACTGGTATCTTTTACATATAAAAAACACCAGTAAATATTATTCTTGTTACAATGAATTAGAAAAAGAATTCAAAAATACCGTACTTGACGGTTATGAAAAAACAGAAAAATTCTATAAACAGAAAAACAACGACATTTATTCAAAACTTGAACCTTTTTTGGAAAAAGCAATTATCAATGCCAAACAACTGGGAGATATAAATATTTATGATATGGAAAAAGGAAAAGCGGAGATGTATAAAGTCTTCGATATTTTAAATAAGAAATAAATTAAAGCAGAGGCTATTCAGTCTCTGCTTTTTTTATACATTTGCATACATAAGAGAAGACATACACACAACTTATGAAAAGTAAAAGTTTAGTTTCTATCGACCAATGTTCAAAAGAAGACATTCTTCGTATATTGGATAACGCAAGGAAGTTTGAGGAAAATCCGAACCGGAAACTGCTGGAAGGAAAAGTAGCGGCAACTCTGTTCTTTGAGCCTTCCACACGCACGCGGCTGAGTTTTGAAACGGCAGTGAACCGCTTGGGCGGACGTGTAATCGGTTTTCAGGATGCTTCCACTACCAGCTCTTCCAAAGGCGAAACATTGAAGGATACCATTCTGATGGTAAGCAATTACGTAGACCTCATCATCATGAGACATCACCTGGAAGGCGCCGCCCGCTATGCTTCGGAAGTTACAAACATTCCAATCATTAACGCAGGAGACGGGGCGAACCAGCATCCTTCACAAACCATGCTGGATTTATATTCCATCCGAAAGACGCAGGGAAAACTGGAAAATCTGACCATTACAATGGTGGGCGACCTGAAATACGGACGTACTGTACATTCACTGATTGTCGGCATGTCGCACTTTAATCCCACTTTTCATTTTGTTGCTCCTAAAGAGCTCCAGATGCCGGATGAACAGAAAAACTTCTGTGACAAACATGGCATCAAATACTATGAACATACGGATTTCACGGAAGAGATCATCAACCAGACTGATATTTTGTATATGACGCGTGTACAACGGGAACGCTTCACCGACCTGGAAGAATACGAGCGTGTAAAGAATGTGTATATCCTGCGCGACGATATGCTGAAAGGAAGCCGTGAGAACCTTCGCGTACTTCATCCTCTGCCTCGTGTAAACGAGATTGCTTATGATGTAGACGACAATCCGAAGGCATACTATATACAGCAGGCACGTAACGGGTTATTTGCTCGTCAAGCCATTATTTGTGAGGTTTTAGGAATTAATATTGAAGATTAAATTATTATGTCAGCAGAAAAGAAAAGAGAATTGCAAGTTGCCGCGCTTGAAAACGGAACTGCTATCGACCATATTCCTCCCAGCCAACTTTTTAAAGTAGCGTCTCTTTTAGGACTGGAAAAGATGAATAACACAATCACTATCGGAAATAATTTCCACAGTAACAAAATGGGATGCAAAGGCGTTATTAAGATTTCCGACAAGTTTTTTGAAGAAGACGAGATCAACCGCATCGCATTAATTGCTCCTAACGTTATTCTGAACATTATCCGCGATTATGAGGTTGTAGAAAAAAAGGCCGTTACCTTGCCTGATGAATTGGTAGGGTTGGTAAAATGTAATAATCCGAAATGTATCACTAATAACGAACCGATGCTCTCACGCTTTGACGTTATAAACAAGGAGAGAGGAACTATCAAATGCCGTTATTGTGAACGTAAGATTAACAAAGAAGACATTATTATCAAATAAGCAGACGGCGAATTGAATTAATATGAAATATGACTGGAAACCGGGAACGATGATTTATCCGTTGCCAGCCGTAATGGTGAGCTGCGGAAATAATCCTTCCGAATATACTATTATAACAGTTGCGTGGGTTGGTACAATCTGTACGAACCCTCCGATGTGTTATATTTCCGTACGCCCGGAAAGGCATTCATATCCGATCCTCAAAAAAAACATGGAATTTGTCATTAATCTGACAACACGCGATCTGGCTTACGCGACAGATTGGTGCGGTGTAAATTCCGGTAAAGACCACCAAAAATTTGAGGAAATGAAACTCACTCCCGGAAAGGCTTCCGTTGTAAATGCCCCGACCATTGAAGAAGCTCCGCTTTGTATTGAATGCCGGGTAAAAGAAGTGGTGGCTCTGGGCAGCCATGACATGTTCATCGCGGATGTTGTAAATGTACAAGCCGATGACAAATTCCTGGACCGGGAAACAGGAGCTTTCGATATGCAGAAAGCGGATCTGATAGCTTATTCACATGGTAAATATTATAGTTTAGGTGATTTCATAGGCAAATTCGGATGGTCGGTACAAAAGAAAAAATAAGTCTATGAAAAAATATTGCCTTATATTCGTTTTGCTTCTGACGTGTATTGCCGGCAAAGCCGACAATCTTCTTCATCTGAAAGATAAAGCCTTCAACTATGGTGCGAAAGTAGGATTCAATGCGACATTTCCTATCATTAACTCTCTTTCATTCAATGGCGTTGAAGCGACAGATATACGATTACAATATAAGGTAGGTTATTTAGCGGCTATTTTCTGCAGGGTTAATATGGACCGTTTTTTTATTCAGCCCAGTTTTTCATGGCATCGGTCGGAAGGAGAAATCCATTTTAATATTCCGGAAGAAAATATAACAACCGGCATTCCGAACATAGAAGTAATAGAGCCGATATATAATCTGAATATTAAAACAAATTCGCTGGAACTTCCTATCATGGTTGGATACAGCCTGGTAAAAGAAGGCCCATACGGATTAAGCCTGATGGTGGGGCCAAAATTAAAATATAATTATAATGTTTCTTACACGTCCAATCTTGCGGATACTCCTCACGAATATATAAGTGACAGCACTCCGTTCGGCATTAATATTGCAGCCGGTTTAGGGGTAAGTATCGGCCGGTTATTTTTTGACTTCGTATATGAATTCGGACTAAACGAAGTAGAGGCGGATTTCAAAGATAAAAAGGAATCTACACCCGCAAACAATAATCTGCGGATAGACAAGCGCACTAATGTAATGAGTTTCTCCCTCGGTTTTCTCTTCTAATCACTATTTTCCACAAATACCTTTAAACGGGCAATAAGAACAGGCCTTGCCGGTTGGCGTCTGGATAAAAGGTACACCGGGATCAAAGATTTCGCTCAAACAAGCTTTCAAACCATTCTCAAAATCGTCTATATAACCGGCAAAATCATCTACCGGACGCTTTTCACGTTCCGGACGATAATATACGGAAGAATCAAACAATGTTGCGAAAAGCGTGCGCATATAATAGATACCCGGCTTTATTATCATTCCCCTTCTATCCTTTGCATTATTGTACATCCACGCATACATAAAAACCTGCATAATAGCCTTAGGCCGTTCTTTTTCTTCTTTATTGAAAAGACTTTCCATACTGCTGAAAACAGATAAGCCCGACCCTGTTTTATAGTCAATAATACGCGCCGTATCCCCTATCTGGTCTATGCGGTCGATAAAACCTTTGAGACGGACTTCTTTTTGAGAGCCGGGAAGAGCCAGCAAACACTCCATTCTTTTCTCCGACTCCACATAATAAAACGGGGTCAACTTACTATCGTTTTCCAGAATCTTCAATACATATTTGCGAATCATCTCTCCTATCAGAAAATTCTGTCCGTTTAACGGACGAATTACGTCTGTTTTGAAAAATTCTTTTGCGAAAGCGCGGACAATGGCATCCGTCAACAAAGGAGTATCTTTCCGGATAAGCTTTAAAAGATCCGCCGTCACCATTTTTCCGCACAAAGGCTTATACAAATCTTCCATCACCTTATGCAAAATAGTGCCGAACATGCTGCTTTCTATCGTTTCGCTCACTTCTTCCTCTTCCTTTACGCCTTCAACAACAGAGAAATAGAATTTAAGCGGACAATCCAGATAAGTATTGATAGCACTGGCAGAAATAGCCATCTCTCCGTTACGGCAAAAATTATCCAGACGTTTCATTACAGCCTCACTCTTTTTCACTTCCAAAGGAGGCGTTTTTGAAGAAGACACATTATAAACAACCAGCTTCCGCTTCATCGGCACTTCATAATGATAACGCAGCTGATGCACAAAGCGGCTTACTTCACCGGTTTGTAACCCATTGTTCCTCGTATCATACAATAGGCTTACATGATCGGCGCGATAGATAAGGCGATAGAAATGATAAGCCCAAACACTGTCCTGATGTTCGTAAGTAGGCAAACCGAATCCGCGTCTCAGATTATACGGGATAAATGAATTAGCAGCTTTCCGAAGCGGGAAAATACCTTCATTCATGGAAAGGATTATCAAACGGTCGAAATCGAGCGCACGCGTTTCCAATACACCCATAACCTGCAAACCGGAAAGAGGTTCTCCCTGGAAAGGAATCGTTATTGTATCCGTAATACGCTTCAACAAGCGAAAATAGGTATCAATCTTCATTTCCACACCGGCCTCCAGCATAATGTCTTTCAAACGGTTTACTGTTGTAAAATAATGGAAAATGAACTCTTGTTCAATATCTGTGGAACGTTGGCATTTGTCTTCATTTTCTTCCTCTTCCGCCCAGCCTGTTACTTTGTTAAGTTCCTGAAGTAACCGGATTAAATAATTGGAAAAACCGGAAACGTCCGTTACCGGAGTAAATAAAATATTCAGCAACGGGGTTTTACCCAATTCTTCATGGTTGATATATATTTTGTTATTTTCAGCCATGTCTTTAACCAAAGAGGCTATTATAGCGGGGTCTGTAGCTGAGATATACCGGTGGTTCAATATAGGAAACACGTCTCTGAAATAGAATGCCGGTTGCCGGTCTACATAACGAACATTTTTCTGTAAAGCAAGAACATATTCCATAAGTGAAGCAATCGGTGTGCCGGCCAACGGATACCCCATTGTGACATTAATACGGCGTATTTGTTCCGGTATCGCATTAAGAACCGGAACCAGCAAATTCTCGTCCGGCAAAATAATAGCGGTCCGCAACGCTTCCTCCGAGTTCATTTCTTTTTGATCGCAAAGTTCTTCCAGCAAAGAATAAACCTGTTTAGCCTGCCCTATTCCAGACGGAATACCAATAACCTCTATTTCGGCCGTTTTTTCTTCATCGCGACTCTCTAAATTCAATTGAGACGGGAAATTTCTTAAATTCCGTTCTACAAAATAAGAGGCTTTATTATTGGTATCTCTCACCTTATCGGAAGCATAATCCCAATAAAAATCGGCAATACCCAATTTCTGCAATTGAGACAAGAAACGTTCCTCCGAGGTAGATAAAGCATTCAATCCGACAAAAACGACTTTATCATAAGGCAAATCATAACTTTGCCCCTTTTCCAACCCTTCTACAACTTCGCGGAATATCATGCCCTCATATCCTCTCCCTTCGACCGCCAATGCTTCCCTCAACTCTGCATACAAAGCATACAGGATTTGCCACACAGCTAAAAAGCTCTGTTGGTTCGGAGCATCATTCTTAGGATAAAAAGAAGACCAGAATGTGCGGATAACGGCTATTTGATCTTCCGTTAAGAAGCTGAAATCACTCTCTATTTCTTTCAGGTCTGTTACATTGGTAAAAAGCATGCGGGCATTGACCATATATTTATCTACATCGTCAAAATCATTCAAAAGCATCTCGCCCCAATACAGAAATTCATCAAAAGTTTCCGTTGAACCGCTTTGGCGGATATAAATATCATACAAAACAAACAACATGCTGATATGGTCGGCTGTTTGTTTTCCGCTCAACTGAATAAATAAATCGTTAATGGTGAGAATTGTAGGAGAGAATAATGGCTTTTCCGCCACTTCCGAAAGATATTTCTGAAAAAAAAGTCCAGCACGACGGTTGGGAAATATAAATGCAAGCCTACTCACGTCCGCGCCATATTTTTTATAGAAAAGTCCGGCTATCTGATATAAGAATGGTTTCATACTTTCTACAGGTTCAAAAATGATTCCTTCCGAATGAAAATAAAATTTCTCCCGGAAGAAACCGGAATTTCTTCCGAAAGGGATATTTTTATCGGTTATACAAACGTACGTAAATATTTCCGATTTTAAGAGGGGGTATATAAAAAAGAAAAGGCCATCCATCCCGGACGACCAATCTCATTGTTAACCTTAAATCTAATACCATGAAAAACACAATGCAAATATACACGTTTTATGTTATGCAGCATACTATTTTATTTGGAAATTTCACCATTTTAACCTGATTTAACTATTTCATGTTATAAAACATACTTATTCGAGCATAATAAAAAAAGCAGCTAACAGAATTATTTCCTGAAAGCTGCTTTTAAACTCCTTATACGGGGTTTTATTCATTAATCAAATAAATTTCTGAACCGGCTGAATATTTTTTCCTTCATCGATTTATTCGGCTGAAAGTTCGGTGAGTTTTCCAATCCGTTTAACATCTCTTTCTCCGAAGAAGAAAGTGTTTCCGGAATATATACACTTACATTAACCAATAAATCTCCGGTGCCATAGCTATTAACGGAAGGAAGTCCTTTATTACGCAAACGGAGTACTTTTCCGGGTTGCGTACCAGGTTCTATCTTTACTTTCGCTTTACCGTCTATTGTAGGCACTTCCACCGTTCCGCCTAAGGCAGCTTGCGGAACGCTCAATAACAAATTATACAATAAATCATTTTCGTCGCGAATAAGTTCAGGATGCGGCTCTTCTTCAACAAGGATAAGCAAATCACCGTTAATTCCTCCATGACGGGCAGCATTTCCTTTTCCACTCATTGAAAGCTGCATACCTTCTGCCACACCTGCCGGAATATTGATTGTGATAACCTCTTCATCCCTCATAACGCCTTCACCACTACAAACAGGACATTTTTTAGTAATCACTTTGCCTTCGCCACCACAAGTAGGGCATGTAGTCTGTGTTTGCATCTGTCCCAGAATAGTATTGGCAATACGCGTTACAACACCGCTTCCTTTACAGGTTGTACAAGTAGTCATGCCATTATCACCGTCGGCACCGCTACCATGGCATTTACTACACGGAACATATTTTTTTACTTTTATCTTCTTCTCCACTCCAGTGGCAATTTCCTTCAAATTAAGCTTCACCTTAACGCGTAAATCCGAACCCCTGTTTACCCGATGTCCACGTGATCCGCCGCCAAAACCACTAAAGCCTCCAAAACCGCCAAAATGTCCACCAAAGATGTCACCAAACTGGGAGAAAATATCTTCCATCGACATACCGCCGCCAAAGCCGCCTCCTTGTGAAGCACCGCCAACACCGGCATGGCCGAACTGATCATATCGTTGACGTTTTTGCGGATCGCTCAACACATCGTATGCTTCCGCAGCCTCCTTGAACTGTTCTTCCGCATTTTTATCTCCCGGATTTTTGTCCGGATGGAATTGAATCGCTTTTTTACGATATGCTTTCTTTATCTCGTCAGTCGAGGCATTTTTGTCAACACCAAGTACTTCATAATAATCTCTTTTAGCCATCTTTGTATTTGTTATTTGCTCCTTTTATGCTTATTCACCTACTACTACTTTAGCGTGACGGATTACTTTATCATTCAAAGTATATCCGGTCTGTACACAATCCAATACTTTGCCTTTCATTTCCGGCTCTGGAGCAGGAATAGTAGCAATGGCTTCAAACATTTCCGTATCAAAAGGTTTTCCTACGGCCTCGATAGCTTTCACTCCTTGTTGAGACAAATAAGACATAAATTTATTATAGATAAGCTCTACCCCTTCTATAATCGCTTTTACATCATCCGAAGCCTGAATATTTTGTAAAGCACGTTCAAAATCATCAATAACAGGAAGCAATTCAACCAAAGCCTTTTCTCCTCCGTTTTTAATAAGTTCCGATTTCTCACGCAAAGTACGTTTGCGATAGTTATCAAACTCAGCCATCAAGCGTAAATGAGAGTCATTTAGCTCATTATATTTCTTTTTTAATGTCTCCAATTCATCCGACACATTGTCAGAAGCGTCAGTTTCTTCTGCCGCATTTGTCTGTTCTTCCTGCAAATTTGTCGCGTCTTCATTTCTTTGCTGTTCATCATTCAAAGAAGTCTCTTTCTTTTTGTTAGGATTCATTTTGCTCATAATTTATTTTGTTTTTTTATTACTATCTAGTAATTAGCAACATACAGTACCACAAACCTACTTAATCAAAGCACGTCCATGGACTATTTATTGTTGACATTCATAAGAAAGCCATCAAATATATTGCCAACTGTTCTATGTAACAAAAATATCTTTACCTTTGCATATACATTACTCAAAAAAATATGATAATTTCTGATAATATGAAGAAAGCGATTCTATCTGTAATATTGTTATTTGCTTTTCTTACAGGTTTTGCACAAAGCCGGAACGGAATAGTTTGCCGATTAGGTTTCACATATGAGATTAGTTTAAGCAATAACTGGGGAAAAGGGAAACCGGTTATTAAAAATGTCCAGCCTTATACTCCTGCCGAACAAGCCGGTATCAAACGAAGTGATATTATAGAAGCTATCGACGGTGTATCCGTAAACAATATCTCTCCTGAAGAAATAGACCAGATGCTTAATCCGGCAGGAAAAAATGATGTAATGCTGACAATCAGAAATCTCTCTACCACTCCGACCAAGCAAGTTATTGTAAAGAAAGAGTGCAAGAAAAGTAATGCCATTACAGAAGACCAGTTGGCATCCGCTTTCGCGATGTATAGCATGGAAACAACAAATGACCAGGAATTCACCTGTCCTTTCAAAACAATAGTGACATCCGATTCAGTCAATCTCGCAGGATTTAAAACATTCGCCTTTGCCGCTATTGACGAGAACAACAGAAAGATAGAAACAGCTATCAACGAATGTATTGAAAATGAACTGACTAAAAAAGGACTGAGTGTTGACATTGAACGTCCGGATATGTTGGTACAAACATTTTATTTCTTCGACAAGAATCCTAATTATATGGGGACAAACAAGGTTCAGGTAAAGAAAGAGCCTACTTTCCGATATAATTTCAGCCATAACAAGATGGAACAATTTCCGTTCTTAAATAACGCAGCCTCAGAAGCGGACGCAGAATATTTACTGCAATTCGGATTCCGTTTGATAGATCAGCGTGATATTCCGGGCCGGGTTCTTTGGGAATGCGAAGCTAACGAACTGATGGAAGATTCTTACCGGTTAGACACCTATGCACGTGTTCATGTACCTTTAATGTGTATGCAATATCCTTACGTAAAATACAGTCGTAATGTAAAATTCCTTGTTAGCAAGAAATCATACAATTACACGGGAATCAGTTATAATATAGACCAATTGGAATTAGTAAGTGATGTAGACCGTAACTCTCCGGCCTATGCCGCCGGTATCCGTCCGAAAGATATAATTGAAAAAATAGGCCGCCATAAAATGAATCATTCCGCAGAAGAATTCTCATCGGCTTATAAGCAATTTATTACCAAAACGATGCCCTACCGTGATCCAAAAACACAGTTTACGGATGCAAACGGATTTAAACGTTGTATGTTTTGGGATACTTTTAAATATCCGCAAGTAGCTGATGCCATTCAAAAGAGCGATTATCTGGGGGCATTCTCTTATCTTTACTACTTCACGCCTTATATTAATCCGTCAGGAAATAATACCTGTACGTTTAATATAAAACGTGGTAAAACCAAATTGGAAGTAATTATCCGTCCTACCATTCGGACAGAATCGACGGTAGAGATTAAATAAACGAATTCAAACACGTGATATATCCACATAACTTTGAACAAAAGACAGAATTTAGTAAAGTCCGACAATTAATTACAGATAAATGTTTAAGCCCGCTCGGAGAAGAACGGGTTGCCGGAATGGAGTTCTCGGCAGACTTTACCACCATTTCCGAACGCTTGGAACAAACAGAAGAATTTCTTCGAATCATACAGGGAGAAGATGAATTTCCCGCTAATTATTTTTTCGATGTACGCTATTCATTAAAACGAATACGTCCGGAAGGGACTTGGCTCGACGAAAGGGAACTGTTTGACCTGAAATGCTCATTACAAACGATTAATGACATTATTCGTTTTTTCCGTCCCGCAGAAGATGAGGAAATAAAATATCCGGCATTAACAGCATTAGCCGGCAATACCCTTGTATTTCCCCAATTAGTAGGAAAGATTGATACAATACTGGATAAATTTGGGAAAGTAAAAGATAACGCCTCATCCTCCCTTGCGCAAATCCGCAAGGAAATGACAATAACCATGAGTGGCATTTCAAGGAGTTTGCAATCCATTCTACGTGCCGCACAATCGGATGGCGTTGTAGATAAAGATGTAACTCCAACTATGCGTGACGGACGCTTGATGATTCCTGTTGTACCGGCTTTCAAACGAAAGATCAAAGGAATCGTACACGACGAATCGGCCAGTGGCAAGACCGTCTTTATTGAGCCGGAAATAGTTGTAGAAGCAAATAATCGCGTGCGGGAGTTAGAAGGTGAAGAAAAACGGGAGATTATTCGGATTCTAACCGAGTTTACAAATACGGTACGCCCGATGGTGCCGGATATATTGCAGTCTTATGAATTTCTGGCAGAAATAGATTTTATCCGTGCCAAGGCACTTTTTGCCCAACAGATAAAAGGGATCAAACCTGTTCTTGAAGATAAACAACAAATAGATTGGGCGCATGCCATGCATCCCCTCCTCTATTTATCCCTTCAAAAACAAGGAAAACAAATTGTTCCGCTGGATATCTATCTGGATGAAGATAAACGTATATTGATTATATCAGGGCCGAATGCAGGAGGAAAGTCCGTTTGTTTAAAAACAGCCGGATTATTACAATACATGTTACAGTGCGGACTGTTAATTCCATTGCACGAAAGTTCGCGCACAGGTGTTTTTGCCAATATCTTTATTGACATAGGCGATGAGCAAAGCATTGAAAATGATTTGAGTACATACAGTTCACACCTTACTAACATGAAGTTCTTCGTGAGGAACTGTAACGACAAGACGATCCTATTGATAGATGAATTCGGCAGCGGAACAGAACCTCAGATTGGCGGAGCTATCGCAGAAGCCCTGTTGGATCGTTTCAACCGGAATCATAGTTTCGGTGTGATTACAACACATTACCAGAATCTGAAACATTTTGCCGAAGATACGGAAGGCATTATAAACGGGGCTATGTTGTACGACCGCCATTTAATGCAGCCGTTATTCAAGCTTTCTATCGGCAATCCGGGAAGTTCGTTCGCCATTGAAATAGCGAGAAAAATAGGTTTGCCCGAAGATGTTATTGCCGATGCCTCAGCCAAAGTAGGTAGTGATTACATCGACATGGATAAATATTTGCAAGACATTGTGCGTGATAAACGCTACTGGGAAAGCAAACGCCAAAACATCCGCCAACGCGAAAAGAAGCTGGAAGAAATCACAGCCCGCTATGAACAAGACTTGGAAACGGTGAATAAGCAGCGTAAAGAAATCATGCGCGAAGCAAAAGCCGAAGCCCAACGTATCCTTTCCGAAGCAAATGCAAAAATAGAAAATACAATCCGGGAAATAAAGGAAGCCCAGGCAGAAAAGGAACAGACAAAACTGGCGCGTAAAGCATTGGATGAATTTAAAGCGTCGGTACAGTCTACAGGAGAAGAAGATGACAAGATCGCCCGTAAAATGGCGAAGCTGAAAGAGCGTAACGAACGTAAAAAGCAAAAACAGAAAACACCTGTTCAACCAGTCTTCAACAAAGACGTAATAGAAGTGGGAGATAATGTCCGCTTGAAAGGGCAAGTCTCGGCCGGAACAGTCATGGAATTACAGGGTAAACAGGCGGTTGTTGCTTTCGGAATGATTAAAAGTACGGTTAAACTGGAACAATTGGAAAAGGTCAGCAAAGGACAAATAAAACGTGAAGTCCAGAAAAGTACTTTTATCAGTAGCCAGACCACTGACGAAATGCATGAAAAGAAATTGAACTTCAAGCAAGAGATAGATGTTCGAGGTATGAGGGGTGACGAAGCATTACAAGCTGTAACCTATTTCATAGATGATGCCATTCTGGTCGGAGTGGCCCGCGTACGTATCCTGCACGGTACGGGTACGGGTATTTTACGGCAATTGATACGTGATTACTTGCATTCTGTTCCGGGAGTACGCCATTTCCAGGATGAACACGTACAGTTTGGCGGTGCAGGCATCACCGTGGTAGAACTTGAATAAACAGAAATAGCTATGAGACGAAAAGAAGGTAAGACACATAGAAGAAGACATATGTCTAACCGGCATTTGTCGGATAAATATTTTTACGTTGGAGAGCATGAAACAATCACCAACATCCATCTCACACAATACAACGAAACAACGCTCCATACTCGTGAGATCAAGACAACCGATGTTTTCAAACAGTTAGTCAGTCAAGACCATATTAACTGGTTTCAGGTAAGCGGACTCACAAACGCAGAAGCGATTACCCGGATAGTTAAAGATTTCGGATTACATAACCTCGATGCCAAAGACATCCTGACACCGCAACACGTTGTGAAGATTGAAGAATATCACGACCGGATGCTTATTATCTTAAATTCATGCTATTATAATGAGAACATGGAAATCATGACTGAACATATCAGCATGTTGGTTGCAGGGAATGTAGTCATCACATTTACGGAAAGCAATAACCCCGTATTTGAAGCCACTTATAAAGCGTTAGGATCAAACATGCTGAACATACGTAAGAAAGGGAGCGGTTTATTACTGGCTTTCTTACTGAATACAATTGTGGCGGGCATGGTTGAAACGGTTACAAAGGTGGAAGAGATGCTGGAAGATATAGAAGAAACGCTGTTGGATGTAAATAACGATCAAGGGAACATGGGCTTGCTCATCCAGCAACGCCGGCATGAATATATGCTTATCCGTAAGAACAGCCAACCTCTGAAAGAGCAGTTTTCCAAACTGCTACGAAGTGAGAACGGTATAATTAGCGCCGATATGCTTCCTGTATATAATGATCTTGCCGATCAGTTATCTTTTATAATTCAATCTACAGAAAGTTGCAGGGAAATTATTTCATCGTTAGTCGATCTCTACATTTCCAACAATGATTTACGCATGAATGCAATTATGAAAAGGTTAACCATTGTTTCCACGATTTTCATTCCACTAACTTTCTTAGTTGGCGTCTGGGGAATGAATTTTAAGTTTATGCCCGAATTAGACTGGAGATATGGTTACTCTATAGCATGGATAGTGATGATATTATGCGGGATTATCACCTGGCTTTATATGAAAAAGAAAGACTGGTATTAAAACTACAAGCCGTAATTCTTCTTGAATTTATAAAATGTATTCTTAGATACATTATAGTACTGGCAAATAGCCGCAACCGTTTCACCCTGTTCCAGCATATTTATTATTTCGTCTTTCTTTTCATCCAGGCTGTCCTGCTTTGTTTTAGAACCGACAGGACGACCTAGCTTCTTTCCGGAATGTTTCAATTCCATCAATGTATCTTTAGTACGCATTGTTATCAATGAGTGATCCAGGTCTACCGTAAGCATAAAAGCCTTATTCATCTTCTCATAATCCATGGATGAGTCAAAAATATAACGGTCTTCAATACACCAAAGAGACGCTTTCTTTTTCAGACATACCGATAATATTTCCATCATTTCAAAAACAGAACGGCTCAGCCGGGTAATGTCCGAAACAATCAATACATCCCCTTCTTTTATACGCTCTAAAGTATCCTCCAGCTTCTGCCCCATCCTCTTGGCTTTCTCACCGGTTACATCCGTTATCCATTTATCGACCTGTAAATTGTCTTTCTTTGAAACGAACTCATTGATCATATTTCGTTGAATATCCAGATGCTCTCTGTCTGTGCCTACATTCAAATACGCTATTACCATAAAACTATCTCTTTTATTAATAGAAAAACAAGGATATGCTCCAATTTGTTGGTGAAGATATAAAAAGAAACGAAATTGCCATTATTTCACTAATTAAACTTCTCTATTAAATACAATCAAATATCATAAAGAACCTCGTCTATGTGTTTCCGTAGAGAAAAGGGCATCTTTTTCCCATAACCAATCCTTATTAATATTGTAGGATATTCCGTATCAATTAACAGAGAATGTTTCATTTGTTCGGATAATGCTTTTATCTCACAAGGCTGATTAAGAAAAGCATAAGCAATACCAGAAGCCGTTAACTCCAGAAGAAAACGCTCCAACGTACGTCCTAAACCGATCCACTCTTTTATTGAATTATGGCGAGTAGTGAACAAAACAAAATGAGATGAAGATTGTATCTTTTTCTTATCGCCCCGATTCTGTACAAATGGATTCAGGCAAGCTTTCATGATCATCTCTGATATACAACGGGGAAGATTCGGCGCTCCGAAAACAGCATAGCTTAATCCGTCTCCACTTTCCTCGGCATGGGACTTATTATATCTGATCCAGGAAGAAAGTTCATCTTTAAACGCTTTATCCCTCAACTGAATCTTATTTCCCTTCATGATATAATCTGCTACTACATTATACTTTCTCTCTCCATTCAGCAAAAAACAAACACCCACATTCTCTTCCTTCGGTATATTCCGTAAGGAGTAGATAATATTTTCTTTGATAATCGTTCCATTATATACATTTCTATTCGTTTGCCGTTGGCTTATCTGTTCATATAACGGATTTTTTATTACTGATGAAGACGAAGTAAACTGTACCGAAACAAATGATCCGTCTTCCGGCATGGAAACATCGGCTTTATACCCTTTAACAGAAGCGGCAATACATAAATTCTCCGCAGCGCAACCCAGAGAAACAAAAAGCTCCCTCCTATCGGCATCCACTACCTTCAATTCTTTTTCCGGATTAGGAAGTATATCAATACGGTTTTCTTCCACCCGGAATAACCACGGCTGCGTATTATGTCCCGAAGGAGCCTTTACCGCCTGTTCTACCATAAATATCAAATCATCATGCTGCATAGTTATTCTCCTTTTTCCAATGTGACATTTATCCCGGCTTTTCTCGCTTGCGAATGTTGAAACTGGCGGGCAATATGAAAAAGCTTGCCATCTTTCAATAACCGGGAGCCTGTCTGTTTAAACCAAAAATCCACATTTGCCTTTATTGCCTGTTCTCGTATATTCAAAACCCAGTTATAATCACAAACACGTGCCTCACGACCGGATTCACCACCAACAACAACCTGTTCCACCCACTCTTTTATAGAGAACGGAAAAGCAATATCACTCAATAAAGGTTCACATATTATTATTTTATGTTTTATGGGAGCCGCTTTATAAATAGGAAACCGGTAATCTACCCGATCCTGATTCTCCATAGTACAACAAATCGTAACATTATCATATCCATCTCCCCAATCGCCGGGCAAGCATGTTTGCAGACGATCTATTCTTTTTGTTATAAAAAGGAAATCAATATCCTTCCTGATACGCATCATATCCCAAACCTCAGCTCGCCATTCGTCCGCATCTTCCACAAAGAAATCCGAACTAAAGCAAGTATAAACCAAATTACCCGGAGGAATTTTATACTCTCCATTCCTTTTCCGGCGAAGAGGCAAGTCAAAGTTTTCCGTCTTAGTAACCACAGAGCTGTCTTTACCATGCTTGCCATCAATCCGGTATACATAGCAATGCTGGCAACCGGCACTTAACTTATGACAACCATGCCACGGATTCCATATAGACGATTTCCCCTTTTCCATTATCGAGAGCTTTTACACAAAGATACAAGAATATTTATTACTTTTGAGAACAAATCCGGATACCACATATTATTACGCGTGAGAAAAGTAGTTATTGCCATCGATTCATTTAAAGGTTGCCTCAGCTCCGATGAATGCGGACAAGCCGCAGAAGAAGGAGTAAAAAGTATTTACCCCGCATGCGAGGTAATAAAACTACCCATTGCCGATGGAGGCGAAGGAATGCTAAACGCACTAATGTCGGTCACACAAGGAAATTATGTCCGGCTATACGCCCATAATCCTTTGATGGAAGTTATAGAAACTCAATACGGTATCTCGAAAGACGGGCAAACTGCCTTTATCGAGATGGCAACAATAAGCGGGCTTCCTATTATTCCTCCCGAAAAAAGAAACCCATTGATTACAACCAGCTATGGAACGGGAGAATTAATAAAGGATGCTCTAAATAAAGGATGTCGTAAATTCATTATCGGCATAGGAGGAAGCGCTACGAATGATGCCGGATTAGGTATGCTGCAAGCACTTGGCTTCCGGTTTCTGGATAAATCAGGTATGGAACTGGAGACAGGAGGCAGAATCATGGATAAAGTATTTCATATTGATAACAGCAATATACACCCGGCATTGAAAGATTCTTTATTTACTATTGCTTGCGATGTAAACAATCCATTCTGCGGACCTGAAGGAGCAGCATATATCTATGCCCGGCAAAAAGGAGCAGATAATGAAATGATCGAGGAACTGGATAAAGGTATGCAATCTCTGGCCAATGTCATCCGGCAAATAACAGGGAAAGATATAACATCAACTCCCGGAGCGGGCGCAGCCGGAGGAATGGGGGGCGGTTTTATAGCCTTCCTTAACGCTGACCTTAAATCTGGTATCGATTTGTTATTAGAAGCTTTCGATTTTAAGAACCTGATCAAAAACGCCGACCTCATCATCACCGGAGAAGGTAAAGTTGACCGGCAAACCATAATGGGCAAAGTTCCTTCCGGCATTTTACGTGAAGCACAGAAACAAAACATTCCGGTTATCATCATAGCCGGAAGCGTAGAAGACACGGAAGAATTGAATAAGGCCGGTTTTAAAGGTGTATTTTCCATCACGCCATCGCCGGTTTCATTGGAGGCGGCTATGGAAGCTAACTTTGCAAAAGAGAATATAAAAAGATTAATCCGGCAAATATGCCGGATTACTTCATGAACTGTCAATTACATTCAATTACCTGAACTTGCGAACTTCTGGGATTTCTGGTTAACAATAAAGGAAGCAATTCTTTTTCAAAAATCAATTTACTGATAATACGATAATGCGGAGAATATGTTTCCTCAAATATACTGCTATGATGGCCTACATACTCCCCATTTGCCAGCCTCTTCTCTATCTCGGCCTTATCAGCCTCATAATCCGGCAAAAACAAATTCATCGAACGGATAATCGTTTCTATAGAATGCCATTCATCACGCCATTTCTCTATTGAGACAGGTTGAATCCCGTTTACGCTTCTTACAAAAGCCTCTAGAAACACATCATACGGAATTATACCCTTTTTTAGCACAGACAGATTTACGCGATAGAAATTACCTTCCCATCCCGTAGGTTCGGCAACCTCACCTGACATATTGGAATAAGAGTCCATTTCATGACGCAAATAACGGGCGGCAGAAGCCACATCATTAATAATATGTCCCGGACCGAATTTGTCCTGAAAGAAGTTCTTATACAAATCTTTCAATGTAGATTTAGGATACGTAACCATTTGCCGGGTCACAGCAGTTCTAACTGCCGTTTCAAAAGTCACGCCTTTTTCCGCAGATGAAGTCATCACAAATAAGGCAGACAATAACCCACAGAGAGTAAACTTATTGAACCACATAATATTTGTATATTAAATTATTACTAAAAGCGACACACCACACATCTTTAGAAAGGCACTTCGTTGCTACTTCCCTGGCTTAGAAAATCTTGTCCTTCCGGTGTGATTGGCGGCATAACTTCCAAAGAATTATTCATATTGGAAGAAAATTCCCGGATTCGAATATCTTCTTCAACATTCATAAACTTGGCAAATTCCGCTTTAAACCGAAGCCTGACATCTCCTACAGCACCGTTACGATGCTTTGCAATAATAATCTCGGCCAGACCAATCAGCGAATTACCCCGTTCATCTTCCGTAATTTTGTAATATTCAGGACGGTGGATAAAACAAACCATATCCGCATCCTGTTCAATCGCCCCGGATTCACGCAAATCGGCAAGCTGCGGTCGTTTACCTTCCGCTCCCTGACGGGCTTCCACGCCACGATTCAACTGAGACAATGCAATGATAGGAATATTCAATTCCTTGGCCAGACCTTTTAATGAACGGGATATTGTACTTACTTCCTGTTCACGGCTGCCGAAATTCATCCCGCTGGCATTCATCAACTGCAAATAGTCAATAATGATAATTTTAATTCCGTGCTCACGAACCAAACGGCGTGCTTTGGTACGCAACTCAAAGACAGACAAACTAGGCGTATCATCTACATAAATAGGCGCGTCATACAGTTCTTTGATCTTAAAATCCAGTTGTTCCCATTCATAACTCTCCAAACGCCCGCTCTTAATCTTCTCTCCCGGAATCTCACAGACATTTACAATCAGACGATTCACCAACTGCACGTTACTCATTTCAAGAGAGAATAACGCCACAGGAGTATTATAATTTACCGCCATATTCTTGGCCATTGAAAGCACGAAAGCCGTTTTACCCATAGCAGGACGGGCTGCAATAATTACCAAATCAGAATTTTGCCATCCGGAAGTAATCTTATCCAGCGCCTCGAAACCGGTACGAAGCCCGCTTAATCCTTCTTTCTGGTTAGCGGCTTTCTGCAACAGTTCCATAGCATCCTTAATAACCGGATTGATTTGGGTGACGTCTTTCTTTACATTACGCTGGGATATTTCAAACAGTTTACCTTCTGCCTCCTGCATCAAGTCTTCCACATCAATAGTTTCGTCGAAAGCCTTGCCTTGAATCATGGCAGTAAAGGAGATCAACTCACGCGCCAAATATTTCTGCGCAATGATACGGGCATGATATTCGATATGGGCACTGCTGGCCACTTTACTTGTCAGTTGAGAGATATAAAAAGGACCACCTACTTCCTCCAGTTCTCCTCTTGTCTTCAACTGCTCGGTTACAGTCAACATATCAATGGGACGCTGGCTAATAGCCAGATCCACGATAGCCGAATATATTTTCTCATGAGATTTCTCATAAAAACATTCCGGCTTTAATATTTCGCTGATTATCGAATAAGCATCCTTTTCAAGCATCAACGCACCCAGCACAGCCTCTTCCAACTCACGAGCCTGCGGCTGTAGCCGTCCCATGTCGGGCACTATCACGGTTTTCTGCCTGCTTCTTCCTGTATTTTTGCTTCCTTCTGCCATTTCCTTTTTCTTAATTGGGAAATCAAAGGTAACACTTTTCAATAATTTTACTACCTTTGCAGCCGTAAAAAGTAATTATTCAATTATGGACGACAGTATTCCGCGAGAAACAAAAACAAGTAAAAATTAAGTAGCGGAGGATTTACATCATTATCCTCTGCTCGTAAACAACACGAAAGGAGGCAATAATGAGAAGATTTCTTTATTGCGAAGCCGGTTTTGTAGAAAAAGACCATTGGCTTCCTAATTGCTGGATAAACGTTGAATGTCCCACAAACGATGACATCCAGTACCTTATTAACGAGTTCCATGTTCCCGAATCTTTTTTAAGCGACATTGCCGATACCGACGAACGCGCCCGTATTGAATACGAAGGCAACTGGCTACTCACTATCCTGCGTATTCCGGTGCAAAGTCAAGAACAGGGCATTCCTTTTACCACCATTCCCATCGGTATTATCACGAATAATGAAGTGATTGTAACTATTTGCTATTTTAAAACCGAACTGATTCCGGACTTCATCCAATATACACGACGTAAGGAAGTGGTTGTACGCCATAAGTACGATTTAATATTACGTCTTATCCATTCGTCAGCCGTTTGGTATCTGAAATATCTGAAACAGATAAACAACGCCGTTAACCAAGCAGAAAAGGCTTTGGAGAAAAGTATCCGTAACGAAGATTTGCTGACGTTAATGAAGTTGGAGAAAAGCATGGTATTCTTCAATACCTCCATTCGTGGCAACGAGGTAATGCTTTCCAAGCTGCAAAGTATTTTTCAGGAACCAATGTATATGGATAAAGAACTGTTGGAAGATGTGGAAACCGAGCTAAAACAGGCTCACCTTACTGTAAACATCTACAGCGACATATTAACAGGAACAATGGATGCGTTCGCCTCTATTATATCCAACAATGTAAACACGATCATGAAACGTATGACCTCTTTGTCCATCGTGTTAATGGTTCCAACCCTGATAGCAAGCTTCTATGGGATGAATGTTCCGATCCATATGGAAGACACTCAATACGGATTTGCCATAATTGTTATCTGTTCCATCATACTATCGGCTACGGCGTTTGTTATCTTCAGGAAGATTAAATGGTTCTAGGAAGTAATGACGGAATCCCGACATTCTAATCGGATCACACCTGTGATCTATATAAATCACAAGGGTGATCTGATCGGATCACAGATGTGATCTATATGAATCACGGCCGTGATCCGATTAGTTTATCAGGTTCCTGACTATAAAATATCCTGTACTGATGCTTACTTATGCGTATCTTCAAGCACAAAACGAAGCGTACCAGCATTCACAAGTTCCTCTTGCGAAATTGTATACCCTTTCAATCTCTTATCACCTGCAAATACGTCCTTTATATAAATATCCTCCGGTTTATTGTGCATAGACTCAATAATCAGTTCACCTTTCGGGTAGAATTTCTTATCCAGTTGAATAGTGATCTTGTTAAAGGTCGGCGAAGTAAGTACGTAGTTCACATCACCGGGACAAGCCGGATAGAATCCCATCATCGAGAAGATAGCCCAGGCAGACATCGTTCCGGTATCTTCGTTGCCGGGAACACCGTTGGGAGCATTATGGTAGCAATCTTTCAATAGCTGACGGACTATTTTCTGCGTACGCCAAGCCTCGCCTTTAAAGTAACTGAACAGATATGGATAAGCTATATCAGGTTCATTGGCGGCATCATAATACCCCTTATCGAACACCATCTGGAGCTTATCTACAAACTTCTTGTCGCCACCCATCAGCTTTGCAAGTCCTTTTATATCATGCGGAACATAGAAGGTATAGTTCCAGGCATTTCCTTCATGGAAACCGGGACTGGGTTCAAAATTCTCGCCTTGTTTCGGATCGAAAGGAGAATAGAAAGTACCATCAGGCAGAATGGGGCGAAGCGTTCCGAATTCTTTACTATAGTAATGCTTATAACCCAAGGAACGGTCACGGAACAACTTAGCGTCTTCTTTCTTACCCAGAGCTTCGGCAAAGTTAGCCAGATTCCAGTCGGCTATATAATATTCCAAAGCATGAGAAACCGAATTGTCATACTGTTCACGCAAAGGGACGTATCCCTTACTGAAATAGTCGTTAGCGTCCGGACGAAGCAGGTTGAATTCACCCGGAGTAGTAGCACCTTTGCGCATGGCCTCGTAAGCAGTTTCCACATCAAAATCGCGTAAACCGCGCATCCAGGCATCAACAATATAAGGGATAGACGGATCACCTTCCATCGTAAGCGTTTCACGTCCGTAAAGTTCCCATTTAGGCAACCAGCCGCTTTCCTTATACATATCAATCATGGAACGGATAATGTCTAACTGACGTTCAGGGTAAAGCAATGTCATCAAAGTACTTACGTTACGATATGTATCCCATAAGGAGAAAACGGTATAACGATTGCCTGTAGTATGTCCAACCTTAAGGCTTTCCATCATCGGATATTCTCCGTTTACATCCTGAATAATATTCGGATGAATCAGCAAATGATACATGCCGGTGTAGAAAATAGCTTTCTCGTCATTCGTACCGCCTTCCACCTTTACTCGTGAAAGATCGTTGTTCCACATCGTATTGGCTGCCGTACGAACTTTATCAAAGTTGAAATCCGGTTGCTCGGTATTCATGTTTAGGCGCGCATTCTCGATGCTAACGAAAGACACGCCTACCTTTACCTCGATCGATTCGTTCTCGTCTGTATCATAGGTAAACCAAACGCCAACATCATCTCCACTCATCTCACGAGTGTATTTGGTATATAGCTTATATTTACCGGAATAAATATCCCATTCGGCTTCTACGCCTTTCATATCGCGTTGCTTCTTCCAATAGCCCATCTGCTTCGGTGCTTTGCTCACCTTCATCACAAAATAAATTGGGAAAACAGCCTGCGGATTGTAACAGAACGTACCTAAAAGCTTGCTTCCTTCTATTTCCGTATCGTTGACGATACGAACGGTTGCCCCCGATTCATTTGTCAAGCCTTCTCCTAGATTCATCAGGATGTTCCCCTGCCCTTTCGGGAAAGTAAAACGGCTCAGCCCTGTACGCATACTGGCTGTCGCTTCTGTCTTGATGCCATATTTAGTAAGCACGTTACTATAATAACCAGGATGAGCCACTTCGTCTTTATAATGGCTGCCGTATTCCTTATAGTTTACATTCAGTTCCCCGCTTGTAGGCATCAACAACAGACTGCCCAAATCGGGGCAACCCACGCCACTCAGATTTACATGAGAATAGCCGGTAAAGAAATTATTGTCCGACGAATAAGGAGTAGACCACCACTGACTGTCCTTGTCGAAACGGTTTGTTTCCGATCCCATCACATTAAAAGGAACAACACTCATCATTCCCTGCGGACATACGGCTCCGGGATTGGTAGTGCCGTAATTGCTTGTCCCAATAAAAGGATTTACATAATCTACCGGTTGCTGTGCCGATGCCATCAGGCCGCCACACAAGAGGAAGGTCATTAATTGTGTCTTCATTAATCTATTATTTTAGTGTTATTTATCATGAATTTACCATATAACTATCTCGTCTGTAAAGATAAAAGCATTATTTACTTCCGTTGCTTTCAGGCGAACATAGCGTGCATTCCAATCGCCAAAGAATATATATTCCTGAAAAGAAAGGTCTTTGTCTTTATTGGATATTGTTGTAGGAACAACTCCTTGAGGGATAAAGTTTTCACCGTCTTCGGAAGTTAGCAGCTCCACTTTGCCCGGCTGAAATACACCCGGACCTATCAGTTGCATGAAACGGATAGAAACTTTATGTATACCGGTTACTTCTTCCATATCTACCACGCAATCCAAATCATTCAGATAGCCTTGCCAACGCCCGTCAAGATAAGTAAGTCCGCCCCGGTAACCATCCAGCAAAGCATTCATTCCTCCGGCCATATATCCGCTATATAACTTACTATTATAATGTATAGGCTTGTTAATACCGCGGTGATAATCTACTTTCTTTTCTGTAGGTGTTCCTTGCAATTTACCATCACGGAAGATGGCTGCTTTGATATAAGCGGAATCTTTAACGGCGGCTATAGTTCCTTTATATAGTGTGGAAGAAAGCGTAGGCGTAGTTCCATCTGTGGTGTAACGAATCTCTGCCGGATATTTCTCGGCATCCAGCACAACTTCTATCTGCTTCTTTACAGTGTCTACTTTCATGACCGTTTCTATCTCGTCAGACAAGGTAAAGGTGTTTATGCCCATCTTCTGCAATACCGGGATGTTGGCATTCATACGCGGCTTAAAGTCTTGCCAACTGCGCTGTTCTTGCGGTGTCCAGGCAATCTCGGCCAAAGCAAGAGCACGGGGAAACATCATATATTCAAGATGGTCGGCCGTCTGGATATATTCCGTCCACGTATTAGCCTGCACACCGATAATATGTTTACTCTCCTCCGCCGTCAAAGAATCGACCGGAACAGGATTATAGCTATACACATGCTTAACCGGAGTATAACCACCTATTGCATACGGTTGTGTCTTCGGATCAGCTTGGTAGAAATCAAAATACATATAGCCGCCGGGAGTCATTATTACATCATGTCCCATACGGGCCGACTTGATGCCTCCATTTTCTCCACGCCACGACATAACGGTTGCTTCGGGAGCTAACCCGCCTTCTAATATTTCATCCCAACCTATTAATTTACGGCCTTTGGAGATAAGAAAGTCTTCTGCTTTATGAATCATATAGCTTTGCAGTTCGTCTACATCTTTCATACCTTCTTTCTTCATCAAAGCCTGGCATTTGGGACATGTCTTCCAAGATCCTTTGCCGGCTTCGTCTCCTCCTACATGTATATATTCAGATGGGAATAAATCTATAACCTCAGACAAAACGTCTTCCATAAAAGTAAATGTCTTTGGATTACCTATACAGAAATCGCCATTCATATAAGGTTTACCGGAACAGGAAAGTTCCGGATAAGCAAACAATACTTCATCCGAATGGCCTGGAAATTCGATTTCGGGGATGATGTTGATATGACGTTCGGCCGCATAAGCTACTATTTCGCGGATATCGTCTTTGGTATAATATCCACCATAAGCACCGGGAGTTCCTTCCGGTAGATACTTACGGTCTTTACCATCCCACCATTTCTGCCAGTCGGATTCAGTACGGTAAGCGGTTTCAGAAGTGAGTTTCGGATATTTATCCATTTGAATACGCCATCCACCGGCATCGGTCAGATGCATATGTAAATTGTTCAGTTTATAGTAGGACATTATGTCCAGCAGTTTCAAAATTTCTTCTTTTGGAAAGAAATGGCGGGAAACATCAAGATGCAAACCACGGTAAGGAAAACGGGGAGCATCATGGATGTCTACATACGGAATGCCTTTATCTGTTAATAATTGCCGAAGGGTTTGCCTGGCATAGAACAGACCTGTGTCTGTTCCGGCTTTTACTGCTATTCCCTGATCGTTAACTATAAGTTCGTATCCTTCGGGATTAGATTTATCAAATGAATCGTCTATAATATAATGTATAAATTGCGATGATTCATCTGAAAAGATCTGATTGCTGTCTACTTTAAAGTAGCCGACGTTTATTTTCATATTTGCCGGTTTTGGTATTAAGTCTATCTGTGATACTTCTTTTGGCGAGCAAGCAACCAGAAACAGAGAATATGCAACAACAATTCCCGTGAGTTTTTTATAAGAACATTTTGGCAACAGCATAAATTATTATTTTAGTGTGTTAATTCTTGGCATGTAAATATACAACGGAAAAAGGAATCCTTCCGAATGTATTTTCATTTTCTTTTAAAAGGAATTAGATTTTCTTCCGAAAGGAATGTTTTTACGGTATAAATAAAAAATGGAAAACCTCTCACGAGATTTTCCATTTCATATCTGAAAAGAAAGCCGCACCGTAGATGTGAACAAACTCCGTATGACAGGATTTGAGTGCTTTGCCACCTTTGTAATCCGCTGTGCTAAGCATACCCCGAAGGGCGCGGCCCGCCATCAGCAACAAGAGCTATGTCTCGGAATTAAAATTATCTGATGAGTTTCCCAATCGAACAAGTGCGGCTTAACTCATCTTTCTTTTTACAAAGATATTTAATAGGATTGATATTTCCAAATGTTTTAAGCATAAAAAAAGAATGTTTACCCCATAAAAACAAAAAAGGACTTTCCTTTCAGAAAGCCCTTTTTCATTCACGTATAACATTAAATTACTTTACTTTTGCTACGATAGCTTTGAAAGCTTCCGGATGATTTACAGCTAAGTCGGCCAATACCTTACGGTTCATTTCAATACCGGCAGCATGTAAAGCCCCCATCAAACGAGAATATGACAAACCTTCCAAACGTGCAGCAGCATTAATACGTTGAATCCACAATGCGCGGAAATTACGTTTCTTGTTACGACGGTCGCGGAATGCATAAGTCAAACCTTTTTCCCAGGTATTTTTAGCTACAGTCCAAACGTTCTTACGTGCACCATAATAACCACGGGTAAGTTTTAAAATCCGTTTTCTTTTTGCTCTTGAAGCAACATGATTTACTGATCTAGGCATAATTCTAATCTGTTTTGAATGTTAGCGTCATCCAATCTCTGGATAATCTTAATTAGCTAAATACATTCGGTTAATAAAAATCGTTGTTAAAACTCGCTTAATATAAAAAAGATTACTTCAAGCCAAGCAACTGCTTAACATTGCTTACATCTACGCTAGCGATCAAGCCAGTGTGAGTAAGATTTCTTTTTTGCTTTTTAGTCTTCTTTGTCAGAATGTGACTTTTAAAAGCGTGTTTTCTTTTGATTTTTCCTGTTCCGGTAAGGGCGAACCTCTTTTTGGCACCGGAATTAGTCTTCATCTTAGGCATTTTCCAATTTTGTTTTTAATTATTAAACTTAACTGCCACAAGGCAGATTTTTTATTCTTCAGTTATCTCGTCACTTTCAGGAGCAACCTTTGGCTTCGGAGTGTCTGTTACTTTTTTAACAACTTTGGGAGCTTCCGGCTTCTTAGGAACACTAACTTTTTTAGGAGTCAGCATAATAATCATACGCTTACCTTCTAATACGGGTAATTGTTCAACCTTTCCATATTCTTCCAAATCGTTGGCAAAACGAAGCAGTAATACTTCACCTTGTTCCTTAAAAAGAATGGAGCGACCTTTAAAGAATACATACGCTTTCACTTTGGAACCTTCTTCCAAGAATCCTTTCGCATGCTTCAATTTAAAGTTGTAATCATGATCATCTGTTTGAGGTCCGAAACGAATCTCTTTCACAACGACTTTCACAGACTTCGCTTTTTGCTCTTTCTGACGCTTCTTTTGCTGATAGAGGAATTTCTGATAATCAATCACTCTACAAACGGGGGGGGCAGCATTTGGTGAAATTTCAACCAGATCTAATCCTTCATCTTCGGCAATTTTTAATGCCTGCTGAATAGGATAAACTCCCGGCTCTATGTTATCACCTACTAAACGAACTTCACGAACGCGAATCCGTTCGTTAATTCTATACTGTTCTTTCAGATTGTCATTCTTCATTCAAAAAGATTTATTCTCCTCGTTATTAGTTATTTATTGTTTACTTTTTTGCCAGTGATTCATTTGTTCCTCTACTTCACCATTCAAAAGCGCTGCAAAGGTAGTAATTTTCATCGAACCTCTATCACCTTCACCCTGTTTTCTTACAGAAACTTCATCATTTTCTGCTTCTTTTTCTCCAACAATAAGCATATAAGGAATTCGTTTCAATTCATTTTCACGAATTTTACGACCGATCTTCTCGTTTCTGTCGTCCACCTGAACACGAATATCCTGTTCTTCCAATTGACGTGCAACCTTCCACGCGTAGTCATTAAACTTCTCACTGATCGGTAATACGCAAACCTGGTCCGGAGTCAACCACAACGGGAATTTACCTCCTGTATGCTCAATCAATACGGCCACAAAACGTTCCATTGAACCAAATGGAGCACGATGAATCATTACCGGGCGATGCTTTTTATTATCTTCTCCTGTATATTCCAGTTCAAAGCGCTCTGGCAAGTTATAATCCACTTGTATTGTTCCTAATTGCCAGCGTCGACCTATAGCGTCTTTTACCATAAAGTCTAGCTTCGGACCATAAAAAGCAGCTTCTCCATATTCAATTTTAGCTTTCAAGCCTTTTTCCTGACAAGCTTCAATGATAGCAGTTTCTGCTTTTTCCCAATTTTCCTCAGAACCGATATATTTATCTCTGTTCACTTTATCACGAAGTGAAATTTGAGCTTCAAAGTTCTCAAAGTCAAGTGCCTTAAAAATAATGAAGATAATGTCCATAACTTTCAGGAATTCGTCTTTCAACTGATCCGGACGACAGAATAGATGAGCATCATCTTGCGTAAAACCACGTACACGAGTTAAACCATGCAATTCCCCGCTTTGTTCATAACGATACACCGTTCCAAATTCTGCAAAACGAAGAGGCAGATCTTTATATGAACGTGGAAATGCCTTATAAATCTCACAATGGTGAGGGCAGTTCATCGGTTTCAGCAAAAACTCCTCACCTTCCTGTGGAGTATGAATAGGCTGGAATGAGTCTTTTCCATACTTGGCATAGTGACCGGAAGTAACGTATAGCTGCTTACCTCCGATATGTGGAGTCATCACTTGTTGATAACCATATTTCTTTTGGATACGTTTCAGGAAATCTTCCAATTTCAGACGCAACTGAGTTCCGCGCGGCAACCACAATGGCAAACCTGCTCCTACTGCGGTTGAGAAAGTAAACAGTTCCAACTCCTTACCGATCTTACGATGATCACGCTTCTTGGCTTCTTCCATCAATGCCAAATATTCATCCAACATTTTTTTCTTTGGGAAAGTAATACCATATAAACGAACCAACTGTTTACGTTTTTCATCACCCCGCCAATAAGCACCGGCAACACTCAAAATCTTTACAGCCTTTATATAAGATGTATTAGGCAAGTGTGGACCACGACATAAGTCTGTAAATGCACCTTGCGTATAAGTTGAGATTGTTCCGTCTTCTAATTCGCTAATCAGCTCCGTTTTGTATACTTCACCTCTATCACCAAACATTTTCAAGGCATTTGTCTTCGAAATATCCTGGCGTTTGATTTCTTCTTTCTTGGCAACCAATTCAAGCATTTTAGCTTCAATAGCGGGAAAATCGCTTTCTTTAATCGTTGCTTCACCGGGATCAACATCATAGTAGAAACCATTCTCAATAGCCGGACCTATACCAAACTTAATATTCGGATACAATTCTTGCAAAGCCTCTGCCATAAGGTGAGCACTGGAATGCCAGAATGCGTGTTTACCTTCTTCATCATCCCATTTAAAAAGCTTTACTGAAGCATCATAAAAAATAGGACGGGTTAAATCCCATATTTCACCATTTACACTTGCAGCCAAAACTTCTTGAGCCAAACGAGAACTAATGCTTTCTGCGATTTGCATTGCAGTCGTTCCTTCGACATATTCTTTCACAGAATTATCCGGAAATGTAATCTTTATCATAATCTGTTTACTAAAATTCTTTTACTAATCTGCAAAGGTAGTATTCTTTTTTTAATTATTACTCATCATGCGTTTAATAATACTGTACGCATTAATGATTCCCAACTCGCCGGCTTTACTTAAGTCTGCAATTCCACGATTGGCGTCTCCTAAAGAAAGACGAGCGAGCCCACGATTAAAATAGGCTTCCGCAAACTCAGGATCTCTTTCAATGGCGGCATTATAATCTTGAATGGCTGCACGGAAATCCCGCTGGGCGCAACGCAAATTTCCTCGATTGAAATAAGCATATACAAATCCCGGATTCAATTTAATTACCATATCATAATCACGAACAATCATTTCATGCTCATAAGCCCGCTTATTATCTTTCAACATAGCCGTCGAAGCATCCACCGGATTGTTATTTTGAGTTTGGGGTTTCTTTCCCACACTAAAACTCATACTACTCATTGATGACAAATCATTATCAATAGAAGTCATTTGTGATTGATCATACATCATTTGTTTATAACGGACAACTGCCCTATTAAAATATGCCATAACAAATGACGGATCTAGTTCAATCACTTTATCATAATCTTTTATTGCTTCTACAAAATCTTGTACAAGCATAAAATCCAAAGCACGTCCGAAATATGCATTTGCGTCTGTAGGATTTTGATTAATCTTAGAAGAATAATCATCTATAGAAGTAAAATGCCGGGATATCTGGTCTTCCGTAAGAGCGGCTTCTTCATTTGTAAGGAGCAATTTACGAGGTAATATCATTTTCTTGTTGAAATCCTCTATCATCTTATCATAATAGACAATTTTCTTCACCGGATCCGGTTTTTCATAATAAGTCAGAATAAACTGAGGTTCCAGATCTACACGAACATTCCGGTCCTGTACACGGCCTCTCACTTCACTCTGATATTTACTTCTTCTTTCTTGTTCCTTATCATAAACAACCAGACGATTAAATTTATTAATATTCTTATCTGATTGTTCACGTGTATTTTCTTCCTTAGATTGCGTATTCTTATCAGCCTTAGAATCGGTAGAAACGTCAGCTGTAGCAGTTCCGGTTCGAGCAGCCAGACGTTCTTTTCTCATCTTCTCTTCCAGTTCATAAGCAGTCCAATTATCACGGTCTGCCCCTGCAAAATCATGCATTTTACGTTTCGCCTCTGCACGGCTATAATATCCAGACAAGAAGTTTGGATATTGCCTCAACACAACATCAAAATCACTAATGGCTCCGGCATAATCTCCAGTTTCCACACGTAGCAAAGCGCGATTATAATAAGCCATGTAGTTATCCGGTTCTTCTTCTATGACAACATCAAAGTCTTCAATAGCACGATTATTATCTCCAACTTGGAAACGTAATAATCCTCTATTGAAACGAGCTATCAGATTACGCCGATCCATGCCTATTACCTGATCATAATCAGCCATTGCTCCACGTAAATCATTCATCTGATAGCGTACCAAACCTCGATTTATATAGTAGCCGCTTTCTCGAGTATCCAAACGAATCGCTTCATTCAAATCAGTCAATGCGTCTTTCAAATCATTCATCTGATAATGCAAAATGGCACGATTTCCATATCCAGGTGCATAATACGGATCCATTTCTATTGCTTTATTATAATCGGCCAATGCTTTTATGCTATCACCTTTTTCCAAATACATAGCACCGCGCGTCAAATAATTCATAGAATATTTAGGATGCGCTTCCATCAAGACGTTAAAAACTTTCTCTGCCCCATTATAATCCTTCTTCTGAATATATGCTACCGCTTGGTTTACCAGCATTTGTCGATCTTCCGGTTTAAACTCCAGACCCTTTTGATAATCAGCAATAGCCTCACTATATTTCTCTTGACTCTGACGAGCTATACCTCGAGCATAATAAGCCTGCACCAAAAACGGATTCCGTTGAAGACATAAAGAACAATCTTCTTCTGCACCTTTAAAATCATCCAGATTAATCTTTGCCACAGCTCGATAAAAATAAGGTTCGGCCAACCAAGGTTTTGCTTTGATCACTTGATTGAAGTATTGTATAGAAAGAACATAATCTTCAAAGTATAATGCGTTTCGACCTATTGCCAATACACGATCCGTATTTATTTGAGCAAATAGCGAAAACGCACATATTTGTAGTATTAAACAGAGTATTGCCTTTTTCATCCTTTTTAATTATAAAGGCGAAATGCGATTCGCCCGAATAAGGGGCAAAAATAAGGAAATTATCTTATTCACAATCCATCTTGACAATAAAAAACTCCCGTATAACTTCTATTATACGGGAGCTCTGATCATATATCATTATCAATTACTTCGGATCAATCTTTATCATCAAATGATTTTTTCCGATCTTGTCACCTTCTTTTACTGCCAACTCGGCAATTACTCCTGAAATTGGAGCAACAATCCGATTATACATTTTCATCGCTTGATGGATAAGCAGCAGTTGACCAGCTTTAACTTCCTGGCCTTTTTTTACTTCTATCTTAACGATTGTTCCGGGCAAATTAGAAATTACATCTCCCTGATATGGCTTATGCCAAACCGGACGATCTTTATACTTTGCAGTAAGCAACGTTTTATATTTACGTGCTGTTACAACAAAATCTACAAATTCTTTTTCTTTATTTTCCATACTGTTATAAATTAGAATGGAGGTAAACCATGTTTTTTAGCCGGTCTGTATTCTTCTTTTAGAACAGAAAGTTTCAAAGCATGCAGCAGTAAAGAACGAGTTTCTTTCGGCTCGATCACAGAATCAATAAATCCTCTGGAAGCTGCTACATAAGGATTTGCAAACTTCTCAATATATTCTTTTACTTTCTCCTGGCGCATAGCATTCTGATCTTCCGCTTCTATAATTTCCTTACGGAAAATAATGTTAGCTGCACCTTCCGGTCCCATAACAGCAATCTCTGCACTTGGCCATGCAAACATGAAATCAGCACCCAAATGGCGAGAGTTCATAGCAATATATCCACCACCATAAGCTTTACGCAAAATAACAGTGATTTTTGGTACAGTTGCTTCAGAATAAGCATACAATACTTTTGCGCCATGACGAATTACACCAGCGTGCTCTTGGTCAACGCCCGGCAAATACCCCGGCATATCTTCCAATGTTACAATAGGAATATTAAATGAATCACAGAAACGGATGAAACGAGCAGCTTTATCAGCACTATCACAATCCAATACGCCAGCCAAGACCATCGGTTGGTTAGCAACAAAACCTACAGTTTCACCACCCATACGACCAAAACCGATAACAATATTAGCAGCCCATAGTTCCTGTATTTCAATAAAATCTGAATTATCAACAATACATTTAATAACATCGCGAACATCATATGGTTGCTTCGGATCAGCAGGCACAACCTGTTCGATATTCAAAAGCGCTGTTGGTTCTTTCGGTTCAACAGCTTTTGCATGTTCATGGTTATTCCATGGAATAAAACTAATCAAACGTTTAACCTGTTCAAAACATTCTTGTTCGTTTTGTGCATAGAAATGAGCATTACCTGTAATCTCGGCATGTACGCGGGCACCACCTAAATCTTCCATAGAAATATCTTCTCCTAACACAGTCTTAATAACATTAGGACCAGTGATAAACATCTTTGATATGTTTTCTACAACAAATACAAAATCTGTCAATGCCGGAGAATATACTGCGCCACCGGCACACGGACCTAATATCAAAGAAATCTGAGGAATTACACCTGAAGCGATTGTGTTACGATAAAATATTTCACCATATCCAGCCAAAGCACCTACACCTTCCTGAATACGTGCACCACCGGAGTCATTGATACCGATAATAGGACATCTCATCTTCAGGGCATGATCCATTATCTTAGTGATTTTACGGGCATGTTGTAATCCTAAAGAACCACCGGCAACTGTAAAATCTTGTGCATAAATACATACTGGAGCTCCAAAGATCGTACCTGTTCCTGTAACTACACCGTCACCCGGCAGGTCTTTTTTATCCATTCCAAAATCACGACCATCGTGTTTTACAAATAAATCGTACTCATGAAAAGAATCTTTATCCAACAAAGAAAGAATACGGTCACGAGCAGTCAATTTACCCATGGCTATCTGCTTTTCAATAGCAGCTTCACCTCCCCCCATCTCAACGACGGCTTTCTTTTCTCTGAGAGCCTGAATGTTTTTACTTAAGTCTGTCATAACTTTTAATTATAGAGTTCTATTATTTACCAACAGCCTTCGCACGATAAGAACAACGGGCTGTTCCTTTAATAATATTATTTAGTTTCGCTTTATTTAATTGCCGACGTATTGCCGAAATATTATCAATAAATACATGACCTGTCAAATGTTCATACTCATGTTGGACAACACGGGCAGCAAACCCCTCAAAAACTTCGTCATGTTCTTTCCAGCTTTCATCAAAATATTTTACTCGAACTTTACTTGCGCGCGCCACTTTTTCGTGGATACCGGGCAGACTCAAACAACCCTCTTCCAAAGAAATTTCTTCCTCACTGCGTTCAACAATATCAGGATTGATCATTGCATGTTTAAAGCCTTTACATTCAGGGAAATCATCCCCCATAACATCAGCATCTATCACTAACATCCGAAGGGATAAGCCAACCTGAGGAGCAGCAAGGCCAACACCATCTGCATGATACATTGTTTCAAACATATTTGCTACCAATTGCTTTAAATCCGGATAATCTTTCGGTACATCCTCAGCCTCTTTTCTTAACACAGGCTGACCATATAGATATATAGGCAAAATCATAAATTATAATTATATTTTTTACTTTCTAAATAGGTTTGCAGGATAATAACAGCACTGATTTCGTCAACCAAACCTTTCTCCTGCCGTTTCTTTTTCTTTAAACCACCATCAAGCATTGCCTGATGAGCCATTACTGATGTAAATCGTTCATCATAATACTCTACTGGAATATTGGGTATTGTCCGTTTCAGATGGGTTACAAAAGCCTCTATATATTTCATGTTTTCGGACAATTCATTATTCATTTGTTTAGGAAAACCCACAACAAACAAATCTACATGTTCACGAGTTACATAATCGGATAAATACTTTACCACGTCTCCACTTGGAACAGTTGTAAGACCATTTGCAATCATTTGCAGCGTATCAGTAGCAGCTAAACCGGTTCGTTTCCGGCCATAATCTATTGCAACAATTCTTCCCATCGCCTACAAAGATAGTACAAATATATATACAGATTACACAAATCCTGAAAAAGTGTGCAATATACTCTGTTAATAAGCATTCTTTTCTCCCTTAAACATATTTAGGATCGTCACGACAATAATTTTCAAATCTAAGAAGAATGTCCAGTTTTCAATGTACCAAACATCTCTTTTAACGCGACCTTCCATCTGTTCCAGTGTTTTGGTTTCTCCTCGATAACCGGTAACCTGCGCCCAACCGGTTACTCCCGGTTTTACTAAATGGCGAACCATATATTTATCAATAAGAGTAGAATACTGCTCCGTATGTTTCAACATATGCGGACGAGGACCAACTACAGACATCTCTCCTTTCAGTACATTTATAAATTGAGGAAATTCGTCCAAATTTGTTCTACGCAAAAAATCACCTATACGAGTTTTACGAGGATCATCTTTCACAGCCTGAACTACATCGGCTTCCGCATTCACTCTCATGGTTCGGAATTTATAACATTCAAATTCCTGTCCATACAATCCAGTTCTTTTTTGCTTAAAAAGAATCGGACCTCGCGAAGTAGATTTTATAAGTACTCCGATAAAAACATATAATATTGGATATATTGTACACAGTATTGCCAACGAAAATACAACATCAAAACAACGTTTTAGCGCTCGATTATATGCAGCCTGCAAGGGCTCTCTTCGTATGGTAAGCAATGGAACTGATTCCAAAACCTCCATAATCAAGCTCTTTTTAATATTTCTATAAAATTCAGGAACAATATAGAAACGAACCATGTGCTTCTCTGCAAAATTTAATATTCTCAGAATTTTTTCATCATTGGTTCCTGGCAATGTACAATATATCTCATCTATATCATGGGCCAAAACATAATCTTCCACGTCATTTGTCATACCCAAATAATTAGGAAGAACATTTTTTAGAGATATATTATCATCAAAAAATCCCATAATATTAAATCCATAAGAAAGGTCATCCTTCATTACGCGGTATAGTTCCATTCCGTTTTTACCGGCACCAACGATAATTACTTTTTTAAAATTATATCCTTTCTTTCGGTATACTTTCAAGGAAACACGAACAAAAACACGCCACAGTGAAAAGACAATAACCGCAGAAAAATAATAGACAAAAAGAAATGTTGCTAAAATATCTCCGACATTTAAAAAGATAAGACATGTCGAAAATAAAAAAATTAAAAATGTAACCAGAACAAATGCCCTTTGCACAATTTTGTCAATATAGACAACAGACATATGCAATTGCATAGGGACAAAATAAAGAGAGAAAAAATAACAGAAATTGAGTAATAAAAGAATTTCTCTCAAATTATGAGAAATAGCACCTGTGTAAAATTCACCTAATCCATGATAGATCAACAAGAACAAGGCATTTAATACTATTAAATCCCCTATTCCAATCAGCCATTGAATCAGATACCCATGTTTCTTATTTAGTTCCATACAAATTCGCTAAAATCTCACAAAAGTAATCAATATTTTCGAGCAAAAAAAGGGCCACACAACAGTGTAGCCCTTTTATGCCAAATATATCTATTCAGATTAATTATTAGCACTCATGATAACAACACGGTTCCAATTATTTTCACCATAAGGTTGAACATCAGAACCCTTCCATTCAATTGTGATTTGATCTGAAGAAATACCGTATTTTTCGATCAATTCTTTAGCAACAGCTTTAGCACGTTTTTCAGAAAGACCCATATTGTAATTAGAAGTACCTGTCTTCTTATCTGCATATCCAACCACCTTGATAGGAGTATTGTTATTCTTCATAAATTCTGCAGTATTATAGATGCTAATTTGTTGATTCTTATCTATCTTAGAGCTATTCAAACGGAAGTAAACTACATTATCTACATAGTTGTTTACAACTTCTGTTACAACTTCTTCACATTCAGGACAAGAAACAGGACGTTTGCTCAACTCATCGTTTGCTGCACGCAAAGAATTAACCTGATTATTCAAATCATTCAGCAATGCATAATCCATCGGTTGAAGAACTTCGAAATCAGTCTTGCCCAATTTGAATGTCAAACCAGCACTCAACTGTGCAATACCGTCTGACAAATGTCCCATTGATACACGGTTGAATTGTTCATTCAACAAAGAACCCTGAGCTTCAACATTGATATCCACACGTTTGCTAACACGAAATGCCATCAAAATACCAGCATTTAATGAAGGAGATTCTGATCTTGCAAATTCAGCTGCTTCTGTTGTTTTAAAACGTTGAGCATAACCAAGACCGACCCAAGGAATTAAACGAAATACTTTTGATTCTCTGTAAGGAGCCCAGAAATTTGTAACATCCCACAATAAATCTACGTGAGCTGCCATGTATTTATTATGTTGCATCAATTGGGCATCGTCTCCCACAAAACCATGAAGAATACCACCGTTTAATTGAGTACGGAAAGCCAAATATGGATTAAACCATTTACCAAATGAGAATTGGGGAGCAAAATTCAAGCGATTACCAAAATCGGCCTTATTGTTTTGGTCGCCTAACAAAATGCTGGCACCTCCTGCAATAGAAATAAACCAATTATCTCCTGCCTTATTCTTTTTAAAATTTGTTTTATAACCTTTCTCCGTGCTAAAACCTATTTGAGGTTGGAATTCCTGTGCTGACACAGAGAATACGAAACCTGATAATAATGCTAAAAGTAAAATCTTAGTTTTCATATTCAATAACTTTTAAATTAAACAATCAATTACCTAATAACGCTCGAAAACGGGACAAAATTAACGCTTTTTTGAATTATAACAAATAAAAACTGTATTTTGTTTTCCCTTACTCAAAATAGTTCAAAATTTTATATCCGCCCTCTCTTAAGTAAGATTCCTTCTTCATAAGCTTCACGTCTGATAACATCATATCCTCTATTAAAGTTTCTAAAGAATACTGAGGTTCCCACCCTAATTGTGTACGAGCCTTTGTAGCATCACCAATTAAAAGCTCCACCTCTGTCGGTCTAAAATACTGAGGATCAACACCAACAATCTCTTCACCTATACGCTTTTTCAGATCTTCCAAATAAACTTCACCAATTTTATTTTTAAATATTTTTTCATCAACAGAACGTAAAACAGCGACTTCATCAACACCCTCTCCATGAAAACTTACTTCCACTCCGATTTCGGCAAATGCCATTTGTATAAAATCGCGGATCGTTGTAGTAATTCCTGTAGCAATCACATAATCGGACGGTTTTTCCTGTTGGAGAATTGCATGCATTGCACGAACATAATCCTTTGCATGTCCCCAATCTCGCTTAGAAGAAAGATTACCCATATAAACTTTCTTTTGCATATTTAAAGCAATACGAGAAATGGCACGCGTTACTTTACGCGTTACAAACGTTTCGCCTCTCAACGGAGACTCATGGTTAAACAAAATGCCATTGGATGCATGCATATTATAAGCCTCACGATAATTCACAGTAATCCAATAACCATATAATTTAGCTACAGCATATGGACTTCTCGGATAAAATGGAGTTGTTTCTTTCTGAGGAACTTCTTGTACTAACCCATACAACTCGGAAGTTGAAGCCTGATAGATACGGCTTTTCGGGACCAGATTCAACAATCTGACAGCTTCCAAAATACGCAATACTCCCAACCCATCGGCATTTGCCGTGTATTCCGGAGTATCGAAACTCACCTTTACATGGCTCATCGCTGCCAGATTATATATTTCATCCGGTTGCACTTCCCCTATAATACGAGTCAGATTCAAACTATCAGTCAAATCTCCATAATGCAGAATCAAGTTTCTGTCCTCAATATGCGGATCTTGATACAAATGATCTATTCTATCTGTATTAAACATCGAAGAGCGACGCTTGATGCCGTGCACTGTATATCCTTTTTTTATTAAATATTCTGCCAGGTAAGCACCATCCTGACCGGTAATTCCTGTTATTAAAGCAACTTTACCCATTTTATCTGTCTATTTTATTGATTACTATTATTTAAATACCATTTATATAAACGATCTATTCCCTCATTTATTTCAATGGAATGATGCCAACCTAAAGAATGAAGTTTTGTCACGTCTGTTAATTTCCGGAGAGTACCGTCCGGTTTAGACGCATTAAACTTCAATTCACCCTGATAGCCTATATTCTCTTTTATAAGAGCAGCTACTTCTTTAATGGTCAGCTCTACTCCTGTTCCTATATTGATATGTGTGTTTCTTACTTCGCCTTCTTTAGGACAAACATCAGCAAAGTTTACATGTTCCATTATATAAACGGAAGCGTCCGCCATTTCTTCACTCCACAAAAATTCACGTAAAGGTTTTCCGGTTCCCCAAAGTTCCACTTTATTCCCTCGAATTCCATATTTGTCGAGAACAGCCAATATTTCCGATTCCGATGCAGAGCCGGAAACCGTTTCTACCGGACGAAAATCCAAATCCTTCCGAATGGAATTCCAATTTCTCTCGAATAGGCATTTTCCAAGATGTATTTTCCGGATCATAGCAGGAAGCACATGGGAAGTCTCCAAATTAAAGTTATCATTCGGACCATAAAGGTTGGTCGGCATAACAGCAATATAGTTTGTACCATACTGCAAGTTGTAACTCTCGCACATTTTTATACCGGCAATTTTGGCTATCGCATAGGGTTCATTTGTATATTCTAGCGGAGATGTCAGCAGGCAATTCTCCGGCATAGGCTGTGGAGCCTCACGCGGATAAATGCAAGTACTTCCCAAAAACAACAATTTCTTTACACCATTCTTATAAGAAGCATGAATTACATTATTCTGAATCATCAAATTAATATAGATAAAATCGGCACGATAACGGCTATTCGCCATAATTCCTCCAACATGGGCAGCTGAAAGAAAAACATATTCAGGTTTTTCCGTCTCAAAAAAGTCATTAACAGCCCGCTGATCAGTCAAATCCAGCTCAGCATGTGTACGCAGCACAAAATTGGTATAACCCTTGCCTTGTAAATTTTTCAATATAGCCGACCCTACCAGTCCACGATGTCCGGCTACAAATATCTTATTATCTTTATCCATTGTATTGTTACTTGATCTTTTTATTTCAGTAAGTTCAGTAGATACTGCCCATATTGGTTCTTTGTCATCGGATGCGCTATCTCTTTCAGTCTATTAGCATCAATCCAACCCGAACGATAAGCAATTTCTTCAAGGCAAGCCACCTTTAATCCTTGTCTCTTTTCTATCACCTCAACAAAAGTAGAGGCTTCGGAGAGAGAGTCATGCGTTCCTGTATCTAACCAGGCAAAACCGCGCCCCAAAAGTTGAACTTTCAATTCACCATCTTTCAGGAACTCCTGATTAACTGTTGTTATTTCCAATTCACCGCGTGCCGACGGCTTTATCTCTCTTGCCACTTTCTTTACCTTGTTTGGATAAAAATATAGCCCTACGACAGCATAATTAGACTTTGGCTCTTTTGGTTTCTCTTCAATGCTCAACACATTACCTTCCGAATCAAATTCCGCCACACCATATCGTTCCGGATCATTCACATAATAACCAAAAACAGTTGCTTTCTGTTCTTTCTCTGCATTATGGACTGCCTCTTTCAGCATAGTCGTGAAACTCTGTCCATAGAAAATGTTATCACCCAATACTAAACATGCAGAATCATTTCCTATAAAATTCGCACCTATAATAAATGCCTGTGCCAATCCGTCAGGCGAAGGCTGTTCAGCATATTCAAAACGGACGCCATAATCGGAACCATCACCCAACAAACGTCGAAATCCGGGTAAATCCTGAGGTGTAGAAATGATCAATATTTCACGAATGCCAGCCAACATTAATACAGACACCGGATAATAAATCATCGGCTTATCATAGATAGGCAGAAGCTGCTTTGAAACACCTTTGGTAATTGGATATAGACGTGTACCCGAACCACCGGCTAAAACGATACCTTTCATGGTTTATTTATCTGTTAATTTTAGGACAAAGATATGTAAAATATTATAGAGGAAAGGGCTTTTAAAACTTTTCTTTCAAGCTGTTTGTTTCAATAATAAATCACAAAATTCAAAAACTATTCAATATGAAGACTTTTATTGATCAAATTGATTATGCAGTAAAAAACTGGTGGATGTCTTTGCTTGTCGGCATCCTTTATATCATTATTGCTATCTATTTAATGTTCGCTCCTCTTGCTAGTTATATTGTACTGAGTATATTATTCAGCATATCGATGTTTGTCAGCGGATTGTTGGAAATAGCCTTTGCTTTCAGCAATAAAAAGATTATTTCCAGTTGGGGCTGGTATCTCACAGGAGGAATTGTGGATCTGATTTTGGGTATTCTTCTAATGGCTAACCCAGGATTGAGCATGAGTGTATTACCATTTATTTTGGCATTCTGGCTAATGTTCCGTGGTTTTTCTGCAGCAGGATATTCCCTTGACTTAAAGCGTTATGGAACCCAAAACTGGGGTTGGTACATGGCTTTCGGCATTCTGGCAATACTTTGTTCCATAGGTATTATCTGGCAACCAGGTGCTGGCGCATTCACCCTTGTTTACCTGATCGCTTATGCCCTGCTTATCATCGGTATATTCCGTGTAATGCTTGGCATCGAACTAAAAAGTTTACACAAAAAGAATAAAGAAATGCGGGAAAAAGAGTAAACACTCCTGCACTGACCTTACTAAGCCATACGGAACTGGACAGCCATCAAAGGCAACTTCGGAACCGTATGGCTTTTTTATTATTTCTCAAAAAAACACTCTTTTTTTATAGGGTTTTTACACGCCGGACGATCATATTAATATAAAACGAAACGAATATTCATTTTAAAATCATGTAAATATGAAGGCGTCATGTAAACAAACAGTAGGATTTCTTCTGATTATTTTAATGCTTGTCAGTTTCACTCCGGCAAAAGCACAAGACAGTATTGGTGAATACATCACCATCAGTGGCATTGTAAAAGATAAGAACAGTAAGAAACGGCTAGAATATGTTAATGTATCCATTCCCGGAAGTAACATCGGAACTATCACCAACAACGATGGTGAATTTCTCATCAAAATACAGAAATCTTTGCAGGTGAAAAACGTGGAAATCTCACATATCGGATATAACAATTATATCATTCCGGTAAAAGAACAAAACCTAGCCAATGTTACAGTATTGTTAACACCCAATGCCAATGTATTGCGTGAAGTAATTATCCACGGGCAAGATCCACGCTCCTTAGTAGAAGCAGCCATCAGCAAAATTCCTAAAAATTACAGTCCGGAAAGTAATCTGTTAACCGGATTTTATCGTGAAACGGCTCAAAAAGGACGTCGCTACATTAATATCTCGGAAGCCATCATAGACATTTACAAAACATCTTATAATCAAGATGTGAATCGCGACCGTGTACAAATTTACAAAGGACGCAAATTGCTAAGCCAGAAACAAAGCGACACGTTAGTAGTGAAACTACTTGGAGGCCCAAATCTTTCTGTCTATATCGACATAGTAAAGAATCCCGATGTATTACTTGACATGGAAACATTACCCTATTACACTTTCCGGATGGAAGAGGGTACAATTATAGACAATAGACCTCATTATGTAATCAGTTTCCAACCCAATACAGTGCTGCCCTATGCTCTGCACTACGGCAAATTATATATCGATAAAGAAAATCTGGCATTTAGTCGTGCCGAATTTAGCCTCAGCATGGACGACCGCAACAAGGCAACACAAGCCATCTTGAAAAAAAAGCCTTTCGGCCTGCGCTTTAAGCCCATAGAAGTCTCTTTCCTTGTCACCTATAAACAGCGCAATGGCATCAGTTATCTTAATTATATCCGTAATGAGGTACGTTTTAAATGCGATTGGAAACGAAGACTGTTTTCTACCAATTATACCATTCTATCCGAAATGGTTGTCACGGACGGAAAAATACAAAAAGAAGGCATTCCATATAAAATGGCATTCAGACCCAATCAATCTCTTTCCGACAAAGTTGAAAATTTTATTGACGAAGATTTTTGGGGTGCATACAACATCATAGAACCGACAGAATCACTGGAATCGGCTGTTTATAAATTAAAGAAACAACACAAATAGAGTCTGAATTTCTTTTCGTACTTTTGAGAAAGTTTACCATGTAAAAACAACGGTTATGTTAAACGAGCTGTTTATTCTTGCTAAAATCAAAGAAGGAAACATAAAGGTTTTCGAAGCAATCTTCAAGCTTTATTACGCTCCTCTTTGTCTATATGCAGCTAGCATAACCGGACAAATAGATATTGCGGAAGAAATTGTGCAGGATCTGTTTTACACCTTCTGGAAAGAACGGAACAAAATACAATTATTTCATTCCATAAAAAGTTATTTATACGGAGCCGTACGTAACCGTTCCCTTCAATGGCTGGAACATCAGGAAGTAAGAAACAGATATAAAGCAACATTTCTGTTTGGAAAAAATGAAGACAAGTCCATTTCTCCGCAAGAGCAACTGGAATATAAAGAATTGCAGGATTTAATAAACCAAACGCTTCTCCAATTACCAGAACGGAGACTCCGTATTTTTAAAATGCATCGTTTCGAGGGAATGAAATATGCGGAAATAGCCTCCGCTCTTTCTCTCTCCGTCAAAACAGTGGAAGCAGAAATGACAAAAGCGCTTCAAACGCTTCGTAAAAAAATTGAATATTATACAGCATGAAAAAAGAAAAAAAACATATTATCCAAACAGAGCAAGCATGGGAGCACCTTTACAATCGGCTCCTACATGACGGATTATTTACGGAGTATGGAATACAACAAAGTAGCATTATTTCCAGTCTCCGTAAAATAAGCTGGGTCGCAATCTTTCTACTGCTTTGCATTTCAATAATCACTCTATTTTATACGAACAGGCTAGGAGAAAAAACAGATACTACCCTTCTCACTCTTCAAAACAAAAAAGATGCTGCCACTTTAGTGAAGACTCTGGAAGACGGATCTATAGTTTACCTTGCCGATAACTCACAATTGCAATATCCCGAGCATTTCCAGACTGATAAAAGGATTGTTACCCTAAAAGGTGACGCTCTTTTCGACGTAAGCGGAAACAAAGAACGCCCATTCTTCATAGAAACGGATGACATGCAAATAGAAGTCCTTGGAACGGCCTTCAACATTATAAACAATGAAAATAAACCTTTCGAATTGTCAGTCTTACGAGGGAGCGTAAAAGTTACTTCCATGCAAAACAAAACGAGCGTTCTGGTAAATGCAGGAGAGACAGTCACGCTTCTCGTACGACAGCTTCAAATAAACGCGACGCAGGATACCAAACAATTTGCACGCTATACACAACTAATGCAGTTCAAAGATGAACGGTTAGCAGATATTTTACGTGTTATAAATCTAACGAACCCAGAGATGCAAATACAAGCAACACCAGACATAGAAGACCACCGTCTTACAGTACGTTTCACCAATAATTCACCAGATGAGATTGCAAGACTTTTATGTGCGGCATTAAATTTAAAATATACGCAAGATAAAAACACCTTATTCATAAAACCTTAAAATTTATCCGGCTAAATGAAACGGAAAGTGCCATATTTCGTAGCCTGCAGCTTTATCTGGTTTATGCTATTCATTACAGCATCCGCCCGAGCAGAAGGGAAAGACACGCTTGACTGCAAAATAATACTGCTTAAAACTAAAGGAACAATATACCAAATGCTAGGAGAGGTAACCGAACGTTCCGGTTTCCTTTTCATCTATGACAGTAATATTCTGGACAATGACCAAAGAATAAAACTGAAAAAGAAAGAATATACCATCCGTGAAGCCGTCCATGCAATCACCGGTCAAAACGATCTGAAAATGAAAATTATTGGCAACCATATCCTATTATCACTCTATCAGAAGACAGATTCGGCAGCAAATGTCATCGACCAACCGTTAGCTGGACACAAAGAGAGTATCTATTTCGACGTAGAAGGAGTTTTACATGATAACTATACCCAAGAACCTATATCCTACGGGACAGTAGGAGTTAAAGAAGCAGGAGTCGGAACAATCACCAATCAAAATGGAGAGTTCAGACTCAGACTCCCCGACTCCCTACTTCATTCCACAATCTATTTCTCACATCTTGGGTACAAACCACAGGAAGTAAACAGCCAGCTACTAATCGGAAGGCACAATTTTCTTACTCTTGAGCCTCAAGTTATCCCCATTCAAGAAATCGTAGTAAGGCTGGTAAATCCCCGAAAACTCCTTCAAGACATGATCGATAAACGTAATATCAATTACGCAAACCATCCTGCATACCTTACCACCTTTTATCGTGAAGGTGTAGAACATCGTAAAAAACTATCCAACCTTACCGAAGCAATATTCAAGATATACAAAACGCCCTATATGTCACCACATAAAGATCAGGTAAAACTACTAAAAATGCGCCGAATCAGCGATGAAAACGAAAAAGATTCGCTGATAGCAAAAATGAAGTCAGGAATTAACGCCTGCCTGTTACTGGATGTAATAAAAATATTACCTGATTTTTTCATGACAGACTATAACGACCAGTATAACTATATCCATTCTGATATTACAGTGATAGACAACAGGCTGGCAAATGTTATTTCCTTTGAACAGAAAGCAAACGTAAAAGAACCACTCTATAAAGGAGCAATCTATATTGATGCTGAAAATGACGCATTACTACGCGTATCCTTTGAATTCAATCCTCAATATGTTAAAGATGTCGGCAATATTCTCATCATAAAGAAAAGTAGGGATATCAAGATTATTCCTCAAAAAGTTTCTTATACTGTTACTTATAAGCCATGGAATAATACCTATTATATCAATCACATCAGAGGTGATTTAAATTTTAAAATTAAGAAAAGGAGAAAAATTTTTAACACAAATACACTTCATGTATGGTTTGAAATGGCCACCTGTCGGATAGATACGATAGACGTAAGACGATTTACAAAACACGAAATACTGCCTACAAGAAGCATTTTTGCTGAAACAAATTTTATATACGACAAAGATTTCTGGGAAAATTTCAATGTCATTCTACCAGAAGAAAAACTCAACGAAGCGATCAGTAAAATATCGTCAAAGATTGAAGAGACAGGATATTAACTCTTATAAATCATAAAACGAGCCTTTTCGCAAAGGCTCGTTTTATAGGTTTTTAATAGGTATTAGTCTTTAAGGCAAAAAGATTGTTTAGGTTATCTGTATGCAAAGATGAACCAATAAATATTACGATGCAAATAAAAAAAGATATTTTACAACACATTTTTAAGATTCTCGTAATTTCTTTGCAGCTTATTTTACTTTTTAACAAATAAGCCCTAAATATAAATCAATCCATCAAAATAAAAAAGCTGCCGGATATCTCTGGCAGCTTAACTTTGCGGAAATAAGAAAGTTATTTTTTACTTTCTTCGATAGAAACTTTACGGAACTCTTTCATTGATTTTTCTAAATCCAATGACGCTTTACGAGCTCGTGTACCAGCAGCTTTGTTGTTTTTCTCTACCTGAAGTAAAGCATCTGCTTCGAATGCTTTGTATTGCTCCTGAATTTTTGCCAATAAATCTTTCATACTTACTTGTTCTTAATTAATATATTTCCACAAAAGTAATCTTTTTTAGTTGTTTTCAACTATTCTCCAATTAATATAATACGATTATTTTTCATATCCTGTTTTAGAAATGAATATATCCACAAATTCATAGAGATAGTGCACCGCCTTATTCTGGACAAAAGTCATATATAACAAATGACATTATTTCTTTACTAATTCCTATCTTTGCCTAAAAGATTCAGATAAATGAAGTACGGTGTACATAAGCGAACATTATTATTTATAGCCGGATTAGTTTGGATTATTGCAGGAGCTAATATTTTACGTATCGGTATTATCACGTGGTTAGACGACACCCACGATTGGTTATTCAAAATATGCGAAGCTATTATCGTATTTCTATTATTCTTTTATCTTGTATTCATAAAACTCTTCTATAAACACAGAGAGCGTATTGCTCAAAAAAAAGAAAATAAAAATTGCCCATTCTCTTTTTTTGATGTCAAGGGATGGATTATTATGGCATTTATGATAACGTTAGGAATAACTGTCCGTACATTTCATCTTCTTCCTAATTCTTTCATATCCGTATTTTATACAGGTTTATCGTCTGCATTAATTATTACAGGCATCCTCTTTTTTGTTCAATTATATAAGGAGAAAAAATAAAACTAATATATACCTGTATTTTTCGTATCTTTGCAGCCCGAGTGCTTGATTAACCTCGTTAAAAACAAGAGAACATGCAAAAAACAGTTACAGTACCATTCATGTTACTGGGCATATTATTCAATATCTGCTTAGTAGCGTCCAATTTATTAGAATCAAAAGTTGTACAAGTAGCCGGCATCACAGCTACAGCCGGTTTAATAGTCTTTCCTATCTCATACATCATAAACGACTGCATTGCAGAAGTATGGGGATTCAAAAAGGCACGCCTGATAATCTGGAGTGGATTCGCATCCAATTTTCTCGTGATAGGTTTCTCGCAATTGGCCGTTATCCTCCCGGCAGCTCCATTTTGGGAAGGTGAAGAAGGATTTAATTTTGTATTCGGAATGGCTCCCCGCATAGCTATTGCCAGTTTAATCGCTTTTTTGGTCGGTTCTTTCCTTAATGCTTATGTAATGAGTAAAATGAAAATAGCATCAAAAGGTAAACATTTCTCTTTGAGAGCCATTGTGTCTACTCTTGTCGGAGAAGGTGCAGATTCAATTATCTTTTTCCCTATTGCATTTGGAGGACTTATCCCCATAAACGAATTAATAATAATGATTGGCACACAAGCTGTGCTGAAATCGTTATACGAAGTAATAATACTTCCCGTCACCATCCGTGTAGTAAACTACATCAAGAAAGTAGACGGGAATGATGTGTACGACAATAGTATATCGTACAATATATTGAGAGTAAAGGATATTTAATTATCTCCAAAGTTTATCGTTTCACTTTTTTCATTCCAATTCGTTACTTCAAAACCATTAGAACCTGTCTCTTCAACAAAAATATCACCAATAGAAGCTGTTAGAGTAAGACGAGTTCCCGCATCTAACGTATTTTGCAATGACTGACGATAAATTTTTTCTTTTCCATCCAATAAAGTCAGAATTAGAGTAATCGAAGGATTAGGTGCAGAAGGAAAAACCATTACAGTAGAGTTCGCACTCATTTCTTTCCCATCTTCCGACTTTGTTAACGGAAAGCTCACAGTCTTTGTAAAATCAGTAGCTTTTCCGGTAAAATAATTCAACGTATTGGCAATATTGCCTACCAATATACGCACGAAAGCAATATTCTCATTAATTTGTCCTCCGTCTTTATCCGTTAAAGTAACCTTAATACCTGCTGTCGCACGTTGTAATGAAGCATTAAGTTGATCTTTTCCAATATCAGTAGGTTGCAAACAATAGACATAATCAAAAGAAGGATAATAGGTAGTATCCGGGACACTATGCTTACGTAGTCCGTAGAACATATTATTCATGTCATTACCTACAATGTATACAGGTTCAATTACTGCAACATCTGAATAAGTTGAATCTGCCGGATTATTCTTTGGCATTCCCCAATAAACAAGATTGTATTGTCCGGCTGGTAATCTCACCGGTATATTATCATGAACAATAGAACCATTTGATACAGTATATAGTGCATGAACTGGCGATATTTGGCCTTTCGCATTATAATTTCCATAATAAACAGCCCCTTCTCCTTCTGCCGGAGCAATTATAAGAATACCAGTAAATGGATTTTTTGAAACTAAATTAGCGGTACCAAATTGCGGAATTATTAGTTTTCCATGCCCAGTATCCGAATCATCATCTTTCGAACAGCTACCTATAAATACAGGTATAAATAATAAAAGTATCAATAATTTCTTCATATCAACTATCAAACAGTTTAAATTAATGTCTTTACAACAGACAAAATACCGTTTGGTTCGATACGGGAAGTTAAAATTTCAGATTTTATGGTAGAAATAAATTACCCCAATCTTCTTTAGGTTGTACATTATATGCGCGCATACGCATAGCTTCAGCCGTACGGCAATTAGGTAATGAATCGTCAATAAGAAGAGTTTCCTCCGAACGGATATGTGCGTCATTAAGTACATGTTCGAAGATGTCTGTATTAGGTTTCAACATATGTAATTCATAAGAAAGATATATCTTATGAAAGAAATCATCAACTTTCAGATTCTTATAATTAAAACAGTTATTAGCAATCCATTTCCAATGAATTTCATTCGTATTACTAAGGAGTATAGTATTATAACAATTTCGAAGTTCTAACAGTAATTCCAGTTTTTCTTTAGGAACTTCACCTAACATCATAATCCATGCGTCGTCAATTTGCCGGTCTGTCAGATCCTTTCCTGCCAACTGACGAATGCCATCATGAAAATCTGCGACAGAAATATAACCTAGCTCCAATTGCATAAAAAGATCTTTATGTTGGAAATTGTTCGTAATATTTTCCCTGACATTTTTCACGCCTAATTGCTCAAAAGCATCAATACAACGGTTACGCGTCAGACCAATAATGACTCCGCCTAAATCTATAATTAAACTCTTAATACCATTCATTGCTTTCTGTCCCTTATTTATACCACCTTTTACGACGTCTTCGATGATGCTTTTGCTGTTTATATTTGCGGATTTTCTGTACAATCATCCATATGAAAAGTATTCCAAATACGGAAAAGATAAGTAATACAATCCAGGTGTTAAGATTATCACCTTTTACCCGGCTCCACATTTCCAGAACTAATTCCGTTTCGTCACCAAAATCACGAATCATGGCACACCGTTCCACCACTTTAATATCCGGATATTGTACCGGATTAATTTGTATACTATCGGCTTCCGGACCAAAGAAATAACTAAGATCTGAATATTGTGTAATTGTCGTATCAATCTTAGCTTCTAAGATTTCAGAAGTAGCCACAGCACTTACATATCCGTTAGCATCCATATTTTTCAATGCTATATCCGGACGACAAATATAATCAATAAAATAACTAGCAGCCTTCACATTATGCGCATACTTAGGAATAACCCAACCATCATACCAAATATTACTACCTTCCAGTGGAACTTCATAATCCAAATCTACACCTACGGCATCAGCTTCTTCCATTGCCCACACGGCATCGCCACTCCACGTAAGATTAAGCCAAGCTTTATTCTTAGTCATCATCTCCTTACCGAAATCAGCCTCCCATCCGGCAATATTCGGTTTCATCTGTTTAAGATATTTTTCAGCCAGAGCGATTGCTTCAGGAGAATTATCATTCATCAATTGTTCTACCGTAATTGTACCGTCTGCCAATTGCTTAGCATGAGCATATATAATAGCCGTTCCATAAGCATCCCGGTAACTGTCTTTCATAAGAATTTTACCTTTGTAGTCAGGATTCCATAGGCAATCCCATGACATAGCTTCCTCACGGCTCATAAACTTTTTATTATATAATAATCCAGCCGTTCCCCACATATAAGCAACAACATAATCCGTAGCTTTACGTCCGGGCTGGCTAAGCTTGTCTAGTTGTTCCCGGATATAAGGAGAAACATTATTAATATAATCAGGAGTTTTTCCGAAATTACGATCGATAGGCAACAATAAATTCTTTTTCAACATCCGTTCGATAATGTATTCGGATGGACAAACCAAATCAAAATCTTCATGCCCACGTTCAATCTTTGTAAGCATAATTTCATTTATATCAAAAACCTGATATATAATACGGACATCCTCACCGGTTTGCTCTTTATACCATTTAGGAAAATCATCCAAAACACTTTCATCTATATAATCTGCCCAATTATATATCTTCAAAATCCTACTGCGTTCTTCCTTCGTACGCGAACAAGAAGAGAATATTCCAACCAGAAAAGCGAACAAACATATAAACTTATACAACCTATTCATCTTATTTTATCCGTCTTTTGTTTTTCTGCCCGTTTATTAATAACTATCAATAATACTAACACAGTTACAAATATAATAGTTGACAAAGGACGCAATTCCGGAGTTAATCCCCCCTTACGCGCATCGGCATATATAAATGTAGAAAGGGTTTCCAATCCTTCATTGCCTATTGTGAATATAGTAACGGCAAAATCATCTATTGACAAAGTAAATGCAAGTATAAAACCACTAATCATACCTGGTCTTATTTCCGGGAATATTACTTTATGGAGAGCTTGAAAAGGCGTTGCCCCCAAGTCAAGAGCCGCTTCATATACATTTTGATTCATTTTCTTCAAACGAGGCATCACACTCAGAACCACATAAGGAGTACAAAAGGTTATATGAGCCAATACAACAGTAGTGAATCCTTGGGAAATACCAAAACTAACAAATAATAAGAATAAAGAAATACCCGTTATAATATCAGCATTCATCATCGGAATAGCATTCACAAAATTAATTGTTTGCCGCGCGCCTGACCGGAGATTAAAAATACCTATCGCCGCAATACTGCCTAAAAGAGTAGAAATCGTTGCTGCCAGCATAGCTATAGCAAACGTATTCCATAAAGCACTAATAAGGGAGTGCTGTACATTTCCGGCAAATAGGGAACTATATAACTTTGTAGAAAAACCTGTCCAATTGCCCAATACTTTCGCTTCTGTAAAAGAAAATATCATAATAATGAGTATCGGAGCATAGAGCAAAACCAAAAGCAGCCATAAATAGGCTTTTGCCATAAACTTTGTTATCATTATATTACTCCTCCTTCATTAGAAGCACCATCACTTTCATTACTAAACAAAACGGTGACACCTATCAATATCAACATAATAAGTGAAAGTGCCGCACCGTAATTCCACATCCCGTTATTAATATTTTCCTGTACTGTCGTTCCAAATAGTTTGATATTATTCATCGTCAACAGCTCTGCTATGGCGAATGTGGAAACCGTAGGCATAAATACCATTACTATACCGCTTGTTACACCAGGCATAGACAGAGGAAATATGGTTTTAACAAATACCTGAAATGGATTTGCTCCTAAATCCTGTGCAGCTTCAACCAAACTAGGGTCCATCTTCTGAAGAGTATTATAAATAGGATAAATCATAAATGGTAAGAAATTATAAACCATACCAAATATTAAAGCACCTTCTCCTAACGGAAAGTTCAAAAAATCAAATAAAGCAACCGTAGCTAAAGTTCGTATCAGTATATTCACCCACATTGGAAGGATGAAAAGCATAACCATTGTACGAGAAGTATTGAAGTGAGAATGGCTTAAAATATAAGCTGCCGGATATCCGAGTACCAAACAAGTCAATGTAGTAATAATGGCGATTCCGATAGAATACACAAAGGTATTGATTGCCTCAGGATGTAGCATAAACTTACGGAAATTAGCCATTGTCAGCGTACCTTCTGCATCCGTAAAAGCATAAAATACAATCAAGAGCAAGGGCATAACAACAAAAATCGCAAGGAATACTACATAAGGTATCGCCCAGTTCTTCCGACGCATAAAAAATGCTGAAAACTTATTAATCACTTCCTTCCCTTTTTAACTGTGAACGATTCGAATATTCTCGGGAGCTATCGTAATACCAACACGGTCTCCGTCATCCCAAACATCATTAGTATCAACAAAAATATCTTCATCCCAATCAGTAAAAACTGTCAGATGATAATGATTCCCTTTATACAAAATAAACTTAACTGCACCAGTCAGTTTACCATCTTCTTCATTGTCTTCCAATATAACATCCTGGAAATCTATTTCAACCTTAACGGGAGTTTCAGGCTCAATACCCGTAACTTCCTTACATTCAAAAACACAGCCCAAAAATTCAACATGAGTAGAATCAACCAGTTTACCGTCAAAAGTATTACAGGTCCGTTCCTTTTTCATAACATGAATATCAAACGGTTTTACTAAAAGGCCAACTTCCGCTCCAGCTTCAAAACAGTGATAATCCTGAACCATAAATTCATATCCGTTAGGTGTCTGTACCATCATTTCAAAATGCACACCTTTAAAAATAGAAGAAGTTACTGTCCCTGTCAGCATAGCGGCCTCGGAAGGTTCAAAGATATAAATATCTTCCGGACGAATAACAACATCTACCGGAGCATTCTCGCCGAATCCTTCGTCTACACATTCAAATTCATGGCCGGCAAAAGAGACACGTTTATCTTTTATCATAACACCATTCAGTATATTACTTTCTCCTATAAAATCAGCAACAAATGAATTTATAGGTTCATTATAAATATCCATCGGAGTACCAATCTGTTGTATCTTACCTTCACTCATAACAACAATGGTATCGCTAAGTGTTAATGCTTCTTCCTGATCATGCGTCACATAAACAAAAGTAATGCCCAAAGACTTATGCATTTCTTTTAACTCCATCTGCATATCCTTACGCATCTTCAAATCCAAAGCAGCCAATGGTTCATCCAGTAAAAGCACTTCCGGTTCATTAACGATAGCACGAGCTATAGCTACGCGTTGTTGCTGACCTCCGGAGAGTGAGTCCACATCACGGTCTTCATAATCTGTCATACCTACCATTTTCAAAGCTTGTTTCACTTTCTTCTCAATAGTAGCAGACGGCATCTTTTTCAGTTTCAAACCGAAAGCTATATTATTAAATACGTTAAGATGTGGAAAAAGCGCATACTTCTGAAATACAGTATTAACAGGACGCTTATGAGGAGGCGTCTGGGTTATTTCCATTCCTGCTATAGAGATCTCTCCCTCCGAAGCGGTCTGGAATCCGGCTATCAAACGTAAAAGTGTTGTTTTACCACAGCCCGAAGGACCTAGAATGGTAACAAACTCACCCTTGCGAACAAACAAATTTACATCATTCAGCACAGCCTTTTCTCCATAATACTTATAGACATGTTCCACGCTGATAATGCAATCGGACTTTTGCATAATATATCCCCAAACTATCAAATTAAACAATAAACCGTACGCTTCTCTGAAAAGCGGCACAAAGGTATATAATTTACAGGATAATCAAACCCTATTCCATATAAAGAGATCGTTTATAACAAAAGTTCATTATAAATGGAATACAAAGCACAAAACAATTCCTTTTTCCAGCTGTTATCAATTAAATCTAAACAAAAAACATTATGCATATACGTTTACGTACATGGTATTACGCTGTACTTTGTTTTTTAATGTCTCCCCTGGTTTATGCCCAGAACGGGCAAAAGTATCTTGAACGATCACTGCCGGAGACATGGCAAGAAAGCAGCAACGATTTCCAACAAACATTGCCGATAGATGATCATTGGTGGAAGAATTTTAATGATCCGTTACTCGATTCCCTGATAGCTGTTGCCATACAACAGAATTATTCCGTTCAAATGGCAGCAGACCGTATTGCTATGGCAAAAGCAAATCTTCGTATACAGCAGGGAAGTTATTCTCCTACATTCGGTTTAAATGCCGGATGGAACCGTCAGCAAAGCAGTGGCAATACCAGCTCACTGCCTCAAACTATTACCCAATATGCGGATGCGACACTGGATATGAACTGGGAAATAGATGTATTCGGCAGTATTCGTAATCGGGTAAAAGCACAAAAAGAAAACTTTGCAGCTTCTAAGGAAGAATACAATGCAGTAATGGTTTCTTTATGTGCCCAAGTGGCATCAGCATATATCAACATGAGGGAATTGCAACAAGAATTAAACGTTGTAAACAAGAACTGTCAATCCCAGCTGGCTGTAGTCAAAATTACCGAAAAAAGGTATGAAACAGGACTTGTGTCCAAACTCGACGTTGCACAGGCTTTATCAGTCTATTATGATACAAAAGCATCCATACCGATGCTGGAAGCCGGTATTATTCAATATACAAATTCATTAGGAGTATTGATGGGATTATACCCTTGGGATGTAAAAAAGATAATGCAAACCCAACATCCCCTGCCGGAATACATTGAACCTGTCGGCATCGGTATTCCTGCAAATCTGTTACTTCGTCGTCCGGACATTCGTTCCGCCGAACGGCAAGTAAACGCACAAGCCGCTTCATTGGGCGCGTCCAAATCCGACTGGTGGCCGCAGATATTTGTAAAAGGTTCAATCGGGTTCGCTTCCCACGATATTGACAAGATTGCTAATCACAATAGTCTAACGTACGAGATTGCCCCCACTCTTACCTGGAATTTCTTTCAAGGGAATAAATTAAGGCAAGCAACCAAACTGGCAAAAGCTCAGTTGGATGAATCCATCCGGCAGTTTAATGAAACGGTATTAACTTCCATACAAGAAGTCGATAATGCAATGAGTGCTTACAAAAATTCCATTAAACAAATCGTTGCTTTACGTGAAGTCGTCAATCAAGGCAAAGAAACATTAGCACTTTCTCTCGACCTGTACAAACAGGGACTTACTCCTTTCCAGAATGTTCTCGATGCCCAACGTTCCCTACTCTCTTATGAGAACGAACTTACTAAAGCCAAAGGAAGTTCATTACTCAGTCTCATTCAGCTGTATCAGGCATTAGGAGGAGGATGGAATGAAAACAACTGACCGTGTGTAACTAATTATTGACAACATAAATACAATGTACAATGAATACATTTATAAAATATAGCCTTATTACGGTAGTCTTGTTCTTAATGGCTGCTTGTAAAGAAAAAAGCAACCGCCCTGTGGAAATGCCGGCACCCTCCATAAGCGTAGCCCTTCCCGAAGTCCGTAATATCACATTAACAAAAGATTATCCCGGTTATCTGAGTTCCGAACTTATGGTAAATCTTGTTGCACGTGTAAACGGATATTTACAGACTTCTTATCTGAAACCCGGACAAAAAGTAAAGAAAGGAGACCTGATATATGTTATAGAACCCGATCTTTACATAGATAACGTACAACAGGCGGAAGCTGCTGTAAACACAGCCAAAGCCCAGCTACAATACGCCCGCAGTAATTACGAAAGAATGAAAGAGGCTGCCAAAAGTGGAGCAGTAAGCCAAATACAGGTTCTTCAAGCCGAAGCTACCGTATCCGAAGCCGAAGCATCCGTAAAGAATTCGGAAGCCGAATTAAATACAGCCCAAAAGAACTTGAGTTACTGCTATGTGCGAGCTCCTTTCGATGGAAAAGTTACGCGTGGTAAATATGATATAGGCAATTATATCAACGGCTCTCTTCAACCGGTAACTTTAGCTACACTCTACAAAGACGATCTGATGTATGCCAATTTCAATATTGAAGACAATCAATTCATGAAGATGCTCATGCAAAATGCCCAAAACAACCATGAAGAAGTACGGTTGCCTAAAGAAGTAACTGTACATCTTGGCAAAGATGGCAAACAAAGCTATACCGGCCGGTTAGACTATTTATCTCCCAACGTAGACTTATCTACAGGAACATTAAATGTACGTGCCAATCTGGACAACAAGGAAGGTACTCTAAAAAGCGGACTTTATGTCACTATTACATTACCTTATGCAGAAGAAAAACAAGCCATCCTTGTTCAGGATGCTTCCATTGGTACCGACCAACTAGGAAAATATCTCTACGTAGTGAATGATTCTAATGTAGTAAAATACCGTCATATCGAACCCGGACAATTAATAGACGACACCTTGCGACAAGTTATTAGTGGTATTAAACCAAACGAACGCTATGTTACCACCGCCTTACTGAAAGTACGGGACGGTATGACTATTAAGCCAATAAAATAAGAAAGCTATGGTTAAATTCTTTATAAACAGGCCCATATTCGCCACAGTACTTGCTCTGATTATTATAGTAGCCGGATTGGTAACGCTTAATATCTTGCCTATTGCGCAATATCCGGAGATAACGCCTCCTACAGTACAAGTATCTGCCGTCTATCCCGGTGCCGATGCAGAAACAGTTGCGCAAACCGTAGGATTACCCATCGAACAACAAGTTAACGGAGTAGACGGAATGCTTTATATGAGCTCCACTTCCTCCAGTTCGGGAACTTATTCTTTAACTATTACATTTGACGTAGGGACAAACATTGACATGGCAACCGTCATGGTACAAAACCGGGTAAGTATTGCCCAAAGCAGCTTGCCCGAAGCCGTCATTGTACAAGGCATTACAACACGGAAACAGTCATCCAACATTGTAATGCTACTCACATTAGGTTCTAAAAATCCTGTATATAACGGGCTATATTTAAGTAATTATGCACAACTGAATCTAACGGATGAATTAACCCGTTTGCCTGGGGTTGGTTCTGTTAGCGTAATGGGAGCAGGAGACTATAGTATGCGCATATGGTTAGATCCCAATGCCATGCACATCCGGAACCTGACTCCCGAAATGGTTTTTCAAGCAATTTCAACTCAAAACACACAAGTATCCGCCGGTTATGTAGGGCAACCGTTAGCCAATAGTAATGATCCGTTTCAATACACATTAACCGTACGCGGACGGCTTACCGATACTGAAGAATTTGGTAATATCATATTACGTACCGACGAAGGTGGGAAAATCCTTCGATTGAAAGATGTTGCCCGTATCGAACTGGGCAGTTCTTCTTATAATGTTGTTTCTAAATTAAACGGACATGAGAGTGCCGCCATTGCCATCTATCAACTACCGGGGTCAAATTCTTTGGACGTATCTAAAGTTGTAAAGGCAAAGATGAAGCAGCTTGCCACTAACCTACCCGAAGGAGTGGAATATCAGGTTACTCTCGATACAACTGATGTAATAGATGCTTCCATACATGAAGTACTCATCACCTTTATGGAAACAACCTTATTGGTTGTATTAGTCATTTTCCTGTTTCTGCAAAACTTCCGTGCAGTAATCATTCCATGTATCACAATTCCGGTTTCTTTAATCGGTACGCTGGCTATCATGTCTGCGCTCGGATTCTCCATCAACACACTTACATTATTTGGCCTTATCCTTGCCATCGCTATTGTGGTAGATGATGCGATAGTCGTGGTGGAAAACTCCACGCGTTTATTAGATACAGGTAAATACACTACACGCGAAGCCGTCACGGCAGCCATGCGTGAAATTACCGGTCCTATCATTGGTGTAGTTCTTGTTTTACTTGCCGTATTTGTTCCTACGACATTTATCAGTGGCATATCCGGACAGCTTTACAAGCAATTTGCTTTGACTATTGCTGCAGCAACAGTATTAAGCGGCATAAACTCACTAACTCTAACGCCAGCTCTTTGCGCCTTGTTCCTTCAACCCGGCAAAGAATCCAAATTCTTTCTGTTTAAGGGATTTAATAAGCTGTTTAATAAGACACAGAATTTATACGACAACATTGTAGGTCATTTACTAAAAAACCAAGCTGTTGCACTATTGGTATATGCAGCAATTACCGTAATAGCCATACTCATGTTCATGCGCTGGCCTACCAGCTTCATTCCGGAAGAAGATGACGGATACTTTCTTGTCGTTTCCCAATTACCTCCGGCTGCCAGTTTAAACCGGACAGAAGCTGTAGCTCGGAAAGTAGACAAGATATTAAGCCAATATCCGGAAATCAAATCATATGTAAGCGTAAGCGGATTTTCTATCATGGGAGGTGGTGAGCAACCTAATGCAGGCACTTATTTCGTGATCCTCAAGAACTGGAAAGAACGCAAAGGCAAGGCACATACAGCACAGGCCATTGTAAACCGTTTTAATATAGAAGCATCCGGCATACAGGAAGCACAGATATTCGGCATGGTTCCTCCTGCTATTCCGGGGCTCGGTGCATCCGGAGGTTTGCAATTACAATTGGAAGACCGGAGAAACCTAGGTCCTACTGAAATGCAAAATGCTATTGAAACATTGCTGGAACATTATCACGAAAAGCCTCAACTGCTCAATCTGTCATGTATGTATCAAGCCAATGTCCCTCAATACCAATTGAACATAGACCGTGATAAAGTTCAGTTCCTGGGATTGGAATTAAGTAGTGTCTTCTCCACACTGAGCTATTATATGGGAGCTGCTTATGTAAACGACTTTGTTAAGTTCGGGCACATTTACCAAGTTAAGATAGAAGCGAACGACCAATCGCAAAAAGTAATAGATGACGTGTTACAACTAAGTCTCGAAAACAATTCGGGGAATATGGTACCTTTCTCCGCTTTTACACAGGTAGAAGAACAACTGGGATTGAATCAGATAAACTTATATAATATGTACTCGTCGGCATCTATTACCTGTACAGTCAATCCTAAATACAGCTCCAACGAAGGCATCAAAGCTATGGAAGAATTAATTCAAGAATACTTGGGTGACAATTTCGGATACGAATGGACTTCGGTAGCTTATCAGGAAACTCAGGCAGGTTCAACAACCAGTACTATTTTTATTATGGCGTTGTTGGTAGCCTTTCTTGTACTTGCCGCCCAATATGAAAGCTGGACAAGCCCGGTTGCTGCAATTATGGGATTACCCATCGCATTACTGGGCGCCGTATTAGGCTGTTTCGTTATGGGAGTTCCTATAAGCATCTATACGCAAATCGGTATTATCTTACTGATTGCCCTTTCAGCTAAAAACGGTATCCTTATCGTTGAGTTCGCAAGAGATTTCCATGCACAAGGCAATTCCATACGCGAATCATCGTTAGAAGCAGGACATACGCGGTTGCGTCCTATCTTAATGACCTCTTTTGCATTTGTACTTGGAGTTATGCCTTTATTGTTTGCCACCGGAGCAGGAGCGGCCAGTCGTATAGCTTTAGGTGCAGCTGTTGTATTCGGTATGGCTATCAACACAATATTTGCGACCGCCTTTATTCCGAATTTTTATGAATTAATGCAAACCATACAGGAAAAATGGTTGAATAAAGGAAAGAAAAAATAAATGATTGAATTATGATAGCAAAACTTAAAATAACTTGACAAAAAGAAATATGACAGTAATTTTATAGGCCATCTTATTCTTATTTCAAATACAATCATTATGTTTGTAAATAATTTGGATTCCAGCTTTGGATATATCAACAAATAACAAGGATCAGTGAGGCGTATGAAATTCAAAATGAAGATGTTGAAAGTTCTGATTATTTTAGCAGTAATATCTTTTATACCCAATGTTTCCTTTGCGGATGGAGAAAAGAACAACAAAGCGGAAACAAATACGGATACGATACCTTTATCCCGCCGCTTTATCCACAGGTTAGGAATAGAGGGACGTCCTACATATATTATACCGACCCATTCATTCTTCCGAGGAGATAATTATTTTGAAAAACCTCTCAGAAACGCCTACTCAGCCCATTTGAAATATTCATTCCAATTTGCTCCGGATACATATGCCGACCATATATATAGAGGTGTCTATCAAGGCATAGGGCTGGCCTATTATAATTTCGGAGACAGACATGAATTAGGTAATCCGTTTGCTTTTTACCTATTTCAGGGAGCACGCATAGCACAGCTTACTCCTCGCTTATCTATTAATTACGAATGGAATTTCGGAGCGTCGGCAGGATGGACTCCTTATGATTATGATTACAACAACTACAACAAAGTAATCGGTTCAAGAATAAATGCTTATCTCGACGTTAACTTCCATTTTAAATGGATGTTGTCAAAGCTATTCGACTTTACGGCAGGCGTCGACCTGTCTCATTTCTCTAACGGAAACACAAAATACCCCAACGGAGGATTAAATACGGCAGGTTTACGGGTCGGATTGGTTTACAACTTCAACAGAAAGGATAATTATCTTTCGCAACAAATGTTTCAACCTGTCATTCCCGAATTTCCCCGCCATATTAGCTATGACATGGTATTATTCGGTTCATGGCGACGGAAAGGAGTTGCATTCGGAGACCAACAAGTAGCTGCACCGGGAGCTTATACGGTAGTAGGATTTAATTTCTCACCTATGTACAACTTCGGATATAAGTTCCGTGCCGGCGTATCTTTAGACGGTGTCTACGACGGCAGTGCCAATATTTATACGGAAGATTATATTGTTGGTACGGAACAGCCATTTTATAAACCTCCGCTTAAAAACCAACTGGCATTGGGACTTTCGGGACGAATAGAATACGTGATGCCCTACTTCACCGTCAATGTCGGTATAGGGGCAAACGTTCTGCACGGCGGCGGCGATCTTAAAGGGCTTTACCAGGTACTTGCCCTCAAAGTAGAACTGACCCGGAGTTCATTCCTTCATATTGGTTATAACCTTCAAAATTTCCATACGCCCAACTACCTGATGCTGGGTATTGGTTATCGTTTCCACAACAAGTATCCGCTTTTCCACCGTTAATGGAAATATTCGCGTATGCGCTATCAATTAATGCGCGTAATCTAAAAACCGAATGTTTTCAGGAAGATTATCCATGATCTTTTGAACCTAAACCGATGTATATAAGATGAAAGATATAAGATTTTAACCCGAAAATGCCGGACTATTAATCAGATCACAACCGTGATCTATATAAATCACTTCTGTGATCTGATTGGATCACCATTGTGATCTATATGAATCACAGCTGTGATCCGATCAGTTATAAAGGAAAACAGCATTAAATATCCATTACATCTACAATAATAATATCTCAATTAAGGGTTAGAAGCTCATTTTTTATCATATATCAAGAAATCACATTACAATTGCATTAAATTGCTTTTTGAGAGTACAACGTATTTAGATAGCACGTATATTTGTGCTGTAAAACATAATTATTAGGCATTATGGTAAAAAGATTGTTTAGACGTTACGTTAAATTACTGGGGATTCAGCCCTGGACTATCTTGGTTTTACGCGCTTGGTAAAACCAAGATATTTAAAATGAATTATTGGGTATTTTGGAATTTGAACAGGTATTTTAGGTTTAGGTTATGATTTAGGTTTTCAATTTTAGTCTTCAAATTCCAACTATTAGGTTATCAATTTAGTGTGGTTGCACACAGAACATTATTTATTAATTTAAAAGACAAAGCGCTATGAAAAGTTTATTTAAACATTTCTGGACAAGTTGCTTGGCATGCCTTGCTCTTGTTGGTCAGTCTGAGTTAGTTAAATGGGGTTACAATAAAAAATAATACCCCATTTCTTTAATTTGAATTTTATTCATTCCACTTTAATAGTAAAAGGGTGCACCTCATAGTAGAGGCACACCCTTTTTTAGTAGGATCATATCAATTATTATCAAAATTTCTTTTCATTGGCCATATTCCACATATTAAGGAAAGAGGCTTTTGTTATGTTTACCAGTTTATCCCAATTAATTTTATCGGCTTCATCACTGGGTAAATGATAGTCGGGATGGCCGTCTGTATGATACCATATAATAGGAACGCCCAACTTAGCAAAAGAACCATTGTCACTGCCTCCAACCGGATTGTCCCATGGCCGATAATCCGGATCCAAATTCAAATTATATCGTTTTATATCCTCCTTCAGCCATTTGCCAAATACCGGATGCGATTCCGTATAGAAATACACCACATGATTCGGCCTGTCTTCTATATGATTACGGCCAATCATATCAAAATTCAAGTATCCTCTTACTTTATCCATTTCAGGAAAAGACTGGACAAAAGCTTTAGAACCAAGTAATCCTTTCTCTTCTCCATCCCAAAATGCAAATACCACTGTTTTTTCCGGTTGTTCGCCCGAAGCAAGGAAAGCCCGGGCAATCTGCAATACGGCGGAAACGCCGGAAGCATTATCGTCCGCACCATTATATATCTGATCACCATCCAGCATCGGATCAATACCCAAATGATCATAATGGGCACCAACAATAACATATTCATCCGGATTCTTTCCTTCTATCTTTCCGAGTATATTATTCAATGATAATTTCTGATGCACTGTATTCCTTAATTCGGCTATGGAGTCAGGATGAACTTGCCAACGGCCTTTTTTCTGCCTCTCTAACCGATAGGCTTCAAAAGGATAATAATAGGAATCGCCCAATGGCTCTATACCCATCGACTTTAAGTTAGCAACAATATATTCGCCGGCTATTCGTCCACCATGGAAACCAGCCTCACGTCCTTGTAATTCATCACTCGCCAGAAATCCGACATGGGCTTCTGCCGTAGCTTGATTAATTATATCCAAACCTTTTTGTTGGGGAGATTGTGCCCAAAGAGGAGCACTTAAAAGCAATGACACTAAAAGATATCCTGTTTTCTTCATCTTATCACATTTATATTCATTATCCAGAAATAGTTTCAGCTTATTGCTACAAAGATAAAAGTTTAAATGAAAACAAGAAGGCCGTAAAATAAAAAAAGGCTTTTCTTCGCTGCCAATCAGCGCCGAAAGCCGGATTTTCCTTTCTTTTTCTCTCACCTTTCCGTTAAATACGGGAGGTGAGAAAGCATCTAAAATGTTATTTACTTTACTTCAAAAATAGGTTGCAGTATTTAATTCTTTACTGCATTTGCGTTCATCTCGTTTGTAAGACGACGGATTTCAGCATTTACTCGCTGACACATTGATCCATTTCCAGCCGCTTGATAACGGTCTGCTTGATAACGCAACATCGCTAAAGCTCTAAGGCTTTTTTCATTTTCTCTCATCATCATAATCTTTTTTATTTATTCTACTTTCCTCTCATGGAAAGTATGGTTAGTTTATTGATACCCTAATTATCTCTTTAATCACGGTACAAAGATAACCATTTTATTTGAGAAAATGTTGTAAAACATAAGAAATTATTTTCTTTTTTCATTTTTTCAAGCCTTTTATCCCATCAAACAGACTTCAACTTACTATTAAGTAGTCTATTACAAATCCTAGATTATAAGCAGGCAGTTCGTCTATCATAATCCTGTTTTTATGTTTCAAATAACATTAAAATGCTTCAAGGCTTTATATACGCCGTCTTCATCAACAGAAGCTGTTACATAATCGGCTTTCTTTTTTACCTCATCTCCGGCATTTCCCATAGCAACACCTATTCCTACATGTTGAAGCATCAAAATATCATTTCCTCCGTCTCCAAATGCCATTGTTTCATCTAAAGAGATACCAAAATATTCTATAATCTTATCTACTCCTACGCCTTTATTGCTTCCAGCCGGTATTATATCGGCAAATAACGGATTCCAGCGCGTAGATTCACAATGACGAAGAACCGTCATAACACTATTATCTTCTTCGCCCGGCCCGAAAAAAGCTAAAAGCTGATAAACCGTTCTTCCTTTCATATATTGAAGAGGTTGTTCGGGTGGTTCCGGAAAATTAATCAGGCGAAACACTTCTTCCACCTTATCATCTTTATAATTCAAGAAAATACCTTCATCCGTAACAAATGAACACGGAAACGTTCCTTTCTCTTTTTCATATTCCAATAAAGCATCAATATCTTCCTCTGCAATACTGTGTTTATAAATAACTTTATCAGTGCCTGCCATACAATAGCCGCCATTCAGAGTAATATATCCGTCGAACTGCAAGTCACCCAGATTATCAATTGAACCATATTGGCGACCGGTGGAAATAAACACTTTTATACCTTTCTTTTTTAACTCATCCAATGCCTGGATAGTAGATTGAGGTACTTTATGTGTATTAAAACTGACTAATGTTCCGTCAATATCAAAAAAGACCGCTTTTATCATAACCTAAACTTTACCTGATTAATACTTGCAAAAGTACATAAAAACAAGGAAATATAAAAAAAGACGCAACCTCTTCAAGATTGCGTCTTTTACAAATTATATGTATCTTTCGTTTATTCACTTTCTTCCTCTTCATCATCATCCGGCTCTTCTTTCGGAGCTTTCCTTACAAAGAAAGCACTCAATTCATAGAGTCCGTATAACGGGAAAAATACAACACTTAATGTAAACGGGTCACTACTCGGTGTAATGAATGCTGCGGCAACAAGTAAGCCCACAATAGCATGTCGTCTGTACTTGTGGAAAAACCCTCTGTGCAACAATCCTAATTTCGACAGTAACCATGATACTAATGGCATTTCAAATACAATCCCCATCACAAAGATCAGCATCAGGAAATTGTCCATATATGAATCCAAAGAGACTTGTTCGGTAATATTTGCACTCAGCTGATACGTTGCCAAGAAACGAAGTGTCATCGGGAATACCATAAAATAGCCTACGGCACATCCCAGAAAAAACATAATCGTTCCAAAAAAGAATACCCACTGGATATTTTTCTTTTCGTTTTCATATAAAGCCGGACTGATAAACTTCCATATCTCATACATTAAATACGGAAACGTCAGTACAAGTGCCAACCAAAACGAGGTCGTCATGTGTGTGAAGAATTGAGATGCCAGCTTGATATTAACAATATCTACATGAAAGCTATCATTACAAAAATCAGGCAAAACATCAAACCATGTGCTTATATTAACAAGCCACGTGTTTAGCTCACACAACCATCGATAAAGAATAAAATCAGAATAACAAGGAGCCATAATTACGTGATCAAAAAGATCACGCATAAAGGCAAAACTACCGATAGCAAAGACAAAAAGTGCTAGAATAGAACGGAATAAAGTCCAACGAAGTTCTTCCAGGTGATCCCAGAATGACATCTCTTCTTGTTGCATCTTTTTTACTTCTTATCTGTATCGTTGTTATCGTCTAGTTTTATATCGTCTTCTAACCCTTTAACACCATCCTTAAAGTTTTTCACACCTTTTCCAATGCCTTTCATTAGTTCGGGTATCTTCTTACCACCGAAAAGCAACAACACAACAATAGCGATTATAACAATTTCGCCTGTTCCCAAATTTCCAAGAAATAGTAATTCATTCATGATATTATTGTAATTATAATGTTAATATTTCACCTTCAACACGGGACAAAGATACTATTTGTAATGAATAGTAGACCTATTATTCCAAATTTATTACCTTTGCAGCATCTTAAAAAAGTAAAATTAGAAAACAATTAGAAAGATGAAAGCGTATGTATTTCCCGGTCAGGGTGCACAATTTGTCGGAATGGGAAAAGACCTTTACGATAGTAATTCCCTTGCAAAAGAGATGTTTGAAAAGGCCAATGAAATCCTCGGATTCCGCATCACGGATTTGATGTTTGCAGGAACTGATGAAGACTTGAGACAAACAAAAGTTACACAACCTGCCATATTTTTACATTCTATCATTTTAGCAAAAACATTAGGAGATCAGTTCAAACCGGACATGACAGCCGGACATTCCTTAGGAGAATTTTCAGCTTTGGTTACTGCCGGAGCATTGTCTTTTGAAGATGGTTTAGTATTGGTTTCCAAACGTGCCATGGCTATGCAGAAAGCATGCGAGGCAACTCCTTCTACAATGGCCGCCGTATTGGCTCTGCCGGATGCAACCGTAGAAGAGATATGTGCAAACATTAAAGACGAAGTAGTAGTTTGTGCGAACTATAATTGTCCGGGACAGTTGGTTATCTCCGGTTCTATACCCGGCATCGACGCCGCTTGCGAGAAACTTTTGGCCGCCGGAGCTAAACGCGCTTTAAAATTAAAAGTAGGTGGAGCATTCCACTCTCCATTGATGGAACCTGCCCGTGCTGAACTGGCGGCTGCTATTGAGGCAACTCCAATCCATAAACCTGCTTGTCCGGTTTACCAAAACGTAAGCACGAAAGGAGAAACAGATCCTGAAACAATCAAGGCTAACCTGATTGCCCAACTGACAGCTCCGGTTCGCTGGACACAAAGCGTTCAGAATATGATTGCCGACGGTGCAGACCACTTCATCGAACTCGGTCCGGGAGCTGTTCTTCAGGGATTGGTTAAGAAAATCAATAAAGATGTAACTACCGAAGGCATGCAATAAAAATAACAATACCTGTTATATACCAAAAAGGTTGGAGACCGAATCTCCAACCTTTTTTTATTTATTCATTCTACTCATGATTTCGTTCAGGCGTTGTCCCAGTTTTTCAAGTTCCGCATCATATGCCTCGGTCTCCTCATCCACTATTTTAGCTATCAGCTTATACATTTCAAGACGAACCTGACAATATTCACGTAATAAATTATTATAGTCCTGATATTCGGTTGGTATATCCTGTATGGCATCCATTTCTCCCAATAAATTTATATTCTCTTGCAATTTAGGGATACTGACTGTTTCTATATATTCAATTATCTTCTTTTTCGGTTTCTTATCCAGAATATCATAAAGCCTGAACGCCAAAGCATCATTTTGATCAAATTGTTCGATCTTTACATTATATTGATCTTCATCCCAGTCTTTCTCTCCTAAATATAATCCGCCTATCAATACGGCAAAGATTATAACACAACAAACAGCACCTACTCCCGCAGCCCGCCAATTAGAAAAGAATTCTCCGTTTGTCTCCTTGTGAGCAGTCAATTCCTTTCCCTGCATTTTTTCTACAATCAAACAAATAATAGCCGTATAGGTTATAGGTATTAAAGCATTAGGAATCTTATCAATAACAGGTTCGGGTATCAAGAAAATACCACAAAAAATAATAATACTAAAAATAACACCAAGTACTAATGAGTAAGTCCCCTGTTGCTCCCGTCCCAATACTATACAATTCTTACGGATCAAAATACTGGCAGCAAGAGGACCACCGAAAAAGGTTGCAACTGTTATTGCCATCAAAGAGTAGAGTTTTTTATTTTCTTCCATATAAACTTATGCCTAAAATGCCAGCAAAGATAAAAAACAATGCCAGACATTTTTCAAACGTCCGGCATTATTTTCATATCAAATGGATTATATATACTATTTCATATTCCACCACAGTGATGTAGATGTCAGATCCGGACCACCCAGCAATTTCAAAGCCTGCTGATAACCTTCCTGATTATTCGTTTGGATATTAGCCGGATAACGGTAACGTTTCGGATAAAACTCCAATCGGCATTCTTTGGATGTTGCCACAGTCAACGGTACCTGATTTAAAGGATTATAATCCTTTTCCACTGCCTGATTCTCAAAAAACGGCAATCCTAAACGGCGATGATCGCTCCACGCTTCCTCCGGCAACCAGGGAACTTGTGCTATATACTTCTGTGTAATAATTTTAGTCAACGCATCATTATTATAAGCACCGCTCCTGTAAATGGTATTTTTCGGATAAGTATACGTCATCGTTTTATTCTGTTTCGTATAAGGATCAACATAATTGATAGTATAAGGCCGTGCTTCGGCAGTATGGTCAAAGTTAACGGAAGTCCCTACACGATTATAATCAGTAGAAGCCAGATATTGGCTTACTTCATTTGCCAAACCATGATACGTGAAGCTGGCCGTAACGCCTTGTTCATAATTGGACTTAGCTGTTCCCGGCACATTCCAGCCCTTCACAGCCGCCTCAGCAATCAGGAAATAACTCTCCCATGGCCCGAAGAACACGCGTTTATTGGTACTCATACGATATTGCTTGGCGATTGACGGATAATTGTAATTCTTTCCTGTTAAAGAACTAACCAGACCGGCCTTTGTATCCCATTCTCCTGCCACCCATGTAGTCCAAGTATATTTAGGATTGATGGTAAGCATCGTTTCCGTAGTATTATCTGGATTAAGTAAACCTACAGGAGTAACTTCCGAAGCCGCCCCGATATAATCTGAATAAACAACACCGTCGTCGTAGCCAACTACGCTAAACATTTTCGGGGCACGCGGATCCACATACTGAGGGATGCCGTCAAAATAGAAACCGGCACAAGGATCGTTTGTTGTCAAAGGAAAATGCAGATTCAGATAAAGTCCCAGATAGTCATGCGGGTTCTTCAGATGGCTCTTCAATGAGTCGGGCAACGGAAATTCTATTCCACCCAGTCCGACCACCAAGTTTTTAAATGTAACAGACATAGCCTGTCCGTTCCATGGACGCGACATCACGCTTGTTAATTCATCCCAGCCGTCTTTCTCCTGAACAGATGCAATATCAGCCTGTTCGGAAATAAAGGATTTGGAGGCCGCATCTTCAAATTCCGCACGAGCCTCCGGATATACATCGGAAACACGCATGGCAAAACGCAGACGTAATGAATTGGCATACTTTTTCCACGCATTTACATTCCCGGCATAAAAAGCATCTTCATTTGCCATTGGAGACATATCAATTGACGGATCAAGAGCAGCCTCTGCTTCTTTTAATTCAGACAATATAAACCCGTAAATAGACTCCACACTATCATACGAGGCCGGAACTCCCGAAAAAGCAGATAAGGCTGGAATAGGCCCGAAGCCATCTGCCACTTCCGAATTTAAATAAGCACGCCAAATACGCGCCATCTGAACTACATTCTTATAGTATGGATATTGACCGGCTTCCCCTTCCACAATTTTCTTTTCACCAAGTTCTATGGCTTTAGTCACATCGTTCAGCCAATTAACGGCATAATCGTTGCTTAAGTAAAGGGTTATATAGTCATTATTATCTGTTCCCAACGTAAATCCGCTTCCTCTGTTGAAACGTGAAGCTCGATTCCATGTCAATATAAACATACGTTCGGCTATTTCCGGATTCATTTGCGCCCCGATAACCGAAGCGTTCAGAAACCATTCTGGTTTAACCTTGTCTTCACCTACCAGATTAGGATCTTCATTTATTTCTGCAAAATCGTTACAGGAAGATAAGCCTGCAATGGCAAGAATTCCGGTTAATAATATATTTTTTGTCTTCATAATCTTATACCTATATTATATTTACATCTTTTACATTAGAAACCTATCGTTACATTAAACGTATAAGAACGACTCGTTGGCGCCGCACCATTTTCAAAACCGGTAGCATTCGTATTCGTTGCGGCTACTGATTCAGGATCAATGCCCGGCAGATTATAATGTATCATCCACACATTATTACAGGTTGCCGACAAACGGACGCGTTGGAAAGGAGTCTTTTTCAACATCTGCCGATCGAACTCATATCCGAATGTAATGTTACGTAAACGAACATTGGTTGCATCATAAGTGTACATTTCCGGCAAACCATAATTCCCGGTAGAACCAATACGTTCCCAATAGTTCTGAGGTGTTACCTGTACATTATTTTCTACATATCCGTTACCTTTCTGCATCACACTGTTCGGAACGACAAAAGGCTGACGATCCCCATTAACAACCGTACCTTCTGCATTACCACGGGTATATAGTCCCGAAGCTGTTGCCGAATAAAGATCACCGCCAATACGGAAATCAATCAAAAAACTCAGGTTAAATCCTTTATAAGCAAAGCTATTGGTAAGACCAAGCATCCAATCGGGATTCTGGTTACCCACCTTGCTCTTGTCGGTTGAAATAAGCGGAAGACCGTCATCACCAACAACAATCTTTCCATAGTGAGGACTATTTTTATCTGTTACACGTTGAAAGGTCTGTCCGTAAATATCACCATAAAGGCTTCCTTGCACAGCAACTATCTGTATAGCATCAAACGTCTTGATGTCGTACAACGTAACACCCGGATAGAGGTCAATAATTTTATTACGGTTCAAAGAGAACTGTGCCGTAGCATTCCAGTTGAAGCCTCTGGGATTATCGAAAATAGCGCCGTTTAACGAAAGTTCCACACCTTCATTCTGTATATTACCGGCATTCACTTTTCGCGAACTATATCCGGAAAACGGGTCCATCGGAAGATCAAGTAACTGGCGGGTTGCATTGGATTTATACCAAGCTGCATCCAATCCCAAACGATTGTTGAAGAAACGAATATCAAAACCGGCCTCCCATGACTTAATTAACTCACTTCTCACATTAGAATCGAACAGGACTTTACCTGGTTTAGCCATATTGTTACCATTCGGATCTTTACTTACGGAGAAATAATTATAAAGCTGGTACGGGTCCAGGTCATTACCTACTTCGGCATAAGATGCACGCACCTTAGCAAACGAGAACCAGTCCGGCATCTGACTGCCCAGTTTTGGCAACATGTCGGAGATCACAGCCGATAAACTTACCGACGGATAAAAATAGGAACGGTTTGCTTTGCTCATTGTCGACGACCAGTCGTTACGGGCAGTTACATCCAAGAATAAATATCCGTCCCAATTTAATTGCAATGAACCGTAAAGGGAATTCATCTTACGACGAATCAATTCAGAGGTTACCGTTGGTTTGTTAACGCCATTATTCAGTGAAAACAAATCAGGAACTAGTAATTCTCCCGCACTTGCATTCATCTTATTACGTTGCTGTTGCATCAGGTTTCCGCCGAAAGTTATAAAGCCGCCTAACCGATTAATCAAATTATCTTTACGAGCCGTGGCAAGAAAACTGAAGTTGTTTTCATAAAACGTTTCAGAACCTTCTGAGTAAAGACCGCGCGGAGATGTATTACCACCGGCATACACTTTCTCATTCTTAGTTGTTGTATAATAGTCAGTACCGCCTCTTAATTCTATATCGAACCAATCAGTCGGAGCATATTTCAAAGAGACATTTCCCAATAAACGATTACGCGTATCTTCATTCTGGCGATATTTAGTTACCCAATATGGATTTTCCTGAGGATTCTTGGATGCGTCATACCAAATCATATTACCGTTCTCATCTACACAGTTCTCAAACTCTTTTATGTTCAGTGAACGGGGAAGATTATAGATTGTGTTAAAGGCATTAGACGGGTTAACGCCCTGAATCGGTCTGTTATGAGCATTCATATTGATGTAATTCACCTTGGCATCTGCTTTCCATTTTTTGTCTTTGTCCAGAAAAGTAGTAGCACGAACCGTAATGTTCGTCTTGTTCAGCTTCGATTCCGGGGTAATACTGGCATCATCCGAACGATTGATAGAGGTAAAAACAGAAGTTCCGTTAATGTCTTGCTGGAAACTGACGCCTTCATTAAAAGAAGTTCCGGTACGGAAGAAGGCATCAATATTATCATATGTATGTAAAGGAACTTCACGACCAAGCCAATCTGTCACCATCTGTCCGTCGGCTTTAGGTCCCCAACTCAAACGGGATTGATTATCATAAACATTTACAGAGCCTTGTCCGAAGTTATCTTGCATATGAGGTTTAAGGAAAATTGTCTCGGCCGTAATTCCGGCATTTACCGTAATTCCCACCCCTTCTGTCTTACGACCAGATTTAGTGGTAATCAAAATTACACCGTTACCGGCTCTCGAACCATATAAAGCGGCAGCAGAAGCACCTTTAAGTACTGTCATTGATTCAATATCCTCAGGGTTAATATCAGATAAACCGTTACCCATATCAGCTCCCGAGTTTCCCCAAACGTCATCTACCCCACCTGTAAAGTTATCCATAGGAGTTCCGTCTACAACAATTAGCGGTTGGTTACTGCCTGTCAAAGAATTATTACCACGTAGCACAATCTTTGAAGAACCACCTACCCCATTACTAGACCGGACTATCTGTAAACCAGAAACTTTACCGGACAATGAGTTCGCCAGATTCGGTTCACGTGAAGCAATCAAGTCGTCACCTTTCAACTCCTGCATGGCATAACCCAACGCTTTCTTATCACGCTTCATACCAAGAGCAGTCACAACCACTTCATCCAGCTTTTGTGTATCTTCTACAAGGTCTACCTTGATAGTAGATTGTCCCGTATACGGAATATCCTGTGTAATATAACCGATAAAAGAAATTTGAATAATATCGCCTTTCTTCACTCCTTCAAGGGTAAAATTACCATCCAGATCGGTAATAGTACCATTTGTTGTCCCTTTAATAATAACAGACGCCCCGGTTACCGGTCCTAGAGCATCTTCTACTGTTCCCGATACTTTTCCATTCTGTTGGGAAATGTCAATTACCGGATTTTCCGTCTCGGGATTTGCATATAAACTTCCTGAGAAACTCAATGCTATACCCATGAGAAGAATCAGGCTGACAGGTCTGAATTTTTTCAACATAACTAATGCTTTTTGTTTAAATTATTAGACGCTTTGGCGTAAAGCAATGTCTTTTATTCCTTATAAACATAAAAACAAGAGAGATGTTCTGACTTTAACATAAACCTCAATAACATTCAACAGAGAACGAACAGTCTCTTGAACATAAAAATCCCGTCTTAACACTTCAAAAGAATAGACCTTTAAAATGTTAAGACGGGACTTTGCGACTCAAAAGACAGCTCTTTTCAGAGCTCTTCTTTTTATCTCAATCTATCTAAAGAACGAACTAATGCTTCATCCGCTCCGATATTACGAATAGCCAGATAATCCAGAATAAGGTTTATAATCGGAAAAGAAAGAGCAATTTTGACAGTCATACTCACCTCTCCTCCTCCTAATTGATTTTTGATAGTCCAGGCAAAAAAGGCTAATAAAGCATAGAAACCTAGCATTAGCAAAGCATTGAAGATACATAAACGAATCTGCAAAACCCGTTTTCTGAATAAGAAAATAGTAACCAATGCAATTATAGCAATTACAGCTGTCAGAATAAAAAGTCCCCACGCAGGGTATATTAATTCCGGTTGAGCAGTCATTGTACTTAGTCCTGTCGCATCAAAAGACAACAATTGGCCACCATATTGAAGTACTGCCAATGGCAGGAAGAGTGTAGCAATAGTTAACGCTACAATAATAAGTAAATAAACGGTTTGTATCCTTTGTAACATAATTATGTATTTTAAATGGAAAGGCTGACTCTTTTCGGGTCAGCCTACATGTTACCTGTAATATTAATTTCTTATCAGAAGTTATTTTTTTCTTTAGCAGGGTTCTTATAATACACTTTACCTTCTTCATACTCCTGAGCAGCAATCAAGGTAGCTTTCGGAAGCTTTTCATAATAACGTGAAATTTCAATCTGTTCTCTGTTTTCAAAAACTTCCTCCAAGTTATCGTTATAAGAAGCAAACTCCTGAAGTTTCTTTTCCAGATCCTGTTTCATTTCAACACTAATCTGATTAGCCCGCTTAGCAATTACCATCACTGATTCGTACACATTACCTGTATCTTCCGACAATTTCATCATGTCGCGGGTAACTGTATTCGTAGGAGCATTTGATTTTCTGTAATCCATACTTCGTTTTATTGATTAAATTCATTAATACGCATTTGATATCCGCTTGTTGGCATAGTCGTAAAACCTTTGAACTTGTTTCAGATATTGCCCTTCCGGATATTCGTTTATGTAATTATAATACTCGTCCACCACTTCACGATAACGTCCTTGTAATTTTTCATCTATGCTGACTAATGCCAACTCATACTTTGAACGAAGTATTAAATACATAAATTCTTCACGATACTTTGAATATGGATAATCTTTCAACGCATTTTGTGAAGTGATCACACATGATTGATAGTTATTGCCCATATAAGTACCCAAATTATAATACAATTTAGCAGCCATTAATTCCTTATAAGCCAGTTTTTCCTGCAACTCGAACATTATTTTCTGTGCTTCGGCAGCACGTTCGCTTTGAGGATAATACTCTAAGTAAAGCTGCAACTGCTCAATAGCCTTATACGTTTGAGACTGGTCCAACCGGGGGTCCGGAGAGTCCTGATACAAGCCATATCCGGAATAATACCGTGCCAATTCGGTATATTCACCTTTCGGATAAGTCGTATAGTAAGTCTCAAAATATTGCGAAGCTGTTTGATAATCTTTCTGGCCGTAATAGCTTTGTGCCAACAAATACAAGGATTCTTCGGCATAAGCCGTTCCTTTAAAGATTGTAACCAGTTCCTCCAACAAAGTAGCAGACTTTGAATATTGCTTTGCATTGAAATATTTCTTGGCATAAGAATACTTCAACTCATAATCTGTACTTTTCAATATCTTATTATACTCTCCGCAAGAAGATAACAAGACGGTCATCATCATCAATAAAAATACAACCTTTTTCATTCACATACTTTTAGCGCGCAAAGTTAGTGCTTCCTGGCAAATAAACGAAACGCAAAACGTTAATATTTATAACTTATATAAATCACTGGCGGCAATCAGCTCCAGTTTATTAGCTTTCAGCACCTCTGCACACTTCTCTACATTGTCCGGGCGAATAATAACATTTGCCGCGTCTCCCTGTGAAAAAGCATACATGTATTCTATAAAAATACCGGCCGATGTAATAATATCCATCGCTCTGGCCAATGCTCCGGGCTGATTAGGACAATGCAAGCAAACCACTTCCGCTATACTTACGGCATATAATTTGTCCCGCAACACTTTAATAGCCTTATCCGTATCCGATACGATCAGACGAAGGATTCCGAAATCGGAATTTTCCGCTACCGTAAAAGCTGACATATTTATACCTGCTTCTCCTAATATTTTTGCCACTTCCGTAAAACGGCCTTTCTTGTTCTCCAAGAAAATAGATAACTGTTTAATTAACATAGCACTTTAATCTTTAGAGATTTAAACTAATTTTCGATTGTCTATCACGTGCTTGGCTTTACCCATGCTTCGTTCAATACTACGTGGTTCTACAATCTTTATATCGGGTTGCAAACCTATCACACTTTGCATACGGCTTGCAATTTTCTTCTTCAGAGCAATCATTTTATTGATTTCATCCGAATAATACTCCTGGCGCACTTCCACTTGTATCTGGAAAGTATCTGTATTGTTTACACGATCCACAACTATCAGATAATGCGGCTCGAACTCCGGAAGTTCCAAAATTACGGATTCTACCTGAGATGGGAAAACATTTACGCCACGAATAATCAGCATATCATCGCTTCGTCCTAATATGCGGCTCATTCTCACAGCAGTACGCCCACATGCACATTTTTCATAGGTCAATGAAGTAAGGTCTCTCGTACGATAGCGGATCATCGGCATGCCTTCTTTTGTAAGTGTAGTAAATACCAATTCTCCCACCTGACCGGGTTCTACAGGCTGTAAAGTCTTAGGGTCTACAATCTCAGGAAAGAAATGATCTTCCCATAAATGAGTGCCGTTCTGACATTCGCATTCACCACCTACGCCAGGGCCACATATTTCTGTCAAACCATATATATCATAAGCTTTTATATTCAGCTTTTCTTGCAGCTCTTTACGCATATTTTCCGTCCAGGGTTCAGCACCAAAAGCGCCTACTCTCAAGCTGAATTCTTCCAACGGAATACCCGATTCATGTATTGTTTCAGCCAGATAAAGGGCATAAGACGGAGTACAGGCCAATCCTTTGGCACCAAAGTCGTGCATCAACTGAATCTGTTTTTGCGTATTACCACTACTCATCGGAATAACAGTCCCTCCTATATTCTCCACGCCGGCATGTGCACCCAAGCCTCCCGTAAATAATCCATAGCCATAAGAAACCTGAACGGAATCATTCTTTGTCAAACCATAGGCTGTAAAACAACGGGCAACTGCTTCTGCCCAGATAGAAAGGTCCTTACGGGTATATCCTACTACAATAGGTTTTCCCGTTGTTCCGGAAGAAGCATGCAGACGGACAATTTCGGACATCGGTACCGCCATTAATCCGAAAGGATAGTTATCACGAAGGTCTTGTTTTACGGTAAAAGGAAGTTTTGTTATATCGTCAATTGATTGAACATCATCCGGGGTAATTCCCATCTCCTGCATTTTTTTGCGATAAAAAGGAGAATTATGATAAACGTGTTCAACTACCCGTTTCAACCGGATGCTTTGTAATTTCCGCATCTCCTCACGGTCCATGCATTCAATCGTCTCATTCCAAATCATGGTATCAAATATTTTTTTGTTAGAATATGCTCGTTATATTTATAAAGTTAACAGTTTAAACGCCCACAAAGTAACAACTTTTTTTAAATAGATTCCTATTTCCTAACAAAAACATTCATACATGAAAACGAAGGGATGCGGATAAAAAGATTTAAAAGACTTAATCAGATAAAGACACTTCCATCAAAATCATATTATCATCTTCATCCAACGAATGCGTTAAGGTTTCAAGTTCTCCCTTTAAGGATTGCTTTTCTGATGCCTCAAGCAGTTCACTTGGGAAATATCTGAAATATAACTTATCTCCGGATACGGCAGTAGGACGTAATGTTTCTCCTGCTTTTTTAAAATCCGCATTATAAAACGTACATTGTGTAAAACTCTGCTCGTTTGAATCCCAAAGATACCATGCCGTTTTTAACCCGGTCTGAGTACTTGCCTCTTCCAAATTAAGGGATATTACATTAATCAACATAAAACGGGAAGACATTGCCCAAACTTCACAAACATTTCTTTTGGGTATGTTTGTATGGAGTGAAGGAGTATGCGTAAAGACAGGTTTCACTTCTTTGTCTTTGGATAACCAAAAAACCGTATCTGACACGAAGTCATTCAGCAGAAAGCCATTATTAGAAGGCACAATCGTATTGGTGTGTGCCATCATAACAAAAGGCGCTCCATCCTGTATAGTAAAAACAAGTAAACGAAAATGCTCCGGATAGGCTTTAGATAAACGGGAGTCCAAAGCGCCGTCTTTTGTATTCAGGAAAACAAAAGGATATGGGTTCGGATCCGGAAGAGCTTCTGCCAGCTTACTGATTTTCCCCTCTTTTATCACATTAAAGTTCTTCGTATCCCATACCAACAATGATTCCGAATTAAAAAGAGCCATATCTGTAGCAATCAGCGTATCCGGCGTTGAAAAACTCTGCACGCATTTTCCCTGTAAATCAAATGCCAATATATTCACTTTCGTACCATATGGAAGAATATAAATCTTTCCGTTTTCTTCATCATACGCCAGCTTATTAATATTTGCATACTCATTGGCACCTTGTCCTTTGTGGTTGAAATTACAAATAAGATGCCCGTCCTTGTCATAGCCAACCACGCTTCCCGAAAAAGGATTATAAAAAATGAATCCATTTGCCGAAGGCGACAAACGCATCCCATCATCCAGCAAGGCATTCTCCGTAGTATCCATACGGATATAACGAACCTTCCCTAAATCTTGTAACGCAAATTCTTTTTGCGGATAGGAAACATCCATATTCATAACAGGTATTGCCCGTTCGGAAACTTTTCCGGACCGATTCAAGCAACCGGTCAGTCCTAACAGATTAATCATCAAGACGCTTAAAAACAACACGTTTCTCATGGCTCAATATTTATTTAGATTATATACTTTATCACAAATAAAGCAATATAAATTCAACTAAACAAATAAAATACGAATATTTCGTCAGTATATGAATTGAACGTATAGATAGCATTGGTTAGTAAAAAGTTCCCTTCGTTTCGGCTAAGTACAAATGACAAGAAAAAAGTTTCATGCCGAAGGAACAAATGTTCCATGCTGGAGGAACAAGTGTTTCATGCCGGAGGAACAAGTGTTTCATCACGATGGAACAAAAGTTTCACCGGCATGAAACAAAATGGAACATGTATTTACATAAAAAGCGGCTATCGGACAATGAAATCCGATAGCCGCTTCCTGTATAATACTATTTAACCTTCCTTACTACTGTATCCTGCGGATACCGATAGCCTTATTATACTGGGCCAAAGAGGCTTTCTGCTGATACCAAGTCTGGATCAGGCTACTGTAAGACTGTATCCACGAGAGTTGGGCAGAAAGTACATCCAAGATAGGCAACTTACCTTCATTATAGCTGAAAGTGTTTAAATCCAGGTTTTCTTCGGCTATTTTGCATGCTTCCTCAGCTACAGATATTTGTTTTGTATTCTCTGTCAAGCTTGTCCAGGCATTAGCCACTTCTTTGGAAATCTGGTCCCGTGTGTCATCTAAAGCATATTCTCTACTGCGAAGAAGGGCTTTCTGAGAATTAACTTCCTTAAAACGCGCTCCCCAATGAAACAATGGGATTTTCAAAGAAGCGAATACAGCAGGCGTCCATAATTGATCCGAACCTTTTACATTCAACATGGACGTTCCCCAAGTCCCCTGGAATCCGACAGCTAACGTCGGGTTATATTTTGCTTTCGACAAATTAATCTGTCTCTTTTGGTATTCAATGTTCAATTGAGAAATCGTATAATCCGGACGATTACGCAAAGCCACGTCCTCCCCTACTTGCAACGGCAACATCTGATACATTGTAATAGAATCCGCTATTTCTACCGGAGCCATTGGAGATATACCCATTAAAACATTTAAATTCTGCAATGCAATCTGATAATCTTTATAAGCGGAACTCTTATTCAATTCAGCTTCTTTTAAGCGAGACTGAACTTGTAACAAATCGGTTTTACTTATCTGGCCATCATTAAAACGAATTGTCAATACGTTCTCCAATTGCTGAACAATGTCAACATATTGGCACATGACCTCATACATACCTTTACGTGCCGCTGCCGACCAATAATTCAAGTCAGCAGAATAGATAATATTATCAGTAGTTAATTCCTCCGCCTGTTCCGCTATTTCTCCTTGTACCTGGGCAGCTTTATAGTTATTATAAATCTGTCCTCCCGCGTAAACAGGCTGATTAACAGTTGCACCCAAGCTATAGGTGTTGTGATCCATCTCAACGGCCATACCCGGACCAAAGTCCAAATCATATTTATTAATACGGTACTGATAGCTTCCGGAGAAATCAAAAGCCGGGAAAAAGGCGGTCTTTGCCGCTTTTATAGCTTGCTGCATGGCAACCCGTTCTTCACTGCTTTGTTTGATTTGACGGCTATATTCCAGTACGCGCTGCTTATATTCCTCAACCGAGAGCTGATTATCCTGTGCTTTGGCAAAAAGCGCTCCCAACAAGAGAAAAATTATTATTATCTTATTTCTCATATTACTTATTCTGATTTAATCTTAAAGAATATACAATAGGTTACAGGGAGCACAAAGATTGTCAGGATTGTAGAGACAAACAAACCTCCCATAATCGTAGCAGCCATCCCGGCAAACATAGCGTCGCCAAGCAAAGGAAGCATACCTAATATTGTAGTACCCGAAGCCATTGTTACAGGTACAATACGGGTTTTAGTTGCCTCAACAACCGCATTTACCGGAGCTAATCCGCTATTCAGTTGGAGGCCTATCTCATCTACAAGCACAATGGCATTTTTAATATTCATACCAATCAATCCTAATAAACCCAGCATCGCAAAGAAGTCCAACGACTTGCCAAAAACTAACAACCCTAATACAACGCCAATAAAGATCAATGGCAACATGCACATAATCAACACTGGCTTTCGATAGAATTTAGGGAACAAGAACAGCAATGTGACATAAATCAAACCAAACATCAATGGAATATTAGCGGCGATTGCCTTATTACCTTTATCCTGTTCCGACTGCTCACCAAAATATTGTAATTTATATCCGTCGGGCACTTGTACTTCTTTCTGTACTTCCTCCCACAAATGACTGAACGCAGCCATTGTGTTTGCTCCACGTTTAGGCTCACATTGCATCATCATATAACGCTGGCGGTTATAACGTCTTATTACATTAAATTCATAATCCAATGAGAAATCATCAATTACCTGCTCTACCTTAACAGAACGTCCTTTCGCACTATAAACAGGAAGCGTCTTAATATCATTCAGGTTCATCGAATCCCTATCGGCATCTTTCAAAAGGATAGGCATAAATACGTCATTCTCTCTGTATTCACCCAAAGGGACGCCATTCGTAGCCGAACGCAAGGAATAAGCCACCTGTTGTCTTGTAATACCCAAGCGCAATCCTTTCTCTTGTGAATACATAGGTTTCCACACCGGCACTTTATTTCCCCAACTGTTACGAATTTCCATTACCTTATCATACTTGCGGGCTATCGCCTCTGTCCGTTGCGTTAAAGCAACCAACGTATCTATATTGTCGCCCACAAAACCTATTTCTATTGCTGCATCCGGAACCGGAGACAGAGCAAACAAAGCTGAACGGGTCAATATATCCGGATAATTAGCAACCATGTAGTCGTAAAACTTACTTTCTTCGGCCTGAGCATCTTTAGCATTCTTTGTTTCTATCAAAACATTTGCAAAATTAGGCTTCGGACCAACAGAAGAACTTGCCAGATAATAACGAACCGGTGATCCTCCCAACGTAAACGAATATGATTTGATATTCTCGTTCGATTTCAGATAGTCTTCAATCTTCAAAACATTCCTTTCCACATCATCAATACCATAGCCTTCCGGGAAAATTAAGTCGGCACGGAAATAAGGCTTATTCATAATCGGGAAGAAGCTCTGCGGCATAAGTCCCATTATAACCAATGAAAGGAACAAAGTAGCCACAACAGTAGTCAACGTTATATATCTACGTTTGATTAAACGCCCTAATACTTTCTCAAACTTATGATACAGTTTAGTATCGTACGGATCTTTGGCTTCTCCCGGTTTGGCCTCTTTCAGTATGAAATTGCCAAATGTCGTTGTTTGTGTCAAAGCTAATATCCAGCTTAAACCCAGCGACACAGCCAGCACTATAAACAACGGTTTTACAATTTCCGCCACAGATGCAGGTGCCAAATACATCGGTAAAAAAGAACATACCGCAATAAATGTAGCACCAAGCAATGCCCACTGAGGTTTAATAGCACCGTCAATCAATGCCTGGTAACGGGGTAATCCCCGCTTAATACCAATCTGTGCGTTATCCGTTACAACAATTGCATTATCCACCAACATACCCATGGCAATAATGAATGCGGCCAACGATGTACGATTTAGTCCCACACCCCAGATAAGCATGATCAGCAACGTTCCTCCTACCGAAAACAATAACGAACTACCCACAAGCATACCTGCCCGCGATCCCATCACCAGAAAGATGATCACAATAACGATCAATAATGACTCTATTAAGTTCAGGATAAATCCGTTATTAGCTTCATCCGCAATTTTGTTTTCAGGGTATATGGTTTTCAGCTCCATTCCTATCGGAAATAACTGCTCCATTTCTTTAAGATGGTCTGATACCAGATTTCCAACGGCTACAACATCATCCTTCGCACCTGTAGCCACACCGATACCAATCGCTCGCTTACCATCCACTCTCATCAGGTTGGAAGGAGGATCCATGTATCCGCGTTCTACAATAGCTATATCGCCTAAACGAACCTCACTCCCGTTCTTCGTTACAATCAACTGGTCACGAATGTCCTGAATATTCTTATAAGTACCTTCAGCACGAACACGAAGTTGATAAGTACCTGTTAGTATTTCACCTGTATTAACCAGTAAATTCTGCGTTTGCAACACCTGTTGGATTGCGTTAGGATCAATTCCCAGATTGGCCAGTTTAGGAACAGAGATACGGACATTCACAACCTGCGTCTGTTCACCATATAAATATACTTTCTGCACACCGGGAATCGGCGTCAATTCTGTTTTTATCTTCTGTGCCCAGTCCCGCATATCATCATAGGTAAATCCTTCGTCTGCCGTAAGGGCATAATAGATACCAAACACATCACCAAAGTCATCACTCACATTAATAGCCGAAGCTCCACTCGGCAGACGAGGCTGGATATTAGCGACCTTACGCCGCAACTCATCCCATTTTACCGGCATATAATCCGGTGCCAGCGTAGGCTTTAATTCTATCGAAATTTTGGACATTCCGAAATAAGACTCAGACTTTATCTGGAAAACATCCGACATGGATTGAATTTCGCGTTCAATCGGTTCTGTTATCAGTTTTTCAACTTCCAAAGGAGTAGCTCCGGGATATTGCGTAACCAGAACCGCTTGCTTAATTACGAAAGGAGAATCCTCCTTTTTAGGGAGCTTAAAAAAAGAATATATTCCTCCTATAAGCAACACTGCCAAGAAGAAATAGATTATCTTTTTATTCTCCAAAGAATATTTTGGTATATTCATTTTCTTCTGCTTAATCCGTTAATACTCTTACTTGTTGACCATTCTCCAAGCGGGTTGCACCTGCTGAAACGACCTGGTCGCCAGCCTTCAATCCGTTGATAACAACAACATTGTCTTTACCTACCAGTTCGGCCTCCACTATTTCGCGACGTTCAACCGTTTGTGATTGACTATTATATACGAAAACATATTTGCTGTCGCTCTCATCTGCGGCCACTATTGCTGATATAGGAATAAGAACAGCTCCCTGATTAAAGCTTTCACTTTCAATATGAAGAATGACACGGCAAGAGAATCCGACTGCCACTTTATATTTACTGAGATTAAATTCAGGATCGTCGATATACAAAAATACAGGAACTCCAGAGCCATCAGGCGAAGCTTCCACATATTCCTTTACCTTTGCTTTAAAACGGATGCCTTTATAATTGTCAAACTCTACAAAAATCTGATACGGATTAGAAAAATAGATTACGTTCGTCTCCGGCATTGTATATTGAATCTGTAATTTGTTAGGATTAATCAAACAAACGATACCTTGTCCGGCCTGAACCTTCTGATAATTCTCTACGTACTTTTTCTGAATAAATCCATCAAAAGGAGCGCGTAACTTTGTTTGAGATAATTGGTTTTGAGCATATTCAAAGGCAGCTTTAGCATTTGAATAGGATGCTTCCGTAGATTCATATTCCTGTTTGGATATTGCTTGTTTGGAAAGCAACTTTTCCGCACGGTTCAACTGAGCTTCGGCTGTTTGGAAAGAAGCTTTCTTTGCTTCATATTCCCATTTAAAATCTTGAGGATCTATCTCTGCCACAACTTGCCCCGTACGAACTTTTTGCCCTTCTTCCACGTTCAGCGAAATAAGCGGCCCTGACATCTTAAATGCTAAATCACTGAACTGGTCGGGAGACACAACTCCACTAAAAGACTTTTCCACGACGTTCAGAGATGTTACTTCCGTCAACTTTACCGGTCTCGGACCCTGTTCCTTTACCGGTGGTTGGCTACAAGAAACCATCAATGTCACCAATACTAGAAGGGGGATAAAAATTCCTTTCATTGCCATTTATGTTTTATTGTTTATTATATTCTATAGTACAACATTCTGTTTAAAACGATTGTTGCGATCAAAAAGACCATTGATCCCAATCTACCCGTGACTCCATCCGTTTCTCTATATCATCCGGAAGAGAAGGGAAAAAGTCGATACCTGTTACTTTCTCTACACTATCGACAGGTATCGCCATCGAACGAAGAGGAGTTTCTTTATAATCCTTATTACTGAAAAGGAACGCAATACCTTCGAGCTTATTATTCCATTTCGTACATATTACTTTATAAAACAATTTCGGTACTGCAACCCTGTTCTTACCCATACGTTTCAAATCATCTGAAATAACCGGTCCTGTTACAATCAATAAACTACCAGTGTCCATCGCCCAAAGGCGGCTTTGTTCCTCCAGTTCTTTCCAAATACCTCTATTCAGTCCTGGCTTTTGAGGGCATATATTACTGAAATAAAAAGACTCGCGCATTGCTTTAGCCGACCATTTCATATCACCTGCCGGAGCTAGATGTCCCCGGTCATATCCGGTACGCGTATAGTCTTCATTCGTAGCCGAAGCACCTTTCACCAAAGGATCAGGAACAAATTTATTAGAACGGACCGCCTTTTTGCTTTTTGCCTCCTCAGCAGTAAGTTCGTAAGCTACCCAATTAGCTATACGGTAATCCGAATTATAGGAAACAGTATATCCCTCATGTTTGATAACTTGCTCCGCTCGCTTTGTCCGCAAACGGGGAATCTCAGCATTGGCAGGAATTTTAAATGAAGTTACGGAAGCTGCGGTTTGCTTTTGAGTCTGTTTTTGAGTTTGCTTTTGAGATGGAACGACAACTACCTCCGACTGTTTCGGGGAAGAAGTTTCCTGCTGCTTTATCGGGAAAAGATAGTTATAAGAATATAAGAATATTAGTGCGCAAACCACAATAACACTCACCCAAATAAGTAAGTGTTTCAACGAAGATACAAATAAAGATGTTTTATGTCCTTTCTTTCTCCGTTTACGGGAAGAAGTTTTTCTTTTTGCCATTCAACTATTTACCACTAATAGACGTGTGCAAAAATAGATAAACGAAAAGAGCTGTGCAATATATTACACAAAATGTATTGGTTTGGATTATTATAAAACGTGTCCGCTTTATGATAAAAAGTAGCTATTATCTATTCATTTTCAAAGTTTACAGAGCGATTGTTGCCGCTTTTCTACTGACAAAAGCGGTAACAATTATCTATAATGTATGAATACCGGCTTGAAGCTGTATTGCCTTTTTGCCGGGAAGTAACACCTCGACAGAAGTCTCTTCCGGTACTTCAACCACAAGAGACAACGATTTCCCTTTTCTTTGGATATTCACCTTGATGTCACCATAATGTGTGGGGACAACAGCCTTCGCTTCCCACAGCGAACCGAGTTTTGGTTCAATCTTAAATGTGCGAAAGCCCGGAGATGTAGGTTCTATGCCACATACTTTTTGACTAAGGAGAGTGAGAGGTCCTCCGCTCCACGCATGATTGATAGTGCCTCCTCCAAAGCCATCAGAACCAACTCTCCATCCCTCAAACAGGGTAGAATACGGATAACTCATCATCTTCTTATACCTCGTCTTCATCCGATTCAATGCAAACTCAGGCTGATCCATCATAAACAGCGCTTCAAGAACGTATTTCTCCATATACGGACTGGCATGATACTCCTTTTCAAGGACTTTCAGCAAAGGCTTGTATTTATCGGCAGAGGCAAGCCCGGATACAACCGCCATCGCTTGCGAACGGTCGTCGGTAGCACCTTTATAGCCGGGAGAGCGATATTCCGCACCTGTCCAATACTTCGTATTAAAACACTTCTCGATACTGTACATCATGCGCCCTATTTCTTCGGCATCACCAACTTTACCCAACTGCAAAGCAAATGCTTTCTCCGCTTTCAGAGCCAGATAATACCAACAGTTTGTAAGCACACCCATGTCGATATTCTCGCCCCAATCACCCCAACTCCATCCGCCGTTGCGTTCTATTGGCAACCCATTGGCATCCGTTTGCCATACTTCGTGCAGATAGCGATGCAAACGGTCGTATATAACCGGCACAAAACTGCTATCGCCACTGTAATAGTATTGCGTATGAAATCCATACCAACCTACAGAAGCCAACATCTGCAAAGGCAATTCTCTATCCCAATTGCCGGCAGGAACAGGCGCGAACAGAACCCCGTCCTCCTTCTGCCAGTTCATCAATTCATATATACCTTTCAAGGCCAACTTCTGTCCGCTGGGGGAAAGCGCATAAAACGTTTCGCCAAGCTCATTCACTTCGTCACCCCACCATTGGGCACGCTCACGGTCGGGGCAATCCATATAGCTGTCACGCATGGTTATGTATAGAGTACGGGCACTACGTTTCCAGAGTTCGTTAAGGAAGTCGTCGTTGCAGTGGAAAAGCCCGGCAATGTCGGCATCATAGCCTGTTTCACGATACTTCACCTCCATCACCTCCACCCCTTCGGGTACGATATAGCGTACTTCGTGTCCATTCATCCATCCCAGGCTCTCATATTCCTGCACGCCGTCAGTGGTAATGTATTCGGCACGCACGTTATTCTCCGTTCCTCCCGTATAGTTATCGGTAATGATCCGGATCATTTTGCCCGCATCCGCATTCACCCGTAAATAAGGAGTTACCTGCGCATTATAAGGAAGACGGCAAAACAACGTATCCCCATCCGCCGAGCAGCGAACATCCGGATAAGGCAGCAACCCGCTATTCTTCCACTGCGGGATAGGGCGCTCCACCAGGCTGCCCATTGTCTCCCAAGCGCCAAGCACTACTTGTGCCGCCGGTAGCGAGCCCTCGAAGCTCTTCCTGTTCCAGTCCTTCATCATCAGTCGTGCGTCAAAGCGGATATTACTTTCCGGCAAGCGATAATTCGGATGCGGAGCTTCCGTATTCTGATACGCATCATAAAGAGTACACTGCCACGTATCATCCGAAAGCAAACGGACGCCATCGCCTACCGCTTCAAACAACAATCCCGCCTTTCCGCTATTGGTATGGCTGAACCCGTCTTTCCCGAAGTGCCATAACAAAACGGCTATCGTATTCTCCCCTTGCGCAAGATAAGGAGCTATATCCACCACATCATAATAGGTAGCATGAGGAGCCGGCCCGCGTTTAAGGCCGCCCTCGAAAACTACCAACTCATCATTGATCCATAGCCAGTACTTGGAATCTACGGCAATCCTCGCACTGAGAACGGGCGGCACTTCACCTACCGTAAACGATTTACGGTAAGCAAGCCAGGTATTGCTGGCACTCTGGCATTTCTCGGTACTGATCCATTGCGCCTGCCATTTTCCGGAAACACCGGATGCTCCGGCCGAAATGGAAAGACCGGCGGCCAGCATCAGTAAATATTGTTTCAGCTTATTCATAACCCTGTTTTTATAAGTTCATTTCACCAACCGTATTACCGCGAGTATTGCAATATATGCGTACCGCCTTGCAATACATCCGTGCTATTTCCTACGCGAACTTCGGCCGTACAGCCTGACGGCACGGTAACAGTCAGCGTAACCAGGCTTCCTTCGGTACGCCATTCGCTCGTAATCAAACCGCGCACGGAATGATAGCTTCCTTTCACCCAGTCCAGATCATTCACAAAATGAGGAGTGATAAGTATACGGTTGAACCCCGGAGCAGACGGGTCGTAATTGATTCCGGCCAAAGCATTCATCATCCAGGCAGAGACATCTCCAAGGAACACATGGTTCAGCGAGGCGTCGGCAAACTTGTCATTCATAGTCCACGTCTCCGGCAAAGTAGTATATCCTTTCTTCTCTATCCAGTATCCCCACGATGGGGCATCGGTTTTCAGCAACATCTTCATAGCGTCCTCCACATATCCATAGCGGGTAAGCATAGCCGGGACGGTCTTGCTGCCCAACAAGCCGAAGTCTAGGAAGTGATCGTTGACCGCTACTTTGTCACGCAAAACTTTAGCCACCAACGCCTCTTTCCCTTCCGGCACAAAGCCCAGATACAGGGCAACACCCTGGGCAGCCTGCGTTCCACCCGCATATTCTCCGGTTTCGGCATTGAAGAACTTCTTGTTAATGATCCCTTTCAGCACCTCCGCCTTCTTTTGGTAAGGCGAAGCGTCTTTACCCGTCAATCCGGCAAAGTGTGCCATCAAGACGTTATCCAGGTAATAGTAAGCCGTAGAGGTATACTCCGTGTTGGTCTGCGTTTTCCAGAACACCCAGTCGCCAATGCCGTTGCTGAGAGTTCCGTCCGGCGTCTCCTTCGTCTTCAGATACTCCAGATAGCGTTCCATGGAAGGATATAATTGCTGGATACTACGGGTTGTTCCATAGTAATTATACAGAGCCTGGGGGATGATAAACAGGGCAGCGTCCCAAACCGGACCAGGCCAGTCACCATATCCCCAACTGCTGGAAGGGATGATACCGGAGATGTCGCCTATACCGTCGCGCTGGTTGTCGATAAAGTCGTTCATCCACTTCTCGTAGACGGTGATTCCGTCAAATCCCAGCAAGGCAAGGTCTATGGCAGCATGGGCGTCCGCAGTCCACCCGTTCTTCTCGCGTTGCGGACAGTCGGTAGGAATACTGTGCAGATTGTTCACATAAGCCAGCATCGTAGCGTCCCACAGCTTATTCAGCATCGGGTTGGAGCACCGGAAAGTACCTACCGGAGTGACGTTGGTGTGTATCTGCAATGCCGTGAGGCTTTCGGTGGTGAGTGTAACCGGTTTGCTGCTCTCCACCTCCACGTATTGGAAACCGTGGTAAGAGAAAGATGGTGTGTACACCTCGCCGTCGGGGTCGCCGCTGAGGGTATAGACATCGGTCTGGAATATCTCGTAAGGCTTGACGGGATGATAATAAATGTTGATGTTACCCTGTTCCAGCCGGCCGTCTTCCCGCAGAATCTCGCCATGCTTCATGGTGATGCGGGTTCCGCGTTCGCCCTTTACGTTGAGGCGGCAGAGGCCGGTCATATTTTTGTCGAACGAGAAGACATAGAGCTTGCTGCCGAAGGATTTCATATTGACAGGGCTAAGCTCGGCAGTAACCTGGATGGGAGGCATTTGCTGGGCCACTACGAGCGGAGCCGGAGAAGTGGTGAGTTTGGCAGGCTGCCAACCGCTGTCGTCGAATCCGGCTTCTTTCCAGCCCTTTGCCTCCAACGTAGCGTCAAACATGTCTCCACTGTAGATGTCGTTGTAGGTATAAGGCCCGGTAGCCGTGCGCCAGGAGTTGTCGGTAACGACAGATTCTACAGAGCCATCGGCATAGGTGATCCGCAGTTCGCAGCTCATCCGCGGACGGTCGCGCCAGCGTGCCTTCTCAAAGTCCCACACAGCAACGGACTGCACGTTGTACCAGCCGTTGCCCAGCACGGCGCCAAGGGCATTATCTCCGTCACGCAGCAAACCGGTTACGTCGTGCGTCACATACAGGATGCGTTTATCGAAGTGAGTATATCCGGGGTCCAGATAATTGCGGCCTACCCGGCTGCCGTTTACAAACAGTTCATGGTATCCGGCGGAGGCTACGTAGAGGCGTGCCTGCCGGACGTTCTTCTTCACGCTGAAAGTCTTGCGGAACAGAGGCGCAGGTTCAAACTCCTTGTCGTGATTGTCGGTTATCCACGTAGCCGGATGATTGGCAGTCTGCATATATCCCGTCTCAAAGGTAGCCACGTCGGAGGTTTTGCACCGGTGGCCGCCGGCATCCCATACGGTAACCGTCCAGTAGTAACGGGTAAAGGGCGTCAGGGCGAGTTTATCGGCGCAGGAAGGAAGGCCCTCGTCCATTCCGTTTTGCACAACGAGCTTCACGGGGTCTTGCCGCATATCGGGCGAGGTAGAGACCGTTACTTCGGCACGCGAGGGCATAAAGCCTTCTTCATTGCCGTCATATTCCCACGTAAAGCGGGGCGAATCGGTGTCCAGCCCGATGGGTTCTGTAAGATATTCGGTACGCAGGTTTACCGGAACGGTCTGTTCGTTCGGCCCTTTACAGGCTGTCAGCAACAAGGCTGTCAGCACGGACGCATAAATCAAGTATCGCTTCATATTATAGTGTTATTTAATGGTTTATTTTGATGTATTTCCGGTAACGCTCTTACCGCTATAGCGGTAATGCTTTTACCGTGTACGCGGTATGACCTTTACCGTTCTAACGGTACAACCTTTACCGTGTGCACGGTAAGAGCGTTACTGCGTACGCCGCAAAGGTCTTGCGCCCCACGCCGCAAGAGCGTTGAGGTGTACGGCGCAAAGGTATTGAGGTGCGGGGCGCAGGACCGTTACCTCGCCCGGCGCATTTACAACGCTGTGTATCTGCCCGTTGGCATCTTTCTCGTGACGTATCTCAATTACCCCGTAGGGTGTGGGGAAAGTGCCCTCCACCCATTGCAGGTCGCCCAGATGGGGCGAGATGCTCACCACCCTGCAACCGGGTTCTACCACTTCCACTCCCAATACGTACCGGCTAAGCCAGGCCGTAGGGCCGGATGCCCAGCCGTGACACAGACTGTGGCGGTATCCACGGTAACAATAGTTGCCGTAATCGCGGTGGATGTCTTTCATTCCGGCGGGAACAAGGCTGTCTATACGTGCCGCGCCGGGTAGCCAGTCCATGTCGAAATCTTCCCAGAAGGTAGTGGCGCCCAGATCGAGCATGGCGCCCCAATAGGTGCGTACCATGTCTAAAGCGCCGGTGTAGTTGCCCGCCTCGGCCATTGCTTTCAGCATATAATACCCGTAGAAGGTGGAGAAGCCCTTAGCCCCTCCTGCGGAAAGATACTTCCGGTCCGCCTCTGCGGCAGGCAGCAGGCCCGACAGCGCCATCAAGGCGGCCGCCTGCTTCGTTCCGGCAGGGTTCAGGCGTTTGCCGGCCTGTACGGCCTTTGTCCGGGCGGCTTCACAACGGGCGGCCAGTTCATCGTCTCCCAGCCAGAGGCACAACCGGACGCCTGCCCCGAAGGCTTGCACCATGAGCGATTGCAGTCCGGCATGGATAGCCTCGGCATTCTCGCTGCTGGGCCAGTCCAGGAAGCGGTTGCCGTCCAGCCGTTCCACCCCATCGCTGTCTATCTTGGTGAGAAGCAGCTCCAGCAGCCCCGTGATATACGATTGCTGCGCTTGCAGATACGCCCTGTTGCCCTGATACAGATACCAGTCGTGCTGGATAAGCAGCCACCATACGGAATACGAACTGATGCCGTTCATCCATTGCGGAAGAGGCGTTATGTCGCGTATCAAGTCGAGGCTTTTAGTAACAACGTCGTTGTTTCCAAAGGCGGCGCATACGGTCATTACCTCCGGATGCAAATCGCCCACCCATACCAGGCGGTCGCGCTTGATACCGTCCCAAAGATACTCCTGCATGTTCAGGTGAACGGTGTAAGCTCCGGTTTGCCAGATACGGTTCAAACGCTCGTCGTTGCAACGGAACGAGCCTTTATATTCCAGATCGCGGAAGGTGGAAACGGCACGTATTTCTTTCAGGTGCAGCTCTACATTGTCGTCCGGCAAGTCTATCCTCACAAAGCGGAAGCCGGAGTTGCCCGCCTCTGTCACGCCCAGCCAGGGAAGCTGCAAGGTGAAGTCGCGCATGGCATGGTCGTTGGTAGCGCCGTTCAGCCCGTCGATGTCGCACATGGCCTCACTGGCCGACTCTCCCAAACGTACGCGGACGGTAATGGGTTTGCCGGCAGGTGACATGCCGGTGACGAACTGTAGGCCGCCTTGCAGCTCCCGTCCGAAATCCAACAAGATGGCGGGATGCCCGGCGGAGGCGCTCTTCATGATGCAGATGTCGCCGGAGGATACCAGTTCGGATTGTCCGTTGCCGGGACGAAGCAGGCGGTCTGCGCAGGATATTTGCTCGCCGCCTTGCTGCCAGAGAATCCTGACGGGAGGCAGATACTCACGCACACGGCTGTCGCGCTGCCCGGCAAATACTCCGCATGAACAAAGCAATGCTATAAGGATAAGAAGGTGTTTCATGCTATCAAAGGTTTTTAAGTCTAACCGTATATTTCCAAACCGAATGGTTCTACCAGGCCGTCCAGTTGCTCGTCCGTCATGCCTTCGGGCTCGAACCCTGCCATGCGGGCGCTAAAATAGATCTGGGCGGATTTGCTGAGCGTATCAATGGCGTCGAAGCATTCTATCACGTCTTCGCCAACTGCCAGGATACCGTGCTTCTCCCAGAACACTACATCGTGGTGTGCCAGCTGTTCGATAGTAGCATGTGCCAACGCCAGCGTGCCGGGTATCTCGTAGGGCACTATCCCCACTCCTTTGGGCACAATGATACGGCATTCCGGAATCATGCTCCAAAGCGTACGCGTAAGCACCTCCGAGTTGAGGAAAGGCTTGCAGTGCGTCATGCCTATCAGGTCGGTGGGATGCGTGTGAAGCACCACGCGATTGTCGCGTCCCGACCGTCTTACAAAGTTGTGCATCAGCAGATGCGATGGCAGTTCGGAAGTGGGCGCAATGGCTTGCTCTGCAATGATGTCGTACGACTTCCCGTCATCGGCAATGCGTATCAGAGAGCCGTTGGCAAAAGGGTCTTTGGCTACGTATCGCATTCGTTTGCCTGTTCCGGTAACGTAAAACACGTGTCCGCACAGCTCCGTTACCTCTTCTGCCAAAGGGACGGAAGGACAAAGGGAAGGCAGTATCTTTTCATCGTCGGTAAGGAAAGAAGATACGTTTACGGATATGTTTCCGCCGTTACGTTCCGCCCAGCCTTTGGTCCACAGGTAGCCGGCCACTTCGGCGATACGGTCTATTTCCGCCATCAGGCGGGTATTGTTTCTTATTGTTATCATGTCTGTTTCATTTAATTAAGTTCGGATATAAAAGAGAAAAGATAAGTATGCACATGCCGGTTATCAGTATAACAACAGTACGCTTTCCCGCTCCTTTCCATTCTTTCAGCAGAATTCCCCAAAGGTTGCTGAACACTACATTCAGAGACATCAGGATGCTCCACGAAAAAGCCAGCATTACCGGAGAGCCGGCAAAGTAGCTCTTCCCCATGCCCAGGCCGAAAAACTGCGAATACCACAACACACCGGCCAATGCACAAAATAACAGATTATTGAGAAATGTACCTCGCGATACGGATAAATAATCATGTCCTGTCCCATTCTTTATGTTCTGATAGATACAATAGACGGCATTAGTACAGAATCCGCCTATGGTAACGAGCAAGACTACCGGATTAAGAGCAAACAACTCGTTAGCCCCGGCCGATTTGGTCCGTAGCAATACCCCGTTGCCGGCCTCCAATCCCAAATTAAAGCATGCACTCATGATACCTGCAAGGAGAGCTACAAGGAGGCCTTTGGTGAGTGCAAAGTCTTTCACGGCCGCTTTTTTCTCCTCCTCCGTCATGTTCCAAGCTTTCAGGCTGCCCGCATATCCTATCACCGCGATACCGGCAAGAGTAATGCAAACACCTGTCAACAGAACCAATCCTGTTCCATGCAGCAAATCCGTGCCACCGAACAATGCCGGAAACAAGGTTCCGAAACCGGCACATGTACCCAACGCGATACTTTGACCAAGGGCGACTCCCAGATAACGCATGCTTAACCCGAAGGTTAATCCGCCAATGCCCCAAAGCATTCCATAGATTACAGCGGTAACGCTTCCCTGTGTATTCCACAATTCCAAAAGGCTGCAACCGTCCGGAATAGCCAACAAAGCGCCCAGGTAAGGGAAAAGCAGCCAGGCAAAGATTCCCTGTACCAGCCAGAAACTCTCCCAACTCCACTCCCTAACCTTGTTGATAGGCACATAGGAACTGCTTTGCCCCAAGCTGCCTATTGCTATAATCAATAATCCGATGCCGATATCCATCATACCCGTTTCGATGTTACTGCCTGTTCGTATCTTTCTATCTCCCGGATGTAAGCCTCTCCTACCGGAACGTCATTCTGCAAACAGAACATATCCCAGACAGCGCTCCAAGGCAGGCTCTTTAATTCTTCCTGTAAGGCAAGCCGTTCAAAATACTTACCTTCGTCTTCATATTGGCGCAATAAGCCAACCGGTTCTAATAAGGCTTGCATGAATGCCTTCTGGGTAGCCCGGCTTCCTATTACATAAGCGCCGATGCGGTTGATAGTTGCGTCGAAGTAATCCAAACCGATGTGCACCCTGTCGAGGGCATCGCAGCGGATTATCTCGCGGGCAAGGTCAAGAAGGTCGTCGCTTAGTATGACAACATGGTCGCTATCCCAACGTACCGGACGGCTGACGTGTAACATTATCTCCAGAGTGAAAAGGAGCAGTGAAGAAACTTTGTCGGCAATACTTTCCGTCAGGTGGAAATGTCCGGTATCCAAAGTAACGATCTTATTCTTCTTCGCGCCGTAGCCCAGATAGAAGTCGTATGATCCTACCGTATAACTTTCCAGTCCGATGCCAAACAGTTTTGCTTCAATACAATCTTTCATGTTCTTATATTCGGTAGCGAATATCTCGTCCAGCGACTGTTCAAGGATGCGGCGGTATTTGATACGGCTGGCGGGCACTTCTTTGCTCCCGTCATGTATCCATAGATTCATCATGCAAGGATCACCTTGGAACTTACCCATTTCTTCGCTGATCCGGCGGCAACGTTTCGTGTGCTCTATCCAGAAGTTACGGATTCTGTCGTCCGGATTTGCCAACGTCAGATCTCCGCTCTTAGGATGGGAGAAAGAAGTACTGTTGAAGTCTAGTTTAAAGTCGTTCTCCTTTGCCCATTGCATCCAACTTTCAAAATGCTGTGGCTCTACTTCGTCGCGATCTACTTTCTTCCCTTGGAAGTCACCGTAAATCTCATGCAAATTCAAACGATGCTTGCCGGGGATAAACGATTTTGCCTTCAAAACGTCATCGCGTAACTCATCAATAGAGCGGGCTCGTCCCGGATAATTGCCGGTCACCTGGATACCACCGGTTAATGAACCGCCCTGGTTCTCGAATCCGGACACATCATCCGCCTGCCAGCAATGCAAGGAAAGAGAAATCTGTTTCATCTCTTCCAATGCCTTATTTACATCTACTCCAACAGCAACATATCGCTCGGCTGCCACTTCAAATGCTTTATAAACCAAACTGTCTTTTATCATGGTATTATTCTTTAATATTTGCAATATCATTGAGGTTGAAATGTTTCTAACGGGAACGAGGCAGCTATCAGACGGCGTATATCCCAACGGTCTGTCAACAATCCGGCCGATTTAGCCTGTATCAGGCAATTTCCGATAGCCGTAGCCTCCGAAGGGCCGGCAATAACCGGAATGTTCGTGGCATTCGCTGTCAGCCGGTTTAACAGTTTATTTTGTGAACCGCCGCCAATAACATGTAATTGCATTATCTCAAAGGGTGACATGGAAGATAACATACCTAATACTTCCTTATAACGGTTAGCCAGACTGTAAAATATGCAGTGAACATATTCCGCCTCCGATGCAGGCGCTTGTTGCCCGGTTTCTTCACAATAGGCGGCAATCTCTTTCAGCATGCTCTCCGGATTGGCAAAACGGGGATCGTCCGGATTAATCAATGAACTAAAGTTTGACTGTTCCGCCATACGTTCCATATCCTGATAGGAGTAATTCAAACCGGTACGCATCCATTCATCCCGGCATCGTTCCAATATCCACATACCTGTAATATTTTTAAGGAAGCGGATTGTGCCCTCTATTCCTCCCTCGTTCGTAAAGTTATTAGTATAAGACTCTTTATTAATAATGGGGGTATCCACCTCTATACCCATCAAACTCCAGGTACCGCTATTCAGATAAGCGAAATGCGGCGTTGACGCAGGTACAGCTGCTACTGCCGAAGCTGTGTCATGACCGGCTACCGCTATCACCGGAATCTCTCCTGTTCCGGTTCTCCGGGAGATAGAAGGGCTAAGCCGCCCGATTAACGTACCGGGCATTATAACCGGACTCATTAATGAAGAAGAAACTCCGACCGACTTCAATAAATCGGAGTCAAAGTTATAAGTTTGCGGATTCAACAACTGGGAAGTAGATGCGATAGTATACTCGCAAACCATACGTCCGGTAAGCATATATGCCAGTAAATCGGGGATAAACAAAATCTTTGCGGCATTCTTTTGCGGCACAAACGTATCTGCTCCGGAACGGAAAAGTTGATATAGAGTATTAAACGGCATTACTTGTATGCCGGTCCGTTTATAAACTTCTTCACGAGACATCTGTTTAAAGAAATCTTCCGGAGCGCCTTCCGTATAAGGATCGCGGTACGAACGCGGTAATCCCAGCAAAGATCCATCCGGAGCAATATAACCGAAATCGACGCCCCAAGTGTCAATTCCTATGGAATGAAGAGTTATTCTCTGCCGGCTACATATCGCCAGGCTTTCTAACAGAGAAGTATAAAGCGCGTATATATTCCAATAATACCGTCCGTGTAATTCCACCATCGAATTCGGGAAACGATTTATTTCCTTTACTTCAAATTTATCATTACTTAAAGTACCTACTATGGCACGACCACTTGTGGCTCCAATATCAAAGGCCAGAAAATTGTATTCTGTCATGGTTTAACAAAGCTTATTTTATATGATAACAAAAATAAAAGATCAATGCTTCCTTCTATTTATGAAAATGATATTAAACCTTTCAAATATGACATTTCCTATGGATAGTTATGCAATTTTATGTATGTTTGTTTTTAAAACCATACACAATCTAATATGCACGAACAGAAAAGCGACCAACTATATTATCTGACTGTTACTCCTACAGATGAAGATTGGGGAATTGTAGTAACAACCGCCGGCTGTCAATTTATACCTCCTCAGGCACATTATCCTTTATCCGGTCACCCTGAGAACTACAACTTCAAGCCTCAGAACGGACGTATTCTTAACGAATATCAGTTAGTATATATCGCCAAAGGCAAAGGCTATTTCTCCTCCCAATCATGTAAATTACAAAAGGTCAACAGCGGAACGATGTTCCTCCTTTTTCCCGGCGAATGGCACAGTTATTACCCCGACAAGGAATCAGGGTGGGATGAATACTGGGTTGGATTTCGTGGCATACATATTGACAGACGTGTAGAAAAGAAATTCTTCTCAAAAGAAGAGCCCATCCTTCATATAGGATTGAGTGCGACTATAATTGAATTATACGAAGACATTCTAAAGTATGCTTCACAGGAGAAATTCGGTTACCAACAAATAATATCCAGCATCGTTTTACATATCTTGGGAACTGTATATTATAAAAACAGAAACAATTCATTTACCAATACATATATCGTAGACAAAATAAACCAGGCCAGACTTCTGATGAAAGAACATCTGGACAATCCTCTCTCCCCTAAAGAAATCGCATCTTTAATCGGATTTAGCTATTCATGGTTCCGTCGTTCTTTTAAAGAATATACAGGTGTTTCTCCCGCCCAATACCAACTACAGCAAAAACTGTCAAAAGCAAAAGAGTTACTAACAACTTCATCCATGAACATTTCAGAAATTGCCTACTTTTTAAAGTTTGATAATGTAGGGCAATTCTCTACGTTCTTTAAGAAGAAAGAAGGCTTAACTCCCTCCGAATTCAGGGGAAGAGCCCACTAATAAGTATTATTTAATAAACAACAAGAATATATTTAAAATTAACTCTTACATTTGTACTACAAAATTCAAAAGAACTTAAATAGAGCATGAATACATCAGACAATGATCAAAATAAAGCTTTCAATAGTATAAATTATGCGAGTAATAATTTTCTCGATCAGATTATCTCATTACGGGAAGCTATGTCGAAAGTTTTAAATACGCTAATCCGTACAGACCAGGATTCTGTTGTAGACCAGGCATTATTACAAATATTGGCATACTTTGACGTAGACCGTGTTTATATCGGTATATTCAATGAGCAGGAAAGCATTGTGGATTTTACCAACGAGGTAACATGCGATGGTATTGTTTCCATGCGCGAAGATTTACTTCGTCAGCTTTCCAAAGAAGATGTTCCTTGGTGGATCAATATGATTAGCGAAGGAAAAGATATTATTATCAACAACATTAGTTTAATGCCGGCAGAAGCAGGAAAAGAATATGAACTTCTTCAACTGCAAAATATCAAATCACTATTATCTATTCCTGTTTTTTATGAAGGAAAAGTTCGTGGTTTTATAGGACTTGACTCTGTAAAAAGACAACGTTCATGGACAGTATTTGATACAGAAAACTTACGCGTCTTTGCCGACATACTTGCCATTGCCATCGAAAGAGCCCGTGCTAAAGGCATTGCAAAATATACCGAAGCTCAAAAGCTAAGAAGCGAATCCAAATTCCAGATTATCTTTGAAAAGCTACCTTGGGGAGTAGAATTATATGACGAAAACGGGAATTTATTAGACCTGAACCAAGCAGACATAGACATTTTCTGTACAAAGAAAGAAGAAGTAATAGGCATCAACATGTTTAAGAACCCCAATATTCCTAAATGGGTAAATAAGAAATTAAGAAAAGGAGAAGATGTGGCTTTCCTAATCGACTATGATTTCAACATTCTAAACAAAAGTGGCTATTATAGTTCATCTGATACAAAAAGCGTAAAACACCTGCAAGTAAAAGGCATCCCTCTAAAAGATGCAGACAATAACATATTTGGTTACTTGTACATAGTATTTGACGACACAGACAACCAGCGCAAAAGAGAAGAAATGTGGGAAAAAGAGCTGGAACTTGTAAAAATAAAAGAAGCGGATAAACTAAAATCGGCCTTCCTCGCAAACATGAGCCACGAGATACGGACACCACTAAATGCCATTGTTGGTTTTTCGGACATCCTTGCTGAAACAGAAGAAGAAGAAGAACGAAAAACATATTTAGATATCATACATAAAAACAATGATTTATTGCTCCAGTTAATCAATGATATTCTAGACTTTTCCAAGATAGAAGCAGGAATACTTGACTACAATATAACCGAAGTTGATATAAAAGAAATCTGCGGTGAAATAGCTATTACAGACTCTATTAAAATGCCACAGGGAGTAAGTCTTATATTCGATTCAAATTTGCCTTCTATATTAATCAAGACAGACGAAAAACGCATCATTCAAGTTATCTCAAATTTCATCAACAACGCGATCAAATTCACCGAACAAGGGAGCATAACGATATATTATGAGACCATAGATAATATGCTCAAAGTTTGCGTTAAAGATACAGGCATCGGTATCAGCAAAGAAAATCAAGAACGAATATTTGAACGTTTTATAAAGGCCAATACTTTTAAACAGGGCACAGGTTTAGGACTTACTATCAGCAAAACAATAGTTGAACATCTGGGAGGAACGATCGGTGTAGATTCGGAAGAAGGAAAGGGAGCTACATTCTGGTTTACATTGCCATTGAATCAAAAATAGCATAGAAGTAATTGAATAGAAAATTTCATTCCATTCGGAAGAAAATTAAATTCCTTTCGAGAGAAATCAAAATTTCTCCCGAAAGGAATGAATATTATTTCGGCATTGGCTCAGCAGAAGGCGGTGGTGTAGATGTCCCCCACTCTTTATTTGCTTTCGATCCCATTTCCAGTTCTAACAAGCCTCCATTTACAATGTCGCTATGATTAAACCAGGGCTGATTTAAAGTTACTCCATTCAATTTGGCTGATTGAACATATTTATTTTCATCGGAAGCATTATTCGCTTTTATCTCAAAGGTATTGCCTCCTCCCATATCAATCTTGACATCAGTAAACACCGGACTACCGATATTATATGTAGGTGATCCGGGAGTAACCGGATAAAATCCCATCTGGCTGAATACAACAAAGGCAGACATTCCTCCTCCGTCTTCATCACCGGGAACACCCATCAAATCGTTACGAAACCACTGATTCAACAACGTACGGATACGTTTCTGGGTTTTCCATGGCTGACCGGCATAATTATATAAATAAGGAATATGCAAACTTGGTTCGTTAGCCATTGAAAACATACCAACATTTCCGGTATGATCGGGTAAAAATGAATAGAATTGCCATTTAGACATTCCAAGCGGTGTATTGAACATGGAATCCAATGCGGAGACAAAGGCTTCATTTCCACCCATCAAAGAGATCAAATCCGCAATATTATGTTGCACATCCCACCGATAAATATAACCGTTGTTCTCGTCGTAATAGTCGCGAGCACCTAATCCTCCGTCGTAACGGTAATCCAGCGGTTCGATGAAATTGCCGTCTTTATCTTTCGGGTGAAAAAACTTCGTAACCGGATTAAACAAGTTTCGATAATTATAAGCGCTACGCATATAATGGTTTGCGTCATCCGTTTTCCCTAATTCCTGGGCAATCTGAGCCAAGCACCATTCATCATAGGCCGTACCTAATGTAACAGCTACCGGCTGACGCTTTTCCCAAACAGAAACATTCGGAACAGTTTCCGCCTCTCCCGGTTTTAACGCAGGAATATAACCATGCGCTTTATAAAAATCATCCAACCATCCGGCAGGAGCGCCCGACCACGGAATCAAGGTCTTTTCTTCTATACCTTTTTTAGCTGCAATATAAGCCTTTTCCAGTTCAAAGCCACGCAATCCTTTACGATACGCATCAATAACCGTAGCAACAGCATGATTGGAATTCATACGGCGACTATCACCAGTTACTTCCGGGAAAGTAGGCATCCAGTTTGTACCCATTTGCTCTGCCATCAACAGGTAAGAATTGATAATATTATTTTCCTTTTCCTCATCAATTAAAATTCGTAGCGGATGAGTAGCACGGTATGTATCCCAAATCCAATCGTCCGTATAGAATGCACGACCGCCATCTTCATGAATCTTTCCGTCAAAAGCACTATAATAACGGCCATCTTCGCTCAACTTAACCGGGCGTTCATAACAACGATACAAGGAAGTATAAAATACAATTTTTTCGTCCTCACTGCCGCCTTTTATCTGGATTTTACCGAGAGCATCGTTCCAATCGTTACGAGCAATTTTGGCAACAACATCTACATCATAAGCAGCAATTTCGCGCTCCAGATTGTTTTTCGCCTGTTCTTCATCTATAAATGAAATTCCATAACGAACGCCCAAATTTTTTACATCATTACCGAAAGCAAGAACAACAGCGGCATCTTTTCCCTCTACTGTATTTTCTCCGTAATTAACCGTTCCGTCAACTAAAACACCGGTTTTTTCAGGCTTTTTATTCGTTTCCGCATATAAATAAACTTTTGTTTTCTTATCTACGTATTGATAACCGCTAACAACATTACCGTCGGTCTTCAATTGCCCATTCCGGCTGTTGAATACCAAATAAGCCGGACTGTTTTTCTCAAAAGTAATAGTGTACACGGCACTTTGATGAGAAGGAGCAAAATCCACATCAATATCATTATCATCTAAATAGACCTGATAACGATAAGGCAATATCTTTTCATGGTCATAACTGTAATTTATCACAGGTTGCAAACCTGATTCATCTCCCTGATACGGACTAAGGTTGAAAGCAGAACTACCTCTGTGACTGGTCACAATAATAGGTAAGCCGCTTAGACGATCACCTGTAAAATCAGCCCGTTCCGGATATACACGAAGCATACTGTTTGGCAAATGTACCGTCGGATATGTAGGGACCAGCAAATGGCTGATATTTCCCATATATGGATTTACATAATCAACCGGCGTCTTTTGGTTTGCCGGAATCCTTCCATCTTGCGTGCAAGATGGAAGCATAAATACGGAGGCGGCAACCAAACAGACTTTACCAAGACGTGCCAGCATATTTGTCTTAATATTCTTGTTCATACTGTTTTATTTTTTCTTCTTTGACTTGGGAGCGGTAATAGGAGATAATTTGCTGATTCCTTCTTCGTTAACAGAAAAAGAATACGGCATATCTTCCGGATTGATTCCTCTGTTATAATTAGGTTTATCACCCATCTTATAGTCAATTACACCGCCTTTAAACAAATCATTATGATCCAGATAATTCTTCGTGTAATTCTTACCGTTGAAAGTCATAGATTCAATATAGATATTCTTTGCACTGTTATCCGGAGCATTAATTACCAAATTATTTCCATTTTCAAAATGTAAAGTAGCCTTCTTAAATAGCGGAGCGCCTAACACATATTGTGTTGTTCCCGGAGCGACCGGATAGAAACCTAAAGCAGTAAATACGTACCAGGCAGAAGTCTGTCCGTTATCTTCGTCACCACAGTATCCATCAGGTCCGGGAGTATACATGCGATCCATTACCTGACGCAACCAGTACTGGGCTTTCCAAGGCTGACCTGCGTAATTATACATATAAATCATATGTTGGATAGGTTGGTTACCGTGGGCATAGTTACCCATATTCATAACCGTCATTTCCCTAATTTCATGAATAACCTGGCCATAGTAACTATCATCAAACAATGGCGGAACGGCAAATACGGAATCCAGCATCATCACAAAGTTCTTCTTGCCTCCCATCAGGTCTATCAAGCCTTGCGGATCATGGAATACCGACCATGAATAGTGCCAGCTATTACCTTCCGTAAAAGCATCACCCCATTTCAATGGAGAGAACGGAGCCATAAACTCGCCGTTTTCATTCTTTCCACGCATCAGCATTGATTCCTTATCGTACAAATTCTTATAGTTCAACGCACGACGGGCATACAATTCCAATTCCTTCTTCGGACGGCCTAAATCCTTTGCTATCTTCCAGATACACCAATCATTATAAGCATACTCCAACGTACGTGCTGCATTTTCATTAATCTTCACATCATAAGGAACATAACCCAGTTTATTGTAATATTCGTGTCCTAAACGACCTGTTGAAGACACTGTAGGATGTACATTCTCCGTCCCGTGAATCAAACCTTTATACAAAGTTTCCAGATCATCCACCTTAACGCCTTTCATATAAGCATCCACTAAGATTGATGCCGAATTATTTCCAACCATACAACCGCGATGTCCGGGGCTAGCCCATTCGGGGAAGAATCCGCTTTCCTTATATACATTAATCAAACCTTCCTGCATTTCCTTATTCATAGAAGGATACATCAGGTTTAAGAATGGGAATAAACAACGGAATGTATCCCAAAAACCGGTATCGGTGAACATGTAGCCCGGCAATACTTCGCCGTTATATGGGCTGTAATGAACCACTTTTCCGGCAGCGTCTATTTCATAAAACTTGCGTGGGAACAACAGCGAACGGTACATACATGAATAGAACGTACGGAATTGGTCTAATGAACCTCCTTCTACTTCAATACGTCCCAACACATCGTTCCAAGCATTCTTTCCTTTATTTACCAAAGTTTCAAAGCTATCGTTACCCAACTCCTTCATATTAACAGCAGCCTGGTCGAAGCCAATAAAAGAAGAAGCGATACGGGCGTGAACCACTTCGCCTTTCTTTGTCTTGAAACCAATTACAGAACCAACATGGTCGGAAGTCTGTTCCTTTGCACCTTCTTTCAAAGTGGCATCGGCAAACGTAGCTTCATACGTAAACGGTTTATCAAATTCAATAATGAAATAATTCTTGAAATTATCAGGAACACCACCACTGTTCTTTGTGCTGTAACCGATAATCTTGTTTTCTTCCGGGATCACTTTTATATATGAACCTTTATCCAAAGCATCCACTACAATATATGAATTGTCTGACTCCGGAAAAGTAAAACGGAACAGAGCGGCACGGTCTGTTGGAGTAAACTCTGTTACTACATCATGTTCCGCCAGATAAACTTTATAGTAATAAGGCTTTGCTATTTCTCCTTTATGAGAAAACCAGCTTGCCCGTTTATCCTGATCAAATTCAGGCTTGCCAACTACCGGCATAATAGCAAACTGGCCATAGTCATTAATCCAGGGACTCGGCTGGTGGGTTTGTTTGAATCCGCGAATCTTGTTCGCAGTGTATACATATTGCCAACCGTCACCCATCTTTCCTGTCTGTGGCGTCCAGAAATTCATTCCCCACGGACGGGCAATGGCAGGATAGGTATTTCCTGTTGACAATTCAAAGGAAGACTGTGTACCCATTAACGGATTCACATACTCTACCGGATCAAAGGTCTCGTTTTCATTAGCTGCGGCGACAAGTTTGCTGTTCCAGGCCAATACAGTCATTAAAGCGAGAATGCAAACACATTTTTTCTTCATGATATATTTTATTTAATTCAACTAATTATTTCTGTTCACAAAGTAATAAAATCTCTTTACTTTCTGAAAGTATTACGCCCTCCTTTTTTCTAAAAAATCAATAAAGAAGAGCATGTAATACATAATTAGTTTGATATTTCTCATTAAACACAGCGATATTCAACGGAAAGCTACAGTATAACAAGAAATAAGCCTTCGTCACGAAGATAAAAACCTTTTATTCATTTTTCAGGCTGTCAACCGGATCGGCATTTGCCGCCTTCCAGTTCTGGAAAGTGACTGTAGCCATTGTTACAATCGTTACAATTAAGAATGCAACGGCAAAAACCCACCAATACAGAGGAGTCTTGTAAGCAAAATTTTCAAGCCACGTCTTTACGCCATACCACGCAACCGGAGCTGCCAGCACAAAACAAATGGCTACGATACGGAAATACGTTTTATTAAACATCGCTAATATTTCTCCCACCGTTGCGCCATGTACTTTACGAATACCTATTTCTTTCCGGCGATATTGTGTTTCAAACACAACCAATCCAAATACACCTACCAAAGAAATAATGATTGCCAATAAGCTAAACATCGTAATCATACTTCTCAAATTCTCTTCCCGATGGTACAGATTATTAAATACCGTATCATAAAACTCTATATCGAAAGGGAAAGAGGAATCGATGTCCGCAAGCGTTTTACGAATATGTTCCACCGCAGCATGCACATCTGTTCCGGCTTTCAGGCGTATATAAGAAATAGGCAGAGAAACATCGTCTGTTACTACAAAACCAATATTTTCCTCACCTTGGCGAAGCGAAGTAAACTTGACATTCTCCGAAAAGCCAATAATATGTCCTACGCGGTCTCCCCAGCTGCCAAATAAATCTCCCGCATCCATATTCATATCTCTACGGGCAGCTTCATTAAATACATATGTCAAATCTTTAGATTGCGCATCCGAACGCTGGAAGTTACGACCTCCGGTTACCTGTATTCCCATTGTAGAAAGGAAGTTATAAGAAACCGGCAATAAGAAATATTGGAACTGCTTTTGCTTATATTCGCCCCCATTCGTACTGTATCCGTCTCTAGACCCCAGCTTCTGCATAGAGAAAGCTACATCCTCAATACCCGGATATTCTTTCAGACGACTTATATACGTATCACGGTGTTCCTTATATAACTGTCCACCCAATTCTACGATTGCAATCTGGTCTTTATCGAAGCCCAATGAAAAGCCGCGCATATAATTATTTTGCAAACGCATAAAGCTGGCGCCAATAATCAACATAATAGAAACAACAAACTGGATACTTATCAATGCTGTACGCAATTTGCGTCCGGAAGGAGAAAGTCCGAAACTTCCCTTTAGCACCAATGCCGGAGGAAAAGAAGTTATATAGAAAGCAGGATACAGCCCTGCTATAATGCCTGTTAGCAGAGCAACCAATGCCGATAGGAAAATAACCGGAAGATTGTCTGATATACTGAGATCAGCCTCTATAAAAGGTAATGAGGCCGTTTCATTCAGTGTCCACACGATAAAAAGGCTGATAGACCAACTCACCATACATATAACAATTGCTTCCACCAGCAAAGAACCGCGCAATATACGGTCGGAACTTCCCAAAACCTTTTGTGTATTGATACTCTTAATACGCAATGGAGTAAGCGCCGTACTGAAATTAGTGAAATTAATAGCAGCCACAATAATAACAAGCAACGCGATCCAAAACAAAAGCATTGTAGCCTCTGTATTTCCGCTTCGGAAAATATTCCCGTCATGGTCTTCATTCAGATAATAAATATCAGTAAGTGGAACCAGTTTAATCTTTTGGTCCGAACGATCTATCTTTGAAAAATCGAAATGCTTATTAAAATTATCCGTCACATTCTGAGCCGACAATACATTATCCAGCAGCACATAACAAACATAATTACTGGATTGGTAATTCGTTAGCGAATATTGAGCATCTATGGCAGAATAGATAACATTCCTCAACTGCGTGTTGCCCGGAAAATCACGATAAACCGCCCCTACTACAAAATCCTGACGTTCCTTAGACCAAACGTATTCTTCCGCACGAATCGCCTTTCCTACAGCCGGTTCGTTCCCGAATAATTTATGAGCCAGGCTCTGAGGAATAATCACCTTTTCGGGTTCATTCAAACAATCGGCCGTTCCTTCGATAATAGGAAAATCAAACAGGCGGGTTATATCCGGATGGCATGTTTGCATTGTCTCCCGGAAACCTCTCTTTTCACCATTCTCCATTACCGAGAAATAAACCGGCGCAAGAAAAGGGTTTATAAGTGAACCCGCCTCAATATGAGGAGAAGAATGAATAACATCTTCAATAAAGGCACGAGGTAAAATAGTGGAAAAAGCCCCTGCTTCACTCAAATCCACCCGAAAAACCCGATCTGCCGTAGGATGGCATTTATCAAAATTACGCTCAAAATTTACTTGTACAAATATGACGATAAAGGCGGCAAAAGCAACCGCTAGTCCGGCGACATTCAACACGGTTGCCATCTTAAACCGCCTTAACACACTTAGAAAGTTACGTATGATCGTTTTCATCTATATTTATTTTTTATTTTGTTTCATGCTGATGGAACAAATGTTTCATGCCGACGGAACAAGTGTTTCATGCTGGTGGAACAAAAGTTTCACGCCGGTGGAACAAAAGTTTCACGCCGGTGGAACAAAATGGAACTTTTCTCTTTTTATTCACTCTTGATGCTGTTTACCGGATTCTCGTTAGCCGCCCGCCAATTCTGAAAGGTTACCGTAACTACAGTAATAAACGATATCAGCACAAAAGCGACAGCGTATACCCACCAATACATCGGGACTTTATATGCAAAATTCTCCAACCAACGGGATATCGAATATCCGGCAATAGGAGCTGCCAGAACAAAACATATTATCAAAATCCGGACGTATGATTTATTAAACATCACAATAATCTGACCGGTAGTAGAACCTAATACTTTACGTACGCCTATCTCTTTTTTCCGGTATTCACTGTCGAACACTACCAAGCCAAACACGCCTACCATAGAGATAAAAATAGCAATCAGGCTAAAGAGTGTAATAAGGGAACTCAAGTTCAATTCTTTTTCATAAAGGCTGTTCAATACTTCATTGAAAAAACGAATATTAAACGGATATTCCGGGTCCATCGATTTAAGAGTAGCCCTCACATGTTGCATCGCATCGCCTAAATCCACGCCTTTACTAACTTTAATATACGCAAAGTTAGCCTTCGTCCCCCAATTTCGGGTTCCCCATACGAAGAAAGCCATAGGAGAAACTTCGGTACGGAAAGATGCGAACTTTACATCCGGCATAAAGCCTATAATCTCAGCACCTTCAATCCGCTCTCCTATCGCAAGGTCATAACTTTCCTTTGCTTTCTGGTTAAAGATATAAACTCCTTCCTGGGTGTTTTTATCTTCTTCGCGGAAATTTCGTCCTTCTTTAATCTCCACGCCCATTACTTCAAGGAACTGGTAATCTACCGGCAGGCATTGGAAGTTGATTTCTTTATCACGATACGAACGCCCCCAACCCATATACTGATCGGAACTTGACAGAAGAGGTTCGGCAAACGCAACAGCCGTAATGCCTGAATATGACTTCAACTGGTTGGCAAAAGCCTCCTGGCTGTCTTTTATCTCCTTACTTAGATTCGTTACGATAATTTCATCTTTCTCATATCCCAACGGCGTATGTTGCATATAATAATTTTGCAAATACATAAACAAAGAGCCTATGACTAAGGAAAACGAAGCGATAAACTGAATGCTTATAAGGACATTTCGCAACTGCCTCCCTGTCGGCGATAAACCAAAACTACCCTTTAATACTAAGGCAGGAGGAAACGACGTCATATAATAAGAAGGATATAATCCGGCCAGCAAACCGGTAAGCAGAGCCAATACCGCTGTAATAGAGATCAACACCGGATGCACGGATATAGACAAATCGGCATCCACCAAAGAAGCCAAAAAAGAATATTGTAATGAATAAAGAAGGCCTAAAGAGCAGACAAAAGAAAGCAAGCTGATGATAACCGCTTCGGCAATCAACGACAAACGGATCATTTTTTCTTCGCTGCCCAGTACTTTTTGCGTATTAATACTTTTAATACGCATAGGAGTAAGAGCCGTACTAAAGTTTGTAAAGTTAATGCCGGCAATAATAACTATAACAATTGCGATGGCAAACAAAACAAGCAATGCCTGCTTGCTGGCCTTCGGAGTATGATCGTATGTAGTATCGGTAACAAAGTGCAAATCTTTGATCGGAGTTAAACGAAGTTCACGGCCTTCCAGAGACGCACCTTCTCCTGTAGCTGTAAAATTCTTCTTGAAATTAGCAAACAAACCTTCTCTGCTTTCGGGTTTATCCAGACGAACATAACACGTATAATTCCAATTCTCCCACGCATGCAGGTTCTCATCTCCCATTTGCAGGTAAATAGGGTTGTTTAATGATGTGTTTTTAGGAAAATCTTTATAGACGCCGCCTACGGTCAATGTCTGGAAATCGGTCTTTAATAGTTTATTTAAGGCAGATTCGTTACCAAACAATTTCCGGGCAATGCTTTCAGGAATCAATATTTTATCCGGTGCTTGCAAAACATCATCGCTTCCCTCTACCATGTCAAAATGGAAGACTTGGGTAATGGACGGATATGTCATTACAATGGGTTCTTTATAAGACTTTACGCCATTGGCATCATTAACGGTGAAGAAAATCTCACCCATCCACGGATTACATAAGGCTAATGCTTTGATGTGTGGAGATGATTGGGCAAAAGCATCACTAAGGGGACGGCAAATAACAACACCTGCTCCTCCTTCATAAGCATTCTCCACGCGAAATATGCAATCACCCTGAGGATGGCTGGTATCGAAGCTTTGGTCATAGTACCATTGCATCATAATCACCATAAAGGCGGTAAAAGCGACAGAAAGTCCCAGCATATTTAATAAAGCAGCGAACTTGAAGCGCCTTAATACCCCAAGGAGATTTCGTAGAATTGTTTTCATACGGGTTTTGTTTTAAATAAACTCACTGACAGACGAAACGATACTACCGTCGAACAAGTTAATAACACGATGTGCAAAACTGGCGTCATGCTTGGAGTGGGTTACCATTACAATGGTTGTGCCTTCCTTATTCAATTCCGTCAATAATTGCATAACTTCTGCTCCGTTCTTTGAATCCAAATTACCTGTAGGCTCATCGGCTAGGATTATCTTCGGGTTAGATACAACGGCACGGGCTATGGCCACACGCTGCTGCTGACCGCCGGACAACTGCTGAGGAAAGTGAGCCGCACGGTGACTGATGTTCATTCGTTTCAGGATGTCCGTTACCATTTGCTTACGTTCGGCAGCTTTTATCTTTAGGTAAGTCAACGGCAGTTCTACGTTCTCGAACACATTCAGTTCGTCAATCAAGTTAAAACTCTGGAAAACGAAGCCGATATTCCCTTTACGTACCTGAGTACGTTCTTTCTCTTTTAAATGGCCTACTTCCAGTTCTCCCAAGTAGTAATTACCCTCAGAAGGATTATCCAACAAACCAAGGATATTCAATAATGTTGACTTACCGCAACCGGAAGGTCCCATGATTGCAACAAACTCGCCGTCCTTTACTTCCAATGATACTTTATTCAATGCAATTGTTTCTACTTCCTCTGTGCGGAAAAACTTACTCAATCCTTCAATCTTGATCATAATCGTATTTGTTTATTTATATTTACATTTATAATTACAAATGAATATTCAAATAGTATGCCAAAAACAACAACTTATTATTTATCAAAGCATTAAATCATATATTAACAAACAAGAGTGTCCAATAATTAGACACTGTTGTCTAATTATTGGACACTCTTGTTTACTTTCCCTACATTTCGGGAACAGATCCTTACTTAACCGTTCATTGAAGCAAGGAATTCCATATTATCAGAAGTTTGTTCCATACGTTGCTTAACAAATTCCATCGCTTCAACAGAATTCATATCAGACAAGTATTTGCGCAAAACCCACATTCTATTCAAAGTACTATCGTCTTGCAGCAAGTCGTCACGACGCGTACTTGAAGCCGTAATATCAACAGCCGGATATATACGTTTATTAGATAACTTACGATCCAACTGTAACTCCATATTACCTGTACCTTTAAATTCTTCAAAGATTACGTCATCCATCTTTGAACCGGTTTCCGTAAGAGCTGTTGCCAGAATTGTAAGACTGCCTCCATGCTCGATATTACGAGCCGCACCAAAGAAACGTTTGGGCTTCTGCAAAGCATTTGCATCCACACCTCCTGAAAGAACCTTACCGGATGCAGGCTGAACCGTGTTATAAGCACGGGCCAGACGAGTAATTGAGTCTAATAAAATAACGACATCATGACCGCATTCTACCATACGTTTTGCTTTGTTCAAAACAATTTCGGCAATCTTCACATGGCGTTCTGCCGGTTCATCAAAAGTAGAAGCAATAACTTCGGCATCTACACTACGAGCCATATCTGTTACTTCTTCAGGACGCTCATCAATCAAAAGGATAATCATATATACTTCCGGATGATTGGCGGCAATAGCATTAGCAATGTCTTTAAGTAACATTGTTTTACCGGTCTTCGGTTGGGCTACGATTAAACCACGCTGTCCTTTTCCTATCGGAGAAAATAAATCGACTACACGGACTGCGATATTATCATACACTTTAGGTGCACGACGAGCAGTAAGCATAAACTTTTCATCCGGGAATAACGGAGTCAGGTGATCAAAAGGAACACGGTCACGAACTTCTTCCGGTCCGCGTCCGTTAATCTTATCAACCTTCACCAACGGGAAATATTTCTCCCCTTCCTTCGGAGGACGAATAGCGCCTTCCACTACATCACCGGTCTTTAGGCCAAACAGCTTAATCTGTGACTGTGATACATATATATCATCAGGAGATGTCAGATAATTATAATCAGAAGAACGTAGGAAACCATAACCGTCCTGCATCATTTCCAATACGCCGGTTCCGGTCAGGATACCGTCAAACTCATATTGTTTCTCTTGCTGTTGGTTATTATTGTTATTATTACGCTGATTATTATAGTTATTATTCTGACGATTATTCTTATTATTGTTGTTATTGTTATTTTGAGAAGGTGTATTTTGTTCGTTTTGTACCGGACGGTTTGTATTTTCAGATTTAGGATGTGAAGGAGAGAAAGGGAAAATCTGATCAAGCACGGAATTTGCATCCGGATGACGGAATACAACACGTTTTGGCTCATCTTCTGTATGATTGGAAGCCGGTGCTTGTGTTGTTTCCACAACATCTTCAACGGTTGTTGCTTCCGGCAATTTTACTTCTTCAACCACTTCCGGCATCACTGGCGGTAATAAAGGTTTTTCTTTCTTTTTATTTACTTTCACCACCGGGGCTTCTTCTACTACAGGAAGAGTTTCTGTAACTTTCTCTACAACAACGTCCTCAGTCGGGAGTACAGGAGCAGCAGCACCTGCTACTTTTTCTTTCTTTTCAATTCGAACTCTCTTTTTACGTTCGGGTTGTTCTTTCTTTTCTACTACTTGTTTGGTTTCTTCTACTGTTTTTTCAGAAATAGGTTCTTGTTTAGTTTCAGCATTTGTCTCAGCCTTTACAACTTTTGAAGTCTTTGCCGGTTTTGCCGGTTTAGGAGCTTTCTTAGTACGGGTTTGTTTTTCAGCTTTCTTAGCTTCTTTCTCTGCTTGTATACCAGCATATGAGATAGCTTGTTCATCAAGGATTCTATATACAAGTTCCTCCTTTTTCAAGCTGCTTACTTTTTTAATACCTAACTCTTCCGCTATACTTTGAAGTTCAGGAAGAAGTTTTTCATTTAGTTCTAAAATGTTATATTTTTGCATATTGAGAAGTGAATAATATAAACGTCACACGCACAGCCATAAATAAATGCGTGCACAACGCTTTCATTGTATCTTAATTAGTGAAATAATAATTTTTCATGTAAAAACCGGATTGTTTATCTAACCGAATCATTAGTAACACATCTGCGGAGTAAATCTTTGCAAATGTAAGAACATTTTTATAGATTCTACTTTATTCTGTAAAAAATTTTACGATCAAAGCCTGTTTCGTTGTTTTATCTATACGAAAACGATTATCGGATCGCTCTCCAACCAACCAAATAACATCATTACCACTACACAGTAACCACGTTTGTTCCTTATCAAAAAGACTATATTTATGATCGGAGAAATAATCACTCAGCTTTTTTCGGCCAGTCATTCCAAATGGTATAAACCAATCTCCTGCCTGCCATTTACGTAACACAAGGGGAAATGTAAGTTTATCATAATCAAAATAAGCTATATTCTTATCTTTTTCTATTTGGAATTCATTACTTAAAACAATTTTACGGAAAGATAGTTCAATCGGTATATGGCATTCAACGTTTCCCTCTTCTATCATATATTGAAACGTTTCTTCTTTTTGTAATGGAGCAAGAAGCAAATAATCCCGGTCTTTTATCAAACGATGAGTAGATGAATAAAAAGATTTACCTGATTCATGGCGTAATGACAAAAACAGGTCATCCGTAACTAACCGGGTAAAATTGAACGGTTTCAATAATTCATATAATATTGTCTCCGGAGCAGGATATCGAAGTAGAGCATTAATAGACAAACGCTGCTCTCCCACCATTACATCTCTGCGAGCTTCATTTATTACATTTATATATATGGTTTCAACAGCCGATAAATGTTCCGCGGTTCTGGCTATCGTATTTCTTACGGAAGGATTTATTTCCTCTAATAAAGGAAGCACCTTTAAACGAATAAAGTTTCGCGTATAAACATCAGACAGGTTCGAGCTATCCGTAACATACGAATAATGCTGCTCAGATAACCATGCAAGAATATCGTCCCTGTTTACCGGCAATAAAGGACGGACTATATAACCGTTTTTCGGACGAATCCCCCGCATACCTCTTATACCTGTTCCACGTACCAGATTCATCAGTAAAGTTTCAACACTATCGTCTCGATGATGAGCTACGGCAATAGCTTGTGCATCCAGTTTGCATCTCATATCTTCAAACCATTTATAGCGCAACTCCCGTGCAGCCATCTCTATGGAAAGATGCTTTTCTTCCGCATATGCAATCGTATCGAAATCTACTTTATAAAAAGGGACATGTAACGAGCGGGCAAATTCTTCGGCAAAATGCTCATCCCTGAGTGATTCATCACCTCTCAAATGAAAGTTACAATGAACGGCGATACAAGAATAATCCAGACGTACAAGTGCAGCCAGCAAAGCAACAGAGTCCGCTCCGCCACTCAAACCAACCAAAACAGGCTTATCATTATCAATAAGCAATTGGTATTTTTCTATATATGTACGTATGGTGCTTATCATAAAATACGGTAATAACCAAATCCCCTCTTGAACCACAAACTTTAAAGTCCGCATTCAAGAGGGGAATTCAATATCGTATATAGAACGTAATTATTCTTCTACGCCTGCCAATTCAGGGTCAATCATAATACGTCCGCAATATTCACAAACAATAATTTTCTTACGAAGTTTAATATCCATTTGTTTCTGAGGCGGAATCTTATTAAAGCAACCACCACAAGCATCGCGCTGGATATAAACGACAGCCAAACCATTACGAGCCCCTTTACGAATACGTTTAAACGCAGTAAGTAAGCGAGGTTCAATAGCAGCTTCGAGTTTCTTCGCTTTTTCACGAAGTTTTTCTTCGTCTTGTTTTGTTTCAGAAACGATCTGTTCCAATTCGCCTTTCTTCTGAACTAAATCAGCTTTACGGCCTTCCAGTTTCTCAGAAAGACCGGCAATTTCTTCTTTCTTTAAAGTTATTGCTTCACTAAATTCACGAATCTTTTTTTCTGAGAACTCGATTTCCAAACCTTGGAATTCAATTTCTTTTGAAAGATTGTCAAACTCACGGTTGTTACGAACGTTATCCAACTGTGACTTATATTTCTCAATCAGGCTGGTTGAGTCAGAGATTTTATTCTTTTGTTCTACAACAGAAGTCTCAAAATCTTTAATATCTGACTGATAATTCTGAAGACGGGTTTCCAGACCTGCTATCTCATCTTCCAAGTCTTGCACTTCCAAAGGAAGCTCGCCACGAAGCGTCTTAATTTTATCAATTTCAGTCATCATCGTCTGAAGTTGATACAGTGCAGAAAGCTTTTCTTCAACTGTATATTCTTTTTCAGCTGATTGTTTATCTGTAGCCATTCTATAAATATTTTACTGGGTTTGAATTAACACTCGATAAATGCACCGCAAATGTAGGAAATTTTTTCGATATTATATTATAAAAGATGTCTTTTGTACAGACTTCGGATTCATAATGTCCTATCACAGCGAGCAGAATGCGATCTTCCACATCGTAGAAGTCATTATACTTAGCTTCGCCTGTAATAAAAATATCCGCTCCATAACGAATTGCCTCATTTACAAGAAATGCCCCGCTTCCACCACAGATAGCAACTTCGCGAATCATTTTTCCCGTAAACGGAGAATGTTTGATACATCCTACGTGGAAAATATCTTTTATCCGTTGCAAGAAACTTAGTTCATTCTCGCTTTCCGGTAATTCGCCAACCACACCGGAGCCGGCCTGAGCCCATGAGTTCTCTAAAGGATAAAAATCAAAAGCAGGTTCTTCATACGGATGAACGGACAATAATGCCCGCATCACACTGGATTTCCGGTAAGCCGGCAAAATAGTTTCTATACGCACTTCGGGCTCTACATGCAATTCTCCTACCTCACCACAAAACGGATTGCAACCTTCGTTTGCCCGGAAAGTTCCTTCGCCTTTCAGATTATAACTGCATGAATCGTAATTACCTATACTTCCTGCTCCTGCATTAAACAAAGTATTCCTTACAATATCCGCATAAGCTTCAGGAACAAAAGTAACGAGCTTCAACAAAGCCTTTTGCTGCGGGCTAAGAATCCTGACATTTTGCAATCCTATCATTTCAGCCAACCTGTAATTAACGCCTCCCACTGCATTATCCAGATTTGTGTGGGCAGCATAAATAACAAGATCATATTTGCAAGCTTTTATCATACATCGCTCTATGTAGGTAGAACCAGTAAGCGACTTAAAAGGTTTAAAGGCTAAAGGATGATGTGAAATAATCAAATTACACTCAGATTCTATTGCTTCGTCTATGACTTCTTCCGTAACATCCAGACAAAGCAAAGCACCGGTAGCCGGTTGGTTTACATCGCCAACCTGCACACCTGCATTATCGAAACTTTCCTGCAATGGTAGCGGAGCATAATGCTCTATTTCTTTTATTATATCCTTAACCTTTACCATAATCAATAATTTATTAATTCGTCAATATGCCAATGTGCCAATCGGAGAAAGACTCTTTCATTGGCTAATTGGCACATTATCCAATTAACACATTATTCCTTTATATTTACTTGCAAACACAGTTCTTCCAACTGTGAATCGTCAATAACCGAAGGTGCATCCAGCATAACATCACGACCGGAATTATTTTTCGGGAACGCAATACAATCGCGGATAGAATCCAATCCTGCGAACAACGAAACCCAACGATCCAAACCGTAAGCCAATCCTCCATGAGGAGGAGCACCGTATTTAAAGGCATTCATCAGGAAGCCAAACTGTTCCTGAGCTCTTTCTTCCGTAAATCCAAGTAATCTAAACATTTTATCCTGTAATTGACTGTCATGAATACGGATAGAACCTCCACCCACTTCAACGCCATTGATAACCATATCGTAAGCACTGGCACGAACAGCTCCCGGATCTGTATCCAGCAATGGAATGTCTTCCGGTTTAGGAGAAGTAAACGGATGGTGCATTGCATAAAAACGCTGATCCTCCTCGTTCCATTCAAACAATGGAAAGTCGATCACCCACAAACAAGCAAATTTATTCTTATCACGTAATCCCAGTTGATTACCCATTTCAAGACGCAATTCACAAAGTTGTTTACGGGTTTTCATGGCATCGTCACCTGAAAGTATCAATATTAAATCACCCGGTTTCGCTCCGAATGCATTCTTCATTTCCTGCAACGTTTCCTGAGGATAGAATTTATCAACGCTCGACTTAACATTCCCGTCTGCTTCCACACGGGCATAGACCAAACCTTTCGCTCCTATCTGAGAACGTTTTACAAACTCCGTTAACTGGTCTAATTGTTTGCGCGTATATGAAGCTGCTCCTTCTGCGCAAATACCTCCAATATAAGCGGCATTATCAAATACAGAAAAGCCATATCCTTTCATTACATCCATCAACTCGACAAATTTCATACCGAAACGCAAATCGGGTTTGTCACTTCCATAATATTTCATGGCATCATGCCAAGTCATACGCTGAAACGGTTCTTTTATGGTAATGTCACGAATGACTTTGAACAGATGCTTTGCCATCCCTTCAAAAGTGGTAATTATATCTTCTTGCTCAACGAAGCTCATTTCACAGTCAATCTGTGTAAACTCCGGCTGACGGTCCGCACGCAAATCTTCGTCACGGAAACATTTTACGATCTGGAAATAGCGGTCGAAACCGGAAACCATCAATAATTGTTTCAACGTTTGCGGAGATTGGGGAAGTGCATAAAACTGTCCCGGATTCATACGGGAAGGAACAACAAAGTCACGTGCGCCTTCCGGCGTTGAATTAACAAGAACCGGCGTTTCCACTTCAAGGAAACCTTGCTTATCTAAATAATTACGTACTTCAAAAGCCATCTTGTGACGAAGTTCCAGATTAGCACGCACTACATTACGGCGTAAATCCAGATAACGGTATTTCATGCGTAAGTCATCACCTCCATCTGTTTCATCTTCAATAGTAAACGGAGGAGTAATTGCAGAATTCAAAACAGTTAACTTTGAAACAATCAATTCAATATCACCCGTAGGTATATGAGCATTCTTACTGGAACGTTCCCTTACTGTTCCTGTTACCTGGATAACATATTCGCGTCCCAGTTTATTCGCTTTTTCACAAAGAGAAGCATCTACTTCCTGATTAAATACCAACTGAGTTATGCCGTAACGGTCACGAATATCCACAAAAGTCATACCGCCCATTTTACGGGTTTTCTGTACCCATCCGGCTAAAGTAACAATAAGTCCTTCATCGGCCAGACGCAAGTCGCCACAAGTTCTCGTCCTGTACATCTTTGATTTATCTATTTAATTTTGAATACATACTAAACAGGTTACCTGATAATAAATAACCTCTCCTACCGCAAGCAAACCATATAAAGAGCAAACGGCAGCTGCAAAGATATACATTATAATAATATTATTATTCATTGCTTATTATTAATTTCGAACGAACATTTAATACTTTATATTAAAGTCCGGATAAGAAGTTTTGAACCTGATTATGTTTTTTACTGTTATTTACTCATAAACAAACAAACAATGAAAATCATATTATCCATATTCATTTTCATAATAATGATTCCTTTCAATGCATTTTCACAGGAACATAACCATGCCCACGCCAGAAATGAAATAGGCATAAGTCCCGGAGCAACCTATTCTTCATCTCATCATGAATGGGGATTTGGTGTACATGCGCATTATTTCAGGACATTAGGCAACCATAGTCCATGGGCATTAGGTGGCAGCATAGAACAGGTTTCATCACATGGTTCACATTGGACTCTTAGTGCAGGAGGAAAATATGAGTTATTTGATAAATTGAACATAGCTATAATGCCGGGTATTACTTTCTTCAATCATAAACATGAGCATAACGAAGAACATGAACATACAAAGAAAGTTCAATTCTCCACGCACTTCGAATTAGTTTACAACTTAATTCATTTAGAGCACTTCCATTTAGGGCCGGCCATAGATTTCTCTTGGACAAAACACGACAACCATTTTATGCTAGGCATTCATTGTGCCTATGGATTTTAATTCGGTTGTCGTGTTTCGGCATATAATTATCTCAACATTACCTCGGTAACATAGGAAACAATTGTAATATTTTTTCTCTGTCCGGTACATTTCCATATTCACAAACTTCAAAAGCTTCAAAATAAGTTATAGATTTAATCTGTTCCGGAGAATACCACTTTAACGCCGGCTCTGTATATCTATCAGACATCTTCTGCCACAAAAAATGATCAGCCGACAATTTTCTTTTACCCGGCGCGTCAGCAGGCACGTCATTTTCATAACCTCCATTCCATGGCAACCATTCATATACCTGTGATTCATGAGCACAAATAGCATCTAATTTCTTTTCTACCACAGGAGTTATATCAATTACGATATCTGGAGAAAAAGGATTTGGTTTTAGGAAACTATCCTGCATATATAAAAACACTGGAGCTTTTAACAAAGGTTCACCTCCCGGAACCATTAACGGAACAGAAATCATATAAGCTGCATCTTGTACGATTGTTGATGTATACCGATGATCCGGGTGATAATCATTCGGACGATGGGTAATTACAACATCAGCCTTCCAGTCACAGATCATACGGATTACCTTTTTCCTGTTTTCCAAAGTAGCCATTAATTCTCCATCATGATTATCCAAATTTTCATATACGATACCTAAACTGCGTCCGGCTTCTTGCATTTCCTTTTTTCTTCTGGCAGCTAAGGCTTCCGGCTGCATCTGATGGTGTCCTTTATCACCATTCGTCAAAGAAACGAACTTTACCTTATGCCCCATTTGCGCAAACAATGCAGCCGTCCCTCCAGCATTCACATCACAATCGTCCGGATGAGCCCCAAACACAATAACACGGATTGGCTCACCTGCACACAGACAAGAGAACAACGATACCATGACTAAAAAGATAGTACCTACAAACAGCTTTTTCATACTTAGCAAAAATTTTAATCTTACATCAACAAACTTATTATAAAAAATCACACTGATTCTATAGTTAAAATCAATTTTATGAATAATAGAGTCTTTTTATTTCGTACTCGCACAAAAATACAAAAAACAATACTAATTAAAGAAAAACATTTATTTATTCTTCAATTTTTCACTATTTATTATCAAAATACTTCTTCAAATCACCATTATTTATAAATTAAGTCAAATAAGATAGTCTTTTAATTATTATTTTTGCAGCATAAATATATAATTAACAACTTAATTTATTAATCTGGAGACATTTTATATTTAATACTAATTATGGATAGACGTAAATTTCTACAATTAACAGGACTAGCTGCCACTGCAGCATTGATACCGAACGACTTGATAGCATCAAAGTACAAACAAAACCCGAATATAAAACCGGTTGCCGGCTCCTGGTTCGAGTTTCTACATCATTCTCATGCTGCTGCAAAGTATTGGAACCCTATTCTTTATAAATACACTGATGAACAGTGGCGGGCAATGATAAAAGATATCCGCGACTTAGGTATGGAATATCTCGTATTACTTTCAGTTGCCGATGATGGAAAAACTTTTTATCCTTCCAAATTGCAACCCAGGTATGATTTGGCTTCTCCCGATCCATTGGAAACAGTCCTTAGCGCCGCTGATGAATTTGGGCTAAAATTCTTTGTCAGCAACGATTATTGGGGAGATCCCCGCGAATTGGGTAAAATGATGACAGGCAAAGAAATTGCAGCCTTACGTGCTAAGGGCATGGAAGAGGTTGCCGAAAAATACTCCCATCATAAGAGTTTTTACGGCTGGTATTATCCAAACGAATCAAACCTTGTTGAGACAATGGATGATATTACAATAGGTTATGTAAATGATAATTCCAGACTGGCTCATGAGTTGACTCCAAATTGTAAGACAATGATTGCTCCTTACGGAACACGTACTGTAAAAGCTGACGATTATTATGCAAAACGATTGGAAAAACTGGATGTGGATATTATCGCTTACCAAGATGAAGTTGGCGTACAAAAATCAAAAGCAGGAGAGGTAGGTAAGTATTTTGAAGCTTTGTCTAAAGCTCATAACAAAGCGGGGCGTGCAAAAATCTGGGCGGATCTGGAAATTTTTGATTTTGAAGGGCCTGTCTATACTAGTCCGGCAATTCCTTCTACATTCGACCGCCTTTTAGTGCAAATGGAAGATGTTTCTCCTTTCGTCGAAAAGATATTGATTTATCAATATAGCGGATTTATGAGCAAACCCGGCTCGATTGCAACATTAGGACAACCTAAAGCTGATAAGTTTTATTCTGATTATGCAGCCTGGCTGAAATCTCAGCGGTAATTAATCTTTTCGGGTTGCTTCCACCGACTAACACTTCTCAGCAAATAAATAAAAAAAGCTATCACAGCCGGAATATCCTTTCTGTGATAGCTAAAATATTTCAAGTATTATTCAAAAGGATCAGATATTCCACGGAGCACGCATCGGCTGATCGATCAGGCGATTTGCGGCCTCATCGTCAATAAACTCCAGTTTTACGGGATCAAAATTCAAAGTACGGTTCAAGCGGAGAGCAATTGTTCCCAAGTTGACAATTGTCGCCGAACGAAAACCATTTCGCTCGTTCAACGCAAATGGTTGACGGGTCTTCACACTTTCCAGAAAGTCTGTCACCTGAGGTTCCGGCTCAGGATAATCGGCCAGCTTCTTCTCCCAATTCGGAATATCACATACAAAATTCTTATACACGTTGCCTTTCGGGCCTGATACATAAGGTGTATTAGGATCACCGAAATCTTCACCCCAAAGTACGATCTGACAACCATCATCATATGTATAAGTGATAGAACGCCATACACCTACTGCATCAGGGTGTTGCTGCGGAGCATCTACCTCCACCTTCACAGGACTGGTTTCATCTTTACCCAAAAGATATTGAACAGGATCAATATAATGCTGCCCCATATCTCCCAGACCCCCTCCATCATAATCCCAATAGCCGCGAAAAGTCTGATGTACGCGATGAGCATTATATGGCTTATATGGAGCCGGCCCCAGCCAGAAGTCGTAATCCAGTTCCTTTGGTATTGGTTGCGGTTCGAGATATTCTTTCCCTACCCAGAAGAATTTCCAATCGAAGCCGGTGTGTTTACTAATGGTTACCTTCAATGGCCAACCCAGCATACCGCTTTGAATCAACTTCTTCAACGGTTTTGCAGGTGTGCCTAGTCCATAGAACATTGAATCGGCAAAACGGTATATCGTATTTAACCTAAACATACGTCCATTCTGCTTTATGGTTTCCATAACCCGTTTTCCTTCTCCAATGGTACGGGTCATCGGCTTTTCACACCAGATATCTTTTCCCGCCTTCGCCGCTTCAACAGACATAATTCCATGCCAATGAGGCGGGGTAGCAATATGGACTATGTCTACATTCGGATCTAAAATCAAATCACGGAAATCATGATAAGCCGCTATCTTTTCATTCACCAGCCGCCTACCCTGCTCCAAGTGGTTTTTGTCTACATCACAAACAGCAACCAAACGTGTCCCCGCATAGTTTACATGGCCACACCCCATGCCTCCTGTTCCTATAATTCCTTTTGTTAATTGATCACTTGGGGCAATAAAACCCCTTCCTAACACATGACGTGGCACAATGGTAAAAGCAGCCACCCCTCCAAGAGTCTTGAGAAATTCTCTTCTATTCGTTTTCATACATTATTGATAAAAGGCACATTGTTCTAAACCGGTTACAAATTTACAAAATAAAAAGAAATTACATCGAAAACCTGAGGGTATAAAAAAAATCAGACAGCTAATAACAGCTATCTGATCTTCTATGTCGGGGTACCAGGATTCGAACCTGGGACCCCCTGCTCCCAAAGCAGGTGCGCTAACCGGACTGCGCTACACCCCGTTTTGCAAATCAGGGACGTTGTTTATTTCTGATTGCGGTGCAAAGGTAGGCTTTATTTTTTAATCTCCAAACCTTGGACAACTTTTTTATAAAAAAAATGCAGATTAGAGATAAGTTATTGAAGACGAGCCATAGATTATGGCTTTGAAATTAGGTGGGTTATGCTTTGGCGAAAGTGCAATTGCTCTGTATTGCCGTGCTTTGCATATCTTTCAAATAACTCTATGCAAATATAAAAAACAATTTGAATATACACAAGAAAAAAGCAGATTAGAACACTATTGAAGGAATCTCCGCTTTTATTTGTTCGTTGCATTCTTATTCAATTTCATTTGCAAATGCTCGTTCGGGTCTTTGCCTCCGGCATAGACACCCGAACAATCTACGGCTTTTTCCTTGTATCGGGTACGCAGGCTCCTCCGTCCGGCTTGGTCGTAATCCAACCAGTCCAGATGTCGAAACGCTTTGGCGAGGTTGCCGACCAAATTAAGCACCACCGCATCGTTTCTCTTGGTCAGACCGAGCGTTACGGCGGAGTGGTTCGTCGCCTTCGAACTGTACCGAATTAAGAACAATCCAGCATTGGCGCACCTGTTGCAACATAAATAAGTACAATAAAAATAACGGCGGTTGCAGAAGATTCTGCCCTTATATGGAAACTTAATATTTCTCTAAAAATTTACTTTCACGCAATTCCTCTATGTGGTAGGCTAAATTACTTGACACTTTGTTAAATACTTTATCAAGGTACGGGATAACGTTTTCTAAATTAAGTTCTTTTTCTGGTGGGAAATGATGGTATTGGTTCAAGAATCTTTTAATATCATTCCTTTCAGTAATAGGCAAAAGCAAAAATGGATTACTGTTTTTGTAATACGTCATTGCAGAAAGATGGATAAATGCACATCCCAATTTATAAACACAAAAAGCCCACCCATTGAGTTCACCTGCTAAATCCACCATTTGCTTGTCGGTTATAACTCTCTTGGAGTCAGGATAAGACCATTTGATTCCATCTAACGTTTGACATATAAAATGGTTCCGAAGATTCAAATCGTTAAGAGATAATAAAAACATAACTCTTACCATCGAATCTAACTCCTGTCTCAATATAGACATTACTTGTCCATATAATTCTTGCTGCAATAAAAGATCAAGTGCGAGAGAATGTTCTTTCGATCTTTGAATAACTATATCGCAAAATAGATTAGTGTTACCCTTTGTATTCATTTCTTTGATTCTATACACTGTTCATGTTGCAACCGATAGAACTCCTTTTGTCGTTCGATCTCTTTGCGCAGTTCTTCCTCGGTCGGCATATAAAGCATGTATTTCGAAGCGAACAGACGGTCGTTGTCGTGCAGGACGGAGTAACGGGCGATGTCCTCGTCCGTTTCCGAACAGAGGACGATGCCAATGGTCGGGTTGTCGCCCTCGCCGCGTACCCGTTCGTCATACATGCGCACGTACATATCCATCTGTCCCACGTCCTGATGCGTGATGGTCGTCGTTTTGAGGTCAATCAACACGAACGATTTTAAGATATAATTGTAAAATACAAGGTCGATAAAATAATCGTTCTTCTCGGTGCGGATCAATTTCTGCCGGGCGACAAACGAGAAACCCTTGCCCAATTCGAGCAGAAATTTTTGCAGGTTACCGATGATAGCACCCTCCAACTCGTTTTCCGAAAAGTCGCTGTTGGGCGTCAAACCGATAAACTCCGCGACGGTCGGGTTTTTGATGAACTCCATACGGTCTTGCTCGAACGGTTTTGTCAGGGCGACCATTTCGGACTTCACCGCATCTTTATGCTGCGAGAGCAGCAACCGTTCGTAATATTGTGAGCCGATGTTGCGGTCGAGCGTGCGGTAGCTCCACATCTGTTCGGCAGCTTCTTTCAGATACCATGCGCGGGCATCGGCGTTGGGAACGCTCAATAGACGCTTGTAGTGCGACCATGTCAATATTCCCCACAGTGTAGGGAGTTTTTCGGGAAAGGCAAGATAAAATTGCCTGTAATAGTATAATGAATTGACAGAAAAGCCCTTGCCGAATTCTGCCGTTAATTCTTTAGACAGAGATTTTAATAACTGCGTACCGTAGTCGGCACGTTCTTTTCCGAGCTGTTCCTGCTCGACGACACGCTTACCCATCTGCCAATAGGCTTCGACCATTGCCGAATTGATGGCGGCATAGGCTTTCTGGCGGGCTTGCGTTACAATCTGCTTGATTTCCTGAATAAAATCGGAATTATATAAAGATGTTGCATTCTCTTTTTCCATTGTAAACAAACGATTTATATACAAAGGTATATAAAAAACGGAAGAACAATCGGTGTCCTTCCGTTTATTCGCAGTCTTACCGCCTCGCATCCTCTTTCGCATCGTCCCGCTGCATCCGCAGGTTCAGCCGCTCGCGCAGCTTGTCGAGAAAATACGTTTGGCTTATACTTGCAAATAGTGATACGCTCTATTCGGCTGTCTGATTTTCGGTTAGTGCTTTCCTGACATTGCTCGGCGTGTCGCCCAAGAAACGCTTGCAGAAATTGCTGAAATGCGCCGCCGAGGAGAAGTTGAACTCATCTATGATGTCCGCGAAAGGGATATAGGTTTGCGACAGTTTGTATTTGATGTTTTCCGCCCGTTTCATCATCAGCCATCGGTATGGCGACATTCCGAACTCCTTTTTGAATATCTTGCGGAAATTGTGCAGCCCGTAGCCGCACATCTCCGCCAGACGGTCGGTAAATTCCGCCTTGCGGTAGTGGGTCAGCACAAGGCTGCGGAACGGCACTTGCTCGTCTGTCATCGGGTGGAAGAAGATGCGCAACTCTTCCGCCGCGAAGTAGCGGGTGAACACCCAGATCAGCTCCTTGTGTTTCAGTTTCCAGAGGTCGGAATCGTGCGTTTCGTCCGTGATGTACGTAGCCACGGTGTCCATCAGCACCCGCATGGAGGTCGGGGCGGTCAGCTTGCAGCAATAGACTTTGGAATCCGGCAGCTTGTGCGAGTAGAGATAGGAGAGAATACATTTCTCCGCCCGGCAGACCGTGTTGTTGAATTTATGCACCAGCAGGGTGACGTCGCTCAAAGCCGTGCCGCTGCATTCGCTCCCGCGGGGAACGAACATCACCTCTCCGGCGCAGAGGATTTCGTCGTGGAACAGCGTGCTGGTAATCCGCGCATGTCCCGATTGGCAGAAAATAAGGTAGTTGATATGCGTATCCTCGTTATTTACGGTCGCACCCGCCGGATAGCTTTTTCTTTCAAAAGAGCAGTCGGCGGGAAACTCGTCGCAGAACGGAGGTTTGTGTTTATCAACGTGAGGCATACGCTATCTTATTTTCTGCTGAATCATCTTGTTTCGTTTCTTGTTTGCGCTATTCCCCGTTGCGAGGCGGGGAAGTGCCGTGATGACACCCGGACATTGACGCATGGCTGTCCGAATAGCTGTTTGCCGAAAATCGGTTCCGGCTTGGGGCGTATATGCGACGGAGACGGGATGCGGGGCGGGACAGGGTAAACGGGTAACTCTGTCCCCGTGCGTCTCCGTTACCGTAACCCGCACAGTGTGCCGCTGGCTGCATCCCCCGGCGGCTTGGGGCGTTATGGTGCGGGCGCAGGGACGGGCGGCGTGACGCACAACCCCCGTCCCCGTGCGTCAGATATCCGGTTAAAAAACGGATATGGCGCGAACTTTATACTCAGTTTTTTTCTCCGCTACTACTTCAACTGATGCTCCATTGTTTGCCTTAAATATAAGAGACTTGGCATAGTTTTGTTTACTTGAATTACCTTCATGGGAAGACCAATAATAACCTTTTTCTTCATTAGTGTCTAAAGTAGTCTTGTTGAGAGTAGTCAACGCCGTATTCACATTATCTGCATTTTGTGCCAAGATTTTCAGTTCTTCCACTGCAGGAAGATACCACGTCCGGCTACCATCGTTTTTATTAATACACCAATTGAAGGCCGGAAAATCGGCGAGAGTATTATTATCTGTATTGGCATCACTGGCAATCCAGGCTTGTACCGCTGTCATATTCGCAGCACCATCAGATGTGTTGCTGATTCCGGTTTCCTTGTTAACTGTACTCCATTTCAGATTCGTTTCATCCAGCGACACAATCTTTCCGCTCTTCCCGTCGGCATTGACAGTGAACACGATGCCGATGCAGGTCTTGTTCGCATCGAGGACGGTAGACCATGTGCCGTCGGCGTAATAGTAGTTGCCTACTTTGAGGGGATTCATATCTATCTCTTCGTCCGGCTTCGCCCAGTCGCTGTTGATGTCCACGGTCATGGTGACGGCATCGGACCCCGGTTCGCCGATGAGGTTTCCGGCGGCATTGATGCGGTGGTTACGCTTGACGGGGATTCCGGCGGGGATGGTGACGGTGGGCAGCGTCTTGGTGTTGTCCGTGGCGGTGAATGCGAGCTTGATGTCGCCCATCGTGCCGTCCGTGGCTCCGGCGAACAGGTAGAGGCAAATCAGTGTTTTGCACGTCTGGCCGCCGATGGTGATGTCGGTGCCATTGTTGAGCCAGCCATTACCCGCGCTTATACCACTACTTTTTGTTGCGGTAACGGTGCCTGTAGCAACGTCGAACTTGGAGGGGCGGTCAAATGTTACATTAACCTTAGAGCAGGAAGCGAAACGCTCCGCATTCTTTTCCGCGAAGGTCAGTTTCATAAGCGGACGGGTGAGCGTGACCTTGGGAATGGCCAGCGCCGTGGAGGCTTTGGTGAACTCTGCGCTGGCATAGAACGCATCCCATGCATCGGGAAGAGATGGGATGGAAACGCCAGCTTCCACCGCTTTCAGTCCGTTTTTAGTTATGTAGAACTCATCCTTATAATGTTCTACATCGCTTAATCCGGCTATCTCGGTGGATGATAGCGTATAGTTTTCGTTGATATAATCCGCCCAGAGCAGCGCCTTGTATGTTCCGGTGGTTGACAGCTCGAACGAGAAGTCGATTTGGGTAGCGCTGGCAGCGGGGCAAATTTCCTTCCGCACTTTGAGCGCGGGTGTCGCCTCCGTGTCCCATATTTCGAGGATGCAGCGGAGTTTGTAGTCGGACGGAGCTGTGGGCAGGGCGCGGCTCTGGGGCTGCGGCTGCACGAAGTCGGCGGGCAGCGCGGCGGTGAGGGTCACGCGGTTACTTTCGTTAGCGGTTTGCAGCGCGTCGGTTTCGTCCTGGCTGCACGAGGTCATCAGCCCCACGAGGGCGATAATCCAAAGGTAAAGATGATACTTTTTCATGTGCTTGGTAATTTATTATTGGTAATTCACTCGTTTTATCAATGTAGCAGACCGTCGAGGTCTATGTCTATATCTCCTTCAAATTCGTCGTCGATATCCACGCCGCCCTGCATCTCGTTGGTGAGGAAGCGGGCACGGACGGTGGTGAGGTGTCCCCGCCGGTAGGGTACTTCCAGCCCCGTGGTGCGGCTGATGACGTTGCCGCCGCTGTCGCGTATCTCCATCGAGAGGCTGACGAACGATTCCGCACCGTTCACAAACACGAAGTCCGAGCCGATAAGACATTCTTCCGTGCCATCATCGGGGACGGTGAGCGGAGTGGTGTACGTGACGCCCGTGCGCGAATCGGCAGGCTTTCCCGCGAGGACGTTGAACACCGTGGGCAGGTAGAAGCCATAGGAGAACGTGATAGTGAATGTTTCATCATCGGCACGCTGTTTCTTTGTCTTACGGAAGAAGTCTTTCACGTCCGTAGCTATCACTTCGTACTTCGCCAATGGACGCACCATATCCACTTTTATCTGAACCTTGGCGTTCCATTCGTCACGGTATTGCCGCAGGTCGAGGGCGGTAGTTCCGTAGAGGCAATCGCGGTAGTCGGTGCTGCCCGTGTATGGGTCGGTGCAGGCTACATATTGCAAGTCCTCCGTATTATAATAGAGGTCGGTTTCCGTGCCTGCCGCCACATAATCCGTCCATACGGCAAGAGTGTATTCCACGGCGTGCAGTTTCAGACGGATGGGGAGCGTGATTTTCCCGTCGCCGTCATCTTCGCCATCCTCCATCACGGTCACCTGCCGGGCGTCCGGCTTGCCGTCGCGCCATGCCTCGATGATGAAGCGGCGGCGGTAGCCGTCGTCGGCCCGCGTGGTTCCGCTGCGGGCGTTCTGGGTGGCAATTTGCAAGGGAACCAGCGAAAGGTCGAGCGTCACTTGGGTTTCCACCTCCACCAGCGTGGGGTCGATGCCCCCGTCGTCGGGATCGTCGTGCACGCAGCCGACAAAACCTATTGTCAGCAGCAGGATAAGCAGATTTATGCCGTATTTCTGTTTCATAAGCCGTTACTTTTTAAGGTTAAACCGATAGACCACGGAGATGCCCACGCGCGTGATGCCCCAATAGTTCTTGGTGCGGGTGTCGATGCGGGCGCCGTTGTTCCTATTATAGAAGGTGTCATAGCGCAGGTTGGCATAGCCTGCGCCGAGGGTGAATTCGCCCGCCCAATGCTCATTGAACGGCAACAGATAACCGTAGCTGATGCCTGCGCCCAAAAGCGGACGCCCCGCGTCCTGATAGCGGTCGCGGTTCCAGCGCACGTTGAACCACCCCACATGGGCATGGACGCCGAAGAAATGCCCTGCGCCGGGCCGTCGGAGCCAATAGCGGGCTTCGGGCTGGATGGTAAAGGTCTTGATGGCGTGATTGTCGCTGATGTACCATGGGCACCACAGCACGGGAAGCTCCACCGACCAATGGCGGCCGACCTGCACGTCCACCGCCACGTTCATAATCGTGCCTGCCCATGCCGCGAGGTTGGTCTTTACGCCGAGGTAACGGCCGGGGGATTGGGATCGACTTGCATCGGTCAGCGCGGACGGCTGCGAAACGGGAATGGAAGCGGAAGTGTCGGCAGGGGTGGCGGTTTCCGTCGAAGTTGCGGCGGCGGGTTCCGCCGAAGACACGGGAGCGGTTTCCGGGGCGAAATCCTGCGGCCGACGGGCAAGGCGCGCCGTATCCGGCTGCGTGTTTTCTGCCGTCGGCAGCTCCGCCGAATGCGGTGCATTTTCCGCATCCTGCCCCGTGCGGACAGCGGCGGAATCGGGAGCAGGGACAATGGAAGACGGCGCGGCGGGGATCGTCGCGTGGGGTGTGTCGCCGGAAATCGGCGGCGCGGTATGTTCGCCCGGTTCGCTCTGCGGCGCGGTTACGCCCTTAGTAATAGATGGTTCCGCATTTTGCGGGGGGGGGATTTTTGCACCGCCAGCCTGCGCCGAAGCGGTCGGCGTTTCGGTGCTTTCTGTAGGCGCTGCCGACGTTTCGGTGTTATGTGGGGTCGCCGCCGCATTCCCGATCGACGGTCCGTTCGCCACGAACGCCGTCATCTCGACCCGCCGTGCCCGGTCGGGCGGAAGCGTCGCATCTTCCCCGCGTCCCTCGGTGCGGATGCGTGCCGAGGCAATGCCCTTGCGCACCAGATAGCGCCCGACGGCGGCGGCACGCTTTGCGGAAAGGTGCCGCCGCCGTTCCCGTGGTGTCCGCCCATCCCGTGAGCCGGATTTCGGTTTCGGGATGCGCTTGCGCGGCACGCAGGAAGCGACCCACAGTCGCGTATTCCGACCTCTCGATCCAGTCGCCGTTATTGGGTGAAAAATAAAGAGTGCCGGAAAAGAGCGTCCGCACGCTGTCCACCGGCTGGCCCTGCTGTTCCTGCTCCGACGGCTGTTCCTGCTCCGCCTGTTGTCCCGCGGCAGCCGCAACTTGCACGTCTCGGGTCGGCGCGGCATACGCCCCGCGAGCAAAACCGGACACGCCGCCCAAGAGCAGACAGACGAGGAAAAGGCGATGCCGCAGCGGCGAAGGCCGCAGAGCGGATGTCCCGCCGGATCGTATCGAAAAAACTCGTATCATTTTATCGGTATTTTTAGGTATCGGGCATGAAAAAAGGCGGAAATGAATTCGCAATTCATTTCTGCCTATAAAATTAGCAATTCGGAAGATACGGGAGGTACCAAACCGGAATTAGTTTGGTTTCATTACGACAAGATGATAATTTTTTAGGTACAGTTGCGACAATGAGGTTTCATTGCGACAAAATGCGGGGGTTTACCCCCTTTTAGAGAGCCTGCGCAGCCAGTCCGACGGCGTGGTTCCCGTCTCGCGCCGGAAGTAGCGCAGGGCCGTGATTTTGGAGCGGAAGCCGACCCGGAAGAAGGTGTCCTGGATGCTGATGCGCGGATCGGCGCGGAGCGCCTTGAGAAACTCCCCGATGCGGCGGCGGCTGATGAAATGGCGGTAATTCTCGTACCCGTGCTGCCGGATCAGCCGGGCGAGTGTCGTGCGGTTGCTCGCGAGGCGTGCCGCCAGCGTTTCGAGCGACAGGTCGGGATTGCGCCACGGCTCCTCTTCGTCCATCAGCCGCAGCAGCGCATCCCAAAGCGGGTTCGGCTCCGACGAGTGTTCGGTCGGGCATAGCGGTATTTCGGGCATTTGCACGGTAGCGGGCATCGTCTGCGGCAGCTCCTCCTCGGCGGGAACCCGCATGCGCAGGAAAAGCTCCTGATAGGTCACCACCAGGCAGAAGCCCATGCAGTAGGCGATATGCACGGCGTTCACCAGCGTATCGCCCGTGAGCATCGAGAGCAGGTACAACACGGCGATCCCCTGCGTGCCGACCGTATAGAGGCTGATCCACCGGTTGTCGGCGCTGCTCTTGCGATAATTCCGAGGAATGTAGAGCAGCACGAAGCATAGCGGGACGAACATCGCCAGGAACACGAGCCGTATCCACACGTTGAACTCGCCCGCATACATCGTCATCTCGGAGAAGGACGCCAGAGGCCGGAACGGGGTGAAGACCCACAGAAGGCTGAAAGCGATCCACGGAAGCGCGATGACGGCGGTTCGGCGAGCATCGAGCCAGCCGGGGTGGATCACTTCGATGGGATAGAGGAAAAAGACGAAAAGCGTCAAAAGGCCGCTGTCCAGATCCGTCGGCAGCAGCACCTCCCCGGAGACGGGGCAGCCGGCGCTTCCCATCCATGCCCTAAGGGCCACGACCACGCCACAAAACGCGAAGCACCACCCTAACAGCCGCCGAGAACGGTCGCCGTACCCGCGCCGCAGGTAGAGCAGCAGCGAGCACAGAAGCGTCCCGAAGGCCGTCAGGCAAAGCGACTGAAAGAGGATGTTCTCCGCAATTCCCATGATGGCAAAAATACGGTTTTTATCGCAAAAACCCTCAAAAAGAAACGGAATTCGACATCCCGCAGACCTTATCCGCAGGGGACGCAAGCCCGACGGGGCACTCGCCCTTCTCTTCGGGCATGGTGTCTGACACGCGGTCGGTTAATGATGTTCATTTTTCATCAATCGCCCGACTTCGGAAGAGCGATTTCGCCCCGTCAGGGCAACGTTTTCAGCAAGCCGAGCGCAGAGCAGAACGAAGTTCTTGCTATGCTGAGGCGAGAAAACGAAGGCGAATAGCCAAGGCTTTCGGGAGTAACCCGAAAGGTGTCGAGTAACTCGATACACACCTTGCTGTTAGTCGATGCTAACAAAATCGGAGAGCTATTGCCCTCCGATAATTGAACTGCTTTTCACTATACTCGCTATGCCGAGTGTACACACTGTATTATCCTATGAAAAACGGATAGCGGAGCTATAATTTCCGCCACCGTTCGATGTCCTCGCCGTAGGTTTCCAGATGATGCCGTGCGAGGTTCTCGATCAGTCCCGAAACGCTCATCCGTCTGCCTCCCAACCTGCGGACGATCTCGTCCAGTCGGTCGCGTACCTCGCAACTCACGAAAACGGGTTTGCGGTTCTCGATTCTCGGCACCCGGAGGAATGTTTCTCGGTATTCTTCCAACGTTGCTCTTTTCTGCTTCATTCCGGCGCGATTGGATATAGCATGCGCTGGTTCTGTTGTTAAGGTCGTGTCCGTCGGCAGCGTCGTTGCTGTTTGCACAATCGGTTCGCTCGTTACACGCTGTGTACCCGGTACACTCTCTAAACCGACATCTGTCGGCTTCAATCTTCTCATTTCAGGGCGGAACATCTCGATAATCTCTTCGGCATCGATGTCCGGCGTTCTTTCATTTTTGGTCATAAGGTATCTATTTAACAGGTTAATATTATTTCTTTTTTCATAGGAAACCGTCAGTTGGGAATATGTCGGCTGTACTCGTCCGTTTTACGAGAGCAGGTCATCAGTATATTTATTGCAGGCCGTTTGCTCATTGTACCGAGTGTACGGAGTATATACTCCCGTAATCTCATTGCACCCTGCGCATGGATACGGAATGCAAGGGCGACAACCGCCTCCATATTATACACGTCTGCACCGTTGCCGTTTTCCAGACGAACGTACTTGCAGACCTCGTAATCGTGCAGCGTATCGCTTTTAATGATTGCCTTGATACCTGCGTTTACCGCTCCGGCAGTCGTACCGAACAGCTCGGCAAGCTCCATTGCCGTCATCCATACCTCGCTCCCCGTCAGGGTTACGCCGTTCTCGCCGATTGTGATTTTATCTCTTTTCATATCCTGACACTTTTAGATTGCTACTCCTGCAAATTCCTCGATGTTGTTCAACTGCCGGGCAAGGGCACTCATATCATTTTTGACCTTCTCTTTGGTAATCTTCGCGTAGATTTGTGTCGTGCGAATGTTCTTGTGTCCCAAAATAGAACTGACCGTTTCGATGGGCATATTGTTCGACAGACACACGGTTGTAGCCATCGTATGCCGCCCGGCGTGCCATGACATGGATTTTTCTATACCGCAGATTTTCAATATCTTTTTAATGTTCGAGCGGATTGTGCTGTATTTGGGTACGGAAAAGATTTTCCCATTTTCACTTGTGCCACGATACTTTTCGAGAATTTTCATCGGTATATCCAACAACTGCACCTCCGATACGACCGTCGTTTTCTGTCGTGCGATATGTATCCATTGGTTTTCATCGAAATAGGTGCGGATATTCTCCTCCGAAAGATTATACAGTTCGCAATAGGACAACCCCGTAAAGCAGCAGAACACGAACAGATCACGCACAAGCTCGTGCTTGGGATTTGCAAAGCGCGTTTCCATCAACGTGCGGATTTCCTCTTTCGTAAGAAATTCCCGTTCGGTTTCCTCCGGGCTTATCTCGTGTTTGACGAAGGGATCATGTACCAACCACCTATTCTCAATAGCTATATCGATCATTTTTCGTAGCGGCATCAGATAAACCCAAACCGTGTTATGCGTGCAGCCTTTTTCCGCACGCAGGAACATTTCAAAGTCGTTGATGAAAGCTGGAGAAATCTCTTTTAGGGCTATATCGCTGACCTTATACCTTGTCAGGAGAAAATCTTTCAGATGTCCGTAAACCGTAAGATACTTTTGAAAGGTGCTTTTAGCCCGCATTTTCGCCTGCACCCAGTTATAGAAATCACTGTTGAATTGATCGTAAACTTTCAGTAGCGTTTCGTGACGGTATTCCAGCCCCAAGAAAGCATTTCTCACTTTCTCGGAGGTAACATACCCGTCCCGCTCCATGATTGCGCGGTAGTGGCCGTTGATTTTTACGCGGATGCCGTCGAGCATCTTGTTCGCCTCCTGTGCGGCGATACTCCGGCCTGTCATCCGTCCCGATTCAGTATCCCACAAAGCGGGATTTACGGTGAATTTGCAACTGAACTGCGAGGGCTTGCCTCCGTCGATGGTGATACGCCCCATAACCGGAACCGTACCGTCTTTTCTGACATCTTTCCTTTTCAGATAAAATAAAACGCTGAACGTACTTCTCATAACTCACAATTTTAATGGTTCAAAACTATTAACTATGGAGTTATTCGTCGATACGCAAATTGCAGCCAATCAGCGCAAAAGAATCCGAAAGCACTCTTTTTTGCAACGTCCACCGAAAGATTGTTTACCTTTGCTTTCAGCAAAGGCCGGAAAACTGTCGCAGACTACCTCTTTCGCCTCATCCTCCCGGTTCCGTTACCTCCACTCAATTCCCGAAAACGGTTATGACTTGGTAACGCAACCGAGGTTTCAGGTGGCTTTTCGACGGTTTCACTTGGCTTCGCGCTTTGCCCAGCCTCATACCTTAAATCCTTGTTCTACAATTCTATTGCTCTGTCTCGCGCTTTTTTCTTATCTACTGCACTTTTTTTTCGAAAAATTACAACATCTTCCTTTTTCCATATTTCAAACGTATCTTGCTTCCATTAATCATTTACTCTAAATTTATATTGTCATGGAAAAAAGAAATATCACATTATATACGGTAATTGGCAATCAAGCCCGCATTCCGGAAGCCATCAAAAAGCATTTTAATCCTGTAACTAAAGAATATGACGAAAAAGACAAACAACTAACCTTGATATTGCAGGACGATAGCGAAATGACATTCTTTTTCAATCACAGCAACACCGATCCCCAATTTGTAAGCAATCATCAAACCGGTATGGCAAATTACTTCGCGCAAGCTGAGACCAAGCATGAAGACATAAAGAAGAATATCATATACCAGATTCAATATTTTAATTCCATAACAGGAATCACTTTTGAAGAAAACGAAGATCAGAATCGTACCAATTACCTTATTAACACAATGTTTGCTATAGCAAATGAGATAAAAGGGTTCCTACTTTTCCCGGCTATGGAAATATACAACGGAACAGGCGAACTGGTCTTTTCCATAAAAGGCGAAACAGAGTTGGAAAAATTCTCTCCTGTTGCAAATGCCGACTATCTGGATACCAACCGACCGGAAGACACCGAAGCCGATAAAGCCAGGCAACGACGCTCTATTGAAAAGTTAAAAGAAAAAGACATACCTTATGCTTCACATTTACGCAGTTCCATAACAGAAGCAGAAGCTCAAATACGCATGCCGGAAGAAATATTGAAACGTCTCGCATCCCTGTTTGCAGTTTCTGTTTATTCCGAAGTTATGTTATCAGAAGAAGGAAGCCGCGAAAATGCATTGGAATATATAGACGAAGTGAAAAAACGATACCCTATTTCCCTTTCACCTGCCGAAACAGCTTATATTGACAACGAATCTCCCGAAAAAAACGAATGCGTCCAGTTTGTCTGGAGGTACGAATGTTGTACTGTATTGCTTTGGGCATTAGGACTGGATAAATTAAATTACCCAGACGAAATATGCGACGTTCGCGGAATCGCTTCTATTTTATGGAACCACACTCTGGATTCTTTGCAAGAGAAAATCCGGATGCGGGGAAAAGACGAAATATTAGATGAAGCCGACCTGATTCTCCGCTATAATTGGGCTTGTGTAGATGCCAGAATACACGGGAAAGAAACACCGGCATCTCTGGAAAGCGGAGTTGTACAAGAACGCCACTATGTATTCAACTGGCTAATAGGTGCCAATAATCAAGCAGAATGGGACGACATACAACCTAATACATAATATGAAAAAAGATCCCGATGATTTAGTCAAATCATCGGGATCTTTTTTATAAATGGCCGGGATGAATTCCCGAAACACCAATTCTACATTTCATTATTTATAAATACGGGCAGCATAACCACCGCCGGGAGCCATTTTTATATTCAACTTGCGATCAGCCGGAACAGAAAGAACTTCCTTTTTATAATCACAAGCCGCACGATCGGCATTGATACCATCCTTAAATAATTCTATTTTATAATTGCCTTCGCCCAAGAAAGAAAGGTCAAGAGTCAACTCCCGCGGTTCCCAGTTTGTCAAAGCACCAACATACCAATCATCACCATGCTTACGCGCCATAGCGATATATTCGGCTACTTTGCCATCCAAAGAAACAGTTTCATCCCATACAGTAGGAACATTGGCAATAAACTCCGTGCATTCTTTTTCGCGCATATAGTTAGATGGATTATCACAAAGCATATTAAACGGCGATTCAAATATCACATAAGTAGCCAACTGGCGGCAACGCGTTCCCTGACTCATAGGCTCAGAATTAACTGGACGATAATTCCAACGGGATGCATTACGCATAGCTCCCTGTGTGTAATCCATCGGACCAGCCATCATACGAATATACGGAATTGTGACGTCATACGTAACCATATCATACGATTCGGGCGACCATTTCAATTGCTCCAAACCGTTTACACCTTCATAATTCAGCACATTCGGATATGTACGCTGTAATCCGGTCGGTTTAAATACACCATGAAAATCCACAAGCATCTTATTTTCGGCACATACTTTAGCAGCTTTGTAGACAAACTCAACCATCTTCTGGTCATCACGATCCAGAAAATCTATCTTAAATCCTTTCACACCCATATCTGCATAATGCTTGACCACATTTTCCATATCACGCGCAAAAGCCCAATAACCAGCCCACAAAATAATATCTACATTCTTTGCTTTTCCATAGTCTACCAATTCTTGCAAATTGATTTCAGGAATCACCTGGAGCATATCCGCCTGTAGATTTACAGCCCAACCTTCATCCAATATAACATACTCGATACCATGAGCCGAAGCAAAATCTATATAATATTTATAGGTTTCGTTGTTTATCCCAGCACAAAAATCGACACCATATAGATTCCAGTCATTCCACCAGTCCCAAGCGACTTTTCCGGGTTTGATCCACGAAATATCGCTCACTTTGGAAGGGGAAGCCAGACGATATACCATATCACAATCGGCCAGTTCTTTATCATCTGTAGATACAGTAAACACACGCCAAGGGAAAGAACGCGTACCTTTTGTTTTTGCAATAAAATTCTCACGTTCTTTGACAAGCATCTGCAAACGGTTATGTCCGCCTTGTTCTTCTATTTTAGGATAAGGAGCATGTATTGCTTTCAAACATGGCTTATCTGCTGAGTTATTCAGAAACATTCCGGGAAACTCTTCAAGGTCGGCTTCTGTAATACAAACTTTCTTACCATTATCCAATTCCACCAAAAAAGGAAGTATCATTAAACGCTGGTTGTTCAGCTTAGTAATAGATTCGTTTACATAAGGTTGCTCAAATGAATTAAAATATTGCTTCTCAAATGTTTCAGCCTTATTGTTCACATAAGCAGCAAATGTTTTATGGTCTTTAGAAAAGTTATATTCAGCTTCCTCTCCTACCACAATAATATCACCTTTCTTTTTTGTTACAAAACGATATGCCAATCCTTCGTTATACAAGCGGAATACAATACTGTAATTACCCGCAAAGGAAATGGTAGCTTCGTTATATTCATCCTTTACTACGGATTTCTTGTAAAAAGGAGAAAGTATCTCCTTATCAACCGAAGCCTTCACCACTTTTAATACTTTGGGTTTAGCTCCCAATACTTCACCATCCTGTAATGTCATAGAAATAGTGGATGGAGCCAAAACCTCAGTCCCGTCATGAGTTAACGAAAATTGAATATCGTCGCCAACCGCGATCTGCGCCTGCAATACTTTATTCGGCGATTGCAGATTATAGCTCTTTTGGGCCATTGCAGGCATACTTCCCAGAAGAACACAGAAAAACAATAATGCTTTTACATTCATGGTATTATGGTATTAAATATTGACGTCTTAATCAGTTGTTTACTTCTTCCACCGTTTGAGTTTTGGGAAAAACTCTTTCATCTGTGCAATCGCTTCTTCTTTCGAGAATTGAGTATTACAGGCTCCGTTAAACTCGTCAAGATATTTAACGCAATGTTCAATCATCCCGTCCATTGTACAATCCTGAGTAAATCCTCCATCCTTGTAGCAATAACAACAATACTCCTGATTTACCGAACCGTCTTTGTTTGTTCCGAATAATTCAGATGTTTGCATTGGCATACCACAACTCTGGCAGAAAAGATTCATATATTTCCCGTCTTTTACAAATACATTATCAATCCAATAAGTGGCAGATTTCGGAGTAAACTTCAGCACGCAATATTCAGGATCATTCACACCTCCCGGAAAATGTTCCAGCATCCAGTCTCCCCAAAGAGATTGTTTCAGCGCTTCGTCAGTTACAATTTCCACATCACCAGTGTAAACAATACTATTTCCACCCTCTACAATGGACATTCCGGCTTTCGGATTAGCTCTGAAGTGGGCTGTCTTTGCCGAACTAGTTCCGGTAGATACATAAATATCTCCTTTCTCATCCTTGATTTTTACCATTGCAACCGGACGCGGGTAACCATTCTCATCAATAGATGCCAATGTGATAATTTGTGCATTGGTTACTATTGCAGCAGCTTTTTCCTGTATTGATTCCATTTTCTATTATTTTAATTATACGCAAATCTAATCATAACTTCTTATAGTTGAAAAGTATCTGTTGATATTTTTTCGCAGTTATTAATTTCTTATCTTTGCCCTTATTCAGAAACAAATGTTCTATTTTATCTATCACACACATGAGACCACTCTATCTATTACTATTTTGCTTCACATTTTCTCTGGCAAATGCACAATGGCGCTGGTATAATCCGCAGAAAACAGATATTCCGGTTATTCAGAATCAAGGCTGGACAAATGAAATAGGAAAAACATATGTAAGACTTCCCAACCGGGCTGAACAAGCCGTCAGACCGATAGTATGGGAACTGTCGCGCAACTCGTCGGGCCTCTCCATTCATTTCTACAGTAATGCACCCCGGATAAAAGTCCGCTACACGGTAAGCGGTCCGTTAAACATGCCTCACATGCCATCTACCGGTGTATCAGGTGTAGATATGTATTGTAAAGACGAAAACGGGAAAAGCCATTTCTGTTACGGCGGATATTCTTTCGGCGACACAATCCAGTATTTTTACAATATCACAGAAAAGAGTCCGCTTCATTCCCATGGATATGAGTATAGTTTGTATCTTCCACTGTATAACAGTGTACAATGGATGGAAATAGGTGTACCCGATAGCTACGAATTGACGTTCATTCCTGTTTTTCAGGAGAAACCTATTGTTCTGTACGGAACATCCGTTTCCCAGGGGGCATGCGCCTCACGTCCGGCAATGGCGTGGAGTACCATCATGCAGCGATCTCTGGAATACCCATTGATTAATCTGGGCTTTTCGGGCAATGGACGTCTTGAACAAGGTGTTTTGCAATTCATTACCGAAATAGATGCCCGTCTCTATATTCTGGATTGCCTGCCCAATATATATGGAAAAACAGAACCGGAAATAATCCGGTTGGTATGTGATGCCGTACATCAGATACGAGAAACAAGAAATACCCCTATCCTGTTAATCGATCATGCAGGATGTAGTAATGCAGACACAGACAGTAGCATGTTTAATGCTTATACGCAAAAAAACATAAGCCAGCACAAAGCATTTGATCAACTGATAAAGGAAGGCGTAAAAGACATTTTTTATCTTTCGCATGACGAACTCGATCTGCCAGCCGATGGATGGGTAGATTATGTACATCCCTCCGATTATGGAATGGAAGCACAAAGTCGCGCCATTGAAAAGAAAGTACGTGAAATATTAAAACTACCTGTTGGCAAGTTATCTACCACTACGCCCGTAACCCAACGCAGAGAGCCGCACAATTACGAATGGCAGGCACGCCATCAGGATATTCTGGCTTTAAGCCAAAAAGAAACACCCAAAGCCGTTATATTAGGAAATTCAATTACCCATTTTTGGGGAGGAGAGCCTATCGGGCCACGCCGGAACGGCACAGATAGCTGGAACAAAGTGATGCGGAAAGAAGGTTTTCACAATATGGGATTTGGTTTCGACCGTATCGAGAATGTTCTTTGGCGTGTCTACCACGACGAATTAAACGGCTTCGAAACCGAAAAGATTGTATTAATGATAGGAACCAACAACGTGGACATAAACAGCGACAATGATATTATCGAAGGCCTTCGTTTTCTCCTGTCGGCCATTCGCGAACGCCAACCAAAGGCTACTATCAAAGTTGTAGGCATTCTCCCGCGAAAGGATCGCGAAGCACGGATCAAACAACTTAACGAACAAATTAATAAAATGGTCGATAAAGAAAGCTGTATTTATATTGATGCCGGTGTAGCTCTTCTTGGAAAAGATGGCAAAATAGACGAATCCCTATTCAGCGACGGGGTACACCCAAATGAAGAAGGATACCGGCTCATTGCGCCGGCCATCGCTTCATTTTAAAGTAGATTCAGCAACATCAACAGTGCAGTGTTGGCAGAACGTTGGATATTTTGTTCGCGAATAGCCCCGAAATGATAACATTCCGACACCACTTTATCCTTATAAGCGGCTGCAATCCAAACTGTACCTACAGGCTTATCAGGCGTCCCTCCCCCGGGTCCGGCAATGCCTGATGTAGCAACCGCACAGTCACAACCTAAAACCCGAATAGCTCCCATAGCCATCTGTTCCACAACAGGCTGGCTCACTGCTCCATATTGCTTCAAATCATCTTCGGAGACTCCGAGTACATTATGTTTTACCTCATTACAATAAGACACCACACTGCCTGAAAAATATTCAGAGCTACCGGCCACAGAGGTAATCATTCCTGCAATACGTCCTCCGGTACAACTTTCGGCCGTTCCCATCATTAAATGCAAAGAGCGTAACTTCTCCCCTATCAATTCTTCCAACGGTTTGTCTTCTTCCACCAGAATACTTCCTTCCAATAAGGCATGCAATTTGTTTTTCTGTTCGGATATAACCTGTTCCGCATCTTCTTCTGCGGATGCGTAAACTGAAAGACGAAGACGGATAATTCCGGGTTGAGGAAGATAGGCCAGTTTAACAAATGAAGGTAATGCATTTTCAAAATCGGTCAGTTTAATTGCCAGAGCCGATTCCGAGTAGCCGGTCACCCAACAAGTCTGATGCTTGATAAACAGATCCCGGCGATACTTATTTTTCAAACGGGGAATAACTTCATTCGTCATCAACCATTTCATCTCATAAGGAACACCCGGCATGGAAACCAGTACCCTGCCATCCCTTTCAAACCAGGTACATGGAGCCGTACCTGCCTGATTCTGGATTACGGTACATTTATCAGGAACCATTGCCTGGCTACGGGTAAGTTCATTCATTGTACGCCCTGTCCGGCAAAAAATGCTCTCTATATTTTTATACACTTCGTCCGAAAAATACATATCGCTATCAAAGTATTTGCAAAGCGTCTTCTTGGTAATATCATCTTTAGTAGGGCCGATACCGCCGGTAACAAGTACAATCTGTGCCCTGTGCATGGCAGCATCAAAAGCATCCAGCATGTCTTGCTCTTCATCCCCAACCGTAGTGCGCCATACAACATGGAAGCCTTCATCACCCAATTTCCGGCCCATCCAGGCCGAATTCGTATCAATCACCTGGCCAATAAGCAACTCGTCGCCTATTGTTATTATTTCTACATTCATATCGCTTTATTTCTTTATTATCAGATAACAACGCGCGAGAACGGAGCGGCATCCATCGGGCAGAAATCTTTATCCAGATATTTATAATATCCTGTAATAGCAACCATTGCCGCATTATCAGTAGTAAATGCGAATTTAGGGATATGTACTTTCCATCCGTATCGTTCGGCATGATCTAAAAAAGCATCCCGAAGCCCGGAGTTGGCCGATACACCTCCGGCAACTGCAACTTCCTTAATATTCAAATCTTTCGCCGCTTTTCTCAATTTATCCATCAGTATGTCTATAACCGTGGCTTGCAAAGAGGCGCATAAGTCTTTCTTATTCTTTTCAATGAAATCCGGATCTTCTTTCAAGCAATCGCGCAATGTATAAAGGAAAGAGGTCTTCAATCCGCTAAAACTATAATCATATCCGGGAATATGAGGTTTGCTGAAACGGAAGGCTTTCGGATTTCCTTCGTTCGCCAAACGGTTTACTACAGGACCACCGGGATAGCCCAGCCCCATCACTTTGGCACATTTATCGAATGCCTCACCGGCAGCGTCATCTATCGTCTGCCCTATTACTTCCATATCATTATAGGCTTTCACTTTAATGATTTGAGAATTCCCTCCCGAAACTAACAGGCAAAGAAAAGGAAAAGAAGGTGCGTGATCGTCTTCCGGCGTTTCTTTGATAAAATGAGCCAGTACATGCGCTTGCAAATGGTTAATTTCTATCATCGGAATATCCAGCGAGGCAGCCAGTCCTTTAGCAAAAGAAGTTCCTACCAGCAAAGACCCCATCAAACCCGGTCCACGGGTAAAAGCAATCGCACTTAATTCAGACTTATCAATGCCCGCGCGCTTTATAGCTTCTGCAACAACCGGAATAATGTTTTGCTGATGCGCCCGGGAAGCCAGTTCCGGAACAACACCGCCGTATGCTTCATGTACGGCCTGGCTGGCTATTACATTAGACAGCATCACGCCGTCGCGGATAACAGAAGAGGAAGTATCATCGCAAGAAGATTCTATCCCCAATATAGTCACACTCATATATTCTTCTTTTTTTCTGCAAATTAACGAAATCTATCGCGATATTATTGTAGTTTTGTGCTTAAAATATAGTAAAGATATCAGAGGGCTAAAATACATAATCATATTCCTGCTTACCTCGTTCTGGATATTCTACGCTCTACCGACTATCTTGGTGAATGTTCCTTATATTCAAAAGAAGATATCGACAACGGCAACAAATGAATTATCCTCACGTCTAGGCGTTCCGGTAAAGATTGGGAAGGTAGACATCGAATGGTTTAACCGTTTGGTGCTGGAAGGCTTGTACCTGGAAGACCAGAATGGGAAAGTAATGTTCGAAGCCAACCACGTAGCAGCAGGCTTTGAGGTATTGCCTTTACTAAAGGGCCGTTTCGTATTTACCACAGTCCGGCTCTTCGGCTTCTCGGTAAACTTATCCAAACAAACGCCAAACGATAAACTGAATCTGCAATTCGTTATCGACGCCTTCGCAAACAAGGATACGATAAAGAAAGACAAGAACATTGATTTACGTTTCAACTCCATATTAATCAAACGGGGAAACTTCAGCTACAATGTAGGCAGCGAAAGTATGACTACGGGGAAATTCAATCCGAAACACGTTAACATCAGCAATCTGAGTGCCAAGATTTCTCTAAAAGCATTTAATAAAGACAGCTTGAATGCCAACATTAAGAAAATGAGTTTTGACGAGGCTTCCGGATTTTCCCTTAACAAGTTATCATTAAACATAGTAGGGAATCAAGACAGTGCTTTTATCAACAATTTTGAGGTACAGCTTCCGCAGACCGATCTAAAGATAGACCGTGCGATCATCAACCTGACGGAAGTAGACAGTATCTCACAACTGTTGAACAATGCTCCGGTCAATCTAAACATTGCTCCTTCTCAAATATGCCTGAAAGATTTATCCCCTTTTGTTCCTGCATTCAGTAATTTCATGGAAACAATCGAGCTTTCGGCAGAAGCATCCGGCTATATAAACAATATAGACCTGAAACGTTTGACACTGAAATACAGTGACAAAATGTTGTTTGTAGGTAAGATGGACTTGAAGAATATAGCCCATCCGGAAGAGGCTTACGTGTTCGGACAAGTAAATAAAATGTACATCACCACCGAAGGATTATCCGGTTTGGTAAACAACTTCAACAAGCAACCGGTAGAACTCCCCGCTCCTATTACCCGTTTAGGTACAATCAATTTTACGGGAGAAATATCCGGATTCTTCGATAACCTGGTAGCCTTTGGCAAACTGTCTTCTTCCATCGGTTCTATACAAACGGATATGATTTTCGGAAGTAACAAGGAAAAAAATATCGCGGCTTACCTGAAAGGGCACATAGCCTCATCCGACCTTCATATTCATGAGCTTTTCAATGAAGATAATCCGTATGGCAACGCCCGTTTCGATATTAACCTGGACGCTAGCCGTCCGATAAACGGTAATTTCTCAGGTACTATACATGCGAATATCGGCGAGCTGGATTATAAGAAATACAAATATGAGAATATACAGCTGTCCGGTAAGTTTAAAAAGAATGGGTTCAATGGAACTTTGCAAATAGACGATCCTAACGGAGTGCTTTATGCAGAAGGTATATTTCAACATCAAGGAAAGAACTCAATCTTTAATTTCACTGCCGACCTGCAACATTTCCGCCCTCAAAGTCTGAACCTTACTGATAAATACGAAGCACCGGAAATATCCGTATCCCTGAATGCGGACTTTACAGGGGATAATATCGACAATATAGAAGGAAGCGTTACTGTTAATGATTTGTCATTCAAAACCACCCCCAACAGTTTCTTCCTGAAAAAGCTGGAAGTTGCCGCTTCCGGATACTCCGAAGACCGCCACCTGACCATTCAATCCGATATATTGAACGGAGAGATTACAGGAGCTTATTCCTTTAAAACAATTGTACCCAGCTTCATGAATACATTTAAAGGATATGTTCCAGCACTGATCAACGTAACGCAAAAAGAGCAAAAGGTACAGGAAAACAATTTTTCATTGCTTCTTTCCCTCGAGAACACAGAGGCACTATCCCAAACGTTGAAACTACCTTTTACCGTACAAACACCCGGCCGGATTACCGGACATTATAATAACATCTATAACCGGTTTCGTATAGAAGCTTATTTGCCGAAATTCAAAATGGGCAAGTCTATGTTTGAATCCGGTTACTTTACCTGTGAAAATCCGGAAGATAAAATCAAGATGGAGTTGAGAGCCATCAACTATAATGCCAAAGGTTTACGCAATTACCTTCATCTGAAAGCCGACGCCAAAGAGAACCGCCTTAATACATTTATCGGGTGGGCGAATAATAAACAACGTTTATTTAAAGCGGATTTGTCAGCCTCCACCCTTTTTGTTGAGGAAGAAAACGAGAAAGGTCCAGCAACATTGCGGACAGAGATAGCTATTAATTCAAGCCCTCTAATCATTGCCGACTCATTATGGAATATAGCTCCTGCCAACGTTATGATCCGGAATGGTAAAATAGGTATAGAAGATATTCACATCTCACATGCCGACCAATATATTCATCTGAACGGTCTCGTCTCCAAAGAACCTCTTGATACTTTAAATCTGGATTTAAGACAAATAGAACTTAGCTATATATTCGATATTTTAAATATTCCGGTTTTACAATTCGGAGGAAAAGCAACCGGCAAGTTTAATATCAACGATGTGTATGGCAGCCGTATGCTGAATACGGATTTGGAGATACAGGATTTTTCATTTAATCAGGTTAAACTGGGGCGTCTTAATTTGTTCAGTGAATGGGATGACATGCAAAAAGGTATTCTTATGCTAGGAAGTATTTATAAGAATGACAGTACCTGGACAGACGTAAACGGATATATCTACCCTGTCGGCCCTAATGCAGGCCTGTCCCTTTATTTCGATGCCAATGATATAAATGTAGCATTCTTACATCCTTTTGTGGATAAAGTAATAAAAAATCTTCAAGGCCGTGCATTCGGTAATATACATTTACATGGTCCTTTCAAGGCCTTAACGGTAGAAGGAGACGCTTTCGTTCAGGATGGCGGCTTAGGTATCGAGTTTTTAGACACCTATTATACGTTTTCCGATTCTGTTCATTTGGATTCAGCATCGGTCAATCTGCGGAATATTACAGTACACGATAAATTCAACAATTCCAGTAAGGTGAATCTGAAATTTAACCATAAACATTTCCATGATTTCGACTTCCTTGTCAATGTACAAGCTAATAATATGTTGATGTATGACGCGTCTGAAAAGCATAATCCGATGATATACGGAACAGTATTCGGCAGTGGGTCTGCAACAATCAAGGGAAATGACAAGTTGATAAATTTTGACATCAACATGCAAAGCGAGCCTAAAACGTCAGTATTCTTAAACTTCATGAATAATAATTCCGCGGCTGATTACGACTTTATTTCTTTTGTAGACAAAAAGAAGATTACCCGGAACTCTACAGCATTATCTACGGATTCGATAAAAGAAGTTTCTCCCTTTACGGAAAATGAAGGCGCTGAACTCCGCATGAATTTTCTATTGGATATTACTCCTGATGCCAATATTGAATTAATCATGGACCCTATTGCCGGAGACCGCATAAAAGGTAATGCCAACGGAAGCCTGCAAATCCAGTATGGTACAAAATCAGACTTGCGCATGTACGGAGGCGTAAATATCATTAGCGGTAATTATAATTTCAGCCTCCAGCAAATTATACATAAAGACTTCAAGATACGTGAAGGAAGCAGTATAGACTTTCGCGGTGATCCGTTCAATGCCAATATGAATATCAATGCAATATACAATTTAACGGCCAACCTTTCAGACTTGGACCAAAGCTTAGTAATAGAAAGCCCTCGTCCCAGTGTTCCTGTAAACTGTGTGCTTAAATTAGACGGTATGTTGCGCAGCCCTACTATTTCTTTTGACTTGGAGCTGCCCGGGTCTAATCAGGAACTGGAACGTCAGATGAGGAGTTTTATCGATACGGAAGATATGATGACAAGGCAAATTGTCTATTTATTGGTTCTAAACAAGTTCTATACACCGGATTATTCTACAACAGCTTACCGTTCCAATGAATTAAACGCGGTTGCCTCTTCTGCCATTTCATCGCAGCTATCCAGTATACTGAACAGCTTTACAGATAAAGTACAGATCGGAGCGAATATACGTGCCGGTCAAGACGGATTTAGTGACAGAAGCACAGAAATGGAAATGTTATTAAGTAGTCAATTATTGGATAACCGTTTGTTGATTAACGGAAACTTTGGTTATAAGAACAGTTATTATAATAATCAGAAAAACGTCTTTATCGGCGAGTTCGACCTGGAATATAAACTGACTAAGAACGGAGACATACGCCTGAAAGCTTATAATCATGCGAATGATATGTACCAATATCTCAAACAGTCACTTACAACTCAAGGAGTAGGTATCATGTTTAAGAAAGATTTTACGCGTCCTTCCGAGATATTCAGACGTAAAAGATATACTTTACCATCCGTACCAAAAGATTCAACAATTGTAACTCCTTCTGTGAAAGATTCTATTAAATAAAAGGATAAGCCTGGAATAAATCAGTGACAGCCTGCGTATAGGACGCTAAATTATTGCTTTTTATTACTTTCTTTCGTAATTTCTTGTCGGCCTCCGGTAATAAATAATCCCAACAAGTCTTCAACTTATCCAGAATTTGGTGCTCCCCTCCTTCCAAACGGGATTGATACCCTTCCAATAACAAAGAATGGAATGTCACTAATTTATCTTTCTTTTCTATATCAGTAAGGTTTTTTCCTTCTATATATTCCGCAGCCAACCAGGGATGGGCAAGTAAGCCTCGTCCAACCATAACGCCTTTTAACAGAGGGAAACGGGTTAATAGCGTCTGAATATCTTTCTTATTCTCAATATCACCATTATAGAAAAGCGGGTGTTTGCATAAATGATAGAAAGCAGTAAACCCGTCCATATCGACCTTTCCTTTATATTGCCGGATTCCTAACCGGGGATGCAATGTTATATGTTCTAACGGAAGTTGATTTAATAAAGGTATCAATTCTATAGCGTCATCTACTCTTTCCCATCCCAGACGAAGTTTTATGGAAAACCGCATATCGGGGAATTCAGAAATAACGTCCAGTAAGGTAGTTACTTCTTTCTTAAAGGGTAAAATACCGGCACCTCTATGCTGGCGAACCTGCATAGGAAAAGGACAACCCAAATTAATGTCGGCCCTTCTATAGCCTTTTTCATAAAACAAAGTGGCGATTGTCCTAAACTCTTCCGGCACAGAAGCTATTAATTGGGGAACTACTTTGCTTAAAGAAAAATCGGAAACGGCTATATCACGCAATTCTTTATTCCGGAATGCACCTTTCTCCAAGCGCACAAAAGGTGTATAATAGGTTTCAACTCCACCAAACACACGGGCGTGAGTTTCACGATATACCGTATCCGTATATCCTTGTAACGGAGCAAAATGAATTTCATATTCCATCAAGCGAACAATTCTCTAAAGATTGAAAGAAGACGAGATTTAGCTAATTCAAAATCCTGTTGAATACCTAGCTCTTTTTCTAAAGAGGTAACGCCCTTGTCTTTAAAACCACAAGGATTAATCAAAGAAAAATAGTTTAAATCGGTATTTATATTTAATGCAAAACCATGCATCGTAACAAAGCGGCTACTTTTTACACCAATCGCACATATCTTACGGGCCTTACCTGGAATATCCGGTTGTATCCACACTCCGGTAGCGCCGTCCAATCTCTCTCCTTTAATGCCATAAACAGCCAAAAAACGTATTATTACTTCTTCTAAACGTCCGATATATTGTTTAAGTCCCAGATTCCAATATTCAAGATCAAACACAGGATAACCGGTTATTTGACCGTAACCGTGATAAGTTATATCTCCACCTCTGTTTGTATGATAAAAAGAGATTCCACGTTGCCGTAAAAGCTCGTCCGAGACAAGCAAGTTTGAGTCTTTTCCACTTTTCCCGATAGTAAGCACGGGGGCATGTTCACAAAAGAATAATTGATTTTCTTCCGTCCTCCCCTCTTTCTTTGCTACTATTAATGATTCAAATACCGATATTTGACGTTTTAACGCATCAGCATAATTAATACGCCCTAAATTATGGTAGATAAAGCTCTCCATTTCTTTCTCTTTTTTACTTTTCCTGAATCTTTATTCTGTTCCTCAATCCCATATCCCATTTCTATTTTGAGCAATTTACCCATTAAAGAGATAATCTTAGCTTGCCTTTTGAGCATATAAGGAGAAGGTTTTCCAGAGTTAAACTTACGTGGATTAGGTAAAGACGCGGCAATCAAAGCCGCCTCATCTTGCGTAAGCTTAGATGCTTTTTTATGAAAATGAGCTTCCGCCACAGCTTCTGCGCCATAAATTCCATCACCCATTTCAATAGAGTTCAGATAAACTTCCATAATCCGCTCCTTTCCCCATATCCATTCTATCAACAACGTAAAGTAAGCTTCTATGCCTTTCCGGATGTAAGTTTTACCGGGCCATAAAAAGACATTCTTTGCCGTTTGTTGCGAAATGGTACTTGCTCCACGTACTCGTTTTCCCTTTTCAGCATCCACTCTGGCCTTTTGTATCTGCTCCATATCAAAACCATGATGATCAAGGAATAGATTATCCTCAGAAGCAACGACTGCTTGCACTAAAGGTTGAGCTATTTCCGATAAAGGGACCCATTTATGCTCCAGTTTCATTTTCTTCCCATCATGGAACTGTTCATATAAACGAATAAACATCAACGGAGTATAATATACCGGAATATACTTATATGCAACAACAGCCAATATACTGGATAAAAACAGAAATATCAGTATATTCCTACACCAGATTAATATTCGCTTTATTATACACATATTACCGATTTCGTATTAAACAGCCATTTCTCTTAATAAATGATCTTTCCAAATATCAAAAGCACCGCAATATTTATCGGCCATCAATCCATCCGGTTCTATTACATTAATCTTTTTCAATGAAGCAAATGCTTCTTCTGCCGATTTATAAATACCTGCTCCAATACCTGCTCCCTTAGCAGCGCCGGCAGCGCCGTTTGTATCATATAGCTCAATAACCGTACCGGTCACTCCTGCCAAAGCATCCCGGAAAATAGGACTTAGGAACATATTTGTATTACTGGCACGAATAATCTGAATATCAATACCCATCTCATTCATAATATCCATACCATATTTAAATGAAAAAACAATACCTTCCTGCGCTGCCCGGGCAATATGCGCCTTATTGTGTATATTAAAGTTCAATCCATGCATGGAACAATGAATTTGCTTATTATGTAACATTCGTTCCGAGCCATTTCCAAAAGGAAGAATAGAAAGTCCCTCAGAACCAATAGGTACTGTTGCTGCCAATTCGTTTAACTCATAATAATTAATTCCTTCCGGTGCCACATTTCGCTTTACCCAGGAATTAAGTATTCCCACACCATTTATACATAACAAAACACCCAGATGTATATTATCTACCGAATGATTAACATGAGCAAACGTGTTCACACATGAAGAGGTATCATAACGAACTTTGCCATTCACCCCATACACAACACCGGATGTTCCGGCGGTTGCTGCAATCTCTCCCGGATTTAATACATTTAATGACAAAGCATTATTTATTTGATCACCTGCCCGATAAGTTACGGGAGTGCCTTTCTTTAATCCTAATTCTGACGCAACGGATGCTAACAACTCACCCTGTAAACCAAAGGTAGGACATATATCGGGTATCAAGTCTTTGCCAAACCCATAATAGTTCATCAAATCTTCCGATAATGTATTCTCGGCAAAATCCCAAAAGATCCCTTCCGACAAGCCCGATATAGTAGTTACAATATTGCCCGTCATACGCATGGCAATAAAGTCTCCCGGTAACATTATCTTATAAATTGAATTGTACAATTGCGGTTCATATTCTTTTACCCATGCAAGCTTAGAAGCGGTAAAGTTTCCGGGTGAATTAAGAAGATGCGAAAAACATTGTTTTTCCCCTATGTTCAACAGTGCCCGTTCACCGTATGATACAGCACGGCTGTCACACCATATAATAGAAGGACGTAAAACTTCCATTTTCTTATCTACAACAACCAGTCCGTGCATCTGATAAGAAATGCCTATCGCTTTTATATCCGTGCCACTTACAGGTGCTTTTTCCAAAGCACCTTTTATCGCTATTTTTAAATAAGTCCACCAATCATCCGGATTTTGTTCGGCCCATCCCGGTTGCAAAGCTTTTATAGGCGCTTCTTCTTTAGGATAAAAATCAGAAGCAATGGTTAATCCACTATCTTCATCAACAATAGACACTTTCACTGAAGAACTGGCAATATCACACCCTAATAAACACATTTCAATACTATATTAATTCTTAATTAAATTCGAACATTCTCTGCATTGTGTTTTTTTGATTCAGGCATAAGAAGTATGCAAATATAAACAATTCTCAACATTATTCATGTTATAGTGGTTTTATTAATACTTTTGCTATCTATATACAAAAGAAGATCAATTTATGGATATAAAAGAGCTATATTTCTCTTTTCGAATATATTGGACGAAAACAAGGGGTATTATTAACGGGTTAGCGGAAGCCCTCATTCTACTGGCATCAATCGCCTCTTTCTTTGTTCTGATATATCAATTCGGTTTCGTGCAAACTCCTGAAACAGCCAAACTTCTTTACACGACACGAATATCTATATTAATGGCTTTCTTTACCGGTATCACCCTCAGGTATATTCTTCGTTTTAAGGACGTAATACAAGAGAAATTGTTATATCTGGATATAAGCATTTATTTCCTTTTGTTTGCTGTATTATCCGCTAAAATATTTTTTAAAGAATCAATTAGCCAATCTTTGCCTTATTTGTCGTTTATGACAAGTCCGATATTTGTATATATCTTACTTATTTTATTAAGTACAATACATTTATCCAGGCAAATTTTTACATTAATGCAAAGTCATATAAAACCGTCTTTGTTATTTCTTTTAAGTTTTGTGTTCGTTGTATTGGTTGGAGCCGGATTATTGATGCTACCTAATGCCACAAACCATGGCATCAACTTTATAGATGCTTTATTTACTTCTACCACCTCCGTCTGCGTAACAGGACTTACAACAGTTAACATAGGAACCACTTTCACCCGAACCGGGCTAATTATCATAATGTTACTAATACAAATAGGAGGTATAGGAGTAATGACCTTCACTAGTTTCTTCGCTCTATCTTTTATGGGAAAATCATCATTCATCAGTAAAATGATGCTTAAAGATATGTTGAACGAAGAACGTATAAGTGGTTTATTCCAAGTAATCATTAACATATTATTTGTTACTCTATTTATAGAATGTATAGGAGCTTATTTTATTTATCTGGATATCAGAGGTTCTATTCCTGGAGGATTCAAACAAGAAATATTCTTCTCTGTCTTCCATGCAATATCAGCTTTCTGTAATGCAGGCATTTCAACTCTTCCTGATAATTTATATGATCCACTGGTTGTTCATAAATATAACTTTCATTTTTGGATAGCTATATTAATTGTTTTCGGAGGATTAGGATTCCCTATTGTCTTTAATTACTTAAAACTGCTACACCATTTATTACTCAATGGCATAAAGATGTTGCTAGGACAGCAAAAACATTACATTCATACTCCACGTATTATCAATATCCATACTTATATCGTTGTAATCTCTACATTGATATTATTAGTAGCGGGGACTTGTCTTTATCTCCTTTTTGAAACGGACAATACTTTACACGGATTACCTTGGAAAGGGAAAATAGCAGATGCCTTCTTAGGAGCTGTTACACCTAGAACAGCAGGTTTCAATGTTGCAGATATGACAAAATTGGCCTCTCCCACTCTTATGTTGACTCTTATTTTAATGGTAATTGGCGCAGGCCCTATGTCTACAGCAGGCGGATTAAAAGTAACCACTATATTTGTTGCATTAGTAACTGCATATAATACAGCCAGGGGAAAAGAAAAAGTAGAAGTACGAAAACGAGAAATAGCGCCTTATGCTATAAGACGTGCATTTGCCATCATTGTGCTTTACTTTATTTATTTAAGTATTGCCGTCTGGATTTTATCGTATACGGAAAAAGGGATTCCTTTATATACATTATTATTTGAAGTTACTTCTGCATTAAGTACCGTTGGGCTCAGTCTCGATTTCACACCTTCGCTCACTGACATTGGAAAGATAATCATTATCTGCACGATGCTCATTGGGCGTATTGGCGTATTCACCTTCTTTGTAAGTTTCTGCAAAGAATACACCAAGAAGAATTATACATATCCACAAGAAAATATACTCATGTAATTAAAATATACGACTCATGAAATACCTTATCATCGGATTAAGCAATTTAGGACGTTCCATAGCGGAAAACCTCACACGTATTGGGAACGAAGTTATTGGTGTGGACATTGATCTCCACAGGGTAGATTTAGTTAAACAAACTATTTCCGGAGCTATTGCATTAGATACAACTGACCGTACAGCATTAAGTACTCTACCTCTAAATGAAATGGATGCTATCATTGTAACATACGGTAAAGATTTTGGAACTTCTGTACAGACTGTGTCATTACTAAAAAGCCTGGATGCCGGTAAACTGATTGTCCGTTCAATCTCTCCTATACATGAAACCGTTATTCGCGCAATCGGAGTAACAGAAATAATTTCACCGGAACAAGATTTTGCAGCCAACTATGCATCCCAGGCGGCACTCGGAGATTTATTCAAACATTGGTATCGGGTAACAGATACTCATCATCTATACAAAATAAAAACGCCATCCGTTTTAATAGGACAAAATATTGGCACGATTAATTTCGAAGAAAACTTCGGAGTCAGACTGGTAGGTATAGAACGAGCCAAAGAAACCCGCAATCTGATTGGGCTTAAACAGACTCAATATTCCGTCATTGATCATCTAACAAACGAGATAACCCTTGAAGAGAATGATTTACTCATTTTATTTGGAAAGATGGAAGTACTACATAAATTAGCTGAGGTATAAGTTAAGATTTAGCTGGTGAATCTAGTTTCTTCACCAGTATCTTATCTATACGTGCACCGTCCATATCCACAATTTCAAACTCGAAGCATAACCAGGTAAGAGTTTCTCCGGTTTTCGGTACATGTTCCAATATCTCCAGAATCAATCCGCTTAACGTATTATAGTCATGATCTCCATAAAGATCTTCCATGTCAAAATGTTCCAAAAATTCATAGAAGGACAGTTGTCCATCCACTAACCAAGTTCCATCGGCACGCTGAACGATTTCCGGTTCTTCTCCAACATCAGGAACTTGTCCTATAAGACCTTCCATAATGTCCTTTAGAGTAACAATACCTTGAATTCCTCCAAATTCATCCGTAACAAGTCCGTATTTTACACGAGCCTGTTTAAAAAGCTCCAAAGCATTATATACACTTTGGTTTTCAGGAAGAAACTGAGCCGGACGAATTACTTGTGTCAATGAAAAATCGGGAGATTCAATACGTCCAAACAAATCTTTCAAGTAAACAACTCCGACTATATTATCAAATTTTTCAGATGCGACCGGATAAATGTCAAACAAATTAGCTTGAACTTTTTTGTGAATTTCATCTATACTATCCGTGATGTCCAACCAAATCAAATCATTTCGATAGGTCATAATAGAACCGACATTACGATCCCCCAAACTAAATACACGCTCTACAATATCTTGTTCAACCTCCTGTACCTCACCACCGTCAAAGCCTTCCTTCACGATGGCCTTAATTTCTTCTTCCGTTACCTTATTGTCTTCATTTGTATTAATACCAATCACTTTCACCGTCAAAGCGGTACTCTTAGAAAGTAACCATACAAAAGGAGAAGCTATCAAAGAAAGGAAATTCATAGGACGCGCGATCAACATAGAAACCTTTTCCGCACATCCCAAACCAATACGTTTCGGAACAAGTTCACCAAATATAAGGGTAAGATAAGTAACAACAATTACAATTGTAGTTTTAGCTATCCCCAAAGCATAGGGTTGTAATGAAGGAGAAACAGCTATTACGTCAGCAAAATCATGTGCGAAAGCTTCACCGGAATATAAACCGGTTAAAATACCAATTAAAGTAATACCTATCTGAATAGTAGAAAGAAATTTATCAGGCTCATTAGCCAGCTGTATAGCTGTTTGTGCTGATTTATTTCCTCGTTTTGCTTCCATTTCCAAACGAGCCTTACGAGCAGAAACCAGAGCGATTTCAGACATTGACAGAACTCCATTTAATACAATAAGACCAATAATTATAACTATTTCCATTTACGATAATAAATATTTACTATAGGGTACGAAGATAAAATAAATATCAATCTCTACCAATTCTTTTAATATGGAAAGATTGATAAATATCCAGTAAAATATTCCATAAAAACAGACATAAAGAAGAAAAAACATATCATATCAATTGCACTATCCAAGAGAAAAAAGTACCTTTGCACACTGAATACAAAAAGGATTAGTAATGATCGATAAGATTAAAGCTCTACTCCAGGAAGTAGAGAATATGAAAGCCGCAAATGCTGAAGAACTCGAAGCTTTGCGTATTAAATACCTCAGCAAAAAAGGAGAAATCTCTGCACTGATGAATGATTTTCGGAATGTGGCAGCCGATCAAAAGCGAGAGGTTGGTAAATTCCTTAACGAATTAAAGGAAACTACCCAAAACAAAATAAATGAACTAAAAACTAGCTTTGACAACGTGCAGACAGTAGATGACGATATCGATCTGACTCGAACAGCTTATCCTATTGAACTAGGTACGCGCCATCCTCTTTCTATCGTAAAAAAAGAAATATGTGATATATTCGGAAGATTAGGCTTTAGTATTGCCGAAGGTCCGGAAATAGAAGATGACTGGCACGTCTTCTCTTCTTTAAACTTTGCAGAAGACCATCCGGCCCGTGATATGCAAGATACATTCTTTATTCAACATAATCCGGACGTATTATTACGAACACATACATCCTCCGTACAAACTCGTGTTATGGAAAAGCAAGAACCGCCTATCCGTATTATCTGTCCGGGACGCGTATATCGTAATGAAGCCATTTCTTATCGTGCACATTGCTTTTTTCATCAAGTGGAAGCGTTATATGTGGATAAAAATGTTTCATTTGCCGATTTGAAACAGGCTTTACTATTCTTTGCAAGAGAAATGTTCAGTCCGGAAACAAAAATCCGCTTACGTCCGTCATACTTCCCTTTCACCGAACCATCTGCAGAAATGGATATTTCTTGTAATATCTGTGGAGGAAAAGGATGTCCGTTCTGTAAAGGAACTGGGTGGGTAGAAATTTTAGGATGTGGTATGGTTGATCCGAATGTACTCGAAAATTGCGGTATCGACAGTAAAGTATATTCCGGCTACGCATTGGGAATGGGTATCGAACGTATAACAAACCTAAAATATCAAGTTAAAGACTTACGCTTATTCTCAGAAAATGATATTCGTTTTTTGAGAGAGTTTGAGTCGGCCAATTAAATTGAGAACCTAATTCATTACCATGCCCCGGGCTCATTAACCCGGCCCGGGGAAAAACACCAAAGGCTTATGATAAAGGTTTTATTTTTAATCGCAGGAGGAGCAATAGGCTCCGCTTTTCGTTATGGAGTATCTATGTGGGTACAAAGAACTGTATCTTATTCTTTTCCTTTCGGCATTCTTTCAGTCAACGTAATAGGTTCTTTTCTAATAGGCTTTACCTGGAGCTTGGCCGAAGCATTCAATTTTTCAACAAATACTCGCGCATTTCTTTTTACCGGATTGTTTGGTGGATTTACAACATTTTCCTCTTTTGCTCTCGATACTGCAACTTTAATGAAGACAGGAGAGTATAAACTAGCTTTTATTAATATCTTTGCAAGTAACCTACTTGGTTTAATCGCCGTATTTCTAGGTCTATTATTAGGTAAGAATACGCTAACTTTAATAAAATGATTTATGCGTAAAGAAGAAAGATACAAAGAAGTTATAAATTGGTTCAAAGAAAATGTTCCGGTTGCAGAAACAGAATTACATTATGACAATCCATATGAATTACTTATTGCGGTGATCTTGTCTGCGCAATGTACTGATAAACGGGTCAATATGATCACCCCTGCTTTGTTTGAAGCTTTTCCTAAACCGGAAGTTATGGCTGCATCAACTCCGGAAGTAGTATATGAATATATTAAAAGTGTTTCTTATCCAAATAATAAAGCGAAGCATCTTGTTGGAATGGCGAAGATGCTAATTTCCGATTTTAAAGGTATAGTTCCATCCGATATTGACGAATTACAAAAATTACCTGGTGTTGGGCGTAAAACAGCCAATGTAATCGCATCAGTGGTATATGATAAACCTGCCATGGCTGTAGATACGCATGTGTTTCGGGTGTCCAATCGTATTGGTCTGACCGACAACAGTAAAACGCCTCTTGAAACAGAAAGAGAATTAGTTAAGCATATACCAAAAAATTTACTTTCTATTGCCCATCATTGGCTAATTTTACATGGCAGATACATATGTATCGCCCGTAAACCGAAATGTGAGCAATGTGGATTAAAGCCTTGGTGTAAATACTTTTTACAACAATGAGATAAATGAAAGCATACCAACGGGAAATAATAATCTGCATCATAGCCTCTCTGGTGACAATACTGGCTGTTTGGTTCTTCTTCGGTACTGTAGAGGACGAAAAATCAGTTGTACAGACAGATTTATATGATGTGGTTGCTCCCTCTCCCAATGGACTTTTAGTCATAAATCGTCCCAACATACTGACAGGAATAATGCTTAAACATCCAAAGATATCGGAAGCCTTCTCTACTTATTTACCTGATATTTATTTATCCATATTACAAACAACAACAATAAAACCTCCTATCCTGTTTTCATTTCATCCTCAAGGAGTCGTAATGTATTCTCAAACGGATGGAAGTTTGGACGCACAAATAGAGAATGATGTATTAAAACCTATATTGGGAATATATAATCCCCATAAAACGATAAAAGACGATATTATGTTTACTTATTATCCAGATGCAAAAAATCGTTTTTTAGGGTTTTACCAATACAATGACGTATTTGTTGCCAGCTATAGTAAAAAATTATTGGAAGAAGTTGCTACTCAACAATCGAAAAAGAAGAAAATTCTTCCGAGAGAAATAAATAAGATACGTCAATTTGCAGACAAAAGTGCTCCTATAAATCTATATATACCAGCCGATATCTTGAACTTACATATTAATATAAACGATTCACTCCAATGGCGTATCTACGATAAATGGTTGCTCACCGACATATTCACAGGAGAAGGTAATATATGTTATTTCGGAAGTCAACCTTACTTCGCTCACCTTGACACACTTTATGCTCCCATGGCAGATACTCTGTCTAAAAGAATAGAATCATATTTTCCACAACTCCATATCACTCCAGAAATTAATCATGATGAAAATATGATTTATTACACAGGATGTAGCCCTATGGAATAAGAACTAAAATTCAACCTCCAATCCATCATAAGCATAATGTACATGAGGAGGAAGCTCTTTTTCCACCACAGCATGAAGGCCTATTTTATGGCTCATGTGAATAAGGTAAGACTCTTTAGGACGAATACGTCTGATATTTTCAAGTGCTTCATCCAATGTTTCGTGCGTCGGATGATATTCTTTCCTAAGGGCTGTAATAATCAAAACATCTAATCCTCGTAATTTGTCATATTCTTCTTCCGGTAGATATTTTACATCTGTAACGTAAGCCATATTACCTATACGGTATCCCAAAATAGGAAGATTACCATGCATCACCCGAATAGGAATAATCGGAATAGTTGCTGCTTCAAAAGAATTTAAATCAATACGATGCAATTCCAAATTAGGCACACCTGGATATTTATTTGCACGGAAAACATAAGGAATGCGTGTCTCTATTGCTTCCGCCACATTATCTTCTGCATAAACAGGTATTCCACCTTGACGACAAAAAGGACGAAGGTCATCTAGCCCTCCCACATGATCGTAATGTTCATGCGAAATAAGAACAGCATCCAAATGGTAGATTTTATTTGTAATCATCTGCCAACGAAAATCCGGACCACAATCCAGTAAAATTCTTTTATTTCCAGTTTCTACCATGACAGAAGTACGCAAACGCCAATCTCGTGGGTCTTTACTTGTACAGACCTCACACTTACAACCAATTTCAGGAACACCGGTAGAAGTTCCGGTTCCAAGAAAAGTAATTTTCATCATCCTACATATTTTACTTCAGGCATAAGTTCTATTCCAAAACGTTCATTAACCGCAGAACGGATACTTTCGGCAACTAATGCAATCTCATGCCCTTTCGCATCACCTAAATTAACTAATACTAATGCCTGCTTTTCATATACACCTACTGCCCCATGAGATTTACCCTTAAAACCACATTGTTCGATCAACCAGCCAGCTGGTATTTTTATTTTATTTTCTGTAGTTGGATAAAACGGTATAGATGGATATTGTTTTTTTATTCTTTCAAAATGTTCTATCGAAATAAGCGGGTTCATAAAAAAACTTCCGGCATTACCTAATACAGCCGGATCGGGTAATTTCTCTTTACGAATAGTAATTATGGCCTCACGTATTGTTGCCAATGTTATCTCCGGATACTTGGCCAACTCCTCTTTCAAATTACCATAATTAATAGAAAACTGAGTATTCTTTTGTAGACGAAGATTTACATAAGTAACAATATGAGGATCATTATGCTCATTCTTAAAATAACTTCTGCGATAAGCATACTCGCATTCCTTATTCGTAAAAATCCGTTTCTCAAATGATAACTGATTATAAGTTTCCACTGTTTCTACCACATCTTTAATCTCTACACCGTAAGCACCTATATTCTGAATAGCGGCTGCTCCCGTTTCCCCCGGGATAAGAGAAAGATTTTCTATTCCAGACCAGCCATTTGAAACAGCATAAGCGACAACATCATCCCATTTCTCGGCGGCACCTATACGAAGCAAAACGGAATTATCCGTTTCTTCTACCAAATTGACTCCTTTAATATTGGAATGAAATATAATTCCATTGTAATCATTCAAAAATAATAAGTTACTTCCACTTCCTATATGCAACGATAAACATTCTTGAAAATATTCATCATGTAATACACGTTGCAACTCTTCCTCATTGTTATATTCTATAAACCAACGTGTTTTTACCGGAATATGGAAAGTATTATGTTGCTCTAAAGAATAATTTTGTTCAATTCTCATTTTATTATAATTTGTAGATAGACAAAAGTAAGATTTTGTTTTGTATTCCGCAACCAAACGTTACTTAACATTTTTTATCACCAAATTCGTAACAATTTGGGAAAAGCCTTGTTTAATAAGAAGTATAGACAAACTCGTATATTCTAAGTAATGGAAATTAACAAATCCACAAACGAATGTACTTTTATTAATGTTTAATAATAAAAAAAGAGCACACATGAACAAAGCTGAACTTATCGATGCTTTGGCTAGTAAAGCCAAAATGCAAAAGCTAGAAGCTAAAAAATTATTGGATGCGTACATTCAAGTAGTAACAGAACAGATGTCGAAAAATGAAGAAATTGCACTTATCGGCTTCGGCACACTTACCCCTAGAGCGCAAACAGAGCGTTTGGCTAGAAATCCAAAGACTGGAACACCGGTTATGATTCCTCCACGTACAACCGTGAAATTCAAACCTGGAAAGTATTTATTGGAAGCAATGAACAAGAAAAAGAAAGGATAAACAAAAAATAATACCTGTCAATAACTCTACTGATATATTGGCAGGTATTTCTATATTTACTATTTTTGGAACCGAGAAATAAAAAAGTATGAAAATAGTTAATCTCGGAAAATCCAATTCGATCCTAAACAGGTTTGTATCTGAACTAAGGGATTTAAATATCCAGAAAGACAGTTTACGATTTCGTAGAAACGTTGAACGTATCGGTGAAATAATGGCTTATGAGATAAGCAAGGATTTTACCTATAGTACAAAACAGATTCAGTCTCCATTGGGAATAGCTCCAATGAATACACCTGACGATAAAATAGTAATAAGTACCATTTTACGTGCAGGGTTACCTTACCACCAAGGTTTTCTTAGTTATCTGGATAATGCGGAAAATGCTTTTGTTTCTGCTTATCGAAAATATAAAGACCGTTTAAACTTCGATATTCATATTGAATACATCGCCTCTCCCCGATTAACAGATAAGACATTAATTATTACCGACCCAATGCTTGCAACAGGCAGTTCTATGGAATTGGCATACGAAGCATTACTAACAAAAGGAGATCCGGCGCACATCCACGTAGCTTCTATTATCGCAAGTGAGCAAGCAATAGCATATCTTCAACAGAAAATGCCAGATGATAAAACAACAATCTGGATTGCCGCTCTTGATGAAAAGCTGGACGATCACTCATACATTGTACCAGGACTGGGAGATGCTGGGGATTTAGCTTTCGGAGAAAAAGAATAATCAGAAAAAAGAACTAATAAAAAAGCGACTGCTTACTCAGTCGCTTTTTTATTGTATTATTTAAGTTCCTTTACTCGAATATTGCGGAATTTGACAGGAGAACCATGTCCTAAGAAACCTATATGCCCTTTCTTATTGAAAAGACCCGGATGTTCTTTGTGGTCTGCTGTGCCGTTCTTTGTTGCTTCACGAATATTACCATCAAGTATCACAACACCATTCACTGTTACGCGGATATGATCTCCATCTGCAACAATTTCTTCACTATTCCATTCACCTACTGGCTTAATAGCCTTGTGGTGATCCGGGTTAGAAGGGATAATACCATATACGGAACCATGATGCTGTAAAGGAGTAATATCCTTATAAATAGGATGTTCACAATCCAATATCTGAATTTCCATACCATGATAAGCAGCATCCACATCCATCGGCGTACGAATACCTACACCATTGTTTGCCCCAGGTGTTAACTGGAATTCGAAACGGTAAATAAAGTTTCCGTATTCTTTCTTTGTATATAAGTTCCCACCAAAACTCTTGCTTGGAATCATAGAAATACAACCATCTTCCAATGTATAGTCTACAGTGTTACCTGTCCATTCGTGCATATTTGTTCCGTCAAACAACACTTTAAAGCCTTCTTTTTCTTCTTCGGCGGAAAGTTTAAACGGCTCTTTACGTTCCAGTTCTTTTATATAAATATTACGGTAATACACTTTACTGCCGTGAGCCTGCAATTCAATCTGCTCAATTGCAGGTATAGGCTGACTACGATCCCAGAAGTTTTCAAGGATTACATCATCCACTACTTTTTCGCCATTCAAGACTACAGTTACACGGTCACCAACCATTTTTATATAGAATGAATTCCATTCACCCAGCTTATTATCAGCAACTTTAGACGGAGTACTTGGATTAACCTGATTATTGTATAAGCCACCGGAACCAACTTGTGCACCTACATTTACACGGGCAGTATCCCATATCTGAACTTGAGGTGTTCCACGCAGATAAATACCAGCGTCAGCTTCCGGACCAGCCGGATCAAGCATCCAATCTATATACATTTCAAAGTCGCCATATTGTTTCTCTGTACAGATGTTATCATATCCTGTACCTTCATATATCAACGAGCCATTTTCTACTTTCCAGTCACGACGCATCATATCATCAGCTTTTGCCTGAGCTTTTGCCAATTGGGCCGGTTTCATCTTAGCACGAGCAATAGGATTTTCAACCAATCCTTTCCAACCTGTTAAATCCTTACCATTGAAAATTGAGACAAAACCTTCACATTCCGGCATCTCCGACAAATGTTTCTTAATAGCTTCTTTTTGATAATGAGCATCCGGATTATCCAGAACCTGCATTACCTTATTTAATAGAGCTTTTACATTCTGACCTGTATAAGCCTTATTTCCTAAAGCAATATTCATAACAGCATTGGCAGCAGCTTGTTGCAATGGCTTCTGATCCAAAAACTCACCTGCATATAACAAAGCAAGGAATGTTCCCGTTTTTTCAATCTGTTTCAGAATTTCCACTTTCTGAGCATCAGTCTTTGCTATTTCCATTGCTTTACGCAAACTTAGCAGGCGATTTTCTCCTGTAAATACAGGATTAGAAACCAACTGTACATAACGGTTCAAAGCTTTATCAAAATGTTGACCGGAAGAAGACTCTTTACAAATAGCAAACAATTCGTCGGCAGCATCAATTCCTTGCCAGCTTAACAAAGCGTCAAAAGCAGCTTCTTTAGCAGCACCATTTCCGTTTTTGTAACCGGTAACTATAGTAGATAAAGCATCTTTATCTCCCGTTGAAGCCAATACAATATAATACAAATACTTTTTACTTTCTCCGGCCTGTATCATACGGCGAGAAATAGCGGATACTTGTTGAGATGCAGATTGATTAGCTATAGCAGCGATAATAGCCTGCTGTATAGGTGCTACAACTGAAGCATCTGCTGTTTCCAACATACCACATAATTGCGTCAAATCTTTTTCGGAAACTACATCTTTTAAAGCTTTATAAGCAGCAGCTTTCACCTCAGGAGAGCCAGCTTTTATCTGTTCTAATACAGTATTTACATTCGCATCAGCTTTACGCATAGCCAACAATTCCAAACATGCAATTTTTCCCGCATCAGTAGCAGAAGAAATAACATTCGCCACAGCATTATCTATATCACCGGAAAATGCAGCCAAGGCATCTTGACCTAATAAAACAACTTGTGTATCATTACTAGTCAATAAGTTTGCCAAAACCGGAATATATGATTTATCGCCAATTTTGACCATTGTCCATGTGGCAGCCTCTTTTACAGGATAATTCACGTCGTTTAATTGCTCAACCAGCACTTGACGGAACGGCAAATCAAAACGTAAATCAAGATTCTGTATTATGGCATGCTGAGATGATCTTTTAGCTTCACGTCCAAACCAATTCAATAAATCAACCTTAACTTCTGGTTTAGCCTTCGCCACAGCCTTTCCTAATTCTACATATAAATCTTTATTTGCATAATCGGAAACATAATTTAATACCGCATTACGATATTCTTTGCAAGGGTCTTTCAAAGCCGCAAGAACGAGTTTTGTGCTCTCACCTTGCTTCAACGAAAGTAATATTTCCATAGCAGCATCGCGGCTTTGTGTCTTCTTAGCTTTCGTCGCTTTCTTCAATAAATCATTAGCAGCTTTTTCAGCCTCCTTCACATCACCCTGTTCAGCTACTCTTTTTATTAAAGCAATATATGCTTCATTTGCTCCCGTTTTCTCCATTGTATAATTCGCTTTAGCAGCAGCTTCTGCCAAATCTTTCAATGAAGCCTTCGTTCCAACACGGCTCAATGCATAAAGAACTTCCTTTTGCATATTTTCATCCGTTGAACCTAATAATGCCTTCAAAGCAACTTCCGATCCATCTACCTGAGAGGCTGCAATTGCCCGAATAATATCTTTCTGTGTTTTCGGTGTTCCCGAACGACGCATCAGTGCAGCCAATAATGTTTTGCTGGCATTTTCACTATTTATAGCCGATAAAGCACGAGCAGCCGGACCACTTAAACTTTCATCATTCAGATAAGTAGCCAAAGTCTCTACACACTCATCTTTACCCAGGATTTGAAGCTGACGAATAATAAAAGCTTTTGTTTCACGATCTTCAACTCTGTCCAGAGCTTTTAAATAAGCATTTGCTGTCACTAAACGGGCATTTTCATTCCCTTTAGCCATCACATAATGAGTAAGCCCGCTTAAAGCATAATCCACTTTTGCATTGCTACCCTTGCCAGGAGCATTAATCATGCTAATTAAAGTCGCAACAGCATCTTCGCCGGCAGAACTTAAATCTCCTATTAATTTATTATATTCAGCTTGTTGTTGAGCAGGCATTTGAGCCAACACATCGGCAGCCACCGTTTTTGAAGTGCGATTTGCCGGAGTTTGGGCCATCAATATGCTTCCGCACAAAAACAATGCACTAATTGATAAATATATTTTCTTCATAAAATCTTCGTTTTTCAATTTCTAACAGTCTTTTGTCACTTATTAAATATTCCACGGAGCACGTATTGGTTGGTCCAGTAACCTGTTGGCAGCTTCATCGTCGATGAACTCCAGCTTGACCGGATCAAAATGTAGTGTACGGTTCAGGCGAAGAGCAACTGCACCCATATTCACGATTGTTGCCGAACGGAAACCATTGCGTTCATTCAGTGCAAATGGCTGGCGAGTCTTAATACATTCAATAAAGTCTACTACCTGAGGTTCCGGTTCCGGATAATCGGCCAACTTCTTCTCCCAATTCGGAATGTCACATACGAAGTTCTTGTAGACATTTCCTTTAGGACCGGCTATGTAAGGAGTATTCGGATCTCCAAAGTCTCCTCCCCAAAGTACGATCTGGCAACCGTCGTCATACGTATAAGTGATAGAACGCCATGTGCCCACTGCGTCAGGATGTTGTTGCGGAGCATCTACTTCTACCTTAACAGGACTGGTTTCATCCTTTCCAAGAATATATTGTACCGGGTCTATATAATGCTGTCCCATATCTCCTAAACCGCCACCATCATAATCCCAATAACCACGGAATGTTTGATGTACACGGTGGGCATTATAAGGTTTATATGGAGCCGGACCTAACCAAAAATCATA
>NZ_LT896588.1:3593118-3683679 GCF_900186615.1 Parabacteroides bouchesdurhonensis
TGTACCGGGTCTATATAATGCTGTCCCATATCTCCTAAACCGCCACCATCATAATCCCAATAACCACGGAATGTTTGATGTACACGGTGGGCATTATAAGGTTTATATGGAGCCGGACCTAACCAAAAATCATAATCCAGTTCTTTTGGCACTGGCTGTGGTTCAAGGTATTCTTTACCTACCCAAAAGAATTTCCAGTCGAAACCGGTATGTTTGCTGATTGTTACCTTCAATGGCCAACCCAACATGCCACTCTGAACTAATTTCTTCAATGGTTTTACCGGAGTTCCCAATCCATAAAATGGATCTTTAAAACGGAACCAAGTGTTTAAACGGAACATACGCCCGTTTTGCTTTACAGCCTCCATTACCCGTTTACCTTCTCCGATAGTACGGGTCATCGGTTTTTCGCACCAAATATCTTTGCCTGCTTTCGCTGCTTCTACCGACATGATGCCATGCCAATGAGGTGGAGTAGCTATATGGACAATATCGACATTCGGGTCTAGAATTAAATCACGAAAATCATGATAAGCTGCAATCTTTTCATTCACTAGTTGTTTACCCAATTCCAAGTGGTTTTTGTCTACATCACAAACGGCAACCAGACGTGTACCTGCATAATTTACATGACCGCGTCCCATACCGCCGGTTCCGATAATTCCTTTTGTTAATTGATCACTCGGAGCAATAAATCCCTTCCCCAACACGTGACGCGGCACAATAGTAAAGGCCGCAACTCCTCCAAGGGTTTTAAGAAAATCTCTTCTATTTGTTCCCATAGTATTGATTATAATGAATTAAATATTGACTATTATTTAAGGACGGACAAATATAACAAATTTATAGAACTAATATATTATACAAACAATTTATTTCATTGTTCGCATTTAATAAATAAATTTACTAATAAAAAACAGATGATTATTATCATTGTGATTTTTCATGCGAACGATTTATAATTTGTACAAATTATTCGGTTAAAATACATTCGAGAGAAATTCCAATTCCTTTCGGAAGAAAATTTAATTTCTCTCGGAAGAAATATTTATTAACATTAGATTACCATTCTAACACTAGAATTTTTTAATCAGGAAAGAAGGGTTTATTCGTAAATAAATACCGGCAGAAAAACTGGTAGACGGTGCATCATCTGTAGGGGAGCTATATTCTCCTCCCGATTTATAACAAAATAATCTTCTATAAATATCCAAATCTATCCCTATAGAAAAACCTTTTCCAAGACTATGAGAATATTCTGCTCCCCAATAAAGCATCTGTGGGTTATTATATGTAACATCCTCTTCTTTTGTGGAAACGCTTCCATAAAAAGGCAAACCGAACATTGATATAAAATTATGACTTTTAATATACGACATCTTAATCCGAAAATCATGAATATCAGCAGAAGCACGGGCATAAAGTGCCGAACCGCTATCAAACGGCCACAAACTACCAGCCTGTTGATAATACCCCAAACCATCTAATTCCAAATTTACATTTTTAAATATCGGATGATTAATATTCCAGACAACGCCAATACCTGCGGCACCGTTCATTAATGTTTGAACCGAATTTGTCATTATGGTATCAATCTCACCACCTCGATGTTGGGCTAAACCTTGTATTGGCATATAAAAATGGAAACGGGATTCCGGAGTATTAAACTTAACACGGGTAGACAATCCAACCGTAAACGCCTCTTGATGTACATCTTCCCGATAAATAAAACTTTCCCAATTTACCCACATATCAAAATCCAGTAAACGGGAATTATACAAAAGCTGAAGTCCTGTTTCCGGATCTGATGTTAGATTTAATTCCGGGCTGTATAATGGTTCTATTAAATTATGATTTGCCTTTCCGTATAATGTGCCTAATACAATATTCACTCTAGAAATTGCCACTTGCGCACGAAAAAGCAAATAGGCATGAACCCCCTTTTGATTTTTCTCTCCTTTCCATGTTGCGATATCTTGATAAGCCATATTCGGATATTTATCAGCTCCCCAATAACGAAGTAAATGTGCCCCTAATTCCAGTTTTATATTCTGAAGAGGAAAGAAGACCAGTTTCGGTTGTAACCATAATCCGGGCAGAGAATATCCCTTCATTACGGATGTAGAATATTCATTATCTTTGAAAAAACTGATATTATCTAATTCAAATAGTAATTCCCCTTTCCTTTCCGGATTTATCCGGTAATCCGATTTATATACCAAATTATTAATACCTGAAGAATCTATCGAAGCAATATTTGTATCCACATCCTCTGCTTGCATTGAGAAACAAAATAAAGAAAAAACGCAAATCAATATCGCTACAAGCTTATCATTAATAGTATCATAAAATGTTTTCATTCGTCTTTTATAAATTTCATGCAAACGTAAGAAAATACATCAATAAATAAAAACGGGGAAATAGAAGTTTTTTATTCTATTTCCCCGTATAAGTTATAAAGATACGATCTTCTTAAAATATCTTATCTAAAATCAACGTCTTGGAGTTGCTTCCTTTACGACCATTTGACGGCCTTCATATTCTGCTCCGTCTAATTCTTTAATCACGTTTTGAGCCTCAGCATCATTTGGGATCTCTGCAAAAGCAAAGCCTTTAGATCTGTTTGTGTCGCGATCGATAATTAACTTAACAGAATCTACTGTTCCATACTCTTCCAGAATCTGTTGTAAATCTGATTCTCTAACCCTGTAATTCAGGTTACCAATGTAAATATTCATACGAAAATGATATAAAATAAATAATTAAAAAATAAACAAGGGATTGTTTGGTGAAAGTCATTTTCTACAAGAATATATAATCATCGCTGAAAATAAATACCGGGAGAGAAAAACTATATAAACTATCTTTTGTTTACGGAAGCAAAGGAAAGCATAATAAATGAATTACCAACTATAAAAACCAATTCTTTTTCAATAAATACATTTTTTATATCTTCGGGACGTTTTTTCAATATCATCAGGGACATTTGAAAAAAACATCCCGATGATTTCAAATCCCCTTCAACAGAGATATTCAGAATTGTCTATAATTTATAGTACTTTTGACCAATTATTATAAACATACTACCTTTTTTATCCACTAAAAAAGTGTAATTTTGCACGATTATTCAATATCATATATGAGAAATATTCTCAATATTGAATAAGAATGGTAAAATTTATTTGAGGAGGTAATAATATAAAACATGGATTATGCAATAATTGCCGCCGGTGAGGGTTCTCGACTGGTGCAAGAAGGTGTTAAATGTCCCAAACCATTGGTTAAACTAAACGGCACCACTCTAATTGATCGCTTAATAGATGTATTTCTCAGGAATGAAGCGTCATCTATAAGTATTATTGTAAATGAGGAAATGACAGAAGTGCAAGAATACCTGAACGCCTTGCAACTGCCTGTACCTTTTTATTTACTTGTAAAATCAACTCCAAGTTCGATGCATAGTTTTTATGAACTAAGCAGATATTTAGATGGGGATAAAGTATGCCTTACAACAGTCGACACAATTTTCAAAGAAGATGAATTCAGCGGATATATTCATACGTTTCAGAAAGAACATCATCTAGATGGGCTTATGGCTGTAACCGATTTTATTGATGATGAAAAACCTCTTTATGTCAAAACAGACAGAAATTTAATGATCCAGAATTTCCTGGACAAAGCAGACAATAATGAGTGTAAATATGTATCCGGTGGTATCTATTGTCTGAAACGCTCAGGTTTATCGGTATTAAATAATGCGATTGACCAAGGCATGTCCCGCATGAGAAATTACCAACGCCAACTAATTGCCGAAGGGTTAAAACTGCAAGCATATCCATTTGGCAAAATTATTGATGTAGATCACGCAGACGATATTTTAAAAGCCGAACAATTTCTTAAATCATAATAGAAGAAAAATATAAAATGAGCGAATTAGTTATAGCAGGTATACGCAGAGGAAACCAATTTTCGCCTAATCATATAGGTAACGATGCCGCCATCTTTTCATTGGTGACAGAACACTTACGCCATTTAGGTTGCCATGTAAACGAGTATATTGAATCAGACTTGATTACACAAAACATTCAGGAGAAATCCATTTTTAATATGGTACGCGACTGGCAATCCATTCACAAATTACAAAAGATGGAAGACGAAGGTTACACTGTCATTAATTCAGGCTATGGTATAGAAAACTGTACGCGCGAAAAAATGACGCGGCTTTTAATGTCTAATCATATTTCACATCCACGTAGTTTGATTCTGCCAACAAACGAAGACCCTACAAATGAATTGGAAAAAGCCGGATTCTATAACTGTTGGATCAAACGTGGTGACTTCCATGCCATCCACCGTGAAGATGTAACCTATGTTCGTAATCCGGAAGAAGCTAAAAGCATTTTAAAAGAATATGCTATCCGAGGTATTCCTAACGTGGTTATTAATGAACATCTGGTAGGCGATCTTATCAAATTTTACGGAGTTACCAATTCCGATTTCTTTTATTGGTTCTATCCTTCAAACTTACATCATAGTAAATTCGGGTTAGAAATAATAAACGGTACGGCCAAAGGAATACCTTTTGACGAAGCATTGCTTCGTCAAACTTGCAGTGACGCTGCAAAAGTATTAAATATTCATATCTATGGAGGAGATTGCATTGTTTCCGAAGACGGAAGTATCCGTCTAATAGATTTCAATGATTGGCCAAGTTTCGCACCTTGCAGGAATGACGCCGCCCCATACATCGCCAAACGTATCCGGGATTTAATTACAAAATAATCTTTTTTTTTGCAATAACACTATTTTGATCATGAGTGAAAAGAAAATATCTCCGGAATTGGAATCGACATTGAAATCAATGGATACAGAGGAGTTTATTGATATATATTTCTACCGCCCTATCGGTTATCGGTGGGCTTTATTTTTCAACAAATTTGATATTTCGCCCAATAGCATCACAATAGCCAGTATATTCATAGGTATTGCTGCAGGCATTTGTTTTTACTATCAGAATTTGACAATCAATGCAATTGGTATGCTATTACTTGTATGGGCCAATTCTTATGATAGCGCCGACGGACAATTAGCTCGCATGACAGGAAAAAAGACACCGCTTGGACGCATATTAGACGGAACAGCAGGAGATTTCTGGTTTATTGCTATCTATGCTGCCATTTGTTTACGTTTAACTCCTACCTGGGGTATCGGGATATGGATACTAGGTGCAGTTACTGGATTTTTCCATAGCAAACAAGCTGCCATGGCCGATTACTATCGTAATATTCATTTATTATTTTTGAAAGGAAAAGCCGGCAGTGAATTGTCTTATTCTCCCATATTAAAAGAAAACTATAAGAAACTAAGCTGGAAACACGACTTTATCTACAAACTATTCGAAACTTTCTACATTAATTATACAGTAGGACAAGAAAGGTTAACTCCTAAATTCCAGCGAATGATGAATATCATCCGGACAAAATACAACGATGAAGCTCCCGAATGGTTTCGTACGGCATTTAGGACAAAAAGCCTTCCGTTAATGAAATATACAAATATGTTATCTTTCAATACACGTGTAATCGCGTTGTTTATCAGTTTCTTCATTGACATGCCCTGGCTTTATTTTGTATTTGAACTAACAGTATTGAACATTATGTTAGTTTATATGATCATAACACATGAGCGTTTTTGCGAAATATTTAGTAAAGAACTAGAATCTTAATCAGAATAATATGTTTGATTTAGAAAAAGTAAAAGGAATTATATTCGATTACGGTGGAACAATAGACAGTAACGGCATGCATTGGGCAGAAGTCATTTGGATGGCTTATGAATCTATCCATATGCCGGTCTCAAAAGAAATATTCCGGGATGCTTATGTATACGGAGAAAGGACAATGGGTAAAAATCCTTTAGTTCAGCCTAATCACACATTCCTTGACATGCTTCGCATAAAAGCTGATTTACAAATTGAATGGCTAAAAACAAACGGATACATATCAGAAAGCCTGGCTACCACTGAAATTAAAAACCAAATAGCTGGATGGTGTTATGCTTATGCGCAAAAGTCAGTAAATGCTGCCCGCTCCATACTTAACGAATTGTATAAACAGTATCCTTTAGTTTTAGTATCTAACTTTTACGGGAACATAGGCACAGTATTAAAAGATTTTCAAATAGATCATCTTTTCGGTTCTATTATAGAATCTGCTGTAGTAGGTGTTCGTAAACCGGATCCTTTGATTTTTAAATTAGGCGTAGAGAAATTAAATGTTCCAACAAAAAATATTGTTGTCATAGGCGATTCATACGACAAAGATATTGTACCGGCAACAAACATTGGTTGTCAAACGATCTGGCTTAAAAGTATCGGCTGGAGTGCTTATAAAGGCAATGAAACGGCAAGTAGTATTATTCTCGATTTTTCCGAATTGAAAAATGTATTCAAATTATAGTTGATAGTAAACATTCAGACTAATATAGACCGAATAAAGACCTTTTTTCCAGAATATAGTGTTTTAACTTTGTTTCCAAAACAAAATTAAAGCACTATGTTTCTCAACAAACTCCACATTATACCACTACTACTTATTTTGTCGTCTTGTGATTTAATAGACTATCATCCTTACGACGGACGTTTAAGCTCCAGTACAAATACAGATATAAACAATAAAAGTATAAAGCGAATTGAAGCCTCTTGCAAAGACAAAGATATAATCCGTTTTATCATGATAGGCGACACTCAAAGAAGCCTGGATGAAACAGAAGATTTTGTTGAATTTGTAAATAAGCGGAATGACGCCGATTTCATTATACACGGTGGTGACATTGCCGATTTCGGCATGAAAAAAGAATATGAATGGACTGACGAAATTTTATCAAAACTCAATATACCTTACGTTGCCATTATAGGGAACCATGATATTATCGGCAATGGAGATTATGTATACAAAAAAATGTATGGTGATGAAAACTTCTCGTTCATTGCCGGGAACACCAAATTCGTATGTCTTAATACGAATGCTATCGAATTTGACTATTCACATCCGGTACCGGATTTTGGTTATATAGAGAAAGAACTGAAAGACGAAAGACAATACAGCCAGACAATTGTAGCCATGCATGCTCCTCCTGGCTCTGAACAATTTGATAATAATGTAAAAACGGTATTTCATATGTATATAAAGGAATTTCCTTCTCTTTTATTCTGCCTGCATGCACACAATCACAATACTTCTGTGAACGACTTATTTGGTGATGGTATTTTATATTACGGGTGCAGTAATATGGCCAAGCGATCCTATTTATACTATACTCTAACTCCAGATGGATATACTTATGAAGTCATTGAATTTTAAAATACTACTTATTTTATTAGTCATATCGAATTCCACATTTGCTCAGGAAGATATTTATAAAAAAAGAGTAGAGCGTTATCAAGCTGTATGGCAAAAACTCATTCCTCGCTATACTAAATTTCAATTTGCCGGTTCAATGGGTATGTTATCTTTAGGAACAGGATGGAATTATGGGAAAGATCATTGGGAAACGGATTTATTATTCGGCTTAGTTCCCCGTAATGCAGACCGTCATGCTATGGCCACCTTTACACTAAAGCAAAATTATTACCCGTGGAGTGTACCGGTAGGTGAACATTTCTCATTAGAGCCGTTTAGTTGTGGAATGTATTTAAATACACTATTAGATAATGATTTCTGGGTAAAAAATCCGGAAAGATACCCTAAAGGATATTATAGTTTCTCTACCAAAGTCCGCATACATGTTTTTGCAGGACAACACATCACATTACATTTAAAACGTCCCCGTAGATATAATAAATCCATATCTTTATTCTACGAATTAAGTTCCTGCGATTTATATATCATAAGTGCCGCCACCAATAAATATTTACGTCCAAAAGACTATTTAAGCCTATCTTTTGGTCTTAAGCTGCAGATTCTATAATAAAAAAGCGGAAAATCTATAAATAAATTTTCCGCTTTCCATAAACTACATAAAACACTTAAAAGAACAAGCTTTCCTTTTAGAATGCAACACCTAAACGAATGCCCCAGTTATTCAAACCATCAATACTATAATTTAGGACATCCCCTTTATTTGTTGCATAATTATAATAGGCGGCAACATGTAAACCAAACTGCTTCTGTGGTGTGAAATAAATATTCATACCAAGTTCGGGCGCAACATAGAACCCCCAGTTACGATCGTAAACCTTCAACACATTCATATAAGAAGACATTTCACTGTAACTTGCTCCCAAGCCGGCACCTAAATAAGGTTGAAACTGACCTTCCGGAGCGAAATTATAACGGAACACAGCACCAAAAGGTAACTGGAATATAGAATGTTGCTGATCGGCAGTAATTACAGAAGTAGAACTTACCGGCAATGTCTGACGGTCAATATACTTATTGTTTGTATGATAAGACAGGAACAAACCTCCGGAAATATTTGGAGTAAAATAGTAACCACCCTCAAAATGTGCTCCCCAGCCACTTGTTTTATCAGAGAAATCCTGACCAAACGGAGAATTTAATTGCCAGTCAATATTAAAATATGCATTTTTTATAACTTGGGCGCCGGCCAGAGACGGAATCGCTAAACAGGCTACAAGTAAAGCGATTAATTTTATTGATTTATTTATCTTTTTCATAGAACTCAAATTTTTATTAATTCGCATTTATTTATTTCTTAATGTACGGAGATTGTACAAATGCCTGTTCGATTGCACGAACACTTAACTGGATATCTAATTTATTAGAACCAGATAACAGTCCGCTCATATAGGCAGTCCACAAGACAGGTAATTTGGATTCCGTCGCACTTGTAGTCGGAGATTTCAAATCCACCATTTCAACAAGCAAAGAACCCACACTATAACTATACACTACAGGATATGGATAATACCAGTCGCCCCAAGTTGGACCCCAATAACCCGGTCTCCAATATCCGGGATAATTCCACCACCAGTAAGGATAGTTATAACTATCATTATAGTCTGCGAAATAATGTGTATTCTCGACATAAGAAACTTGCAAACCAAGATCAGCACTTTCTTTATCCATTGTACGCTGATAACCACGACCTTGCATTCCACTTATAAGAGTCGTGATAATATCGTCTGCTTCATTGGCTGTCCAATATTGCGGTTTTTCATTGTTGCCAATTACCAATACGCTATCTGGAACATAAAATGTACTAAATGACTCAAAGTTTGCATCCTTGTCGTGATTCGTAAACACTAGAAAATCGTTGTCTAGTTTTGACATATCCGGGTCTTTCTGACAAGATGCCAACAAAAGAACCAACAGAAATAAAGGAAAAATCTTTTTCATTTCATTCAACGTTTAAAACAGTTTATACTATTATTTGTGCTTATATATAAGTCACTATAGAAACAAGAAGAAATAAAAAAAGGTTGTGAAGGTTTCCTTACACACAGTGTTAATTAACTTGCCTGAATATTTAGCAACGTACTTAAACCTATGTTAAACAGCGAAGAATATACTATAGATCAGAAGTCTATTTAATTTATCTACGTAAAATACAAACCACCGGTTTATGGTCACTCCAAGGTAAATCCGGAGAATTATACCATAATCCTTTAAAGTTTTTAGAATATAAAATATAATCAATTCTAAATATGCGTTTCAATTCACGAAAAGTATAACCAAATCCGGTGCCACAATCACGAAAACCGTCCGTTAGATCACCTTTTATATGATGATAAACATAAGAAGCCGGAGTATCATTAAAGTCGCCACAAACAATAATATCACCCGACGCACTATCCATCAACTGACGTAAAAAGTCGGCTTGCGTAGCACGAATTGCAAAATTCCTTTTCATCTGGAAAGCCATTTGAAAGGCGGCTTCCGTACTTTCCTGTGAATTCCGCTCTTCCCTTGCCTGGTATAAACGAGGTTTTACCGCATTCACACTGGTTGTCTGTAAATGATTGGTAAATAGATGAACCGTATCTCCATTTATATCCAATGTCGCCATCATTGATTTATTTGCCGACTCCGGATAATAAATGGGTTCATAATTCAATATTGGGAAACGACTGAAAACAACAAGTTTTCCGTTAGAGCTCGCATTCTGTGTAGAACAGAAATAAGGCATAAAAGAAAATGTTTTAGCTAAGGAATCATCCGGGATAAAAAAATCACCCGGACACTCTTGAAAGCAAACAATATCCGGTCTTTCTCCATTTATCCATGAAACAATCTCCTGAAATGTATTTATGCCATACGAATGAAAATTATTCACATTATAAGTAATAACTTTTATTGTTTGATCATCCGGTTCTTCAATTTCTTTTTTCCAACGAAACTGGAACATTGAAAATATAAAACCGATATTCAGCAATACGGCAGCAACAGAAAGCCATCCCCAATTACTCTTAACAAGCCACCATATTATACCAATAAGAACATTGGCACCCAAAACAGGTAATAGAATTAGCCCGGGAAAAGCAATCCATTCTCGAACATCCGGATGAATATGTCCCGATGCAAAACCGGCAACAGCCAGCAATGCCGATAATACGGTTATTATTATAAGTAATATATGTAAGAACTTCTTCATCTTATCTAATTTCATCTTCCGGTCACAAACAAATAACCTCCGTTCAGTTCTGCTGGAAACGGAGGCTATTTCATAATGCTTTATGCGAACATGTTATTGTAAAGTACCTTGTTTTGCTTCCCGGATCATTTTCTCATTAGGCAAAATCACAATCTCAACACGGCGATTCAAAGCACGTCCTTCCGCAGTGTCATTGGATGCAACCGGATCATGTACGCCTCTACCTTCATAATACATACGATCACTACTAATTCCTTGCAACATCAGATAATCATACACGCTTTTAGCCCGTTTCTCCGACAAAAGCTGGTTGTAATCTATCTTTCCCGTATTATCAGTATAGCCGACAATCTTAATATCGGTATCCGGATTCGCTTTCAGGCTGTTTGCAAAATTCCGTAATGCGCTTTTTGAAGCATCACTCAATGTACTTGAATTAGTAGCAAATAAAATACCCGAATCAAATGTCACTTTCAGAGCTTCGCCATTATTGATGGTTTCAACAGTTGTATTTTCAGGTAAAGTTGCTTCCAACTCTTTCTTTTGCTTATCCATCTTTTTCCCAATTAATGCACCAGCCGTACCACCTACTGCCGCACCAATAATTGCTCCTAACGCTGTATTTCCGGCTAATGCACCAACACCGGCACCTACCGCGGTTCCACCACCAACACCGATAGCAGTACCTTTTGCTGTATTATTCCATGTACTGCAACCAGAAAACACGACTGCCATACTCAGCAGCAAAACAGATAATAATTTAATGCTTCTCATCTTTTTTATTCTTTTACTAAACTATCTTCTGTATATACAACAGTTTATTAATCGAACATGTTGATCGAATCACAGTATTCTAATTCTCCCTGTACAATAAAGACAATGTCTTCAGGCTGGAATTTGCCTACGCCATCTTTCTGTGCATTCTTCGTCACATATTCTGTCAATTCGTCTTCGTCAATATCTATTTCTTTATTATCGTCGGCATTATCATCCAAAAAGCCTTTGTTTTCATAGAATTCATAGATCAGGTCTACAATATAGTTAATATCGTCATCACTGAATTTTCCTTTCAGTTCTTGCGGAAGATAATTCTGGATAAATTTCACAGATTCGTCTTCATCATAAATAAAATCGTTTTTCTCGCTCATAACTATTTTTATTTATTAGTTAATAGATACTGCAAAGATATTGGAATAATCGAGACAACAGCCTTACCCTATACATTTTTTATCGCCACAGGTTCATTCTTTCCGCAGGCAATTGTCACAACACCCACGCCGTGTTCCTTCCATCCCGAAGTATTTGGATATGGTTCGAAATCGAGATAACCGGATTAAAGATAATTGTTTTCCACTAAAAATAAAGAGTGGTTCAGTGGCAACAATGAGGTCTAGAAGACTTTTTTTGTTACCCCAAATGTAAATCCTGCACAGTATTGTCTTTCCAAAAAACAGTAAAATTATAATTTACACCACTATTCCTGTAAAACACAATCTCCCAACTACCGCTGTATAATACAGCCGGTACTATCGTATAGGGATAAAATTTATCCTGCCAGGAGGCATATATTTTTTCTTTATGTTTCTGCTGGCTTTTACAGGACAGCATGCTATCTAATTGCTCAACCATAGGTACCCAGTTCTGCAATAACACCTGTAATTCCAATAATTGCTTAGAGAACGGAGCAGAAATGTCTCCTTCTATCAAAACAAGGGTTTCCACCGAGTAAAAGGGCAATTGCACTGTACCACTCCAAAGATAGCATTTATCCTGCCACCAATCACAAACCTTACAGGTAAAAAGGCCCAAACCTTCCGCTTTATACTCCCTCTTAATTCCAAACAACTCGTTTATCAGTGTCTTGAATGCTTTCAGTACTTTTCCCATTACTTTCTTTTTTAGTCTACACTAACAATGTTATTATGCAATGCGTTATGTCGTATCTTATAATCTAATTCGTTCAATACTCCATCCAATCTTTTTCTATAGACCAAAGTGGTATATCCTTTCTTAAATGAATCACGCAATACAGCAGAACCGTTTACACGTATATATTCGACATTCGTGAAACAGTCAATGTCTCCTATGATAATGATACAGTTTTTTAATTTATCTTTATCAGAATATGGTTTGATATCTGTTTCATGCCCATTTTTATAATACCAGATTCCCTGTATGGCATCTATCGGTAACTCTTCCTGCTCAAAATGAGTTTTACTTATAATGCCTTCATCCGAAAATATAACATCGGTAAACGCCAGTTTATAATACTTGTAAGTAAACCATATCACACTTACGACCGATACCAGCAAAATAAGCACGGAGATAACATTAAGTGCACTGGCAAATAGAAGTACCAAAAAGATAATCAATAAGACTATAGTCAAAATGGCTATAATGATTTCGAGAACTTTACCTCCTGCCATGTGGCTGAATTTTTGTGTGCGCATATTGTTTTATTTTAAGTTTTTATTCTTCGTAATAAGTAAAGACACGCTCAACATAAGGTTTCAGTATACGACCGAGCCCTGTACCTAAATCAACATAATCGTTGAAGTTCTTTGTTTCAATCCAGTTGCCATGCGTATCATAGTCATAGTCCTGAAAGCCTTTGTAGAGTATTTCAAATCCAGGCCGCTCATCAATCGGCCGACCCTGTTCGTCATATTTTTCCTCCAAGAAACCATTGCGGACAACAGCTTTCAGTTTACCATTTGGATAGTATTCACGTTTGCACCAAGACTCCAACTCTTTATTGCCTTCACCGTCAACCCTATATTCTTCCACAACACGGTTACTGTCGCTGTATTCATAGATGAAATGCGTTTCCGGCATATCACGACTCAACAAATCATATACTTGAGTCTGAACCAACAAATCATTCGCATCGTACTCATAGACTGTCTTGCCCGATAACTCTCCTATATTATAAAACTCCCTTTTCTCGACCAATAAATCGTGTTCGTTATAATCATATTCGATCATTGCCGGTTTGTGAATCGTTCCGTCGATCTGTTTCGTCCGGATAAGATTTCCTCTGTCGTTATAAGTATTTATCTCTCCATAAAGATTATCATACACAACTTCCAGCAACTTCCCGTCAGTATTATATTTGCGGACAATCGTACCGTTAGTTCCCGGATAGCTGAGTGTACGTGTATATCCCCAAGCCTCATAGGTATAATCAATCTTTTGAATAGCATTTTCTTGCTTGTCGTATTCGTTATATTGAACAAGATTGCCGTCGATATTGAAGTGTAAATGGCAGTGGTGTATTCCGTCCTCTTCCCATTTATCGCCCTTTTTGAATTTCACGGAGAAGACAGATGATGCATTTTCCGGACGATAATAATAAATATCCAGCGTTTTGACTTTCCCATTCAACCCCATCCTGTTTTTATCATTGTTGACCGAATCTACTACTTGGGGAATATATTTAGGAGGCGACTGCTGACATCCAGTAAACATCGACACGATTAAACTCCCTAAAATCACAAGTACAACTATTTTATCCTTCACGTTTTCTTTGTATTCGTTTAGCGATGAACTTCAAGGTGCAAAAGTATAAAAAGGTTATTACCTGCCCAAAAAGAGACAGTTTTTGTTTTACAATAACTTTTTTAGTTCCTCTGGCTTTTTATCATAAAAAAAGCCCTGCCCCAATTAAGGAGCAGAGCCTCTTGCATATATCAATCAAACTAATACCTGATCAGTTTTTAAATACCAAAGCATCTCCTTCACGATCAATCGTAATCGGATGGTCTTTATTTACTTTTTGTCCCAATATCTCTTTAGAAAGCTCATTGAGCACATATTTCTGGATAACACGTTTTACAGGACGAGCTCCAAACTGCGGATCATATCCTTTTTCAGAAATAAACGCCAAAGCAGCATCGGTAAAGTCCAAAGCAATACCGTTTTGAGCCAACATCTTCTTCACTCCTTCAAGCTGTAAGGTTACAATCTGGCGGATCTCTTCTTCATTCAACGGAGTAAACATGATAATCTCGTCAATACGGTTCAAGAATTCCGGACGAATTGTCTTTTTCAGCAATTCCAATACCTGTATCTTGGTTTCATCCACTACCTTTTCATGGTTCTCCGGTGTTATCTTCTCGAAGTTTTCACGGATCAGGGAAGAACCCATATTACTGGTCATAATGATAATCGTATTCTTGAAGTTAACAACACGACCTTTATTATCAGTAAGACGGCCATCGTCCAATACCTGCAAAAGGATATTGAATACATCCGGATGAGCCTTTTCTATTTCATCAAACAAAACCACAGAATACGGTTTACGACGAATAGCTTCCGTTAACTGCCCGCCTTCTTCATATCCGACATATCCCGGAGGTGCACCGATCAGACGGGTAGCACTGAATTTCTCCTGATACTCACTCATATCGATACGGGTCATCATATTCTCATCATCAAACAAATAATCAGCCAACGCTTTAGCTAACTCAGTTTTACCTACACCTGTTGTACCTAAAAAGATAAAAGAGCCAATAGGTCGTTTCGGATCTTGTAATCCGGCACGACTACGACGCACGGCATCCGCGATAGCAGTAATTGCTTCTTCCTGCCCTACTACACGGGTATGAAGTTCAGATTCCAGACGGAGCAACTTTTCCTTTTCACTCTGCATCATTTTACTCACAGGAATACCTGTCCAACGGGAAACGACATCTGCAATATCTTCGCTATCAACCTCTTCTTTAATCATAGCGGCAGCGCCTTGCATGGTCTTCAATTTGGCCTGCACATCCTTAATCTCTTCCTCTTTCTGTTTGATCTTGCCATAACGTATTTCAGCAACTTTACCATAATCGCCTTCACGCTCGGCTTTATCAGCTTCAAACTTCAAGTTTTCAATATCAATCTTATTCTGCTGAATCTTATTGATTTGTTCCTTCTCGCTTTGCCATTGAGCCTTCTGTTTCGTCTCCTCTTCTTTCAAATCAGCTATTTCTTTATTAAGCTGCTCCAACTTCACTTTATCATTTTCACGCTTAATGGCTTCGCGTTCAATCTCCAACTGCTTGATACGGCGGGAAACTTCATCCAGCGACTCCGGTACGGAATCTATCTGCAAACGCAAACGGGCGGCAGCTTCATCCATCAGATCGATAGCCTTGTCCGGCAAGAAACGGTCTGTTATATAACGTGATGAAAGTTGAACGGCCGCAATAATAGCATCATCTTTAATACGAACCTTGTGATGATTCTCATATTTCTCTTTCAAACCACGAAGGATGGAAATAGCGTCCAGTTCATTTGGCTCTTCTACCATAACAATTTGGAAACGACGTTCCAAAGCTTTATCTTTTTCAAAATATTTCTGGTACTCATCCAATGTAGTAGCACCTATCGAACGTAATTCACCTCTTGCCAAAGCCGGTTTTAAAATATTAGCGGCATCCATAGCCCCTTCGCCTTTACCAGCTCCTACCAATGTATGAATTTCATCAATGAACAAGATAATCTCCCCATCAGACTTTGTTACTTCGTTTACTACGGCTTTCAAACGCTCTTCAAATTCACCCTTATATTTAGCGCCTGCCACCAAAGCTCCCATATCCAACGAGAATATCTGCTTTGATTTCAAGTTCTCAGGAACATCTCCACGAACAATACGATGAGCCAGCCCTTCGGCTATAGCCGTTTTACCAACCCCCGGTTCACCAATAAGAATCGGATTATTCTTTGTACGACGGCTCAATATTTGTAGGACACGACGTATTTCATCATCACGCCCGATTACCGGATCGAGTTTGCCGCTACGTGCCCGTTCGTTCAGGTTAATCGCATATTTTCCCAAAGCGTCATACGTCTCTTCGGCAGACTGACTGGTTACCTTATTTCCTTTACGTAATTCTTCTATCGCTTTACGCAACTCACTTTCAGTAACGCCTGAATCTTTCAATATCTGAGATGCAGTACTCTTTTCTGTAAACAATGCCAGGATGATAGGCTCCAAAGAAACATATTGATCTCCCATTTTTGAAGAATAATCAATTGCCTTCTGCAAAACGGCATTTGCCTCAGTGGACAAATAAGGTTCACCACCGGAAACCTTCGGCAATGAGTCTATCTGGCTATCCAATACACGATTCAGATTCTGGATATTTACACCCAATTTCTGAAAGATGAAATTGGTTACGCTTTCACCCGTCATAATGACACCTTTCAACAAATGAACAGCTTCTATAGCTTGTTGACCATGTTGGGTAACAAGTTGTACGGCTTGTTGAACGGCCTCTTGTGATTTAATTGTAAAATTGTTTAAGTTCATATAGTTATACTCCTTTCTATTCTATTCTTATTTTTAAATCTCACTAGTATTTCTACAAAACGAATACCACAGGCCATTAACTGACATTTTGTCTTAATATTATAAAACAAAAGGAAAGATAGCTGTCCGGGCATCCTTACATGGTGTCATAAGAATGTCGTTTTGATTTGAAAACAATAGAAAGACAGGAAAGGTTTGCTATTTAGTCTGTAAATGGCGATATGTGCTTATCCTGCGGATAACAATATGAACTATGCTCCTTACAAAAAAATAAAGCGCTTCTCATTGGTTTCTGTTTTACCAGAAACCAGAGAAGCAACTTTATTAAGAATCCACTTTATTTATAATTGTCGTTTTGCAATAAAGCCCCTCCTACTTTATCTATCTCAGACTGTGGAATTGGATAAGGCCATGTCTTATCAGAAATATTCAACCCTTTTTCCGAAGCAATACCCTCCGGCGTTCCTGCAAACTGCCTTATCTTATCAACGAAGATATTCCATCGGATCAAATCATAAAAACGTTGACCTTCGGCAGCTAACTCTATTCTACGTTCATGCCGAACGGCTTTTCGCAAATCATCGCTCAGTTTCACTTTATAATTTGCCTCAAACTCCTCCTTTGTAACAGGATCTTCAATATTAAACTCGCGATAAACAGCATAATTATCCACTGGAGATGTGGTTAAAAATGCCCTTTCCCGTATTTTATTCAAAACATTGACAGCTTCTTGCAAATTCTCACCAGATTCAATCAATGCTTCCGCATACATTAATAAAACATCTGCGTATCTTATGTGAAAGAATGACCAGTCTGTTTTTTGTAAACCGGCATCCGGCCTTCTGAAATGATCCACATAATGCTTACGGCTCTGTAGTTTTGTAAAGTTATCATAACCGGTATAATCATGAACCTCCTGATTTCCGTCTTTCTTCATAAAAATATCGCCATGAGATAAAATTGTATGAACCTTTCGAGGATCTTTCGCTTCATATTCATTCACCAAATCATAAGTAGGAACTTCTCCACCCCATCCTCCGGTAGGACCTCTTCCCACAAAAAAGATCAGAGACGGGCTTCCGTTTGAATAAGGAGGATTATAACTATTATAAGTCATAAAGATACATTCTTTAGACTTATATCCTTTTTCCACACTATTAAACAGATCTTCATAATTCGGAACCAATTCGTAAGCTCCCGAATCTATCACTTTCTTACAATCCGATTTTGTTAATTGATAATCTTTATTAAACAATGCCACTCTGGCTCTGAACGCATATATAGCTTCATGAGTTACTCGTCCTAATTCAGAGGTAGGCAGTTTTTTTGCTGAGGGAATATTCGGTTCAGCCAATGCGGTTTCCAAGTCTTTCATTATAAAATCATAAACCTCAGACATCGGAGCACGCGTAATTGTCGTTTTATCTATCGCATTTAAAGGTTTATCAATAATAGGCACATTAGCAAAAATCATCATCAAATCAAAATAATAGTACGCTCTCAAGAAATGAGCTTCCGCTATCCAACGAGCTTTTTCTTCTTTAGAAACATAGGCTCCACCACTTTGAATAAGCGGCGTTTCCAACTTTATATTTTCCAACAGCACATTACAACGGGAAATTGCTACCTGAAAACGATGATTCCAGACTCTTTCCAACAATAATGCTGATGTCAAAGGATTTCCTCTGGCTATATCCGTAATTCTTATCTTATCGGCAGCATCAGATCCTCCTTTATGCATATCGTCTGTTATACAATCAAAAAACTCATATTTAAAACCTTGATATTCGTTCCCTGCCAACATAGGAGTATAACACATAGACAACATTTTCTGGCCGGCATCTTCCGTATTCAGCCATGTATTATCATCTAAAGAACCCAACGGAGGTCTTTCCAAAAACGCATCCGAACAACTAACTGCAAGTAACAGGCTACACACTACCAAGCAGTAACTACTAATATATTTTAATGTTTTCATATCGTCTTTATTAACTTAAGGTTATAATTTCATACTTATGCCGAACATAAACGAACGTGCCTGAGGATACCATCCCATATCAATTCCCATAAATTGTGGATTTGTATTACCTAGTTCAGGATCCAACCCTGAGTATCCTGTAATTGTAAACAAATTTTGTGCAGCAACAAACAATCTCAGATTCTGAACCGTAATCTTCTTTGTCCAACTATCAGGAAGTGTATATCCAATTGTCAGATTTTTCAAACGCACATAAGAACCATCCTCTATATACCATTCCGACATAGTCAGGTTATCACGGCTATTTGCACTAATTGCAAAATTTTCATTTGTACTTCCTGGACCAGTCCAAAACTTATCAAAAATATCCTTCGGAGCATTATACCATCCTGTTCCGGAATAAATATCATACTTTAGAATATTCAAAATATCATTACCAACTGATCCCTGAAAAAATGCAGAAAAATCAAAGCCCTTATATTCAGCCCCCAAAGTCAAACCAAAAGTGAAATCAGGATGAGGATTACCTATCATTGTACGATCTTCTTCTCCCAATTTTCCGTCATTATTCAAGTCTATAAACTTTAAATCGCCCGGTTCGGCCTTTGGCATAATAACCGTATTATCCGGTCCTCCCTTATAATTATCTATTTCCTGTTGAGTCTGAAATACACCATCCATTTTATATCCATAAAAATAACCAATAGGCTTACCCGGTTCAATCATTGTATTCACCTGATTTCCCAAATGTGTCTTACCTGGTATATTAGTACCGCCTCCCAGACTAAGCACCTCATTTCTGTAAGTAGATAAGTTTCCACTTATATTATAACGAAATTCTTGCCCGATCTGTCCTTGGTAATCAACTACAAATTCGAACCCTCTATTTCTCACACTACCAGCATTACTCCAAGGTGTATTCGGTAAACCAACTGATGCCGGAATCGGTACTTGTACCAACATGTCAGAGGTTTTTCTATCAAAATAGTCAATATTAAACTTCAATGCATTATTGAAAAAAGCCAAATCAAGTCCGAAATCCAATTGACGGGTAGTCTCCCATTTCAAATCAGGATTACCAACATTTGAGCGTCCACCGCTTAACCATGGATTTAGCGGTTCTCCTATCATATAATAACGATCATTTGCATACGTAGTCAAATAAGCGCCGGAAGTCGTTATATTCTGATTTCCTATTTCCCCCCACGCAATTCTAAACTTTCCTTGAGAAAGCCAGCTATCCACAGCTTCTTTGACGAAAGATTCTTCACTAAAGTACCATCCACCGGATACGGAAGGAAACACGCCCCATTTATTTCCTGCTGCAAAATTAGAAGAACCGTCCCAGCGTATATTAGCCGTAACCATATATTTGTCTGCATAAGAATAGAAAAGACGGCCAAAATATGAATTTAGTGTCTTAATGGTTATTGCTCCGGATGAAGCAGGATTCTTTGTCGCTGCATTCAGAATCTGCTGGCTTTTATCGTTATTAACCAAACCCTGTTTAGATGTTGTGGTCGTTTCATAACGATTTTTCTCAGCTGACATACCAGCCATTGCAGAAATCGTATGTTTACCAAATTTATCACTATAAGAAAAATAGTTGTCAAAAACCCAATAGTCAGTTTGGGCAATGCTGCGCCCGACTGTTGCATCTGAAATCTGATCTGTTGCATTCAAATAATATTTAGGAGAAAAACTATCACTTGCAGCACGAATAAAGTCTAATCCTATACTGGACTTAAAAGTCAAGAACGGAAGTAATTTCACTTCTCCTGAAACATTAGCTTTCAATTGTAATCCCTTCCATCTATTCTGTCCCAACCGGTCTGTTTGGGCTAATGGATTCGGTTTATTTGAATACAACACACCCGTATATTGAGAAAACGGGTTAGTAGGTTCATAACCATCCATAATCCTGCTCTCTAAAAAATCAGGAATATCCATCAGATTATTACGATATGCAGGAGTAATAGGATCCGCCGTTAATGCAGAAAACACCGTACTTGTATACGCATCATTTTCTTTTGTATTGCGACGGCTTTCATATATCACGTTAGTATTAGAAGAAACCTTCAGCCAACTAAACACATCCGAGTCCAAATTTACACGCCCGGATATACGTTCATAATCGGTTGCTTTAACAATACCATCTTGTTTCATATATCCAAAGCTGGAACGATAACGCAATTTATCAATACCTCCTGACAAAGAAATATTATATGTCTGTGATATTGCATTTGGATTCTTAATCTCATCCCACCAATTTGTACCGGCACGACTACCGTTTCTTTCTAAAAATGTAAGAATTGCTTCCCGTTTTTCAGGTGTAGAGAAGTCATCCAACAAGGGTTTATTAGATGCTTCATAAGCCATATTCTTATACTTCATAAATCCTTCAGCATCCAACATATCATACGTCTTTTCCGCATTCTGAAATCCAACCATCATATCAAATTCCAGAGATGACTTGTAAACGGATTCGGCAGACCCCCTTTTTGTCGTAATCAAAATAACACCATTCGCAGCACGTGCTCCGTATATTGCCTGGGCGGAAGCATCCTTTAAGACTTCCATACTTTCAATATCCCTGGGATTCAACCATCCGATTTCAGTTTGAGGTAATCCGTCCACCACATAAAGTGGGTCATTATTATTGATAGTGCCCACTCCACGTATACGAACCGTCCCCATTGAACCGGGGCTTCCCGAAGTAGAAGTAATAGTAACACCGGCTGCTTTTCCCTGTAAAGCATCTGATGCACTCCTGAGAGGCAGATTAGCTATGTCATCACCTTTTAATTGTGAAACAGCCCCTGTTAAATCTCTCTTTTTCATCGAACCATATCCAACTACCACCACCTCATCCAATGCCTGAGTATCTTCCTTCAGACGAACATCAATAGTATTATCCGGCCCAACCTTTACATCTTGCGTATTATAACCTATATAAGAAACCTGTATTATTCCGCTCCCTTCCATATTAAGAGCAAATTCACCATTGATATCCGTAATAGTTCCATTTGTGGTTCCCTTCTCAATAACGTTGGCACCAATAACAGGAATACCTTGTTCATCACGAATAATCCCAGTGAGTTTCTTAGGCGCACTAGCTGATTTCTTCTTTAGTACGATTTGTTTATTCGCAATTTCATAAGATATTCCCAAAGGAGTAAATAGCTTTGCCAAAGCAGTTTCCAATAATTCATTTTTCACTTGAATAGACACAGGCTGTTCCTGATCTATATCATTATGGTACATGAATGTATAATCTGTTTGTTTCTCTATTTCCGACAATAGTGTTTTCAATGTGGTATTCCGAAAGGATAAATCCACAGTAGCGGTCTGTGCAAAGCTCACCGCCGATATCAATGTCAATATACAGACAATGAATAGCATTCTTCTTAATTTAAACATTGTGAATAGATTTAAGTTAACCGAAAAAATTGTATCTTTGCACAAATAACACTCCTTCTTTACTGTAATACAATACAGTAAACCTTGCTAAACGGAGTATATGTTATGCATTCAGGGTATGAGAAATGGGCGTTTCTCATACCTTTTTTCATCCATAAAATAACTATTTATATTTTAATGTCACCTCCTCTCCTTTTACCTCATACTCTATCGGAGTAATTTTATTTATTAATTGAAGCAATTCCGTCAACGATTCCGTTTTCAAGGTAAACCAATAACGATATTCTTTATTTTCATTCTCTATATGGAATTTAACACCATACCAACGTTCCGCTTTCTTAAATACATCATAGGCATAAGCACCTTCAAAATGTAATTTATTTAACCTCCACGAACTTTCCGTATCTACATCACATGAAGAAACAGTACAACGTAACCCCGATTTTAATATTTCCGCTTTTTCTCCAGGCTTAAGCATCGTCAGGAAAGAGGCATTATTTGCAGATTCCAACCGCACACTTCCCCGGGTCAAAAAAACTTGCACCATACTATTTTCAGGGTAAGCTGAAACATTAAATTCCGTACCTAACACGTTTACATCTACAACATCCGTTTTCACAATAAAACGATGCAATTCACTTTTCACTACATCAAAATAAGCTTCTCCTTCCAGATAAACTTCTCTATCTTCCATATTATATGAAGTTGAATAAGTCAATCTGGAATCGGAGTTCAACCACACTTTTGTTCCATCGGGCAATATTATGTGTGATTTTTGGCCGGAAGGAGCTATAAAAACAGTCTGGGATAAAGGATTAACAATATCATTATTGAAAGATTTCGTAAAATAAGGAATATACAGGCCTATCAGAAAAGCGGCTACTGCTGCAGCAATTGTCCACCGAATATAATATATCTTCTTATCCGGCTTAATATCATTTAAAATTCTTTCCCACGTACCCGATTTACCTTCTTGAAAAACAGATTCCGGCAACGGAGGCAATCCATCCCATTGAAGGTAGAGACTATTCAGTGTATCCTCATTTTCAGGAGAAGCATTCTTCCACTTCTCCAACAAAACACCTTCTTCTTCATTTATTTCTCCGGCAAAGTATTTTGCAATTATCGCATATGGAATTTCGTTATGGTCCATCTTTTTTTCTTCGTTTATTATTAGGACACATAACTATAAGCAAAACCCTTAAGAGGTGTTGTATTTTTTCAAAAGATTATTTTATGACATAATAAGCAGCTACAAATTCTTTAATCCGGCGTATAGCTATTCCCATTTGAGCCTCCACTGTTTTGACAGAGATATGTAAAAATTCAGCTATTTGTTTATATGGCATTTGTTCTTCCTTACTTAATAAGTAGATGTCATGACACCTCGGAGGAAGGGATTCAATAGCTTGAAGCAGCACCCATGCTAATTCTTTCTTATCTATGCAATCATTAGCTTTCAACGTTTCATTTGCATCCTTAGCCCAAACATTCAATATATTTTTCCGGTTTTGTTCATCACGCAGGTGATTCAGCATTTTATTCTTTGCACAAACAGACAGGTATACCTTTAAATTATCTATCGGCTGATGCCGTTCATTCCATAATTTCACAAAAACTTCTTGAACAACATCTTCTATAGTTCCCACATCATGCGTATAGAAACTAAGGTTATGACATAAATAATTGTAGTACTCGTCATAAATTTCACGAAATTTTTTTTCATCAATAACCATTTTAATTTGTATAGTCTTCTATTTCGCAGCCAGGCAAAACATAACCTTTTTTACAAAGGTATCCGATTAAAAAGGCCTAAGGTTATAAAAAGACGTATTTCTCCCTTCAAAAAACGTCAAATATATTCATCCTTAAGGCTTTAGTATCTGTAACTATGCTTCCAGCAACCGGTAATATCGTTGCCTTCCTCTTCCCACCTGACCGATCAAGCCTTGTTCAAAAAGATATTTCAAGTCCCTCAACGCCTGATAACGAGTACACATATTGAAAATCATACAGTCCGTACTGGAAATAAAATTCTTTTCTTTCAGTTTGGTAAGAATATTGTTGCGGCGAACTTCATCGGATAAATACTCACGTTTAGGTAAATTATCGGCCCGCTCCAAAGGCATAACTTTCAATTGTTCTTTCAATTCTTTCGAACAACGGAACGTAACATTATTAAAAGAGATGGATTCCGCGCGTATCTGCTTTGGAGATGTTACCCCTTTCGGGCTCTTTAATGTTACGCCAAAATACCCGATTCCTTCCAATTCCACATTTTCTCCATATTTAAGATGGAATGCCAGGCGTTCGGAAAGAGCAGACAAGACTCCTTTTATATCTGCAGGAGAGAAAGAACTGATGTCACTTATTTCACGGACAAGACGGTCTGCTTTAACAGTTTTAAAACTAACAACTTTAGCATACAACTCCCTGTCCTCGGAAGCTCCTTTGAGAGGTGGTTTCTTATAGAAAGCATATTTTGCGCACATAAACGGAACTATTTAAAAGTTTATACTTGATATATTATCATCAAAGATACAAATTATTATTCTTTTGAGCAAGCCCAAAATCAATTTTGACCTGGCTCAAAATCAATTTCGTCCTGGCTCAAAATTAATTTCGACCTAGGTCAAAAGAATAAATATCCGGATATTTTTTGCTAAATTATGCAATGGATTAAATTAAAAAGAAGGGAACTAAATAAAGCAAGTAGCAATATAAGCTAAATCATCTGAATACAAAGATTGTTATTATGATGTAAAAGATTAGTAGATATAATTCTTTTTGGCTAATTTTGCAACCAATATAGCAAACAATTGTAAATAAATTATGATAATGAAAGGGTACAGCATATCTATTTTATTGGGATCATTATTTGTTGCTCATTTCACTGTAAATGCACAGGAATCTAATATCCTTACAAATGAAGTTATACAACCAACATCAACGCAGGTAACAACAGATACAATCCCTCCTGTAGAAATAGATGATGCAGACCTTGACAAAGTAATAGATTTGCGTTCTCAATTCGAGAAGCAAAATAAAACCTATACAGCACCAACCGCCCCAAGCGCAAGTCTTCTCCGCTTTTTGAAGAAGGATGAATTAAATGTATCGGATGAAGCGATGTATTGGGCCCGTTTGGTTCGGGATGCCTCCACTACTTTTAACGAAAACATGACTTTCAAAGATACAATTATCGTAAACCCATTATTTCTCCCTGTTATTTACAGGGGAGAATACTTGCCAAAAGATTTGAACTTCATAGATAAAGACATTTTTAAAACGAAAAAGCTAATTAAACCTTTAATACAAACCGACACTATCTTTAAAGAAGAGTTGGCCGAACGAAAGTTTGAAGAGCAGGCACATCAATATGTAGAAAATAATTATCCTACCTATTTCCGTTACTCATTGAGAGACCTTCCAAAGGATGTTGTCAAAACAAAAGAAATAGTAAAAAAGACCTATGAAAAGGATCTTGCTTTAAAAATTGAAACCGAGGCTGACCTCAATGACGTTTCCGGACCTAACAAATTCATTCCTTCCAGACGTTACTGGACTTCCGGTTTCGAAAGCACCATACAGTTCGCACAAAACTATATTTCCAAAAACTGGAGCAATGGTGGTAACAGCAACCTGAATATGACAACCCGCCAATACTTCAAATATGATTACAACAAAGATAAAATCCGCCTCACCAATGAGATGGAGATAAAATTAAACATGAACACTCTGCCTAGTTCTATAGATACAGTACATGCTTATAAGGTAAATGATGATGTATTGCGCCTGCATAGCAACTTTGGTTACAAAGCATTCAATAAATGGTACTATACATTAGACTTTACTTTCAAAACCCAGATGATAAAGAACTTCGCTCAGAACAGTGAAAAGATATTGGCCGCATTCCTTTCTCCAATGTCTATCAATATCGGTCTCGGTATGAAATACGACTTGGAAAAGTCATTTAAGGAAAGACATAAAAAATTGAAATTATCAGTAAACATCGCTCCTGTTTCATATGACTTTATGTACAGTACAAATAAAAGCAATAATATGGATCTGGCCCGTCACGGTTTTAAACAGAAAGAGGGAGAAGTTCCTGAAGGAGAAAATCTATATAATAATGTATTGAACCAGATAGGTTCCAAAGTAGAGGCAAATATGGTATTCAGTTTCAACCGCAATGTAAGTTGGACATCCCGGTTTGTGTACTTTACCAGTTATCATCGCATAAACAGCGAATTTGAAAACACATTGAATTTACAGATCAGTCGCTTCTTCTCTACTCGTATAAATCTACAAGTTCGATATGATGACGGCGTAGCTCGTACAGATGACTTCAAAAGTTATTTCCAGGTTAATGAGCTACTTAGTTTCGGATTTAATTACAAATGGTAAGCTTCGATATAAGTATTCTCATAATAAACTTTGTTAATAGTGACATAATATCTAAATAATAACTATTTTTGCCTCGGTTTTGCAATGTCGAGATTACAAATATGAGCAATAACATAAATCATACCGGGGTAATTGAAAAGATAGAAGGAAACCTCGTCTTTGTTAGAATAACACAGCAGTCGGCTTGTTCCGGATGCCATGCCAAATCGATGTGCACAGCATCTGAAAGCAAAGATAAAATTATTGAAGTTCCCGACTATTCCGGTAAATTTTCGGTAAACGAAAACGTTATTATTTGTGGGCAAAGTTCATTAGGGCTTCAAGCCGTATTGCTGGCATTTATCTTTCCGCTGATTTTAATAGTTGCAATCATTGCAACAGGTAACATTTTATTATGGAAAGAAGCCACCAGTGGAATATGTAGTCTTACATTATTAGCAGTATATTATTGTATATTATACTTTTTACGCGATAAACTAAAAAAACGATTCATATTTACTTTGAAAAAACTTAATCAATAACATATCATGATTTTAATTGCCGTTATTTCATTAGGAGTTATTGGAGCAGTCGGTGCTTTGTTTCTTTACGCCGCCTCCAAGAAGTTTGAAGTGTACGAAGACCCCCGTATAGCACAGGTTCAGGAGGTTTTGCCGGGTGCAAATTGCGGAGGTTGCGGATTTCCGGGATGTGCCGGATTTGCCGGAGCTTGCGTAAAAGCCGATACTTTAGACGGACTCCTTTGTCCGGTTGGCGGTGCATCGGTAATGGATAAAGTTGCGACTATCTTAGGTAAAGAAGCAGGAAACGCAGAACCTATGATAGCCGTTGTTCGTTGTAACGGAACATGTTCAGCCCGTCCTCGCACCAACCAATATGACGGGGCACAAAGTTGTGCCATAGCCTCTACACTATACGGAGGAGAAACAGGTTGTTCTTTTGGCTGTCTAGGCTATGGAGACTGTGTAAAGGTTTGTAATTTCGATGCTATTCATGTCAATCCTGAAACCGGATTAGCAGAAGTGGATGAAGATAAATGCACATCTTGTGGTGCTTGTGTAAAAGCCTGCCCGAAGAGTATTATCGAGTTACGGAAAAAGGGGCCGAAATCCCGTCGTATCTATGTAAGTTGCGTAAACAAAGACAAAGGGGCTATTGCCCGGAAAGCATGTTCCAACGCATGTATCGGTTGCGGAAAATGTGAAAAGGAATGTCCGTTCGAAGCAATTACCGTAACAAACAATTTAGCTTATATCGACTACACAAAATGCCGTTTATGTCGTAAATGTGTAGCGGTTTGTCCTACAGGGGCAATCCATGAGTTAAATTTTCCACCTAAAAAAGAAGCAACAACAGAGGCAAAAGCTTCCGCAGCAAAACCTGCTCCGGTAGAAAAAGCACAGGAAGCAAAAGAAACTGTAGCTCCGCAGCAAGAAATGATAAAAGAAAAAATAAACTAAAATAAAATCTAATAGTATGCTCAGGACATTTCGAATCGGAGGTATACATCCACCCGAGAATAAACTGTCTGCCGGTAAAAAGATCACAGCATTGGCTATACCTAAGCAGGTTATTATACCATTAGGGCAGCACATCGGAGCACCGGCAGTAGCTATCGTCAAAAAGGGTGACCAGGTAAAGGTCGGTACGCTGCTAGCTAAAGCCGGAGGTTTTGTATCGGCAAATATCCATTCCTCGGTTTCCGGCAAAGTAAATAAAATAGATAACGCACTTGACGCAAGCGGTTATAGACGTCCCGCTATATATATAGACGTAGAAGGAGATGAGTGGGAAGATTCCATAGACCGTAGCGAAACACTAGTGAAAGATTGCTCCCTTTCGGCAAAAGAAATAGTAGATAAAATCGCCACAGCCGGAATCGTAGGCTTGGGGGGCGCAACCTTCCCTACTCAGGTAAAGCTTACTCCTCCACCGGGAAACAAAGCAGAAATAGTTATTATCAATGCTGTAGAATGTGAGCCATACCTGACGTCCGACCATTCCCTGATGATGGAAAAAGGAGAACAAATATTGGTAGGTGTAAGTCTGCTGATGAAAGCGGTAAATGTGAATAAAGCCATTATCGGTATTGAGAATAACAAACCGGACGCCATTGCACATTTACAAAAGCTGGCAGTTAATTTCAACGGAATAGAAATCATGCCTTTGAAAGTACAATATCCGCAAGGAGGCGAAAAACAATTAATAGATGCAGTTATTCGCCGTCAGGTAAAAAGCGGAGCGTTGCCCATTTCTGCCGGAGCAGTTGTTCAAAATGTAGGTACTGCATACGCAGTATATGAAGCTGTACAAAAAAACAAACCTCTCTTTGAACGTGTCGTTACGGTAACAGGTAAAGCCGTTACTAGTCCATCCAACTTATTAGTACGTATAGGAACACCCATTCAAGCGTTAATAGATGCTGCGGGCGGGCTTCCCGAAAACACAGGTAAGATTATAGGAGGTGGCCCTATGATGGGAAAAGCATTGGTAAGCGCAGATGTTCCGGTTACTAAAGGCAGTTCCGGTGTACTTATTCTAAATAAAGAAGAATCCATCCGCAAACCTATGCACGATTGTATTCGCTGCGCCAAATGTGTAGATGTATGCCCTATGGGACTCAATCCGGCTTTCTTAATGCGCTCCACTGTATTTGAAAACTGGGAAACAGCAGAAAAGGATTATATAACAGACTGTATAGAATGTGGCTCATGTAGTTATACCTGTCCGGCTAACCGCCCGTTGCTGGATTATATCCGTATGGGTAAAGGTAAAGTGATGGGTATTATCAGAGCAAGAAAGTCATAAAAAAGAGCAATATGGAAAACAAATTATACGTATCGCCTTCTCCGCATATACACGGAGGAGACAGCATAAGCAAAAACATGTACGGTGTACTGATTGCCCTTGTTCCGGCTTTCCTAGTATCGCTTTATTTCTTTGGGCTCGGGGCACTGATTGTTACAATTATATCTATAGTATCCTGCCTTGCATTTGAATATCTGATCCAGAAGTTCCTGATGAAAAAGGAACCGACATTATGCGACGGTTCAGCCTTGTTAACAGGTGTGCTACTCGCTTTTAACTTACCATCAAATCTCCCGGCATGGATCATCATAATCGGGGCATTGGCAGCTATCGGTATTGGTAAAATGTCTTTTGGAGGACTTGGTAACAATATCTTTAACCCGGCATTGGTAGGACGTGTATTTCTGTTGATCTCATTTCCGGCACAGATGACTACATGGCCGGTAGTTGACGCATTAAACGTTTTTCCAATGACATATACAGATGCCACTACGGGAGCAACAGTATTGTCATTAATGAATGAAGGCGTTTTAGATAAATTGCCTAGCATAAGCAACATGCTTGTAGGAAATATGGGAGGAAGTTTAGGTGAAGTAAGTGCCATCGCATTAATATTGGGGCTTCTTTACATGCTATGGAAAAAGATCATTACATGGCATATACCAATATCCATCCTTGTAACTGTTTTTGTATTTACAGGCATCATGCATTTGGTTAACCCGGTACAATATGCAAGCCCGTTCGTCCATCTGCTATCCGGAGGCTTGATGTTGGGAGCTATCTTTATGGCGACTGACTATGTAACATCTCCAATGAGTAAAAATGGCATGCTTGTTTACGGTGTAGGTATAGGCATCCTAACCACAGTAATCCGCCTGTTCGGTTCATATCCGGAAGGCATGTCTTTTGCTATTCTGATTATGAATGCATTTACTCCGTTAATTAACAGTTATATCAAACCTAAACATTTCGGAGGGAAGTAAGCATGGCAAAGTTAAAATCAACATTACTAAATATGCTTCTGTCGCTGACTATTATATGTCTGGCAGCAGGAGCAATACTAGCAGGTGTAAATATGTACACCACAGGCCCGATTGCCGCTTCTAAAGCAGCCGCGTTACAAAATGCTATCCGGCAAGTAGTTCCGGAATTTGACAATAACCCGACGGAAGAAGCCTACAAAGCTCCTACCTCCGAAGGTGATTCCCTTACAATCTATCCGGCAATGAAAGACGGCAAATTTGTCGGCGCCGCCGTAGAAAGCAACACGAAGAAAGGATTTGGAGGAGAGATAAAAGTTATAGCCGGTTTCGATCCCCAAGGCAAATTAATAAACTATTCCGTGTTGCAACATTCCGAAACACCCGGTTTAGGTTCGAAGATGCAAGAATGGTTCCGTACGGATAAGAACAAGCAAAGCATAATAGGCCGTTCATTGTCTAACGGCGGTTTGTCTGTGACAAAAGACGGTGGAGACGTAGACGCCATTACTGCCGCTACAATTTCCAGCCGTGCATTTCTGGATGCTGTTAACCGTGCATACAGTGCCTATAAAGGAGGAGCAGACAGTACAAGCGGTGCCACTACTAAAATTAAAGAAGAAGAAGGAGGTGACAAATGAGCAATATGAAAATATTGATGAATGGTATCATCAAAGAAAACCCCACATTCGTTTTATTGCTGGGTATGTGTCCTACATTAGGTACAACCTCTTCCGCGCTAAACGGTATGAGTATGGGATTGGCTACGATGTTTGTACTAATCTGTTCAAACTTTGTAATTTCAGCCCTGAAAAACCTGATACCTGATATGGTTCGTATTCCGGCTTACATTGTAGTTATCGCTACGTTTGTAACCGTTGTACAGATGTGTATGGAAGCATTCGTTCCGGCACTGTATGCCAGCTTGGGATTATTCATTCCTCTGATTGTAGTAAACTGTATTGTGTTAGGACGTGCCGAAGCATTTGCGGCTAAGAACCGTATTGTTCCTTCCATTTTCGACGGTATCGGCATGGGACTAGGATTTACATTGGCACTCACATTACTGGGAGCCATCCGTGAGATGTTGGGAACAGGCAAATTCTTTGGATTCGCTTTCATGCCCGAAGAATATGGCTCACTGATCTTTGTATTGGCCCCGGGTGCATTTATCGCTTTGGGATATTTAATTGCTATTGTAGATAAACTCCGCAAGGCTTGATTATAAAACACGAACAACATGGAATATATACTTATATTTATAGCCGCTGTATTCGTAAACAACGTAGTACTGGCACAGTTTTTAGGAATCTGTCCGTTTCTGGGTGTTTCCAAGAAAGTAGAAACGGCTGCAGGCATGGGAGCCGCTGTTACCTTCGTACTCACTATAGCGACGATTGTAACATTTCTGGTGCAAAAATACGTTCTGGACGTATTTGATCTTGGCTTCATGCAAACAATCAGCTTCATCCTGATTATTGCGGCATTGGTACAGATGGTGGAGATCATTCTGAAAAAAGTCTCGCCGGCTTTGTATCAAGCCCTGGGTGTATTTCTCCCACTGATCACCACCAACTGCTGTATTCTGGGTGTTGCCATCCTTGTAATACAAAAAGAGTATAATTTATTGGAGTCTGTAGTATATGCAATATCAACTGCTATTGGATTTGCGCTAGCTTTAGTTATCTTTGCAGGGATTCGTGAGCAATTAGCTATGACACGCGTTCCGGAGGGAATGAAAGGCACTCCTATCGCATTAATCACGGCAGGTCTGTTAGCCATGGCATTCATGGGATTCTCAGGTATTGGATAATTATTACCAATCTAAATAACACTAGAATGAAGCAGAAGATTTTAGTAGCCGGAGGAACAGGCTACATAGGCTCTCACACTACCGTTGAACTGCAAAATGCAGGCTACGAAGTTGTCATTATCGACGACTTGTCCAACTCCAACGTAGAAGTACTTGACGGCATCGAAAAGATTACAGGCATTCGTCCCGAATTTATCAAACTGGACCTGAAAGATAAAGAAGGTACACGCGAAGTACTGAAAGCCCATCCGGGTATTAAAGGTATTATCCTTTTTGCAGCCAGCAAAGCCGTTGGCGAATCTGTTCAGATGCCATTGAAATACTATCGTAACAATATCGTTACCCTGATTAACCTGCTTGAACTGATGCCTGAATTTGGCGTAGAAGGAATTGTGTTCTCATCATCGTGCACCGTTTACGGTCAGCCCGATCCTGAAAATCTGCCTGTTACGGAAGACGCACCTATCAAACCCGCTATGTCTCCTTATGGCAACACAAAACAGATTAATGAAGAAATTATACGGGATACAATCCATGCAGGTGCTCCGTTCAAAAGTATTTTACTCCGTTATTTTAACCCGATAGGCGCCCATCCGAGTGCAGAAATAGGAGAATTACCTAATGGCATTCCGCAGAACCTAATCCCTTACTTGACACAAACGGCTATTGGAATCCGCAAGGAACTAAGCGTCTTTGGAGACGATTATAATACTCCCGACGGTTCATGTATACGCGACTATATCAATGTGGTAGACCTTGCCAAGGCACATGTTATTGCGATGGACCGTATGTTGCAGAACAAGGCAGACGAAAATGTGGAAGTGTTCAACTTGGGAACCGGACGCGGTGTATCCGTTCTTGAACTGATCAAAACATTTGAAGAAGGAACCGGAGTTAAAGTTCCCCACAAAATTGTAGGACGCAGAGAGGGTGATATCGAGAAGGTATGGGCCAATCCGGAACGTGCAAACAAAGTGTTGGGCTGGACGGCTAAAGAAACACTTGTAGACACTCTGAGATCCGCGTGGAACTGGCAAAAAAGACTGAGAGAACGTGGTATACAATAATTCCACAACTGAACTCAAGTTAGAAACAGGAAGATTATAAAAAGGGCGGAGATTCATTGTGAATCATCCGCCCTCTCTTTTATCATCGATTATTCCCTGTAGGGAAATTGTCCAGTCAGGATAACTTGTGGATGACGAGTCCCGAACGCAACTTGGGTTCAAACCAAGTCGTCTTAGGAGGCATTATATTACCGGTATCGGCAATATCCATCAGTTGCTTCATGGTAACAGGATACAATGCCAACGCAACCTTCATTTCACCACTATCCACACGGCGCTTTAATTCACCCAGCCCACGTATACCACCAACAAAGTCAATACGCTTATCCGAACGCAGGTCTTTAATTCCTAATATTTCATCCAATATCAGATTGGAGGATATTGTAACATCAAGCACTCCTATCGGATCACTGTCATTATAGGTTCCTTGCTTCGCCGTTAGTGAATACCATTTACCGCCCAAATACAGGGAAAAGTTGTGGAGAGCATTTGGTTTATATATCTCAGCTCCTTTTTCTTCGACAACAAAGTTTTTAGACAATTTATCCAAAAACTGAGCATCTGTCAACCCATTGAGGTCTTTCACTACACGATTATAATCAATAATGGTGAGTTGGTTAGCAGGGAAACAAACCGCCATAAAATAATTATATTCCTCGTTGCCTCTATGATTCGGATTTTGTTTAGCCTTTTCTGCACCCACCAATGCGGCAGCAGCCGACCGGTGATGTCCGTCAGCAATGTATAAAGCTGGCATAGCTGCAAAAAGCTCCGTGATACGGACAATATCGGCTTCATCATCAATCGTCCAGAATGTATGACCAAAACCATCCAGCTTCGCAACAAAATCATATTCGGGAGCTTTAGCTGTATATTTTTTCACAATTGCATCCAGTTCAGCATTATCAGGATATGCAAAAAACACGGGTTCAATATTGGCATTATTGACGCGAACATGTTTCATGCGGTCTTCTTCCTTGTCACGACGTGTCAATTCATGTTTCTTGATAACACCATTCATATAATCCGGAACATAGGCGCCAACAACCAAACCGTATTGTGTCTTACCGTTCATCGTTTGGGCATAGACGTAATACATTTCCTTATTGTCTTGTACCAACCAGCCTTTATCCTGAAATTTCAAAAAGTTCTCTGCTGCCTTCTCGTAAACAGCCGGATCGTGTTCGTCTGTCCCCTCCGGAAAATCTATCTCAGGCTTGATGATATGGTATAATGATTTTTCATTACCTTTTGCTTCCTCACGTGCTTCTTCTGAGTTTAATACATCATAAGGACGCGATGCAACTTGTTCTACCAGATCTTTTGGAGGTCGGATTCCTTTAAAAGGTTTAATAACAGCCATAATAAGGTGTGTTTTAAATATTATAAGGATTACTTATTAACACGGAACTTCTCGCAACCGTCTTTCAGGAAACCTTCTATCTGTTTAGCGGCAGCAATACCAGCATTGATATTGGCTTCAGCAGTTTGTGCACCCATCTTTTTAGGAGTAGAGAAATAACGACCGACAAACTTGGCAGCAAACTCATCGTTGGCAACAGGCATAATATCTGTTACGTATTTTAGATCCGCACGTTCTTCCATCAGCTTGATTAACTCAGCCTCGTTAATCACCTCTTTGCGGGCAGTATTAACAAGCACACCACCCTTAGGCATCTTATTTACCAAAGCATAATTGATAGAGTTTTTTGTTTCTGCAGTAGCGGGGATGTGTAACGAAACAACATCACAAATTGTATAAAGTTCTTCAGCAGAAGTGACTGGCTTCACTCCATCAGCTTCGATTACAGAAGCCGGGCAGAAGGCATCGAATGCGAAGATTTCCATACCAAAGCCTTTTGCTATACGAGCAACATTACGTCCTACATTTCCATAAGCATGGATTCCCAGTTTTTTCCCTTTTAACTCTGTACCGGAAGTACCATTGTAAAAGTTACGGACAGCCATTACCATCATTCCAAAAGCTAACTCGGCAACGGCATTGGAGTTCTGTCCCGGTGTATTCATCACACAAACATTATGAGCAGAGGCAGCAGCCAAATCTACATTATCATAACCGGCTCCGGCACGAACGACAATCTTCAAATTCTTTGCGGTATCTAATACTTCCGCATCGATAATATCACTACGGATAATGATTGCGTCTACATCCTTAACAGCTTCCAGCAATTTTGCCTTTTCGCCATACTTTTCAAGCAGGATTAATTCATCTCCTGCTCCTTCTACTACTTCACGGATACCTTTTACAGCTATCGCTGCAAAAGGTTTATCTGTTGCTACTAATATCTTTGCCATATTAATGCTGTTTTTCAAAATCTTTCATACAAGCCACCAATGCTTCTACACTACTCTTAGGCATTGCATTATACAGAGAAGCACGGAAACCACCTACAGAACGATGTCCCTTGATACCAACCATACCGGCAGCAGAAGCAAACTTGCTGAATTCATCTTCCAGTTCTTTATATTCGTCATTCATAACAAAACATACGTTCATAATAGAACGATCTTCTGATGCAACTGTGCCTTTGAATAATTTGTTACGGTCAATCTCATCATACAGAATAGCAGCATTTTCCATGTCTTTCTTTTCCATTGCAGCTACACCGCCTTGCTCCTTATACCATTTCAATGTCTGCAGTGCAGCGTAGATAGGCAATACAGGAGGTGTATTAAACATAGAATCTTTTTCAATATGTGTTTTATAGTTCAACATTGTTGGAATCGGACGATCTACGTGTCCCAATGCGTCTGTACGTACGATAGCCAATGTAACTCCGGCAGGAGCAAGATTTTTCTGTGCACCCGCGTAGATAATATCATATTTAGATACATCAATAGGACGAGAAAAAATATCGGAAGACATATCAGCAACTAAACGCTGTTTTACATTCGGATCTTTACGCATTTCCGTACCATAGATAGTATTATTGGTCGTGATATGGAAATAATCAGAATCATCCGCAATAGTATAATTCTTAGGAATATATGTATAGTTCTTGTCTTTAGAAGAGGCAACAACTTCTACTTCGCCAAACAGTTTAGCTTCCTTTATCGCTTTTGAAGACCATGTACCAGTATCCAAATAAGAAGCCTTTTTATTCAAAAGGTTGTAAGGCACCATACAGAACTGCATGCTTGCACCACCTCCCAGAAACACGACCTCATATCCGGCAGGAACATCCAGTAACTCTTTAATTAATGCACGCGCTTCGTCGTTTACGGCTATAAATTCTTTACTTCTATGAGAAATTTCAAGAAGAGATAATCCCATACCCGCAAAATTTTCTACCGCAGCAGCTGTATTTTTAATTGTATACTCGCTCAAGATAGAAGGACCTGCATAAAAATTGTGCTTCTTCATACCAATGTTATTTTAGAATATTATTAATTTAAGTAACTTGTTTTCAAAAAAACAGGCGGCTAATGTAAGAATTTTTTCTTATTCACCGACATTTTTATATTGATTTTTCAGTTTTCAACATCAATTGTCTGTTTTAATAGCGATCGCCCCAAAGATGCTTCATTTGTTCAATTAGTTTATGTTCAGCCGGATTCTCCTGCCCTACCCAGAAATGCTCATTTAACACTTCCTTAGGAAGGTATTCCTGCTTGACAAAATGATTTTCGTAATCATGTGCATATTTATATTCCTTTCCATAATTCAGTTCGGACATTAATTTAGTAGGAGCATTCCTCAAATGTAAAGGGACAGGCAAATTTCCTGTACGTTCGACCAATTCCAACGCTTTACCAATCGCCAAATAAGACGAATTGCTTTTAGGACTACATGCCAGATAAACCGTTGTCTCTGCCAAAAGAATACGTCCTTCAGGCCAACCAATTTTTTTCAGTGCATCAAAACAGGAATTTGCCAACAATAAAGCATTCGGATTAGCTAAACCTATATCTTCCGAAGCAGAGATAACTAAACGACGAGCTATAAATTCCGGATCTTCCCCACCAGCTACCATACGGGCAAGCCAATAAATTGCAGCATCCGGATCACTTCCCCGAATAGACTTAATAAAAGCCGATATGATATCATAATGCATCTCCCCTCCTTTATCATACGCGGCTGGATTCTCTTGTAAACGCTCTACGACTTTGGCGTCCGTTATTTCTATTTCTTCACTTTCTTCAGCGGCAACAACCAGCTCCAATATATTAAGCAACTTACGTGCATCTCCTCCGGAATAACGCAAGATAGCATCTGTTTCAATAAGTTTTATCTTCTTTTCCTTCAACACTACATCCTCTGTTATTGCTTTATTTAATAATGTCAAAAGATCTTCCTTTTCTAACGTTTTCAATACATAGACCTGACAACGTGAAAGTAGAGGACGAATTACTTCAAATGAAGGATTTTCTGTTGTAGCCCCAATCAAAGTAACCATTCCCGTTTCAACAGCATTCAACAATGAATCTTGTTGAGATTTACTAAAACGATGTATTTCATCAATAAATAATATTGGCGATACAGTATTGAAAAAACGATTGCTTTTCGCCTTTTCAATTACCTCACGTACATCTTTCACCCCCGAACTAATAGCACTAAGCGTATAAAACGGAGCCTCCAGCTTATTGGCAATAATCTGAGAAAGGGTTGTCTTTCCCACTCCCGGAGGTCCCCATAGGATAAATGATGGTACACGCCCCGCGTCAATCATCTTTCTCAACACAGCTCCTTGACCAACTAAATGCTTCTGGCCAATATAATCGTCTAATGTTTTTGGACGTAATCTCTCTGCTAACGGTTGATTCATCATGTTGACAAAAGTCGGATATTTTATTTACTTTTCAAAGAAGAGTTTAATGTTCTTTTGGCTTACGATCAAAAAAAGGATTCTTGGAAGAAGAACTTACAGGAATTGCCATAACACATTTACACTCCCCTAGCATTCCTAAACGCTGGGCTGCCATACCTGCACTAAACATAACGCGAGAGTCTACTCGTAAATCAGCAGCCATTGAACAAGCTGAGCCAATAGCTATTCCCAAATCAACAGAGTTAATTGCACATGGAACTAGCTCAGGCTTTTCATTACAAGTAGGAAAACCACAATGCGCACAATTCAAGCCTTGCACTTTCTGCATCGTTCCGATAATAAGAACAGCCTCAGCACATAATATATTATCAGCATCACGTAACAGAAATTTCATGCCTGTTTCAGCCGACAATTGTATCATTTCTGTTGATAACTTATGTATATCTTCACCCGTAACGACAGCCATCTCAATAATATCTACGCCTTTACCTTTCGGAGCTGTACGTGCGGCAGTCATCATTCGATATGCAGCCTGCAGTACCAGCTCATGTCTAATTTCTCTTTCGTTTCGTATCATTTTCTATTAAATTAATTCTTTAAACTAGGGATAAGATAAACTTTTAATGACTATTGTACAACTCCAAATTTGTCATATTGTCTGTTATCTCAAATGGATATGAAGGGTACTCATAAATGCTAAAACGAGGTTCGGTTATACCTTCTGAATAACTCCATATAGAACGATATTCTTTTATATTTTCTCCCATTTCCTCTAATTGACGCAAATAGGCAGCGATAGATTTATTTTCTTTGATATACACACTCCCCATTTTATTAATGATAGGGCTATGCCGGCGACTCGCATCATGCTCAAACCGAAGAATACGTTTACCATCTTCTGTTAAGCCAACTGTTGTAAAAGTCATACTTTTTCCTATAGCCGGAAGGTTTAAAACACTACGATCCGTAGCAGCAAACAATAGATTATTTTCCTTTAGAAAACCTATTAATTTTTTACCAAACAGACCTTGGCTTCGAATAATAGAATGAAGTTCATTCCGTTTATTCTCAGGAATAACTCCAAATATTTTCTCTTCATATTGCTCTTGCAAAGAACGACTGTTCGGAGTAAATACCGCATAATTTTCATGAAATCCTTTCACAGAGAAAGTATAGTAACAAACAACACCAAGTGAATTTAATGTTCGGCGTAATTTTGCTGTATGTCCTCGCCTAGATGCAGAAACAGTAAACACCAGCTGATTTGTTATTGTCCACCCTGCCGATTGAATAGCTTCAATTGCCATCTTTGCTTCTGAAGTAATTTCCAAAGGAGATTGAAAATGCGTCTGGACATAAAATTGCGTAATACCTATTGTCGATGCTTTTTCCTTAAACTCTTTCAATATTCTTACTAAATCGTCAGTAATACGTAAAGGCAGATATGCTAAAAGACGAGATCCTAATCGAACTCTTTGTAGTTCGGCATATTTTTTTCCATCCGGACGATTTTCATTTGCTTTACGTTTACGAATAGCCATACGATAAACAGCATCCAATATTTTCTGTAAAGTCGCATTCTGGCTCATGAAAGCATCGCCTCCCGTTATCAATATATCACGGAGCTGAGCATCTTCTTCAAAATATCGCATCAAACGACGTAATTTCTGATCCCAAGTTTCTTTTGGTTTCAATGATTCAAAATCAAAACTCAAATGCTTACTCTGAAAATCATACATACGTTGACAAGATGCACAAAGTCCACCACAAGCACGTCCCATCGAATCCGGTATTAATATAGCCACTTCCGGATAACGACGATGAATATTATGGCCTTCTGGCAAAATCCAACCCGCAGCATTCGGTTCTCCCGCTACTACGACATCTTCCTTTTCCCAAGCCTTTATCTCGCCATATGTATCAACTAATTCTTCTGAATAGAGAACATATGAACGAATAGTTTTATCATCATATCCATCTTTACTGGTGTTAAGTAATGAAAGATAATATGGAGTTACAAAAAAAGGCATTCCTTTCTTTTTCGCTCTGTATAAAAGTTGCATTGTTTCTTCTGAAAGAGAATATCCTAAGAAAAAATTTAGTTCCGTGGGACTTTTTATTGCCATTGCCAAATGAAAACGAGCAATATTCCACCATTCAGATACCTGTTTATATTTTTCTTCATAAGTCATTTCCTCTGGAAATTGATATTTTGAAGAAGAAGAATGATAACGTTCTATTTTCCGGATAAGACAACCTATAATACGTTCTTTATTTGCATTTCGTATAGCGAGAATATCCTCATCTAAACCAGTAGGCCAACGATTCATTTGTCTTTTAACTAATGAACGCTCTGGCAAAACTAATTCCGGACGTATTAATAATTCAAACTGATGGAGAAGGTCTATAAATAGGTCTACAGAAACATTTTTGGTTAGTGTCCCTCTAAGAAAGTGCCATAAATAAGAGATTGTAAAAACAGACAATTTTTCACCCGTAGACAATTCATCAATAGAAGTGTTATCGTAATCAATTAAAAGAAGAATCCGTCTGATCATTTTTTGTTGTAAATCTTTGCTGCCATCATCTATCACATTTGTAAAAGAAGAAACATAAGAATACAAAGCTTCCTTAAAAGATTCCACATTATCATTCTTTTCGGCCAGATTAAACAACCATGGAAAATTTACAATGAATTTTTTTCTTAATTTAAAAATATCAGATGTATCAGATTCTCTTTTTACCATACGCTAATTATTTTTTGTTGATTAGAATTATTGAGTAATGCGCAAAGAAACGTTTATCTACAAATATAGTAAATATATTGTCAAAACAGAACTCAGAAAATTCTAAAACATCTTAATTAGCTATTATATACAAACAAAATGTCAGAAGAACGCAGGATTTCTTTAAAACCTGCGTTCTTCTGACTACAATACCTTTTCTACCATTCAATAGAAGGACAATATTTACTTATTGTTGTTTTAAATATTTTCAAGTTAATAGGTTTCGTTATAAAATCTGATGCTCCGGCTTGACGAGCCGCATCCATATCCGAATCAAATACATATGCAGATTGCATAATTACCGGAGTTTCAACATCTAATTTACGAATTTCTTTTAGAGCCTCTATACCTGTCATTTCCGGCATTTTAATATCTAACATAATCAAGTCCGGATGTTTTTCCTTGAAAAGCTCCAAAGCTTGAACACCTGTTTTAGCACGGACCAAAACACAGTATTTTTGCAAAATGGTTTTAAGTAACAAATAATTACTATCCTCATCCTCTGCAATTAAGATAGTAACCCCTTTCGTTGATTCAATCGTTTCTGTATTCATATTGTATTTTTTATGTATTTCGTTCAATTTTACTGGCATAAGACTTGTGTCTTCTTTTGAGGCAGCAATATAAGGAATTTTTACGGTAAAACAGCTACCTACTCCTTCTTTTGATTGAACATCTATGACACCGTTCATCCGGTCCACTATCATTTTACAAATAGAAAGTCCTAATCCAGCCCCTTGTGTAAAATCATCCTTTTTGAAAAAACGTTCGAATACTTTCTGCAAATCTTGTTCAGGAATACCACGACCAGTATCTTCCACAAAGAAACGAAGATAATTATCCGGTTCCTTCGTATAACCAAAAGTTACAGTTCCGCGTTCTGTAAACTTAACTGCATTATTAATTAAATTAGTTATTACTTGATTTAGCCTTAATTTGTCTGTGATAATATAAATCGTTTGCTCCGGTATTTTTTCTATTAATTTCAAACGATCCGGAATGATAACTTGCTGCGTTGTAGCAATTTGATTTATTAATTCATTTACATCACAAATTTCTTCTTTAAATGACATTGTACCACTCTCTATCTGAGCTAAATCAAGAATATCACTAATAAGAGCAAGAAGTAATCCACAGTTATTCTGAATTGTTTCAATAAAAAGTTTTCTTTCTTCTATAGCAAATTCATCTTCAGAAATCAACACATTTGAAAAACCTACAATTGCATTCAGTGGAGTACGAATTTCATGACTCATATTTGCTAGGAAAGCACTCTTTAGTTTATCTGACATATGAGCTTTATTACGGGCTTGTACTAATGCTTTTTGTGTCTCTTTAAATTTCTGGATATTAACACAAATGCCATATACAAAAAGTTCTTTATTTCGATATGATGGTACCACACGGTTATTAAAACGGCATTCCCACCATTGGTATCCTTTTCCATTAAAATCTATACGTATTTGAACTGTACGTTTTTCATTTTCATTATGTAATAATATATTACCCACTTCCTGTAACATACCAATCTCATCAGGGTGAACCATTGTATGAAATTGATCAATCGGTATACTATGCGAACCGTCATCAAATATATTGTAATGAACAAAAAACGAAGAATTTGTAATAATTTTTTTGTTCGCTTCATCATAACGCCAATAATATACATCTCCTGCTCCCATAGATAAAGCAAGAAATTCCTTTTGTGTGAACTCTTCCGTTATATCATGAAAAGTAATAACAGCTCCATATAATTGATGATTCTGATAAATGGCAGATAATACCCCGACTACCGGGAAATTATATTGATTTTCTATTGACAACATCTGACTGGTTTGCTCCAAATAAATTTGCCGATCTTCATTAAATACAGAAGTCAATAAAGTTTTTAAATAATGATCTTTGCCAGGAACAAAAATATCTATTAACGAAAAAATATTTCTTCCTATATAGCTACTTCCATTTCCTTCTAATCCCAGCCAATGTAAAGCAGCCTGATTAATTGCAAATATATTCATCTCCAAATCCACAGAAATAACACCCTCACGTATCGAAGACATAATTACTTTCAAATTCTGTCGATGTTCATTCAATTCCTTTTGAGACTGACGTTTTTGCTTTTTTTCTTTCAGATATAAACCTATCAATAAAAAAGCAACCCGCATAACGATGAGCAAGAGAACAACTGTCACAATTATTATAGAATCACGATACCTTTCTTCAAAAGGCATATTTATAATTTGACTATCAGATGGTAATTGGTCGATAGAAATATTACGTTTTTTCATCTGTTCCCAATCAAATATCGGAACTTGCTTACTAGGAGTTATCGGAAATGCAGAAGCTGGTTTACCGGACAAAATATCTACTGCTATTTTCGTAGCCATGTAGGTCTGATCATAGGGAGAAATCATATATCCACCCAAATATCCTAGGCCAAATCCATCATTATTTACCGCAAAAAAAGGAACTTCCGTGTTTCGTGCTCGTCCGGAATAAAAACTATCCCAAACAGGCATTATACGGGGAATGGTATTCAAAAAAGTGGAGCTCCACATAACAAGCTTGCCTTTTTCCTTATCCATATTATATATCTCCACCTTTTCAAAAACGGAAGAGCTATTTTCTTCGGCTTGCCTTTTAAAATCCTCAAGTGCCAATTTCCCATATAAGTTGTCTTCTATATCCAACATAATTTTATTAGCTGATGGATATAAAGAATGTATCAAGTCCAAACATTTTTTATAATCTGGAGGCGTTATATATCCCGTTACATTTGTACGTCCTTTCAATAAAGAATCACTGTAATAGTTCACGCCACTAAAAACGATTGGAATTTGATATGTTAACTGATGATCAAGTCCCAAAAGAGAATAAGTAGCCGGATCATCACAAACTAAAATTAAATCAATATTCGGGATTCCACCCAATAAAGACTCCAATGCCTTCTTTTCTTCTTCGTCTGAAAGATATTCCGAATCCAAATAAAAGGTTTTTATGGAAACTGGTGTATGATATTTCTTAAAACAATCTTTTATTCCATTATTCAGATCATCTCTCCAAGGACAATCTTTCCGGAATGAATGAATAACTAATATATTATATGGCTCACTTTTTACCTGGTCATTACGGCACGAAACAAAGAGGCTAATACATGTTATTCCAACAAGACTAACCAAAAATAAATATATCGTACGTAATTGTAGTTTACACATTCTCTATTATCTTCCGTTCGTTCATCACTTTACCTTTTCGAAAAGGGATATCTATAATGAAACATGTACCTTTATTAACCTCTGATTCGACATGTATAGTACCCTCCATTCTTTTAACAATTTCCTTACAAATAGAAAGGCCCAACCCTCCTCCTTGCACAAAATCATCCGATTTATAAAAACGCTCAAAAATCTTATCCTTTTCTGTTTCAGATATACCGATTCCTGTATCTTTTACAAATAAATTAATCCTGCTCCCTTCTTCTGCCAGTATATAACCAACTGTTACTTTCCCTACTTTTGTAAACTTAAACGCATTGTCTATTAAATTATCCAACAATTGTTTTAAACGGAATGGATCACTGATAAACGACACAGGTTCTTCTGGTATATCCATTTGCATTTCAATGGAAGTTGGACAATTCGGAAGGTTAGACTCTATAGAATCTCTCACTATATCTGTAAGATTACATGTTTCCTCGCGAAATAAAATACCACTTTCTATACGAGAGATATCTAAGATTTCATTAATTAAATTCAATAATAAACGACAATTTTCATTTATTATATTGATAAAGTCCTTCCGAGATTCAATAGAAAGTCCTTCTTCTTCAATCAATAAAGAAGAAAAACCAACAATTGCATTCAGAGGCGTCCGCACTTCATGGCTCATATTTGCCAAAAACAAGCTTTTCAGACGATCAGATTCACGAGCTTCATCAAGAACACGAACCAATTCTTCCTCTATTTTTTTAAATTTTTCTATATTCAAACATAATCCAAACAATTTATAATGATTTCCTAAAGACGATTTAGGCAATGATGCTATACGATACTCCCACCATTGATAACCCTCTCCATTGAAATCTTGTCGTATCTGAATTGTTGACTTAGATATTTTACCTGAATAAAAGCCCTTTATAGTCTTTTTCCACCATCCGTAATCATCAGGATGAATTATAGACTTAAATTTCTGTATCATAATGGCGTGAAGACCATTATCAGGAATATTAAATGAACGAAAGAATGACTCATCAAACATTACATAATCACCATAGCTATCATAACGCCAAGCAAACACATCTCCGGCAATCATGCTTAACGCTAAAAGCTCTTTCTCCATACTTTCGTCTGTAATATCTCTAAAAGATATAATAGCGCCATCTAAATTACCGTCTTTAAAAGTACAACTAACACTTCCGGACACCGGGAAAACCCGCTTATCAGCTGTCACAATAACTGCTGTATCATTCAATTTGCGGCTACTCTGTTGTTGACTCAGATGTTCCATCATATTCTGCAAATAAAAAGGATTTCCATCCTCCTGTATGTAAAATAAATTACGAACATTTTTTTTAATGTAAACATCCGGACTTCCATTCAACTTCAGCCATTTCAGTGCAGATTCATTCATAGAAAGAACATTGCCTTTCCGGTCTATATATACTACCCCTTCTTCAAGAGCCTCAATTGTAATTCCTAATTCCAATTGCTCTTTAGATAGCTTTTGTTGTACCTGTTTCTTTTTTAACGCCTCTCTCTTATACAGACGTAAAAGTATAAACATTAAAATAACAATAAATAAAGCAGATGATATTATACTTGCCCAAATTGCCTTTTTATATTTTACCCCAAACGGCATATTAGGAATAATACTATCCTGCGGTAAAGAATCCAAATCTATTTTCCAATACTTAAGTTGTACCCAATCAAACACCGGATATTGTTTACTGGCTACTATTGGAAAATCAGAAGCCTTCGCACCGCGAAGTATTTTTACCCCTATGTTTGTAGCATCATAAGTCTGATTATAACTCGGTGTCATATACCCTCCTATACGACCATCTCCAAACCCTTCATTATTAACCATGAGAAAAGGAGCCGTTCCCATACTTGCTAAAGACGAATAAAAGGGACTCCACTTAGGTAATATACAACAACTATGAAGACGATAAAATAAAATCCATTTTAACATGCGCGCCTCTTGGCTATCCACCCGCTCGATCCGTATATGTAAAGGATGAGGCATAGATCCCAAAGGATGAATAGTATCCGTTTTACTATAAGAAGGAAAAGAATTATAAATAGTTGCAACTTCCGGTAGTTGTTCAAATTGTTGCCGAGCTTCATTTGCGCTCATTTTCCCTAAATACGTATCTTCTGCAATAATTGCTATATCATCAATTCTGCCAAACAACCTTTCTGCCAAATTATAACATTTCACAAAATCCGGCTTTGTCGTAAAACCTGTTACATTTGAGTGTCCTTCCAAAACTCCATTATTGACATAATCTACCCCACTAAAAACAATAGGAACTTTATAGGTAAGAGGATGTTTTGTTGCTAATAATGAAAAAGTGGCTTGGTCATCGCACACTAGTATTAAATCGAGTGGTTTATTGTCGTACCCTTGTAATAAAAGACTTAAAGTATCTAATTCTTGTTGTGCAGAAAGAAATTCTGCATCCAAATAAAATGTCCGCACATCAACCGACATATTATTATCTTTAAAACAATCATAAACACCCTTATTCATCTCATCCTTCCACGAAAAATTCTGTTCGAAAAAAGAATGAATCAACAATACGCGATATTTAGGAGTCTCTTTCCTGGCAAATATAAAAAACAATGCTATGCCAATAAAAAGACTAATAACGAATAGGAAAGCAAGCAACTTCTTTCGCTTGAAATATCTATTAAACATTAAAGTAATAATTGCTTATCGTAAACACAAACATACAAATTATATTTGAATAAAGAATTGATTATCCTAAATTTTCAAAAATATATAAACTAATAAATAAGTATATACGCCTAAAATTACATTCTATACTCTATCTAAAGATCATAATAAATAAAAAGACCTTGCAAGTAAAAACTCACAAGGTCTTCTTTTCTACAGCGGAGAGATAGGATTATGAACCTTTTCTCTCCAAGTTCCTTATTTACAAGGTTATAAAAATGTCAATTTTACTCTTAGTAATGTTTTAGTAACTGAAGTTTGTCTGATTCAGTCTCACATCGTCTTCATGGTGTCTATTCATCTAACATTACTATACAAAGGTAAGAATTTAATTAGCACATCAAAGCCTTCTAATAACTTTTTAACAATCAAATCTCAAAGAAAACATTTGCTTGAAATAAAAATCCTCCTATGAAATCTACTTTTTTATTACCTTTTCTTCCTTTAGTTGTTTTAGTATATCCATTTTAAATTTGGAAAAAGGTCTATTAAGAAACAAATCTTTCTCGAACTCAATTCCAAAAATCATTCTGTAGGCATCTCTCACTGTTACTCCTAAATCTCTAATAGTATTATGAATAAGTGGCTCTATGTAATCCTGACTGTTAGCATTAGCTAAATCCATTATATCCTGAAGTTCAAATGGAACATAAGCATTATAAACTTCTTGGGTATGAAATAATCTTAGTGTATTTTTTATCTTGCTACGCATCGTAGCATCAGTTGATTCAATAACTGTATTTACAGCATAATGTCCATCAGATAAAGGGATATATCTAAAATTGAAACCAGCCTCATCATCAATATATGGATGTATATAATTATCCAAATCCATCTTTTTTTTATGTTTAAGAGATGAGTTACGCAGTTTGCATGATGGTATCAAGTTGAAATATGAAAGAGTTAGATCAGGATACAAGGATTGGGGTAACCAATGATCAAATTCTGGGCGAATCAAGCCTTCAAACTCTCCTGCATTCGATTGCTCATAAACAGTCAATGTGTATGTCCTATTACAATATGTACAAGTATTTGTACCCATTTTCTCTGAAAGAAAATAACTCAAAATCTTATTTTCAGAAACATGTGCATCATAGTTAAAGAATAAATTTACTGCTTGTATTTCATTTTGTACTTTATCAAATGCTTTACGTCGCTCAGCCTACTTCTTATCCAAATTGTGAGTTTCAATTTCCTTTTCTTGTATGTATAACTCCCATTCTTTCTGATCAAAAGGGCTTATTATACGCTTGAATAGTTCTTCATGCAAAAAAGTAGCTCTTGGGGTTTGGCTACAAGAAATTGTCTAAACTGTTCTTTTGTTAGGTATTTATACGTTTCTGTATGTGTGCAACTTCCACTATAATTTCTTTTCCCTTCCTTATTAAATAGTCTAGGAAATGTTCTGAAATAATAATCAGCATATTCTTCAGCTTTCTTTATATCAGGTTTCAATATCCACATCTCTAATTTTGTTTAAAAGCATTAATCTCTTCTTGTAAACGCATTTTTATTATTGGCTCCTCAATTATATCTACAAAATTTTCAAGGAATTCCCAATCCATAATTTTTTCTATATCTTCAGCACTGCGTGATGGTGCGTTTTGATGACGAGGAACACGCCCGTTTCCTCACCATGTACGAGCAGTCGGGCGAGTATGCGAAAGCGGTTTTTATCAAAGCCCGTGTGTTCGGGGAGGAATTTAAGGTCATTAAAGTAGATAATACCTTTCCCGAATACTACGCCAGACTCTCCGATCTGAACGCCCAATTCCGCAGGATCGGAGTGAATTACAACCAAGTTGTAAGGGAACTTAAGAGCCATTTTTCCGAGAAAAAAGCGATGGCATTGCTTTATATATTGGAAGAAACCACCCGCCAGCTTGTATCGGTGAGCCGTGAAATTATAGCATTGACACAGAAATTCGAGCAGGAATGGTTGCGAACATCAATGTAGGAAACTCCCTGTACGGTGCGTTGGCATATAACGGGCAGAAGGTAAACGAGGGCGAAGGCAAGCTGCTCGCCTCCAACAAAATCCTTGATAATGGTACGGGAACGGTGGACATTGCCCGTGCCACAGCAGATTTTGAAAGGTATCTTCCTGCCCGTATGCGTACCGAGAAACCTGTTATCCACATCTCTCTGAATCCGCATCCGGAAGATAAGCTGACCGATACGGAGCTTACCGACATCGCACGGGAATACATGGAGAAAATCGGTTACGGCAATCAGCCATACATCGTGTTCAAGCACGAGGACATTGACCGCCACCACCTGCATATCGTTTCCATACGTGTGGGTGAGGATGGCAAGCGGCTCAACAACGACTACATCCACCGCCGGAGCAAACGGGCGACCAATGCGCTGGAAAAGAAGTACGGGTTGCACCCGTCGGGAAACAGTAGGCAACGGTTGGAACAGGGAGCATTGAAAAAGGTGGATGTTTCCAAAGGCGATGTGAAGCGGCAGGTCAGCAACGTCCTCAAAGCCCTCTCAGAAACCTACCGATATCAATCGCTCGGTGAATACCGTGCCTTGCTGTCCCTCTACAATATCACCGTAGAGGAAGCACGGGGCGAGGTACACGGCAGGGAATACAGAGGTTTTGTCTATTCGGCGACGGACGGTGCGGGAACCAAGACCAGAAATCCGCTGAAAGCCTCCCGCTTCGGAAAGTATGCCGGATATGAAGCCTTTGATAACCGGTGTACCGCCTCCCGAACCGAAATAAAGAAAAAGGAGCTTGCAGGGCGGACAAAGGCTATCATTCTCGCTACACTCCGACAAGCATCGGGCAAAGATGAACTTATACGAGTGTTGGAATCCAAAGGGATAGATACCGTATTTCGGGAAACCGATACAGGCAGAATTTACGGTGCGACCTTTGTCGACCACAACACCGGTTGCGTGCTGAACGGCTCACGCATGGGCAAGGAACTCTCCGCAAATGCTTTGCAGGAATGGGTGGTTGCAGCAAGCAGTCCGATACCGACGGGAATAGGTACTACCGACCCGTCACAACATACCGGAGAACATGAACCGTTTGCGCCGTTCACGAAACAAGTCCATGAACCCGGCGAGGATTCTGTAACCGGAGGTATGTTCGACCTGTCCATCATACCCGGCACTGATCCGGAGGAAGAAGCGTTCCGCCGGAAGATGCAGCGGAAGAAGAAAAAAAGAAAAGGCAGGGGTATTTAATTGTAGAATTTTAAAATAAAATCAGTATGTCACAACAAGAAGACGATTTGAGGGCATTGGCGAAAATCATGGATTTTCTGCGTGCCGTGAGTATATTATTTGTGGTAATCAATATCTATTGGTATTGTTACGAGGCTATCCGCTTATGTGGAGTAAATATTGGGGTAGTTGATAAAATCCTTATGAACTTCCACCGCACGGCGGGGCTGTTCGGCTGTATCATTTACACCAAACTGTTCACCGTCCTGTTGCTCGGACTGTCCTGTTTGGGTACGTCGGGCGTGAAGGAGGAAAAAATCACATGGACGAAAATCTGGACGGCGTGGGTTTCGTGTTTTTCTTTCTGAATTGGTGGATATTGTCGCTGCCATTGGGTATAGAGACGAATACCGCTATCTATATTTTCACGATGGCGGTCGGCTATATCTGCCTCTTGATGTCGGGGCTGTACATAAGCCGCCTTTTGAAAAACAACCTCATGGATGACGTGTTCAACACGGGAAACGAATCCTTCCAGCAGGAAACAAGGCTCATTGAGAACGAGTATTCCGTGAATTTGCCGACACGCTTCTATTACAAAAAGAAATGGAACGATGGCTGGATTAATGTTGTAAATGTTTTTCGTGCATCCATCGTGTTGGGAACTCCGGGCAGCGGGAAGTCATTCGCCGTGGTAAACAACTATATCAAACAGCAGATTGAAAAGGGATTTAGTCAATATATTTACGACTTTAAGTTTCCCGACCTCTCGATGATTGCCTACAACCATTTGATTAATAATCAGGACGGCTACAAGGTAAAGCCAAAATTCTATGTCATCAACTTTGATGATCCCCGTCGTTCGCACCGTTGCAATCCCATTCATCCGGATTTCATGGAGGATATTACCGACGCTTACGAATCGACATACACCATCATGCTCAACCTCAATAAATCATGGGTGCAGAAGCAGGGCGACTTCTTTGTGGAATCACCTATTATCCTGTTCGCCGCCATCATCTGGTACTTGCGAATTTATCAGGGCGGTAAATACTGCACGTTCCCCCATGCCATCGAACTTTTGAACCGCCGGTATGAAGATATTTTCCCGGTTCTGACCTCATACCCGGAACTCGAAAACTATCTCAGCCCTTTCATGGATGCATGGCTCGGCGGAGCGGCTGAGCAGTTGCAGGGGCAGATTGCATCTGCCAAAATCTCGCTTTCAAGAATGATTTCACCGCAACTCTATTGGATGATGTCCGATAGTGAGTTTACATTGGACATCAATAATCCCGCAGAGCCGAAAATCCTCTGTGTGGGAAACAACCCCGACAGGCAGAACATATACGGTGCGGCTTTGGGCTTGTACAACTCCCGTATCGTGAAGCTCATTAACAAGAAAGGGATGCTTAAGTCTTCCGTTATCATCGACGAGCTTCCCACCATCTATTTCAAAGGATTGGATAACTTGATTGCAACCGCCCGTTCCAACAAGGTTGCCGTTTGTCTGGGCTTTCAGGACTTCTCGCAGTTGGTGCGCGATTATGGGGATAAAGAGGCGAAAGTCGTGATGAATACCGTAGGTAACATATTCAGCGGGCAGGTAGTGGGTGAAACTGCCAAAACGTTAAGTGAACGCTTTGGCAAGGTGTTGCAGAAGCGGCAGAGCATCACCATCAACCGGCAGGATAAGTCCACCTCCATCAATACGCAAATGGACAGTCTTATTCCACCGAGTAAGATTTCAGAACTTACGCAGGGTATGTTTGTCGGCTCCGTATCGGATAACTTCACCGAGCGTATCGAGCAAAAAATCTTCCATGCCGAGATTGTGGTGGATACCGACAAGGTGAAGCGGGAGGAGACCGCCTATAAGAAAATCCCCATCATCACCGATTTCACCGATGCAGACGGCAACGACCGCATGAAGGAACAGATACAGGAGAATTACAACCGCATCAAAGCAGAGGTGAAGCAGATCGTTTCGGATGAATTGCAGCGCATAGCCAATGATCCGGAGCTCTCACACCTGTTACAGCAAAAAGGGTGATTCCATCCCCTATATATAATAAGGTATAGAAACAACGACGGCAATAACCTCAAAATTACTGCCGTTGTTTTCTATTCTGCGTCTTCCGCATCCAATTCTGCAATTTCAATTTGTACCTCTTTAACCAGCTCATTCCAAAGGGTGGTAAAGGATTCATCTATTTTAAAACGGACAAAAAACACATCTGTTGTATCTTTATTCAAGCGGTCTATGATCTTTTGCCGTTGTTTATTCTCCGGTTCATGACCTTTACGGCAGATATAATCAAACAGGATTTCGCGGAGCCAAATACGTATTTCGTATTGTGTATCTTCATCAAAATCAGCGTATGTCTGTTCTTCGTATTCTTCTTCATTTCCATCAGGCGACGGCTTTGCCCGAAGGTCGTCCAATATACTTTGGGCAAACTGCCCTGACTCCTTATCGGCATATTTTTTAGAATACTTTTCCAGCAATTCCCAGTCCTAACGGGAAAGGGGGTATTTGCCCAATACCCTTTCCACGTCCCGAATCCGCCTCATATCTGTTTGGACTTCGGCGGACAGGGATTGGCACTCTTTACAGATATGCACGGCATGACCTTTGCCGCTGAACCGTTCATTGGCTTTTCTTTCTCCGCATATCTTACAATAGTGTCCGGGACTCTTTTTTTCTTCTTTACCACGGGCTGAATGACTATCTTTTTGCAAAAATATTGAAATTCGCATAAAACCGAAAATATCAATCATTGATTGCAATCCAAACAATTATTTTTTCTTGCTGTGCCGTCTGTAGCACTTGTCTCCGGCAGCATTAAGTATAAAATTTTCTGTAATTTCCTGTTTGGCATTGTTAAGCATCGGATTGGCAATGGAGAATTTACAAGTAATTTCCTTTGCCAGCACGGTTGTCTCCGCTGCATTTTTATACGCGTCGGGCAATTTCACCGAAGTTTTCGCAAGCGAATCCACAAGTTCCTGATTCTTGTCTATCAATTTCTGATAGAACTGTTTCATCGAATTGAATCGCTCCTTTTCCATACTTTCCTTGTTACGGGCGATACTTTCGTTGAGCGTGGCAAGGCGTTTTGACTTTTCAGAGTCAAACTTCTTCGTCAGAAAGGCAACACTATCCTTGACTGTGATGTCCGTCGGATCTCCCATCTCGATTACTTTGAATTGTAAATCAGTCCACGTCCCTTTTTTGTCCGTTTGCACAAAATCGGCAATAGCCTTTTCGTATTTACTTTGTCCTCCACAACTTGTAAGCAGCGGTAATACTACCGCCATCATTACTAAATTTCTATTCATATTATTTTACTATTATTATTTCCACACACTTTTATTTAGGGCATATAAGTTTTTATATGCTGGCAAATATACGCAAAAAAACAAGGGTAACCGTAAGTTTTTCGGCACTTAATCTTACTTCCGCTTCCGTTCTTTCTCATCGTCCTGCTCCATCCGTTTGTTCAGCCGTTCCCGCATCTTGTCTAAAAAACACGTGCGGCTTTCGTTCTTGCGCCGCTTCATATCCGTATAGGTACTGTAACAATCACGGATGTCGATGTTCAGGAGAATACCCACAAAGGCGGCTAACTCATGTATCGGGGTTTCCCCGTTGTTGATACTGCCCATTTCACTGAGTCCGTACACTATTTCCACCAATTCAATGGCACTGCCCGTCCATTGATAGGAGCCTTTAACCTTTAACAGTTCGGCGGACATATCTTCATTGCCATTTTGCAGGTAAGTATGCTTCACTGATAAGAAGGCGTACAGCATCTCCATTGCCATAATGCGGGCGACAAGGCGGTCATATCCCGTGCCGAACTCCGTTTCGTCGTCTAGATGGCACACATCCACATCAATCATATTTTCTTGTCTTCCACGCAGGAAGTAATAGTTGTCCATGTAAGTGGCTCCGCTACGGTAATATTGGAAAAACGCCACATGGCGGTCAAAGAACATTTTCTGTTCCTCCTGCTGTTTTTCATAATAATCGTCCAGCTCTTCCTCACCCGGAGGTCGTTGGCTCTCGATACGCAATATATGGTGGAAATAGAATAGCGGCCCCAGAATCCGGGGCTTGTACTGTTTGAAAAAGGCGATTTCTTCGGTATCGCTCTCAAAGGGTCGGATTGGACAAACACTTTCAATTCGGTCAGCTTTTCTTTCAGGAAAATAAGCATTGTCTTACAATCCCTGATGATATGATTCCCGTTCAGGTCGATGGCAGCTATCCGATTATCCACCTCCTGTATCATTTCTTCACATTTTATCTGCATTAAACATTCTCTTTGATTTCGGGCGCAAAGTTACGAATATCAAGCGGATAGCTATTTATTGAAAACAGACCATTCTGTTAGTATTTTTAAGTAGGCAGCTACTCTTTGTCGGAAGATTGCAAATATTGTTGCCGGATATTACTCGGCGTATCTCCGATATTAGCTTTGCAGAAACAGTTGAATTCCTGCGGAGAAGAAAAATTAAATTCATCAATAATATCGACGAAGGAGATATAAATTTGTGATAGGCGGAACTTCACATTTTCCGCACGTTTCCGTATCAACCATTGATGGACGGATACACCGAACTCGTTCTTGAATATCCGGCGAAAGGTATGCACACCATAGCCGCAAAGCTCTGCCAATTCATCCGTATTGTTGGCTTTACGGTAGTGTGTCATTACAAGGCTTCGGAATGGTACTTGCTCGTCGGTCATCGGATGAAAAAACGACTGTAACTCTTCAGAATCATAATAGCGGGTGAACACCCATATCAGTTCCTTGTGTTTCAGCTTCCACAGGTCGAAGTCGTGCGTTTCGTCCATGAGATAGGAAACGATTCCGGCCATGAGGATTTGCAGGGAATCTGGGATGGTGAGTTTGCAACAATATACTTTGGATTGGATATGGCGGTGCGAGTAGAGATAGGCAAGTATGCACTTTTCACTCTGGCAGACTGTGTTGTTGAATTTATGCACCAGCAAAGTTACATCGCTCAGGGCGATGCCGCTACATTCACTTCCACGGGGAACGAACATCACTTCCCCGGCGCACAGTATTTCGTCATGGAACAGCGTGCTGCTTATCCGTGCGTGTCCGCTACGGCAAAATATCAGATAGTTGATTTCGTGTCGTCGTTATGAACCATTTCTTCTTTCTGATAGTTTTTCACCTCAAAATGGCAGTCAATCGGACTTTCATCGCAAAACGGCGGTCTATGCTTCATATCCATTACTTATGTTCAACTATTGTTTTTCTTTATTGAACTCGCCGAAAGAATACCGGACCAGGACAATTGGTATAAATTGAAAGGCTCACACATGCTTTCATTTAATAATCCCGGCAAGAGCCATACAAAAGAGGTTTGCCGGGATTCATCCGTTTTTAATCAGCGATTGCTAACTCTATACTTTATACCTCAACCAGACAGAGCTTCCCTCCAGTTGCTTAACTTCCAACAACCTAAAACCTTTAGCCAGGTCAGTGGTAAGATTATCCTTTGTCATAAACAGAGTCTGGGTTTCCCTTGAACCGTCGGCTGCCGGAGCGATAACGATGCTTAACTCATCGCAAAAACCTGCTTGGATAAAAGACCAGTTGAGTACGCCGCCACCGCCAAGCATAAGCATTTCTATATCAAACAACTTTTTTAGTTTACTCAGCAGGATTTCATAATCCAATTTATCTTCACCGGCAATAATATAAGAAATACCAAGCTTGCGCAAGAAGGCTTTATACGCATTACTTGTCTGTGATGTCAAAATCTCAATCACCTCCGCAACTGTATCTTCGTATGTTAGTATATGTGATTTCCAACCAAGTCTTCCGGACAGGTCGATAGAGACATAATACATATCGCTTTTCCTTGCGACAAAGTCACCTTCGGGAACAACTGCCGCATTCTCATCGAGCACAGGTTTTTCGTAGAATGTGAAATTATCGTCTGTAGTGACTCGCCCGGACAACCACCCCTGATGTTTATAATAGGGTTGTTTGCCAAAAGCTATGTTATAGAATTCTTGGATAGCTTGCTCTCCTTCGGGAATTTCCATATAATTCCCCATAATTTTCCCATCGAGGGATGTCAGCATGTGACAAAAAATATAAGGTCTGTTCATATCTGATTTATAATGTATTTAAGAAATTATTATTTTGAGATGAAACGTTTTCACCTTAACCCGGGAAAATTTACAATGTAATAGCCAAGGATGTATGAAAACTTTAAGGTAATTGAGATGAATGCTATTTATCTTGTTTTAAATTCCGGAAAAAGGCAAAAACGTTTTTTATTATTATGAGGAACGGTTTCTATGTTTTCTGCCAATCAACATTACTCCTAACAAAATAAGCAACAGGCCGGACATCTGGATCAGAGTTACCTTTTCACTACCGATAAAGACTCCCAATAAAACAGCTATGAACGGATTCACATACGCATGGGTGCCAACCTCTGCCGCCGGACGGACTTTCAACAACCATACATAAGCTGAGTAAGCAAGCAAAGAACCAAATAAAATTAAATAGACAAGTGAAAGCCAACCGACAGATGATACACTGCTCAACGAAACATTTGCCAGGTCCTTATTGAAAAGAGAACATGTCCAGAACATTCCGCCGGCAAAAAGCATCTGCCAGGCCGAACCGGCAAAAGCGTTCACCTTTTCCTCCCGTGAAGACCGGTATTTGGCATAAAGTGTACCTGAAGCCCACGAAATACATCCGAAAACCAATAGTAAGAATCCCCGTTCGCTATGAGGTAAAAGCCATTCTGAACCGAGCTGTTCCATGTAAAGCATCGCCACACCGGAAAACCCCATTATTCCTCCTGCTATTGTAAAAAAGCTACCGAAATTAGACTTCCACATAGGAACATCCAATAATAAAATCCAAAGTGCAGTGGAAGAGGCGATGATAGCCACAAAGCTGCTGGTTACATAACGTTGAGCCAGCATAACTACCGCCATATCGATGAACAACAATATAATACCACTAATGGCCGAACGCATGACAAGGCTTTTCCTGAATACTTGTTCCCCGCGTAAATAACAGATACCGAGCAGGATCAATCCGGCAGCGGTAAACCGTAACGCACCCAGCAAAAAGGGAGGGAAATCCTTCAACGCCACGCCTATAAAGAAATAGGTAGAACCCCAAACAACATAGATCAGGAAGTAGGCAATGATAATGCCTGCCAGGCTCCCGTCAACACGATTCTTTCTTTCCATCTTTGTCTTTTTTTACTTGAGTTACGTTACGGTACAGTGTGTGCAAATTCAATGATATCAGATCATTGTTTCTTTAATCCCCCTCTTTAACCGGTCCAGACCGTCTATCAGCACCTGCCGGGGGCAGGCTATATTCAGGCGGATAAAATTTTCACCGGCTTCACCATACATGCTTCCTTCATTTATCCAGAGCTTTTCTTCTCTCAGCAGCGTTTCCGCAATTTCCTTCGAGCGGCGTTTCAGTATCGAGCAATCCACCCATACCAGGTATGTGCCTTCCAGCATCACCACCGGGAAGCCCGGGAGGTACTCATTGAAGTAAGCTTTCAGATAGTTGTAATTCACCACAAGATAATGTTTCAGTTCTTCCAGCCACTCTTCCCCTTCATTGTAAGCGGCTATCAGGGCTTCGACTCCGAACGGATTCACATCACAAACCTCATTGATATTGATGGCTTTGTCTATTTCCATACGCATATATTCATCTGCCGAAATAATATTGGCAATCTGCAGTCCTGCCAGATTGAACGCCTTGCTTGGAGATGTGCATGTGACAGAATGCATCAGGAATTCTTTCGAGATAGAAGCGAAAGGAGTATAGGTATGTCCTGGGAAAACCAGCTCACAATGAATCTCATCCGCTACAACAATCACATCATTGCGGAGGCAAATCTCACCGATACGTGTCAGTTCCTGCCGGGTCCAGACTCTGCCTGCCGGATTATGGGGGTTACATAGCAGTAACAGCTTTACTTTCGGGTCGGCAGCCTTTTGCTCCAGACCGGTGAAATCGATCCGGTAAGTTTCGTTTATATAAAGAAGGGGATTCTCCACTACTTCACAACCGTTATTACGGATGGAAGAGAAAAAACAATTATAAACCGGTGTTTGTACCAGTACTTTGTCTCCCGGAACCGTCAGAGCCTTGATTACGGCAGACAATGCCGGAACTACTCCCAATGTGTAGGTAATCCAGTCCTTTTTTATCTGCCAGCCGTGCCTTCGGGCGAACCAATTTATTACAGCTTCGTAGTAAGCGGAAGGAACTTTTGTGTAGCCGAAGATTCCATGCTCCACCCGTTTACGCAACGCTTCCACCACAGGGGGAGCCGTACGGAAATCCATATCGGCTACCCACATGGGCAAGACATTTTCTTCCTGAGCCGTATCCCATTTATAGGAATTGGTTCTACGCCGGGGAACTATTTCATCGAAATTGTATTTCATTGATTGAAACAAGTTACGTTGTCCCACAATTGCAGTTCACAGTCAGCCGGAGCCTTGACATTTTCATCGATAATGATTTCACAGTAACTTTCAGCAATGATGTTTCCGGTACGTGGATTCTTTACACTATGTATAGGACCGTTGATGCTTGCCTGTACGCTGCCGTATTCAAATGCCAGGTCGCAGTCATCCGCCATCGTACAATTTTCCATCACCAGATCGTGTGTATAGCAAAGGGGTTGAGTGCCTGAAATCTTGCAATTCACCAGATGTAGGTTGTGGGAATGCCAGCCCAAATATTCGCCGTTCAGTTCGGAGTCATACACCGTTACATTTTCCGTGTTCCAGAAAGCATCTTTCGAGTTGATGACCGCATTGCGGATTTCCACGTTTTTGCAGTATTGGAAGGAATAATTTCCATTCTGGCTGTAGTTCTCAATGCGGATATTCTCACCGTGCATGAACAGGTAATCGGCTTTGTCTATCTGCACGTTCTTTAATTCCACATTGCGACAATGCCACAGAGTTTCCAGTGCATTGGGAAGTTGTACGTTCTCCAACTTTATTCCGTCCATTTCACGAAACATTTTCGGGGCTTCCACTACCGTATCGGTCATTTGTAAGTTCTGCGAATACCACAAAGCGGCGCGTGCTCCCTCTGTAAAAAAGCAGTTCTTTACCATAAAGCCATTAGTATGCCAGAAAGGGTATTTGCCTTCGAAACGACAATTTACTGCGATAATGTTACTGCATTCTTTCAGTGCAGATTCACCGGTGTGAATCGTTACATTATCCAATTGCAAATCGTGTGTAGCAAACAAAGGGCGTTCGCCTTCGTATTCTTTGTTCTTTATTATTTCCATGATTTAATTAGTTCGTTATTTATTTTATAATTCCAAGCCCATTTGATAGGCATTATTAAGATGCTTTTTATCAATATTCCGTGCCGTTTTTTCGCATCCCGTACAACCTCCGGCACAATATATACCTTTCTCATTTCCTCCCAACACCTGGCTTATCACCCGGAAATATTGTACAGGATGTTCGAAAGTTGTTTCCTTATCATCACCGGCTGTCATCAACAGGACTGTGTCTTTCGAGGGATATTTATCATCGACAGAAATTGCATAGAGTCTTTCAATGAATGCTTTCAGCCGTGCCGTAATGGTCCAGAAGTAGAGTGGCGAGGCCATCACTATTGTATCACATTCGGTAAACAGGGGATATATATCCTGCATACCGTCCTGAACTACGCAACGACGGGCAGGACGCTGACAAGCTCCGCACCCTCTGCAACCTTCCAGCCGCATACTTCCGAGATAAACTTTCGTAACGGAATGATCCCGTTCCACCAGTCCTTTGATATAAGCGTCTGCCAGGCGGTCGGTGTTGCCAAGTCTTGTCCCGGCACTCATCAGGACAAGCACTTTCTTTCCGTTTCCCCGGTGGATTTTTTCTACTGCCGGGGGAAGCGGATTATCCGCCGGTTCTTTATCATTCAGATACCGATGGATAACCGCACTGCCCAGTAATATGCTTCCTGTGGTTATCAATGTATTCCTTATAAATTTTCGTCTCTCCATCTCTTTCCATATTCATAGACAAACCGGTAACTCTACTTTAAATATTCCTTATAAAACTGTTCTATCTTGTCAAAAGGAATGATGTCTGTCTTGTCATAAAGGTCGGTATGCACTGCACCGGGGATAATAAGCAAATGCTTGTTGTCGCCTTTCAGTTTTTTGAAAGCATCCTCACCCATATAGCGCGAATGCGCTTTCTCACCGTGGATGACCATTACGGCACTGCGTATCTCACCACTGTAAGCAAGGATGGGGGCGTTGAGGAATGCCAAAGACGATGTCATATTCCAGCCCTGACCCGAGTTGATGGAGCGGGGGTGATAACCACGCTTTGTCTTGTAATAATCGTAATAGTCTTTCATAAACTGCGGCGCGTCATCGGCGGGTTTGGGGTTCATGACATTACGCTGATATGTGCCGTTCCTGGCATCAATGGTGCGCTGGGCATTCAGCTGCTGACGCATCCCGTATCGTTCATCGGCTGTCATTTTATCATAATAACTGTTGGCGGTGCATCGGCTGATGTCATACATTGTAGATGCTATGGTAGCCTTTATGCGTGTGTCGTTGGCGGCGGCGTTGATGGCAAAGCCGCCCCAACCGCAAACGCCAAGTATACCGATACGTTCCGCATCCACATCAGTACGTGTCGCAAGATAGTCCACAGCGGCACTGAAATCTTCCGTGTTGAGGTCGGGTGAGGCTATATTGCGAGGCTGTCCTCCGCTCTCGCCGGTAAACGAGGGGTCGAAAGCGATGGTCAGGAAGCCGCGTTCGGCAAGCGTCTGCGCATAAAGTCCTGACGACTGCTCTTTCACGGCACCGAACGGACCGCTCACGGCAATGGCTGCAAGTTTGCCCTCGGCATTCTTGGGGACATACATATCTGCGGCAAGCGTGATGCCATAACGGTTGCGGAAGGTTACCTTACTATGCGACACTTTGTCGCTTTGCGGGAATGTCTTGTCCCATTCCTGTGTCAATTCCAACTTTTCCATATTCCCTTCTGTTGTTTTACTTGTCTGCGCAATGGCTGTTGTACTTATAACTAACAGCCCGACTGCAATAATTGTCTTTATATTCATAATGTACTTTATTTTCAGATGTTTCACAATAACTGTTCTGAACATATTGTTTCCATCTTGTTATTTCTAATTTATTCTTTATCCTGTATTTCAAAAGTTATGCTTACATTCCCCCTTCCCAAAGCCTCTGATAATCCGGATGGGTTATCCACTTTACCTATTCGTGTATAGCTGTACGAGCTTGAAAAGGTTTCATAGAACAGCACCACACAACTGGAGCCGTAGAGCATCAGGTCGCCGGTATGAATAGTTCCCTGGCTGGAAGAAGCTGTGGGCAGGCTGCCCGGCAGGTAGTAGTATTTTTCATTGCCGTTCATTTCGGACATATCTATTGTCATTGGGAGCAATGCCTTAAAAGCCGTAGCTGTCGCATTGTTTTCCAGCGTCACATTAAAGGAGACTTCTCCGATTGATATTTTAAGATTGTTGCTCATAGGATTGTCTGTATTATCATTATTATCACCCGGTTCATTGGGATTCCCGTTATTTCCGGGTTCGTCCGGATTATTATTATCCGGTTCATTCGGAGTTACCGGTTGCTCTATTTCTCCGATAGGGTCATCCGGGCTGCACGATGTCAGGTTTACTGATAAGGAAAATGCCATGAAGGCAACCATCAAATAGTATTTCATCTCACCTAATATTTTAGGGTTCAACACTTGTAAGTTCAAACCTTACATTTAGTATAGTTCCGGAAATATTTAAAGCATTAATCCCGTTTTCGATACGCCCGATGGGAATCAATGAACCGGAAGACGTTCCATTCCTGTAATAGATGACTATGTTTCCCCAGGGAGCAAACAAAGCGATATCTCCGGCCTGAGGATTCATGCCTGAAGGGGAATTATCGGTTGTCAATTCAGGGGAAGGCGTGAACACTTTTTCCGTCCCTCCATAATCGTTCAGATCAACTGTCAGAGGAAGACGTGATATGAAATCCCTGCTCGTCGGGTTGTCATACAGAGTAGCAGTGATAGTTTGTGAGCCTATCACGATTGCCAATCGATGGGCAGTATCGACTACCGGCTCTGTAGCGTTCACATCATCCTTTCCACAAGATGCCAGACTGAAAATAGTGGTCAGTACACATAATGCCATCAAATGTTTCATTCTTTTTTTGTTTTAGGGGTTATCAAACTATGTTGTTTCTACACTGCAAAATTACGGGAAGAAAAAGACTTCCTTTGTAGATGAATTACAGACATCATTACCTCAATTACAGATATTACCATTCAAATGGAAAAAATGAACCTGTTCCATTAAAAATCTATCTTAATCGAAAGTTCTGTTGTAAACGGACGGATAAAGCTGCCGGACATCAGATAATTCTGATAGAGGTTTGCATCGGTCACCAAATCAGCAGCTCCGATAGCCCCGTTGGCCCCTTTCTGGTTCAGGAAATTAACGACATTTGCAGATAAGGCAATATGGTCGTTTATCCGGTAATCGATACCGCCGAAAGTTTCCCAACGGGGATTAAAAAACAGCGTGTTCGGCTTGTTGATATATTGTTTGCCGAGATAGCGGAAACTAAGCCAGAAACGCCATTTGTCTATCGTATAGGAAGGGTCTATCTCCATAAGTAACTCCGACACTCCGGTCACCTTACGGTCGCTGAAACTAAAATCACGGACAACATTATCGCTGAAACTCAATCTCGTATCGAAATTTTTATACTGGGGCTTTTGCAGAGTCACCAGATAGTGCAACTGAAAACCCTTAAACGGACTCAATACCATGTCTGTTGTCCAGCCCAGAGTAGCAATATCATAATTGATAGCCGCAGTCTGTGTTTCATCCACTCCGTTTATATTGGCGGTAAACTGGGAACGTGTCTTATAATTAGTCTTGCGGATATAAGACAAAGTAGAAACAACATTAAACCAATCATTATTATAGTAAACTCCGAAACGCGCCAACTGAACATCTACCGGATCAAGATTGGCAAAATCCTGCCCACCGAAATTCTCTAGACGCGGTCTTTGCCTGTTGAACAGGTAATCACCGGTCAGTCCGAAATGTTTCAACATGACATAATGGGCGCTGACAGTAGCTATCGGATTTATCCAGTTATAATTAAACGGTGTCTGATGCACGCCCTCTCTACCCAGATAAAAGCCGGAAGTACGGTCATTTGTATGGTCGTCTGTATTGTAATTCATTGGAGACTCTCCGCCGATATGGTAATATTCCAATCGCATCCCATAGGAGAGAGACAAGTTCCGTAGAATATTCCAGTCATCGGAGACATACAAAGCCAACTTGTTTTCCCTGCCATTATAATACTCGCCTCCCGTATTAAAATCCCAATAAGCATTACCTTGATATAAAAGGGGGTCGGGACCGGCTTTCACCGTATGTGCCCAGTTTGAAGTCATGGCTTTCAGTTCCGTAGAACTGTACCACTGGTTCAATCCGAAACGCAGGCCATGGTTGCCGAAACGTTGGTTGTATTCCGCCGTCGCCATCACATCATCTATTTTCCCCTGGTAATAAAGAGTATAACGGCTCTGCACATATCCGGCGAAAGGGACACCGTCACCAGATGTATATCCACGGTCTTCCGTCACTTCGCTCAGTCCTGCCAGGGCATTGACCGTCATGCCGCTATGGGCACGATTGTATTTGAAATTGAATGTCAGCAGTCCTCCATTATTGAAAAGATACTTTGCACGTAATCCGATTTCGTTATTATGGGAATACCCCATGTCGTACAGATGCTTTTTGAGGGTATCGCCTGTTACAATATCCCGATATCCGATAGTCCCATCGGAAGGCATATACGCATCCCGTCCCAGGTCGAACCCGTCGAGCAGGCGTACCGAACCGTCACCTACATAAGTAAAGGGACCGTTGTTGTCTGCACCCGATACGTTATTGGCATGTTTTAATAGCAGCGAAATCTCTCCCCTGTCTTCATTCCAGCGACGGGTCAAAGCCCCTTTATAAATTTGTGTCCGGTCCTGATACTTCATATAAGGCAGGTTGATGCTTCCGGGATCGAAATTCTGGAAAGAACCGAGACTGAAATACCAGCCGTCGGTTATTTTCCCACTCGCATTCAGGTCAAACCGCTGAGCCCCGAAATGGTTGACCGTATAATCCAGATGAGCCCCCAGTTTGTCTTCACCCAAACGCGTTTCGCTGTAAAGCGTATAACCGACATTCCCGCTCAATAGTGCCGATTCACTTAAAGACATGAGGTTCGATTTACCGTAAGATGTTCCGCCGCACCAACTGGTATAAGCCATATGGGGCCAGAAGTAATATACTACCGGAAGCCCGTCTTCAAAAATTTCCGTTCCTCCGGTACTCGCCGGCAAACCGATGTTTACTTCACGGGGTTTAGCCGCATCGGAAGCATTCAGCATCACATTCCTGTTTTTTTCTTCCTTATTATTCACTACGATTGAATCAGTCGCTGCTGTTGGAGATTGTGCCCGGACTTGCACCTGGGTACTGACTATTATGAATAATAAAGAAAATATTTTGGAGTATTTCATGATCTATGATTATTTGCGTTCTTATTAGTATTGTGATTTCGGAAGCATTACCGGCAATACGGTTTCTGTGGTTTTCCCTTCAATGTCAACGGAAAGACTTGACTTAACGTTTTCTGCATCGGCAGCTACGTGGAACTGATATGTTCCCCCTTCCAATTTCCAGCTGCTTGCAGATTCATCGAACGAAGCCAGGTCCGATACCGGCACACGCAAGGTAAGCGTCTCTTTTTCACCCGCTTTCAGAAGTCCTGTTTTAGAGAATCCTTTCAGTTCTTTTACAGATTTTACCATATCCTTTCCGGGAGCGGAAACATATAACTGCACGACTTCCTTTCCTGCTGCCTTACCTGTGTTTTTCACCTCTACATTGACTACGACTGTATCGTTCGCCATTTCCAATACAGGTGTTCCGTAACTGAACGAAGAGTAAGACAAGCCGTAACCGAATGGATAAGCTGTCTTTATATGGTTCGTATCATAGTGGCGGTAACCTACAAAAACGCCTTCTTCATAAACTGTTTCATCAAAGTTCCTGCGTTTGACTCCATCCTGTACGTCGTGTGTATCTTCCATCGCATCCTCTATGTCTTTAGCCGGAATATTGTCGACATCAGGGAAATTTTCCTTCGACGGCACATCGGCATAAGAAAGCGGAAATGTCATCGGCAGTCTTCCCGAAGGATTCGATTTGCCTGTCAGGACATCGACGATCGTATTTCCCGTTTCCTGGCCTCCGAACCACGACAACAATATCGCATCGGGAAGTTCACGCCAGCTTGCCGTTTCGACAACTCCGCATACGTTCAGAATAACGACTACCTTCTTTCCGCGTTTATGGAAAGCAGTACAAGTATTTTCTATTAAATTCCTTTCCTCTTTTGTCAGATTGAAATTATTGCTCAGGCTCCGGTCCACAAACTCTCCCGAACCTTTCCCTATGGTAATGAAAGCAATATCTTTCTCATCGGCAAGTTTTTCAAATTCTTCCTGTGAAATATGCATCTCCGGTAACCGGTCTTTCGGCATATACCAGGCACGTTTAACCAATTTCGGTGTTTCGTCTTTAAGGTAGTTTTCATACTTCCCGCTCCAGTCGTTGTCGATGTTGAAACCGGTATTCGCCAATTCTCCGGTGAGAGTGAGTTTATAGGCACGGTTCAGGTCACCGCTTCCTGTTCCCCCGGCTATAAGGTCGTAGGAAGTTACTCCCAGGACGGCGGGATTTTTAATATTTTTGTCCAAAGGCAGAGTTCCCAGCCTGTTTTCCAACAAAACCATCCCTTCGGCTGCCGAGGCGCGTATCATGGCTGCATGAGCAGCCAGATCGGGATCATTAGTCGGCTCGTATCCGTTGAAACGGGGTGTGCGAAGGATATATTCCAGAATATGGCGTACGTTACGGTCGATGATTTCCAGTGAAAGCGTACCATTCCTCACGGCAGTAATAATATCCTTGCGCTGCTTGCTTACGCCGGGCATCATCAAATCGTTTCCGGCTTCCATCGGCCATACGGCATTCAGGCCGCCGAACCAGTCTGTCATCACCATTCCTTTGAATCCCCATTCGTTGCGCAAAATAGTAGTCAACAGATCGGAACGTTCCGGTGCGTAAGTACCATTTATCTTATTATAAGAACTCATTATCGTCCAAGGCTGGGCTTTCTTTACAGATATCTCAAACGGTTTCAGGTAAATTTCGCGGAAAGTACGCGGGGAAACAACCACATCCATCGCTCTGCGGTTAACCTCCTGGTTGTTTAGTGCAAAGTGCTTTAACGAAGTCCCGACCCCTTGTGATTGTATGCCATTTATCATGGCAGCAGCCATCTCGCCGGACAACAACGGGTCTTCGGAATAGTATTCGTAATTACGCCCGTTCAGCGGATTACGGTGGATATTAGTGGCGGGAGCCAGCACAACATCTACGCCATACCGCTTTACCTCATCACCCATTGCCTCTCCCATCCGGTAAACCAAAGAGGTATTCCAGGTGGAAGCCAGCAGGGTTTCAACAGGAAAATGCGTTGTATAATATGTACGTGAATCGTTTTCCCGTGTCGGGGCTATGCGAAGTCCCGCCGGTCCGTCAGCCATTACGGTAGCCGGAATTCCCAGACGGGGTATGGCGTATGTCTGGCCGGCGGTACCTGGGACAAGATCGCCCTGTATGCCGATGTTGGCATTACTTCCTTCACTTTTGTTGCCCACATGCCACGGACCAACCAGCAAATCGACCTTTTCTTCGATGGTCATTGCCTGAATGACTTCATTCAACGGTGCTTTGCCCAATTGCGGGCTTTCCTGTGCTCCTGCATTTAGTGCCTGTGCCATCATGATGGCTGTTCCTAATAAAATTTTTGTTTTCATGATTCCTTTAATACTAATGTTTTATTTGACAATGAGTGATTTAATTCTCGTTGGCAAAGGTATGTCATTAGCAAAAAAGCTTTTGTAGACAGATTACAGGTATCATAACCCCAGTTACAGATTACAATATTTTCATTCACTTTTCTCGCCAAAACCGGATAAAAAATATAATAATATGGAAGGTCACAAAGTCTATTTCTAAGTATTACAGTTTATTATGCAAGACAATTATCTTCTACCAGCCTGCCAGTGGTAGCTTATGCTTCGGTGCCGGAAATATAACATCCAATATTCGATAATCTTCCCCTGTTAACTCGATAAAAAGACTCCTGTAATTCTCCCGTACATGGGCTACTTTTCCAGCTTTAGGAATAGCTATTATGCCGGGACGATGCATCACCCAAGCCAATGCTATTTGTGCAGGAGAGGCATCATGTCGGTCGGCTATTTCCATAAGAGCTTTGCTTTCTGCCAGTGTACCTTCACCTACAGGAGAATAAGCCATCACCGGAACATTATTTTCGGCACACCAAGGAAGTAAGTCATATTCAACACCCCGTTCTTTCAAGTTATAAAGTATTTGATTGACAGCACAACTCTCTCCGTCAGGAATAGCCAAAAAGCGTTCCATATCCGTTACATCCATATTGCTGACACCCCACCTGAGAATTTTTCCTTCTTCTCTTAGTTCAAGCATTGCCCGGACTGTTTCCTCAAATGGATAGGAACCTTTCCAATGCAACAAATACAAATCGATACGGTCTGTACGCAATTTGCGCAAACTACGCTCACAAGCATGCTTCATCGCTTGATAAGCTGCATTTTGAGGCAACACTTTACTTACAAGGAACACCTTGTCCCGACAATCCCGAACAGCCTCGCCTATCATTTCTTCATTATCATACATCTCAGCCGTATCAATCAATGTCATGCCCAAGTCAATGCCGGTATGCAGGGCTTTGATTTCCTCAACACGCAGTGAAGCTATTTTTCCCATATTCCATGTACCTTGTCCCAAGGTACATATTTGTTCACCATTTCTGAAAGTTATCAGATGTTCCATATATTTGCTGTTTGATTAATATTAATACGAATCTGTAGTCATAATTCATTCACTTAATTATAAGAATAGACCAGATCAATCGTTTATTCTACAACAACGGTTGGAAATCCTCTTTCCAACCGTTGCTGTATATAAAGAGCAAAAAATATAGAATCTACTACAGGTTTTCCGAAAAGAAACAAGTTAATTTCTCTGCCACAGGAAAAACGTATTCCGGCTTATCGTATAAATCGACATGGGTTGCCCCTTCAATCCGGTAGAGTTCTTTCGGTTCATTCGCTTTGTCATAAGCGCTTTGACTGAAATAAATCGTATCGGCTTTACTACCTACAATTAGCAGGATGGGACGCGGGGAAATTGTCTCTATCAAATCGAAAGCATGAAAGGCTGCCAGGCGGTCATTGCAAGAAAACAGGAATTTATTATGCGAATTGGGATGAGCGGCACGCGAAGTACAATAATATTCGTAAGCCTCACGCTGTATAACTGGTGTACTCTCTGTAAAATCATTCTCCGAGTTCGGTACATATCCCACATAGAGGGGTGTTTCGCCCCGTGCTTCACGGGTACGTTGAAGGGCTACCTCACGATGCATCTGTTTTCTTTCTTGCTCCGTCCAGCATTGTGCAAAACCGTTACGCTGGCTGTCCCCCACATCCCACGTACTGATACCTGCAACTGCCTTGATACGGTATTCTGTTTGCGTGGCATTGATAGCATAACCCGCGCCGGCACAAATACCCATCGCACCAATACGTTCTTCATCTACATAAGGCAGTGAAACCAGATAGTCTATGGCACACCTGATATCTTCTACCCTCGATGTCGGATCTTCGAGATAACGGGGAAGACCTTCGCTCTCACCCTGATGAGAGGCATCGAATGCCAACGTGACGAATCCTTTTTCGGATAAAAGGCGGGCATACAGACCGGCAACTTGCTCTTTGACACCGTTACCCGGATGTGACACTACGATACATGGGTATTTCATCTCCGCATTGAAATCTTCGGGAAAATAAACTTCTCCCGCCATCTTTAATGTTTTGTTCAAAAAGAACACTTTTTGCTTGATGCTCATATCTATTTTACTTTAAAGTGATTATTTATATGATTTACCGGAAATAGTCACACAAGCCGTAGATGAATTTACATTCCTTCCGACTTCATATCAATGACAAAACGATATTTCACATCATTCTTTTCCAAGCGCCGGAAAGCCTCGTTAATCTGGTTGATGCGTATTAATTCGATTTGGGCTGTGATACCGTGTTCCGCACAAAAATCAATCACTTCCTGTGCCTCGGCAATGCCACCGATGTTGGAGCCGGAAAAACTCTTGCGCCCGTTTACCACATTGAATACGCCGACTTCCAGAGGTTCATTGGGCAGTCCGACAAGCACTATACTACCATCTACTTTCAATATATTAAGGTACATGTTTACATCGTGGCGGGCAGAAACCGTATCCAGAATCAAATCGAATTTACTTTGGGTTGCCATTTGCCCGGCATCGGTAGAAAGTACAGCTACGTCTGCACCCAGTTCTTTGGCCGTTTCCATTTTAGCGGGAGATGTTGTAAAGACAGTCACATGGGCTCCCATTGCCTTGGCTATCTTTATTGCCATATGCCCCAGTCCGCCGATACCTACGATGCCGACCTTCTTCCCCGGACCGGCATTCCAGTGCTTCAACGGGGAATAAACGGTAATCCCTGCACATAAAATGGGGGCCGATGCCGCCAGATCAATAGTTGCAGGAAGTTTCAATACATAGTTGGCATCAGCCACGATAGCCTGCGAAAAACCGCCATAGGTCTGTCCACCGAGAATCTTATCCGGTGCATTGAAAACGACCGTCCAACCTTCATCACAATATTGTTCCTCACCTTCGTGACAATGTTCGCAATGTCCGCAACTGCCCACAATACATCCGACACCAGCCAAATTTCCGACTTTGAATTTGGTTACCTCCGTACCGATCTTGGTGATACGTCCTACAATCTCATGTCCGGGGACAATAGGGTAAGTAGTACCACCCCAATCATTATGTATGGAATGAAGGTCCGAATGACAAATGCCACAATACAAAATATCGATCTCCACATCGTTCGGCAAAAGGGAACGACGCTGAATGTCCAACGGATGGAGCGGTGTTTTTGCCGATTCCGTTCCGTACGCTTTTACTGTTTTTGTTTTCATATTTTACTAACTTAAATAGTTGATGTATTCATAAACCTTAAAACTTCACATTGCTACTGTCTCTCTATGCGCATGGAAATATTCCCAGATACATCCAGTGCTTCCACTCCATCGCCATCTATTCGCCCCAGATGAATCATAGAGTTGCTATAACCGCCATCGCCTCCATAAAAGAATGCGATATTACCCCACGGCACATACAGGTCAATGTCTCCACGTGAAGAAGCATTTCCTCTTGGTGCACCGTCGGTTGCCAATGCCGGATTCGGATAAAATATTTTCTCGGCTCCGGCGTAATCGTTTAAAGTCACTTCCAGAGGCAACCGGGATAAGAAATCACGTGCCGTTACATTGTCTTCCATTGTTGCGGTTATTACCCGTTCACCGATTGTTATATTAATCTTCAGGCTATTCTGCCCCTGCTGGTTCCCATCTTCATTATCCTGGCTATTACCGACACCGAGCAATGCCAGCCAATCGGCTACCCTATTCCCATATTGGCTCATGGTAGCTGATGTCAGATGCAGTGTCTCTGTTAAAATGGCATCCGGACACAACCCTCGTACCTCATCCACCGAAGTTGAGATACCGCTACTGCCACTGGTTGCAAACAGGGCAATCTTTTTACCGGAAAGTTTACCGGCATGTGCATGTAGAAAGGACTGCATAGGAGCAGCCATGTGGCCATACCAGATAGGATAACCGATGAACACTGCTTCATATTATTCGAAAGTTTCAATAGATGTCTTGATTTCAGGATAAATGCCCGTTTCAATAGCCGCTTGTTCCCTTTGAGCACGTTCCAGCATTGCATTGTAGTCGTCTTCGTAAGGTATAGCAGGCTCGACTTCCAGGATGTCACAATCGAGTGCTGTATGGATTTGCTGCGCTACACGTTCCGTATTTCCGCTACGCGAACAAAAAAGAACTAGATAACGGCCATTACCTTCCGGTACATTACTCTCATCGTCACCTTCATTGTTGCCAGGCTGTTCCGGTTCGGGAAGTATTACTCCTTCCGAACCACTGCATGATGACAATTCCAGTGACATCAACAGCATCAAGGAATATAACAATAGTTTTTTCATTGGCTTTATTTTAATTCGACTAATTCATATTTCTGACTTCCCAATCCTATTTTCTCCGCATAATCCAGCGTATGCATTCCGTGGCGCGAATCAATGCGCTCTATCAGGTGTATCTTTCCATGGTCATCGGATGCACGTACCAAATCGGTGCAAGCCTTGTCGAGTGCCACCGGATCAAGCGAAGCGAGAATACCTATATCACACATTTTGGGGTCTTCCGGACTGGAATCGCAATCGCAATCAACAGAAAGATTGTTAGCGACACTGATATATAGGATATTTTCTCCGCAGTGCTCAATAATTGCTTTGGCAGCTTCAGCCATGGATTCCAGAAAATCGTCCTGTGAAGGATTTCCCCAACTTGTGGTACTGGCTCCGGCAGAATGAATATAACGTTTGCCATTGGATGAAGCAATACCAATGGAAATATTCTTAATGGCACCACCGAATCCGCCCATGGCATGTCCCTTAAAATGAGAGAGGACTACCGTGAAATCATAATTCAGATAATGTGAACCGACTATGTCCTTCTTAAGATGTCTGCCACCTTCCAAAGGAAGTTCAACCTCTCCGTCAGCATCCATAATATCCACATTCGCAACAGATGTAAATCCATGGTCGCGGGCGGCTTTCCTGTGGGATTCCGTATCGGAACGCCCGCCGCCATAGGCGGTATTACACTCTACAATCGTGCCGTTCATTTTTTGAACCAGGTCTTTAATCAAAGCAGGTTGCAAAAAGTTATGCCCGCCCGGTTCACCGGTACTGAGTTTGACAGCTACTTTGCCTTTCGCAGTGCGCCCAAGCGCTTCATACACCTTTATCAGATTTTCTGAATTTATCTCCTTCATCAGGTAGACTTTGGGCAGCTCACTTTGCAGACTGCCAGCTGACGGCTGCTCTATGCCACCGTTCCGCCCTTCCCCGTGGGAAGCATTGCAACCATACATACTTAATGGCAACATAAAAAATAGAATTAATAGGTTTGACAGATACCTTCTCATAATGGCATACATTTTAATTTGTGATAATCAAATTTGTTTTCCCATTTCATAGGTTTCCTGCAAAGCAGGATTTCCTTTTATCTCGCCCGCGTGCCAGACGCCGGTGGCAAGAACTTTTCCTTTTACGACCGGTTTTTCCAGGCAATCGATGAAGCCCATCAAGTTGTCAAACACGTGTTCCAAAAGCGGTCGGCCTTCATTGCCTTCGGCTGCGGCTGCAAGAAAATAAAATTCCTTGTTCGTCATTTCTGTGTAGGGACCACAACAACGGTCGAGCATCGTTTTCAGTTGCGCACTCATTGCATAAAAATAAACCGGCGTTCCAAGTACAATGACATCGGCAGCCAGCATCTTACTGATAATTTCGGCCGCATCATCTTTTTGAGGACATGGTTTCTTGTATTGGCTGCATACGCTACACCCCGTACAATAGTTGATTGTTTTATCCCGTAGAAAAATCTTTTCCACTTCATTTCCTGCTTCTACCGCTCCGCGCATAAATTCATCACAAAGCGTGTCCGAGTTTCCTCCACGACGTGGACTGGATGATAAGATCAATACTTTTCTGTTCATAACTATATGTTTTTTATCTAATTTTCCTGTTACAAAGATAGTCTGTCAGTAAGAGAGTGTTTGTAGATGAATTACGGGTAATATAACCCGAATTACAGATTAGATTCTCCCCATGATCGTTTATGGTCTTATAGAAACAACTTCTCCGATTATAGGGGAAAACACTTCAACTGAATCCAACCGACTCAATTGCCGGGCATTTTCCAACGGTTCATTCCATGCATGGCGTGCCATTGCATATTTGGAATGATGTACCGTCAAAACCCTCTTCGGACGAAGTTCTTTTACTTCCTGGGAAAGATCCTCCGGCAATGAATGTACATAAGGCCACTCTTTGTTGTATTGCCCGTTTTCCAAAATCGCAAGATTAATATCAGGAAACCTTCTGCCTATTTGGGCAAAATGACTGCCATAACCACTATCTCCACCTATGTATATACGTTGCACAGGGGATTGCAACAAAAATGACGACCACAGACTCTGGTTGGCTTTTAATCCCCTGCCTGAATAGTGCCGGGCAGGCAGACAATGTATGGCGAATCCGTCCTCCAAAACGGCATATTCATTCCAGTCTAATTCAACCAGGCTATTCGGGTCGAATCCCCAGTATTCGAAATGTTCCCCGACTCCCAATGGACAAATGACCATACCTATCCTGTTTTTCAACTCCGTTACCGTCTTGTAATCAAGGTGGTCCCAATGGTCATGGGTAATAATCAGATAATCTATATCCGGCATCTCTCCCGGGGAATAGATACCGGCTCCCGGAAACGGTTTGTTGATGAATGAAACCGGAGCAGCCTGATAAAATACAGGATCAACCAGAAAACGTTTTCCACCGGTCTGAAGCAGATAGGAGGAATGACCGAACCAGACAAGCAGCTCTTCTGTGGATGCCAATACCTGTAAATCTGTCTTTATGGCTGGAATGGGAGTTGGAGGACGTAGGTTATCAGGCTTCTTTCCAAAAAGGAAATCCCAAAATCCTGCTATACGGCTTTTTTTCGATACGGTTATCGGAGTAAGTTCCTGATTCTGAAATGCTCCGTCCCGGTAATTCGGAGAGTGTTCTATTCTACGCAACCGTTCCCCTTGCGGCAATCGGCCAAAACGGGGTTGATTCAGAAAACCACAGGCTCCAACAAGCAATACGAGGAACAAGGTACACAGGATCAATAGGATCATTTTCATTCTATTTTTCAACATTTTCATTTTAGTTTTTCGTAAAGGCAACCACTTTCCATAAGTCAGCATCCGCCAAATCCATTCCAATGGACCATATTGGAAATAATGCAGCCAGCAACAACTGAACATAACTTCTACCACATATACACCGGTAGCTATCAACAACACATAAACCAAGCCCATGTCAGCACCCAGTCCGAAACCGATACCGTAGAAAATCAGAATTCCCCAGACAGATTGCCCTATATAGTTGGTCAATGCCATGCGTCCGGGAGCAGCCAACCAGCGAAAAAGCCGAAGTTCCTTATTCCGCAGATAGCACAGGCTGATTCCCGCCGCATAAGCCATACCCAAAGGATATATACTGACAGTATAAAGAAAAGAATGTCCGGCCAATCCCCACGGATGGCCATTCATGGCACTCCACGCATAAAGCAGCGAAACGGGAAAGCCGATGACACTCCCCCACATAGCAGCCTGTTTCAATACTTTTTTCTTTTCTTCCAGCCGGGCATAAAAATGATTCCTGCCGATATAAAAGCCCAACAGGAACAGCCCCATCACCTTGAACGCCCGGTTTCCGTCAATAAACTCCTGCATCCTGACGAAAGCACCTTGTATCAGGAATCTGAACACATCCGTATAGTTGTCTGCATCCCGTAGCCAATAGGCGAAGTTATCATCCGTAATGCCATACCGGACACAGTAGTGTTGTTGTATACGAATCACGACGGCGGAGGGATTGATGCCCGTTACCATAACGAGTGTATCTATCCCTATGGGCAGCAACAGGAATATGACCGAAGCAATAAGCAATCCTCTGTTCGATACATTCCTGAAAAGAGGGAGGAAAAGTCCGATCAAAGCATAGAGCATCAGGATGTCGCCGCTCCAAATAAACATCAGGTGTACGAAACCTATCAACAACAACATTGCCATTCGCCTATAAAAGATAGAAAAGCCGTTGACATGCTTCCGCATCGCATTCGAAATAATAATAGAGAAACCGATGCCGAACAACAGCGAAAATAGTGTATAGAATTTCCCGTCTATAAATATGTATTGCAAGTAACGGGCAATCCGGTCTACTCCAGCCGTTGGCATTGCTGCTGCCACTTCACCTTTCAGGAAACTGTAAAGCGAAAACTCCGGAAAGTTTGCCAGGCATATTCCCAGCAAAGCCAGTCCGCGTAAAACATCGAGTATGAGATAACGTTCCTTGGAACGGACAGGTCCGGCAGTATCCGTATTCATATTTTCCATCATTGCGATACGACTTCCAGTTTAACCTGTCTACGCGATTGTTTTGCCCGGACTCTCAATGCGACGAACACGACACTTGCCACAAGAAACAGCAGAGAACCGAAGACGGAATAGCGTGTGCCTGAATAGGTAATAAACAGGCCACAAACGGCTGCACCGATCGTTGTACCCAAATTGGCGGACAAAAGATATAACCCGTTAGCAAAATCCGGTGCTTCGGGAGCTGCATCGGTTATCATATATTGCATAGTATTCTGGGCATATCCGGCAAGTACGCCAAGCAGTAGGATGATGGCTGCCATAGCCATTATCCATTCTCCCAGAAAGTAGAGGCATACATAAGATACAAACAAAACAAAGGGAATCAACACCATGCTCCGTACAGGATTCATGGCCAGCTGCTTTCCGGCTATGACATTTCCTGCAATATTGGCAAGGCCGTATATCAATAACATACTGCTGATTACGTTGTAGGAAACTTCTGTGACCGTCTTCAGATAATCCGACATATAGCTAAAGAATCCGAACAGGGCTCCGTTAATCAACGTGACGGCAATAACGGAATACCACGTAATCTTTTTTTTCAACACCCCCAGCTGTTCGCCATAGGATAACTTTTCCTTGACCGGCATGGAAGGCACGAAAAGAATAGTTGCGATGAATACCAACGCATTGATCACCGTAAAAAACGCCATTCCCATCGTGAAGGAAACTTCACTTGCAATATAGCTTGTCACAGGTACTCCCAACACCATTCCGGCAGAGACACCTATGAAAACCTTAGCAACAGCCTTCGGCGCTTTTTCTTTGCTAACAGATGCAGCCGCAACGGTGAAAGCCATAGAGACATAGACGGGATGCAGGAAAGCCGGAAGTGCCCGGGCTATCAACAATACCGTAAAATTGGAGGTGAACATCGAAATAATATTGCTCAATGTGAAAACTCCCAATGCCAACAACATCACTTTTTTCCGGTTTACACCTGAAAAGAGCAAGGGGGTGACAGGGGCGGATAAAGCCACCACCAACGCAAATATACTAACCGTCCAACCGGCTTCAGGGACAGTCACATGAAAAGTTTCGGCAATCAGGGGCAATATGCCTATTACGCCCATCTCGGTATTGATGATTCCGAATACACCCACTGTCAGGATAAAGACGAGCAATGCGCCCGAATTGGGTTTGAGTTTACTTGTTTCTTTCATTATCTATATTATTCTTTTGTTTTCATATTGCAAAATACGGAAGAATTACAGAAAGTTCTTGTAGATAGATTACGGGGATGATAACCCGAATTACAGATTCTTAAGAATGGAATGTTTATCCCCAGCCCTATACAATTAGTTTCTTTTATTGGTTTATTTTTCTATATTTTTCTGTACGCGCATCCTGTATGACACCACTCCAATTCAAACCGAAAGCGAAATCATAGAAATGACCTTCCTCATCCTTGTAGCATTCCATATCAAACGGAACGTCTTCATTCTGCCACTCCACCGTTTCCATATTGGCAGGCATCTGTAACGGCAGAAGTCCCGACGGTTCGTATTTTCCGGAAAGCACGTCGAAAGCTGGTTGTTCATTGATGTTGAAGCGCAGGAGTATGGCATCCACGCATGACTCAAACTCACTGAATATCATAGGGCGGAAAATGTTGGCAACAACTATCACTGGCTTATCACCCATCTTCTTTCGGGTGGCGAGAATGGTGTTCAGGTCAGTGGTGTTGCTTGCAGTAACCGTCTTCCCCAGATAAGAACGGTTCGTTATTTTAGGATCAACCACCGGATCACCAGCTGCGATGCTCTGTGGTCGGGCTACAGTCGCGGTATAAGGTTTGTGCTGCAATGTGATAGGCACATATCCGTTTCCACCCTGCTCGCGGTCATCAGGCTCGTAACCTCCACCATCGATATGCACATGGGGGCTTTCTACGAATACAATGGCAAAGTCTGCCTTATCGGGATTGGCGGTCACATTATAATATTTGCTTACCAGTTTCAAGTCAATAGGATAATCAAGCGTTTCTTCCGACCAGTGACCGTACCAGTCATGAACGGACGGGGTATATATCTTAGGGATATAAACCGTCTTATTTTCTTTGATAGGAAGTACGTTATTCTTATTCTTCAGCATGACAATAGATTTCAATTGTGCTTCATAGCCCACTTTCATAAAATCAGGATTCCCTACGATACGTTCACTATTCTCCGGGTTCAGATAAGGATTCTCGAAGAGACCGACACGGAATATATTGCGTAACAAACGAACAGCCGACTGTTCCATACGCTTGCGCATAAACTCTTCTCCATACTCTTGAACTCCCATCTTATAAGCCTCCAGCAACGGAGCAATTTCCATATTACCGCCAAACTGGTCTACTCCTGCCGTCAATGCGATGTAGTGCCTTTCTGCAACAGTCTTATCTTCCACGCCCCATGGTTTGCCTCCGAAGACTCCCGGCTTGTTACCTTCATTGGCAGTTACCAGCCAATCGGTACATACCACACCATCGTAGCCATATTCCTCACGCAACAAGTCGGTTATGATATATTTATTGAAATTATTCGCATAGTTCGTGCCGTCCGGCGACTGATTATAGCTGATTGTGTAATAAGGCATCACGGCAGAAGTCATCTTGGTTTTACCGTTCAGGCGAAAGGCTCCTTCTACAAAGGGTTTCAGTTGAGTATTCAAGTTATTCCCCGGATATACGGCATATTTCCCGAAAGCCCAATGGGCATCACGTCCGCTTTCTACCGTACCGCCGCCGGGCCAATGTTTAGCCATGGCATTCACACTGTTGTATCCCCAACCGTCAGCTATCTCAGCATCTCCGGTAGATGTCTGAAAGCCATCCACGTATGCTCTTGCCATATCGGTTGCCAGTTCCGGACTTTCACCAAAAGTCATGAAAAGACGGAACCAACGGGGCTCTGTACTTAAATCAATTTGAGGAGAAAGGGCGGTAGTGATACCCAATGCACGATATTCCTTTGCGGCAATCTCGCCGAAGCCACATACCACTTCCGGATCAAAAGTCGCAGCCAAGCCAAGACCGTCAGACCATAGGGAGATTTTACCGCCCGTGCCGGAATTGAATTCGGAAGAACCGGTTGCCGCATGCCGTGGGTCGGAACTGGTATTACAGGGTATTCCAAGCCCCAAGCTTTCCACGTATGATTGCATCTCATTATTCCAATGAGCAGCCGATTCGGTACGGTCTACTTTTGTAATCAGCACGTGACGTACATTGTCATCTTTCAGGAATCTCTTTTGTTGGTCGGTCAGATACCAACTCCGGACAGTACTCTCATCAAAGTTCTTTCCATTATACGAACCTTCGGTGATAATGCCCGTTCCCATCGGGTCTGCCGGTAGGGACTGGTGAGGACTGTAAAGCATCAGTCCTGCTATCTGTTCAATCGACATTTTGGATGCAAGGTCTTCGGCTCGCTCATCCACAGGCAAACGCCAGTCTTCATAGGTGTCAAGCAACCCGTTACGGTTCAAATCCTTAAATTTTAATCCATCCGTATCCAGTAAGGTAACACCGGAATGGGGAGAGTACCCCAAAGTAGGGCCGTTCACATTCTCAACGCTAATAAACTGCGTTTCACTGCTTTCTTCCGATTGTCTGCAACCGGAAAAGATTATAAGCATCATACAACCTGCGATAATAATCTTTTTCATGGTATATATGGTTTAAAATTAGTATGTCATGGATTCAGGATTGCCAATTCCGGATTATGCAATTTCAAATGTTATTTTCACAGGACCGGAACCTGCCATTTCCCGGATAGCTTCCATGCCTTTCCCATCTATTTTGCCCAATGGAACTTGGCAGAAAGAATGTCCGGCATCATGATAGTAAATGCTGAGGTTTCTGAATGGCGTATAATAGTTGATGTCACCGGCTGAAATATTCACTCCATCTTCCGGTTCATCAACAGACAAGCGTTTGGGAAGACGACTACTTCTTTCTTTCCGATTATAATCACCCAGTGTCAAAGTCAAAGGAAGCATGGACATAAAGTCCCTTGCACTGTCATTGGCATACATAGTGGCTGTGAATACCGATTCTCCTACAATTAAATTCAGTTTCATATTCGTTATCAATTGGATTTTTTAAGTTGATTTTCTTTTCAGAATGCATATCAGAACTTTCTTCTGATTTCATATTGCAAAAGTAGCGGCTGGAATCCAATCTCTTTGTAGACAGATTACAGACATCATAACCTCAATTACAGATGTGCTATTTTTTGCCTTTTTTGAATAACCTAATGGAGAAAGAGTATATTCAAAACGGTAATAATGGTTGGATAATCTGTAATTTATGTACAAGCTAATCACCGAACCGGCTGTATCTTTGTCACAGTAACTATAACATAATATTAAATAGCAAAAATAATTTGTATGAGAACAATAAATAAACTGATAGCAGCAGCACTATTAACCATAGCCACCTGCCATCCCATTAATGCACAACAGAATATGAAAAATGTATTGAACCAACGGCAGCAGAACATCGTTGCCATCGCATGTTTCGAAGCGAAAGGTGATTTGGAAAATCTTTTCGGAGCTATCTATACCGGATTGGATGAAGGCTTGACTGTCAGTGAGATTAAAGAGGTGCTTTCACATCTTTATGCTTATACCGGTTTCCCGCGCAGCTTGAACGGGTTGGGTGTTCTTCAACAAGTGCTTGCCGACCGCAAGGCTAAGGGCATTACGGACAAGGAAGGCAAGGACGCCGATTCTCTGCCCGAAGATTTCGATGCATTGAAAGAAGGTACGGTTGTACAGACCAGGCTTAGTGGCGCTCCTTTCAATTATACATTTGCTCCGGCTACCGATTATTACCTGAAAGCACATCTCTTTGGTGACATATTCGCACGTAACAACCTGACTTTCCCGGAACGTGAACTGGTAACGGTCAGTGCCCTATCCGGCATGAAAGGCGTGGCCCTCCAGTTGAAATCACACGTACGCGGCGCAAAAAACATGGGACTGACGGATGCGGAAATACATTCTATCCCGGAAGCATTGATGCAAAAGGTAGGTGAAGCAGAAGCCTACCGTGCAAAGAAAGCGATTGCCGAGGTGTATGGAGAGGAATTCAAGGAAGGTGAACCTATAGAAAGCAGGGTGTTCCCGATTGGCGAACCCAATACGGCTTATGCTAAATACTTCATCGGGAACAGTTATCTGGCAGCACTGGCAAGTGGAGAGGGAAAACTTCATGTTTCCAATGTGACTTTTGAACCACGTTGCCGTAACAACTGGCACATCCATCATAAAGGTGGCCAGATCCTAATCTGCGTGGGTGGTAAAGGGTGGTATCAGGAATGGGGCAAGCAGCCTCAAGAGTTGAATCCCGGTGATGTGGTCGATATTCCTGCCGAAGTGAAGCATTGGCATGGTGCCGCTGCCGACAGTTGGTTTCAGCATATTGCCATCGGCGTTCCGGCTGAAGGTGCAAGCGCAGAATGGCTTGAACCGGTGACTGATGCGGAGTATAACAAACTTAAATAGGACATTATGCAGACAAGAGCAACAATCCATAATGATAGATAGACAATAAGAAAAAAGTTGTACCCGGATTACAGATAGTATAACCCCAATTACAGATTTCGCTTACCGCCTGAAATTCGTATGCTTTTTATTCCTATCTTTGCTTTAGTTCAAATACTTACGTCTATGGAGCAGATAATAAAATTAGAAAATGTGGATCAGTACAATAGCTTGTACGGACTTGAAACGTTGCATCCGCTGATAAGTGTCATCAACCTTACCAAAGCAACCAAAATAGTAAATCATATCCAAATGAATTACGGACTTTATGCACTCTTCCTGAAACAGACCAAGAGTTGCAACATCAAATACGGACGTACTTCATACGATTACGAGGAAGGGACGATTGTTTGTTTTGCTCCGGGGCAAACAGCCGGTGTAGATTTGATAGAAGATGAGGTGGCTCCCCAAGTTTATGGAATAATCTTCCATCCCGATCTGATTCGTGGAACCTCATTAGGAAAAAATATTAAGGCCTACAACTTCTTCTCTTATGCCGTCAATGAAGCATTGCACCTCTCGGAGCAGGAGAGAGGCATCGTGATGGATTGTATGGAAAAAATCAATATCGAACTGGAACATGCCATAGACAAACACAGCAAAGCTCTGATTGCAATGAACATAGAACTGTTGCTCAATTACTGTATGCGCTTTTATGAACGACAGTTTATCAGCCGGAGTGATGCAAATAAAGATGCCCTCACTAAATTCGAGAAATTACTGGATGATTATTTCCAAAGCGAGTTGCCAATACGGGACGGACTACCTACTGTGAAGTATTTCGCAGACAAGATATGCCTATCGTCCAACTATTTCGGAGATATGGTAAAGAAAGAAACCGGAAAGACACCCCAAGAGCATATCCAGGAGAAAGTGATAGAACTGGCAAAGGAACATATTGTAGATACGGACGAAACGGTAAGCGAAATAGCCTATACACTGGGGTTCCAATATCCGCAACACCTCTGCCGGTTATTCAAGAAACGTATCGGATGTACGCCGAATGAATACAGACTGCAACACGGACAGGTTATGTAATTGCTCAGGATGTTTCTCATATAATGCACTATGAATATGGATGAAATAATAAAGATTGATACAATAGACTGTTACAACAAGCTGTATGGACTGGAAACCATGCATCCGCTGGTTGGAATAGTGGACTTGGCGAAAGCGGCCACCTTCCCCAACCATATCCGCATGAATATGGGAGTTTATTCGCTTTTCTTGAAACATACCAAATGCGGTGACTTGAAATACGGGAAAAAGCTGTACGATTACCAGGAAGGAACCATCGTCAGTTTCGCCCCCGGGCAAGTAATCGGGATTGAACTGAAGGAAGACGCCCGGCCTTCTTCCATTGGCATTATTTTTCATCCCGACCTGATACGGGGTACATCACTCGGGGAGAATATCAAACAATATACATTCTTCTCCTACGAGGTAAATGAGGCACTCCATTTATCCGAAGAGGAAAGGCAAATCATCATTGATTGCCTCGATAAAGTCCGGCTGGAACTGAACCATGCCATAGACAAGCATAGCAAAACACTGATAGCCAAAAATATTGAACTGCTGCTTGATTACTGCATGCGCTTTTATGAACGGCAATTCAATACCCGGAGCAAGGTAAACAAAGACATCCTTGTGCAGTTTGAGGCTCTGCTCGACGGGTATTTTCAAGGGACAAATGCCGAGAACAAGGGATATCCTACCGTCAAGTACTTTGCGGACAAAGTATTCCTTTCTCCCAACTACTTTGGCGACCTCATTAAAAAGGAAACCGGACAGACAGCCCAACAGTATATATTGTCCAAACTCATCAGCCTTGCCAAAGACCGGATTGTAAACACCAACCAATCCGTCTCTGAAATAGCCTACGGACTGGGATTTCAGTATGCACAACATTTCTCCCGTCTGTTCAAAAAGAACGTAGGTTGTTCTCCTAATGAATACAAGAAGATGAATGTATAACCTGCCGGCAGAAGCATCGTAAAAAGAGAAAGAAGTAACTGCGCCTGTTCCTATTGCTCCTTTTTTCATGAAACGAAATACCGACTTTGTATATAGATTACAGATATCATAACCCCAATTACAGATATGCAAGGATGAGAGGAATAACCATAGCCTAAACACGCTATCTTTGCCTCGAAAATAAGTTATACAAATGAAAGAGAACATATTAAATATCGAAACAGTCCACGAGTGCAACTGCTGCCTGGGGTATAAGACGCTTCATCCACTGGTCAGCGTCATTGATTTGTCACAAGCCAACCTGGAGCAATGCACTATCAAATTTGACTTCTACACTGCCATTATGGTAGAGGGCGACGTGGAAGACTTTTTGTACGGACGCAAGTATTATGATTATTCCAACGCATCGCTACTATTCCTCACTCCGGGCGAATCCATCAAAATAGACCATCGCGAATTGCTCCGCCGGAAAGGTTGGCTGCTTGCATTCCATCCCGATTTACTATATCGCACTTCGCTTGGCGAGCATATAGGAGATTATACATTCTTATTCTACAAACCGGATGAAGCTCTCCACCTGTCCTTGCGCGAAAAGAATAAAATCATAGACTGCCTGCACAACATCGGCGATGAATTGGGACATGCCATAGACTGCCACAGCAAAACTTTGATTACAAGGCATATCGAACTGCTGCTCGATTATTGCACCCGCTTCTATGAACGGCAGTTCATCACACGTTGCGAAGCGAACAAGCCTATCATCCGTCAGACAAATATACTGCTGGACGAGTACATTCAATCCGGGAAGTTGAAGCATGGAGTCCTGCCTTCGGCTGAATATTGTGCCGACCGGCTCCATTTATCCACCCACTATTTCAGTGATTTATTGTATTTTGAGACGGGACAGGATATTCAGGAATATTTCCAGTTCAAACGCTTGGAAGCCTCCAAAACGATGTTGCTGCAACAAGGATGTACAGCCGGTGCGGTAGCGGAAAAATTGGGCTATCCCAATGTACAACAATTCAGCCGTATCTTTAAGAAGATCAACGGGATAGCTCCCGGTGATTATCGGTTGGCACAGAACTAAAAAATTATTTCAAGAAAGAGAAAAAATACTATTCATGTACTTTCCCTTTGTCTTGAAACAATACATTTTTTGGAAGCAATAACAAACTTACCCCTTCTTTAGCACTACATGCTCCGAATGTTTAACCTTTACATACGGATTGTCACCCAAAATCATCTGATGTACCGTCTTCACCTGTCCATCCAATAAACAAACTGAACAGTGGTCATTACAATTTTATCCCTTTAATCGCTTTCCGATTATCATTGACATCCGATTCAACAGTAAAGGCAGGATTGGACTTTTCAAATGTAGTTTTAATTTTGCTTTCATCTATAGAATTTTGTAGTTCTGTTGGAGCCAAAGTAATTTGTATCTTCCGTTCCAACGCCGCCACCTCAGATTTAAGCTGCTTCAACTCATCCTCCTTTTTCCACGTACCGCTGGCTACTTCCCGAAGCGTGGGCAAATCCTTCTCCAACTTTTCGTTCTCCGTCTTGTACTGCTCCATCAGTTTCGGAATGCGGTCAAGCGCATTGAGGAAGTTCGTTGCCGCCGCCTTGTGGTCGGACATTGCCAACTGTCCGTTGTTGTAGGTGTACTTGTATGCACCCTCGATAAAGAAGCGGTTCTGTTTCACCTCCACGCCCTCACGGATGGAGCTTTCCGTTTTCACAAGTATAGGGAAACCGTACAACTCACCGATAGGCAGGTATTCACCGCCCGTCGTGGCGTTCTTGGCAATCTCCTGTAGCCGTGTCCCGACGCTTTTCGCATCGGTAGCCGCCAGACCGTCCAGCTTTACTAGATTACGGTAATACCCGTCCTCGTCGGTCTGTGCCCGTAAGGTAAAGGTTTCGTAGTCTGCGGTCAGCTTGGCAAAAATTGCCGCCCATGCGTCGAAGCAGTTGATGTTCTGTCGTTCCAGTTCCTTCGGGCGGAGATATTTGAACAATAGATACAGTTCCGTCAGCGAATTGCTGATAGTCGTACCCGAAAGAAACGTAGCCCCCAAATCCTTTCCCGTGCGTTCCTGAATGGTGCGCAGGGCAAACAGCATATTGAGTGCCTTTTGGCTTCCCTCGCTGTTTCCCAACCCCGCCACCCGGTCGTGACGGGTGTTGAAAGTAAGATTTTTGAACTGGAGGCTCAAATCCAAACTTTCGGATTTGAGTCATTATCAGAACTTAAACAAAATCCAAACTTTTACATACAACATATTGAAAAACAGACACGAATAAGATTGTTGATTCTGATTTTATTCCTTACTTGTAAGTCCATTATTAACTCAAAAAATATAGAATATGGATTTACGAAACTTGAGAGACACCTACCCACTTCTTCTTTCCTATATGGAAACAAAGAGTTATTCCAAGCAATATATACAATATATTGAAAAAGACATCCTCTGGATTATCAACGAATCAAGTCATTATGCCTGGCTAAGCTATGATGATATTTATCAAACTTATGTTGACAAATGGAGTAACAAAACCACCCTAAACCACAAGAAGCGTAGACTATTAGTAATAGAACGGTTCGATTTGGAATCAAAAATGCCCAATGGCTTAAAACATGCTCACAAATCATCCGCATACGACTCTTTATCTGCCGAGTTCAAAGACTTTATTGATACATATCGTAATCTTGAAGGATTAGGATATTCAAAAAAATATCTAAAAAGTACGAGCTATATGGTATGTTCTTTCTTATTGGACTTGCAAAACAAAGGAATAAATTCATTTAAATCAGTTACAGAAGAAAGTGTATTGGACGTTTTTTCTTCCGACGGAAAGATATGCAGAAGTTACAACTTCAAATACACAGTAGAATTTGCTTTCAAAACGTGCTTGCCGTTTTATGGAGATGGAATATGCTCCAGAATGCTATCTTACCTGCCTGCTTTACCTCATGTAAAAAAGAATGTGCAATACCTCACCAAGGAAGAGATGTGGCGCATAAAATCAGTGCTTGAGAAAGACACTACACTTTCTCTGCAAAACAAAGCAATTTGCCTATTGGCACTTTACACAGGTATGAGAAGTAGTGATATTTGTTCGCTTACTTTTAAGTCCATTGACTGGGATAACGATCTGATTCGTATCAAACAACAGAAAACCGATGCTGCGCTGGTACTCCCATTATGTGCTGTAGTGGGCAATGCCATATTTGACTACATTACCAAAGAAAGACCAAAGTCATCTGCTGATACCATATTCCTGACCGTCAATGCTCCTTACAGGAGGTTGCATTCGTCCAACCTGAACGCAATATGTGTCTCCATTATGGAAAAAGCAGGCATAAGGCAAAATCCAGGAGACAGGAAAGGCATGCATCTTTTCAGGCACTATCTGGCGACCTCCCTTTTGGGCTATGGAGTGGAGCAACCTATAATCAGTTCCACACTAGGGCATCAATCCCCTAGTTCACTTGCACCTTATCTGAGTGCAGATTTTACCCACTTGAAAGAGTGCGCATTGAACATTGAGCGCTTTCCTGTGAGAAAGGAGGTTTTCCAGCCATGAGATTCCAATCATTTTTATCCAGTATCATGGAAAATTATGTCGCTTACAGGAATGCCTCGGGGCACACGAGTACCAGTTATGTCAAGAACATCATTCGTAACGGAACGGCTGACCCGATTCGGATTATATGGCGGAACGCCATTTCAGTCAATCTTTAATTAGGCGATTGATTACAGTTGAAGCTGATATATAAAGGTATATCGGAACACTCGGAACGGGCAGTTACTTTTCGTAAAATCCATTTTCTAAGAATCCCTGCATTGCGACTATGAATCCGAAAAGCAAGAGCCATAATCATATCCAGCCCGTAGTAATCCGGCAATATTGTGGTTCCAATCACCGTGCCGCCGTGCTGCGTATCTGTTATAACTACTTCCGATTTTAGAATCGCCCGTACATTAGACCGTATAGCCGGTATCATTACCCCGAACAGATCCGCTATCTCAAAGTCCTGCATCATAACCTTGTCGGGAACAGACACTGTGCCGTTCCCGTTGATTGTTACCATTGTTCTCTTTTCCATATTCATTTTTATCAGATTACTTTATTACCCCTTGTCTTTCTCCTTTCTATCAACCTGTCCATGTCCTCCGAAATCTTTTGGTCGGTGATTTTGGCATAGATTTGTGTGCTGGAGATATTCGTATGCCCCATCATCTTGGCTATACTTTCAATCGAAATACCCTCTGATAATAAGAGTGTTCCGAACGTATGGCGGGCTTGATGATGCGAGAGATTCTCCTTAAATTCCAGCGCATTGCCAACAGCGTGTATCTCGTGCCACAAAACATCACGGATAGGCAGTGGGAATACAGGCTTCGTGTCATCGGTTGTATTGTAGAGCGACAGTATCCGCTGCGCTATCGGATGCAACGGGATGAAAGCCTCCACACTCGTTTTACCTCTCTTCTCACGGATATAAGTCCGATTATCAGCGGTCTTGCTGATATGGTGCGGATAAAGCCTGTATATATCCACGTAGGCAAGTCCGGTAAAAGAGGAAAATATAAACATCCGTCGTGCCAGCTCCAACATGGGATCTTCCATCGGAGTTCCCAACATTTGTTTCAGTTCGCCACGACTGATATGACTGAGCCGTGGCGGATTTTTCTTTTCGTAAGCAACATCTTCCAACGGGTTTGCCCTTATGACCTCCCTGTCAACGGCGATATAGACCAGCCTGTTGAGCCAACACAGGCACTTGTTCATTTTGTCGGCACTACACCTCATATCTTTTAGTAGAAAGAGCTTATAGGACAGACCGAATTGTTCCGTAATTTCAGTGAAAGGAATATCCTCCCTGCCAAATGAGAGGAGGTATTGTTTCAAACATTCCTGAAAGATGACGGATTGGCGGTAGGTGGAACGGGAGTTGATTTCAACGGAACGTTTTTCCAGCCGTGCTAATTCCTCCATGCCTGCCTGTAATAAAGCGGTTGGAACAGAATTTATGCCGACAATCGTATTTTTCAACAGTTCGGCACTGATAACACCTGAACTTTTAAGTATCTGTTCGTAAGCGTGTTCGATTTTCTGCCTGAATTTCAGGAGCGTACCGTTTGCCTTATTGTTTTTGACCTCTCCCTTTTGGGAATTAAAGTCTTCGGGGTTGCAATAGACACCTGTCGTGACAACACTGTTTTTACCGTCAATCGTGATACGGCAAAGAACGGCAGTAGTTCCGTCCGCCTTAACCTTTGCCCGGTTGATATAATAGAGTAGCTTGAATGTACTGCGCATAATCGTTTTATTTTTAAGGATTAAAGAACTAATTTAAAATCACTCGTAGCCAGAATGAACTTGTCCATATCCTCGAACAGCTTTTTAGGGGTTACACGGGCGTAGATTTGTGTAGTCTGGATATTACTGTGCCCCAACATTCTGCTGATGGTTTCAATCGGTACGCCTTCTTCGAGCGTGACCAGCGAGGCGAAGCTGTGCCGCCCGGCATGATAGACCAGATCGGTTTTCATTCCTGCCAATACCCGGAGGCTTTTCATATTGGCTCTCAACACCCTGTAATCCTGTACGGGGAGCAATGTAGCCCGTGTGTCGTCCTTGAACTTATCCAATATGGCTATGGCTTCGGGCAGTAATTTGACACGAGCCAGCAACTCATTTTTCTTCCTGCGGTATTTCAGCCACAATTCTCCGTTGTCATCGGTAAACAGATTCTCACGGGTAATGGAAACCGTATCGGCATAAGAAGTTCCCGTATAACAGGCGAAAAGAAACAAATCCCGTGTTAGGGCGAGTGAAGGTCGCCGGGAGGAGATTTCAACATCCCGTATCTTTTCAAAGTCTTCACGGCTGAGAGCTTTGGGGGCGGTTTCTTTCTGTTTCGGCAGTTTGTAGTGTGCGAAATAGAACTTTTCAGAGTATCCCTCTTTGAATGCCATTTTGCATACTTTTTTCAGAATGGCAAGATAATGGCGCACGGTTTCCATTGCCAGACCTTTTTCGCTTAGTGTGTAGTCTTGAAAATCACGGATGAACTGTTCATTCAATTGTCCGAAAGCGATGTCGGAGCTGTTGAACTTCTTTTTTATCAGTTCGGCAAGGGTTTTACGGGTGTAGTGGTAGGCGGGAATAGTTCCGACGGCAACATCCACACCCACACGGGATTTCAAATCATCAATCAGCAGGTCCAATCTTTTCAACAAGGTCATTTGTGTTTCCACGCTACCTTGAAAGAGGTTCTTTACTTCTTCGGCGGTAAACGGTTGTTTGCACTCCAAAAGGGCGTTGTAGGCTTCATTGATGGACAGCAACAGCTTGTCCAGCTTGGCATTGGTGACTACCGCTTCCCGACTTTTACCGTTCAGGCGGCTTTCACGTGGATTCCATAAGTCCGGCGTGCAGGAAAGTTTACAACTGAACTGCGCCATTGAGCGACCGACCGTCACCCGTCCCATGATGGGTGTCTTGCCCGACTTGTCGGGAGTGCTCTTTTTCAAGTAGAGCAATACCTTGAATTTTTCTTGTTCCATAACGCTTATAATTTTTGTGGGCAAAGTTACCCGTCATATAAGCGTTCTTTGATGTGCAAAACACTGTGTATCAACGGAGATAAAACACGATTGAAGTTCTTTTATCTGCTTTCAGTTACCTAACTCTTTTCGGTAACTGACCGGTTAACGGTTTGGTAACTGAAAAGGTGCGTAAATACGCTGTATTCTGAACTTTTCATCTTTAGCAAATTAGAGTAAATTAGCTCATTTCAAACGTGTTACCTGTTATACTGCATATCATTGCTTTTACCTGCTTTCTGGTAGATTATCCACCTTTCAAGACATACCTACGCATCCGAAATTTGCTTATCTCAAGGCGCACCGATAGAAACAGTAAGCCGCATGTTAGGGCATAGAGATTTACGTTCCACGCAGATATACGCAAAAATCAGCAATAATAAAATATCAGAGGACACCGATAAACTGTCCGTCCAGTTCTGCCAACATTATATCATCACGGTGGTAACAACTACGGATATATTCTTTCAGACGGTCTATGGAAGTATCAAACTTGGTAACTGTGCTTTCCGTATATTCTTTGCCAATCAGGGCACGACATTTTTCGTTATGCTCTGCATACACTTCCAGCAAACTGCGTTGTACCTTATCCCGTCCGTAGAAACAATCCTTTATTATATCGGCTGTTATCGGTTTGTTGTCTATCTCCAGTTCACGGTGTATCTGTAAAATTTTGGCACGAACCGTATTTATATAGTGGTTCAGTTCTATGGCTACACGGTCTTTTCCTTTGGAACATTCCTTTTTCTGATTCCATAAGTCTACAGGAATACTCCGTTTAATCATAACTTCGGCTACTCGCTTGTTTACGGTGATGCGCATACAAACAGGAGCTTCACCGTTTTTCAGAAGTTTTGATTTCTTAATGATGAACAATACGCTTA
>NZ_LT896588.1:3685140-3725140 GCF_900186615.1 Parabacteroides bouchesdurhonensis
TGGCTACACGGTCTTTTCCTTTGGAACATTCCTTTTTCTGATTCCATAAGTCTACAGGAATACTCCGTTTAATCATAACTTCGGCTACTCGCTTGTTTACGGTGATGCGCATACAAACAGGAGCTTCACCGTTTTTCAGAAGTTTTGATTTCTTAATGATGAACAATACGCTTAGTGTGTGTCTTTTCACTGCTCCCATAATTCTTTGATTTTTAAGTGGTACAAAATTAGTTTGTTACGCTCAAAAACCAGCTACGCAAAACACTGACAATCAAAGACAAATGCGTCAATTCGTGGGAGCAAAAACGACTTTCAAAAAGTCCCACGAATAAGCCACGTGAGAACTACTTTTAACCGCTATTTTTTGCCAAAGCGGAGAAAAAGAAAAAGCCATGAAATCTTTGAATTTCAGAGCTTTGCTTTAATTTGCTATTTGCTTTCGCGGTGCGTACGGGACTCGAACCCGTGACCCCATGCGTGACAGGCATGTATTCTAACCAACTGAACTAACGCACCATTTAACCATTATGGCAATTCCTCAAAATTGCGATGCAAAGTTAGAGCGATTATTTAATTTCGCAATAGTTTCAATAAAAAAATTAGAATGAATAGATTATTTTTCTACTTTTGCTTTTCAAAAAATCATAATCATGAAAAATACTCCTGTAGATTATCAAAAAGCCAGACAAATAATAGAAAGCTACAAACTTCCTGACTTTGGGAAAGCCACCATTCGTGAAGTGGTTGCTACTTCCACCCAACTGGAAAAGGAAACAAATACCGAGTTCATTCACATGGAAATGGGAGTACCCGGATTGAAAGCGGCTCAAGTAGGCATCGATGCAGAGATAGAGGCTTTACGTAATGGTGTAGCATCCATTTATCCCAATATTAACGGAATACCGGAAGTTAAAAATGAAGCCTCACGTTTTATCAAAGCTTTTATTAATATAGATGTCGATCCCGAAGGTTGCGTACCCGTAACCGGCTCCATGCAAGGAACATACGCCTCTTTTCTGGTAAGCGGGCAATGTACACCTGGAAAAGATACCATCTTATTCATTGATCCGGGATTTCCTGTGCAGAAACAACAAATTACGGTTATGGGATATAAGTATAAATCTTTTGATGTATATGAATATCGGGGGAATAAGCTACGTGACATCCTTGAAGAACATTTATCGGAAGGCAACATAGCAGCAATAATTTACTCTAATCCTAATAATCCGGCATGGTTCTGTCTGACTGAGGATGAACTGCAAATTATAGGAGAAAAGGCAAACAAATACGACACGATTGTTATAGAAGACCTGGCTTATTTCGCGATGGATTTCCGCAAAAATCTAGGGAAACCATTTGAACCACCCTATCAGGCAAGTGTAGCCCGTTATACAGACAATTATATATTACAAATTTCAGGTTCAAAGGCTTTCAGTTATGCCGGGCAACGTATTGGCGTAACAGCCATATCAAACAAACTGTATCACCGCTCTTATCCGGGACTTACACAACGGTACGGCGGAGGAACATTCGGTACGGTTTATATCCACCGCGTACTTTACGCTATGTCATCCGGCACAAGTCATTCTGCCCAATATGCGTTAGCTGCGATGTTCAAAGCAGCATCGGACGGAACTTTCGATTTTATATCAGAAGTAAAGGAATATGGGAGACGAGCCGAACGATTAAAGAAAATCTTCACATCACACGGGTTTAATATTGTTTATGATCATGACTTGGATGAACCTATCGCAGACGGATTTTATTTCACCATCTCATATCCGGGCATGACCGGAGGCCAATTAATGGAAGAACTTATTTATTACGGAGTAAGCGCCATATCATTAAGTACGACAGGAAGTAATCAACAAGGTTTACGCGCTTGCACGTCTTTTATTAAGGATCACCAGTATACATTATTGGAAGAACGATTACAACAATTTCAAGAAAACCATCCCGTATAATTAACAGAAGCCCGTCAGTCTTTAACTTTATTAACAAGATTGACGGGCTTTTCATTTGCGATTTATCTTCAAAAGCCATATATTGTCCATGTTTTTTATAAACTTATACCCAAAGACCTATGGCAGCATACAAAGATATATTCAAGATAACTCACAATAACGTATTACCAGCCCAAGGAAGTATCCTTATTTCTGAACCATTTCTTCAAGATGCTTATTTCCAACGGTCGGTTGTTTTATTAATTGAGCACACCGAACAAGGTTCAATGGGGTTTGTCTTGAATAAAAAAACAGAATATGTGGTTAATTCCTTCTTTTCCGAATTTGAAGAATTGCCTCAGATGCCTATATATCTGGGAGGTCCGGTAAGTGCAAACCGTCTGTTCTTCATCCATTCATTAGGAGATATAATTATTCCTGATGCCATTAAGATAAACGATAAGCTGTACTTTGATGGTAACTTTGAAGCATTGAAACGCTATATCACCAACGGACATTCAATAGAAGGAAAAGTAAAGTTCTTTCTCGGATATTCCGGATGGACGGAAGGACAGCTGGAAGGAGAGATCACACGTAACTCATGGGTGGTAAGCCAGTCTACGAACGAAAACATAATGATAGCCGAAGATGAATCATTCTGGAAAGCCTCACTTAAAGAACTGGGAAGTCGTTACAAAACGTGGACTAATTACCCCAAAGACCCTTACTTGAACTGACCTTTACTTCTACTCCTTCGGATTTGCATGAATCCGTTGCATAACGAGTACATCCGAATATCCGTCAACCGTAGAAATCCAATCCGTAAGAATACCTGTAACAGTAAACCCGCAACGGGTAAAAAGAGTTTTACTGGACTCATTCTTCACGGGTATATACGCGTAAAGCTGATGAAGTTTTAAGAAGGAGAAAGCATAATCCAGCATCAGATTCAAAGCATGTATGGCAAACCCGTTTCCCTGATAAAGCGGATCAACCAATATGCCTAAGCCGGCTCTGGCATGGTGCGGGTCAAAATCATACAAATCAACCATGCCGACGGTAGCACCCGTAGAACAGGCATCTACCATAAGACGCAATTGCTTCAACTCATATATACTATGATGAGATTCCATTATATACTTCTTTAATATATAACGTGAATACGGAGATAAGGTATTTCCTATATTCCACAAAGACGGATTGTTTTCCCAATGGTACAACAATTCCAAATCCTCCGGTTCCAGTGCACGTAAACGCACATATTCATTCTCCAACTGTGCCATATCATTTTCCGGGCGAAACCAATCGACCGCTCTTTTTATTATATATGTGATAAGTAACCTTTTTGTTCACCAACTTATCCATGAAAAGAAGCATTTGTTCAAAACGCGCATCGGGAAAGCAGAACACATAATCCGTAAAGCTCTTCATCTGGTTACGGCGGCAAATAGCATCCATCACATGCTCCGTATCCAGATCCCAAAGATTTATGTATTCCAATTCGGGCATACGTTGGGCGCAAACCGACTTTATCTCATCAAAGTGTTCTTCATTGCACATCACCAACAGACGACGGTGCTTGCTTTTGCTTCTCTTATTTAAGCCCAACATCCGGAAGGGAGTGGCCAGCAGCGCTTTCAACCAGACCGCTATCTTAATAAAAGCCCCCATTACGCATCCCGAGTGCGGATAATATTTCTTAAAGAAAATAATCATCGCCCCGTAAAAGGCTTTTATATATTTAAGATCGCCCTGTTTAGTACTTTCTCCTTTATAATGCAAAATACGTTCGGGCAGATAATAATTCGTATAGCCGCCAAGCACCAAACGATACGAAAGGTCTATATCTTCGCCATACATAAAGAAAGCCTCATCCAGCAATCCCACCTTATCCAGCGCATCGTGGCGAAGCAACATAAAAGCCCCGGCCAGCACATCTACTTTATGCTGTTTATCCTCATCCAGATAAAGCAGACCATAACGGGCAAAACGTGGAGAAGAAGGAAAGAGTTTAGACAGTCCGAAGATTTTACAGAACGATACCCACGGAGAAGGAAACGAACGTTTACTCTCCGGCAGGAAAACGCCATGTCCGTCCAGCATCTTCACCCCTATTCCACCGGATTCGGGATGCTCATCCATAAAATAACACAATGAACGAAGGCTCTCCTCGCCTATTACCGTATCCGGATTCAACAGTAACACATACTCACCCTTACATTGGGCGATAGCCTGGTTGTTTGCTTTGGCAAAGCCGGGGTTATCCGTATTCTCAATGAAAGTAACCTCCGGGAAGTTAGGTTTGAGATATTCCGCCGAGCCATCCGTAGAATGATTGTCCACCACAAATATTTCCGCCTCCATGCCGCTCAAAGCTGCACGCACGGAATACAAGCACTGTTCTAAAAAATACTTTACATTATAGTTTACTATAACTACGGATATTTTGGCTTCATACATAATATAAGAGTTTATCAATATACCAATAAGCTACCAGGCCAATCCGGCAATCCGGATATATCCCAACGGCATATCACCTAAATTTTTATAGAATCTTTAAAATTAGTACGGTTCACAATGGAGCGTCCAAGAGTTATCTCGTCGGCATATTCTATCTCGTCACCAATGGAAACACCTCGTGCTATTATTGAAATCTTCACCTCATACGCGGAGAGTTTCCGGTAAATAAAGAAGTTCGTTGTATCTCCCTCCATCGTCGTACTAAGCGCAAGAATTATTTCTTTCACCTCTCCTCCGGCAGCACGTTCTACCAAGCTGTCTATCTCCAAGTCACCCGGTCCTGTTCCGTCCATCGGAGAGATAATGCCACCCAATACATGATAAACGCCATGAAATTGCCCCGTATTTTCTATGGCCATCACCTCCTTTATGTTCTCAACCACACAAACGATAGAATGATCGCGTTGAGGATTAGCACAAATAGAGCACAATTCATCATCGCAAATATTATGGCACAGCTTGCAATATTTCACATCACGACGGAGGGCAATCAGTGCGGCTGCAAAGTTTTCCGTATAACCAACATCACGGCGAAGCATATAAAGTGCCAGTCTCAATGCCGTCTTCCGTCCCACTCCGGGCAATGAAGACAACTCATTCACTGCATTTTCCAGCAAAGCAGATGGATATCTTTCACTCATTAATTTCTATTGTTTGGACACAAAGATAAGCATTTATTAGTTCTCTCCCCAGCATATTTTACATCCAATATGCCGACTTATTACGGCAAAATTCCCGAATATTTATTCTTTTGACCTGGCTCGAAATTAATTTTGACCTAGGTCGTAATTGATTTTGACCAGGCTCAAAATTGATTTTGCCCTAGGTCAAAAGAATAAAATGACGGGAACTTTTTCATAAACAGATAAGACTTACAGGACAAATTACCGGCATGAAAAGAATAGATTATCACCATCAAAGTATTTGTTTCTTTAGAAGATAAAATATACATTTGTCAGCAATTAATTCTATTTATAACGGCTAAACGGATAATAAACCTAACATTTTTAATACCATAATGAAAGAAGATGAAGAAAAAGTAAGCGGGCTGCCGGAAAATGCCTACCGGGAATTGAAAGAAGGTGAAGTATATAAACCCATCATGTCGCCCAACAAACAATATCGCGAAGTTACTCCCTGGTCGGTTTTCTGGGGACTTGTAATGGCTGTTTTATTCAGTGCCGCAGCCGCTTATCTGGGGCTGAAAGTAGGACAGGTATTTGAGGCCGCTATTCCAATTGCGATCATAGCCGTGGGATTATCCAGCGGATTCAAACGAAAAAACGCGTTGGGCGAAAATGTGATTATCCAATCTATCGGCGCCAGTAGCGGCGTTATCGTAGCAGGGGCCATATTCACACTTCCCGCGCTATATATCCTGCAAGATAAATATCCCGAAATAAGTGTCAACTTCTTTGAAGTATTTATGAGCTCCCTGTTAGGCGGTATATTAGGCATTCTACTATTGATTCCTTTCAGAAAGTATTTCGTATCGGATATGCACGGGAAATATCCTTTCCCCGAAGCAACAGCCACTACACAAGTACTCGTATCGGGAGAGAAAGGAGGAAACCAGGCTAAGCCTCTGATTTTCGCAGGCATTATCGGCGGATTGTACGACTTTATCATCGCCACTTTCGGTTGGTGGAGTGAAACAATAAGCACCCGCATTATAGGCGTCGGGGAATTGTTGGCGGAAAAAGCAAAGGTGGTATTGAAAGTAAACACCGGAGCTGCTGTTCTGGGACTGGGTTATATCGTTGGATTGAAATACTCCATGATTATATGCGCCGGTTCATTCCTTGTATGGCTGGTTATCATCCCTGCCATGTCTGCCATATTCGGTGCGGATGTATTAACATTCGGGAACGATGCCATTACAGCTACAGTGGGAAGCATGAGCGCGGAAGAGATATTTACTACTTACGCACGTCATATCGGTATCGGAGGTATCGCTACGGCGGGTGTTATCGGAATCATTAAATCATGGGGTATCATTCGTGGAGCTGTAGGGCTGGCCTCCAAAGAATTAAAAGGCAAAGGAAGCCAGGGTGAACAGAAAACTATCCGCACACAACGTGATATATCAATGAAAATTATCTCTATAGGAGTTATCGTAACGCTGGTTATAACGTATCTGTTCTTCCATTTCGGCGTATTAGACAATTGGTTCTATGCTGTTATAGGTCTACTGCTTGTAGGAATTATAGCCTTTCTGTTTACTACCGTTGCCGCAAACGCTATTGCGATTGTAGGAACAAATCCGGTTTCCGGCATGACGCTAATGACCCTCATTCTCGCTTCTATCATCCTTGTTGCTGCCGGTCTGAAAGGAACAGCCGGAATGGTTTCGGCCCTGATTATCGGAGGAGTGGTTTGTACGGCGTTATCAATGGCCGGCGGATTCATCACCGACTTGAAAATAGGTTATTGGTTGGGCAGTACGCCTGCCAAACAAGAGTCGTGGAAGTTTTTGGGCACACTGGTGTCTGCTGCTACCGTAGGAGGCGTTATCCTGATATTAAACCAAACATACGGATTTACCACCGGTCAGTTGGCTGCACCACAGGCTAACGCAATGGCTGCCGTAATTGAACCGTTGATGAGCGGAGCTGGTGCGCCATGGGCTCTGTATGCAATAGGTGCAGTATTGGCCATCATATTGAATTTCTGCAAGATTCCCGCTTTGGCTTTTGCTTTAGGCATGTTCATTCCTTTGGAACTTAATACGCCGTTATTGATTGGCGGAGCTATTAACTGGTATGTAGGCAGCCGAAGCAAAGATCAGTCCCTTAACACAGCCCGACTGGAACGGGGAACGCTGTTGGCCTCCGGATTTATTGCCGGCGGCGCATTGATGGGCGTAGTAAGTGCCGCGCTTCGTTTTGGCGGCATAAATCTGGTAAATGAAGAATGGATGAACAGTAATTTTGCCGGAGTTATAGCTATTGTAATGTATCTGGCATTGATGGCCTATCTGACAATAAGTTCATTAAAAGCAAAAAAATAAATATTGTGCCATTATGCTAATATGCCAATAACTGATAAAAGAGACAACGGATATTGGCACATGGCATATTGAAAAACTATTAATATGGAAGCACCCGTAGTAAATGTAGGTATTCTGACGGAAAAGGCCGTATCGTTCGTTTTTAATGATGAATATGTTCATACGGAAACCGGAACATTCCTGACCGGAGAACAACGGGCACTGTTTGTAAACGGGAAAATAGTGTTTAATGGGAAATTATACAACGAGCTGTTTTTTGAGCCTACTTTTCCCGAAGCTTCTTTCGACCTGAAAGCCGTAACCATTGGCCGGCATTTCCACTGGCAACGGAAAGAAGACCAACGTTTCCACGGCGCTTTGAATCTGGTATCCGGAGAAGATAGTATCATTGCAATCAACCAGATAGATGCCGAAGAATATCTTACTAGCGTAATATCTTCCGAAATGAGCGCGCAAGCGTCCAAAGAATTATTAAAAGCTCATGCGGTAATCTCAAGAAGCTGGTTGTTTGCCCAGGTAGAAAAAAGCTCTTTATTAAGCAATACCCGGAAAAAACACCAAAGTTGTTTCCGAGACAAAGAGCAGCTTATCCGTTGGTACGATCATGAAGACCATGCCTATTTTGATGTCTGTGCCGACGATCATTGCCAGCGTTATCAAGGCATCACACGTGTTTCAACACCGATAGTAGAAGAAGTGATGCGTGAAACACGCGGAGAGATATTAACGGATGGCGAACATATCTGTGACGCACGCTTTTCTAAATGCTGCGGAGGCATAACGGAGAAGTATGAGAACTGCTGGGAACCTGTCCCCCATTCATATCTTACAACGTTAAGAGACTGTGATAAAGGGCTAGACTTTCCAGATCTTACAAATGAAGCGGAAGCTGAAAAATGGATAAGAACTTCACCGGAAGCCTTTTGCAATACTCATGATGCAAGTATTTTACAACAAGTATTAAACAATTATGACCAGGAAACGACAGATTTCTTCCGCTGGAAAATAGAATATACCCAAAAACAACTTGCTGAGTTAATCCATCGCAAAAGCGGTATGGATTTTGGGGCGATACTGGATCTAATCCCTATCGAACGCGGTACTTCCGGACGTATCATAAAACTAAAGATCGTAGGAACGAGGCAGAGTTTCATTATCGGAAAGGAGTTGGAAATACGGCGTACTCTTTCGGAAACGCATCTCTACAGTTCGGCCTTCGTTGTAGATAAAAAAGATTATTCGTCTGATATTCCACAGAACTTTATATTCACCGGAGCCGGCTGGGGACATGGTGTAGGGTTATGCCAGATTGGGGCGGCCGTAATGGGAGCCAATGGATATTCTTACAAGCAAATACTGGCTCACTATTATCCGGGGACAGAGATTGAGAAAAGATATTAATCAATAAGAAAAAGGGCGGACATAATATCCGCCCTTGTACCTAATGTTTACCTATTTCCCGGTGTTGTGATACCGGAGATTTATCACTCTCCCGAGCTACGAATCTGCGACAAAGGAATAACTATATTTTCTTATTGTCAAACATTATAGACGAATAAGCCGATTTTGTCGCCCAATTAGTTATTTCACCGTCTGAATTATTCTCTCATTTATTATATCTTTGTGGAAAATAACAATCACTCGATGAATAGTTATATCATTCTTTTTATAATTGCTGCTTATTTTGGAATACTATTATTAATTGCCTGGATTACCGGAAGGAAAAGTTCAGGTAACGAAGCATTCTTTCTGGGAAACCGTAAATCTCCCTGGTATATTGTATCAATCGGCATGGTGGGGACATCTCTTTCCGGAGTAACATTTGTATCTGTTCCCGGAATGGTACGTAATATTGATATGACATACATGCAGACCGTACTTGGTTTTTTTGTAGGCTATATACTAATTGCCAAAGTATTGCTCCCTCTTTATTACAAACTCCAACTTACATCAATCTATTCTTATCTGGATGACCGGATAGGAAGAAGAGGCTATAAAACAGGCGCTTCATTCTTTTTACTATCCAAAATAGTAGGAGCTGCCGCCCGTCTCTATCTTGTGGTGCTAATATTACAAACATACGTATTCAGCGCATGGAATATCCCATTTGCCGTAACTGTCATATTCAGTATTTTTCTTGTCTGGCTTTATACGTACCGAAGCGGAATAAAAACCATTATCTGGACAGACACACTCCAAGCCCTTTGCCTGATAGCTATGCTTGTCGTCATCATATGGCAGGTAAAAGAGAAAATGGAACTGGATACAACAGGAATGGTAAAAACATTGGTGAACAGTCCGCACTTCCGTATTTTTGAATTCAGTGATTGGCACAGTACACAAAATTTCTTCAAGCAATTCTTCAGCGGGATATTTATCACTATTGTAATGACAGGATTGGATCAGGATATGATGCAAAAGAACCTTTCATGCAAAAACCTGAAAGATGCGCAAAAGAATATGTATACATACGGCTTTGCCTTTACTCCTGTCAATTTCCTGTTCCTTGCTTTAGGCGTATTGCTGATTACACTGGCAAGCCAGCAGAATATTGAATTGCCGAAACTGAATGATGACATCTTACCGATGTTCTGTACTTCGGGCATTTTGGGACACAGTATTCTTATATTCTTCACTATCGGAATTATAGCTGCCGCTTTCAGCAGCGCAGATTCCGCCCTGACAGCCTTGACAACATCCTTTTGCGTAGACATTTTGGGAGTAGAAAAAGAAGAAGCCCGAAAAGCGAAACGTACACGACTAAAAGTACATTTGATGATTTCGATATTATTTGCCGTCATCATCCTTATATTCAAAGCAGTGAACAACCGAAGCGTAATTGATGCTATCTACATGATCGCCTCTTATACATACGGTCCATTGTTAGGATTATTTGTCTTCGGACTATTTACCCGGAAACAACCACGGGATAAATATGTTCCATATATATGTATAGCTTCGCCACTAATCTGCTTCGCCACCGATTATCTGGTAAGGCAATATGCAGGTTATACTTTCGGATACGAAATGTTAATGGTGAACGGAGGCATTACATTTGCCGGACTATGGGCAGCATCCGTCAATAAGAAACAGCTGGCAACTAAACAGAATTAATACAATACAAATCAATAAATAACTCGAAACATATACAATTCATGGAAATAAAAAGTGCTGAATTTGTTATAAGTAACACAGATGTAAAAAAATGTCCTGAGGGAAATAAGCCGGAATATGCATTCATCGGGCGCAGCAATGTAGGAAAATCGTCCCTCATCAATATGCTAACGAATAAAAAGGGCTTGGCCATGACTTCTCAAAAGCCGGGCAAAACCCAACTTATCAACCATTTTATTATTAACAATGAATGGTATTTAGTAGACCTTCCGGGATATGGTTATGCCCAACAGGGCAAAGGCGGACGTGAAAAACTACGTCGAATCATTGAAGATTATGTTCTGGAACGTGAGCAGCTGACCAATCTCTTTGTTCTTATTGACAGCCGTCACGAAGCCCAGAAAATAGATCTTGAATTTATGGAATGGCTAGGAGAAAACGGTGTTCCTTTCGCTATTATTTTCACTAAAACAGACAAAATAAGCCGTAGCCGTTTACAAGAAAACCTGAAAGCCTATCAAGAGAAATTGCTTGAAAGTTGGGAAGAACTTCCTCCAATCCTGTTATCTTCTTCTGAGAAAAAAGAAGGACGTGACGAAATTCTGGATTATATTGATAATATAAGCAAAAGCCTTTAATCATTCTATAGTAAACGGGGGCGAAAGTCACGGTGGCCCGGATCGCCAACAACTTTACCAGGATATCTCCATCCTGCAAGTGCTGCGCCCTGCCGGTACAGTTGCCGTGCCACCTTGGCTTCATTAATATGTAATCTTGCAACCTACAAAATAACTGCGTGGTGTACCCGGACCATAAATATATTTAGAGTCACGGTCTTTACCTTGGTCAAAATCATTTTGATAGGCTTGGAACATATTTTGCACACCTGCATTAACCTGCAAAGTAACAACATTATATACAGGGATATCATACGCTATTTTCAGGTTCATATCAAAGAAATCGGGCGTTGTTTCTTCCCGATCTTCCGGAATATATCCTGCCAGATGTTGCACCAACATGCTACCCGTATAAGTTCCGGTTAAAGAAGCAGACAAACGTTTCACCGGGGTAAAAGTAGAAGTAAAGTAACCATATACATCCGGAGTACGGAACATCTTCTTTTGAGCCGGAAGATTCGGATTCGACTCGCTCCATGTTACAGCATCTTTATATCGGCTGCGCTGAATGGTAGCTCCTGCTTGTAGCTGTAGCCATGAATAAGACATCTTTCCTTCCAGATTGAATCCCATTACGCGAGCTCCGTCTTTATTATGACGTTCCAATATGAGATTGCCTTGCTCGTCTCTCCCTATTTCCTGCAAAAAGAAAACATCACTTAAATCGGTATAGAAACCTTCCGCCAGGAAGTTGACTTGTACGGGACCAAAACGATGATATAAATCGACAGAAGCACTTATACTCTTCGATTTTTCTTCTTTTAAATCCGGCGATAACTGGATAATAGCCACATCTCCACCAACAGCCGCCACATGCAAATCTTCGTCAAAAGCTTGCGGTGCGCGAAAACCACTTGAATAAGACAAACGTAAATTAATATCCTGAGTAGGATTAAAACGTAAATTCGCACGGGGGCTGAAAATAATATGATCCAGCAAATTATGTTTATCGAAACGACCTCCTACTAAGAAACTCCATTTATCATTCTTCCATTCATTTTGTAAAAACAAACTGCCGATATGCACCTTTTGGTCAACGATACGATTATAACCCAGCATTTCATCTTTTAAATCGTCATAACTATATTCCATTCCACCGGTAAACTCAGCCGGCATAAACAGACATTTATCCCAGCTATACGAATATTGCGAACCTCCTACAAAAGTCATATCCGTTGTATGTCCATACGCATCCAGATTCTGGTTCGTTCCATAATAACTCTTACGGTTCGTATGCTGTGCCGATGTGTATATATTCAGACGATGTTTATAATCTTTGGAAAAAAGGTCGAACTTCAAACCTCCTCCATTAATAGTGTGATCTGTTTGCTCAGCAACATCGGCTTCGTGGGGCGGAAGATTAATGTGGTCTCCTCCACGGCGATATTCGCTTATATTATGAAACTCAAATGTCAGTTTGGAATACATACTGGTCTTTAGATAAGAACGAAAACCGATGGTTTTAGCATTCAATTGTCCCAACTCTGAAAAACCATCACCGTCATGATCATAAGAAGCGCGATGCCGGGTTTGTCCAAACAAATAAATACCGGCCTTATGGTCGTCCGTTACCAGCGATGCGTTCAAGGTGGTATTATTATCCGGCCTATTTCCTCCAATCATCGTCAATGAATGTGTCAATTGAGCTGAATTACGCAAAGGTTCTTTTGTTATAATATTGATTGTTCCGGCAATAGCCGAAGAACCAAACAAAGCAGAACCACCGCCACGCATTACCTCTACTCTCTCAATCATATTAGCCGGAATCTGTTCCAACCCATAAACTCCGGTTAGGGCACTAAATATAGGACGGCTATCTATAAGGATTTGTGTATACGGGCCTTCTAATCCGTTAATCCGGACTTGTTGAAAACCACAATTCTGGCAATTGTTCTCCACACGAACACCCGGTTGGAAATTTAATCCGTCGGCTAAAGAAGTAGCATGTGTAGTTTCAAACACTTTTGCATCCAATACATTAACCAACGACGGAGCTAACCGGCGAGTTGTCTCTTGCCTGTTAGCAGAAACCACTACACCATCCAAAGAAACAGCGTCTTCTTCTGCCTCAAAGTTCACTTCAAGTGTTTTTCCCTTTTTAAGTATTACTTGCTTTTCAACCGTTTTATAGCCCAACGATTTCATTACCAGCGTATATTTTCCTTCGGGAAGATTCTTCAAATAGTAGTGGCCCGTTGCATCAGTAGCCGTTCCGATAGTAGTTCCATGTATAAAAACATTTATAAACGGAAGATGTTCTTTTGTCTTCTTATCTAAAATATGGCCTACAATATTTGCATCCGACGGATTTAAGGGGGCATCATCGCCCGTTGCCCATGCCGCCGAAAAGGCACACCACAGGCATAATATAAGTATAGTTATCTTATTCATTGCTTGATAAAATATTTGTATGATATTAATACTTCACTCCACACAGAATGTCTTATTCAAATCACATGAAAAAACATTCCATCCGGGAGAAAATAAAATTTCTCTCGAGAGAAATTCAAATTCCTTTCGAAAGAGATAATTTTTGTATCAGGCAATAAAAGGAGGAGCGCGAAGACGTATCTTTCCTCTCGTAGGAGCAAGATGATCCGAAGAAACTACAGATTCGGATACCTCGCCTACAGGGAGCGCATAAAAGTGAAGTTGTAAAAGATGGATAGCTCCGTCGACCACATGAATTGAAGATAGAGCTGAAAATAATTGTATTTCGGCAAGTGTTCTGTGATGGTTACAAGTACCATCCGCCGTTTTCTTAAATGGGTGAGCATGTACAATGGTAGTTCCATGTTCGATATGAACATGCATAAAAAATGATACACTGCCATAGTACGCAATAAAAAGTACCGGCAGAAACCACTTTAGATATTTAACCATTGTTTGTTTCAATAAATCTTTATTTATATGCGGTTACAAAGATACAATATAAACTCATTTTTACAATACGGCGCATATAGGAGATTTAATCTGTTCTTTTTAAAATACGTTCTACTAACTGTAAGTAAAATATAGTATATTCATAATAATATGTTATTTTTGCAGATGATAATACAGAACAATAACATAAAAACATAAATCACATGGCAAAAATAACGAAAGAGGAAGCCCTTCGGTATCACTCCGAAGGTAAACCGGGTAAAATAGAAGTAATTCCAACCAAACCATATAGTACGCAGACTGATTTATCATTAGCATACTCTCCCGGAGTAGCTGAACCTTGTCTGGAAATAGAAAAGAACCCACAAGACGCATACGAATACACAGCCAAAGGGAACTTAGTTGCCGTTATTTCCAACGGAACAGCAGTTTTAGGATTAGGAGACATTGGTGCCGTAGCCGGCAAACCAGTAATGGAAGGAAAAGGTTTACTTTTTAAAATATTTGCAGGTATAGATGTTTTCGATATTGAAGTGAACGAAAAAAATCCGGAAAAATTCATCGAAACAGTAAAAGCAATTTCACCAACTTTCGGAGGTATCAATCTGGAAGACATTAAAGCTCCTGAGTGTTTCGAGATCGAAACCCGCTTAAAAGCAGAATTGGATATTCCGGTAATGCACGATGACCAGCATGGAACAGCAATCATTTCCGGAGCCGGATTGATCAATGCTCTGGAAATTGCCGGTAAGAAAATTGAAGATGTTAAGATTGTAGTAAACGGTGCGGGGGCTGCGTCTATTTCTTGTACTAAACTATATGTAATGCTTGGCGCACGAAAAGAAAACATCATAATGTGCGACAGCAAAGGTGTTATTTCTATTCATCGTACAGATTTAAATGAATCAAAGAAAGAATTCGCAACCACCAAAGACATTAAAACCCTACAGGAAGCAGTAATAGATGCCGACGTATTTCTCGGTCTATCTGTAGCAAACGTATTGACACAAGAAATGGTTCGTACCATGAAGGAAAACCCTATTGTGTTTGCTTTAGCTAATCCAAATCCTGAGATTTCATATGCTGATGCAATGGCGTCTCGCGAAGATATTATATTTGCCACCGGTCGTTCCGATTATCCCAACCAGATAAATAATGTATTAGGATTTCCATACATTTTCCGTGGTGCGCTAGACACGCATGCCAAGGCAATTAATGAAGAAATGAAATTGGCAGCTGTTTATGCTATTGCCGAACTCGCAAAAGAACCGGTTCCGGATGTAGTAAATGCCGCTTATAAACTCAAACGTACGACTTTTGGGCGTGACTATATTTTACCAAAAGCTCTGGATCCACGTTTGTTGACCCGTGTTTCTTGTGCCGTAGCCAAAGCTGCTATTGAATCGGGAGTTGCACGTAAAACGATCACGGATTGGGAAGGTTACGCAAACCATTTACGTGAAATGATGGGATATGACAACAAACTGCTTCGTTCTTTCACAGATATGGCCAAAGCAAATCCGAAACGTGTTGTATTTGCAGAAGCAAACCATGTAAACATGCTGAAAGCTGCTTCCGAAGCAAAAGCGGAAGGAATTTGTATTCCTATTTTATTAGGTAACGAAGAACGTTTGGCAAAAATCGCAGCAGAAGAAAATATCAGTCTGGAAGGTATTGAAATAGTGAATCTTCGTCACGACCGTGAAACAGAACGCCGCCATCATTATGCTCGTATCTTATCAGAAAAGAAGGCCCGCGAAGGGGTAACATTTGCAGAAGCCTGTGAAAAAATGGTAGACCGCAATGCTTTCGGTATGATGATGGTTGCCACCGGTGACGCTGATGCTTTTATAACCGGAGTTTACAGTCGCTATTCAGAGGTAACAAAAATGGCAGAACAGATTATAGGTATTCGCCCTACATATAATCACTTCGGAGCAATGAATATCGTTACTTGCAAAAAAGGAACTTTCTTTATCTCCGATACATTAATAAATCGTCACCCTTCTACAGAAGTATTGATCGACATCGCACGATTAACTCATGATGCAGTGAAATTTTTTGCACATGAGCCTGTTATGGCAATGTTGTCATATTCAAACTTCGGTTCCGACAAGCAAGGAAGCCCATTGAAAGTGCATGAAGCTATCAACTACTTACACAGAAATTATCCGGAAATAGTAATAGACGGAGAAATGCAGGTAAACTTTGCTTTAGATAAAAAGTTGCGTGATGAAATGTATCCGTTCAATAAACTGAAAGGACAAGACGTCAACACTCTTGTATTTCCGAACCTGAGTTCCGCAAACAGTGCCTATAAACTATTAGACACACTGGGAGTGACTGAAACAATCGGCCCGATCCAGATGGGACTAAACAAACCAATCCATTTCACCGATGTAGAAAGTTCTACGCGTGATATATTGAATCTTACTACGGTAGCAGTTGTTGACGCTATTGTTCAGGATCAGATTGAGAAAGAAGGATAAAACTGGGAATTTAATATCCGAAGTAACTATTTTGATATTTAAGATAGTTACTTCGGATATTTTCAATTAGAATAAGTCAACATTGTTTTCACAAAAAATCCTCATAGACCAAAGTCTACAAGGATTTTAATTTTCTGCGGAGAGATAGGGATTCGAACCCCAGGAACCTCTCGGTTCAACGGTTTTCAAGACCGCCGCAATCGACCACTCTGCCATCTCTCCAATCTATCAAATAACATCATGGGAATTGTCCCATTCTTTAATTCGGGTGCAAAGGTAAGAGATTTACTTATTAGTTCCAAATTTTGAAGATTTATTTTTACACAAACGTTACTCGCATTGTGTTTATTCATACTCTAAAAAAATGACTCTCAACAATTTCTAAATTCAAAAAAATATATTTACTTTGTATATACATTTTCTAATACAACACAACAAATAGATGAAATACAGTTATACTTATACTACACCGGTAGGAGACTTAGAAATACAAGCTAATGAAAATGCAATAACCCATATAACTTACCGACCGAATGAAACACCGGCCATTCAGAAAGAAACCCCTCTCATCAAAAAGGCTTATAAACAGATTGAAGAATACTTTCAAGGGAAAAGAACCTCCTTTGATCTTCCTTTGAGTTTGGAAGGAACACCTTTTCAGAAAAAAGTATGGGAAGCATTACGAACTATTCCTTACGGTGAAACTTGGAGTTATAAGCAAGTAGCAGAAGCTATTGGCAATAATAAAGCTTGTCGTGCAGTGGGGATGGCAAACAACCGGAATCCTATTTCTATTGTTATACCTTGCCATCGGGTAATTGGAGCCAATGGAAAATTAGTAGGTTATGGAGGTGGATTGCCCAATAAAGAATATTTACTCCAACTGGAAAGGCAGAAAAGATAAAATGATTAAAAACTCTTCTTCCGCCAATCATTTATCTTACTTCTTATAAAAAAAACGTCCGGACTATTTCTAATCCAGACGCCTTAATTATGAAAATTATATCCTAATATATTTATACTCTCTCATGTTATTTCTGTGACTCGTACTTATCTATCGCTCGTTTAAAATCATCCCACAAATTAAATTTAATAACCTGTAAAATGTCAAAAACAACTAATCCTTCAGTTTGTTCCAAAGATACATATGCCGCATCCTCCATTATATCATGAGCTTGAGCATAAATACTACCCAGCATCATATTATCACCACCAATAAGTCGTTTGCCTTTTTCATAAGCAAACTCAATAGACTCCGGATCATCCAAACCATATACTCTTTCCAAATATGCACCATTCATATATCGATCCAGATGTTCGGCAAACCCAGTGTTTTTATAATTCTTAGAAGCCCACGGATATTTGCCATACGGATCATAGTTTTTATTTGCCCAATTCTGTCCCTGACGATACAAAACATGATGCCAAGAAGCATTCCAATATTCAAGACGGATAGAAGGTTTGATTGCCTTTATTTCTTCCTTTACTCTTTTAACGAAATCATGTATAGCCATTGAACGATACTCATACCATAATGGAGCTAACTCTCCGTCGTTCACATAAAATTCTCCATTTTCATCTTTTTGCCACGTAAAAATATCTGTGGGAAAATTAACGACCTCCTTCCCTATGTATTCTTCAAAGCCTTTTTTACTTGCTTCGGAAAAATCAGAATCTATACCTGAATAACGGCAATAATCTAATGCAAGACCATCAAATTCATAGTTCGTAACAAGTTCTTTTATATAGCTCAAGCAGTAGTCTTGCACTTCTGGTAAAATAGGATTTAAGAACACGGCTACTTTTGTTGTATCGTCCTTAATATCAATCATCCCATTAGGAGTATATAATACGGCAGTTTTTCCATCCCATTTATTATCGTCATAAACCACACCCGTTCTATTAAAAGGACGGCCAGCAGGAAAAACAGTAACAGATACACACACCTCAAGATTTCGTTTACGAGATTCATCAATAAAAAATTGTAAATAATCCCAATCTTGATTTGGGCGTGCAGACGGGAGTATGTTACTGGAATAATTAGCATAACCATTCAAACCACGTGCATCAATTACTACGGTATTGAATCCGGATTCTTTAGTTTTATCCAAATAATAAATAATAGAATCTTTATTAGAAAAACGATCAAAGTTTCCTTGCGCATCAAACCACAGGTACTTTGGTTTATCCAAATGAGTCTGTTTTACTCCATTACAAGAGATTAAACAAAGACAACAGATTATCCCGATACAAAAACTCACTTTTTTCATTTGCTATTTGTTATTTATTAATTTAAAATTTATATTTCTCAATTACAGTTCTATTCCGTAAAATTATAACCGATACACAAGTTTAAGATAAATAAAGATAAGGATTACATGATCTTTTCACATTTCAATTAACAAGTAAACACCTAATAATAAGCGGAAAGACAGGGATTCGAACCCTGGGAACAGTTACCCGTTCACCGCATTTCGAGTGCGGCCCGTTCGACCACTCCGGCATCTTTCCATTATCGGTCGAGGCAAATATACAAAATCTAAGAATTGATTATTCTTTAAAAGAATAAAAAAAAGGGTATCTTTTCAAGGATACCCTTTTATTGCCATCATGAACTATTTCCTACAAATTACTTAAAATAACGATTGTATAACCCTTCAAATCCTTTGCCATGACGAGCTTCATCTTTACACATTTCATGAACCGTATCATGAATTGCATCTAAATTTTGTTGTTTTGCTAATGTTGCGATACGTTTTTTATCCTCGCAAGCACCAGCTTCTGCTTCCATACGTTTCTTCAAATTCGTCTTTGTATCCCATACAACGTCCCCCAGCAATTCGGCAAACTTAGCAGCATGTTCTGCTTCTTCCCAAGCATAACGCTTAAAAGCTTCAGCAACCTCAGGATAACCTTCGCGATCAGCCTGACGACTCATTGCCAAATACATGCCGACTTCTGTACACTCGCCCATAAAGTGAGCATTAAGACCTTCCAGAATGACAGGATCAACGCCTTTAGCTACACCCAGTACATGTTCATCAACGAACTTCAATGCACCTTCTGTTTCCACTAATTCTTTAAACTTGCTCTTTGGCTGTTTGCATTGAGGACAAAATTCTGGAGCTTCATCACCTTCATGCACGTAACCACATACTGTGCATATCCATTTTTTCTTCATCTTAGTAAAATTTTATTGGTTCTTTTTAATTTATTGGTTTCATTGACAAAATTAACCAAACATTCCAACATGGAAGAACTTTTTTAATAGATTCGATTTATGTGTTAATTGATAAAAACTATGAAACCTATCTCTGACACTAAATGTTATTATAATATATAATTACAAAATAGATATATTATGGATACTTCAAAGATTATTAGCTTATTAGGAGACAAAAGCGAATTCTACTTGAATCACTCTTGCAAAACGATCGATAAATCGCTCATACATATACCATCATCTACCTCTGTTGATGATATTTGGATACAATCCGACAGAAACAACCAAACGTTAAATAGCTTACAAACTATATTAAGGCATGGAAGATTGGCTAATACTGGCTATGTATCTATTTTACCCGTAGACCAAGGTATAGAACATACTGCAGGAGCATCATTTGCCCCTAATCCATTATATTTTGATCCTGAAAACATCGTAAAGCTAGCCATTGAAGGAGGATGTAATGCTGTAGCATCAACTTTCGGAGTATTGGGAATCGTTGCACGTAAATATGCACACAAAATTCCATTCCTTGTAAAGCTGAACCATAATGAACTATTAAGTTATCCCAATTCTTACAATCAAATCATGTTTGGAACAGTAAAAGAAGCATGGAATATGGGAGCTATAGCTGTTGGTGCAACTATTTATTTTGGCTCAGAAGAAAGTCGCCGGCAACTTATAGAAGTAGCAGAAGTTTTTGAATACGCTCATGAATTAGGTATGGCAACCGTTCTCTGGTGCTATTTACGTAATAACGCATTCAAAAAAGATGGAATAGATTATCATGCCGCAGCTGATCTTACCGGACAGGCAAATCATCTAGGAGTCACGATACAGGCCGATATTGTAAAACAAAAACTACCTGAAAACAATGGAGGCTTTACAGCTATCAATTTCGGTAAAATAAATCAGAAAATGTATACGGAACTAACAACGGAACATCCTATCGATTTATGCCGTTATCAAGTAGCAAACAGCTACATGGGACGTGTCGGTTTGATTAATTCCGGAGGAGAATCACATGGAGATTCCGATTTGAAAGAAGCTGTCATTACAGCCATTGTAAACAAACGTGCCGGTGGCATGGGACTTATAAGCGGTAGAAAAGCATTTCAAAAACCGATGAAAGATGGTGTTACTTTACTCAATACCATACAAGATATTTATCTAAATAAAGATATAACGATTGCATAAGAAATCTAGAAAACATCAAAAAGGCTGTCTATGAAAACAGCCTTTTTTTATTTATTTCCCAAATTAAGATTCTTCTCAATAAACATTCTGAGAATATCTATAGCAATCTGATTATCACCCCCTTGAGGGATAATCAGATCGGCATAGCGTTTAGAAGGCTCGATAAATTGTTGGTGCATAGGTTTGAGCACGTGCGTATATCGTGTCATAACAGCTTCCGCCGTTCGTCCGCGCTCCACAACATCACGCTGGATAACACGTATCAGACGTTCATCGGAATCAGCATCTACAAAAACTTTCAAATCCATAAGATTTCTCAATTTTTTATCACATAGAGCCAAAATACCTTCAATGATAACTACGTCACGAGGTTCTATATGAATTGTCTCCGGTTGGCGTGTGCAAGTAAGATATGAGTAAGTTGGTTGCTCAATACTTTTACCTTCCTTCAACATTGCAACGTGAAGAGAAAGTAATGACCAGTCAAAAGCATCAGGATGATCGAAATTGATATTCTGCCTTTCTTCCACTGGAACATGACTGCTATCTTTATAATATGAGTCCTGAGGGAGCAAAACAACTTCTCCCTCAGGTAAACTCTCTATTATTTTACGTACTACGGTAGTTTTACCCGAACCGGTTCCGCCTGCTATTCCTATTATAAGCATGTCTATTTTATTTTTTCAGCCACTTATCCAACCATTCAAAGAAAGTTCGTTGCCATAAAATACCGTTCTGGGGCTTTAATACCCAATGATTTTCATCCGGATAAATCAATAACTCAGCAGGAACACCCCGAAGAACAGCAGCGTTGAAAGCAGCCATACCTTGATTTGCTAATATGCGATAATCTTTTTCGCCATGAATGCAGAGAATCGGAGTGTCCCATTTATCTACAAACTTATGAGGAGAATTAGCAAATGTTCGTTGAGCTGTCGCATTATTTTTTTCCCAATATGCGCCTCCCATATCCCAATTGGCAAACCACATTTCTTCAGTTTCCAAATATTGCATTTCCATATTAAAAATACCATCGTGGGCAATAAATGCTTTGAAACGTTTATCATGATGCCCGGCAAGCCAATAAACGGAAAAACCTCCAAAGCTGGCACCCACACAGCCTAAACGGTCTTTATCGACAAATGATTCTTTTGACATCTCATCTATGGCTGTAAAATAATCCTTCATACACTGTCCACCATAATCGCCGCTAACAGCTTCATTCCATTCCAAGCCAAATCCCGGTAAACCACGACGATTAGGAGCAACGATAATATAATCATTTGCCGCCATAATCTGGAAATTCCAACGGTACGACCAAAATTGACTTACAGGACTTTGAGGGCCACCCTCACAAAAGAGCAAAGTAGGATATTTCTTGTTCGGATCAAACTGTGGAGGATAAATAACCCAAGTTAGCATTTCTTTACCATCTGAAGTTTTCATCCAACGCCCCTCTACTTTTCCCATTGTAAGCTGGTCATAGATATGTTTATTTTCAAAAGTAAGCTGAGTTGCACCTCCATTAAGATCAATGGAATAAATTTCATCACCCATGCTCATTGATTGGCGTTTTGCGATAAGTTTATCACCCAATAAAGCTACAGAACTATAATCGTGCATACCATTAGTAAGCGGTTTAACAGTACATGCTGTTACATCAGCTTCATATATCTGAATTTCACCATGCCATACACCAGTAAAGTAAATCATTTTAGCATTGGCACTCCAACAAAAATCATTTACATTTGAATCAAAATCTTTACTTACAAATCTCTTTTCTCCTGTTTCCAGATTCATTACCATAAGACGATTTTGATCGGCCTCATAACCATCACGTTCCATACTCAGCCAAGCGATACTTTTACCATCCGGAGAATATTGAGGATTGGTATCATAACCCAGATTATCCTTGGTAATATTAACAGTCTGCTTAGTTTTTAAATCATAAACATAAATATCGGAATTAGTAGAGATTGCATATTCTCTGCCAATCTTTTTACGACTAGTATATGCAACCTTGTCTGAAGTTGTATTCCAGGCTAATTGCTCTATACCACCAAATGGTTTCATAGGACTTTCAAACAATTCACCTTCCATCACATCGATAGGATTACTTACAGTCTTTCCGTCAAAGTCGGCAATGAAAGGATGAGGGGCAGTAGTAACCCATTCATCCCAATGTTTATACATCAAATCCGTTATAATGATTCCTGTTGCTTTATCCAAATCAGGATACTTTTCGGAAGTACTCTTCACAGTCTTTACCTGAGAAATAAAAAGAACTTTCTTTTCATCTGGCGAAAAGGCAAACCCCTCAATATTTCCATCATAATGAGAAAGCTGTTTACGATCGGTTCCATCAGGATTCATTTCCCATAACTGGTTACTGCCACTTTCAGAACAAAGAAATGCAATCTTAGTTCCTCCCTTAATCCACACAGCTTCATTCTCCGAATATTCCGTTTTCGTAATTTGCTTATTGTCTGTTCCATCTGCGTTCATTACAAACACTTCACGATTACTTTTATTCTCCGGAACACTGTAATATGCTACCGTATAAACCACTTTTTTATTATCCGGTGAAACATTAAAACCGCCAATACGTCCCATTGCCCATAACGATTCAGGAGTCATAAGTCCAGCAGGAACTTTTATATCAGAACGTCCAATAATGTCTCCATCCCCGGTTACTTTTACATTGACGTTTACATCCGTTTTCAAGCTGCAAGCTCCTAATAATACAGACGTTGTCATAAGCATTATTCCAATAGTTTTATTCATGTACTTTATAATATATTATGTTATGAGTGCGAAAGTACTAAATATAATTTATATCTTTGCACATCTAATTTAAGAACTGAACAGTATGAATAAGATTTGGTTATTTGGAGCCGCTATATGTATGGTATTAGCATTCGGCTCATGCAAACCTAAACAGAGCGCGTACAAGGCTGCTTACGAACAAGCCAAAGAAAAAGAATCTACAGCTCCTGTTGAGGTAATAGAGGAAGATACTGAAGTTGTTGAAGATGTTACTCCTGTTTCAAAACCAAGAGTATCCAATGCAACCACACGTACGGAAAGAATTAACGCTGCACAAGGTGAAGACGCCAGCCGTCTGAAACGCTATAGTGTAGTAGTAGGAAGTTTCAAAAACAAGACAAATGCCTATTCTCTGAAAGAACGTATGCAGAGAGACGGTTATAATGCTGTTTTAGGTGAAAATGAACAAGGTATGTTACGCGTTATCGTTGCCAGTTTCGATAATAAAGCCGATGCTGCTGACAGTCGTGATGCAATCAAAGCCAAATATGCTCCTAATTTCCAAGATGCATGGTTATTAGAAAGACAATACTAATTATATAGGCTACAGAAAGTCCTCATATAACAGATAAAAACTTATTATAAAAACAAGAAAAGGGATTATCCTAAAAGAAGGATATCCCTTTTCTTGTAAAATATCCGGAATATATTCCAAGTATTTACCTTAACTATGAAGTTAGGATTCTTTTATCAGAGGCGCTGGAAGAAAATCCTTACTTTCGCCAATTTGTAAAACCAATCCTGGTTCAGAAAGATCACCATCTGTAGCTTTCATCCGTCCGATCTTCTTTATCAAAGAACCACATATAATTATATCATTCCCTTTAATCATAACATCAGAAGTGATATCTATAGCTTTATTATCCTTTAAATCCTGAGCTAAGACCGTTTTTCCTTCCAATGATTGATTAAAAGACAATTTCAACTCATCATAATAACCAAAAACACCTATTTTCCCAGTTAAATCTCCTGCATTCAAAGTTATTTTAGCCTCAATGGTTTTATACTTTGTAGAAGCATTTGTCCGCCCAAATGTAGCTATACTAATTGCCCCATTCGGATTACGTGCAGCCAACACAAATGGTTTTTCTCCTGATTCGACAGAAACCTCTGGAAGCGAAATACCCCGGGCAATTACAGCCGGAGCCATCTGTTTGATATGCTTATTCTCTACATCTTTCGTCCAATAAGGGCCAAAAGCATAATCATCTGTCAAATATTCATCCGACACTTGTACATCATACGCATCTGTTCTATAAGCCGGAGCTATCCGTTGCCATCTTACAGCTCTTGTAACCTCATCCAGCATCTTCCGAATCGGACGGGTAGCTAAAAATGGAGAATTTTGTTCTTTTCCTTTCAAAGGATATCTCATCACCCCCATTGTCAATCCCATCGAAGCACCCATATAAACCTCATCTTCCGAATTCATAAATCCCAGATGTTTTCCATCTGTATGAGCCGCTAGAAGAAACTCTCCTATCCTATCTAATGATGTTGCTACAGATAATTCTTCTGTAATATCATAATTCCGGAATACATCAGAATAACTTGCCGTATACATGCAAGTTTCTATAAATTCTGGAGTACATCTGTTAAGCCCAGTTCCTTTCCAATCATTTATCGGAGGACAACAAAAAGCATGCTCTATAATAAGGTCAGGATAAATCTCATCAGCAAGCCTGGTAATCATTTGTCTCCATTCCTGTTTATCACAATATATTCCCCAATCCACCTTCCAATATTTTATTCCTGCATATTTACTCCATTCGATCCGTTCGCGCCAGTATTCCTCTTTCCAAGTCTCACCACGATTCTGTTCATTCTCCTGAGCACATATCCAGATTCCGGTTCCTTTCCAACCACAATCTTCAATATTTTTCACCATTGTCTTCAATCGTTCTTGCGGGGTATCTCCATAACCGGGAAATTTAGTTTCTGAAATCACTAATCCACCAAAATAAGGTCCCGGACTCATCTTTCCACCATCGTATGGTAAATCCCATCCATCATCTAAAACAAAATAAAGGTCTTTCCTAAGTTCAGGATATATGGTCTTTGCAAGTCCATTATCTCCAAAAAGTACGTCATGACACACAACATCCCGGGTTGTCACCGGAGGCTCTTGAAGCCAAAGTTGATACTGCCACGTACAATAATAATTAGGAACATCTGCAGCTGGTTCATTTGGAACAAGGTTAATAATCTCTTTTTCTGTCGTACAAGCGGATAAAACTAACAACATAATGGTAGCTATTTTCATAGTTACCCTACTACATACATTAAGTCTACACATTTTTTGAATATTAGAGTCTGTTTAAATTTTAAAATATAAAAATGTATCCTCTCTCCTTTAATATAATCTTTATTAGTAACAACTTAAAATAATTATGTATTCAATGAATTAAAAAAAGACACAGCGGCAAGTTATTAAGAAACTCCTGAACATACAAGAATGCTCCTTAAAGATTACATTTATTCACTTAATTTTTCATTGTTCAAATAAACCTTTTCATCCGAATTAAGTCAAATAAAACGTTTTGTAAAATAAAAACAGACTTAAGGCGATGATGAAGAAAAATATGGTTATCCTAGTGACCGGTATGCTTATGTGTTTTGCACCGGATATAAAAAGTGTGAATGAAACGGATGGAAAAATTAAAGGTACTATAATAGACGGAGAACTAGGTGGACCTTTAGAATTTGTCACAGTAACAGTAAAGGCTAAAGGCTCGGACAAAATACTGCAAGGCTCAGTTACCGGAAATGATGGAAACTACAGTATCGGAGGGTTAAAAAAGGGTGAGTATACAGTTACTTTTTCTTACGTTGGTTACGAAGAAGTTTCCAAAAACGTTACGATCAGTAATAATAACCAGACATTCAACATTGGTGAACTTAAATTATCGGAAAATGCTAATCGACTGGAAGATATAGAAGTAGTAGCCAAAAGGCCTCAAATGCGCTTTGAAATAGACCGGAAAGTTTTCGATGCAACACAAGATATTTCCTCCGAAGGCGGTTCTGCCAGCGATCTTTTAGCTAATATTCCGTCTATTGAAGTCAACAACGAAGGTGAAGTATCTTTACGCGGCAATTCCAGCGTAACAATATGGATCAATGGCAAAGCTTCAGGTTTATCTGCCGATAATCAAGCAGACATTCTGGAAATGATGCCTGCAGAAGACATCAAACAGGTAGAAGTCATCACGAACCCTTCCGCAAAATACAGTCCGGAAGGGACAGCGGGCATCATTAACATTATATTAAAAGACAACCGGAAAGCCGGCTACTACGGCAGTGTAAAAGCGGGAGCAGACACACAGGGCGGCTATCAGGCAAGTGGAAATATCAACTACAGCAGCAGTAAAGTAGATGCTTATGCTAATCTGAACTACCGCAACCGTGAATTTAAAGGCGGAGGCATCACCAGCCGGCAAAATACAACCGACAACAGTTTTCTTAACCAAACAAACGATTCTAAACGAAACCACAACAACTGGTTCGGACGCTTTGGTGCAACATGGCATATTTCCAAAAGTGATGATTTGGCTTTTAATGTGACAGGGATGACCGGAGGGGGAGACGATAAAGAAACAATCCATTATATCTCCACCGACAGCCAAAAGAATACCATTTACACTAGTGATCGCAAGACGAATGGAGATTCGGATATGAAAATGTATAACATCGAACTAAATTATCTCCATAAGTTCTCGGAAAACAGTAACATTGATCTGACTGTAAGTAACAATCAATGGAAACGGGATGGTACAAATATATTCCGGCAATCGACCTTATACACTGATCCAGCTCAAACAGCCAATCCTATCTATCAAACCCAGGAAAACAACATCAATGACAAGACATGGGAAGTACAGGCGGATTACAGCAATAAAATATCAGATATGGCTCGTATTGAAGCTGGTTATAAAGGAACTTTCCAAAGGAATGCCAGCCCAGTAGACACATATACAGGAACAACGGCCGAAGACATCAGGCAAGACCAGGCACTCTACAACCGTTTTTTATATAATCAGGACGTACATGCTTTATACATGACTTACGGAGGTAAATGGAAAAATCTGAGTTATCAAGCCGGTCTGCGCGGAGAATACTGGCGCGTAGACACCCGTTCTCTGGATTTCGAACAGGAATTTAACGGCAAGCCTTCGGAATCTTTTGAAAAAGATTATTTCAAACTTTTCCCGAGTGCATTTATCTCTTACGCCTTACCTAAAAACAATGAGGTCCAAATAAATTATACACGTCGCTTGCGGCGTCCTTGGGGTGGACAGTTGAACTCGTTCCGCAATATTTCCGACGCCTCCAACATTTCGTTTGGAAACCCGGAGTTAACGCCGGAATATTCCCATTCTTTTGAATTAAATTACATCAAAACATGGGAATCCGGGCATACTTTATCTCTTTCCGGTTATTACCGTTCTACGGATGACGTAATCCAACGTATTCGTTTCTTGAATACCACAGACAATGTAATGTACACTACAAGCGAAAACGTAGCCAAATCACAAGCTAGTGGTCTGGAGATTGTAGGCAAAGACAAGCTGTTTAAGATTCTAGACCTTACAACAACAATAAACCTCTATTATTCCAAACTCGATGGCTTTAGCTATCTCCCGGAAGGCGCCCAGACACCGGTCACGGGAGAAACCGACGAAAGCTTTTCATGGGATGCGCGTATGATTGCCAATTTCAGCCTTCCTTTAGGCATTTCTTTCCAAGGGACAGGAAGTTACAACTCCAAACGATTGATGGCACAAGGCTACCGTAAACCCAGCTACTCCGTAGATCTGGGTTTACGCAAATCTTTTATAAAAAACAAACTGACACTCAGCATTAATGCCCGTGACATATTAGATTCCCGAAAATTTCGCACCATCACTTCCGGAACCGGTTTCTGGCAGGATTCGGAAAACTGGCGAGGAGGACGACGTGTAGGTTTCACACTTACGTATAGTTTCGGGAATATGGATAAAAGGAAAGATAAAAATAAACAGAGAAGCGAAGAACCGGATCCTTACGACATGGAGTAGCCGTAGTGGTATTACCAGCGTACAGTTATAAGAAGTTTTCCCCGGATAAAAAGATTGAGCAGATTCAAAACTCTTTTTCGTATATTCGCATTGTAATAAATAGTATATGCACATGAAAATCATAAATACCCAACTTCTGGACGAAACAACAGCGAAGGCAAAACAATCTCCCCGCCTTCGCATGAACTACAATTTCCATGAAGAACTGGACGATCCCGTAAATCGTCTGCTTAATGCAATGGAACCGGGCACTTACTTGCGACCGCATCGTCATTTGAATCCATCGAAAGATGAATTCTTTCTCCTTTTACGAGGGCGTGTTGCAGTATTCCTTTTTGACGAAGACGGACACATCACAGAGAAGTTAATACTCGACCCACATTCCGGCATATATGGTGCCGAAATAAAAGCAGGTGTATGGCATGGGCTGTTGGTGCTAGAAAGCGGATCGGTTATCTATGAGGTAAAACAAGGGCCTTTTGCACCGCTAAGCCCAGAAAATATGGCGCCATGGAGCCCCGCCGCCGAAGATACAGAAGCAGTTCGTAATTATATGAAATGGTTGGAGGAGATAATATAAATCTCTCCAACCTTCCCCATAGTTATTTGTTTTCCGCATACACCAGCATCTGGCAATTTTTACAATCAAATTGTAAACGCAAACGAGTATCTTTATATAAAAGATAATACGGTTCTTTGAAAGAAGATACAGGTTTCTGATATACCGGACATGCCTTCATTGAAAAACGGATACAATGTTTTGTAAACATTAGTGGCACATCTTTTTGCGGGCAGAGTTCAAAGGCTGGCGCGATCTCTCCCACTCCATATTTTTTGTAAAAGGCACAAGCACGGCTATTAGCGACATTGCCCAAATATGTAAGCGATCCTTCGGGATAAAGCGCAGCATCGGCGTTTGCTATATTCCGCTTTGACAGTTCACGACGATAACGCATACGATGGCAAACTTGCAGCTTTTCCACCCCTTCACGACGCATATCAGCCAGTAAAGAAGACGGTGCGAACCAATTTTCGGAAAGATCTATTTCCACCCTTGACACTTCAAAAGGCGTATTTCCGAACTTACCCAATTGAGTACGTATATTGTCTTGCTGGTCTTTTCGCGCCACTTCCTTTTCAAAGGAGCGGTTAATAACAATGCGAGCACCTGTTTCGTCTTCCATTTCCAGAGAAAAGCCAAACGAATTGTCAAAAAAACGAATATTCACAGCTAATTTACGTTCTGCAGAAGGCTTGGAAAGCTGTTTTTCAAATGCCTGATCAAAGTTTCGATATATCTGCATTTTAGGACGAATATCAGGCATCTTCAATGGGAAGATACGATTAGCTTCTACCCGGTTCACCCGAAAACCTTCCAGATCACCTCTTGTATTGAAAAAAGCAAGTCCGTCTCCATTATTAAGTTGTTTTACTCCGGCAATAGTAAATGAGTTTCCTTTTATCTCTTTAACTGTCCCAACGAGCTCCCCTAACGATTTTGGAGTATCGAAAGCGGTAATATCCGCCGTACGTTCTTCCGTCAGGAAAGGTGTAAAACCACGATTAAAACTTTTTTCGGCCACCGGCTCAAAAGTGAATGTACAAGTCCCGGCAGAAGCCCGGCAATACTCGGAGCGACGGGATAAAATAGCATCTAATTTCTTTCTATAAAAGGCTGTGATATTCTTTACATAGCTAATGTCTTTCAAACGTCCCTCTATTTTGAATGAAGAAGCACCTGCATCCATTAAAGCCTCGAGATACTCAGAACGGTTCATATCCCGTAACGATAATAAATGTTTACTGTCTGCTATAACTTTACCATCAGCATCTGTTAACGTATAGGGAAGCCGGCAATATTGTGCACATTCTCCACGATTGGCGCTACGCCCACTAAGGGCGGCACTCAGATAGCACTGTCCACTATAGCTTACGCAAAGAGCACCGTGTACAAAAACTTCCAGGGGAACAGTTGTTTGTTCATGGATTGCTCTGATTTGATTTAAAGATAGCTCACGAGCCAGCACCACTTGTGTGAAACCTGCATTTTGCAAGAATTTCACTTTCTCCGGAGTACGGTTATCCGTTTGCGTACTGGCATGCAACGGGATAGGAGGTAAGTCCAGCTGGGTAATCCCCATATCCTGCACGATGAGGGCATCTGTTCCCACATCGTATAATTGGCGGATAAGGCATTCGGCCTCTTCCAATTCATCTTCTTTCAGAATGGTATTAAGCGCTACATAGATTCGCGCACCGTAAAGATGTGCATAATCACATAGAGTTTTTATATCATCCAATGAATTTCCGGCTGCTGCACGGGCTCCGAATTTGGGAGCACCGATATAAACGGCATCAGCTCCATGATTGATAGCTTCAATACCACAAATCAAATCTTTAGCCGGAGCAAGCAGTTCTATTGTACGCATATTAGAGGCAACCAAGATTTTTTATATCTTCTATACGGAATGGTGTTTCCTGATAAACGTAATAGTTCAGCCAATTGGTGAAAAGTAAATTAGCATGTCCGCGCCAACGTACAACAGGCCCTTGTGCGGGATCGTCATTACGATAATAATTACGGGGAACAGATATTGGCAACCCCTTGCTAACATCTCTAATATATTCGTCATTCAAGGTATAGGGTGAATATTCAGAGTGTCCTGTTATAAAAAACTCACGACCACCGCGTGCCATAGCCATATATACACCGGATTCTTCACTCTCGGAGAGGAGTGTTAATTCGGGAATTTTACGAATATCTTCACGACGTACTTCTGTATGACGGCTATGGGGAACATAAAATTCATCATCAAAACCACGGAATATCGGCAAATACGGTTCACGTAAGGTATGACGGAACACCCCAAACATCTTAGCCGGCAAATCATATTTAGGTACACCATAAAAATGATATAATCCTGCCTGGGCGGCCCAACAGATATATAACGTGGAAGTAACATGAGTACGTGCCCAGTCAAATATACAGGTGATCTCCTCCCAATAGTTCACCTCTTCGAAAGGCATCTGCTCCACAGGAGCGCCGGTCACGATCATCCCGTCGTAGAAGTCATCCGCTATCTCGTCGAAATCCCGATAGAATTCCTGCATGTGCTCGATCGGGGTGTTCTTCGGTGTATGCCCCTTGATTTTCATGAAATCCAATTCTACCTGCAACGGAGTATTACTAAGCAGTCGAATCAAATCGGTCTCAGTAGTTATCTTAAGAGGCATCAGATTAAGCACCACAACGCGCAAAGGACGTATATCTTGTTCTGAAGCTCTGAGAGAGTCTATAACGAAAATATGCTCCTTTTTGAGTAACTCAATAGCCGGTAAGTTCTTTTGTAAATTTAATGGCATCTTCTTTCCTCGATTGTTTATATGAGGACAAAGATAATAAGAATTTTTTCATTATCGCTTATACATGATCACTCGGTTATTATGCTCATGTATACTAGCTTAGTAGGGCTCAATAAGACCGGGAATATCCATCCGCCAGGCAAAAACTTTCAATTTGGCTTTTTCAATTTCGCGTATAGAAGATAATTATTATCATTCTCGCTCATATTCGCCTGTACTTCGATGAGTTTCTTCCGCATCTTATCCGAAAGTAGTCCGGATTTGAGTGCCTTATCAATCCATTCCGTCAATACTCCGGGATCTACACAAACTGAATAAGATTGATACTGAAACACCAACGGACTTTCAAAGCGTTCTCCTCCGAAGAAATCATTGATAAGGACAATGTAGGCTCCTTTCAACGTCTTTTTATCAACAATATAGTAATCCGGAGCTTCGCCTTCCTGTCGCTGCAATACATTACCGTCGTCATCAGTAGTCGAAACCAGACTTAAGGTACTCGTATCTCCCAAATAATAACCAGGCCATTCCATATACATATGTTGTTTCAAGGCATCCCCCTTAAAACGTGTGGTGAATCGGGGAATCAGTTTTTTCTTTTCCAAATCAACATAGTATAACGAATCCACACGAGGTTGATGAGTCCAGTAACTCAGATCTATATGATCTTCCTCATTCAGGGAAACAGCGATCATTGTATTACGGAAATCAAAATCAAAGGAAGTAGTGATATCATAAAGCAAATTACCTGCCATATCTTGTACCCATACGCAAGAGGGAAGTTGGGGTTGAGGAGAAGCCATGACCACTAACTTATTTCCCTGTACGACAAACATCGCAATCACTCCTTTATGCACCAAAGGCACGGAAGGAAGCGAATTTCCTTCCAAATCATATACTAAAAGAGAACTCGCAAAAAACGGCATCATATATATACGTCGATTCTCCTCATCTATTCGTGCCGTATAAATAAACCTATATTCTCCGGGCCCCTGTCCGACAGCTCCGATATCATTCAGATAGTGGCCTTGTTTATCAAATAATTTATAAGGAATATTTCCACTCCCAATTGTTAGAATATAATTGTCCGAAACCAAAGCGGCATCGGCACCAGTCAATGCTTCATCACCCTCACCCAGCTTGATGATATGAAGATCTTCCGTGAAATGACTGATAGGAAAAAACACGGTATCCTTCAACAGAGCAGGATCCATCTCGATAAGTTCCTCTCCATCAATCAAGATACGTGTAGCCACTACCGGCGCATTTTCCAAATAATTCACTTGCGGGGCTTCGCCGCAAGCGGAAAAGACAGCTATTGCCGCCAATAACGAGAAAGATTTTAAAGAGGTCATCATAACGATAGGATTTAATGTTATTTACTCTACGAAACAATCGCAATATACGAATATTCAAACAATTTACGAAATATACGTATATTTATTTTATCCATTGACCATCAAATCCATGCGATCCCTGTCTAATATCCTCCTCCCAATGCTTTATATAAATATACAACAGCCAGTAGTTCGTCCAAAACGGCATTGTTAAGTCCTACCTGAGCGTCAAAATATCCACGTTGGGCATCCAGTACATCCATGTAACTGGTAACTCCGTTGATATATTGAAGTTGTGCCAATTCCAGATATTTCTGTGCTGCTTCTTCCAACCGGGCGCGTGACGCACGGACTTCCTTAACTTTCCGGATAGTAACTATGGCATCGTTCACCTCTTTAAAAGCACCTAACACGCTTTTCTGATATCCATACAATTCCTGTTCGTATCGGGCTTTTGCAACTTTTACCTTTGCTTTATTCTTTCCCATGGCAAACAAAGGCTGAACCAAATCCCCAACAATAAACCATGCCGGACTTTTCAAAAAACCGGTCAGTTCGTCACTCTCAAATCCCAAGTTTCCAGTCAAACGTATTTTAGGGAACAGATCAGTACGTGCCACACCCACACGAGCGTTAGCGGCACGTAACTGTTGCTCTGCCTGACGCATATCAGGGCGACGTTCAAGCAAGGAAGATGGGAGGCCCACAGGTAAAGCATCCGGCAAATGCTGATTACTGAGGGATAAGCCACGAGGTATTTTAAAAGTATATTCTCCCAACAACATGGAGAGATCTCCTTCTTTTATCTTAATCTCACGTTCAAGGCTTGGTATAAGAGTTTCAGTCCGGGCCAACTCCACTTGAGCCTGATTATAGGCTGTCTCGGAAGTTAGGCCCCCTTCATATCGAAGTTTTGCCAAACGAACCCCTTCACGACGGGCTTCCAGTGTACGCTGTACGATAAAAAGCTCACGATCCAGAGCACATAATTCATAATAATTTGCGGCAACTTCCGCTATAATTGTCAATTGCAAAGCTCTTTGCGCCTCTACCGATTGCATGTATACAGCTATATCAGCTTCATTTGCCCAACGGAGGTTTCCCCATAAATCCAGTTCCCACGACAAAGCTAACTTGGCACCAAATTCAGGATCAGGACTAGGATTATCTCCTCCATAATTCAATTTTTCTTTTTGTCCGTATACTTTAGCATCTACTTGTGGAAACATATTAGCGAAAGAGATACGTTTTGCGGCAATCATCTCTTTTATCTTAGATGCAGCAATCTTCATATCTTTATTATTCTCTAAAGCCTGATGGATGAGCTGTTGCAATGTCGGATCGGTGTAAAGACTTTGCCAGGGAATATCAGATACAGACGAACTGTCTGCTCCTGCCTCGATCTCTGCCGGAAGATTCAACTCCGGCCGGGTATACTTCTCTCCTATTTTACAAGAAGAAAGTCCTACCAGAGACACAGCCAAAACCGCTATACAATAATGACGTTTAAGAATACGCGCCATACGTAGTTTTCCTTTTATCTTATAAATCAATACGAAGAAGAATGGAACTAATACAATACCGATAGTAATAGCTACCAACATCCCGAAAAACACACCTGTACCAATGCTATGACGTGAAGCTGACCCGGGCCCACTTGCCAATACCATCGGAAGCATACCCAACACAAAGGCCAAAGATGTCATCAAAATCGGACGGAAACGCATTTGGGCAGCATGGATAGCAGCCTTTACAACATCCACACCCGAATCTACTTGTACTTTGGCAAACTCTACTATCAAAATGGCATTTTTGGCAGCTAAACCGATAAGAGTAACTAAACCTATCTGAAAATAAACGTCATTTTCCAAACCGGTAATCCATACACCAAGGTAGGCACCCAAAGCTGCAACAGGCAGCGAAAGAAGAACGGCTATAGGTACAATCCAACTTTCATATTGAGCAGCCAAAAACAAGAAAACAAACAAAAATACCAAGGCTAACACGAAGCCGGTTTGACCGCCAGCCTGTTTTTCTTGAAATGAAAGACCGCTCCATTCCAAACCGATGTTCTCCGGTAAATGTTCGCGTGCAATCCGCTCCATAGCATCCATAGCTTCACCGGTACTATACCCGGGAGCTGCTACGGCATTAATAGAAGCTGTAGAGAACATATTGAAACGTTTAATCGTGCCGGGTCCTGTTGTATACTCAGTTGTTCCCAACGCCGTTAGAGGTACCATCGCCCCATTTTTAGCACGGACAAAGAATAATCCTATATTATCTCGTGTTGCACGATAAGGAGCCTCTGCCTGAATATACACGCGGTAGATACGGTTAAACATATTAAAATCGTTTACATAAACTGAGCCCAGATAAGCCTTCATTGTAGAAAATATGTCCGCTAATGGAATACCTAAGAATTTTGCCCTATCACGATCTACATCAAAATATAACTGAGGTATCTCTGATTGCATGGCAGAAGAAACGCCTTGCAATTCAGGAGCTTTTGATGCATAATACAGGAAAGTGTCAGTAGCACTTACCAAATTATCCCAAGTAGCATCGCCACGGGCTTCCAACTGCATTTCCAAACCTCCGCTTTCACCTAAACCGGGTATTACAGGAGGGCGGTTCAGATAAGCTTTGATCTCCGGATAATAGTAGAATTCCTTACGGGCAGCCTCCATCACATCTTCAACCTTCATGTCTGACGATTTACGTTCTTCCCATGGCTTAAGAATAACGGTCAATGTCGCACGACTTTGAGAAGTTCCAATACGTGGACTACTACCGGTAACATTCTGAACATAAGCAACCGCCGGTTGCTTTTCCAGATATTCGATAGCACGGTCAGTCACAATACGCATACGTTCCAAAGTTGCCCCTTCCGGCATTTCCAGTTCAATAGTAAAAAAACCTTGATCTTCTTCCGGTATAAAGCTGGTCGGAAGTACACGATTCAATACAAAAATAGTTACCAGCACCATACCGAATCCGGCTAATATGCGACGTGGATTTTGAATAGCTTTTCTCAATAATTTTGTATAGGTCTTATTCCCTTTGGCCAACCATATATTTATTTTACGGAAAATAAAAGGTTTCTTCTTATGTGACGGACGCAAAATAATAGCACACATAGCAGGGCTTAATGTAAGGGCAACAACAGTAGACAGTAATACGGAAACAACAATAGTTACCGAAAATTGACGATAAAGCTGCCCCGTTATTCCTCCCAGAAAGCTAACAGGCACAAACACTGCGGCCAACACCATTGAGGTGGCAATTAAAGCGCCCGATAATTCATGCATGGCTATATGTGTAGCCTCACGTGCCGACAGTTTGTCTTCCGCCATGATACGTTCTACATTTTCAACTACAACAATGGCATCATCAACCACAATACCGATAGCCAAAATCAACCCTAACAAAGTAAGCATATTCAGTGAAAAGCCTAATATCAGCATGAATCCGAATGTTCCAATCAAAGAGATAGGAACAGCTATGGTAGGAATTAAAGCGGCACGCCAGTTTTGTAATGAAAGGAAAACAACCAGTACAACTAAAAATAAGGCTTCAAAAAGGGTTTTATATACTTCATGGACAGATTGGGATATATATTCAGTCATATCAAATGGAAAATTATACTCCAAGCCTTCCGGAAAGTTCTTACTAATTTCCTTCATGGCAATCTTCACATTCTCTGCGACCTCCAAAGCATTAGCACCCGGTAACATATAAATACCCAAAATAGCAGCATTTTTTCCATTGATTCCGCTTTCTGTTGAATAAGAGGAAGCCTCCAAAGAAACACGGGCTACATCTCTCATACGGACGATAGAACCGTCAGGATTAGCACGGATGACTATATCTTCAAATTCTTTTACAGTAGAAAGACGGCCGGGCGCTGTTACAGGTAATGTAATATCCACATCCAGCACTGGCTGCTTGCCAAGCTCACCGGCAGCGGATTCACGGTTTTGATCTTTTAAAGCATCCTGCAAATCTTTTACGGTAAGTCCCATATTTGCTAAACGATCGGGATATACCCAAATCTGCATGCCATAATAACGGCTACCGATATTCGACACTCGTCCTACACCAGGAATACGGCGTAATACATCCAGCACATTAATTGTTGCAAAATTACTGAGGTATATTTCATCAAATTTCGGATCCTCAGACATTAGACTTAAAGTCATTAACTGGCTGGGAGCTTGTTTCTCTATAGTAATACCATTTTGTACTACTTCTGCAGGTAAACGACTTTCCGCCAGTTTTACACGGTTTTGTATTTCTACGGCAGCCAAATCCGGATCTGCTGAAACGTCAAAAGTAACAGTTATGCTCAAACCTCCTGAGTTAGAACTACTGCTCTGCATATAGATCATACCGGGAGTTCCATTCAATTCCTGTTCAATAGGAGTCGCTACCGCCTGTGATACAGTCAGAGCACTGGCTCCCGGATAAGAGGCATTTATCTTTACTACCGGAGGAGTAATCTGGGGATACTGATCTACAGGCAACATCACCAGCCCGATTATTCCCACAATCACAATCAGTACGGAAAGAACAGTTGAGAATACCGGACGATCTATAAAGAATCCTGGTTTCATTGTTCTTCCTCCTCTCTCAGTTTTTGAATGGCTTCTTGATCTCCTGCATCAATAGGATGCACTTTTACGCCTGGTACCAATTTATGATAACCTTCTATTACTACGCGCTCGTTTTCACCTAAACCACGTTCAACAACAATCTTATTACCTATCTCCGGACCGGTTTGTACAAAGCGCTTTTCAGCAACATCATCTTTTCTGATTACGTAAATAAAAGCGCCGCCTTTCTCTATCGAAAGTGCTTTACGGGGAACAACGATCGCTCTTTCACGCACATCCAGTAATAATTTTACACGCGTAAACTGTCCTGGCAATAATTTCTGATTAGGATTAGACAATTCTGCACGAACACCAAAAGTACCTGTCTGTGGATCTACAAGCGGATCAGCAAAATCGACTATTCCCTTTACAGGATATTCTGAATTATCTGCTAATGTTACAGAAACGGTAGGCTGCCAACTTCGGGTCGTATCTTGTTCTCCGAATTTCACATTACGGCGTTCCGCCCGTAAATAATCCAAAGCAGTCATTTTAAAATCCACCAAAACAGTATCACTTTTTACTACGGCAGCCAGTTTCGAATTGACACCTGGTCCAACTAAAGCTCCTACATCCACAAAACGTTCACTGATATATCCGGATAAAGGAGAAGTTACTACTGTATAACCTAATTCTAATTGTGCATTATCCAAATCAGCTTTACTGATAGCAATATTTGCTTCTGCATTCTCTAGAGCTGCAAGAGCATTATCCAAATCCAACTGACTGGCGGCATGTTGTTCATACAAAGGAGTAAGGCGTTCCACGTCTCGTCGTGCTTTAGCAGCCTGAGCCTGATCTTTTTTAAGTTGGGCCTTTGCTTTTTCCACACGTGCTTTATAAGGAGCAGAGTTTATAATAAATAAAGGTTCTCCCTGTTTTACCCGCTTTCCTTCTTCAAATAACATTTTCTCCAGATAACCTTCTACCCGTGCATGCACTTCAACGAAGCTGGCAGCACGGATACGCCCTACGTACTCACCGAATATTTGTACATCTTCTTTGGTCGGCTTATCTACAACTACTATTGGTAATTGAGGTTCATTCTTATGCCGGCATCCGGTAGCTAATACTAAAAGGGCTACTAAAACAATCTTTGCCTTGACTAATCCTTTACTAAACATTCTATTTCTATATAAGATTTCTATTTTGTAAGTTTGTTAATTTAATTATGAAAGAATCATTCCATTCATACTCCCTGTATAGTTAATATACGTTATATAATTAATAACAAAGAAGATAGGGAATATGTTAATTAAATAATGCAGTTTATATATCTTTTTATCTGTAGAATAAATCCACACTTTTTTGTAGAAATCCACATCTTATCATCTTTCACTTAAACCAAAAAAGGAACCAACCTTTCGATTGATTCCTTCTTTTCTTCTTCGGCTGATCTCTCTCTCAGCCTTAAAAACGGCGGCTACCTACTCTTCCACTTTTACGCAGTACCATCGGCGTGACGAGGCTTAACTTCTCTGTTCGGTATGGGAAGAGGTGGATCCCTCGTGCTATAACCACCTTAATATCTTTTATTTCTTAAACACTCTGGACTATCAATAAAGTCTTTTCAGTAAAACTCCTTTCCTACAAAACTATCATCCCACTTTCCCTTCTGAAAGTCTCGGGCGATTAGTACTACTCGGCTCACACATTACTGCACTTACACCTGTAGCCTATCTACGTCGTAGTCTACAACGACCCTT
>NZ_LT896588.1:3727640-3728990 GCF_900186615.1 Parabacteroides bouchesdurhonensis
TACATTACAACTAAAGCAGCACAAGTAAGGAAGTTAATACCTTCGTTACTATACTCGGTAATTCTGTGCTCCAGAAAGGAGGTGTTCCAGCCGCACCTTCCGGTACGGCTACCTTGTTACGACTTAGCCCCAGTCACCAGTTTTACCCTAGGCCGATCCTCAACGGTTACGGACTTCAGGTACCCCCGGCTCCCATGGCTTGACGGGCGGTGTGTACAAGGCCCGGGAACGTATTCACCGCGCCATGGCTGATGCGCGATTACTAGCGAATCCAGCTTCACGGAGTCGAGTTGCAGACTCCGATCCGAACTGAGACGTGGTTTGGAGATTAGCGCCCTGTCGCCAGGTGGCTGCTCTTTGTCCACGCCATTGTAACACGTGTGTCGCCCCGGATGTAAGGGCCGTGCTGATTTGACGTCATCCCAACCTTCCTCACAGCTTACGCTGGCAGTCTCACTAGAGTCCTCACCTTGATGTGTTAGTAACTAGTGATTAGGGTTGCGCTCGTTATGGCACTTAAGCCGACACCTCACGGCACGAGCTGACGACAACCATGCAGCACCTCGCAAATGGCTATTGCTAGAAAGAATGTTTCCACTCCGGTCCAAATGCGTTCAAACCCGGGTAAGGTTCCTCGCGTATCATCGAATTAAACCACATGTTCCTCCGCTTGTGCGGGCCCCCGTCAATTCCTTTGAGTTTCACCGTTGCCGGCGTACTCCCCAGGTGGATTACTTAACGCTTTCGCTGTAGAGCTTACATTGTATCGCAAACTCCTAGTAATCATCGTTTACTGCGTGGACTACCAGGGTATCTAATCCTGTTTGATACCCACGCTTTCGTGCTTCAGTGTCAGTGATGGTTTAGTATGCTGCCTTCGCAATCGGAGTTCTGCGTGATATCTATGCATTTCACCGCTACACCACGCATTCCGCATACCTCAAACATACTCAAGATAAACAGTTTCAACGGCAATTTTATGGTTGAGCCACAAACTTTCACCGCTGACTTATCTATCCACCTACGCACCCTTTAAACCCAATAAATCCGGATAACGCTCGCATCCTCCGTATTACCGCGGCTGCTGGCACGGAGTTAGCCGATGCTTATTCGTAGGGTACATACAAAACAGGACACGTCCTGCACTTTATTCCCCTATAAAAGAAGTTTACAATCCATAGAACCTTCATCCTTCACGCGACTTGGCTGGTTCAGACTCGCGTCCATTGACCAATATTCCTCACTGCTGCCTCCCGTAGGAGTTTGGTCCGTGTCTCAGTACCAATGTGGGGGACCTTCCTCTCAGAACCCCTATCCATCGTCGGTTTGGTGGGCCGTTACCCCGCCAAC